>NZ_QEYQ01000009.1:0-5441 GCF_024031555.1 Pseudomonas sp. G11-1 | reverse complement strand
CATCGCTTTTTCAGGGTGAGAAAGGATTTTCAGGAAGGCGTTGACACGGGGTATGACTCCTGTAGAATGCGCCTCCCTGGCCCGGAACAGCAGCAGCGTTCCAGGCCGATGTGTCAAGCGGTGCAGCGCTGCAAAGCCTCACAAAAAAAGCTTGACAGATCATAAGGTTGGCGTAGAATGCGCGGCCTTGGTTAAGCGGAAACGCGGACCGAATCGCTCTTTAACAAATTGGAATCAAGTAATTCGTGTGGGTGCTTGTGGATGTCGTGATGATCGCAAGATTATCAGCCTACAAGTAACTCGTGAATTCATGAGTTTAGTAAGCTGAGCCAAGTTTAGGGTTTTCTCAAAACCCATGCAGTTTTTAACTGAAGAGTTTGATCATGGCTCAGATTGAACGCTGGCGGCAGGCCTAACACATGCAAGTCGAGCGGAAGAAGGGAGCTTGCTCCCGGATTTAGCGGCGGACGGGTGAGTAACACCTGGGAATCTGCCTGATAGTGGGGGATAACGTCCGGAAACGGGCGCTAATACCGCGTACGTCCTACGGGAGAAAGCAGGGGATCTTCGGACCTTGCGCTATCAGATGAGCCCAGGTCGGATTAGCTTGTTGGTGAGGTAATGGCTCACCAAGGCGACGATCCGTAACTGGTCTGAGAGGATGATCAGTCACACTGGAACTGAGACACGGTCCAGACTCCTACGGGAGGCAGCAGTGGGGAATATTGGACAATGGGGGCAACCCTGATCCAGCCATGCCGCGTGTGTGAAGAAGGTCTTCGGATTGTAAAGCACTTTAAGTTGGGAGGAAGGGCTTTAGGCTAATACCCTGAAGTTTTGACGTTACCGACAGAATAAGCACCGGCTAACTCTGTGCCAGCAGCCGCGGTAATACAGAGGGTGCAAGCGTTAATCGGAATTACTGGGCGTAAAGCGCGCGTAGGTGGTTCAGTAAGATGGGTGTGAAATCCCCGGGCTCAACCTGGGAACTGCATCCATAACTGCTGGGCTAGAGTACGGTAGAGGGTAGTGGAATTTCCTGTGTAGCGGTGAAATGCGTAGATATAGGAAGGAACACCAGTGGCGAAGGCGACTACCTGGACTGATACTGACACTGAGGTGCGAAAGCGTGGGGAGCAAACAGGATTAGATACCCTGGTAGTCCACGCCGTAAACGATGTCAACTAGCCGTTGGGAACCTTGAGTTCTTAGTGGCGCAGCTAACGCACTAAGTTGACCGCCTGGGGAGTACGGTCGCAAGATTAAAACTCAAATGAATTGACGGGGGCCCGCACAAGCGGTGGAGCATGTGGTTTAATTCGAAGCAACGCGAAGAACCTTACCTGGCCTTGACATGCAGAGAACTTTCCAGAGATGGATTGGTGCCTTCGGGAACTCTGACACAGGTGCTGCATGGCTGTCGTCAGCTCGTGTCGTGAGATGTTGGGTTAAGTCCCGTAACGAGCGCAACCCTTGTCCTTAGTTACCAGCACGTTATGGTGGGCACTCTAAGGAGACTGCCGGTGACAAACCGGAGGAAGGTGGGGATGACGTCAAGTCATCATGGCCCTTACGGCCAGGGCTACACACGTGCTACAATGGGGGATACAAAGGGTTGCCAAGCCGCGAGGTGGAGCTAATCCCATAAAGTCTCTCGTAGTCCGGATTGGAGTCTGCAACTCGACTCCATGAAGTCGGAATCGCTAGTAATCGTGGATCAGAATGCCACGGTGAATACGTTCCCGGGCCTTGTACACACCGCCCGTCACACCATGGGAGTGGGTTGCACCAGAAGTAGCTAGTCTAACCTTCGGGAGGACGGTTACCACGGTGTGATTCATGACTGGGGTGAAGTCGTAACAAGGTAGCCGTAGGGGAACCTGCGGCTGGATCACCTCCTTAATCGAAAGATCACACGCTTTTTCAAGCACTCACACGAATTACTTGATTCCGAAAGAAAGGCGATTAGGTCTGTAGCTTTAACGCAACAGGTAGCAGGCCGAGATAATTGGGTCTGTAGCTCAGTTGGTTAGAGCGCACCCCTGATAAGGGTGAGGTCGGCAGTTCGAATCTGCCCAGACCCACCAATTGTCGAGGTGTCAGGTCTGAACGGGGCCATAGCTCAGCTGGGAGAGCGCCTGCCTTGCACGCAGGAGGTCAGCGGTTCGATCCCGCTTGGCTCCACCAGGACAGCAGCTGCCATCGCCGGTACTCGATAAGAGTTCATACATGAATGATCCCAGGGATTTATGACGGGATGATTGATGTCTGATCTTTGATCAGTCGCTCTTTAACAATGTGGAAAAGTGATAGAAGTAAGACAAGACATAACGGGTGTTTCACTGCACACGTTATGGCTAAGGTAACTTGTAATCTCAAGTGCAAGTTCCGGATTGTCGTGAAATCATGTCAAGACATAGGCTTTGAGCAATCGGCGCAAGCAGATTGTTTGGGGTTATATGGTCAAGTGAATAAGCGCATACGGTGGATGCCTTGGCAGTCAGAGGCGATGAAAGACGTGGTAGCCTGCGAAAAGCTTCGGGGAGGTGGCAAACGACCTTTGATCCGGAGATCTCTGAATGGGGAAACCCACTCAACATAAGTTGGGTATCACACACTGAATACATAGGTGTGTGAGGCGAACCCGGGGAACTGAAACATCTAAGTACCCGGAGGAAAAGAAATCAACCGAGATTCCCCAAGTAGTGGCGAGCGAACGGGGAGCAGCCCTTAAGCGGTATTGAGTCTAGTGGAACGCTGTGGAAAAGGCGGCCATAGTGGGTGATAGCCCCGTACACGAAAGACTCTTTGCCGTGAAATCGAGTAGGTCGGCGCACGTGAAACGTTGACTGAACATGGGGGGACCATCCTCCAAGGCTAAATACTCCTGACTGACCGATAGTGAACCAGTACCGTGAGGGAAAGGCGAAAAGAACCCCTGTGAGGGGAGTGAAATAGATCCTGAAACCGTATGCGTACAAGCAGTGGGAGCCGACTTGTTCGGTGACTGCGTACCTTTTGTATAATGGGTCAGCGACTTATATTCAGTGGCGAGCTTAACCGTCTAGGGGAGGCGTAGGGAAACCGAGTCTTAATAGGGCGTTTAGTCGCTGGGTATAGACCCGAAACCGGGCGATCTATCCATGGGCAGGTTGAAGGTGCCGTAACAGGCACTGGAGGACCGAACCGACTACCGTTGAAAAGTTAGCGGATGACTTGTGGATAGGAGTGAAAGGCTAATCAAGCTCGGAGATAGCTGGTTCTCCTCGAAAGCTATTTAGGTAGCGCCTCGTGTATCACCACTGGGGGTAGAGCACTGTTTGGGCTAGGGGGTCATCCCGACTTACCAACCCCATGCAAACTCCGAATACCAGTGAGTGCAGAGCACGGGAGACACACGGCGGGTGCTAACGTCCGTCGTGAAAAGGGAAACAACCCAGACCGTCAGCTAAGGTCCCAAAGTTATGGTTAAGTGGGAAACGATGTGGGAAGGCTTAGACAGCTAGGAGGTTGGCTTAGAAGCAGCCATCCTTTAAAGAAAGCGTAATAGCTCACTAGTCGAGTCGGCCTGCGCGGAAGATGTAACGGGGCTCAAACCATACACCGAAGCTACGGGTGCATCTTAGGATGTGCGGTAGAGGAGCGTTCTGTAAGCCTGTGAAGGTCAATTGAGAAGTTGGCTGGAGGTATCAGAAGTGCGAATGCTGACATGAGTAACGACAATGGGAGTGAAAAACTCCCACGCCGGAAGACCAAGGGTTCCTGCGCAACGTTAATCGACGCAGGGTGAGTCGACCCCTAAGGCGAGACCGAAAGGTGTAGTCGATGGGAAACGGGTTAATATTCCCGTACTTCTGGTTACTGCGATGGGGGGACGGAGAAGGCTAGGCCAGCACGGCGTTGGTTGTCCGTGTTTAAGGTGGTAGGCTGAGATCTCAGGTAAATCCGGGATCTTAAGGCCGAGAACTGATGACGAGTGTTCTTTTAGAACACGAAGTGGTTGATGCCATGCTTCCAGGAAAAGCCTCTAAGCTTCAGGTAACTAGAAATCGTACCCCAAACCGACACAGGTGGTCAGGTAGAGAATACCAAGGCGCTTGAGAGAACTCGGGTGAAGGAACTAGGCAAAATGGCACCGTAACTTCGGGAGAAGGTGCGCCGGCTAGGGTGAAGGACTTGCTCCGTAAGCTCTGGCTGGTCGAAGATACCAGGCCGCTGCAACTGTTTATTAAAAACATAGCACTCTGCAAACACGAAAGTGGACGTATAGGGTGTGACGCCTGCCCGGTGCCGGAAGGTTAATTGATGGGGTTAGCTTCGGCGAAGCTCTTGATCGAAGCCCCGGTAAACGGCGGCCGTAACTATAACGGTCCTAAGGTAGCGAAATTCCTTGTCGGGTAAGTTCCGACCTGCACGAATGGCGTAATGATGGCGGCGCTGTCTCCACCCGAGACTCAGTGAAATTGAAATCGCTGTGAAGATGCAGTGTATCCGCGGCTAGACGGAAAGACCCCGTGAACCTTTACTATAGCTTTGCACTGGACTTTGAATTTGCTTGTGTAGGATAGGTGGGAGGCTGTGAAGCGTGGACGCCAGTTCGCGTGGAGCCAACCTTGAAATACCACCCTGGCAACTTTGAGGTTCTAACTCTGGTCCGTTATCCGGATCGAGGACAGTGTATGGTGGGTAGTTTGACTGGGGCGGTCTCCTCCTAAAGAGTAACGGAGGAGTACGAAGGTGCGCTCAGCACGGTCGGAAATCGTGCGTAGAGTATAAAGGCAAAAGCGCGCTTGACTGCGAGACCAACACGTCGAGCAGGTACGAAAGTAGGTCTTAGTGATCCGGTGGTTCTGTATGGAAGGGCCATCGCTCAACGGATAAAAGGTACTCCGGGGATAACAGGCTGATACCGCCCAAGAGTTCATATCGACGGCGGTGTTTGGCACCTCGATGTCGGCTCATCACATCCTGGGGCTGAAGCCGGTCCCAAGGGTATGGCTGTTCGCCATTTAAAGTGGTACGCGAGCTGGGTTTAGAACGTCGTGAGACAGTTCGGTCCCTATCTGCCGTGGACGTTTGAGATTTGAGAGGGGCTGCTCCTAGTACGAGAGGACCGGAGTGGACGAACCTCTGGTGTTCCGGTTGTCACGCCAGTGGCATTGCCGGGTAGCTACGTTCGGAAAAGATAACCGCTGAAAGCATCTAAGCGGGAAACTTGCCTCAAGATGAGATCTCACCGGGGACTTGATCCCCCTGAAGGGCCGTCGAAGACTACGACGTTGATAGGCTGGGTGTGTAAGCGTTGTGAGGCGTTGAGCTAACCAGTACTAATTGCCCGTGTGGCTTGACCATATAACGCCCAAACAATTTGGGCCATGGCCTGACACATTGATTGAACGACAAGCTGGAACGGCACGAGATTACAGTGACCTCCTTGTTAA
>NZ_QEYQ01000008.1:0-104741 GCF_024031555.1 Pseudomonas sp. G11-1 | reverse complement strand
TGGGGACTCCCCATGTGAGAGTAGGTCATCGTCAAGCTTCAAATAAGAAACCCCGCCAACTGGCGGGGTTTTTTTATGCCTGAATCGCCACCTGTCTGCGCACCTTGTGCCTTGTGCTACGAGTTCGCGCCTGGTGATGGGAGCGGCCTTGGCCGCGATGGGCTGGCCGACAAGCTCACATAATGCTCTTATGCCTTATTGTTTTATGTGCTAAGTAAAACGGTCTAATTGAAATATTGTTATATAGAACTAGCTTGGTTATTCTCTTTGGCCTGATTAATGACAGCAGTAATTGCCTGGAGGATGTATGGCCACTCACCGTTCCCTGTTCAAACGAGCCAGCCGTTGGGGTGGCGCCTTGGTGATGAGTGCCGGTTTGTCCATGGGGCACGTCCAGGCGGCGGATCAGACTCTGCTCAACTCCTCCTACGATATTGCTCGAGAGCTGTTCTCTGCTTACAACGAGCTGTTCGCCGAGCAATGGGAGAAGGAGACCGGCAAGACTGTGGAGGTCAGACAGTCGCATGCGGGCTCTTCACGCCAGGCTCAAGCGATCATCCAGGGCCTGCGGGCAGATGTGGTGACCTACAACCAGGTAACCGATGTCGATATCCTGCATGAGCGCGGTAATCTGATTCCGGAGGATTGGCGGGATCGTCTGCCCAATGCCAGCTCGCCGTATTACTCGACCATGGCGTTCCTGGTGCGCAAGGGAAACCCGAAGAACATTCAGAACTGGGATGATCTGACCAGAGACGATGTCAGTTCGGTGCTGCCCAACCCGAAAACGTCGGGTAATGGGCGTTACACCTATCTGGCGGCGCTGGGTTATGCACAAAAAACCTATGGCGACGATCAAGCTGCTATCGACAACTTCCTGCGTACGTTCCTGGGTAACGTGGCAGTATTCGACACCGGCGGACGTGGCGCGACTACCACCTTCGTGGAGCGTGGTATCGGCGACGTTCTGCTGACCTTCGAGTCCGAAGTCAACAATATTGCTGCACAGAACGACGGATACGAAGTCGTGGTGCCGAAAATCAGTTTCCTGGCCGAGTTCCCCGTGACCTGGATCGACAAGAGCGTCAAGCACAACGGTACCGAAGAGCTGGCAAAAGCCTATCTGGAAGGGCTGTATTCTGAAGATGCGCAGCGCCTGATCGCCGGCTTCTACAACCGGGTGCACAACGAGAAGGTGAAAGCCGAGTTCGCTGACCAATTCCCGGAAGTTGAACTGTTGCCCGTCGAAGAGATTGGCGGCAGCTGGGGAAATGTGATGAAGGAACATTTCGCCAGTGGTGGTAAACTGGATCAACTCCAGCGTCGGTAAAACAATCTTCACATGAATCGATCTCTCTCCGGCCTGTTGCCGGGTCGTTCCAGCCAACCCGGCAAGCGTGTCTTGCCGGGTTTTGCTTTGAGCCTTGGCGTTTCGCTGTTCTTCATCAGTATCGTCCTGCTGCTGCCACTCACTGGCCTGATCATGCAGACCGCAGATATGGGCTGGGAGCGGTACTGGGCGGTGGTGACTGATGAGCGGGTAATCGCCTCCTATAAGGTCACTCTCTGGGCCGCTGCCTTGGCATCGATAATCAATGGTCTGGTCGGCTTGCTGCTGGCCTGGGTGTTGGTGCGCTACGACTTCCCCGGCAAACGCATCATGGATGCGCTCATCGATCTGCCGTTCGCGTTACCGACGGCGGTGGCGGGGATTACCCTGACTGCGCTTTTCGCCGCAGATGGTTGGTACGGCCAGATTTTCTCCCTGTTCGATATCAAGGTCGCCTTTACCCCGTTGGGTATCATCGTGGCGATGTCTTTCACCAGCCTGCCGTTCGTGGTGCGCACGGTGCAGCCGGTGCTGGAAGATCTGGCTCCGGAAGATGAGGAGGCTGCGGTCAGTCTGGGGGCAACGGACTGGACGGTGTTTCGCCGGATTCTGTTTCCCGCCATGTGGCCGGCGCTGATGACCGGCGTGGCGCTTTCGTTTACCCGGAGCCTTGGAGAGTTCGGCGCGGTGATCTTCATTGCCGGTAACATGCCCTATGTCAGCGAGATCATCAGCTTGATGATCTTCGTACGGCTGCAGGAGTTCGATCACGCGGCCGCCAGCGCCATTGCCTCGGTGGTGCTCATAGCCTCGCTGATCCTGTTGCTGGGCATCAACCTTTGGCAGGCGCGCTATCTGCGCCGGCTGCACGGACGGTGAGCGCCATGCACGAACGCAAGACAATGCGCGCCGGTGATCAGCCCTGGGTGAAGTGGTCGTTGATCGCCCTGGCTTTCGCGGTAACCATGCTGATGCTGGTGATCCCGTTGGTGATCATCTTCAAGCAGGCCTTCGCCGCCGGTGGGGCAAACTACTGGGCCAACCTGACTGACACCTATACGATGCACGCGATCGGGCTGACGTTGCTGGTGGCTGCGCTGACAGTCCCGATCAACCTGGTCTTTGGCGTCATGCTGGCCTGGCTGGTGACACGCTTCGACTTCCCCGGCCGCAAGGTATTGATCACCTTGATCGATATACCCTTCGCAGTGTCGCCAGTGGTAGCCGGTCTGCTGTACCTGCTGCTGTATGGCAGCAACGGTTGGCTGGGTAGTTGGCTGATGGATCAGGATGTGCAGTTGATGTTTTCCTGGCCAGGCATTGTGATGGTAACGGTCTTCGTGACCTGTCCCTTCGTGGCCAGGGAGCTGATCCCGCTCATGCAGCAGCAGGGTCGCGAGGAAGAAGAGGCCGGCGTGGTGTTGGGTGCCACCGGCTGGCAGCTGTTTCGCCGAATCACGTTGCCGAATATCCAATGGGCACTGCTCTACGGGGTGGTGTTGACCAATGCCCGGGCGGTGGGTGAATTTGGTGCGGTCTCGGTCGTGTCGGGCAACATTCGCGGCGAGACCAACACCCTGTCGCTGCATGTCGAGCTGCTATACCAGGATTACAACGTGGTCGGTGCTTTTGCCAGTGCGTCGCTGCTGGCAGGTATCGCGCTGATCACCATAGTCGTGAAAAGTTTTGTGGAGTGGCGTCAGGCCCGGCAGCGCGCCCCTCTCGATGATCAATCGGATAATCGCTGATGAGTATTTCCATCGAAGGTATTACCAAGCATTTTGGCTCCTTTCAGGCGCTGAAGGATGTGTCGCTGGATATCCCGGATGGCCAGCTGGTCGGGCTGCTCGGACCGTCCGGCTCGGGCAAGACGACGCTGCTGCGGATCATTGCCGGTCTGGAAACAGCCGACGGCGGACGGATCCTGTTCCATGGCGAAGACGTTACCGGCTTGCATGTGCGCGAACGCAAGGTTGGCTTCGTGTTCCAGCACTATGCCTTGTTTCGGCACATGACGGTGGCCCAGAACGTAGCTTTCGGTCTTGAAGTGATGCCTGCGAAGGAAAGACCGCCGGCGGCGGAGATTCGCAAACGCGTCGATATGCTGCTGGAAATGGTTCAACTAGGGCAACTGGCGGACCGGTTCCCGGCCCAGCTGTCCGGTGGGCAGAAACAGCGGATCGCGCTGGCCCGCGCGCTGTCGATGAAGCCGCAGATCCTGCTGTTGGATGAGCCCTTCGGTGCGTTGGATGCCAAGGTTCGCAAGGATCTGCGCCGCTGGTTGCGCGCCCTGCATTCGGAGTTTCATTTCACCAGTGTCTTCGTTACCCATGACCAGGAGGAAGCGCTGGAGCTATCCGATCAGGTCGCGGTGATGAGCGCCGGACGCATCGAGCAGGTGGATCGGCCGCAGCAGTTGTATGCCGAGCCGAGCAGCCAGTTCGTATTCGATTTTCTCGGTCATGTGAATGTGTTCGCCGGCCAGCAGAACGGTACGCTGCTTAATCAGGATGACGCCTGGGTTCGGCTGCCTGTCGGCGCGGCGGAGCGGGTGGGGCAGACGGCGCAGCTGTACATGCGCCCGCACGAATTAACCCTCCAGAGTGCGCCAGCAGCCCATGCCCATCTTCCGCTGTGCATCGAGTCGATCAGCCTGGTCGGCGCCGAGGTGCGGCTGGAATTGTCTGCCCGCGGTTGGGCGACGGCGGAGCATTGGGAAGTCGGCATAACCCACACCCAGTTCAATAGCTGGCAACCGGCCCGGGGCGACCACTGCTTCGCTGTGCCGCGGGTGGCCCATGTCTTCCAGGCTGAAGGGCAGGCGCCGGAAACGATCCGCTGGCAAAGCGGGGAGCTGGATGATCCTGCGGCGATGATCTGATATCAGCGTGACATTAAGCGAAGCGGTGATTTATTATCCCGAAGCTACGGAAACGTAGACAAAGGGAACGGCTGCCATGCAGGCGGCTATATAAGAACAGTAGGGAGTTAGTTCATGTTGCGTAAATCATTGCTTGCCGTATTGGTATCCGGTGTCATGGTGTCTGGCCTTCAGGCTGCAGAGATTCAATCTAATGGCTATCTGTTTGGCAATATTGGCCAAGCGGATGCAGACACACCCGATTTTGTTCGCGGCCTGGATAGTGAGCTCGGTGCTATCGCTAACGACGCTGGTCTGATCTTCGGTTCGGATTATGACGGGAAAGACTCGGCCTTCAAGATAGGCGCGGGTATTCAATTGAACCGCTATGTCGGTCTGGAATTTCAATATATTGATCTCGGTACAGCCAGCTATAAAGCGGAGCTCAGCGACGGGTTCGATACATTGAGCGCCAAGATCGATGGCGACACCGATGGCTTTGGTGCCAACGTGGTTGGCACGTTGCCTCTGGACCGCTTCAAGCTGTTCGGCAAGGTGGGCTACCACCAGCTGAAAACGGAAGCTAAGCAAAAGGTTTCAATGGCAGGCGTTGGTTCCCTGACGGAAAGCGATTCGACTACCGAGTGGGTTACTTCCTTCGGTGTAGGCGCATCCTACGCCTTCACTCCCCAAATCGAACTGGTTGCGGAATACGAGCAGTATCGTGATGTTGCCGATGAATATGATGTCGACTTCGGCTCCATCGGCCTACGCTACAATTTCTGATCCCACCAGCCCGGGCCGCTCTGGCCCGGGCTGCTTTCGCAACAAGCAGTAGCGACCCTGATCGATCCCCAGCCAAATTTTCTCGAAGCACTGCCCCCTTTGCACTATAATCGCCCGTTTGCGTAATTGCCTGGTTCGACCGGGCGGATTCGAGGGCCATGACACCGTGATCAAGACGCCGTATTACCTGATCGACAAGATCAAGCTGCAGCGCAACATGGAAAAGATCGCCTATGTGCGCGAACACTCTGGAGCCAAGGCATTGTTGGCGCTCAAGTGCTTCGCTACCTGGTCGGTTTTCGACCTGATGCAGGAGTACATGGACGGCACGACCTCCTCTTCGCTGTATGAAGTCAAGCTGGGCAAGCTCAAGTTCGCCGGTGAGACCCATGCCTACAGCGTGGCCTACGCCGATGATGAGATTGCCGAGGTCCTGGCCCATTCAGACAAGATCATCTTCAATTCCATCAGCCAGTTGCAGCGTTTCGCCGATGCTTCGGCCAGCCACACCCGTGGTTTGCGGCTCAATCCGCAGGTCAGCAGTTCCGACTGGTTGATTGCCGACCCGGCGCGGCCTTTCAGCCGACTGGGCGAGTGGGATGCGCAGAAGGTGGAGCAGGTGATCGACCAGATCTCCGGTTTCATGATCCACAACAATTGCGAAAACAGTGACTTTGACCTGTTCGACAGCATGTTGCGGCAGATCGAGGAGCGCTTCGGTGATCTGTTGAAGCGAGTCCAGTGGGTCAGCCTGGGTGGTGGTATCCACTTCACTGGCGAAGGCTATCCATTGGACAAGTTCTGCGCCCGTCTGAAACAGTTCGCCGAGCAATATGGGGTTCAGGTCTATCTGGAGCCGGGCGAGGCTGCCATTACCATGAGCACCTCGCTGGAAGTTTCGGTGCTGGACACCCTGTATAACGGCAAGCAACTGGCGGTGGTCGACAGCTCGATCGAAGCGCACATGCTGGACCTGCTGATCTACCGTCAGTCGGCGCGCATGGAGCCCTGTGACGGCCCCCATGAGTACATGGTCTGCGGCAAGTCCTGTCTGGCCGGCGATATCTTCGGTGAGTTCCGGTTCGACAAGCCGCTGCAGATCGGTGATCGGCTGTCCTTCATCGATGCGGCCGGTTACACAATGGTAAAGAAGAATTGGTTCAATGGCGTGAAAATGCCATCCATCGCCGTTCGCCAACTGAACGGTGAGGTTGAACTGGTACGTGAGTTTGGATTCGAAGATTTTGCGAGTGCCCTCTCCTGAGGTCATGAATTAGCCCAAGGAGGCGTTCAGAGGAAGAGAAATGAAGAGAAACGTTCTGATTATTGGTGCCGGAGGGGTGGCCCAGGTCGTCGCGCATAAATGTGCGCAGCATAATGACGTGCTGGGAGACATCCACATCGCCTCGCGTACTGTCGAGAAGTGTCAGCAGATCGTCGACAGTGTGCGAGAAAAGGGCAGCCTCAAAACTGCCGGTGAATTGCAAGCCCATGCCCTGGATGCGCTCGATATCGAGGCAACCAAGGCACTGATTGCCAAGACACAGTCGCAACTGGTCATCAATGTTGGATCGGCCTTCATCAACATGTCGGTGCTGCAGGCCTGCATCGAGACGGGTGCCGCCTATCTGGACACCGCGATCCATGAAGATCCGGAAAAAATCTGCGAGACGCCGCCGTGGTATGCCAACTATGAATGGAAACGTCGCGAGCTGTGCGAAGCGAATAACGTGACCGCCATTCTCGGCGTCGGCTTTGATCCAGGTGTGGTCAACGCCTACGCGGCTATTGCGGTGAACGAGTATTTCGACAGCGTCAGCGATATCGACATCATTGACATCAACGCCGGCAGCCACGGACATTATTTCGCGACCAACTTCGATCCCGAGATCAACTTCCGTGAATTTACCGGGCAGGTCTGGTCATGGCAGAACAGCCAGTGGACCAGCAACCAGATGTTCGAGGTCAAGCGTACGGATGACCTGCCGGTGGTCGGCGAGCAGACCAGCTACATGACCGGTCATGACGAGCTGCACTCGCTGTCGAAGAACCTCGACGTGCCCAACATCCGCTTTTGGATGGGGTTTGGCGAGCATTACATCAATGTTTTCACCGTACTGAAGAACCTCGGTCTGCTGTCCGAGCAGCCCGTTACCACCGCTGAAGGTCTGGAAGTGGTGCCGCTGAAGGTGGTCAAGGCGGTATTGCCTGATCCGTCTTCCCTGGCGCCGAACTACCAGGGCAAGACCTGCATTGGCGATCTGGTCAAAGGCAAGAAGGACGGCGCTGACAAGGAAGTGTTCATCTACAACGTCGCCGACCATGCCGAGGCGTACCAGGAAGTGGGCAGCCAGGGTATTTCCTACACTGCCGGTGTGCCGCCAGTGGCTGCTGCCATCCTGATCGCCCAGGGTAAGTGGGATGTGCAGAAGATGGTCAACGTCGAAGAGCTGGACTGCAAGCCCTTCATCAACCTGCTCAACGAGATGGGTCTGCCGACCCGTATCAAGGACGAGCAGGGCGATCGCGCGCTGAGCTTCTGAGTTCACCGCCAATAAAAACCCCGGTCTGACCGGGGTTTTTTTATGTCATTCCATTCCCCAGCGCGCCTGCTGGATCTCCATCAGGCTGCCATCCAGATCCTTGGCGATGCCAACGATCTCGCCCTCAAGTCCCGGGTCGTCCGTCACGTCGGGCGCCTGCAACAGCTCCCCGCCAGCGCGCTCCACGGCCTCGGCAAAAGCCACCGGGGCGATGCTGCGGATCTCCATTTTCACCGGATTGTCCCGGTAGTTATGCGCGCCGCCGTTGGTCCAGTTCATCAGCACCAGCGCCGAGCCGCCGTACCCCTGCAATATGTACTCGTTATACATGCCAGGGATGGGTAGATACAGCAGTTGGCGAAAGCCCAGCTCATCTACATAGAAGGCCCGAGCCGCTTCCAGGTCGCTGACACCGATGCCGAAGGCGCCGAAGTAGGAATGCTCCGCTGCGGGGTCGGCAACCAGTTCGATCAGGTTATTGTGCAGATCGCGACCGAAGCCGACGGTCACGCCCAGGGCCGGGTCGCGGGTAGGTGGCAGGGTGATACGTCCACCCGCTGCCTGGAATGATGCCACATAACTCTCCATATCCCTGGTGTAGAACACCAGCTTGCCAGGATTCTGCCGGAGGTTGCGTGGCACGCCGTCAGTGAAAGCCATCAGCACCAGGTTCGAGCCGGTCGCATCGGCAGACTCCATTACGGTTTCTTCCCGATTCTCCCGGGTGCGCCGAGCCACCACGCGCATTCCCAATCCGTTGCTGAAGAAGTCCTCCGCTGCCTGCAGATCCTCGACACCGATGGCCGCTGCGCCCAGGTAGGAGCGGAGCGATTGGCGGAGTTCTATCAGGGTACCGTCATGATCGGTGGCGTAGCCGACCAGGGCCTGGTTCAGATCCGGCTCGGTGGAGGCCGCCGGCTCATGCTGGATATCGGCATCAGCTTCTGCCAGCCGATCAGCCAGCAGCCTCGGGTCGGCGGTCGCGAGCTGCAGTTTCACCGGATTGTCCTGATAATTCGGGTCGCTACCGTTGGTCCAGTGCATCAACACCAATGCCGAGCCGCCTGGTACCGGCGAGAGCAGGGTGTATTCATCATAAAGGCCGGGTACCTGCAGAAACGCCTGTTCCTGCAAGCCGATGGCATCGGTATAGAGCGCGTGGGCATGCTGCAGATGACTGACACCAATACCGACAGCCGCCAGGAAGGAGTCCGTGACGCTGGGCACACCCACTATTTCAATCAGATTGTTATCCGGGTCGCGGCCGAAGCCGACCAGGGTGCCGTCATATTCCGGCAGTGCCGCAGGCGGAGCGGTTATACGGCCACCGGCACTCTCGAAGCGGCTGGCAAAGGCAGTGGCATCATGCACGTAGAACACCAGCTTGCCGGGGTTTTGTTGGTAGTTCCGGCCGACCCCGTCTGTGAACTCCATCAACAGAATATGGGAGCCGCGGCGATCGGCCGACTCCATTACTACCTCGATACGGTCATCGCGCGTCAGTCTCTGGACTTCGCGCATGCCCAGGCCGTTGCGATAGAAATCGACCGCGGCATCCAGGTCGCTTACACCGATACCTACCGCTTCCAGATACGTCGCCGTGGACGTTGGCGGCGGGGGCTCTGCTGGATGGGTGGGTGAGGCGTCGTTATCTGATCCGCCACCACCCAGACAGGCTGTCAGCAGCAATGGCAACAGCAGAGCAGTCAGCCATCTGCAAGGGTTGGGTTGATGCATGTTGATTCCTTGTTGTTGTTTTAAAAATGAACATTCATTCATTGGTTGCGCACGATAGCTCAATATGAGCTATGCGCCAATACCAGCGGACGGGAAATTATTCAGCGCCCGGCCGATGCGGTAATATCGTCCCCTTTCCGGGCAGGCCGCTGTCGCAACAGGGTATTTTTCATGACATCACTTTCCGCAGATCCTTCACTCGTCGAGCGCCTGGATGGCATCGGGGAAGTCGAATGCGTGATCCCGGACATGAACGGCATACCGCGCGGCAAAGTGATCCATGCCCGTAACTTCATGCAGGGGCGCCGGGTGCAGATGGCCCATGGTGTGCTGGTGCAGTGCCTGACCGGCGAATATCCCGATCCGCGGTATTACGGCTACGATGACAGCGACTTCATTCTGCGCCCGATACCGGGACAGCTGCACATCACTCCCTGGACCCTGGCACCGCGGGCACTGGCCCTGTGTGAAGCCGTGGAAATGGATGGGACGCCGTCGCGACTGTCCTCACGGAGCATGCTGCAGCGGGTAGTGGACCGCTATCAGGCCCGTGGCTGGTCACCCAAGGTCGCCACCGAGATGGAGTTCTATCTGTTCGAGCACAACGCCGATGTGCAGCAGCCGTTTCGCCCGCCGGTGGGGTTGGATGGGCGGCGTGAAGCGGGCAGCCAGGCCTTCGCCGTGGGCTCGGTGACCGGGCTGCAGCCGTTCTTTGCCGAGCTCAAGGCCAGCATGACCGCGGTAGGTATTCCCTGCGAGGCGGTGATGCACGAAATGGGGCTGAGTCAGTATGAAGTCAACTTCACCCATGATGACCCATTGCTGATTGCCGACCAGACTTTTCTGTTCAAGCATCTGCTGCATGAAGTCGCCCTCAAGCATGGCCTGATCGCGGTCTGCATGGCCAAGCCGTTGTCGAAGATGCCTGGCTCGTCGATGCATATTCATCAGAGCGTGGTCGACCAGCAGGGGCAGAACGTCTTTACTGATCCTGGCAGCCAACAAGCCACAGCGCAGTTCCGGCATTTTCTCGGCGGCCTGCAGGCGCACCTGGGTGACCTGATCCTGCTGATGGCGCCCAATATCAATTCCTATCAGCGCTATTGCCACGTCTATGCGTCGCCCAATAACCTGTGCTGGTCGAACGACAATCGTCGCACCGGTCTGCGCGTACCGGCCAGTGAGCCGGATGCGCGGCGGGTGGAAAACCGCATACCCGGCGCCGATGCCAATCCCTATCTGGCGCTGGCGGCCACGTTGGCGGCAGGGCTCTACGGTATCGAGCATCAGCTCGAACCGGATCTGCCGGCCCAGGGCGAGTTCGAGGTGCCGGACGAGCTGCGCCTGAGCTGCACCCTGCATCGCGCCATGCGCCGGCTGGAGCGCAGCCGGATGGCGCGCGAGGTGTTTACCGAGGAATTCATCGAAGGTTACCTGGCCTGTAAACACATGGAACTGGAAAGCTTCATGGATGAAATCACCCCTTGGGAACGGCGCGTTCTGGGCAGCGTGATCTGAGCGCTTGTTCACGGTTGCGCCGCCAGGGCATTCCCGCGACACGTAAAGTGGCAGCGGGCTGGTAGTATCTGCAGGTCGGGCCGGCAGACTCTGCCGGCCACCTCATAGCTGCACAGGAGTTGGCATGTCGGACGCAGAATCACTCGCACCGGGTTTCATGATCATCCATGGCAACCGCTTGGAGAGCCTGCGCCAACTGGTGGTCAACTGGGTCGCCCGATACCCGCTCAAACCACTGGAAAACGATGTGATCCTGGTGCAGAGCAACGGTATTGCCCAGTGGCTCAAGCAGGCGCTGGCCGCCGATGTGACCGCCGACGAAACCAGTGGTTGCGGGATCGCCGCCGCCTTCGATGTGAAACTGCCGGCGCGGTTTCTCTGGGACGCCTATCGCGGCGTGCTCGGTGCGGATACCGTGCCGGTCAGCTCACCACTGGACAAGGCGCCGCTGACCTGGCGGTTGATGCGACTGCTGCCGGCGGTCATGCATGAGCCGGTCTTCGAGCCGCTGCAGCGATTTCTCGCGGATGACCAGGATTGCCGCAAGCGTTATCAACTGGCCGAGCGCCTGGCCGATCTGTTCGACCAATATCAGGTATACCGCGCCGATTGGCTGGGTGATTGGGCCGAAGGGCGTGATCAGATCCGCCATGCGCGTGATGGTATCCAGCCGCTGGAGCCGGCCGATTGCTGGCAACCCGCGCTCTGGCGAGCCTTGTTACAGGACGTGGGACAGGCGCGACTGGCGGACAGTCGCGCCGGGATTCACCCGCGCTTCGTCAGCCGGCTGGCCGAACTGGACGCTCGTCCCGCCGGTTTGCCGCGGCGGGTCATCGTGTTCGGGATTTCATCATTGCCGGCGCAGACTCTGGAGGCGCTGGCTGCCATCGGCCGGTTCAGCCAGGTGCTGCTCTGCGTGCTCAATCCCTGCCAGCACCACTGGGGCAATATCGTCGGCGATCAGGATCTGCTGCGTCATCAGTACCAGCGGCAACAACGCCGCCCCGGCTCGCCGCTGGAACTCGACGAGCACAGCCTGCATCAGCATGCCCATCCGTTGCTGGCAGCCTGGGGCAAGCAGGGCCGCGACTATATCAACCTGCTCGACAGCCACGATGACCGCGCCAGCTACGAAGCCCAGTTCCAGGCGATCAATGGCGGGCGCATCGACCTGTTTGACGAACCGGATACAGCGCACCTGCTCGGGCAGTTGCAATCGGACATCCTGGATCTGCGCCCCCTGGCGGAGACCCGCGAGCAGTGGCCGGCGGTTGGCGCAGGGGATGAGTCGATACGCTTTCACCTGGCCCACAGTGCCCAGCGCGAAGTGGAAATCCTTCACGACCAGTTGCTCGCCTGGTTCAACGCCGATCCCAGCCTGAAGCCGCGGGATATCATCGTCATGGTGCCGGATGTGAACACCTATGCGCCTTCGGTGCAGGCGGTGTTCGGTCAGTACACGCCGGAGGACCTGCGCTACATTCCTTTCACCCTGGCCGACCAGGGCCAGCGTGGTATCGAGCCGCTGCTGATCGCCCTGGAATCGCTGCTGCGTCTGCCAGACAGCCGGCTGCCGGTGAGCGAGGTGCTCAGTCTGCTGGATGTGCCGGCACTGCGCGCCCGCTTCGGTATTCAGGAGAGCGAGTTACCAACGCTGCGCCGCTGGATCGAAGGTGCCGGTATCCGTTGGGGCATGAACGCCGAACGACGGGCCACGCTCGGGCTACCCGACGGGCTGGAAGCCAACACCTGGCGCTTTGGCTTGCGGCGCATGCTGCTCGGATATGCGGTGGGCGCGGGCGATCCCTGCTCCGGTATCGAGCCCTATGATGAAATCGGCGGGCTGGATGCAGCGCTGATCGGTCCGCTGGTGGCCTTGCTGGAAGCATTGGACGAGGCCTGTGATCTGCTGGACGAACCCGCTCCGGCGCCGGCCTGGGGCGAGCGGCTGCGCCGGTTGCTGGATGACTTCCTGCTGCCCGCCGGTGAGCGCGACGAGCGTCTGCTGGGCCAGTTGGATGAGGCCATGGACCAGTGGCTGGAGCTCTGTGCTGGCGTGGAGCTGAATGATGCGCTGCCGCTCAATGTGGTACGCGAAGCCTGGCTGTCCGGCGTCGAGCAGAGCCAGTTGGGCCAGCGCTTTCTGGCCGGTGCGGTGAACGTCTGCACACTGATGCCCATGCGGGCCATTCCGTTCCGGCGGATCTGCCTGCTGGGCATGAACGATGGCGACTACCCGCGGGCGCAGCCGCCGCTGGACTTCGATCTCATGGCCCGCGACTACCGTCCCGGTGATCGCTCGCGCCGGGAAGATGACCGCTATTTGCTGCTGGAGGCGCTGCTATCGGCCCGCGAGCGGCTGTATATCAGCTGGGTGGGGCGCAGCATCCGGGATAACAGCGACCGACCGGCCTCGGTGCTGGTCGGGCAATTGCGTGACCACCTGACCAGCGGCTGGCGCGCCGAGCACGGCGAACTGCTGCCCATGCTGACCCAGGAGCATCCGTTGCAGCCCTTCAGCAAGGCGTATTTCAAGGAGGGCGGCGTGCTGTTCAGCTATGCCCGCGAGTGGTTGCCCATGCATGGGGCAACCGCGGGCGGGGCCAGCGCAGCGCGGTTGCCTGACATGTTGCCCGATGCGCCGATCGAAGTGGAGCAACTGCAACGCTTCCTGCGTAATCCGGCGGCGCATTTCTTCACCGGCCGGCTCAAGGTCTATCTCGATGAGCGTAACGACAGTCTGGATGACCATGAGCCCTTCGCCCTGGATGCGCTGCAGAACCACCAGCTCAGCCAGACGCTGCTGGAAGCCTGCCTGCCATTGCCGGCGGAGCAGGATATCGACGAGGCGCTGAGCCAGCTGGCTTCCCGGTTGCAGGGGCAGGGCCATTTCCCTCTGGCCGGTTTTGGCGAGTTGAGCCGCAGCCAGCTCATCCTGCCGCTGGGTGATCAGCTGCGCCGCTTTCAGGCCCTGGTGGCAGACTGGCCGCAGGTCATGGAGCATCCGCTGGCGCTGGAGGCTGGACACCACCAGGTGCAACTGGTGAGCTGGCTGAGTGGGGTGCGCCAGGCATCCGGCAGTGATGCCCTGGCACGGATCAACCTGGTGCCGGGCAAGCGGCGTGGCAAGAAGGATGCTCTGCGCTGGCGCCCGCTGCTGGCCGACTGGGTTACCCACGTGCTGGCCGCCGCCAGCGGTCATGCATTGCACACCTGGGTGGTGGCCGGAGATGCCACCTTGCATTTCGCACCGCTGCCCGCGCCCGAGGCGCAGAACCTGATGGAAGTCTGGTTGGCCGCCTGGTTGGAAGGGCTGAACCGGCCGCTACCCTGCGCCCCGGAAACCGCTTTCGCCTGGCTGGAGTCTATGCTGGCAGGCAAGGAGGACAAGGCTGATATGGCGGCGCAGACCGTGTATGAAGGTGGCTTCAAGTTGACCGGTGAGGTGGAAAAAAGCGCGGCATTGCGTCGGCAATACCCGGATTTTGCCAGCCTGATTGCTTCGGGTGAGTTTGCCGAACTGAGTCAGCAGTTGTATGCACCGCTGGTCGACGCGTACCGCAGTCAACTACTGACCTTGGTCGATACCGGGGAGGATGCATGAGTCAGCAGAACCTGCCCCTGGCGCTGCGGTTTCCGCTACGCGGCAGTCGCCTGATCGAGGCCAGCGCCGGAACCGGCAAGACCTTCACCATTTCCGCACTGTATCTGCGCCTGGTATTGGGCCACGGCGATGATGAAACCCGCTTCCACCGCGAGCTGTTGCCGCCAGAAATTCTCGTGGTCACCTTTACCGACGCCGCCACCCGGGAGCTGCGTGATCGTATTCGCGCGCGGCTGGTGGAAGCCGCCCAGGCGTTCCGGGGTGAACTGGATGCCCCTGATCCGATCCTGCAGGCGCTGCTGGCCGATTACCCTGAGCAGCAGCATGCCGCGTGCGCCAGACGCCTGGATATCGCCGCCCAATGGATGGACCAGGCGGCGGTCTCGACCATTCACAGCTGGTGCCAGCGCATGTTGCGCGAGCACGCCTTCGACAGCGGCAGCCTGTTCGCCCAGCAGCTGGAAACCGATCACAGTGAGCTGCTGGCCGATGTCGCTCGCGATTACTGGCGCGAGCAGTGCTACAGCCTGCAGGGACCGGCGCTGCGCTGGGTGGTGGAGCAGTGGCAGCAGCCGGATAACCTGCTGGCGCGCGTGCGGGTGCTCTTCCGCGAGCCGTCGAACGAGACCGGGCAGGGACTGCAGGAGCTGATCGAGCCGGTGCTGGAGCAGGCTACCCAGCGGTTGGCCGAGCTGAAACAGCCCTGGCTGAGCTGGGCCACTGAGCTGGAGCAACTGCTGGACCGGGCTTTCGAGGCAGGTCAGGTCAACAAGCAGAAGATTCACAGCCGCTACTACCGCAACTGGTTCGAGGCGCTGCGCAGCTGGGCGGCGGATGAGCTGCTGATAGAGTTGAAGCTGCCGGATGCTGCCTGGAACCGCCTGAGTCCCGATGGCCTGGCCGAAGGGTGGAAATCCAGCGTGGTGCCGGCCCACCCCGCACTGGACGCGCTGAGCCAGTTGCGCGAGCAGTTGCGGTCATTGCCCGATCCGGGTCAGCAGGCGCTGCGCCATGCCGCCTGCTGGATCCGCCAGCGCTTCGAGCAGGAAAAGCGCCGGCGTGCGGAAATGGGTTTCGATGACATGCTCGAGCGACTCGACATGGCCCTGCAGGGCGTGAACGGTGAGCGCCTGGCCGAGGTTATCCGGCGCCAGTTTCCGGTAGCCATGATTGATGAATTCCAGGACACCGACCCGCTGCAATACCGCATCTATGATCGTATCTACCGGGTCGAGGCCAACGATCCGGAGCATGGCCTGTTTCTCATCGGCGACCCCAAGCAG
Organism: Pseudomonas sp. G11-1; assembly: GCF_024031555.1. NCBI lineage: Bacteria > Pseudomonadati > Pseudomonadota > Gammaproteobacteria > Pseudomonadales > Pseudomonadaceae > Pseudomonas > Pseudomonas sp. G11-1. The sequence continues at coordinate 89,080 of NZ_QEYQ01000008.1, read as the reverse complement.
GCGATCTATGCCTTCCGCGGTGCGGATATCTTCACCTACCTGCAGGCCCGCCAAGCCACCGCCGGGCGGCACGACAACCTGGACACCAACTTTCGCTCCAGCGAGCAGATGGTGGCGGCGGTCAACCATGTATTCCAGCTGGCTGAAGAGCGTCCGGGCGGACAGGGCGCCTTCCTGTTCGCCCGTGACGGGGACAATCCGCTGCCCTTCATTGCGGTGGGTGCGCGCGGGCGGGCCGAGCAATGGACTGTCGCCGGAGAATCGCCGGCTGCCTTGACTGCCTGGCAATTGCCGACCGACAAGCCGCTGGCCAGCGGCAATTACCGGAGCGAAATGGCCGCGCGCTGCGCCAGCGAGATGGTGCGACTGCTCAATCTCGGCCAGCGCGGTGAGGCGGGGTTCCTGCATCCGGATAAGGGCATGCTGCCGGTGTGTCCGGCAGACATGGCGGTGCTGGTACGGGATTTTCGCGAGGCCCAGGCCATCCGCGATGAGCTGGCCGCACGGGGCGTACGCAGTGTCTATCTGTCGGACAAGGACTCGGTGTTCGCCAGTGCCGAGGCCGCCGATGTGCTGCGCTGGCTGCGCGCCTGTGCCGAGCCGGACAACGATCGGTTGCTGCGCGCGGCGCTGGCCAGCCCGACGCTGGACCTGGAGTGGCAACTGCTGGATGCATTGAACCAGGATGAGCGCATCTGGGAGCACCGCGTGTTCCAGTTCCGTGATTACCGGCGCATCTGGCTGCGCCAAGGCGTGCTGCCGATGCTGCACCGATTGCTGCACGACTTCGACCTGCCGGCCCAGCTATTGGCCGGCAGCGATGGCGAGCGGCGGCTGACCAATCTGCTGCATCTGGCCGAGCTGCTGCAGCAGAGCGCCCGCGAGCTGGATGGCGAGCAGGCACTGATTCGCCATTTCGAGGACTTGGTGCTCAGCTCCGGCGACAATACCCAGGATGAACAGGTCTTGCGGCTGGAAAGCGATGCCGCGCTGGTCAAGGTGGTTACCATCCATAAATCCAAGGGGTTGGAATACCCGCTGGTGTTCCTGCCGTTCATCTGCAATACCCGCCTGACCCAGGGCGACAAGCCATTGGTCACCCATGGCGACAACGGCACCCGGATCGTACTGCAACCGACCGAGGACGATGTGCTGCGAGCTGATGCCGAGCGGCTGGCGGAGGACGTGCGCCTGCTATACGTCGCCCTGACCCGCGCACGGCATGCCTGCTGGCTGGGCATGGCTGATCTCAAATACGGCAATAATGCCTCCTCGGTGCTGCACCGCTCGGCGATCGGGAAACTGCTCGGCGGCGGCGAGCCGCTGTCCTCTTCCGCCGACCTGGCGGCTTGGCTGGCACGCTGGAATGCCGCGGCGATTGCTTTGGTGCAAGCTCCTGAAGTTGATGAGGCGCACTATGCCCCGCCCCAGGCTGAGCAGGATGTCCTGAGCGCGCGCCAGCCGCAGCGCCGTGCTGCGGAGCATTGGTGGATCGCCTCCTACAGTGCGCTGCGTCCCGGCGAGGTCGCCGTTCCGCGCACCCGCAGCGACGATGCCTCGCCGGACAATCCGGCGGCGCAAAAGGCCGCTGATGATGACCGCCGCACGGTATTTCAGCCGCTACGCCCGGGCGAGACGCCGACCATTCACCGGTTCCCCCGTGGGCCCAATCCCGGCACCTTCCTGCATGGCTTGCTGGAGCTGGCGGGCAATGAAGGCTTCGCTGGCCTGGCGTCACCCGAGGCTTGTGCGCAATGGCTCAGACCCCGTTGCGTACGGCGTGGGCTGACCGAATGGATTGTACCCCTGAGCGAATGGCTCAGCGGGTTGTTGAATCGTCCGGTACCGCTGGATGCCGGGCCGTTCAGCCTGGCGCAACTGGGGCGGGAGCAATACCAGCCGGAAATGGAGTTCCTGTTTGCCGCCAGTCGGGTCGATGTCAGCGCGCTGGATCAACTGGTGCAGGCGGCCATCGCTCCCGGTGTGCCGCGCCCCGAGCTGCCGGCCGAGCGCCTGAACGGGCTGTTCAAGGGGTATATGGATCTGGTGCTGGAGCATGACGGCCGCTATTACGTAGTCGACTACAAATCCAACTGGCTGGGCGCCGATGCCAGCGCCTATACCCCCCAGGCCATGCAGGCGGCGGTGCTGGAGCATCGCTACGACTTGCAGTATGTATTTTACGTGCTGGCGCTGCACCGCCAGCTGCGAGCCCGTCTACCCGGCTACGATTATGGTCGGCATGTGGGCGGCGCCTTGTACTGGTTCATCCGGGGCAGCGAAGCGGACAACGCCGGCGTCTGGCATGACAAGCCGCCGCGGGCCCTGATCGAATCGCTGGATGCCCTGTTCGCGGGTGCAGCAACGGGCGACGATGCCGAGGAGATGCCCCGTGAGCATTGAGCAACTGGATCTGCTGGCGCCCAGCGAAGCGCCGCCAGCACTGAATACCGACGTGCTGCACCAACTGGAGCAGTGGGTCGAGGTGGGCTGGTTGCGGGCACTGGACCGGGCGCTTGCGGTCTTCCTGCTGGATCTGGCGCCCGACAGCGAGCCCCTGGTACTGCTGGCCGCGGCGCTCGCCAGTCACCAGCTCGGGCATGGGCATGTCTGTCTGGATCTGGGTGCCACCCTGCAGGCGCCGGACCTGAGCCTGTCGTTGCCCCCGGAAGGGCAGGAGGCCGGACGGGATATCCTGTTGCCGTCGCAACTGCTCGGCGGTGTTACCACACAAGCCTGGTGCGACGCCCTGGCCGCCAGCCCGATGGTGGACAACCAGCCTGGCGGTGAATATTGCGAACGCCCCCTGGTGCTGCATGGCCAACGGCTGTATCTGCGGCGCTACTGGCGTTACGAACGGCAGGTGGTCGCGGCGCTCGGTCGTCGGCTACAGGCCCGGCCAGCCTTGCCTGCCGGATTGGAACAGGGATTGGAGCGGTTATTTGCCGACGGCCGCCAACACCCTGACTGGCAGAAGCTGGCCTGTGCCCTGGCGGCGCGGGGGGCGTTCAGCATCATTACCGGCGGGCCCGGTACCGGCAAGACCACCACCGTGGTGCGGCTGCTGGCGCTGCTGCAGGAGCCGGCGGTCACGGCCGGTCACCCGCTGCGTATCCGCCTGGCAGCACCTACCGGCAAGGCCGCCGCACGGCTGACCGAGTCCATCGGCCGGCAGGTCGGCAGCCTGCAGGTAAGCGCCTCGGTGCGGGAACATATCCCCACCCAGGTCGCCACCTTGCATCGGCTGCTGGGCAGCCGGCCGGACACCCGGCACTTCCGCCACCATGTGGGCAATCCGTTGGCGCTGGACGTGCTGGTGGTGGATGAAGCCTCGATGATCGACCTGGAAATGATGGCCAGCCTGCTGGCGGCGTTGCCGCCCCATGCACGGTTGGTGCTGCTGGGGGACAAGGATCAACTGGCCTCGGTGGAAGCGGGCGCGGTGCTCGGCGATCTGTGCCGGGATGCCGAGGCTGGGCGCTACAGCGAGGATACCCGGCAGTGGCTGGAGCAGGTTGGCGGGCAATCGATCGCGGCAGCCGGACTGCAGCCGGGCGATGTGGATCGGCATCCACTGGCCCAGCAGACGGTGATGCTGCGCCATTCCCACCGTTTCGGCGCTGACAGTGGCATTGGCGAACTGGCGCGCACGGTCAACCGGGCCGATGCCCAGGCCGCACGGCAGGTGCTGGGGCAGCGGCAATACCGTGACCTGCACAGCCACCTGGCCTCCGGCTTGGAAGATCCGCGGCTGGCGACCATGATACTGGGCAATGCGGCCGCGGCAGATCCCTTGCCGGGTTATGGTGATTATCTGACCTTGCTGGCGCAACAACGCCCCGCGTCGGATCTGCCCGCCGATGATCCGGCATGGGAAGACTGGGCCAGGTCGGTGCTGGAGGCCTTCGACCGTTTCCAGGTGCTGTGCGCCGTGCGCAAGGGGCCCTGGGGCGTGGAATCATTGAACCGTCACCTGGCCGGCCTGCTGCAGCGGCGGGGCTTGTTGCCAGCGGCGCAGGGCTGGTACGAAGGGCGTCCGGTGCTGGTCACGCGCAACGATTACGGGCTGGGGCTGATGAACGGCGATATCGGCATCGCCTTGACGATCAGGGAACGGCCGCTGCACGCCGGGGAGCCGGAGCGGATGGTGCTGCGCGTGGCCTTTCCGCGCAACGACGGCAGCGGGCGGCTGCGCTTTGTACTCCCCAGCCGGCTGAGCGAGGTAGAAACTGTATTCGCCATGACCGTGCACAAATCGCAAGGCTCGGAGTTCGCCCACGCCATGCTGGTCCTGCCGGAAACCCGCAGCCCGCTGCTGACCAAGGAGCTGGTCTACACCGCCATCACCCGCGCCAGCCGCGACTTCACCCTGTTGGAAACCCGCACCGGAGTATTCGAAGCGGCGGTGGCGCAGCCGGTACGACGGTTGAGTGGGCTGGATCTGGCTGTCGAGGTCAGCTCTCCCGATTGAAATAAAATGCTAGCGCCGCAAGAGTGAATGCATCCTCTATCTCGCCGGCCTGGAGCATCTGGCGCAGGCGTGGTAGACCGATGCGCTGGATGTCTCGGGCCTCGTCGTCGCGCTGGCCGGGTTGGCTGTTGCTGTTGATGCGGGCGAAATACAGATCCACGGCGGAGGCCAGGATGGCGGAGTTGGGCTTGAGCCGGCCCAGCAGGCTCAGTTGCTCTTCCGCGATCAGATAACCGGTCTCCTCGGCCAACTCGCGCCGCGCACACGCCAGACTGCTCTCGCCAGGCTCGCCGTAGCCGCGGGGTATCTCCAGTTGCAGCCCGGTATGGGCCTGGCGCTTGACCCGTAGCAACAGAAAGTCGCCGTCGGCAATCTGTGCCAACACGGCAGCACCATTGCTGGCGTTATCTTCCACCACATAATGGAAGCGGCCATCCTGAACTACGCGAAACCACGGGTTCTCATATAGCGTCTTCATTTAATCTCCAGCCCCATGAACCGGCGCATGCGGGGGTACATGCCGAACCAGTTCCTGCGGGTCATATAGCTCTTGCCGCTGTCGACCATCTTGTCTTCGATATAACCGATAGCCTCGTCGGTCAGATAGCGTACGATTTCCCCTGCGCCGAAGCTGGAAATAAACTCGAACACCTTCAATGGATATTGAATCAACTCGATCTCCCGGCGCAGCGATTTGATGCCGATGCTGGTATCCAGGATAACCTCGGGAATGCCGGTCAGATAGCGGATGTCGTCCTGTAGAAAGCCTTCATTGGCAACGGCGAACAACGAATTGTAGGCGGGATCGATAATTTCCGCGCGAAAGCGTGGGAAATCGGCCAAGCCCCGCGAACGGAAAAACGCTTGCGAGTGGCCATACCATTCTGAGCGGGAAATGACGTCGGATGCGCCCAACAGGAATAACTGGTAATCGCCGTCATTCTCGAAATAATGCTCAGCACAGGCGGGCTCTTGCAGGCGGGTGAAAACTTCGTTGCGCAAGCTTTCCCGTGCCAGCGTCAGGCTCTCCGTTGCCGGACGGACTTCATTCAGGGCTTTCTGAAGTGTGTCTACCCGGTCCTGCATCAGGCGCTGCTGGTATCTGTCCAGCGCATCCTTGCGCGGTGCGCCCGGCAAGCTGGATAGAATGAAGCTACCGGGCAGGGCATGGTAATACTCCGACAGACCAGCATGCTGGGTCATGCCGAATCCGCGGATCACCAACTTGCCGCTGCCTTCCTCGTTCAGATACTTGATGACGTTGGTCTGGCCGATGACCTGAGCGACATCAAGATTATCGATCAGCGCATTGGGCGATAACACCACGCCGTCGGCAAAGGCCAGGCCGGTAAGGAAGCGTTTGCGCAGCTCGTTGCCATCCAGAGCGCGGACCGAATCGCAGTTGGACAACAACAGTTTTTCCTTGAACAACATGCCGGTTCGGCCTCCTTTTCATAGTGGCCACCATGATATGGCGCGACCTGCCGTTTGGCGATACCGGTAGCATCATACGCGCTTGCTTGCCGCCTCGATCAGCGCCTGAAACAGCCGTCGCTGGCGGCGTATCGGCAGCAGAAATTCGGGGTGCCATTGTACGCCGAGCAGGAAGGGGTGATCCGGGTCTTCGATGGCCTGGATGATGCCATCTAGATCGCGGCCGCTGACCTGCAGCTGTTGGCCGAGCTGGTTGATGGCCTGATTGTGCAGGCTGTTGATCTGCGCCCGTTCGGTGCCGAGCAGGTCAGCGAGGCGGCTATGGGGAACGATATCCAAGGTCTTGAGCGGCAGCACGGTGCGCCGGTGGGAAGTCTTATGGCGCCGGGAGCGCAGCTCCTGATAGAGGTTGCCACCGCGGCGTGCATTGAGCAACTGGGCGCCCCGGCAAATGCCCAGCAATGGCAGCCGGTGGGCGAGGGCATCATCAATGATTGCCGCTTCCAGCGCGTCCCGTTCGGGGTCGTACTTGGGTACCACTTCCGGTTCGGCGGTGTAGAGCACCGGATCGATATCGTGGCCGCCGGTAATGACCACGCCATCATAGCGGTGCTGTCGCCAGGGGTCGCCGGGGCGCAGCTGGAGCGGTTTGCCGCCGTACCAGCGGATGGCGCACGCTACCAGAAAGCGCGGGCCGAAAGCACCGCGCGATGGCCCGGTTACCGCAATGGTCGGCGCCCTGTTCAGATCCCGCTCAGCCATTGGCGCTCCAGCTGTGCTTTCCAACTATCCAGTAACCGGCCCAGTCCCTGTTCCAGGTGCTGCCCATAGGCGCTGCAGCAGGCATCGAGACGGGATCGGTCTGCGGCCAGTGCCTCCACCTGCAACCAGTCATTCCACGCGCCGCCGAGACCCCAGCCGGGTTGATCGATCAGGCTATCCGGCAGACGGTAATGCAGGGCAGGGCGAGCCTTGATCAAGGGATCGGCTGTAGCCGCCTGAACCTGCTCGGCACTCAGGTACTTGAACAGCGGAAGCATATCCAGAGCGCGGTTACGGGTCGGGTTGGCCAGCAGGTAATCAGCTATCAGCTGGGTCTGCTCTGGCCAGTAATGCGGGTCGATCAGTTGCTTGACATAGGCCGGTGGAAACGGGCCGGCGAATGCCGTCAGGCGGCGGGTCAGGTTCATTCGCGCGCGTTGCGCCAGCCAGTCATACAGGCAGGTGAAGGCTTTGAGATAGGCAGTGATGGTATCGGTTTGCAGATCCGGCAGGTCGAGGTTGAATTGCATGCCGAAGGCGCTCATGACGCTGCTGGAGGTACCCTGTGCGCCGGCAATCCGCAGCAGATCGATCAGCCCTTCGATCTCACCCAGACGGTTCATGGGCAAGGGTGGGCTGATCAGTTCCAACGGCACGACATCGTTGGTGACCCATTTGAGCAGCTCTTCCACCGAGGTACGCAGTTCATCCCCCAGGTCGTTTTCCGCACGTTGTTCGCGGCCCATCTCCCGCAGCAGGGTGAAATCCAGTTCGACTCGCCAGTCGCCGGCCGGGTCGCCTCGCAGGGTGCGCTCATAGCGGCTGGTGGCCTGGCTGGGCAGTTGCAGATAGCGGCTGCAGATGGTGGCCAGCCGGTCGATATCCAGTCCGCTCATTTCCAGTTCCACACCGACGCGGCGCAGCTCGCCGGTGCCGGTATGGATGCGTGCCGGTAAGGCGAGCGATGGTGGGCAATGGGTCATGTACAACTCCGCGTCCGGCCATTGGGTAATGTTCTGCTCGATCTTGGCACCGCATATCCAAGGGGTGGTCTCAGACCAGGTTCAGCGTGATAGAATCCATTGGCTCCGCTCCGGGTGTCTCGCCCGGGACTCATTCGGTCGTGTTGTCTGCCGCCTCCATGGCAGGTTTTCTCAGACAATGTCGATCAAACGACAGCCGCTTCGCCAATTCCATCTGTCGTTGGGCACGGAGTCAAAGGGATAACTTCTGGTCAGGGCATCTGCCTCCATGATCGGTAGGTTTTTCCCGCAAGCATTGACCTGCATGACTCAAGGCTAGCCGCTGACAGCGGCATCGTCCATTTGCTGCCGCTCGGCAAGCGACAGGGCTGAACTTAACTTCCTGATAGGTTAACTATGAGCAAGAACGCGACGTTTCGGGAAATCGAACGCAAACTGGCGGAAAGTCTGGCGCAACTTGAAGCCAAGAAAGAAGCAGAACACATTTGTGAAGAACAGGCGTTCAGCGATGAACTCAAGACCCTGATGAAAACCTATCGCCTGTCCGCAACGGATGTACTGGCAATCATCGAGTCCGCCCCCCAAGCGCACTGAACACGCAATGCGCGGTAATACAGCGTAATCATGGAAGATATGACAAAACACTCGGCAACTCCCGCCTATTCGCCAGGCAAACAAGCCTTATTGGATGCTGCCCTGCGTCTGGCGGCGGATGGGCGCACACTCAATAGTCTGGGTTTGCGGGAACTGGCTCGGGAAGCGGGTCTGAACCCAAACACCTTCTATCGCCACTTCCGTGAAATGGACGATCTGGGTCTGACGCTGTTGCGTAGTATCGTCGAGCAGGTGCGTGGGCCCATACGCATATTGCGTCACGACGCCACCGCCCGTGCCGAACGGCAGATACGGCAGCAGAACCCGGCGATTGATCAGGTGCAATTGGAGTTGCGGCGGGGGCGGCTGGTCTGCGCAGAAACCGTCCGCCTGTTCCTCGACTATGTGTTGGCGAATGCTGAAGTGGTGATGGTGGCCATGCGCGAAATGCATGGACCGTCGGAATTGTTGCGCAGGGAAGTACGCAACATGATGCGCCTGTTCGCTGATGATCTGGCGCAGGATATCATCGAATTGAAACTGGTCTCCGAGCAGGTCGCACCGATGCAGGTGCGGCAGATAGCCGAGATGGTCAGTCTCAACCTGTTCTTTCAATCGCTGGATTACATCGCTCAGCCACAGCGCCGCGATCAGCTGCGCCGGTTGGTCGAAGAACAGATCATGATGCTGTTTACCGGTGCTGCCTTCCTACAGGCGGTGGGTGCGTTGTGCTTGCCGGAAGGAGAGGTATAGGCGAAGCGGTTCTTTGGCGGCCGCCGTTGGGTTATCATTGGCAGCAGACTTTCATCTAAGCGACTAAGGTTAAGCCTGAGTCAGCGTATCTATGCCTGCGGGCATCTTCCGGCAAGATCTTTTTTGCCGCTCTTCAGTGTGCTGCTGAATACGACATGCAAGGAGTAATTCCATGGGAACCCAGCCCACGAATGAAACCGACCCCAATGATATCAACCCCAGTGAAGACGGTATTCCGGCGCCTTCCGGCGACGCCAATCTGATCGATACGGACTATGTGGTTGGCCAGGATAACTTTGCCGGCAAGTTGACCATCGACCTCGATATACACAGTAAGGTCTTTCTGATATCGGCAGGGACCATTCTGTTGTTCGTGCTGTTGACCCTGGCATTACAAGAGCAGGCGGCGGAGGTCTTCACCGGCCTGCGCGGCTGGTTGACCAGCAATATGACGTGGTTCTTCATCAGTGCCGCGAATATTTTTGTCCTTTTGTGTGTGGCATTGATCGTTTCGCCGTTGGGCAAGGTACGTATCGGTGGGCGGGACGCAACGCCGGACTACAGCTACCTGGGCTGGTTTTCGATGCTGTTCGCCGCCGGGATGGGTATCGGGTTGATGTTCTATGGCGTAGCCGAGCCCATGTCGCACTTTACCGCGGCACTCGATGGTGTCGTGGTTGGCGACGATGGTGTGCGCACTGACTGGGCGCCATTGGGCGGTGCTGCAGGCAATGCCGAGGAAGCGGTACGCCTGGGTATGGCCGCGACTATCTTCCACTGGGGACTGCATCCCTGGGCCATCTACGCCATCGTTGCACTGTCGCTGGCGATCTTCTCATTCAACAAAGGCCTGCCGCTGAGCGTGCGTTCGATCTTCTACCCGTTGCTGGGTGAGCGCATCTGGGGCTGGCCAGGGCATGTGATCGATGTGCTTGCGGTATTTGCCACCATGTTCGGCTTGGTCACCTCGCTGGGCCTGGGCGCACAGCAGGCCAGCGCGGGAATGGAGCATCTATTTGGCATTCCGAACGGCAACCTGACCATGGTGTTGCTGATCATCTCCATCACCATTGTCGCGCTGTGGTCGGTGATGGCCGGGGTCGACAAGGGCGTTCAGCAGCTATCCAAGATCAACCTGCTGCTGGCGGTGCTGTTGTTGTTCTTTGTCATTGCCTTTGGGCCCACGCTGGATATCTTCAAAGGTTTCTTCGAGAACCTGGGCGCCTATGTCAGCTATCTGCCGGCCCTGTCCAATCCCATTGGCCGGGATGACGCCAACTTCAGTCAGGGCTGGACCGGGTTCTACTGGGCATGGTGGATCAGCTGGTCGCCCTTCGTCGGTATGTTCATTGCACGGGTCAGTCGTGGGCGCAGCGTGCGGGAGTTCCTCATTGCGGTGCTGTTGGTGCCATCGCTGTTCTCGGTATTGTGGATGACATCCTTCGGTGGGGTGGCCATCGATCAGGTGCTGACTGATAACTTCACCGGGGCTCAGGATGCGGTCTTGGAGCTACAGTTGTTCACCATGTTGGGCGAGTTGCCGTTGTCGGCCATTACCTCGTTCTTCGGCATCGTTCTGGTCATCATGTTCTTCATCACCTCCTCGGACTCGGGTTCGCTGGTGATTGATGCCATCACCGCTGGTGGCAAGATCAATGCGCCGGTATCCCAGCGGATATTCTGGGCGGTGGTCGAAGGCGTGCTGGCCATTGCGCTGCTGATCGGCGGGGGGTTGGTAGCGCTGCAGGCCATGGCCGTATCCACCGGCCTGCCGTTCACTGTGGTATTGCTGGCCGGATGTGTGGCGATGGTGAAGGGGTTGATGAGCGAGCCGCGCTAGCGGCTCAGCACCATAGGTCACCCAGGCGTTGCCGTGGCGAGAGGTGTGTCGCCACCTGCGCCTGCAGCAACTCGGCGGTGCCCAGGGCGTCAGTCAGCGCATGGTGCGCCTGATACAGCGGCAGGTTGTAGCGGGTACGGCTGTCGGCCAAACGAATGGAGAGCGGCTTTCTGCCCAACAGCCGTAGCAGCCAGCCGGGCTGGCGCTGCGGATGCAGGTCGGCCTCGATCTGCATGGTATCGACCATGGGAAACAACAGGCTTTCGCCGAATGCCTGGCGTACCGCCTGATCGATGAAGTTGCGTTCGATATTGCGGTAGTGGACTACCGCCACCCTGCCTGCCAGCTGATCTACCAGACTGTCCATGATCTGCGCAAAGCGCGGCGCCTGCCGGATGTCCGAGTGAGTAATGCGATGGAACACCACCGACTCCGGAATCAAGTCGCTATGGGGCCGCACCAGTTGCTGCCAGGCCTGGTTGCTGCGGATACGGCCCAGAGTGAAAGGGACGGCGCCGATGCTCAGAATCGAGTGGCGCTTGGGATTGAGACCAGTGGTCTCGATATCCAGCGCGATGAACTCAACCTCGCTCAGGGGCGTATCCGCCGCGGGCCATTCGGCTTTATAGAAACGCTGCAGGGAGGGCTGCCGGGCACTGGCGGCCATATTGGCCAGATAGGCTGGCCAGTCACTCGCGTGGTTGGCTACGGTTGGCTTCATGGTCTGCCATCACCTGTGGTATGGGGATAGCGATAGCGCAGGAATTTCTGCGCATTGCTGAGGATCTGGAAAGCATCCTTCAGTCCGTGCCGTTCTGCTGCCGAGACGTTCTCCGGTTCGATGTAGTTGTCCGGCTCGCGCTTCTCGCGAATATCCAGCGCCTGGTGACGGATGCGCGCAAGCGACAGGAATTCCAGGGCATAGCGCAGCCGGTCCACTGATTCGGGGGGCATCAGGCGGGTCTTGGCAATATCGTCCAGCCGGTCGACCGAGCTTTGGGCGGTGGAGCCGCAGGCGAGCGCGTGCACCCGGATCAGATCAGTCAACGGGGCGGTACCGCGGCCCTTGATGTTGATGATGTTCTTCTGCCGGCCATCCTGCTCCATGACGAAGGTGCGGAAGATGCCCAGTGGTGGTGTGCGGTTCAACGAGTTGCGCGCCAGCAGCGCGAGAAAGCGCTGATTGCCGCTGGCCCGGGTAGCGATCAGCTCATGCAGCTGTTCGACAAAGTCCGTCTGACCACTGACCGCTTCCAGATCGAAGAAGATATTGCTGTTGAGCAGGGTCTGGGGATTGGGGCGCTCGATCCAGTCATTGAAATAGTTCTTCCATACCGCCAGTGGCTGCCGCCAGCGCTGGTTGGTAGCCATGATGTCACCCTTGCAGTAGGTGTAGCCGCAGGCGGCCAGGCCGTCGCTGACAAAGGTTGCCAGCCGCAGGAAATAGTCATCGTGTTCGGCTGGGTCGAAGCGGTCATCGAGCACCAGGGCATTGTCCTGGTCGGTCACTATCAGTTGTTCATCTCTCGCCATCGAGCCCATCACCATGAAGCAGTACGGGACTGGCGGCGGGCCCAACTGCGCCTCGGCCAGATCCACCAGCCGCTGGATGAAGCTGCGACCGATGCTGGACATGGCGCTGCCGATCATATGCGCACTGGCATCATCTTCGACCATGCGCACGAAGGTGGCGCGCACATCGGGTACTAGCCCCTGTAGCTCGGCGATGGACTGGCGGTTGAAGATGTCATTGACCAGATACAGACTGCTCTGGGACTGATAGCGGATCACATCGGCCAGGTTGATCAGGCCCACCGGGCGGCGCCGGTTGAGGATCGGCAGGTGATGGATATTGTGCCGCAGCATGCACAGGATCGCCTCGAATACCGAGTCGTTGGATTGCAGGGTAATCGGGTCGGCCGACATGATGTGCTGCAGTGGCGTCTCCGGCGGCAACGCCTCGGATACCACGCGAGTGCGGAAGTCGCGATCAGTGATGATGCCGACCACGCGCCGCTGTTGGGGATCATCCGCCATCGGTTCGGTAATCAGCAAGGCCGATACGCTCTGGTCGGTCATCACCGTCGCTGCCTGGTGCACGCTCGCTTGTGCATCCAGCATCACCGGTGGTCGGCTGATCAGCTTGTTGACCCGGACCTTCATCAACTCGTTGGCCCGGCCCTGAAGCTCGATCGCGGACCGTAAACGACCGGACCCTTCGGTATCGACGAAGTCGGCGAAATTGTCGAAGCTTTCGTTCAACTGGCTGAAGAGCACCCCGGGGATGAAGTAGATCAAGGTATCTTCAAGCGCCCGCGCCGGGAACCGCACTCGGCTGTCGCGGCGCAGGCTGGCCTGGCCGAAAATGTCCCCTTCGCCCAGCCGGTTGAACAACTCACCGTTGCGCCGCAGTATCTCCACCGCACCGCTGCGGATGTAATGCAGATCGGTGATGTCCTGACCGGCCTCGAGAATCAGCGTGCCGGCCTTGTAATACTGCACCTGCACCTGGCTGGCAGTCTCGTCCAGTGTCTCTTCGGGCAATTCATCGAAGGGGGCGAAGCGACTCAGATGGTCACGTATTTCGATCAGTTCAACTTGCATGGCAGTTTCCAGCGGTGGCCTTACGGGACAGTGTAATACCTGTGCGGTGCAGATGCGCTAGGTGAAGCCCTTGTTGGAATGCGAAGGGTCTGTCCCTAAACTGGCGTCTTTTGCGCAAAATGGATCTACGCGATGCTCTCCGTCCTATCCGTCACCTTGCCGGTCTTCGCTCTGATCCTGACCGGCTGGCTGGTGCGCCGAGCCGGGGTGCTCGGTCCCCATGCGGCGAGCGAGCTGACCCGTTTCGTCATCTATCTGGCCCTGCCGGCGCTCTTGTTCGAGGTGGTTGCCAACGCCGAATGGCAGGTGCTCTGGCAGCCCGGCTTTATCGGCGCATTCGGCCTGGGGGTGGCGGTGGTCTTCATCGGCGCGGTTGTGGTGCAGCTGATTCGGCGCAGACCGCTGATCGATTCGGCTATTGATGGACTGAACGCCGCCTATGCCAATACCGGCTTTCTGGGTATTCCACTGCTACTGGCGATTCTGGGTCGGGACTCGCTGATACCGGCGATGATCGCCACCGTCATCACCGTCTGTATTTTATTTGCCGTGGCACTGATCATGCTCGAGCTGGCGCTGCAGCGCAGCGCCAGCTCGGCGTCCGGGCCGATGCTGGGCACGGTGGGATTGCAACTGCTGCGCAACCCTTTGCTGGTCGCGCCGGCCCTTGGGCTGCTGGTATTGCTGCTCGGCCTGCGTCTTCCGGCCCCCATGAACGATTTTCTACAGTTATTGGGCGCTGCGGCATCGCCCTGTGCGCTGGTGGCGCTGGGACTGTTTCTGGCAGAGGATCGGCCTCGCCCGCAACGCGTTGCCGGTACCGTGGCGTTGCTGGTCGGGCTCAAGCTGGTGCTGCAGCCGCTGGTGACCTGGTGGCTCGCTGCCCAGGTCTTTGGGCTATCCGCGGTGCTGGTGCACAGCGCGGTATTGCTGGCTGCGCTACCTACCGGTACTGGCCCCTTCATGGCAGCGCAGCTTTACCGGCGCGATGGCGCGGTGACCTCCAGCGTCATTCTGATCTCCACGGTGGTCTCATTGCTGACGATTTCCGGTTTTCTCGGGCTCCTCCAGTAACACATCGCTGGGCAGGCTTCGCCGCTGAGCATTGGCGCAACTGAACCGGGTATGCCAGCATGAACCACTGGTTTTGTCTGTGAGGTAGTCATGCAAAAGATTTTCATCATCGGTGGGGCGGGCAAGGTAGGGCGTTATCTCGCCCGGCAACTGGCGCAGCGAGGCCATGAGGCCCGAACCCTGCATCGCAATGCCCAGCAGGCTGATGAATTGCAGGCGCTGGGTGCGGTTCCGGTGCTGGGTAATCTGCTCGAACTGGACGCTGATGGGCTCGCGGCATTGATGGGCGACAGCGATGCGGTGGTGTTTACTGCTGGCGCCGGCGGCAAGGGAGGGCCGCAGATGACCAACGCTATCGATGGCCAGGGGCTGGAGCTAGCGGTGGCTGCAGCGCAACAGGCGGGGGTGCAGCGCTTCCTGCTGGTATCGGCATTCCCTGAGGCGGGACGCAACAAGGTTGTGTCCGATACCTTCGAAAACTATATGGCGGTAAAAAAGCGTGCCGATGTGCATCTGGCTGAGTCCGATCTGGACTGGGTCATCCTGCGGCCCGGCACGCTGCTGGATTCGCCGGGTACTGGCAAGGTACGGGCGGGATTGGCCATCCCCTATGGAGATGTACCGCGGGAGGATGTGGCGGCCACGCTGTTGGCGTTGATCGAGCAACCGGCAGTCAACCGGATGATTGTCGAGCTGACCGGGGGCGATACCCCGGTGGCTGACGCCATTCAGTCGCTTGTGTCGGGCTGAAGAGGCAGCTGCAGCAGCTTGGGAGAGGAGCCAGCAACGAGATGCTGGCTCCGACCGCATCACTGCTGGGGCGTCAGTTTCAGTAATGCGCCTTCGCCCCCACGCATGCCATCCTCCAGCAGCCAGATCGCGCCGTCCGGACCTTGCTCCACCTCGCGGATGCGCTTCTGCATATCGAAGCGTTCCGCTTCACGCGCCTCTTCGCCGTCGAACTCGACCCGCACCAGTGACAGCGACGACATGCCGCCGATGAAACCATCGCCCTGCCAATCGGAGAACAGCTCGCCGTTGTAGATGATGAAGCCCGCCGGTGAGATCACTGGCGTCCAGGTGATGGCGGGCGCATTGAATTCCGGACGGGTATCATGGTTAGGGATCGGCTTGCCGTCATAGTGTTCGCCATTGGAAACCAGCGGATAACCGTAGTTGGCCCCTTTCTCGATCAGATTGAGTTCGTCGCCGTCCTTGGGGCCCATCTCATGCGCCCAGAGCTTGCCGTCGGCAGCGAATGCCATTCCCAGAATGTTGCGATGGCCGAGCGACCAGACCTGCGCCGCTACCTCACCCTGATCAGCGAAGGGGTTGTCCTCGGGCACGCTGCCATCGTCGTTCAACCGCACCATCTTGCCCAGATTGCTGTTCATATCCTGGGCAGGGTCAAACTTCTGCCGCTCACTGGAGCTGATCCACAGCATACCGTCGCTATCGAATGCGAGACGATGGCCGAAATGGCCGTTGCCGGATACCTTCGGCGTCTGCCGCCAGATCACCTGCAGGTCCTCGAGCGCGCCCCCACCATCTTCATCCAGCACCAGACGGGCCCGCGCCACCGCAGCGCCGGAGCCACCATCGCCAGCCTCGGCATAACTGATGTAGATCTGCTGGTTGTCTGCGAACTGCGGATGCAGCAACACATCGCCCAGCCCACCCTGGCCGGCATGGACCACCTCCGGTACGCCGCTGATGGTTTCAGAACTATCTGTTCCCAGATCATGCAGGCGCAGCGTACCCGCCATCTCGGTGACCAACAGCCGGCCGTCCGGCAGGAAGGTCATGGCCCAGGGAGCATCGAACTGAGTTACTTCGGTCACGCTGAAGGGTAACTCATCGGTTCCCGGGTCTGCGGTCGGCTGTCCATCCGCCGCCTGTTCGGCAGCCGCTTCCTCCGCATCGCTATTGGCTTCGGCGGTGCTTTCCTCCGGGCCGGCGGGTGCGGTGGCCTGCTCGGTAGCGGCTGGCGCAGGGCTGGCGGTCTGGTTATCGGTATCTGCCGAATTATCGCAGGCAGCCAGCAAGCCGAGGGTGGCGAGAAAGATCATTGAATGCCGAAAAGGAATCATGACAGCTCCTGTGTCGTGGGGCGGAGAAGTTGATCCGTTAATAGTAGGTGGGGAAGGGAGTTTCGCAAGCTGGGAGCAGCAGCCGGTTAAATCCGACCGTCATGGTTTGCGAGCGCTACACTAGGCTTCATGCAGGGTGATCGGCTCGGGAGAGAGTATGGACTGGCGGGGAAGGCGGCAGAGCCGCAACATCGAAGACCGGCGCGGGCAGCCGCTGCAGGGGAGTGGTGGCGGGGTCGGATT
Source organism: Pseudomonas sp. G11-1 (assembly GCF_024031555.1). Lineage (NCBI taxonomy): Bacteria > Pseudomonadati > Pseudomonadota > Gammaproteobacteria > Pseudomonadales > Pseudomonadaceae > Pseudomonas > Pseudomonas sp. G11-1. The sequence goes on along the minus strand of NZ_QEYQ01000008.1, from coordinate 72,232 downwards.
GTTATTGCTGCTGCGTCTGCTGCCGTGGCTGTTGCGTAGCTGGCCGGGTCGCATCGTGCTGCTGCTGGGGGGCGTGGCCTTTGTCGGTGCCCGTATGCTCGGCATTGATTTGTTGCAATTGAGCGGCCCGGCACCTCAGCAGACCGCGACTTTCTCCGCCGAAGAGCAGCAATTGGCCGAATTCGTTTCCGTGGTGTTGGCTGATACGGAGCAGACCTGGCAGGGTATCTTCAGCGAAGCGGGCAGCCGCTACGAAGAGCCCACGCTGGTGCTGTTCAGCCAGCGGGTCGCCTCGGCCTGCGGCACGGCCAGCTCCGCCGTCGGCCCCTTCTATTGCCCGGCGGATCGCAAGGTCTATCTTGACCTGAGCTTTTTCCGCGACCTGGATCGCCAACTCGGCGCGCCAGGCGACTTCGCCCAGGCCTACGTGGTCGCCCATGAAGTGGGGCATCACATTCAGACCCTGCTGGGTATCAGCCAGAAGGTTCGCGCCACCGGGCAGGGCAAGTCCGCTGCGGTGGTCAATGCCCTGTCGGTGCGTCAGGAACTGCAGGCCGATTGCCTGGCCGGCGTCTGGGGCCATGCCGCGCACAATTACAGCCAACTGCTCGAGCCGGGGGATCTGGAAGAGGCGTTGCAGGCCGCCGCTGCCATCGGTGACGACCGCCTGCAACGGCGCAGCGGCGGGGAAGTGGTGCCCGACAGCTTTACCCACGGTACTTCGGCCCAGCGGGTGGAGTGGTTCCGACGCGGGTTCGAGAGTGGGGATATGGGGCAGTGCGATACGTTTTCGGCGAGTCTATAAAGCATGTATGAATGACATGCTGGCGCAGTTCTGGAGAGGGGCGCTGGACTGGGTAAAGAGGGCGCAATGCGCCCTCTGAGTGGTGATATTACGGCGTGGCCGGCTTTGCCACTTCTCTGTCCACCATATCCTTGCCCAATCGGGTCCAGGTCAACAGGAAGCACAGGGCGCTGGCAGCGTACAGGCAAGCCATTATGATCATGGAGGTTTGCAGGCTTTGTGCGTAGACCTGCCCACAAACGTCCTGCAGGTTCTGGTTCAGTTGACCTATTGCGGCAGGGTGACACTGATTTCGCGCCAGTTCACCAGCCGCAACCCCAAGCTCGGCGACGCCGGAATTGAAGAAGATGTCGGAGATTGCGCCAATGAACAACGGGCCGAAACCGTAGCCAAGCAGGTTGACGAGAAGCAGCATCACGGCCGTAGCCATTGCGCGCACACGCATGCTCACCACGCCCTGGCCGATCGTGTACTGAGCGGCCAGATAGCCGTACTTCACAAAGCCGCCGATGACCAGGCCGATTGCAGCGTAGAGCAGATTATCGGTGGTGAAGGCGAAGATATAAAAGGGGATCGACAGTGCCAGGCCTATCGCCGGTACCCAGGCGATGGCGCCCGGATGCTTCTTGTACATCCTGGTTGCCAGCCAACCGGTGGCGAAGGTGCCAACGGCGGCGGACAGGGCGACCGGCGTGTTGATCCATATCGCTGCCTGACCGGCAGTAATTTCGTAGGTGCGGACCAGAAAGAGCGACTGGAACGAGGAGATACCGTAACCGCAGAACGCGGCAATGGTGGAGCCGGCGGTCATCAGCCAGAAAGCAGGCTTGCCCATCAGCTCGTGGATAGCCTCGCCCAGGCTGGCTCGCTCCTTTTTCGCGGCTTCCGGCGGATCGGTGTAGCCACGCGGCGGCTCTTTGACTGTGAATTTGAAAACAAGGGCGACCAGCAAGCCCGGCAAACCGACGACGAAGAAGGCGGTGCGCCAGTCGAACGCGTCGGTAACCCAGCCGCCGATGATGTTGGCGAACATGGTGCCGAGCGTAACGCCCATGGCGTAGAAGCCCAGGGCCTGGGAGCGTTCACGCGGAATGAAATAGTCCGCGATCAGGGAGTTGGCTGGCGGCGTGCAGCCGGCCTCGCCAATACCCACACCGACACGGCACATCAGCAGGATCCAGAACGCGCCTATGGTGACCGAGCCGATGGTGACTTCCGTCGCCAGGCCGCAAAGCGCTGTCATCAGCGACCACAAGGCCACGCAGACGGTCATGATCCAAACGCGATTGGCGACATCGGCAAAGCGCGCCAGCGGGACGCCCACGGCTGTGTAGAGCAAGGCGAAACCGAAGCCAGTGAGAAGCCCGAACTGGGTGTCTGTAATCCCGAGATCCGGTACCAGATCGGGGCCGACGACCGCTAGCAAGGCGCGGTCGACGAAATTCAGGATGTAGATAAATGTCAGCGCGAAGAGCACATAATTGCGGTATGCCTTGGAGCCATAGCCGGTCAAGTGGCTTTGGGCTCCCCCCTCTCTCGCAGTGATAGATCTCATGGACAATACGCCTTCTAGGTTGTTGTTATACGTCGATGTGGGCTGTAATCGCGCTGATATTCACCCACTCCTAGCGGTGTCTGCCTGGCCTTAAGAACAGTTTGAAGCCCTAAGCCGACTAGACGAACCCTGCCACTATATCGACATAGTGGGGTACGGTGGCGCGCAGAATCGTTGAGATTTGTAGCGAGTGATATTCAGCCGCGAGCGAATGCCAGGACTCAGGGCTCATGCGAGTCACCGCGGCGCGTAACATAGCAGCGTAGCAGCGGGACGGTCTGGCCTGGTCGAGCCAAACGGCCTTTTTGAATACCAATACATAAGCAAACGGCATAGGTGGAACAGCACATAGCTGAAGCTCGGCCTCGCGATGCTCTTTGGGGTCTTTGCCTATGGCAATAAGCTCCCGGGCTTCAAAGCGTGGCTGGTGGTGAACCTCTGTGGACGCTAATAGACCTGAAAGCCTTGTATTTGCTGCATTTCAGGCACAAAAAAGACGTCCGAAGACGTCTTTAGATGCTTGTTTGGTGGAGCCGGGGGGATTTGAACCCCCGTCCGCCAGTCCGCCACTATCGGTTCTACATGCTTAGCCATCTCTATTGAGTTAACTCCTCACCGCCCGAGTGGCAGGGTGTTTGGAGCGAGCTGTATGAGTTTTAGCCGTTACGTCTACAGCGAACTTGGCGGCGATTCTGTTCTATATGACAATCATTTCGAGTTTACAGACATCCTCTGATGATTGCTGGAGCCGAAGCTACCAGAAGTGCTACTTGGCTGCTTACGCAGCTAGTTGTGCACCATAATTGTCGTCATTGGCAATTATATAGGTTTGCAACAGTGTATTTACGAGTTCTGTTACCAACTCGGCATGCCCCTCAAGCTTTGTAACCGTCGTCGAATCCTGATCGGCCCCAAAACCCTGGTGCTATTACATCAGAGGCTATTCTACGCCAAAGGTTCTCCAGCGTACAGCAGCGACATCTTTGGCAACAGATTGGTCAGCGGTTGCTTTCGCGGACCAGTCGCTGTTTCTCACGGTCCCAGTCGCGATTCTTTTCCGTCTCGCGCTTGTCGTATTCCTTCTTGCCCTTGACCAAGGCAATCTCGCACTTGACCAGGTGCTTCTTCCAATACAACGCCATGGCTACGCAGCTGTAACCCTTCTGCTCGACACCGGAGATGATCTTGTCGAGCTCCTTGGTGTGCAACAGCAGTTTGCGGGTGCGGATCGGGTCGGCAATGACATGGGTGCTGGCGGTTTGCAGCGGGGTGATATGTGCGCCGAACAGGTAAGCTTCGCCGTCCTTCAGCAACACGTAGCTATCAACCAGCTGTGCCTTTCCGGCGCGCAGGCTTTTCACTTCCCAGCCAGCAAGGGAGATGCCCGCTTCAAAGCGTTGCTCGACAAAATATTCATGCTTGGCCCGTTTGTTCAGCGCGATGGTGCCGCCGTTGGCCTGGGGTTTCTTTTGCTTGCTCATAGGCGGCGTATTATAGGGGTTGCCGCTGCCTTCTGCTATCTCTGATGGTGGGCTGGCAGTCTCTATCGTGGCCGAAGCGCCGAATCGATGCGCCGTGGGTGTGGCCGGAGCGGGTAAATCGCGCCTGTTCCCGGTGGGCCGTTCACTGGTACGCTATATTCTTGATGATTCATAACCGAACTGTTCAAGTGAATAACCTATGACGACGCACATCAAGCGTTCGGCTCTGCTGCCTTTCCCGGCGGAGCGCCTGTTCGACCTGGTGAATCGGGTCGAGCACTACCCCGAATTTCTGCCCTGGTGCACCAAGGCGGAGGTCATCAGTGAAACCGACGAGTCCATGCAGGCCCGGCTGACGGTGGGCAAGGCTGGACTGCACCAGTCCTTTACCACCCACAATCAGTTGGTACCCGGTGAGCGCATCGAGATGCGCCTGGAAGACGGTCCTTTCACTGAACTCAATGGCGTCTGGACTTTCCAGGCGCTGAACGAGCAAGCCTGCAAGATTACTCTGGACATGCAATTCAACTATTCTGGAGCCCTGGTGCGCGCCACCCTGGGCCCCCTGTTCAATCACGCGGCCAATACCATGGTTGAGGCGTTTTCCAAGCGGGCCCAGGAGTTATACGGGTGAGTGAGCCGGCCATCACTGTGGAAGTGGCCTATGCGCTGCCCGATCAGCAGCGCATCATTCGCCTGACCGTGCCGGCAGGAACCACGGTTCTGCAGGCGGCGCGGCTGTCGGGAATTACCGAACATTTCCCGGGAGTGGATCTGGAGGCGTGCGATATGGGCGTTTTCGGCAAGCTGGTGGCCCAGCCGGCAGAGCGGGAGCTGAGGGAAGGGGAGCGCGTGGAACTGTACCGCCCGCTGATTGCCGATCCCAAGGAGGTGCGCAAGCAGCGGGCGGCCAGAAACAAGGAGGCAGCCAGAGCGGATTGAATCTGGGCGGCGCCAGCGCCGCCCGTCGATTTATTCGCCAGTGCCCAGCGGTGCGCCGAGATCGATCGGATAGGGGGTGGCCGCAGGCTCTGTGGCGCTATCGCCGCTCATGATTTCTTCATCCCGGCTGGTGCCTGGAACGAAATCGCCGGCGAGGCCAACCAGCAGGTCGTCCTCGAACATCAGGCTGATGCGTTCCTGCTCGCGGGGGCTGTGCCCGGCCTGCAGGCTATACAGGTAATCCCAGCGGTTGGGCTCGAAGGTATCCTGCAGCAGGGGCGTGCCCATGATGAAACGTACTTGCCGTTGGGTCATGCCGGGACGCAGTTGGTCTACCATTTCCTGGGTGACGACGTTGCCCTGTTGGACATCAATCTTATATACACCCGGAAAACCGCAACCGGAAAGACCAGCGCCCGCGGCGCAAAACAGCAGGATACAAATGAGACGGTTCAGACTATTTGGCATCGCGTGGTAACATCCACTATCGAAAGTTGGCTGAATGGCCCTGAATCATACCCGACTGATCCAGCGCTGCGAAGCGTTGAGAGAGAAACTGACCATGGTTGAAAATCACGAACTGCGCAAAGCGGGCCTCAAGGTCACCTTACCGCGCGTCAAGATCCTGCAGATGCTGGACAACACAGAAGACCGCCACATGAGTGCCGAGGACGTCTACAAGGCTCTGATGGAAGCGGGTGAAGACGTTGGTCTGGCTACCGTTTATCGGGTACTCACCCAGTTCGAGACGGCCGGTCTGGTGGTGCGCCACAATTTCGATGGCGGCCATGCGGTATTCGAGCTGGCAGATGGCGAGCATCACGACCACATGGTGTGCGTGGATACCGGCGAAGTGATCGAGTTCTTCGATGAAGAGATCGAGCGTCGTCAGAAGGAAATCGTCAAGGAACACGGCTACGAGATGGTGGATCACAATCTCGTGCTGTATGTGAAGAAGAAAGGTTGATGCATCGGCAGGTCAGGCACTCGCCTGACCTGCGCTGGCTGACGGGCAAGCCGTCAGCCAGTCATGGCTGATTGCCCGCCAATTGTTTGCGGGCATGGGCCAGGGACTCCTCGGTAAGATCCACTCCACCCAGCATGCGCGCCACTTCCTGCACGCGGCCTTCCTGATCCAGGCGGTCGATACAGGTGCGGGTCGAGTCGCGCTTCTGCTCCTTGCGTACGAACAGATGTTGATGCCCCTGCGCGGCCACCTGCGGCAGATGGGTCACCGTCAGTACCTGGCCGCGTTCGCCCAGTTGGCGCAGCAACTTGCCGACGATTTCGGCGGTTGGCCCGCCAATACCCACGTCTACTTCATCGAATACCAGCGTCGAGACTCGCGAGGTCTGGGCGGTAATGACCTGGATGCCCAGGCTGATACGTGACAGTTCGCCGCCCGAGGCCACCTTGGCCAGGGGCTTGGCCGGCTGGCCGGGATTGGCACTGACCAGAAATTCGACATTCTCCAGGCCCTGCAGCGGCGTCTGTTCAGCTTTGAGCGGATGCAGCTCCACCTTGACCTGGCCGCCGGGCATACCCAGTTGCTGGATCTCGCCGGTAACGGCTTTGGCCAGGCGGGTGGCGGCCTTGCGGCGGGTATCCGAGAGGCGGCTGGCCAGGCTCTGGAAATGCTCGCGGTAGGCTACCAGTTCCTCAGATAGTCGTTCCCGGTCGGCGTCCTGCTGCTGGATGCCTTCCAGCTCGTCGATCAGGCGTTGCTGCAAGGCGGGCAATTCATCGGCGTTGACCCGATGTTTGCGGGCCAGGTCATGAATCACGCCGAGCCGCTCTTCGACCTGCTGCTGGCGCTGCGGGTCGGCCTCGAAGTGGTCCAGATAGCGGGTCAGCTCGCCAACCGCTTCTTCCACCTGAATCTGCGCACCGGACAGCAGGTTGTGCGCCTCATCAAGGCTGCGGCCATGCTCCTTCAGACCGCTCAGCCGGTTGAGGCTTGAGGTTAGTGCCTGCAGCACACTGCCGCTGTCGCTTTCGCTGCAGATATTGATGATCTGCTGGCAGGACTGCATGATCAGCTCGGCGTTCGCCAGCTGACGTTGTTCCGCTTCCAGTTGTTCCAGTTCGCCATCTTGCAGGCTCAGATTGTCGAGTTCTTCCAATTGATAGCTGAGCAACTGAATGCGCGCGTTCTGTTCATCATTGGTATCACTGGCCTGCTGCAACGCCTGTTCGGTCTGCCGGCAACGCTGCGCAGCGAGCTGGACCTGGCGGGCCAGGTCGCTGGCGCCGGCATAGTCATCCAGCAGTCGGCGGTGGGTATCAGCTTTCAATAACGACTGGTGTTCATGCTGGCTGTGAATATCGATGAGCATTTCGCCCAGGGCGCGGAGATCCTGCTGCGGACAGGGGCTGCCGTTGATGTAGGCGCGTGAGCGGCCTTCGGCGGTGACCACCCGGCGCAGGATGACCTGTGATTCGTCGCTGCTCAGGTCGCGCTGGTTGAGCCATTGGACCGCTTCGGGGATCTCGCTGATATCGAAGGTGGCAAGAATGTCTGCCTTGTCGGCACCCGGGCGTACGGCGCCACTGTCGGCGCGGTCGCCCAGGGTCAGCGCCAGTGCGTCGAGCATGATGGATTTGCCGGCGCCGGTTTCACCGGTGATCACGGTCATGCCCCGATCGAGTTCCAGCTCGAGATGATCGACAATTGCGTAGTTGTTCACCGCCAGATGCACCAACATGGAGTCGCTCTCCGAAGATTGTTGTTCTGGTTATTTATACAGTAGTGCTGTGGGGTTCCTCAACCCCTTGTTCACCCGCTGTGAAAAACTGCCCTTGAACCTGGGAAGGCGATCCCCATATAGGGTGCAGTGAAGTTCAATCCGGCCGCTGGGCCGTGTCGCCTTATTTTGTCAGACAGGAGATATACATGGTGGACGAACCGAGACAGGAGCTGCAGGACGAGGAGTCTGTAGCCGATCAGGGGCAGGAGACCGTTGCTGTGGAGGAGGACCTGGTAGCCCGGATCGCCAGCCTGGAAGAGCAGCTGGCCACGGCCCAGGATCAGGCTCTGCGTGCCGCTGCCGATGTGCAGAACGCCCGTCGTCGCGCTGAACAGGAAGTGGAAAAGGCGCACAAGTTCGCTCTGGAACGTTTTGCCAATGATCTGCTGGCGGTGGTTGATAGCCTGGAGCGCGGCCTGGAGCTGTCCAGTGACGAAGATGCCGCCATCAAGCCGATGCGTGATGGCATGGAACTCACCCTGAAGCTGTTCAGCGATACCCTGGCCCGACATCAGATCGTCGCGGTCGACCCCCACGGTGAACCCTTCAACCCCGAACTGCACCAGGCGATGACCATGGAAGAGCGCGACAATGTCGAGCCCAATACCGTGATCAAGGTATTCCAGAAGGGTTATACCCTCAGCGGCCGCCTGCTGCGCCCGGCAATGGTGGTGGTGAGCAAGGCGGGTGCCGGTGGGGCAGCAGGTTCGATCAACGAGCAGGCTTGAAAAAGATTTTCCGTGACCCCATCTAGGGTCCATACACAGATCAAACAGCGCCGCTGCACCAACAGCGGCCAGCATATTCGGAGACACAGCACATGGGTAAAATCATCGGTATCGACCTGGGGACTACCAACTCCTGCGTCGCTGTCATGGAAAATGGTGTGGCCAAGGTGATCGAGAACGCCGAGGGTGGTCGTACCACGCCGTCGATCGTCGCCTATACCAACGACGGAGAAACGCTGGTCGGCCAGTCCGCCAAGCGCCAATCGGTCACCAACCCGCAGAACACCCTGAACGCCGTCAAGCGTCTGATCGGTCGTCGCTTCGACGAAGACGTCGTGCAGAAGGACATCAAGCTGGTGCCCTACAAGATCATCAAGGCCGACAACGGTGACGCCTGGGTCGAGGCCAAGGGTGAGAAGATGGCGCCGCCGCAGATTTCTGCGGAAGTGCTGAAGAAGATGAAGAAGACCGCCGAGGACTATCTGGGCGAGGCCGTCACCGAGGCGGTGATCACCGTACCGGCTTACTTCAATGACAGCCAGCGTCAGGCCACCAAGGATGCCGGTCGCATCGCTGGCCTGGACGTCAAGCGCATCATCAACGAGCCGACAGCGGCTGCGCTGGCCTACGGGATGGACAAGGCCCGTGGCGATTCCACCGTGGTGGTATATGACCTGGGTGGCGGTACCTTCGACGTATCGGTGATCGAGATTGCCGAAGTTGACGGTGAGCACCAGTTCGAAGTGCTGGCCACCAACGGCGACACTTTCCTTGGTGGTGAAGACTTCGACATGCGTCTGATCGACTATCTGGCGGATGAGTTCAAGCGGGAAAACGGCGTTGATCTACACAACGACCCGCTGGCCCTGCAGCGCCTGAAAGAAGCCGCTGAGAAAGCCAAGATCGAGCTGTCCTCGAGCCAGCAGACCGATGTCAACCTGCCGTACATCACCGCCGATGCCTCCGGTCCCAAGCACCTGCAGGTGAAAGTGACCCGTGCCAAGCTGGAGTCGCTGGTTGAAGAGCTGATCAAGCGCAGCATCGAGCCGTGCCGTGTGGCCATGAAGGACGCTGGTCTGGATGTTTCCGACATCAACGAAGTGATCCTGGTGGGCGGTCAGACCCGTATGCCGCTGGTGCAGAAGACCGTTGCCGAGTTCTTTGGCAAGGAGCCGCGCAAGGACGTCAACCCCGATGAGGCGGTTGCCGTGGGCGCAGCTATCCAGGGTGCGGTACTGGCCGGTGACGTGAAAGACGTATTGCTGCTGGACGTATCCCCGCTGTCGCTGGGTATCGAAACCATGGGCGGCGTGATGACCACGCTGATCGAGAAGAACACCACCATTCCGACCAAGAAGTCGCAGGTGTTCTCGACCGCGGACGACAACCAGACTGCAGTGACCATTCACGTACTGCAGGGTGAGCGTAAGCAGGCGCAGCAGAACAAATCGCTGGGTCGCTTCGACCTGGCCGACATCCCGCCGGCGCAGCGTGGCGTACCGCAGATCGAGGTCAGCTTCGACATCGATGCCAACGGTATCCTCAATGTGTCCGCCAAGGACAAGGCCACCGGCAAGCAGCAGTCGATCGTGATCAAGGCCAACTCCGGTCTGAGCGATGAAGAAATCGAGCAGATGGTGCGTGATGCCGAGGCCAACGCCGAAGAAGATCGCAAGTTCGAAGAGCTGGTGACCGTGCGCAACCAGGGTGACCAGCTGGTGCATGCCACTCGCAAGACCCTGACCGAGGCGGGCGACAAGGCCACCGAGGAAGAGAAGGCCGCTATCGAGAAGGCGCTGGCCGATCTGGAAGAGGCGATCAAGGGCGACGACAAGGCCGAGATCGAAGCCAAGATCAACGCATTGTCCGAAGCGTCCGGCCCGATGGTACAGAAGATGTACGCCGAGCAGGCGCAGTCGGCTCAGGCGGAAGGCCAGGCGGACGCCGGTGATGCCAATGCCGATGACGTGGTGGATGCCGAGTTCGAAGAGGTCAAGGACAACAACAAGTAGTCCTTGCGTGACCGGGTGTCGGGCTTTGCCTGAGGCCCGGTACACATCGCGGCAGGGCAACGCGGGAGCTATTCCCGCGTTGCTGTTTGTGCCGTAAGGCTTTCTAAAGGAAACAGGATATATGGCCAAGCGTGACTATTATGAGGTGCTGGGCGTGGAGCGCGGCGCCAGTGAAGCCGAGCTGAAAAAGGCCTATCGCCGGTTGGCAATGAAATATCACCCGGACCGCAATCCGGATGACAAGGAAGCGGAAGAGAAATTCAAGGAGGCCAACGAGGCCTACGAAGTTCTTACCGATGCCAACAAGCGGGCGGCTTATGATCAGTATGGCCACGCGGGCGTCGACCCGAATATGGGGGCCGGTGCCGGCGGCTTTGGCGGCGGCAACTTCTCCGACATCTTCGGCGATGTATTCGGCGATATCTTCGGTGGTGGTGGCGGCGGGCGTGGTCGCTCCAGCGTGCAGCGGGGCAGTGATCTGCGCTACACCCTGGAACTCGATCTGGAAGAGGCCGTGCGCGGCACGTCTGTAACCATCCGGGTTCCGACCCTGGTGGGCTGCAATACCTGCGATGGCAGCGGTGCCAAGAAGGGCACCAGTCCGGTGACCTGTACCACCTGCGGTGGCCACGGCCAGGTGCGCATGCAGCAGGGTTTCTTCTCTGTGCAGCAGACCTGCCCCCGTTGTCATGGCACCGGTCAGATGATCAGCGATCCCTGCAGGGATTGTCACGGCCAGGGCCGGGTCGAAGAGCACAAGACTCTGTCGGTCAAGGTGCCGGCTGGTGTCGATACCGGTGATCGCATCCGGCTGGGCGGTGAAGGCGAGGCGGGTGTCAACGGCGGTCCTTCGGGCGACCTGTACGTGGTGGTCTCGGTACGCGAGCACAAGATCTTCCAGCGTGACGGCAAGAATCTGTACTGCGAAGTGCCGATCAGCTTTGCCGATGCTGCCCTGGGTGGTGAGCTGGAAGTGCCGACTCTGGACGGCCGAGTCAAGCTGAAGATTCCCGACGGTACCCAGACTGGCAAGCTGTTCCGGTTGCGTGGCAAGGGCGTGGTGCCGGTGCGCGGTGGCTCTGCCGGTGACCTGCTGTGCCGGGTGGTGGTCGAGACACCAGTGAACCTGACCAAGCGTCAGCGCGAGCTGCTCGACGAGCTGCGTGATACGCTGCAGGCCGAGGGCAGCAATCAGTCGCCGCGGGCCAAGAGCTGGTTCGAAGGTGTGAAGAATTTTTTTGAAGACATGAAGTTCTGACCGGGGCAAGCATGAGAAGAATAGCGGTAATCGGCGCAGCCGGACGGATGGGCAAGACCCTGATCGAGGCCATCCAGCAAGCAGAAGGAGCCAGCCTGACGGCGGCGATCGAGCGGCCGCAGAGCAGTCTGATCGGTGCCGATGCCGGTGAGCTGGCCGGCGTCGGCAAGCTCGGCGTGAGTATCGTTGGTGATCTGAATCAGGTGCTTGGCGACTTCGATGTGCTGATCGATTTCACTCATCCGACCAGCACCCTGGTCAATCTCGATATCTGTCGTGCGGCGGGCAAGGCGCTGGTAATCGGCACCACCGGCTTCTCCGACGCGGAAAAGCAGCAGATTGCCGATGCGGCTCAGCAGGTACCGGTGGTGTTCGCGCCGAACTTCAGCGTGGGTGTCAACCTGACCCTCAAGCTGCTGGATATGGCGGCCCGGGTCATGGGTGACGAGGCGGACATTGAAATCATCGAGGCGCACCACCGGCACAAGGTCGATGCGCCGTCCGGCACTGCGCTGCGCATGGGGGAAGTGGTTGCCGATGCGCTGGGTCGCAACCTCCAGGACGTGGCGGTGTATGGCCGTGAAGGCCAGACCGGCGCACGCGACCGCAACACCATCGGTTTTGCCACCGTGCGCGCCGGTGATGTGGTTGGTGACCACACCGTACTGTTTGCCACCGAAGGCGAGCGGGTCGAGATTACCCATAAGGCGTCGAGCCGCATGACCTTCGCCAAGGGCGCGGTGCGTTCAGCGATTTGGCTGGGTGGGCGCACCAGTGGTCTGTACGACATGCAGGATGTGCTGGCGCTGCGTGACTGAATTATGCGTGACAACAAAAACCCGGCCCTTCGAGGCCGGGTTTTTTATGCCCGCCGGCTCAGCTGGCTTTGTTCTGGCGCACCTGTTCGCGTGCCAGGTCGTTCAGGGTCTCGGTATTGCGCTGCAGGTAGAAGGCCGCAATGGTCGGTACCCAGTCGGCCCGGTGGTTGAGCAGGCGCGGCTGGATGAAGCTGTACTGCTTGTCCAGGTCGTTCAGTGTGCCGGACAGCTCGGGCAAAAGGGTTTTCAGGGTGGCTGAGCGCTGGACAATGCTGGCATCGATATTCTGAAACACGGTTTCGCCGGGTTCGATGAAGTAGATGCCGATCGAGCTGAACATGCTGTTCTGGTAGAGCAGCAGGATCTGGCTCGTCTCCAGGCTCTGCTGATGCAGCGCGTGAAGATGTTCGCTGATGGTGCCAGCGAGGCCGGAATACTGTGCCCCGGCGGCTTTGTCCAGCTTGCCATGGGCCATCATGATGCGGTTGACCGTGGCCAGGTGGTAATGGGCCTCTTCCAGGCTCTGGTTCTCCAGTTCGCGAATCAGGCCGACAAATTCGTTGAACGGGGTGCGCAGATCCTGAGGGTTGTCCATCAGGCGCAGCAGTTTTTCCATGTTGCCCAGGGCGTCGTTGTAGGTCTCCCGGTTGCCGGGCTCCCGTACACGTTCGAACAGGTTGTTATCGATCAACAGGTAGGTGGCGGCCCGGTAGCCTTCGCTGCGCAGTTCATGGATGTTCTGCGCCAATTGCGCGTCGGTGTCGGCTGGGGTCTGGCCGGCGAAGCCGAGCAGCAGCAGAACCAAGAGGTATTTCAGATGCATCTTCATTGTCTGGAGTCCCTGTTTTTTGTTTTTTGATCCTGATCCGGTCGCGACAGGCGCGTACCGGCAGAACTTCCCAGGCTCTGCGGCCAAGGATTTCATCCCCTGCAGTTTTAGCATGTTCATCGCGATTATGAAACAGAGCCCGAAATCGTCCCGTTCAATGGTCGTGGGCGAGATGGTCGGTGTGGATATTTACTGATCAAACCGGTAAACTATCGCGCTAATCAGTCTATATCAGCGCGTATCTGACCAATGCCTTTGCAGTGGAATGAAGTGGTAAACACATCATTCCCGCTTTTGTGCAGCCCGCGTTTGGCAAAAACGTGTCAGTCTTTCGGAGGTTTTCTTGTCCAAGCCCGCCATTCTCGCCCTTGCCGACGGCAGCATTTTCCGCGGTGAGGCCATCGGCGCCGACGGCCACAGTGTCGGCGAGGTCGTGTTCAACACAGCCATGACCGGTTATCAGGAGATCCTTACCGATCCTTCCTATGCACGGCAGATCGTCACGTTGACCTATCCTCACATCGGCAATACCGGTACCACGCCGCAAGATGCCGAGTCCTGGAAAGTCTGGGCGGCGGGCCTGGTGATCCGAGACCTGCCGTTGGTCGCCAGTAACTGGCGCAACAAGCAATCGCTGCCGGATTACCTCAAGGAAAATGGCACTGTGGCCATTGCCGGCATCGATACCCGTCGCCTGACGCGCATTCTGCGCGAGAAAGGTGCGCAGAATGGCTGCATCATGGCGGGTGAGGACGCGACTGAAGAAAAAGCGCTGGAGCTGGCGCGCGACTTCCCTGGTCTGAAGGGCATGGACCTGGCGAAGGAAGTCAGTGTCAAAGAAGCCTACGAATGGCGTTCCGCTCCCTGGAATCTGGCCACTGATAGCCACCCTGAGATTGACGCGGCCGATCTGCCCTACCATGTGGTGGTCTATGATTTCGGCGTCAAGTACAACATCTTGCGCATGCTGGTCGGCCGCGGTTGCCGGTTGACTGTCGTACCCGCCCAGACCACGGCGGCGGAAGTGTTGGCGCTGAATCCCGATGGTGTGCTGCTGGCCAACGGTCCGGGCGACCCGGAGCCTTGCGATTACGCAATCAAGGCCATCCAGGAGTTGCTGGAAACCGATACCCCGATCCTCGGCATCTGTCTGGGTCACCAACTGCTCGCCCTGGCTTCCGGTGCGCGCACGGTGAAAATGCCCAGCGGCCACCATGGTGCCAACCACCCGGTACAGGATCTGGATAGCGGTGTGGTGATGATCACCAGCCAGAACCACGGCTTCGCGGTGGACGAGGCCAGTTTGCCGGCCAACGTCCGCGCTACCTATAAATCCCTGTTCGACGGCACTCTGCAGGGCATCGAGCGCACCGACAAGGCGGCCTTCAGCTTCCAGGGACACCCTGAGGCGAGCCCCGGTCCGGGCGACGTGGCACCGCTGTTCGAGCGGTTTATCGCAGCCATGAACAAGAGCGCCTGAGTCGTCGGTCTATCCCAAGGATTAAAAGCACACTATGCCAAAACGTACTGATATCAAAAGTATTCTGATCCTCGGCGCCGGTCCCATCGTGATCGGCCAGGCCTGCGAGTTCGACTACTCCGGTGCCCAGGCCTGCAAGGCGCTGCGTGAAGAGGGGTTCCGGGTGATCCTGGTGAACTCCAACCCGGCCACCATCATGACCGATCCGGCCATGGCTGATGCCACCTATATCGAGCCGATCAAGTGGCAGACGGTAGCGCGCATCATCGAGAAGGAGCGCCCGGACGCGCTGCTGCCGACCATGGGCGGCCAGACTGCGCTGAACTGCGCGCTGGATCTGGAAAAGCACGGCGTGCTGGAGAAGTTCGGCGTGGAGATGATCGGTGCCAATGCCGATACCATCGACAAGGCCGAAGACCGTTCGCGGTTCGACAAGGCCATGCGTGATATCGGCCTGGAATGCCCGCGTTCCGGCATCGCTCACAACATGGATGAAGCCTACGGCGTCCTCGACAAGGTCGGCTTTCCTTGCATCATTCGCCCATCCTTCACCATGGGTGGTACCGGTGGCGGGATCGCCTATAACCGCGAAGAGTTCGAGGAAATCTGCAACCGCGGTCTGGATCTTTCTCCGACCAAGGAACTGCTGATCGACGAATCGCTGATCGGTTGGAAGGAATACGAGATGGAGGTGGTCCGCGACAAGAAGGACAACTGCATCATTGTCTGCTCGATCGAGAACTTCGATCCCATGGGTGTGCATACCGGTGACTCCATCACCGTGGCCCCGGCCCAGACCCTGACCGACAAGGAATACCAGATCATGCGCAACGCCTCGCTGGCGGTGCTGCGTGAAATCGGTGTGGAAACCGGCGGCTCCAACGTGCAGTTCGGTATCGACCCGAAGGATGGCCGCATGGTCGTCATCGAAATGAACCCGCGGGTGTCGCGTTCTTCCGCGCTGGCCTCCAAGGCCACCGGTTTTCCGATTGCCAAGATCGCGGCCAAGCTGGCGGTGGGTTATACCCTCGACGAGCTGCAGAACGACATTACCGGCGGCCGTACCCCGGCGTCCTTCGAGCCGTCGATCGACTACGTTGTTACCAAGATTCCGCGTTTCGCCTTCGAGAAGTTCCCCAATGCCGATGCGCGCCTGACCACCCAGATGAAATCCGTGGGTGAGGTCATGGCCATTGGCCGGACTTTCCAGGAATCGCTGCAAAAAGCGCTGCGTGGCCTGGAAGTGGGCTCCTGCGGCTTCGACCCGCAGCTGGATCTGAGTGCCGCGGATGCGGCCACCGACCTGACCCGCGAGCTGACGGTGCCGGGCGCCGAGCGTATCTGGTACATCGGTGATGCCTTCCGCGCCGGTATGAGTGTCGAGCGCATCTTCGATCTGACCAAGATCGATCCCTGGTTCCTGGTACAGATCGAGGATCTGATCAAGGACGAGGAACGTGTCAGCAAGCTGGGCCTGGCCGATCTCGACAAGAACCTGATGTTCCGCCTCAAGCGCAAGGGCTTCTCCGATACCCGCCTGGCACAGCTGCTGGGCGTGAGCGAGAAGAACCTGCGTTCGCAGCGCCAGAAGCTCGGCGTGTTCCCGGTGTACAAGCGGGTGGATACCTGCGCCGCCGAGTTCGCCACCGATACCGCTTACATGTACTCCACCTATGAGGAAGAGTGCGAGGCCAACCCGTCGACCCGTGACAAGATCATGGTGCTGGGTGGCGGCCCGAACCGCATCGGTCAGGGTATCGAGTTCGACTACTGCTGCGTGCACGCGGCGCTGGCCATGCGTGAAGACGGGTACGAGACCATCATGGTCAACTGCAACCCGGAAACCGTATCCACCGATTACGACACGTCCGATCGTCTGTATTTCGAGCCGGTAACTCTGGAAGATGTGCTGGAAATCGTCCGTGTCGAACAGCCCAAGGGTGTGATCGTGCAGTACGGTGGGCAGACTCCGCTGAAGCTGGCTCGTGCCCTGGAAGAGGCTGGCGTGCCGATCATCGGTACCAGCCCCGAGGCCATTGACCGTGCCGAGGACCGCGAGCGCTTCCAGCAGATGGTCGAGCGCCTGAACCTGCGTCAGCCGCCGAACGCCACTGTGCGCAGCGAAGACGAGGCCATCACGGCCGCGAACAAGATCGGCTACCCGCTGGTCGTGCGCCCATCCTACGTGCTGGGCGGTCGCGCCATGGAGATCGTCTACCAGGAAGACGAGCTCAAGCGCTACCTGCGTGACGCAGTGAAGGTATCCAATGACAGCCCGGTGCTGCTGGATCACTTCCTCAACTGTGCGATCGAGATTGACGTGGATGCGGTGTCCGACGGCACCGATGTGGTCATCGGTGCGATCATGCAGCACATCGAGCAGGCGGGCGTGCACTCCGGTGACTCGGCCTGCTCGCTGCCGCCGTACTCGCTGTCTGCCGAGGTCCAGGACCAGATGCGCGACCAGGTCAAGCGCATGGCGCTGGAGCTGGGTGTGGTCGGTCTGATGAACGTGCAGCTGGCGCTGCAGGGCGACACCATCTACGTGATCGAAGTGAATCCGCGGGCTTCGCGTACCGTGCCCTTCGTCTCCAAGTGCATTGGCCGCTCCCTGGCGCAGATCGCTGCGCGGGTGATGGCTGGCAAGACGTTGAAGGAGCTGGGCTTCACCGAAGAGGTGATTCCGCCGTTCTTCTCGGTAAAGGAAGCGGTCTTCCCGTTCGCCAAGTTCCCGGGTGTGGATCCCATCCTTGGGCCGGAAATGAAATCCACCGGCGAGGTGATGGGCATTGGGGACAGTTTCGCCGAGGCTTTTGCCAAGTCGCAGCTGGGCGCCAGCGAGGTGCTGCCGACCTCGGGTACCGTGTTCATCAGCGTGCGTGAGGACGACAAGCCCTTCGTCGCCGACGTGGCCCGTGATCTGACTGAACTCGGTTTCGAAGTGGTGGCCACCGCCGGTACCGCCAAGGTCATCGAGGCGGCTGGTTTGCCGGTGCGCCGTGTGAACAAGGTCACCGAAGGTCGCCCGCATATCGTCGATATGATCAAGAACGACCAGATCCGGCTGGTAATCAATACCACCGAAGGCCGGCAGTCTATCGCCGACTCCTATTCCATTCGTCGCAATGCCTTGCAGCACAAGGTGTACTCCACCACCACTCTGGCCGGCGGTCAGGCGGTATGCATGGCATTGAAATTCGGCCCTGAGCGCGCAGTGCGCCGCCTTCAGGAACTGCACGAGGGAATCTGACATGAAATATCCGATGACCAAGCAGGGCGCACTGGCCCTGGAAGAAGAGCTCAAGCACCTGAAAACCGTTCTGCGTCCGCAGATCACCGAGGCCATTGCCGAGGCGCGTGAACTGGGCGATCTCAAGGAGAATGCCGAGTACCATGCCGCGCGCGAGCAGCAAGGTATGGTCGAGGCGCGTATCCGTGATATCGAAGGCCGTCTATCCAATGCCCAGGTGATCGATGTCACCGCCATTGCCCGTACGGGCAAGGTGATCTTCGGCACCACGGTGACTATTGCCAATGTGGATACCGACGAGGAAGTGCGTTACCAGATCGTCGGTGAGGACGAGGCGGAGATCAAGGAAGGCAAGATCTCCGTCACCTCGCCCATTGCCCGGGCGCTGGTCGGTAAGGAGGAAGGCGAGATCGTGGCAGTCAAAACCCCCGGTGGCGTCGTCGAGTATGAAATCGTCGAGGTTCAACACCTGTGAGCCAGTCTGCTGCTCTGCCGGCAATGCGTAGCGGCAGGGTAGCCTGGCAGCTGGCCCAGACGTTGTGGGTCGGCGGCGTGTGGATGCTGCACTTCGTCATGCTGCCGGCGCTGGAGCGGTTCGGTCTGGCGCCGTTGCTGATCGATGAGATCGGCGGCTTCATGCGACCGCTGCTGGTCGGTTTTGCCGCAGTATGCGCACTATTGCAGTGTCTGGTGGCTGGTTTGGTGTTGGGATGGACCGTCTGGCGGGATCTGCGCGGGCAATTGCTGTTGGTGGTGCTGCTGGCTGCGGCGGTGTTCTTCCTGGTTGGTAGCTTGCCGCGCGGCGAGTACTGGCAGATGTTCAGCTATCTGGTGGTGGCATTCGCCGGCTTGGTGCTGATACTGCAGCCGCGGCCGGATGAAATTACCGGGCGCTGATCAGGTTTGTTGGTGGGAAGTCTGTGGGAGCGGCTTTGGGCGCCTCCACAGAAATCCCGGTCAGGGCTGGCAGGACGTCAGAAGTCCTTGAAGCGGGCCAGGTTCGACAGATTGGGGTTGGCTTTCTTGTTGCGACGCAACAGGATGACCATTTTGCCGATGACCTGAACCAATTCTGCGCCACTGGCCTGACACAGCTCGTCGATCAGTGCCTGCTTGGTGTCGCGATCACCGACGGTGATGCGAATCTTGATCAGCTCGTGATCGTTCAGGGCGCGATCGAGTTCCGCCAGCACACCTTCGCTGGCACCCTGCTCGCTGACTATTACCACCGGCTTGAGATGGTGGCCAATGCGTTTGTAGGCTTTCTTCTGTTCAGAGCTGAGCGCCATAATGATCCGTGTGAGTTCCTGTATTCGATGAATGTCGAGAAAGGAAACTAGTATAACCGGCGGCGCGATCCGCTGCATGAGGTATTCCGTGGCAAGATCAAAGACCAGCAAAGGTTGGCTGAAAGAACATTTTGATGACCCCTATGTCAAACTGGCGCAGAAGGACGGCTACCGTTCCCGTGCCAGTTACAAACTACTGGAAATCCAGGAAAAGGATCGTCTGCTGCGACCCGGCATGACCGTACTGGATCTCGGCTCCGCCCCGGGCGGGTGGTCGCAGGTGGTCAGCCGGGTGATCGGCGAGAAAGGCCGGATCATTGCCTCCGACATCCTGCCGATGGACAGCATTCCGGATGTGAACTTCATCCAGGGCGACTTTACCGAGGACGCGGTATTCGAAGCGATCCTGGCGGCCATCGGCGATGGACAGGTTGATCTTGTTATTTCCGATATGGCCCCCAATATGAGTGGTACGCCCGCTGTTGATCAGCCGCGCGCCATGTATTTGTGCGAGCTGGCGCTGGACATGGCCACGCGGGTACTGCGTCCGGGCGGCGATTTTCTGATCAAGGTGTTTCATGGCGAAGGATTCGACGAATACTTCAAGGACATGCGTAGCCGTTTCGACAAGATGGTGACGCGCAAGCCGGGAGCGTCGAGGGACAGGTCGCGGGAGACCTACCTGCTGGCGCGGGGCTTCAAGGGCTGACGGCGGAGCCGGCGACACAGGGCGTTACACTGGCATAACTGCCGCCGCGCCGGATTCTGGTGTAAGGTAGGCAGGCCGGATAAACAGACGAATACAGCCAGGCCCGGACCACCTGTTGGCGGGCAAGAGGATAGCAATTTGAACGATATGGCGAAAAACCTCATTCTGTGGTTGATCATCGCTGCAGTGCTGGTGACTGTGATGAATAATTTCAGCAGTCCTACCGAACCGCGAGCACTGAATTACACCGAATTCCTCGAGCTGGTGAATGATCGCCAGGTTGAGCGCGTCACTGTGGATGGCTTCGTGATTACCGGTAAGCGCCGGGATGGTGAAGTATTCAAGACCGTACGCCCGGCGATCCAGGACAATGGCCTGATCGGCGACCTGCTGGAAAATGATGTGGTGGTTGAAGGCAAGCAGCCGGAGCGCCAGAGCATCTGGACTCAGCTGTTGATTGCCAGCTTCCCGATCCTGATCATCATTGCCATCTTCATGTTCTTCATGCGTCAGATGCAGGGCGGTGGCGGTGGCCGCGGCGGGCCGATGAGCTTCGGCAAGAGCAAGGCGCGCATGCTGTCCGAAGATCAGGTCAAGACCACCTTTGCTGATGTCGCCGGTTGCGACGAGGCCAAGGAAGAAGTCGGCGAACTGGTTGAATTCCTGCGCGACCCGGGCAAGTTCCAGCGTCTGGGTGGGCATATCCCGCGCGGCGTACTGATGGTCGGTCAGCCCGGTACCGGTAAGACATTGCTGGCCAAGGCGGTTGCCGGCGAGGCCAAGGTGCCGTTCTTCACTATCTCCGGCTCCGACTTCGTGGAAATGTTCGTCGGTGTCGGCGCCAGCCGGGTGCGCGACATGTTCGAGCAGGCCAAGAAGCATGCGCCCTGCATCATCTTCATCGACGAGATCGATGCGGTGGGTCGTCATCGTGGCGCAGGCCTGGGCGGCGGTCATGACGAGCGCGAGCAGACCCTGAACCAATTGCTGGTGGAGATGGACGGCTTCGAAGCCAACGACGGTATTATCGTGGTTGCCGCGACCAACCGTCCGGACGTGCTCGACCCGGCGCTGCTGCGCCCGGGCCGCTTCGACCGTCAGGTGGTCGTTGGCCTGCCGGATATCCGTGGTCGCGAGCAGATTCTCAAGGTGCACATGCGCAAGGTTCCGCTGGGTGATGATGTGGTGCCTTCTGCCATCGCCCGTGGTACGCCCGGCTTCTCCGGCGCCGACCTGGCCAACCTGGTGAATGAGGCGTCCTTGTTCGCCGCCCGCGCCGGCAAGCGCCTGGTCGAGATGAACGAATTCGAGATGGCCAAGGACAAGATCATGATGGGCGCCGAGCGCAAATCCATGGTCATGTCCGACAAGGAAAAACTCAACACTGCCTACCACGAATCCGGCCACGCCATCGTTGGTCGTCTGGTGCCCGAGCACGATCCGGTCTACAAGGTATCGATCATCCCCCGCGGCCGCGCTCTGGGCGTGACCATGTTCCTGCCGGAGGAGGATCGTTACAGTCTTTCCAAGCGCGCTCTGACCAGTCAGATCTGCTCGCTGTTTGGCGGCCGTATCGCCGAGGAAATGACCCTGGGCTTCGATGGTGTGACCACTGGCGCTTCCAATGACATCATGCGCGCCACCCAGTTGGCGCGGAACATGGTGACCAAGTGGGGCTTGTCCGAGAAGCTCGGCCCGCTGATGTATGCCGAGGAAGAGGGCGAAGTGTTCCTGGGCCGCAGTGCCGGTAGCCAGCACACCAACGTTTCCGGTGAAACCGCACGGCTGATCGATGAAGAAGTACGCAGCATCATCGATGGCTGCTATGCCACCGCCAAGCGCTTGCTGGAAGAGAATCGTGACAAGCTGGACCTGATGGCCGAAGCGCTGATGAAGTACGAAACCATCGATGTCGAGCAGATCAACGACATCATGCTCGGCAAGCCTGCCCGTGAGCCCAAGGGTTGGACCGACGATGATCGTCGTGGCCCCGGCGCGGCAGCATCCGATCCGGATGCTTCGCCCGACCCGCAGGATGCGCCCCGTGACGATGGCATCATCGGCGGACCGGCAGGCGAACACTGAGACCAGCATGACGGAAGCACGTAATAACACCCGGTTGCCATGTGGCGACCGGGTGCTTGACCTTTCCTGTACCCATGTCATGGGTATTCTCAATATCACCCCGGACTCCTTTTCCGATGGCGGTCGCTACAACGACCGCGATGCGGCATTGGCTCGAGTTGAGCAAATGCTTGCCGCAGGGGCGACCCTGATCGATATCGGTGGCGAGTCAACTCGCCCCGGTGCCGCGCTGGTCGGAGTTCAGGAAGAGCTCGACCGGGTGGTGCCGATGGTCGAAGCGGTGAAGGCGCGCTTCGATACGGTGGTCTCCGTCGACACCAGTACTCCAGAAGTTATCAGTGGTTCGGCGGCGGCGGGTGCCGGGCTGATCAATGATATCCGTGCGCTGACGCGTCCCGGTGCCATGCAGGCAGCGGTGGACTCGGGATTGGCGGTCTGTCTGATGCATATGCAGGGTGAGCCCCAGAGTATGCAGCAGGCGCCGGCGTACGAATCAGTGCTGGAGCAGGTGAACTCTTTTCTCGAAGCGCGGGTCCAAGCGTGCCTGGAAGCGGGTATTGAGCGCAGCAAGCTGGTGCTTGATCCCGGTTTTGGTTTTGGCAAGACCCTGCAGCACAACCTTGAGCTGTTTGCCCGCATGGAGCGTCTGCGACCGCTGGATCTGCCGATTCTGATCGGCGTATCGCGCAAGAGTATGATTGGTCAGGCATTGAATCGGCCAGTCGATCAGCGCTTGTCTGGCAGCCTGGCGCTGGCAGCATTGGCGGTGGCCAAGGGCGCGCGTATCATCCGTGTACATGATGTGGCGGAAACCGCCGACGTGGTACGTATGGTGGACGCGGTCGTTGCCGCAGGAATTTCGGCGATCTAATTTCAGGATACCCCTACATGGAAAAGCGCTACTTCGGCACCGACGGCATTCGCGGTCACGTTGGCACTCACCCGATCACCCCCGAATTCATGCTCAAGCTGGGCTGGGCAACCGGCATGGCCTTCAAGCATAACGGCCAGTGTAGCGTGGTGATCGGCAAGGACACCCGCATCTCCGGGTACATGTTCGAGTCAGCGCTGGAGGCCGGGTTGTCTGCCGCTGGCGCCAAGGTGCGCCTGCTGGGTCCCATGCCCACTCCGGCCATTGCGTATCTCACGCGAACCTTCCAGGCGGATGCCGGTATCGTCATCAGCGCCTCGCACAATCCCTATTTCGATAATGGCATCAAGTTCTTCTCTGCTCAGGGCACCAAACTGCCCGACACGTTGGAGCATGAGATCGAGCGGTTGGTGGATACCCCCATGCAGGTGGTTGAGTCCGGCGAATTGGGCAAGGTGGCGCGGGTTGAAGATGCCTCGGGTCGCTATATTGAATTCTGCAAAAGCAGCGTGCCGACGAGCACCAGCTTCAAGGGGCTGAAGATCGTGCTGGATTGCGCCAACGGCGCAACCTACAAGGTCGCGCCCAGCGTATTCGCCGAGCTGGGTGCGGACGTCAGCCTGGTAGGCGTGACGCCGGACGGGCTGAATATCAACGCTGGCGTCGGCTCTACCGATCTGGCGGCGCTGAGTCGGGCGGTGGTTGAGCGTCAGGCTGATCTGGGCATCGCCTTTGATGGCGACGGCGACCGGGTGATGATGGTCGACGCGCAGGGCAGCCCGGTCGACGGTGACGAGCTGTTGTACATCATGACGCTGGATCTGTACGAACGTGGCCTGCTGGAAGGGGGCGTGGCCGGTACCTTGATGACCAACCTGGGGCTGGAGCTGGCATTGCGCGAGCGTGATATTCCCTTCGTCCGTGCCAAGGTTGGTGATCGCTACGTCATGGCCGAGCTGCAGCAGCGCGGCTGGTACCTGGGTGGTGAGTCCTCGGGGCATCTCGTTTGCCTGCGGCACACCACCACCGGCGATGGCATCATTGCCGCGCTGCAGGTGCTGCGCGCGTTGCGCATGTCGGGCAAGACCCTGGCGCAAGCTTGTGAGGGCATGAGCAAGTGCCCACAAAAACTGATCAATGTGCGTTACCAGAGTAATGGCAGCTCGCCCCTGGAAGCGCCAGCGCTGCAATCTGCCGTCGCTGAAGCCGAGGCGCGGCTGGGTGATACCGGCCGCGTGCTGCTGCGTCTTTCCGGTACCGAGCCGGTGATCCGGGTGATGGTTGAAGGGCAGGATGCAGAACAGGTTGTGAAGGAAGCTGAAGCGCTGGCGGCACAGGTGCAAAAAATGTTCGGTACGGACTGAAAAGGCGGTTGTGTCGGTTGGGCAACTTGGTTAACATTGGCGCCCGCTTGAGCTGAGAGGTTAGGCATGCGTCGTCCGCTGGTCGCCGGAAATTGGAAAATGTACGGTACTCGGCAGTCCGTTGATGAGTTGCTGATCGGATTGAATGAGCAGCAGTGGCCGGACGAAGTCGACCTGTTGATTGCGCCGCCGGCGTTATATGTCCAGCAGTGCCGCGAAGCCCTTGAGGGTTCGCCGCTGCGGTTGGCCGGTCAGAGTTGTGCGTTCCAGGCTGAGTCCGGGGCGTTGACTGGCGAGATTTCTCCAGCTCAGTTGCGTGATGTGGGTTGTGAATTTGTACTCGTGGGGCATTCCGAGCGGCGTAGCCTGTTCGGTGAGACCGACGAGGTTGTCTGTCGCAAGTTTGCCGCGGCGCTGGCTTGCGGTCTTCGCCCCATTCTCTGTGTCGGTGAGACGCGCGAGCAGTATGACTCGGGTGAAACGGCGGATGTGGTTGGTCGGCAGTTGCAGGCCGTGCTGGATACCTTTGGTGTTGGTGGTCTGGCCCAGGGTGTAGTGGCTTACGAGCCGGTTTGGGCCATTGGCACCGGTTTGACAGCTACGCCGGAGCAGGCCCAGGACGTGCATGCGATGATTCGCGCACGACTGGCCGTACTGGATGATGAACAGGCTCAATGTGTGCAGATCGTCTATGGCGGCAGCGTCAAGGCGGAGAATGCGCATGCGCTGTTCGAGATGCCGGATATCGATGGGGGGCTGGTGGGTGGAGCCTCTCTCAATGCGAATGAATTTGGTGCGATCGCTCGTGCCGCGGGACAAGCTCAATGATTGAAACCGTAGTTGTGGTAGTACATCTCCTGGTCGCCATAGGCTTGGTTGGATTGATTCTGATCCAGCAAGGCAAGGGTGCGGAGACGGGCGCGTCCTTCGGTTCCGGTGCGTCCGGTACGGTTTTCGGCAGCCAGGGTTCGGCAACTTTCCTCAGCCGCTTGACAGCTGTGCTGGCCACTGTATTCTTTCTGACCTCCTTGGGCCTGGCTTTCTATGCCAGTCACAAGGCGACCGAGATTCGTGATGCAGGTCTGCCTGCTCCGGTCCTGGAAAGCGTGCCGATGGCACCGATCAGTGAAGATGTTCCTGTACTTGAAGAGCAGGTCCCTCAGGCTCCTGCGGCAGATGATGTTCCTGTCGTAGAGTAAGCCAACAGTTTTGCGGAAGTGGTGGAATTGGTAGACACGCTATCTTGAGGGGGTAGTGCCTTAGGGTGTATGGGTTCGAGTCCCATCTTCCGCACCATTCAAACAGGGCCTGCAGCACGCAGGCCCTTGTTTTTTTCGGGCACAATATGCCAGGTTGTCTTGTTTGATGGCCGCGCGTATAATTCATGCCCTAGATTCGACGCGGGGTGGAGCAGTCTGGTAGCTCGTCGGGCTCATAACCCGAAGGTCGTAGGTTCAAATCCTGCCCCCGCAACCAGTCAAAGGCCCCTTTTCAGGGGCTTTTTGTTAACTCCGGACTTCATCTGAAGTGGCCGGAACCAAGGATGGGCTTAAGGCCCATTTTTTATTCATCAAAGATAGGCGGTGAAATTGTCCGGCAAAGTTACCGAATTGGAGAGCCTGTTGGTCCCGATTGTCGAAGCTCTGGGCTATCGTTGTTGGGGGATCGAGTTTTTGTCGCAGGGGCGTCATAGCCTGCTGCGCGTCTATATCGATCATCCCGATGGCGTTAGCGTGGAAGCCTGTGCGACGATCAGCCGGCAAGCCAGTGCGGTGCTGGACGTGGAAGACCCTATCAGTGGTGATTACACGCTGGAAGTGTCTTCTCCGGGAATGGACCGACCCCTGTTCACGCTTGAGCAGTTCGCCGCCTATGTCGGCGAGCAGGCCAAGATCAGGTTGCGCGTGCCCTATGAAGGCCGGCGGAATTTTCAAGGTGTCATCCGCGGTGTGGAAGGTGATGAGGTTGTGCTGCAGGTGGAAGACCACGAGTACCTGCTGCCCATCGATAGCATCGATAAAAGTAACATCATCCCGCGGTTTTGAGCATTTTTCGGGCTCCAGTGGCCCCAATGGACGGCGTTAGGCGAGGCATACGATGAGCAAAGAAGTGCTGCTGGTTGTGGAATCCGTTTCCAATGAGAAGGGCGTGCCGCCCGGAGTCATTTTCGAGGCGCTGGAGATGGCCTTGGCAACGGCCACGAAAAAGCGCTATGAAGACGAGGTGGATGTGCGGGTGGCGATTAATCGCCAGACGGGCAACTATGACACCTTCCGCCGCTGGACTGTGGTGGTCGACGACAACTTCGAAGAGCCAGGCATGCAGCTGGCCCTGGATCAGGCCCACGCCCGCGATCCGGCCCTGAACGAGGGTGACGTGGTCGAGGAGAAGATCGAGTCGGTCGAGTTCGGTCGTATCGCCGCGCAGATCGCCAAGCAGGTTATTGTCCAGAAGGTTCGCGAAGCCGAACGTGCCCAGGTGGTGGACGCGTATCGCGACCGTCTGGGCGAAATCATCAGCGGCACCGTGAAAAAGGTCACCCGTGACAGCGTCATCGTTGACCTGGGCAACAATGCCGAGGCGGTGTTGCCGCGCGAGGAAATGATTCCGCGTGAAACGTTCCGTACCGGAACGCGCATCCGCGCCTTGCTCAAGGATATCCGCACCGAAAATCGCGGCCCGCAGCTGGTGCTGTCGCGCAGCTGCCCGGAAATGATCATCGAGCTGTTCCGCATCGAAGTTCCAGAGATCGCCGAGGAACTGATCGAGGTGATGGGTGCGGCCCGTGATCCGGGCTCCCGTGCCAAGATTGCGGTGCGCTCGAAAGACAAGCGTATCGATCCGCAAGGCGCCTGTATCGGCATGCGCGGTTCGCGAGTCCAGGCCGTATCCGGTGAACTGGGCGGTGAGCGCGTCGACATCGTGCTGTGGGACGACAACCTGGCTCAGTTCGTGATCAACGCCATGGCGCCAGCCGAAGTGGCCTCGATCATTCTGGATGAGGACACCCACGCCATCGACATCGCCGTGGCCGAGGACAACCTCGCTCAGGCAATCGGCCGTAGCGGCCAGAATGTTCGGTTGGCCAGTCAGCTGACTGGCTGGACGCTCAATGTCATGACCGAGGACGACATCCGCGCCAAGCAGGAAGCCGAAACCGGTGACGTGCTGCGCAACTTCCTCGAAGAGCTGGATGTGGATGAGGAGCTGGCTCAGATTCTGGTCGACGAAGGTTTCACCTCGCTGGAGGAGATTGCCTACGTGCCCATGGAAGAAATGCTGGAGATTGATGGTTTTGACGAGGATATCGTCAATGAACTGCGGTCCCGGGCCAAGGATCGCCTGCTGACGAAGGCGATCGCCAACGAGGAAAAACTGGACGAAGCTCAGCCTGCGGATGATCTGCTGAACATGGAGGGCATGGATCGCGCCCTGGCATTCCAGCTGGCGGCCCAAGGTATCATCAGCATGGAAGACCTGGCCGAACAGTCCGTGGACGACCTGCTGAACATTGATGGAATCGACGAAGCCCGTGCCGGCGCCTTGATCATGGCAGCTCGGGCGCCCTGGTTTGAATAAACCGGTCGGCTGGCAGTATCACCCTGCAGCGATGCAGGGTACCGACTGAGGAGAAAGTGAATGGCGGAAGTGACGGTCAAAGAATTGGCTCAGGTAACAGGGACGCCGGTAGAGCGCCTGTTGCAACAGATGCAGGAAGCCGGGTTGTCGCACACCAGTGCGGAGCAGCAGGTATCGGACGACGAGAAGCAGCGCCTGCTGACTTTCCTGAAGAGCACCCATGGCGACTCCAGCTCGGAGCCGCGCAAGATTACCCTCAAGCGTAAAACCGTAAGCACTCTGAAAGTGGCGGGCAGCAAGACTGTCAACGTGGAAGTGCGCAAGAAGCGGACCTACGTCAAGCGCGACGAAGTGGATGTGGAAGCCGAGCGTCAGCGCGAGCTGGAAGAGCTGCGTGCTGCCGAAGAGGCGCGTCAGGCAGCCGCGGAAGCGGAAGCCCAGCGCAAGGCTGAGGAAGAACAGGCACGGCAGGTTGAAGAAGCGGCCCGTCAGGCTGCCGCAGCTGAGGCCGCCAAGGCCCAGCCGGACACTCCGACAGCTCCGGCTGCAGCGGAGCCGGTAGCGGCGCCCCAGGCCCCTCAGGCCGCCGCAGTTGCTCAAGCCGATGTCGAGGCTGCACCTTCACCGGCCGCGGCCGCGAAGAAGAAGGACGAGCAGCGTCGCAAGGCCCGCGCCGAGGAAGACGAACGCAGCCGCAAGCGCGCTGGCGGTCCCGGCAAGGGACGTGGTGCGCCACGCGGTGGCGATGACGAGGACGCAGTGTCGCGTCGTCGCGGTGGTGCCGGCAAGCTCAAGGCGCAGAAGAAACGCAATCAGCACGGCTTCGAGAAGCCGACAGGACCCATAGTGCGTGAAGTGGTAATTGGTGAAACCATCACCGTAGCCGAACTGGCTCAGAAAATGTCGGTGAAGGCTGCCGAAGTTATCAAGTACATGTTCAAGAACGGCAACATGGTGACCATCAACCAGGTGCTGGATCAGGACACCGCCACCATCCTGGCTGAAGACATGGGCCACAAGGTCAAGCAGGTCAAGGAAAGCGACCTGGAAGATCGTCTGGTCATGGCCATGCACCACGAAGGTGAAGAAGTCAGCCGCGCGCCGGTCGTGACCGTCATGGGTCACGTTGACCACGGCAAGACCTCGCTGCTGGACTATATCCGTCGTGCCAAGGTGGCTTCCGGCGAAGCCGGTGGTATCACCCAGCATATCGGTGCCTACCACGTGCAGACTGACCGTGGCATGGTGACTTTCCTGGATACCCCCGGTCACGCTGCGTTTACCGCGATGCGTGCCCGTGGTGCCCAGTCCACGGATATCGTCATCCTGGTAGTGGCGGCCGATGACGGCGTCATGCCGCAGACCGAAGAAGCTGTTCAGCATGCCAAGGCCGCCGGTGTTCCGCTGGTTGTGGCAGTGAACAAGATAGACAAGGAAGACGCTGATCCGGACCGCATCAAGAATGATCTGGCCGCGCGTGATGTCATCCCGGAAGAGTGGGGTGGTGACACCCAGTTCGTGCACGTATCGGCCAAGGTCGGTACTGGCATCGACGAGCTGCTCGAAGCAGTCCTGTTGCAGGCTGAAGTACTCGAACTCACCGCCCAGCCCACGGCTCCGGCACGTGGTGTGGTCATCGAATCGCGCCTCGACAAGGGCCGCGGCCCGATCGCCACCGTGCTCGTGCAGAACGGTACCCTGCGTCAGGGCGACGTGGTGCTGGCCGGTCTCAACCATGGCCGGGTTCGCGCCATGCTCGACGAGAACGGCAACATGGTGAAGGAAGCCGGCCCGTCCATTCCGGTCGCTATCCTGGGTCTCGATGGTACGCCGGAAGCCGGCGACGAGATGACCGTGGTCGCCGACGAGAAGAAGGCCCGCGAAGTGGCGCTGTTCCGTCAGGGCAAGTTCCGCGAGATCAAACTGGCTCGCCAGCAATCCGCGAAGCTGGAAAACATGTTCGAGAACATGGGCCAAGGCGAGAAGAAGACACTCAATATCGTCATCAAGGCCGACGTGCGCGGCTCGCTCGAAGCCCTGCAGAGCTCGCTCAACGAGCTGGGTAACGACGAGGTTCAGGTCAAGATCGTTTCCGGTGGCGTGGGTGGTATCACCGAAACCGACGCCAACCTGGCGCTGGCCTCGAACGCGGTGATCTTCGGCTTCAACGTCCGTGCCGATGCCTCGGCGCGCAAGGTGATCGAAGGCGAAGGCCTGGATCTGCGCTACTACAGCGTGATCTACGAGATCATCGAAGACGTCAAGAAGGCCCTGTCGGGTATGCTGGGCAGCGATGTCCGCGAGCAGATCCTGGGCGTTGCCGAAGTGCGCGATGTGTTCCGTTCGCCGAAGTTCGGCGCGGTGGCCGGTTGTATGGTCATCGAGGGTACCGTGTACCGCAACCGGCCGATTCGCGTGCTGCGTGAAGACGTGGTCATCTACGAGGGTGAGCTGGAATCCCTGCGTCGCTTCAAGGATGACGTCGGCGAAGTGCGTAACGGCATGGAGTGCGGCATCGGCGTGAAGAACTACAACGACGTGCGTGTCGGTGACCGCATCGAAGTGTTCGAGCGGGTGCAGGTCGCACGGACGCTGTAATCCAGCGACAAGCGCCAGGCGGTAGTGACAAGCGGTCCGAAAGGGCCGTTTGTCGTCTGTCCAGCCAGGCATGAATATATCGCCGCAAGCGAACAGCTATGCGCTTGCAGCCAACAGCTGGTAGCGTGCAGCCAGAGGTATATATGGCCAAAGAATATAGTCGTACCCAGCGGGTCGCCGATCAGATGCAGCGCGAGCTGGCTGTGTTGATCCAGCGTGAGGTGCGTGACCCGCGGGTCGGCATGATCACCGTCACTGCTGCCGAAGTCAGTCGCGATCTGGCTCACGCCAAGATCTTCATCACCCTGATGGGCGACGCCAGTGATGAAGATATCGCGCTCAATCTGGCGGCATTGAAGGATGCTGCGGGCTTCCTGCGAGTGCATCTCGGGCGGGTGATGAAGTTGCGCAGCATTCCGCAGCTGCATTTCCATTACGATGAGAGTGTGCGCCGCGGGGTGCATTTGTCTTCTCTCATCGAGCGCGCCGTAGCGCAGGATCGTCAGCGTTCCGAGGATGGTGAGGAGTAGACGTGTCGGCACCACGTAGCAAGCGCCGTGATATCGACGGCGTACTGATTTTCGACAAGCCGCTGGGCATGACCTCCAACGCCGCATTGCAGAAGGTGCGTTGGCTGTTCAATGCCAGCAAGGGCGGCCATACCGGCAGTCTCGACCCCCTGGCCAGCGGCGTGTTGCCCCTGTGCCTGGGTGAGGCGACCAAGTTCTCCCAGTATCTGCTCGACGCGGACAAGGTGTACGTCACCGAAGCGCGGCTGGGGATGACCACCACCACCGGCGATGCCGAGGGTGATGTGCTGGAGATGAAGCCCTGTCAGGTCACCCTGGCTGAGGTAGAAGCTCTGCTGCCACGCTTCACCGGGGAGATCGAGCAGATCCCGCCCATGTATTCGGCACTCAAGCATGAAGGTCAGCCGCTGTACAAGCTGGCCCGGGCCGGGGAAACGGTGGAGCGCAAGGCGCGATCTGTTACCATAAGCCGACTTGAATTGCTGGGGCTGGAGGGTGATCGGCTGCGGCTGGAAGTACACTGCAGCAAGGGTACCTATATTCGCACCCTGGTCGAGGATCTGGGCGCCGCACTGGGTTGCGGCGCGCATGTGTCTGAACTGCGCCGCATCGGTGCTGGCCCGTTTGACCTGAGTCAGGCGGTCACGCTGGAGACCCTCGAGGCGATGCATGCCGAGGGCGGTGCCGGGGCGCTGGATCAGTTGTTGCTGCCGATCGACAGCGGGCTGGAGGACTGGCCGGTGGTGAGTCTTACCGAGCAGACCGCCTTCTACCTCAATCATGGTCAGGCGGTGCGGGTTCCCGGCAGTCCGGCGTTCGGTATGGTCCGGCTGCGCGACCACGAAGGCCGGTTCATCGGTATCGGTGAGATGACTGATGATGCACGGGTAGCACCCAAGCGTCTGATGCGTTTCAATGGTTGAATGATTTTACGGGCGTGATGTATCACGCCCGCTTGGAAGTTGACCCATGAGGGTCGCAACGAGGGTGGCTGTCAACAGGCACGGTCATTGCTCGATTCAAAACACGGAACCCCGGTTCCGGCCTGTTACCTCAGAGGAAAAGCTGTCATGGCACTGAGCGTTGAAGAAAAAGCTGCAATCGTATCCGAGTATGCCCGCGGTGAAGGTGATACCGGTTCTCCTGAAGTCCAAGTAGCTCTGTTGACTGCTAACATCAACAAGCTGCAGGGTCACTTCAAGGACAACAAGAAGGACCACCACTCCCGTCGTGGCCTGATCCGCATGGTCAACCAGCGTCGTAAGCTGCTGGATTACCTGAAGTCCAAGGATCTCGGCCGCTACAGCAGCTTGATCAGCAGTCTGGGTCTGCGTCGCTAAGACCAGCCCCGTTTGGACATGGCCGGGTCCGAAACCCGGCTGTGCCCAGAGTTTCCCCCAAGGCAAAAACAGAGAGAGAAGACACCGTGAAACCGGTTATCAAACAGTTCAAATTGGGCAACAACACCGTTACCCTGGAAACCGGCCGCATCGCGCGCCAGGCTTCCGGTGCGGTTCTGGTCAGCATTGATGATGCAGTCAGCGTTCTGGTCACCGTGGTGGGCGCAAAAAACGCCGACGCCGGCCGCGACTTCTTCCCTCTATCTGTGCACTATATCGAGAAGACCTATGCTGCGGGCCGTATTCCCGGTGGCTTCTTCAAGCGTGAAGGCCGTCCCACCGAGAAGGAGACCCTCACCTCCCGTCTGATCGACCGCCCGATCCGCCCGCTGTTTGCCGAAGGCTTCATGAACGAAGTTCAGGTCGTCTGCACCGTGGTGTCCACCGACAAGACCACCGATCCGGATGTTGCGGCGATGATCGGTACCTCCGCGGCGCTGGCCATTTCCGGTATTCCGTTCGACGGCCCGATCGCCGGTGCCCGGGTTGGTTTCGATGACGTGCAAGGCTACGTGCTGAACCCGACCTACGAGCAGCTGAAGACCTCGCGCCTGGACATGGTGGTTGCCGGTACCGAAGACGCCGTGCTGATGGTTGAGTCCGAAGCGCAGGAACTGACTGAAGACCAGATGCTGGGCGCGGTCCTGTTTGCCCACATGGAATTCCAGCCGGCCATCGAGGCCATCAAGGAATTGGCTGCTGAGGCTGGCAAGCCGGCCTGGGACTGGCAGCCTGCTCCGGAAAACACCGTGCTGCTGGACGCCATCAAGTCCCAGTTCGGCGCTGGTATCAGCGAAGCCTACACCATCACCCACAAGCAATCGCGCTACACCCGCCTGGGCGAGCTGCGTGATGCGGCCATCGCTGCCCTGGCTGGTGACGAAGAGGGCAAGCCTGCCGCTGCTGAAGTGAAGGACGCTTTCGGTGAGATCGAATACCGCACCGTGCGTGAGAGCATCGTCAACGGCAATCCGCGCATCGACGGTCGCGACACCAAGACCGTGCGCCCGCTGAACATCGAAGTCGGCGTGCTGGATCGCACCCACGGCTCCTCGCTGTTCACCCGTGGCGAAACCCAGGCGCTGGTCGTGACCACGCTGGGTACCGCCCGTGATGCGCAGCTGCTGGACACCCTGGAAGGCGAGAAGAAAGACCCCTTCATGTTCCACTACAACTTCCCTCCCTATTCGGTAGGTGAGTGTGGTCGCATGGGTGGCACCGGCCGCCGTGAAATCGGCCACGGTCGTCTGGCCCGCCGTGGTATCCAGGCGGTCATGCCCGATATGGATCAGTTCCCCTACAGCATCCGTGTGGTCTCGGAAATCACTGAATCCAACGGTTCCAGCTCCATGGCTTCGGTCTGTGGTGCGTCCCTGGCGCTGATGGATGCCGGTGTGCCGCTGAAGGCGCCAGTTGCCGGTATCGCCATGGGTCTGGTCAAGGAAGGCGACAAGTTCGCCGTCCTGACCGACATCCTGGGTGACGAAGATCACCTGGGCGACATGGACTTCAAGGTTGCCGGTACCGAGAAGGGTGTTACTGCGCTGCAGATGGACATCAAGATCAAGGGCATCACCGAAGAGATCATGGAACTGGCTCTGCACCAGGCTCACGATGCTCGTCTGAATATCCTGGGTCAGATGAACCAGGTGCTGCCGGCCTCGCGCAAGGAACTGTCCGCCAACGCGCCGACCATGATCAGCATGAAGATCGATTCCGACAAGATCCGTGACGTGATCGGCAAGGGTGGCGCAACCATCCGCGGTATCTGCGAAGAAACCGGCGCTTCCATCGACATCACCGATGACGGTACCGTGAAGATCTTCGCTGCCAGCAAAGATGCCGCCAATGCTGCCAAGGCACGGGTTGACGGTATTACTGCTGAAGCGGAAATCGGCAAGGTCTACACGGGCAAGGTCGAGCGTATCGTTGATTTCGGTGCCTTCGTCAGCATCCTGCCCGGCAAGGACG
Organism: Pseudomonas sp. G11-1; assembly: GCF_024031555.1. NCBI lineage: Bacteria > Pseudomonadati > Pseudomonadota > Gammaproteobacteria > Pseudomonadales > Pseudomonadaceae > Pseudomonas > Pseudomonas sp. G11-1. Next base: position 37,931 of record NZ_QEYQ01000008.1, on the reverse strand, counting down.
GCCTGGTACACATCTCGCAGATCGCCAATCAGCGTATCGAGAAGGTTACCGACGTACTGCAGGAAGGTCAGGAAGTGAAGGTACTGGTACTGGACGTGGACAACCGCGGCCGGATCAAGCTGTCCATGAAGGATGTCGAAGCGGCTGAAAACAGCGGCGTCTGAGTCCTGTCGTACCGTCCTTGCGGCGGTGCAATGAAGAACCCCGGCCTTGAGCCGGGGTTTTTTTATGCGCCGCAGTTGCTCAGGTCCGATCGGGCTCGCTGTCGGGATCGGCCGTGAGGTTGCGGTCGGTAGCGGTTTCCGGCTCCAGAGGCTCGTTGGGATCACCATCCCAGGGCTTGCCGTCCAGCGGCTTGGCCCGGCCCAGTTCCGCTTCATCCAGGCCGTAGCGGCCACCTGCGCCAGCCTTGCCGACATCGGTGAGTTCGGTGTCGGCAGGTGTGGCGGCCGTCCCCGCTTCCTCGGCCGAGCGAGAGCCATCATCAGGATTGAGCGTTTCCGGGGTGGCCTCGTCAGCGGTCGGGCCCTGGCCTGGCATGGACGCTTCGGTCAACCCGGCTTCGCCAGCCCGCTCCACGGACTCGGCGCGGGAAGGAGTATTGCCAATTGGGCCCATGGGCCGGTCATCGGGGGCCTCGCGGTTGTCCTCTTCCGCCTGTCGTCTGGCGGCGTCGGTCAGCGCCTGCTCGTCGGGTTCGTGTTGATCATCACTCATCATTCACCTCCGCATCTCTGTCTTAGCAATGGACGCCGGACGCGGGCAAAAGATTCCATGTTTGATCATCAGCAGCCGGGATCGACGAGTTGTCTATACTGATGGGCACACGGGCAGGCAGAGGAGATACCCATGTTTCAGGTAATGCGTATCGGCAATGACCGGCTGGAGATGGATATCGCCGGGCGAGTTGACAGCGATGGCATGCGCAGTGGCTTGCGCGCGCTCTTCACCCAGGCGCAGGGCATTCAGCATGGCCAGTTGCTGATGCGTATCGGTGAGCTGCAAATGCCTACTGCAGGCGCGATTGGTGTGGAGCTGTCGAACCTGCCGGAGCTGTTTCGGCTGACACGACAGTTCGATCGATGCGCGGTCATCAGCAGCAAGGACTGGATCAGGAAGATGGGAGAGATCGAAGGCGCCATCATCCCGGGGCTGGAAGTCAGATCCTTCCGGCCCGAGCGGGAAGCCGACGCATTGGCCTGGCTGGTTGGCTAATCATACACACTGCACTACAGCATGGGGGTCGAAGTCCTTCCATTGGCCATCGCGCAGTTCGCCCTGGGCGTGTTCGATGTCCTCTGCGCCGGTGGCTCTGAAAGTATCTATTGCCTGTTGCCGTGAGTGGTCATCGACCCGTACCGCCACCAGCACGCCCGGTTCCCGTTCGGTGACCTTGGGCTGTACCTCGGCGGGTTGGCCGGTCTGTTCATCCACATCCGACTCCTGGTCGGTGCTGCTGACTGCCCCGATCAGTGAGCCGGTATAAGCGCCGATGCCGGCGCCGATAGCGATGCCGACCGGACCGATGACGGGGGCCGTTGCCGCACCGGCAGCCGCGCCGACCACTGCGCCGACGGCGCCAGCCTTCGCAGCCCCGGTACCGGAGTGGCGGGCACCGGGTGAGCTTTCATCATCTCCGCCAATGGGGTAGATGGCATGCTGGCCGTTGGGGTTGAGATAGAAGGCCGCCAACGCGTCCCGCTGGAAGCCGGCCTGCTGTAGCGCCGCCACAGCGGCATCTGCCCGGTCCTGGAGTTCATATCGTCCCGCAATGATGGTATGCATGAGCTTGACCTGCGGATTGCCTGTGTCCCCACAGAATAGCAATCCAGGCGCGGCTAAACCAAGCGGCTGCCGGCGGTGGGTACGCTGGCGATCTCCTCGGGGGTCAGTAATCGGTACTGGCCGGGACGCAGCGTCGGGTCAAGTTCGATGATGCCCATGCTTTCGCGATGCAATGACGTCACCCGATTACCCACGGCGTGAAACATGCGCTTCACCTGATGGTGACGGCCCTCATGGATGGTCAGTCGGGCCTGGCAGGGAGCGAGCAATTGCAACTGCGCAGGGGAGGTATCAATACCCTCGCGGGCCAGATGAATGCCCTGTGCAAAACATTCAGCGGCATGCGCGGCGATCGGCTCGGCAGTGCCCACCAGATACACCTTGGGGATGCGCCGGCCGGGCTCGGTCAGGCGGCGGGACCAGAGGCCGTCATTGGTGAGAATCAGCAGGCCGGTGGTGCTGCGGTCCAGTCGCCCGGCCAGATGCAACTGCTGGCGCAGCGGCTCCGCAAGCAGCTCCATCACGGTGGGATGAACCGGGTCGCAGGTGGCGCTGAGATAGCCGCCTGGCTTGTAGAGCATCAAATACAGCGCGTTGTGCTGTTGCAGCACAGCGTCATCCAGCTGCACCCTGGTAAAGCGGTCGATGCGCTGTTGTCCATCCCGCACGATCCGTTCATTGACTGACACCCGGCCAGCGGCAATCAGCAGTCGGGCAGTCTGCTGGCTGTGTTGGGTATGCAGGGCTAGGAATCGATCGAGTCGCATCGGGCTATTATAAGCCTATCGACGGTTTGTCATGAGGTGTTCATGTTGCGGCTCTTTGTTGGCATCGAATTGCCGGAAGCGGTCAGGCAGGCGCTGGCCGAGGTGCGGGAGGCGCATCCCGCGGCGCGCTGGCATGAGCCGGAGCATCTGCATCTGACTTTGAGCTTCATCGGCCAGGTAGAGCAAGAGGCTGCCCGCAATATTGCACAGGTGCTGGCAGACGTGCCCGGCCCGTCATTCGAGCTGGCAGTACAGGGGGTGGGCTACTTCGGCAGTCCTGAGCGGCCACGGATATTCTGGGCTGGGGTGACCGAGTCTCCGCCGTTGAACCGATTGCAGCAGCGCGTGGAAGCGCGACTGCTGCCGCTCGGGCTGCGGCTGGACGACAGGCCCTACACGCCGCACATCACCCTGGCGCGGGTCCGGCAAGGGCTACCGCTGCAGGCGCTCCTGCAGCGGCATGCGAGGCTGTCGCTACCGACTTTTACGGTAGACCACATTTGCCTGTTTCTCAGCGGTGGCGCAGAGCAGGGTGTGCGCTACGAGGTGCTCGAACGTTTCCAGCTGGTCTGAGCTGCCCGCATCAGTCGCGCGCGAGTGCCAGGGCAACACCCTGACCACCACCGATGCACAGCGTGGCCAGGCCCTTGCGTGCATCGCGGCGCTGCATCTCATGCAGCAAGGTCACCAGGACCCGACAGCCCGACCCGCCAATGGGGTGTCCCAAGGCGATGGCGCCACCATTGACGTTGACCTTGTCCAGATCCCAGCGCAGCTCGCTGGCGACGGCCAGCGCCTGGGCGGCGAAAGCTTCGTTGGCTTCGATCAAGTCCAGTTCCTCGACCTTCCAGCCGGCCTTGCTCAGGCAGCGTTGGGTCGCGCTGACCGGACCGATGCCCATGACCGCCGGGTCCACGCCGGAGCTGGCATAGGCGGTGATCCGTGCCAGTACCGGCAAGCCCAGCTCGCGGGCCTTGTCCGCGCTCATCAACATGACCGCTGCCGCGCCGTCGTTCAGGCTGGAGGCGTTGCCAGCGGTGACGGTGCCATCGTTCTTGAAGGCCGGGCGTAGCTTGCCCAGGGACTCCAGGGTGGTGGAGGCCCGGGGCTGCTCGTCCTGGCTGATGGTTAGTGGTTCGCCCTTGCGCTGGGGAATGACAACGGGGGTAATTTCCGTCTCGAAGCGGCCGGCGGCCTGCGCTGCTACGGCTTTCTGTTGTGACGCGAGGGCGAAGGCATCCTGCTGCTGGCGGCTGAGATCGTAGCGCTCGGCCAGATTCTCCGCCGTAATGCCCATGTGATAGTCATTGAAGGCATCCCACAGGCCATCATGAATCATGCTGTCGATCAGCTTGCTGTCGCCCATGCGCTGCCCGGTGCGGGACGTCGGCAAGAGGTGCGGCGAGCGGCTCATGGACTCCTGACCGCCGGCGATCATGATATCGGCATCGCCACAGCGGATGGCCTGGGCTGCCAGATGGACCGCCTTGAGTCCGGAGCCGCAGACCTTGTTGATGTTCAGCGCGGGCACGCTGTGCGGTAGTCCGGCGTGCACAGCGGCCTGGCGAGCGGGGTTCTGGCCGCAGCCGGCGGTCAGTACCTGGCCCAGAATCACTTCATCGATGCTGGCCGGGTCGACACCGGTCTGCTCGAGCAGGGCGCGAATAACCGTCGCGCCGAGCTGATGAGCAGGCACATTGGCAAACTGGCCACCGAAACTGCCAATGGCGGTTCGGGTGGCTGCAACAATCACGACCTCTTGCATGCTTACTTCCTCAGCTTTTATCTGGAACAGCGGGAAGAATAGAGGTCCGCGCCACATTCAACAACCGCCATTGTGCCGCTAGGCTCGGTTCAGACGGTGCTCTATCAGCTCCTCGACCACCGCTGGATCAGCAAGGGTTGAGGTGTCGCCCAGGGTATCCAGCTCGTCACAGGCGATCTTGCGCAGAATCCGGCGCATGATCTTGCCCGAGCGCGTCTTCGGCAATCCCGGCGTCCACTGGATGAAGTCCGGTCTGGCGAAGGCGCCAACCTGCTCGCTGACATAGGCCTTGAGCTCGACCAGCAGCTCGTCAGACGGCGTTACACCACGCATCGGCATGACGTAGGCATAGATGGCTTGGCCTTTGATGTCATGGGGGCAGCCGACCACTGCCGCTTCGGCGACAGCATCATGCAGCACCAGCGCACTTTCCACCTCGGCGGTGCCGATACGGTGGCCGGAGATGTTCAACACATCATCCACCCGGCCGGTGATCCAGTAATACCCGTCCTCATCGCGGCGTGCACCGTCGCCGGTAAAGTAGACACCTTTGTAGGTACTGAAGTAGGTATCAATCAGGCGCTGATGATCGCCGTAGACGGTGCGAATCTGGCTGGGCCAGGAGCGCTTGATCACCAGATTGCCATCGCCGACACCATGCACTTCGTTGCCGTCATTGTCGAACAACGCCGGTTCGACGCCGAAGAACGGGCGGGTGGCCGAACCTGGCTTGAGGTTGGTGGCGCCGGGAAGGGGGGCGATCATGATCGAGCCGGTCTCGGTCTGCCACCAGGTATCGACGACCGGGCAGCGGCTATCGCCGACGACATGGTAGTACCACTCCCAGGCCTCTGGGTTGATCGGTTCGCCGACGCTGCCAAGCAGCCGCAGGCTGGCCCGGGACGAGGATTTTACCGGCTCGTTACCCAGGGCCATCAGCGCGCGGATGGCAGTGGGCGCGGTATAGAAGACGTTCACCTGGTGTTTGTCGATAACCTGCCAGCAGCGCGAGGCATCCGGATAGGTCGGTACGCCTTCGAACATCAGCGTGGTCGCGCCGTTGCACAGCGGGCCATAGACGATATAGGAGTGACCGGTTACCCAACCGACGTCGGCAGTACACCAGTAGACCTCGCCGTCGTGATAATCGAATACATAATGGTGGGTCAGCGCGGCGCTGAGCAGATAACCGCCAGTGGTATGCAGTACGCCCTTGGGTTTGCCGGTGGAGCCGGAGGTATAGAGGATGAACAGTGGGTCCTCACTGTCCATGGGTTCCGGCTCGCAGTCGGCGCTGACTGCGGCGCAAGCCTCGTGATACCAGACGTCACGGTGTTCATGCCAGGCGATGTCCGCGCCGGTGCGCTTGACGGTAACCACGGTATGTACGTCGGGGCAGTCGTTCAGGGCCTTTTCGACGTTCTTTTTCAGCGCCACGTTCTTGCCGCCGCGTACGCCTTCATCGGCGGTGATGACCACCCGGCAATCGGCATTGAGAATGCGGTCGCGCAGGGCATCGGGCGAAAAGCCACCGAATACCACCGAGTGCACCGCGCCGATGCGGGCGCAGGCCAGCATGGCGAAAGCGGCTTCGGGAATCATCGGCATGTACAGGCAGACGCGGTCGCCTTTCTTCACGCCGCGCGCTTTCAGGACGTTGGCCAGGCGGCAGACTTGTTCGTGCAGTTCGCGGTAGCTGATGCGCCGGTCCTGGCCCGGATCATCGCCTTCCCAGATGATCGCGGTCTGATCGCCACGCTTGGCCAGATGCCGGTCTATACAGTTGGCACTGACATTCAATTTGCCATCGATGAACCACGCCGCCTCGCCGCGCGCCATGTTGCTTTCCTGCACCTTGCTCCAGGGCTGCATCCACTCGACGAAGCGATTGGCCTGCTCGGCCCAGAAAGTATCCGGCTGCTCGATGGACTGGCGATAGAGTCGTTCGTAGCCGTCGGCATCAAGATGGGTATTGCGCCGGGCGGCCTCAGAAACCTGATGTTGCTCAGTCTTGTACATGGCGTGGTCCTCTGTTGTTATTGTCGACTTTAGAAATACCGCGCGCGAGCACGCGGTTTCTACTTGTTCTGTTTGTGTCAAGCGTTGATCAGAACGAAGGGCAATTCAACCCTTCTTTGGTCTATGTCGGACAGACACCAATCGGCTAGGGACCGGCTGGGGGAAGCGTCAGGCGAGGCTGACGCGGAGGTTGTCGATCAGGCGAGTGGCACCAAGGAAGGCGGCAGCGAGGATGACGATATCCTGGCTTGCTGAGGTGACCGGTTGCAGGGTTTCGGCCTCGCGCAGGTCCAGGTAATCAGGCTGGAAGCCGGCCTCGATCAGCGCGAGGCGCGCTTCTTCGATGATGGCCGGGAAATCGCGGCGCCCGCTTTCCAGCTGCTGCTGGATCTGCTGCAGGGTCTGATACAGGCGCGGTGCGATGCGGCGCTGCTCCTCGCCCAGATAACCATTGCGCGACGACAGTGCCAGGCCATCCTCGGCACGTACGATAGGCGCGCCCATGATCTGCACCGGCAGGCACAGGTCGTGGGCCATCTTGCGGATTACCGCCAGCTGCTGGAAATCCTTCTCACCGAAGACGGCCAGGTCCGGCTGGACGATATTCAGCAATTTGCCCACCACCGTCGATACCCCGTTGAAATGGCCAGGACGGCTGGCGCCGCACAAGCCTTCGGAGACGACGGGCACGCTGATCAGGGTGTGTCCATCCATCCCTTCGGGATAAATTTCGCTGACATTCGGCGCGAAGATCAGATGGGCGCCGGCGTCCAGCAGTTTGCGCTGGTCTTCCGCCAGGGTACGCGGATAGCTGTCCAGATCCTCGTTGGCGCCGAATTGCAGCGGGTTGACGAAGATGCTTACCACCACATAGTCGGTACGCTGCAGGGCTTTCGCCACCAGGGCGATGTGCCCGTCATGCAGATTGCCCATGGTCGGTACCAGACCGATGCGTTTGTTCTCCTGACGCGCGCGCGCCAGGGCGGCGCGCAGCTGGGCAATGGAATGCAGTGTGTTCATGGTGTCAGAACTCGTGCTCGGCCGCGGGGAATTCGGCAGCTTTCACCGCGCTGACATACGCGGTGATGGCCGAGGCGATATCTGCCTGGCCAGCCATGAAGTTCTTCACGAAGCGCGGCAGGCGACCGCTGATCGACAGGCCGAGCATGTCGTGCACCACCAGCACCTGACCATCAGTACCGCTGCCGGCGCCAATGCCGATGACCGGAATGCTCACGGCACGGGTAATGGCATTGGCGAGCTCGCTGGGTACACATTCGAGCAGCAGCATGGCGGCGCCGGCTGCCTCCAGGGCAATGGCATCCTGAAGCATGGCTTCGGCCTGGTCCTGCTGGCGGCCCTGTACCTTATAGCCACCCAGTACGTTGACGGTCTGTGGGGTCAGGCCCATATGCACGCAAACCGGAATCCCATTACGGGTGAGGGTGGTGGTGATATCCGCCAGCCAGCCGCCGCCTTCCAGCTTGAGAATGTGCGCTCCGGCTTGCATCAACCGCGCGCTGTTGGCCATGGCCTGCTCCAGGGTGGCGTAGGACATGAACGGCAGGTCAGCCATGATCAGGGCGCCACGATTGCCGCGCTTGACGGATGCGGTGTGGTAGGCCATCTCCTCGACAGTCACCGGCAGGGTGCTGTCGTGTCCCTGAAGAACCATTCCCAGGGAGTCACCAATCAACAGCACTTCCACCCCAGCGGTACTTTCCAGATGGGCGAAGGTGGCGTCATACGCTGTCAGGCAGGCAAATTTCTCGCCGTTCTGCTTGAGCTTGTTCAGCGTGGTCAGGGTAATGTCAGGCATGGCAGATTCCAGTAGTTCGGCCTCGCAAGAGGCAACATGGCTGTGATCGGCAGGCAGGCGGACTGTCTGTCGCTCCGATTGCTCAGGTTGATAACAGCCTCAGCAGTATAGTCTTCCTGACTTGAACGATGATGCTCCAGAAAATACATATCTCAACCTTGTGCAGCGTTGCCCGGCAGGCGTTCCAGGTCCGTCGGTGGACAGGCCGCCAGCAGCTGTTGTAGCGATGTGCCATCGGGCAGGGTCAGATCCGCTGCCAATTCTGCCAGCGGATACAGCACAAAGGAACGGGCATGCATATGATAATGCGGCACCTGCAGGCGCGGCGTGTCGATTATCCGGTCGCCGTATAGCAGTAGATCAAGATCCAGAATGCGCGGTCCCCAGCGTTCGGCTTTGCGTACCCGGCCTCGACGGTGCTCGATATCCTGCAGGGCATCCAGCAGCATCTCCGGCTCCAGGCTGGTGTCGAGCATGGCCACGGCATTAACGAAGGCCGGTTGATCCTGTGGCCCCAGGGGGGCGCTGCGGTATAACGAGGAGCACGCCTGCAAGTGCGACTGCGGCAACCTCTCCAGCTCGGTGAAGGCGTGGGTGACCTGCGCGGCGGGATCAGCCTGGTTGCTGCCCAGGGCGATGAAACAGCGTTGCATCAATTGTCTGACCCGCCCTGGGGCTTGCGCTTGCGCCGGGGGCGGCCACGCTTGCCGGCCGGATCACGGCTGCTCAATTGCTGGATCATGCGGCGCCGTTCATCCGCACCTACATCCTGATAGCGGGTCCACCACTGGCCCAGGCCGCCAGTATCCTCGCCGGCCTCTTCACGCAGCAGCAGGAAGTCGTAGGCGGCCCGAAAACGCGGGTGCTCCAGCATCTGGTCGGCGCGGCGGCCGTTGCGCCGCTCCAGCCGTGGCTGCATATCCCAGATCTCCCGCAGCGGAATGCTGAAACGCTTGGGAATGGCAGTGTGACGGCACTGTTCGGCCAGCAGCTCGTGGGTCGCCTGCTGCTGGGCAGGAATCAACGGAATACCCTGTTCCTCCAGCTCGCGGGTACGCTGGGGTAATGCCGGCCAGAGCAGCGCGGCAAACAGGAACGCCGGCGTGACCGGGCGCCCCTGGTGAATACGGTCATCGGTGTTGCGCAGGGCCTGGCGAACCAGCTTGAGGGTATAGCCGGGGTTATCTTCGATGGCGTCGTCAGTGTCCGGGAACAGCGGCGCGAACAGGTCGTACTCCAGCAGCAGATCGAAGGTGCGTTCGCCCTGGCCGTTGAGCAGCAGCTTGAGCACCTCGTCGAACAACCGCGCCGCGGGAATGTCGTACAGCAGCTCGGCCAGCTCGGCGATGGGTGCGGCGCTGTGTGGCTCGATCTCGAAATCCAGCTTGGCGGCGAAGCGCACCGCGCGCAGCATGCGCACCGGGTCTTCCTGATAACGCTGCACCGGATCGCCGATCAAGCGTACCCGGGCATTGCGAATGTCCTGCAGCCCATTGGCGTAATCATGGATATTGCCGGTACAGACATCGTAATACAGGGCGTTGATGGTGAAATCACGGCGCTGGGCATCCTGCTCCAGGGTGCCGTAGACGTTGTCCCGCAACAACCGACCCGACTCGCTCTGCAGCGACTGCTCGCGTCCCAAGTCGCCTTCGTCGTCATCGGCATGGCCGGCGCGGAAGGTTGCCACCTCGATGATCTCGCGACCAAAGTAGACGTGGGCGAGCTTGAATCGCCGGCCGATCAGTCGGCAATTGCGGAAGGTGGCACGGACCTGCTCTGGCGTGGCGCTGGTGGCGACGTCGTAATCCTTGGGGTCCATTTCCAGCAGCAGATCGCGAACGCAGCCGCCCACCGCAAAGGCCTGATAGCCGGCTTGCTGGAGGCGCTCGACCACCGTCACCGCGTTGCGGCTGATCTGGCGGCGCTGCAACGCGTGCTGGCTGGGCGGAATAATAGCGGGCGTGGTACGCCTATGGGCGGGTCGCCCGAAGGGAGAGGGTATCTTTTTCAGTAGCTTGCGAATCATATGAGTGGGTAGTCCACCGGCGTCTCCAACCCAGACCTCGAATCCTGTGAAAAACGGCGGCGCTGGATGTCCCTGGCAGCTACATTTTACAGAGGCTTCAAAAAGCCCGAAGTCAACATGAATGTCATGGGCAAGGCACTGGATAGACGTAAGGTCGGTTTCGAATACAGTGTTGCCTGTATCAACAGACACCCATTCTAGCTTGAATAGCGGGGAAATTGTAGGGAAGCGATGCGGGAAGATACTGCTGGGAGTATTGCAGGAAAGCTCAAGGGGAGTATTCACTCCCCCTAATGGTTTTTTGTTGTTGTTATTTGAGCTGTTTCTTGTTTTTTTGGGCTGGGCGACAGTGTCACCCCGTTTAAACCCATCCCGGGTTGCCTAAAGCAAGCGGATTGCTTTGGATGCTCGGGAAGCTGCTTTGGCCAAGCTTGGCATCGGTACCGGTCGGTTGCTCAGGCAACTTTTATTCTTCTCGGTTTCCAATCGAACATTACGTTCGCCAGCGGTGCTTCCTATTCTCCAAAAAAATCAGTTTGCTACACTCGCACGTTTTGTTTTTGTTAGGTGTGGAGCTGAATCTTGTTTTTGTTATGGGGTCTTGCCTGGTTTTTATTCTTGTTGTGTCTGTAATAAAGCATTTGCCGTGCCATGTTTTTAAATGTCTTTAAAAACAGGTTGTTAGCGTTTTCAGTGAAAAGTGAGGCGGGAGTGGGGGAGGGATTCGTTACCTTATGTCCCGTTAAAGTGTTACCCCTTGCGGGTGAGGGGTAACAGTTTCTCGAAGGTAACAGGTAACACTTTGCACTGGCCAAGCTGTTGGGGAATCCTCCATATGGAGGAGGGCCGTCGCAAATTCAGGAATTGGCGGTTTTCTTGCGTGGGATTCCCAGGCGCTGACGCCGTTCCCACAGGCATTTGCGACTGATGCCCAGCTTATTGGCCAGTTCGGTCTCGGTCATGTGCTCTTGATGCTCAAGCACGAAATGCTGGAAATAATCCTCCAGCGACAGGTCTTCAGCCGGCTCGGTGCTCTGTGAGCTGGGTGAGCGCATGGATTCCAGGGCGCTGGTGGCCTGGGACGTGCGCTCCTGTTCGAGGTCTGGCTCGATGCCCAGCAAGTCAGTGGAAATCTCGTCTTCGTCGCAGAGAATGGCTGCCCGCTCGATGGCATTTTCCAGTTCGCGCACGTTGCCGGGCCACTGATAATGGCGGATGGAGTTGGTCGCCTCCTTGCTGAAATGCAGGGCGGGCGTGCCCATGTTGCGGCCGATCCGGGCGAGTAACGCCTCGGCGATCAGCATGACATCGTCACCACGCTCCCGCAGCGGTGGCAGGCGCAGCTCGATGACGTTCAGGCGGTAATACAGATCTTCACGGAACAGGCCCTGGCGGGCCAGGGTCTTGAGGTCACGGTGGGTGGCCGCGACCAGGCGCACATCGACCTTCTGCGACTGTACGGAACCGACCCGGCGAATTTCGCTCTCCTGCAGTACCCGCAACAGGCGGGCCTGGGCTTCCAGCGGCAGTTCGCCGATTTCGTCGAGAAACAGGGTTCCGCCATCCGCCGCTTCGACCAGCCCGGTACGCCCGGCCACTGCGCCGGTGAAGGCGCCTTTTTCATGGCCGAACAGTTCGGATTCGATCAGGGTCTCAGGGATCGCCGCGCAGTTGACCGAGATCATCGGGGCGCGGGCGCGCGGTGAGTTTTCATGCAGGGCGCGGGCGACCAGTTCCTTGCCGGTACCGGATTCACCCTGGATCAGCACCGTGGACATGGTCGGGGCGACCTTGCGGATACGCTTGAACAGGGTGAGCATCGCCGGGCTGGCGCCGATGATGCCCATGGACTGGGTATCATCGGTATCGTCGCTGGCGGTATCGGCGGCTGGCGCCGGATCAGCGACACCCGCTGCGGCGCGCGATTGCTGGCTGGCTTCGATGATGCGGGCCACGGCCTGCAACATCTCTTCATGATCGAAGGGCTTGGCAATGTAGTCCACGGCGCCGAGTTTCATCGAGTCCACTGCCGAGCGCAGACTGGCGTAGCTGGTCATGATCAATACGGGGGTATTGGGAGCGCGACGAATCAGTTCTGTGCCGGGCTCGCCAGGCAGACGCAGGTCGCTGATGATCAGCGCGAAGTCGTCCAGATTGTGGTTCTCGACGGCTTCATGTACAGCGCCAGCCTCACTGACCTGGTATTGGTGGCGTTCCAGCAGCCGCCGCAGTGCGGTGCGAATGATGGGTTCGTCTTCAACAACCAGAATATGCGACATATCTACCTCTATGCGACAGCGTCCGACGAAGTCAGGCGCTGCCGTAACTAAAAGACGCCATAGCGGGGTAACGTAATGGTGAACCGGGTTCCCCGCTGAGTTACATCATCGATGGGGCTGTCTACCGTAATCTGACCATAATGCTCTTCGATGATTGAGTACACCAGCGCCAGTCCGAGTCCGGTACCTGCACCTGGCTCCTTGGTCGTGAAAAAGGGTTCGAACAACCGATCCTTGAGCTCATGTTCGATGCCGCTGCCCTGGTCCTCAACCATCAGCAATATCTGGTGTTCATCCGCGGCGGTGTGGATGGTGACGCTGTCACCGCTGCGGCTGGCATCGCGGGCATTGCCTAGCAGGTTGATCAGAACCTGTACCAGACGCTGGCTATCACCGGCTACCCGGTGAGCGGTATCGCACAGGTTAACATAATTGACCTCGGGGCCCTTGCGGTTCAGTGACAGGAGGTGAATGGCCTCGTTGGTGCAGGCGACCAGATCGACTTCATCGTTGGCATTGTTGTGCCGGCTGCCGACATGGGCGAAATTGACCATGGACTGCACGATGCGCGATACCCGGCGGGTCTGCTCGATAATCTGCTCCGCTGCTTCCAGGGTTTCGGCCTGGGCAGACTCTTCGCGCAGGTTTTGCGCCAGGCAGGCGATGCCGGTGATTGGATTGCCGATTTCATGGGCCACCCCAGCGGCCAGACGGCCGATTGAGGCCAGGCGCTCGGAGTGGATCAGCTCTTCCTCGAGCATCTGGGTTTCGGTCTGGTCCTCGATCAGCAAGACCAGGCCGCCGCGAGCATTACCGGGTTCGTCAATCGCTGCCTTGTGCAGGTTAAGCCACTGGGTCTGACCACGGTTGACCAGCTTCTGCTTGTGCAGGTGCGCCGATTCATCGCTGACAAAGCGCTCCAGCAGTTCATTCCAGGGCGCCGGCAGGTTCTCCAGGCGCGAGCCGATCACGCTCTCGGCATTGATGCCGGTGAGTGTCTGCAATGCCCGGTTCCACATCAATACTTCATTGTCCTCGGCCAGCGAGCATACGCCCATGGGCAGATCCTGCAGGGTCTGGCGATGGTAGCGGCGCAGGGCATCCAGTTCCGCGGCCAGTCCGGTCAGCCGCGAGTGGTAGTCCTCCAGGCGGTTTTCGATGAAGTGGATGTCTTCGGTGACGTAGCCGTTGCGCGCCAGCTTGAATGGCAGGAAGGTCTCGATCATCTCCTGCGCCACTGCCGGGCCCATCAGGCCTGACAGGTTGGCCTCCAGACGGTCACGCAGGCGGCGCAGGGCGTAGGGGCGGCGCTCATCGAAGGGCAGTTTGAGATCGCGCAGAGCCTGCTCGACTTCCTGCTGGGCGGCCTTGTTACCCAGCGGCTTGGCCATCTGCTGGGCGAATTCCTGGGGCGACCTGGCAATCAGTTCCATGCGCTGGGGGCGTCTGACGTTATCGACCAGGCAGGCTTCGGCGGCACTGACCTCATCGGGCGAGCGCCGGGTGAACAGCGAGACCAGGGTGAATACCACAATGTTGGCGGTCAGCGAGGCGATCGCGGCGATATGCCAGGACTCCGAATCCAGGGTCACCTGCAGACCCAGAATGTGCAGCGTGTCGATACCGGTGACCATGACCAGCAGCATGGTGCAGGCCCAGATGCTCATGCCGGCGATCAAACCACAGATGAAGCCGCGGTGGTTGGCCTGCGGCCAGTACAGCACCGAAAGCGCACCGGGCAGAAATTGCACGGTGGCGACGAAGGAGGTGATGCCCAGGTTGGTCAGCGGCTGGTCCGAGTCCAGCAGGTGGTAGAAGCCATAGCTGGCCATGATAATGGCGGCGATCAGGCTGCGCCGGGTCCATAACAACCAGCGGTAGATATTGACGTTGTTATCGGCGCTTGGCTGGTATACCGGCAGTACCAGATGGTTGAGCACCATACCGGACAGCGCCAGGGTAACCACGATGATCAGCCCGCTGGCGGCAGAGATCCCGCCGATGAAGGCGACCAGGGTCAGCCAGTCGGCGCCAGCGGCGACGCCCAGGCCGAGGGTGTAGTACTCGGCGCTGGTGGGCACCTGCAGGTAGAGGCCGGCCCAGAGAATGGGCGGGATGGCCAGGCTCATCAGCAGCAGGAACAGGGGCAACCCCCAGCTGGCCGCGCTAAGGGCGCGGGGGTTGAGGTTCTCGGTGAAGGCCATGTGGTACATGTGCGGCATGACGATGGCCGCGGCGAAGAACACCAGCAGCAAGGTGCGCCAGGGGCCTTCCTGCAGCGGGCTATGCAGGGTTTTCAGCGCTTCCTGGTTGTGGCTCAGCCACAGCTCCAGGCCGGAAGGACCCTCGAACACCACGAACAGTGCGTACAGGCCGACCGCGGACAGACACAGCAGCTTGACCAGCGACTCGAAGGCGATGGCGATCACCAGCCCTTCGTGTTTCTCCCGGGCCGAGATATGCCGGGCGCCGAACAGGATGGCGAACAGCACGATCAGCAGACAGAAGCCCAGCGCCACCGGCCGCTGGCGCGGATCGTGGGTTAGGATCTGCACCGAGTCGGTGACGGCCTGGATCTGCAGCGCCAGTAGCGGCAGCATGCTCAACAGCATGAAGATGGTGGTCAGGGTGCCGGCCCAGGTGCTGCGAAAGCGGAAGGCGAACAGGTCAGCGAGGGATGACAGCTGGTAGGTGCGGGTAATACGCAGAATCGGGTTGAGCAGCACCGGTGCCAGCAGGAAGGCGCCGCAGATACCCAGATAATAGGTGAGGAAGCCGTAGCCGTACTGATAGGCCAGGCCAACGGTACCGTAGAACGCCCAGGCGCTGGCGTATACACCGATGGACAGGGTGTAAATCGCCGGATGGCGGACCACGGCGCTTGGCAGCAATCCCCGTTCGGTGGCCCAGGCCACGCTGAACAGGATGACCAGATAGGCGACGCTGAGCAGGATCAGCAGGCTGAGTTCAAAGCTCATCGGTATCCCTAGGGCTCTGCAACAGCATGCCGGCGATGATCAGAATGAGCCATAGAACATAGGGGCGATACCAGGCGCCCATGGGCTCGATCCACCAGTCCATGATGGCTGGTGAGAACAGGTAGATGCCGATGACCAGCAGCAATACCAGGCGGTAGATGTACATGGTTTATGTCCTCGGCTCCGGAATCTGCCGTTTTGCCGGTAGTCTCTGCGGTTGCCAGTGTGCCACAGCCCAGGCGAGTTGTTCATCGACCGGGGCGTCGGCCAGTTCGGGCGGCGGCTCCTGGGCCAGTACCGTGAGCGCCCGGTGCAGAGTAGCGGTCGCCAGCCTGGGTTCCAGCGGAGTCGAGCCCAGTCGTTTGCTGAGTTTCTCGCCATCCTCGCGCATCACCAGGGGCACATGCAGATAGCGCGGCGCTGGTTGCTGCAGCAACTGGTATAGCCACAATTGGCGGGGCGTGGAATCCAGCAGGTCGGCGCCACGTACGATATCAGTCACCTGCTGGGCGATATCATCAACCACCACCGCCAACTGGTAGGCAATGATGCCATCGCGCCGGCGAATGATGAAATCACCGGACAACCCATCGGCGGTTTGCTGAAACTCTCCCTGCAGGCGGTCCCGGAATACCACCGGCTGATCGGCGACTCGCACCCGTACCGCATGATCAGGCGCAGCGGGCAGGTGACGCTCACGACAGGTTCCCGGGTAGGCACCGCCATGCTGGAGAAGGGTCCGGCGTGAACAGTCGCAGTGATAAGCCTGGCCGGTTTCCAGCCAGTGATCAATTACCTGCTGATACAGCGGCAGTCGCTCGCTCTGATAGATAATCTCGCCATCCCAGTGCAGGCCGTAAGCGTCCAGGGTGCGCAGGATATGTTCGCTGGCGCCGGGCAGATTGCGCGGGGTGTCCAGATCCTCGATCCGGACCAGCCATTGACCTTGATGCTGACGTGCGTCCAGATAGCTGGCGACCGCAGCCAACAGCGAGCCGAAATGCAGGTAACCGCTGGGGGTGGGGGCGAAACGCCCGACATACGGGGAGAGCATGGCGACAGGGCCTTGCGAGTGAATCGGACTGTGGCAGACAGGGTGCTGTCTGCCACCGGGTCGCTGACAGGTCAGCCGCCGATCTGCTTTTCCTTGATTTCGGCCAGCGTTTTGCAATCGATGCAAAGGGTGGCCGTGGGACGGGCTTCGAGGCGGCGGATGCCGATATCGACACCGCAGGAATCGCAGAAACCGTAGTCTTCATCCTCGATGCGCTGCAGAGTCTGATCGATCTTCTTGATCAGCTTGCGTTCGCGATCGCGGGTACGCAGTTCCAGGCTGAATTCCTCTTCCTGACTGGCCCGGTCGGCCGGGTCGGGGAAGTTGGCTGCCTCGTCCTGCATATAGGATACGGTGCGATCCACTTCTTCCATCAGTTCGCGTTTCCAGCCATTGAGGATGTTGGCGAAATGCTCGAGCTGACGCTCGTTCATATACTCCTCGCCTTTCTCTTCCTTATAGGGAACGAAGCCGCGAATCAACAATGCATTCTTTTCTTTGGTATTGCTGGGCATGAGAACAGCCTCACTTTTAGCTCAATCATCCTGTGCCAGGTCGACACCGGCGGGGGTGCAGCCTGTGGCCTGCAAGCGGGCAAAACTACCAGAACCCGATCTGCGAAGCTACTTTTTGCCAACTTAAGATATTTCTACTTCGACAGCATAGCTGGGAATTGGTTGGCCGAGCATCCGTCGCCACAGGTATCATGGCGGTTTTTTGTCTGCGGTGGCAGCGGAGGAAATCATGGTGGGGCAGCGTTGGGCACAGCGGATCGGGGAGATCGAACCCTTCCATGTCATGGCCGTGCTGGAGCGGGCCAAGGCACTGGAAGCGCAGGGGCGCGACGTCATTCACATGGAAATCGGCGAGCCGGATTTCGGTACGCCCGACCCCATCATACGTGCCGGCCAGGCCGCACTGGCGGCAGGCTTTACCGAGTACACGCCAGCGCTGGGACTGCCGGCATTGCGCGAGGCCGTAGCGGGTTTCTATCAACAGCGCTACGGTATCGATCTGGACCCGCGCCGCGTGGTGATCACCCCCGGTGGCTCGGGGGCCTTGCTGCTGATCAGCGCCCTGCTGGTGAACCCCGGTAGCAAGGTGCTGATGGCTGACCCGGCCTACCCGTGCAACCGGCATTTCCTGCGGCTGGTCGAAGGCCAGGCGACATTGATCCCGGCGGATGCGCAGAGCGGCTATCAGCTGACGCCAGAGCTGGTCGAGCAGCACTGGGATAGTGCTAGCGCCGCCGTACTCTGCGCCTCACCGGCCAACCCCTCCGGTAGCGTGCTGAGCCGCGCACAGCTCACGGCACTGGCCGATACTACCCGACGGCTGGGCGGACAACTGATTGTCGACGAGATCTACCATGGTTTGACCTATGGCTGCGATGCCACTTCGGTGCTGGAGGTGGCCCCGGATGCCTGGGTGTTGAATAGTTTTTCCAAATATTTCGGCATGACCGGTTGGCGTCTGGGTTGGTTGATTGCGCCCGAGGCCGCAGTACCTGAGCTGGAGAAACTGGCGCAGAATCTCTACATCTGCGCCCCACATCTGTCGCAGCGGGCGGCGCTGGCTGCTTTCAGCGAGGAGAGCCTGGCCATCTGCGAAGCGCGCCGCGACGCTTTCCACCGGCGCCGGGACTTTCTGTTGCCGGCGCTGCGTGAGCTGGGCTTCGGCATTCCGCACACGCCTGATGGGGCGTTCTATTTGTATGCTGATGCCACGGCGTTCACTACCGACAGCCAGCGGTTGTGTCAGCACCTGATCGAAACCGAGCATGTGGCGATCACCCCGGGGCTGGACTTCGGCCACCACCGCGCCACTGAACATGTGCGGTTTGCCTATGCCAACTCCCTGGAGCGCCTCGAACAGGCAGTGGAGCGTATCGCTCGCGGTCTGGACCGCTGGCCGGGATGCTGATTCCTTACGAGCCGGCACTGGTCGCCGGCACGCTGGTGCAGCGCTACAAGCGGTTTCTTGCCGATATCCGCCTGGCTGACGGGCGTGAGCTGACACTGCATTGCCCGAACACCGGTTCGATGAAGAACTGCGGTGGGCCGGGTAGCCGAGTCTGGGTCAACCTGGAGCAGCGGCCGGGGCGCAAGCTGCCCGGCACCTGGGAACTGGTGGAAACCCTTCCCGGTGAGCTGGCCTGTATTCACAGCGCCCGCGCCAACAGCGTCATTGCCGCCGCGCTGGCGGCCGGGTTGATTGCGCCGTTGACGGATTATCCGGTGGCGCGCCATGAGGTCACCCTGACGCCGGGTGGCAGCCGTTTCGACTTTCTACTCGAGGGTGCCACGGGCAGTTGTGTGCTGGAGGTCAAGAGTGTGACCCTGGCGTTGGGTGGTGGGGTGGGTGCGTTCCCGGATGCGGTCAGCCTGCGCGGCCAGAAGCATCTGCGGGAGCTGACGCAGTTGGCGCAGGCGGGGCAGCGAGCCTGTCTGCTGTTCTGTGTCATGCACAGCGGTATCGCCTGCGTGCGACCTGCCGATCACATCGATCCGGTGTACGGGCAATTGTTGCGTGAAGCTGTGGCGGCCGGAGTGCAGGTGCTGGCCTGGTCGATAATACCGACGCCGCTGGGGCTGGAGGTGGCCGGGCAGTTACCGGTGCTGCTTCAGGGTGAGGGGAGCAGCCAGACCTGACCCTCTTCGATGCGGCAGGGCAGAGGCAATAGACGGTCGCCGCTGCAGGGGCCGGCGACGCATTCCCCGGTCTCGGGCAGGAATAGCGCGCCATGGCTGGCGCACTGGATCAGGCGTCCGGAGCTGTCGAGGAACTGGTCCGGCACCCATTCCAGGGGAATGCCCCGGTGGGGGCAACGGTTGAGATAGGCGAATACCCGCTGCCCCTGACGCACCGCAAAGATGCGCCGCCCCTGCACCACGAAACCCTGGCTGCCGGGGTCGGCGAGGTCATCCAGTTGGCATAGTGCAATAGGCAGTTCGGCGGTTGGCTGATTCGACATCTTTATCTCCAGGCGCATTTTCCGGGCGCCGCTGATGCTGGCGCGCAGAGGGGGCAGGGCGCAAGCGGATTCAGTCGACTGGTTATGCTGATCCAGCCGACAAAGCGGTGCCGTTTTTCAGCATGTCGATGACCGCGCTGGCAAGCTGGTCGGCGCGCTCGCTCAAAGAAAAATCCTCTGGGCGCAATAGCCAGAGATCAAGCATGCCGGCGACAAAGGCATGCAGGCAGCGGGCGGCGATAAGTACATCCAGTTGCGGCGGCAACTGTCCTTTCGAAATCGCATTGCGCAGCGCAGTTTCCAGTTTCAGGTCGGACTGCAACCGCAGCTGGCGCATATGTTCACGCAGATCGCACATTTGATCGGTATATTCACACTTGTGAAATATGATCTCGTTGATGCGTCGCGTGGAGGGATCGCGTTCGGCCTGGCGGAACACTTCCGCTACCATGGTCTGCAGACGCCCCAGCGGATCGGGTTCATCATCGGCCCGGCTGGCTTCATCCAGGTGCTGGATGGGCGTTTTTGCGCGCAGCAACAGTGCATCCAGCACTTCGCCTTTGTTTTCGAAGTGCCAGTAGATGGCGCCGCGGGTCACTCCGGCAGTCTTGGCTATCTCGGCCAGTGAGGTGTGCGAAACCCCTTTTTTGAAGAAGCACAGCTCTGCCGCATCGATGATCTGCGTACGTGTTTCCTGGGCTTCCTGCTTGGTGCGTCTGGCCATTTAGCCCTCTGAATAACTGGAAATATGCTTGACAAGGGAGGTCCGCTGATGCGCAAAGCCGGCAAGCGCGAAGATGTTAGCCAATGTGAAAACAACTTACAAACATTCGTGGATGTAAGTATTATTGTGCGTTATTCAAATGAGTCGGTTTCTTGTTCAGTCATCGTCTTTTCTATTGATCCCATTGTTCCGTAGAGGTGCCCCGCCCATGCCTGTCAAGTCAGTTCGCGCTGCCCTGATCCCCTTGTTCACGGTAACGGCGCTGCTCAGTGCCTGCGGTGATTCGGCTGAACCCACCGCACAGGCGCCCAAGATCCCCCAGGTGGGCGTGGTTACCATCAGTGCGCAGGACTTTCTGCTGACCACTGAGCTGCCGGGGCGTACCAAGGCCTTCCGGGTGGCGGAAGTGCGGCCCCAGGTCAATGGCATCATCCAGAAGCGTCTGTTCGAAGAAGGCTCCGAGGTCAAGGCCGGCGCGCAGTTGTACCAGATCGATGCGTCGGTCTACGAGGCTGCTCTGAAAAGTGCCGAGGCCACGCGGTTGTCCGCCGGCACCCTGGCCGACCGCTATGAGATTCTGGTCAAGGATCGCGCGGTCAGCCAGCAGGCCTACGACGAGGCGCGGGCGGCTCGGCTGCAAGCGGAGGCGGCGCTGGAGCGGGCCAAGATCGATTTGCGCTACACCCGCGTGCTGGCGCCGATTTCCGGGCGCATCGGCCGGTCTGCGGTGACCGAAGGCGCTCTGGTGAGCAGTGGCCAGGCACAGGCGATGGCCACCATCCAGCAACTGGACCCGATCTATGTCGACGTGACCCAGCCGTCGCGTGATCTGCTGGCATTGCGCCGGGATCTGGATGCCGGTCGGTTGCAGCGCGCGGGCGACAACGCCGCCAAGGTCACCCTGCAGCTGGAAGACGGTTCCGAGTACGAACATGAAGGCCGCCTGGAGTTCTCCGAGGTGTCCGTTGATTCGAGCACCGGCTCGGTGACCCTGCGCGCCGTATTCCCCAACCCTGACCGGATTCTGCTGCCCGGCATGTTCGTGCATGCGCAACTGGTTGCCGGCTCGCGCAGCGACGCGATCCTGGCGCCGCAGCAGGGTGTGACCCGCAATCCGCGCGGGCTAGCGGTGGCGATGCTGGTCACGGATGACAACAAGGTCGAGCAGCGCATCATCCAGACCGAACGTACCGTCGGCAATCGTTGGCTGGTCAGCGAGGGATTGAATGTGGGTGATCGGCTGATCACCGAAGGACTGCACATGGTGCAACCGGGCATGCAGGTTGAGCCGGTACCGGCGGCCAATGTCGATAATGCCGGTGCGGCCAATACTGCCGAACAGGAAGGATAAGCCCCCATGCCACACTATTTCATCGATCGCCCGATCTTTGCCTGGGTGCTGGCCATCCTGGTGATGCTGATGGGCGGGTTGGCCGTTCTCGGCCTGCCGGTCAACCAGTACCCCAGCATCGCGCCGCCGGCGATCAACATCGCGGTCAACTACCCCGGTGCCTCGGCCCAGACCGTGCAGGACACCGTCGCGCAGGTCATCGAGCAGCAGATGAACGGCATCGACGGTCTGCGCTACATGAGGTCAGAAAGTGGCTCCGACGGCAGCATGCGGATCACTGTGACCTTCGACCAGGGCGTTGATCCGGATATCGCTCAGGTGCAGGTGCAGAACAAGCTGCAGCTGGCCACGCCGATGCTGCCGCAGGAAGTGCAGCAGCAGGGTATCCGGGTGACCAAGGCTTCCTCCAACTTCCTGATGGTTGTCGGTCTGATCTCAGCTGACGACAGCATGAGCAATGAGGACCTGTCCGACTTCATCATTTCCACTATCCAGGACCCGATCTCCCGTACCAGCGGGGTGGGTGATTTCCAGGTATTCGGTTCGGCCTACTCCATGCGGATCTGGCTGGATCCGGCCAAACTGAACAAGTTCCAGCTTACGCCGATCGACGTGCGCAACGCCATTTCGGCGCAGAACGTGCAGGTATCCGGTGGCCAGCTGGGCGGTGCGCCTGCCGTGCCTGGTCAGCAGCTCAATGCGACCATCATCGGCAAGACCCGTTTCGAGACACCTGAGCAGTTCCGCAACATCCTGATGAAGGTGGACAACAACGGCTCGCAGGTGCGTCTGGGTGACGTGGCGCGGGTCGAGCTCGGCGCGCAGAATTCCGCTTTCCGGGCGCTGTACAACGGCCAGCCGGCCACCGGCATGGCGATCCAGCTGGCTACCGGCGCCAATGCGCTGGATACCACTGAGGCGGTCAAGCAGACCATCGCCGACTTGCGGCCCTATTTCCCGCAGGGTGTGGAAGTGGTGTATCCGTTCGAGACCGCTCCGGTGGTATCCGAATCCATCACCGGGGTGGTGCATACCCTGATGGAAGCCATCGTGCTGGTTTTCCTGGTGATGTACCTGTTCCTGCAGAACTTCCGTGCCACGCTGATTCCGACGCTGGCGGTACCGGTGGTACTGTTGGGTACCTTCGGCGTGCTCTCGGCGTTCGGTTTCAGTATCAACATCCTGACCATGTTCGCCATGGTGCTGGCTATTGGCTTGTTGGTGGATGATGCCATCGTGGTGGTGGAGAACGTCGAGCGGGTGATGGCCGAGGATGGCCTGCCGCCAGTGGAGGCGACGCGTAAATCCATGGATCAGATCCAGGGTGCGCTGATCGGTATCGGCCTGGTACTGTCCGCGGTATTCGTGCCGATGGCCTTCTTCGGTGGTTCCACCGGTGTGATCTATCGTCAGTTCGCCATCACCATCGCCTCGGCCATGACCTTGTCGGTACTGGTGGCGCTGATTTTCACTCCGGCCCTGTGCGCCACCATTCTCAAGCCGATTCCCAAAGGGCATAAGCACGAGAAGCGCGGTTTCTTCGGGTGGTTCAACCGCACCTTCGAGCGGGGTGTCAACCGCTATGAAAAAGGGGTGGCAGCTGTCCTCAAGCGCAAGGCACCGTACCTGCTGCTGTACGTGGTGATCGTCGGCGCTATGGTCATGCTGTTTGGCAAACTGCCGAGCTCCTTCTTGCCGGATGAGGATCAAGGGGTGATGTACGTTCAGGTTCTGGGGCCGGCCGGCTCGACCATGGAGCGTACCCAGCAGACCGTGGACGGCATGCGTGAGAAGCTGCTAACCGAGGAAAGCGATATCGTCCAGTCGGTATTCACGGTGACCGGTTTCAGTTTTGCTGGCCGTGGCCAGAACGCGGCCATTGCCTTCGTTGGTCTCAAGCCGTGGGGCGAGCGCAGCGAGGCAGGTATGAGCGTCTTCGACCTGGTCGAGCGGACCGAGCAGCATTTTGCCGGCTTCCGTGACGCGGCGGTCATGGCTTTTGCCCCGCCGGCAGTCATGGCGCTGGGTAACGCCACCGGGTTCAACTTCTTCCTGCAGGACAATGCAGGCGTGGGGCACGAAGCGCTGATGCAAGCGCGCAATCAGTTGTTGGGCATGGCCGCACAGAGCGAAGTGCTGACTGGCGTGCGCCCCAATGGCCTGAATGACGAGCCGCAATACCGCCTGATCATTGATGATGAGAAAGCCCAGGTGCTGGGCGTCGCGCTCAGCGATGTCAACAGCACCCAGTCGATCGCCTGGGGGTCGAGCTATGTCAACGACTTCATCGATCGGGGCCGGGTCAAGCGAGTTTACCTGCAAGCCGAAGCCGATGCGCGGATGAACCCCGAGGATATGGACAAATGGTTCGTACGTAACAACCAGGGCGAAATGGTGCCGTTCAGTGCCTTCGCCTCCGGCGAGTGGGTTTACGGTCCGCCGAAACTGGCCCGTTACAACGGTGTACTGGCCATGGAGATTCAGGGCGAGGCTGCGCCGGGCTACAGTACCGGGCATGCAATGGCGGAAATCGAGCGCCTGGCCCAGCAACTGCCAGCCGGTATCGGTGTGGACTGGACCGGGCTGTCCTACGAGGAGCGCCTGTCCGGCGACCAGGCGCCAGCGTTGTACGCGTTGTCGCTGCTGGTCGTGTTCCTGTGTCTGGCGGCGTTGTATGAAAGCTGGTCGATTCCGTTTGCGGTGATGCTGGTGGTACCGCTGGGTGTGATCGGTGCGCTGTTGACGACCATGGGCCGCGGCCTGTCCAACGACGTGTTCTTCCAGGTTGGTCTGCTGACGACCATCGGGTTGACGGCGAAGAACGCGATTCTGATCGTCGAATTCGCCAAGGACCTGCATGAGCAGGGCATGTCCCGGGTCGATGCCGCAATCCAGGCCTGTCGCATGCGTCTGCGGCCGATCATCATGACCTCGCTGGCCTTCACCCTGGGCGTGGTCCCGCTGGCGCTCGCCAGTGGCGCTGGCGCCGGTAGTTCGCATGCCATTGGTACCGGCGTGATCGGCGGCATGCTCACGGCCACCGTGCTGGTGATCTTCTGGGTACCGTTATTCTACGTAATGGTATCTTCGCTGTTCTCGCGCAAGATCAGTTACGACAATAAGGAGGAAGCACGGTGAAACGTTCATTGATGTGTCTGGCTGTGCTGGGAGTCTTGAGCGGCTGCTCGATGATTCCCGATTATGAGCGCCCGGCATCGCCGGTGGCCGATGTCTGGCCGACCGGTGAAGCCTATGGCCCGCTGAACTCGGAAACCCAGGCGATGGAGCTGGGCTGGCGGGACTTCTTCCGCGACCCAGCGCTGCAGCGCCTGGTCGGTATTGCGCTGGAAAACAACCGTGATCTGCGCATCGCCGCGTTGAATGTGGAAGCCTACCAGGCGCTGTATGGTATCCAGCGCGCCGCGCTGTTTCCGGATGTCACTGCCGATGGCAGCGGCAACCGCACGCGCACTCCCGAAGGGCTGAGCCCGACCGGTGAGGCGACCACGGGTGGCCAGTATTCCGCGACCTTGGGCGTAGCCTGGGAGCTGGATCTGTTTGGCCGCCTCGACAGCCTGAGCGAACAGGCGTTGGAAGAGTTCCTGGCTAGCGAAGCGACCCAACGCAGTGTGCGGATCAGCCTGATCGCCAGCGTCGCCAACAGCTATATGACCTGGCAGGCAGACCGCGAACTGCTCGCTGTTACCGCGCAGACGCTGAAGGCTTATGAAGACAGTCTGGCGCTGGTGCAGCGCAGCTATGATGTCGGTGTGGCCTCGACGCTGGAGTTGACCCAGGCGCGTACAGCGGTGGAAACCGCGCGCTCGGCATTGGCGCAATATCGCCGACTGGTGGCGCAGGATCGCAATGCCCTGACCCAGCTGCTGGGCCAAAGCATACCGCTGGAAGACGTGGAGATGGGCGGGCTGGATATGGAGCTGCTGGCCGATCTGCCGGTCGGCTTGCCGTCCGAGCTGCTGTTCATGCGCCCCGACGTGATTGCCGCCGAGCACCAGTTGCGCGCTGCCAATGCCAGTATCGGCGCGGCGCGGGCGGCTTTCTTCCCGAGCATCCGGTTGACCGGCGCGGCGGGCAGCGCGAGCAATGACCTGTCGGAGCTATTTGACGGTGGTACGGGCTACTGGAATTTCATGCCCAGCATCAGCGTTCCGATCTTCAATGCCGGACGGCTGCGGGCGAATCTGGACTACTCGGAAATCTCCCGGGATATTCGCGTCGCCCAATACGAACAGACGATCCAGGACGCGTTCCGCGACGTCGCGGATGGTTTGGCGGCCCACGAGACCTATGCCGACCAGGTACAGGCGCAGCGCAATCTGCTGGAAGTCAGCGAAAGCTATTACCAGATAGCCGAGCAGCGCTACCGGACCGGGGTGGACAGTCACCTTATTTTGCTCGATGCGCAGCGGCAATTGCTGATGGCTCAGCAGCAGTTGGTGAATGATCGACGCAATCAGCTGATCAGCGAAGTCAATCTGTTCAAGGCGCTGGGCGGTGGTTGGCAGGTGGGTGATACGGCAGCGGCTTCGGCGGTGCCGGAGGCCTGACCGGCCGTCTCGCATCAGGCCGGCGGTTGCGGTCTGATGCGCAGTGGCAGGCTGACAGGCAAAAAAAGGGCCCGCTCAGAGAGCGGGCCTAAATCCGTGATTAGCCTGATGAGGAGATAACCGTCCGTCTCACGACGTTCTGTTATCCAAGCCACCTTGCGGCGACTTGTAGTTAATAATAATCGTTATCATTTACATGTCAAGCAAATTGACTAAATTTAATTCACTGCCAGCTGTTTGTAGTAGGTCAGTTCCCGGTTCATCAGGTCGATCCGTCGCGCCATGCTTTCAATCAGGCTATGGGCGATGCGCGGATTGCTCTGCATCAACGCCAGAAATTGCTCCTTGGGAATCATCATCACCGTGGTCGGCGCACTGGCGATAACCGTCGCTGAGCGTTTCTCCCGGGTGAACAGCGCCATCGCGCCGAATATCTCGTCCTGCTGCACATCACCTACCTTGATCCCCTCGACAAACGCCTCGGCATGCCCTTCGGTGATGATGAACACATGGCCGGCCTCATCGCCCTGGCGGATCAGTTCATCGCCCGGAGCGAAGTGCTGGAAGCCGGTGACCGGTCGTACTTCCAGCGGCTTGCTACGCGCGAGCGCGTCGGACATCAATGCGGCCTGGCCGAGAATGTACTGGGTAAACTGTTCCTGGCGGGTATTGCTGGCGTGGATGTGACGAAACAGCGCTTCGCGATCATAGGGCACCAGTTCCAGCGGCTCTTCGCTCATGTAGACGCAGGGTGCGGTATTGAGCCCCTGGCGCAATCCGATGAGATCGCCTTCCTGGATGTAGAACAACGGCTTGCCATCGATCAGGGCGTGCAGCAGGCCGCTTTTCAACAGGTACAGGTTCTTGCTGCCTACATGGCTGTAGAGGTCATCGATCGCGCCCAGACGAATCGGCGCAGCGCAGGGGGCAAGCCCGTCGAGCAGCTGTGCCGGGATGCGTTGCAGCGTGCTGATCAGCTTTTCTGCATAGGGGGGCTGGTCGCCGATGAGGTACATGACTAATTCCTTTTTTCGCGAGTCCTGAATTGTCGTTACCATACTGCAATTCCTTTTGCTTCTGCCAATGGAAAACGCGCAGCCGTTGGCAAATTCGGCGGTTGGCTGATCCTCGCGTGGCTATCACTTCTGCTGCTCTTCCAGTTGTTGCAACAACTGTTGTTTATAGGTGGGGTCGAGCTGGTTCCAGTGCACATCCTGCAGGGCGCCGGCGATGGCGAACAGCAATGTCCTGGAGGCGCCGAAGCCGCGCGAGCGGACCGCGCAATAGGCGGCGACCGGGCCACGCCGGCGTAGCTCCTCGGTAGTGTGGATACCGGTGGCGCGCAACCATTGAACGGAGGTTTTGCCCAGGTTGCGCAAGCTGAGAAGTTCATTATCGGTCATGACCGCCTCCCGATACGCCGGGACGCGGAGGGCATGATGAGCACAATACGGGTGCCGGCTGGTGTGGCCGGCATCGGTCTGGTTTCTGGCATGGCTTCGGGCTTCTTTTTATTGGTTCCCGAAAATCAGTGTAGTGGGCGCCAGCTGATCCGTACAGCCGGCGTCAGGGTCATATGCGAGCGCGGAGCTGTTCTGTGAGCTGATCGATGCTGTCGCGCTGTTCGGTATTGACGGTCAGGGTAATCTGCAGCTCGTCTTCCTCCAGTGCTTCCAGTTGTTGCAGCTGCTGGCGCACGACATGAATGTCGGCATCGGACGGATCGCCACCCTTGCGCTGCCGTTCGTTCAGCCAGATCTCGATGGTATCCAGCGATGCCTGGCAATGCAGGATCAGGCAGGGCGCGCCCTGTTCCTCGATTGCCTGGCGCACCTGCTGGCGCTGTGCCCGCTGCAGATGCGTGGCGTCGACCACCACCGAATAGCCTGCTGCCAGGATCTGCGCAGCCAGCTGGGCCAGACGGGTGTAGGTTTGCTGGCCCAAATCGGTGGAGTACAGGTCCGTATCGGAGCGGTCGCTGCCGAACAGCCGCTTGCGTTCGACATCGGAGCGCACGCGGATCACACCGAGACGGCTGATCAACTGCTGGCTCAAGGTACTTTTGCCGGAGCCGGACAGACCGTGGGTGAGCAACCCGAAGCGGCGTGGGATTTCGGTGTAGCTTTCGGCCAGGGCGGTATAACTCCGGTAGCGCGCCATGACGTCGGCGCGCTGCTGGTCGCTGAGGTCGGGGTTGAGGCCCAGCAATGCCACCTTGGCCCGTACCATGGCGCGGTAGGCCTTGTAATAACTGAGCACGGGGAGGCCGGCATAATCACCGGTGTGTTCCAGCCAGCCGTTGACGAAGCGCTGGGACAGCTCGGGTAGGCCACGGTCTTCCAGATCCATGGCCATGAAGGCGACGTCGGCCATGACATCGGTCCAGCGGAAGGCGTCATTGAACTCTATGCAGTCGAAGAGGGTCACTTGTCCGGCGAATATAGTGACGTTGTCCAGGTAGATGTCGCCGTGACACTCGCGAATCATGCCGTCGGCCTTGCGTTGTGCCAGTTGGGGAATCAGCCGTTGGAAGGTAGTATGCGCCCATTGTTCCAGTTGTTCGAGTTGCGCCAGATCGGCCGGTTCGCTCAATAATGGCCGGATCTGCTCGAAATTCTGGGCCACCGGGGCATGCACCTGATCCGGCTGACCCCAGGCAGACTCCAGGGGCGCGTGCTCGATCTGCCCATGGAAGGTGGCGAGCGTCGTCGCCAGGGAGTCGATGTGCGATGGAGCCAGCTCACCGGCACGCTGCATATTCCCGAGCAGGTCCTGCTGGCGAAACTGACGGGTCTTGACCATGTATTCGATGATCGGGCCGTCACCATCGAGGCGGGGTGCAGCTTCGCTGCCCCGGACGGCAACGACGTCCAGGTAGAGTTCCGGGGCGAGGCGCCGGTTCAAGCGCAGCTCTTCAGCGCAGAAATGCGCGCGCTTATCGAGGGTGGAATAATCGAGGAAACCGAAATTGACCGGTTTCTTGATCTTGTAAACGAAGTCGCCGGTGAGAATTACCCAGGAAATGTGGGTTTCCATCAGCGTGAAACCGGTAACCGGATGGTCGTACAAGGCCGGGTTTTGCAGGGCGGTCAGCAGTGTCTGGCTCACATTGGGTCCTGTAGTGGCTTGGCAATGCGGGCATTATGCGGGTTGGTCGCAGCGAGGCCAACCATCGCCGCCGTTCGCTGGAGCGGGCGCGGCTAAGCGAGACGTGGAGTGATCAGGGAATTATGGGTAGAAAACGCAGTAAACGAGCTGTGCGCAAGGTTTGCTTCTGGAAACGCTGGTCGGGCCTGCTGTGGAAGCTGGCGATAGTCGGACTGGTACTGTTTGCCGGGTTGGCCGTTTATCTGGACGCCGTGGTGCAGGAGAAATTCTCCGGCAAGCGCTGGGCGGTCCCGGCCAAGGTCTTTGCCCGGCCGCTGGAGCTGTATGCCGGGCAGAAGCTCAGTCGCGATGATTTCGTGACCGAGCTGTCGGCGTTGGGCTATCGCTCGGTATCGGCCGTCAAGCAACCGGGGCAGATGTCCGTGGCCGGCAGCCGGGTGGATGTATATACCCGCGGTTTCCAGTCCTTTGAAGGGTCGGAGCCGGCGCAGCGCATCAGCGTCCGTTTCAGCGGTCAGCAGGTCACGGGATTGTCGGGCAATGGCGAGGTGGTGATGGCCCGGATCGAGCCGCTGATGATCGGCGGCATCTACCCTGCGCACAACGAAGACCGTATTCTCATTCGCCTGGACCAGGCGCCGCCCTATCTGGTGGAGGCGCTGGTGGCGGTCGAGGATCGGGAGTTCTTCCAGCATTTCGGTGTTTCGCCAAAGGGCATTGCCCGGGCAGCCTATGTCAACGTCAGCGCCGGTGGTGTGGTGCAGGGCGGCAGCACATTGACCCAGCAGTTGGTAAAGAACTTCTACCTGAACAGCGACCGCAGTCTGATCCGCAAGGGCACCGAGGCGATCATGGCGGTGCTGCTCGAGCTGCATTACTCCAAAGAAGCGATTCTTGAAGCTTATCTGAACGAGGTGTTCCTCGGTCAGGATGGCCGGCGCGCGGTGCACGGCTTCGGCCTGGCGAGTCAGTACTACTTTGCCCAGCCGTTGCACGAACTGGAATTGCACCAGGTGGCACTGCTGGTCGGCATGGTCAAGGGGCCGTCGCTCTTCAACCCGCGGCGCCAGCCGGAGCGGGCCAAGAAGCGCCGTGATCTGGTCATCCAGATGCTGGAAGAGCAGGGCGTGATCACCGAGGAGCAGGCGGGTCTGAACATCGCCAAGCCACTGGATGTCACGGTACGGGGAACCATGGCGGATACCAGCTACCCGGCCTTCATGGACCTGATCAAGCGCCAGTTGCGTGCAGACTATCAGGATGAGGATCTGACCAGCGAGGGGCTGCGCATCTTCACCAGCTTCGATCCGTTGCTGCAGCTCAAGGCGGAACAGGCGGTGGAAACGGCCTTCAAGCGGCTGGGTGATCGCGCCGGCAAGGAAATGGAGGCCGCCATGGTGGTCACCGGCGCGCAGACTGGTGAGGTATTGGCGCTGGTCGGTGGCCGCAATCCGCGTTTCTCCGGTTTCAACCGGGCGTTGGATGCGTCACGGCAAATTGGCTCGCTGATCAAGCCGGCGGTATTCCTCACCGCGCTGGAGCAGCCGCAGCGCTATTCGCTAATTACCCCGGTGGACGACTCGCCCATTACCTTGCCAGCGGAGCAGGGCAAAACCTGGTCGCCGCAGAACTACAGCCGTGTAAGCCATGGACTGGTGCCCCTGCATGAGGCCCTGTCGCGTTCCTACAACCAGGCCACGGTGCGTCTCGGTGTCGACGTTGGCGTCGACAAGGTGCTGCAGACCGTTGAACGTATGGGCGTGCAGCATAACTGGCCAGCGTACCCGGCCATGCTGCTGGGCTCGGGGGCGATGACGCCGCTGCAGGTCACTGACATGTACCAGACCCTGGCCAGCGGTGGCTTCAATACGCCGCTGCGGGCGATTCGCAACGTGTTGACCGCCGAGGGTGAGCAGCTCAGCCGCTACCCGTTCAAGGTGCAGCAGCGCTTCGACTCGGCAACTATTTTCCTCATGCAGGAAGGAATGTCGCGGGTCATGGCGGAAGGAACCGGGCGCTCGGCCTATAATCAGATACCGTCCGACATCCGGTTGGCGGGCAAGACGGGTACAACCAACGATCTGCGCGATAGCTGGTTCGCCGGCTTCTCGGATGATCTGCTGGCAGTGGCCTGGCTGGGCCGTGATGATAACGGCCAGACGCGTCTTACCGGCGCCACGGGGGCGCTGCAGATATGGAGCGCCTTCATGGCCGAGGCGCATCCGAACAGTCTGTCCGAGGTGCCACCGGGTGATATCGGTTATGCCTGGGTCAACCGCTTGACGGGCGAGGGCAGTGACCCAAGCTGCCCGGATACGGTGCAGATGCCCTT
This sequence comes from Pseudomonas sp. G11-1, assembly GCF_024031555.1. Classification (NCBI taxonomy): domain Bacteria; kingdom Pseudomonadati; phylum Pseudomonadota; class Gammaproteobacteria; order Pseudomonadales; family Pseudomonadaceae; genus Pseudomonas; species Pseudomonas sp. G11-1. Next base: position 6,379 of record NZ_QEYQ01000008.1, on the reverse strand, counting down.
CCGCGCCGGCTCCGAGCCGCTGCCGGGTCCTGGCTGCCGGCCGCTGATTGACACCGCGCCAGTGAAAGAGGGGGCTGGTCGAGTGATGGATGTCATCCGTGGATGGCTGCAATGAACATGAGGAGCAAGGCAATGGATAGTAAGCGAATTGGACTGCTGGCTGGTTGCATCATGATATTGGCAGGCTGTGCCGGTTCGGGAGGCTCCATTCCGGTGGTGGACTCGGGGCGGCCGGTGTCCAATGAGGATATGCAGAGCGGCGCCGGCATGCCGGCGCCAACGCAGCAGCAAACGCAGCCACAGCAAACGGATGGCGGTGTGGTGGTATTGGTGCCAGACGGTGAGGGTGGCTCCAGCGCGGTCGAATCCTATCCGCTGGACAGCGCGCCGATAAGCAGCCAGCCATCCACGCAGACGCCCGCATCGAGCGGGGGGCTGCAGGAGGACGAGCAACTGGCAGGTCCGGTGCTGGCGCTGTTGACCTCGGCCCGGCAACAGGAAAGCGGTGGTGACCTGAGCAGCGCCTCCGCCAGCCTGGAGCGGGCACTGCGCATCGCTCCGCGCGAGCCCCAGGTGCTTTTCCGCCTCGCCCAGGTGCGTCTGGAGCAGGGTGATGCGGCGCAGGCCGAGCAATTGGCCCAGCGCGGTTTGTCTTATGCTTCGGGGCGCCCCGCGTTGCAAGCCAGTCTGTGGGGGCTGGTGGCCGATGCGCGTGAGCGTCAGGGTAACAGTGCGGGAGCAGCCCAGGCGCGTGAGCGGGCCAAGGTGGCACTGTGATGCATCAGTGGCATGCGTTGGCGGACGCCTTGCTGGAACTCGAGCAGGAGCTGCGCGCACTGAGCCGGTGGTCGGCGCAGGCACCTTCGGCTGCTGCGCTATCCAGTCAGCAGCCCTTCTGTGTCGATACGCTGGATTTCGAGATGTGGCTGCAGTGGATCTTCATTCCCCGCATGCTGAGCATTATCGAGAACAACGGACCCATGCCGGCGGGATGCAACATCCTGCCGATGGGTGAAGAAGCTTTCGCTCCGCTCGGCCGTCGCGGTCACGGTTTGCGGGCGACCCTGGGGCGCATCGATCAGTTGGCCGTTGAGCTTGCCGCTCAGGGCTGACGGCTGCAGTTTTCCTGCAGGTCTTCCTGCGCCTGGCTGATCAGCTGCTGGCGCTCATCTTCACCGATTCGCTCTACTTCGCCGGCCTCATTGGTCCGGCGCAGGCGCGGATTGTTGAGCAGGGTCTCGAGATTGCTGCGTACCTTCTCGCAGGCGGCAGTACGTTGTTCAGCACGGGCGCGTTCTTGCCGGCGCTGTTCGGCTGCAGCATCCGCGGCGCTGGTATCGGCTTTCAGGGGCAATGGCGCGGGCGCGCGCAGCTGGCCGCCTGGTGGTGGCGAGGGTTGTATCCTGATCTGCTGGTAATTACTGCCGGTCGGCGGCAACTGGCCGTACTGCATCACTCCGCGTTCATCCTGCCATTGATACATCTGCTGGGCCATGGCGCTGGTGGCCAGCAATCCGAGTGTCAGGGCCGTCAATAATCTCTGCATGTCATTGTCATCCTTGTTATGTGCATCCACCGGTCAGCGGCCTGGCTACTATAGCCAATCACCGGGCGGGCGATACAGCCCATCTGTGAAGATGCGGGCGAGTCAGACTTTTGTACAACTTGGCTTGACTTGTCGCCGCTGAGTGTAAACAATTCGGGGTTCTCATAAGCGCGCTGTTATCGGAGCCTACTCGGCATTCGGGGCGGCACGCTTTGTTGCTCAATCCGGGAGGCGGAATCCCGCATGCTCCTGGCCTGGCCCCGCACGCGCTACCTCGCGCTGGGTGAGACCGTCCGGCTACCTGCAGGGATGTGTCTCCATTGCACGCAGTCAAGCTGTTGCATGACAACCACCGTTGCCAATGCACTGCCGAGCAGTAAAACAGGTATCCTGCCGCTCGCCTGGGGTGAACGGCATGCTAGAGGTGATTCAAAAGTGGAACTTTTATCCGGCGCTGAGATGGTCGTCCGCTCCTTGCGTGACGAGGGTGTGAAATTTATCTATGGGTACCCCGGCGGTGCCCTGTTGCATGTATATGACGCGATCTTCCGCCAGGATGATGTAACGCATGTGCTGGTGCGCCATGAGCAGGCCGCCGCGCACATGGCTGACGGTTACGCGCGCGCCACCGGCAAGCCCGGCGTGGTGCTGGTGACCTCGGGTCCCGGCGCAACCAATACCATCACCGGTATTGCCACCGCCTACATGGACTCCATTCCGATGGTGGTCATTTCCGGTCAGGTGGCCAGCCACATGGTCGGCACTGACGCGTTCCAGGAAACCGACATGGTCGGTATTTCCCGGCCGATCGTGAAGCACAGCTTCATCGTCAAGGACCCGCGCGAGATTCCGGAGATCGTCAAGAAGGCCTTTTATCTGGCCCAGACTGGCCGTCCCGGTCCGGTGGTCATCGATATTCCCAAGGACATGACCAACCCGGCCGAGAAGTTCGAATACAGCTACCCGAAGAAGGTCAAGCTGCGTTCCTACAATCCGGCGGTCCGCGGCCATTCCGGACAGATCCGCAAGGCGTTGGAACTGATGGTTGAGGCCCGTCGCCCGATCATCTATGCCGGTGGCGGCGTGATCATGGGTGGTGCGGCCAAGCAATTGACCGACCTGGGCAAGGAACTGGGCGTGCCGGTCACCAATACCCTGATGGGGTTGGGTGGCTTTCCAGGCAGTGATCGTCAGTGCCTGGGCATGCTCGGCATGCACGGCAGCTACGTGGCCAACGTTGCCATGCACCATGCCGACGTGGTGATGTGTATCGGTGCCCGCTTTGATGACCGGGTCATCAACGGCGCCACCAAGTTCTGTCCGAACGCCAAGATCATTCATGTCGATATCGACCCGGCGTCCATTTCCAAGACCATCAAGGCGGACATTCCGATCGTTGGTCCGGTCGACAGCGTGCTGACCGAGATGCTGGCCATCTCCCGCGAGCACAAGCTGCGCCCGAATGCCGATGTGCTGGCCGCCTGGTGGAAACAGGTCGATGAATGGCGTGGTGACGGCAAGCTGTTCCCCTACGACATGGGTGATGGTTCCATCATCAAGCCGCAGACGGTCATCGAGACCATGTGGGATGTCACCAAGGGCGATGCCTACGTGACCTCTGACGTGGGTCAGCACCAGATGTTCGCGGCCCAGTATTACCCGTTCAACAAGCCTAATCGCTGGATCAATTCCGGTGGCCTGGGCACCATGGGCTTCGGCTTGCCGGCGGCCATGGGTGTGCAGCTGCATCACCCTGACGCTACGGTTGCCTGCGTCACTGGTGAAGGCAGTATCCAGATGAACATTCAGGAGCTGTCGACCTGCCTGCAGTACGACCTGCCGGTCAAGATCATCACCCTGAACAACCAGGCGTTGGGCATGGTGCGTCAGTGGCAGGACATGCAGTACAACAGCCGCTACTCGCATTCCTATATGGAGTCGCTGCCTGACTTCATCAAGCTGACGGAGTCCTACGGCCACGTCGGTATCCGGGTTGATAAGCTGGATGATCTCAAGCCGGCGATGGAAGAAGCATTCGCCCAGACCAAGCGGCTGGTATTCATGGATATCCGCGTGGACAATGCCGAGCACGTCTATCCGATGCAGATTGCAGGCGGATCCATGCGTGACATGTGGTTGAGCAAGACGGAGCGTACCTGACATGAGACACATCATTTCCGTACTGCTGGAAAACGAGCCCGGTGCACTGTCTCGCGTGGTCGGTCTGTTTTCCCAGCGCAACTACAATATCGAGACGCTTACCGTGGCGGCGACGGAAGACCCGACGCTGTCGCGTCTGACGCTGACCACCATCGGTCAGGAAGATGTCATCGAGCAGATCACCAAGAACCTCAACAAGCTGATTGAGGTGGTGAAGCTGGTCAATCTGTCCGAAGGGGCGCATATCGAGCGTGAGCTGATGCTGGTCAAGATCAAGGCCACCGGTGCTCAGCGCGCCGAAATCAAGCGCACCACCGATATTTTCCGCGGCCAGATTGTCGATGTGACCAGTAGTGTGTATACCGTTCAGCTGGCAGGTACGTCTGATAAGCTGGATAGTTTTATCGAAGCGGTTGGCCCGGCGACAGTACTGGAAGTCGTGCGCACCGGAGTGTCCGGCATTGCGCGCGGTGAAAAGGTTCTGAGCATTTAAACAATTGAGCAGTGGTCCGGCGGGACCCGCATAGAAAGGGGATTTACATGCACGTTTTTTATGACAAAGATTGCGACCTGAGCATCATCCAAGGCAAGAAGGTTGCCATCATCGGTTACGGCTCGCAGGGCCATGCCCACGCCTGCAACCTCCAGGATTCCGGCGTTGACGTAACTGTGGGCCTGCGCCCGGGTTCGTCCTCGATTGCCAAGGCTGAAGCCCATGGCCTGAAAGTCACCGACGTGCCGGCTGCCGTCGCTGCTGCCGACGTGGTCATGATCCTGACTCCCGACGAGTTCCAGTCCCAGCTGTACCGTGACGAGATCGAGCCGAACCTGAAGCAGGGCGCCACCCTGGCCTTCGCTCACGGTTTTGCCGTTCACTACAACCAGGTCGTGCCGCGCAAGGATCTGGACGTGATCATGGTTGCTCCCAAGGCGCCGGGTCACACCGTACGCTCCGAGTTCGTCAAGGGTGGCGGTATCCCTGACCTGATCGCGATCTTCCAGGACGCTTCCGGCAACGCCAAGAACGTCGCGCTGTCCTACGCCAGCGGCGTGGGCGGTGGTCGTACCGGCATCATCGAAACCACCTTCAAGGACGAGACCGAAACCGACCTGTTCGGTGAGCAGGCAGTTCTGTGCGGTGGCGCGGTTGAGCTGGTCAAGGCTGGCTTCGAGGTGCTGACCGAAGCGGGTTACGCGCCGGAAATGGCTTACTTCGAGTGCCTGCACGAACTGAAGCTGATCGTTGACCTCATGTACGAAGGCGGTATCGCCAACATGAACTACTCCATCTCCAACAACGCGGAGTACGGTGAGTACGTGACTGGTCCTGAAGTCATCAACGATGAGTCCCGCGCTGCCATGCGCAACGCTCTGAAGCGCATCCAGTCCGGTGAATACGCCAAGATGTTCATCGCTGAAGGCGCGCACAACTACCCGTCGATGACAGCTGCCCGTCGCAACAACGCGGCGCATCCCATCGAGCAGGTTGGTGAGCAGCTGCGCGGCATGATGCCGTGGATCTCTGCCAACAAGATCGTTGATAAGAGCAAGAACTGATTTCAGTTCTTTGAAAAACGCGGCCAAGGCCGCGTTTTTTTATGGGCGGGCCTGGCCGGGACTGGTTATTTGGCGATCAAGTTGCCACACTGTGCAGTCCGGCAAAGTGTCAAGGTAAGCATATGAAAGACGAGCAGCAGCACGATCCACATTTCGATGGCGACAGCCCGCATACCCTGTTGCCGATTGATGAGCATATCGAGGAAATGCCAGGACCGGACGGCAAGAAGGTGCGCCATCGCGGTATCTACCTATTGCCCAACCTGTTTACGACAGCAGCCCTGTTTTCCGGCTTTTACGCCATCGTCAGTGCCATGAATGGCAATTTCTCCCACGCCGCCATTGCCATCTTCGTGGCCATGGTGCTGGACGGGCTGGACGGCCGGGTGGCCCGCCTGACCAATACCCAGAGTGCGTTCGGGGCTGAATATGACTCCCTGTCGGACATGGTCGCCTTCGGCGTCGCGCCAGCGCTGGTTGCTTTCACCTGGGCGCTGGACGATATGGGCAAGGTCGGCTGGGTTTTCGCATTCATCTATGTGGCGGGTGCGGCATTGCGCCTGGCGCGTTTCAATACCCATATCGGCTCGGAGGACAAACGCTACTTCACCGGTCTGGCCAGTCCGTCGGCTGCGGGTCTGGTGGCCGGGATGGTGTGGGCGCTCAACGACTTCGGTATTGATGGCGGCGATATCTCGTTCCTGGTGGGAGTACTGACTGCGCTTGGCGGTTTGCTGATGGTGAGTAATGTACGTTACTACAGCTTCAAGGATCTCGACATGCGCGGCCGAGTGCCGTTCTTCGTCATCCTGCTGGTAGTCCTGGTATTTGCCATTATCTCTACCGATCCGTCCCGAATCTTGTGGTTCATCTTCATTGCCTACAGCGTTTCCGGCCCCATTCAGGCCGTCTGGCGCTGGCGGCGTCGGGAAGCCTCGGCAACTGAATCCGAGAAAGTTGATAAACCCTCTTGACGGCATCGCTGAGGGGCCTATAATGCGCCCCTCGCAAGTCGCTGAGCTTTTCCAAAAGCCCAGGCCAATCAATAAGTTAGCGATAACTTGAGGGTTGACAGACAAGCGAAACGGCGTAGAATGCGCCGCTCACTGAAGAGGC
>NZ_QEYQ01000007.1:0-111410 GCF_024031555.1 Pseudomonas sp. G11-1 | reverse complement strand
CAACCGAATTGCTTGACGACCATAGAGCATTGGAACCACCTGATCCCATTCCGAACTCAGCAGTGAAACGATGCATCGCCGATGGTAGTGTGGGGACTCCCCATGTGAGAGTAGGTCATCGTCAAGCGCTATACCGAAACGCCCCGATCTGGAAACAGGTCGGGGCGTTTCTCTTTGCGCAAAAGGCCCAGGACCTGCTGGGGCTCGCGCTGGACGCGATGGGCTGGCCGACAAGCTCCGCGCCCAAGGCCGCTCCTGCAGCAAGTTGCGAGTTATCTATAACCTGAACAGCATTGTTACATTCTCGTTCATAAAGCCATGACAGCGCGTTATCATGCGCAGTTCATTTCCAACGATCGACACTTCCATGCTAGCTGCGTTATTCAAGATGATGTCCGATGGGCAATTTCATTCCGGCGAAGAGCTGGGCAGGACTCTTGGCGTCAGCCGGGCGGCGGTCTGGAAGTCGCTGAAGCGGCTGGAAGATCAAGGGTTCCCTATTCAGCGCATACGCGGCAAGGGCTATCGCATTCCACGCGGAGCCGTCCTGCTGGACCTTGCGGAGATTGCCGCGGCGCTGCCTGCTGATATGGCGGAGCGGATTGAATGGCAGTTACTGGACACTGTTGACTCGACCAATGCCCAGTTGCTCAAACAACTCTCCATGAAAGAACCTCGAGCGCTCGCCTGTGTTGCCGAACAGCAGCTGGCGGGTAAGGGGCGCCGGGGTAGAGAGTGGGTCAGCCCTTATGGTCAGAATATCTACCTGTCACTGGCGTTGCCGTTCTCCGGTGGGGCGCAGAAGCTGGAGGGACTTAGTCTGCTGGTTGGTCTCGTGCTGGTGGAGACGCTCGAAAGTTGTGGTTTTCGCAATTGCGCCTTGAAATGGCCCAACGATGTGCTGTTGGGTGGGCGCAAGCTGGCGGGCATTCTCATCGAGCTTGCTGGCGACCTGACCTCTGACTGCGTAGCGGTCATCGGTGTGGGTATCAATGTATTGATGAATGATGCTGCTGCGGCAATCGACCAGGCCTGGACCTCGCTGCTGTTGTCCCGTCAGGACGGTACGCTGAACCGCAATCTGCTGATCGCCGAATTCATCCGGCGACTGTTCGAGGCGGTGGCGGTATTTCGTGAGGCGGGTTTTGCGCCTTTCGTCGAGGAGTGGCAGCGACATGATGCCTGGTATGGCCAGCCGGTTGTTGTCCGTACTGGTGCCGTCATCACCGAGGGGGTCGAGCGGGGCGTCGATCAGCGGGGGGCGCTGCGACTTGATGTAGCCGAGGGCCAGGTATTGCTCAATGGCGGTGAAGTAAGTTTGAGGCTGAGTCATGATTCTTGAGCTGGACTGCGGCAATACGCTGATCAAGTGGCGTTTGCTCGATCGTGAAGGGCGTGTCAGAGATGGTGATATGGCGCCCGACCTGGTCGAGCTTCAGCGTCTGCTTGGCGGACAGGAGCGCGAGATTCACGGTTGCCGGTTGGTTAGTGTGCGCTCGGCAGAAGAGACGCAGGTCATTGTGGATCAGCTGACGAGCTGGCTCAAGCGTCACCCCATGCTCGCCCGTCCCGGGCTCCAGCTGGCCGGCGTAAGCAATGGCTATATTGATGCAGCGCGTCTGGGCATGGATCGGTGGCTGGCGTTGGTGGCAGGATATCAACTGTGCCGGCGTGCCTGTGTGGTAATTGATCTTGGGACCGCTGTGACCACCGACTTCGTCGATGCGCAGGGTCGTCACCTCGGTGGCTACATCGCACCAGGAAGCAAGCTGCTGCGCAGCAGTCTTCTCAATCACACCCGCCTGATCCGCTATGACCGGGGAGCACATGGTGACTTGCGCGAGCCGCGGCCGGGGACCAGCACGGCTGAGGCTGTGGAGTTCGGTTGTGAATTGATGTTATCCGGCTTTGTGCGTGAGCAACTACGTATCGCGCAGCAACTGCTGGGCGACGATCCAGCAGTGATTCTGACTGGGGGCGATGCTGCCGGCATGAAGGAGGTATTGCCGGAAGGGTGCCAGGTGATCGGTGATCTGGTGTTCCGCGGGCTGGCCCTGGCGTGCCCCATGGAGTTCAGTCCGTGAAATATCTTTTTCTGTCATTGGCGCTTCTCAATATTCTCTATGCGCTGTGGCAGCTGCAGGATAATAAGCTGATGGTGGGCGCGCCAGACGAGCCTGCCGTCCCCTCAGTGCCAATGGCTGCCCCAGAGCCTCCCCCCGCTGTAGCTGAGTCGGAGCCACCCCGACCTGATCCTGGTACGGCCGCTCTTTGTGTGGCGCTGGGCAGGTTTCCTGGGCTGGCTGAGGCCGAGCAGCTGCGCCAGCGGCTGTTGGCGCTGGATATTGAATCCAGGTTGCAGACCAGGGACGTGGTCATGGGAGTGGATTATTGGCTGGTGATGCCAGTAGTGGGTGGCGAGCGGCATGCAGTCATCCAGCTGTCAGCGCTGCAGGAGCAAGGTATTGATAGCTTCCTGATTACGCGGGGGGAGATGGCTGGTAGCTTGTCGCTGGGTGTTTTCGCCCGGGAGGATTACGCCCAGGTAAGGCAGGAGCAGTTGCAGCATTTAGGCCATGACGTACGCCTGCACGCGCTCAATAAAAAAGAGCAGCAGTATGTGGTCGAAGTAGGCAGCAAGGCCAGGCGTCTGGTGGATCAGGCAATGCTGACCCGGCTGCGAGCGGACTTTCCCGGACTGCAACATCAATATCAGCCATGCGCAGGCGTTGCCAACACGGGGCGTATCCCATAGAATGGCGCCCGCTCCAATGCAGCGCCCCGGGAAAACCGGAGGGGATGCGATGGAGCAATGCCCTGAAACAACACAAGTCGCGGTTTTTTCTAAGAAAAGTGTTGACAGGGTGGCGCCAAGTGAAGAAAATGGCGCCTCTTTTACGGAGGGGTTCCCGAGCGGTCAAAGGGATCAGACTGTAAATCTGACGGCTTAGCCTTCGAAGGTTCGAATCCTTCCCCCTCCACCAGATTTAGTATTGCCGGGCAAGATGCTCTTGGCGGGTATAGTTCAACGGTAGAACCTCAGCCTTCCAAGCTGATGGTGCGGGTTCGATTCCCGCTACCCGCTCCAGTCCGGTAATGCGACGGTGTAAGCTCATGTAGCTCAGTTGGTAGAGCACACCCTTGGTAAGGGTGAGGTCAGCGGTTCAAATCCGCTCATGAGCTCCAATATCAAGGCAGATATGCAAATATCTGCCTTTTATTTAATGGTCGCGTGACTCGCGCATTGCACTCAGCAGAGGGGATCTCTCGATGGCTAAAGAGAAGTTCGAACGCAGCAAACCGCACCTGAACGTGGGAACCATCGGTCACGTTGACCATGGCAAAACCACTCTGACCGCTGCTCTGACCCGCGTTTGCGCCGAAGTATTCGGCAGCGGTGGCACCTCCAAGGGCTACGATCAGATCGACAACGCGCCGGAAGAAAAGGCTCGTGGTATCACCATCAACACGTCCCACGTTGAGTATGATTCCCCGATCCGTCACTACGCGCACGTTGACTGCCCCGGTCACGCTGACTATGTGAAGAACATGATCACCGGTGCTGCCCAGATGGATGGCGCTATCCTGGTTTGCTCCGCTGCTGACGGCCCCATGCCGCAGACTCGCGAGCACATCCTGCTGTCCCGCCAGGTTGGCGTTCCTTACATCGTCGTGTTCCTGAACAAGGCTGACATGGTTGATGATGAAGAGCTGCTGGAACTGGTCGAGATGGAAGTGCGTGATCTGCTGAGCACCTACGACTTCCCTGGCGACGACACTCCGATCATCATCGGTTCCGCGCTGATGGCACTGAACGGTCAGGACGACAACGGCATGGGTACTACCGCCGTCAAGACTCTGGTCGAGACTCTGGACAGCTACATTCCCGAGCCTGAGCGTGCTATCGACAAGCCGTTCCTGATGCCGATCGAAGACGTATTCTCCATTTCCGGTCGCGGTACTGTTGTGACTGGTCGTGTTGAGCGCGGTATCGTTCGCGTTCAGGAAGAAGTCGAGATCGTTGGTATCAAAGACACCGTCAAGACCACTTGTACTGGTGTTGAGATGTTCCGCAAGCTGCTCGACGAAGGTCGTGCTGGTGAGAACGTTGGTGTTCTGCTGCGTGGTACCAAGCGTGAAGACGTTGAGCGTGGTCAGGTTCTGGCCAAGCCGGGCACCATCAAGCCGCACACTCAGTTCGAAGCTGAAGTGTACGTGCTGGGCAAGGATGAAGGCGGCCGTCACACTCCGTTCTTCAAGGGCTACCGTCCGCAGTTCTACTTCCGTACAACTGACGTGACTGGTTCCTGCGAACTGCCGGAAGGCGTGGAAATGGTTATGCCGGGCGACAACGTGAAGCTGGTTGTTACCCTGATCGCTCCGATCGCCATGGAAGACGGCCTGCGCTTCGCGATTCGCGAAGGTGGTCGTACCGTTGGTGCCGGCGTGGTTGCCAAGATCATTGCTTAATTAGTAATTGATCTTGAAGTGTTGGGCCGGTATCATTACCGGCTCAACTGCGATTACAGGCCAGTAGCTCAATTGGCAGAGCGGCGGTCTCCAAAACCGCAGGTTGGGGGTTCGATTCCCTCCTGGCCTGCCAGATTATCTGGCAAACACAAAACAGGATTTTACGATTGATGAGCACCAAGGCAGAAACTCACGATAGCCGCTTAGATGTCCTCAAGTGGATTGTCGTGGCTATCCTCGTTTTTGTCGGCGTTTACGGTAATCATTACTTCGCAGCCGAATCTGTTTTGTATCGTGCCGTAGCGCTGGTTGCGCTCGGCCTGGTGGCGGGCTTTGTTGCCCTGCAGACCGAAAAAGGCAAGGCCTTCTGGGCGCTGCTCAAAGAAGCACGCATCGAGATCCGGAAGGTCGTCTGGCCAACTCGTACGGAAACCACTCAGACAACGCTGATCGTCCTGGCGGTTGTTCTGGTCATGGCCCTGATCCTGTGGGGGCTCGATACCCTGCTGGGTTGGATTATTTCTAAGTTCATTGGCTAAAGGTGCTCCGTGTCTAAGCGTTGGTACGTCATACATGCCTACTCCGGATTCGAGAAGCACGTGATGCGTTCTCTCCAGGAGCGGGTCAAGCTGGCCGGAATGGAAGACCAGTTTGGTGAGATCCTTGTGCCCACCGAAGAAGTGGTGGAAATGCGCAACGGCCAGAAGCGCAAGAGTGAGCGCAAATTCTTTCCGGGCTATGTTCTGGTTCAGATGGAAATGAACGAAGGAACTTGGCACCTGGTCAAGGATACCTCTCGCGTGCTGGGCTTCATCGGTGGTACTGCGGACAAGCCCGCGCCGATCACTGATCGTGAAGCTGAAGCCATCCTGCGCCGCGTCGCTGACGGCAGCGACAAGCCGAAGCCCAAGACTCTGTTCGAGCCGGGTGAGGTTGTTCGCGTCACCGATGGTCCCTTCGCCGACTTCAATGGAGTCGTTGAAGAAGTTAATTATGAGAAAAGCCGTGTTCAGGTGGCTGTTCTCATCTTTGGTCGCCCCACGCCAGTGGAGCTCGAATTCAGCCAGGTCGAAAAAGGCTGAGTTCAACTGCCCGCCTGAACCCTGCAATGCCTGAAGGCAATGCGGGGTTTTGTTGTCAGTGGGCACTATGTTAAGTCGGGGAGCCGCGAGGCGCTATTACCCATTGGAGAAGACAAATGGCAAAGAAGATTCAGGCTTATATCAAGCTGCAAGTCAAGGCCGGTCAGGCTAACCCAAGTCCGCCGGTAGGTCCGGCCCTGGGCCAGCACGGCGTAAACATCATGGAATTCTGCAAGGCGTTCAACGCCAAGACCCAGGGCGTTGAGCCAGGTCTGCCGACTCCCGTGATCATCACCGTATACAGCGACCGCAGCTTTACTTTTGAAACCAAAAGTACTCCTGCTGCCGTACTGCTGATGAAGGCTGCTGGTGTCAAGGGCGGTTCCGCTCGTCCCAACAGCCAGAAGGTAGGTACCGTTACTCGCGCCCAGCTCGAAGAGATCGCCAAGACCAAGCAGGCTGATCTGACCGCTGCTGACCTGGACGCTGCTGTGCGCACCATCGCGGGTTCTGCCCGTAGCATGGGTCTGACCGTGGAGGGTGTGTAAATGGCCAAGCTCACCAAGCGCCAAAAGGCAATCAGCGAGAAAGTTGATAGCACCAAGGTTTACAGCTTCGAAGAAGCGGCCGCACTGCTGGCCGAAGTATCCAACGTCAAGTTCGTCGAGTCCGTTGATGTTGCCGTGAACCTCGGCGTTGATCCGCGCAAATCCGACCAGGTCGTACGTGGCGCTACACTGCTGCCCCACGGCACTGGCAAGACCGTTCGCGTAGCCGTGTTCACCCAGGGTGCCAACGCTGAAGCCGCACTGGCTGCCGGCGCTGACAAGGTCGGCATGGACGATCTGGCTGCCGAAATGAAGGCCGGTAATCTGGACTATGACGTCGTCATCGCTTCTCCGGACGCCATGCGTGTCGTTGGTCAGCTGGGTCAGCTGCTCGGGCCGCGCGGCCTGATGCCGAACCCGAAGGTCGGTACTGTATCTGCTGATGTCGGCACTGCAGTGAAGAATGCCAAAGCTGGTCAGGTTCGCTACCGCACCGACAAGAACGGCATCATTCATTGCTCCGTAGGCAAGGTTGGCTTCGAGCCGGTCAAGCTGAAGGAAAACGTTGAAGCGCTGCTGGCCGATCTGAAGAAGGCCAAGCCGTCCACGTCCAAGGGTATCTATCTGCAGCGCGTGTCCCTGAGCACCACCATGGGTCCGGGTCTGTACATTGACCACTCTGCGCTGAATATCTGATTCATCGGCGCGCCGTTCGCGGCGCGTCAACTATTGGGGTCCCTGCCGGTTGGGGGCTGTCCAAGACCGTAGGTGGCGCAAGCCTCAAATCGGGGAGAAATTCCCAGGCCTACGCAGATGGTGCTCACGATTCAGTGCAGGCTGGATCAGACACCAAAACATGTCGCCTCACGGCGATCAATGGTAAATCCAGGAGTAGAACCCGTGGCAATTAAGCTCGAAGACAAAAAGGCCATCGTCGCTGAAGTCAACGAAGCTGCCAAAGGTGCGCTGTCTGCCGTTGTGGCTGATGCCCGCGGTGTAAGCGTATCTGCCATGACTGGTCTGCGCAAAGACGCACGCGAAGCCGGCGTTTACGTACGTGTTGTACGTAACACCCTGCTGCGTCGTGCTGTTGAAGGCACCGAGTACGACTGCCTCAACGACGTCTTTGTCGGTCCGACCCTGATTGCGTTCTCCAACGAACACCCGGGCGCTGCTGCTCGTCTGTTCAAGGAGTTCGCCAAGGGTCAGGACAAGTTCCAGATCAAGGCAGCTGCGTTTGAAGGCAACTACCTTTCAGCCGATCAGATCGACAAACTGGCCACACTGCCGACTTACGACGAGGCAATCAGCCAGCTGATGAGCGTGATCCAAGGCGCTACCAGCAAGTTCGTTCGTACTTTGGCCGCTGTCCGCGATCAGAAGGAAGCCGAGGCGGCCTGATTGGTCAGCTAGCGCTTTGTTCGTTTGCTTTTAATGTTTTGACGACCCCAAGGGTTGTCCCCCAATACAGGAATATAGAGTCATGGCTCTGACCAACGAAGATATCATCAATGCCGTATCCGAAATGTCCGTTATGCAGGTCGTTGAACTGATCAGCGCAATGGAAGAGAAGTTCGGCGTTTCCGCCGCTGCCGCTGTTGCAGCTGGCCCGGCTGCTGGTGGCGCTGCTGCCGCTGAAGAGCAGACCGAGTTCAACGTTATCCTGACCGCCGCTGGCGAGAAGAAAGTTAACGTGATCAAGGCTGTTCGCGAGCTGACCGGTCTGGGCCTGAAAGAAGCCAAGGCCATGGTTGATGGCGCTCCGGCTACCATCAAGGAAGGCGTTTCCAAGGACGAAGCCGAAGCCGCGAAGAAGTCGCTGGAAGAGGCTGGTGCAGCGGTCGAGCTCAAGTAAGCTTGCGCGACCTTGCGTCGACAATCTGATCGACGGTCAGATTGATGGCTGGTGGCCTGTGTGCCACCGGCCTTTTTCCGTTCCGGCCTGATCTCGGGCCGGTCGGATCCACTCCGAAGCGAGTGAGCAAGACGAGGTCTTGCAAGCATTTTCAGGCTTTCCCGTCAGGGGGAGCCAATCAAGCAGGTGACCAAGCTGGGGAACGCTGATGGCTTACTCATATACTGAGAAAAAACGTATCCGCAAGGACTTTGGCAAACTGCCGCATGTGATGGATGTACCTTATCTGCTGGCGATCCAGCTGGATTCCTATCGGGAATTCCTGCAGGCCGGCAACGACAAGGACAACGTTCGTGATATCGGTCTGCACGCGGCCTTCAAATCTGTCTTCCCCATTATCAGCTATTCCGGTAATGCGGCGCTCGAATATGTCGGTTACCGGTTAGGTGAGCCGGCTTTCGATGTCAAGGAGTGCGTGCTGCGCGGTGTGACCTTTGCGGTTCCGCTGCGGGTGAAAGTGCGCCTGATCATCTTTGATCGCGAGTCTGCCAGCAAGGCGATCAAGGATATCAAGGAGCAGGAAGTCTATATGGGTGAAATACCCCTGATGACTGAAAACGGTACCTTCGTGATCAATGGTACCGAGCGTGTGATCGTATCCCAGTTGCACCGCAGCCCCGGGGTGTTCTTCGACCACGACCGTGGCAAGACCCACAGCTCCGGCAAGTTGCTGTATTCCGCCCGTGTGATTCCTTACCGCGGGTCCTGGCTGGACTTCGAGTTCGATCCCAAGGACGCCGTGTTCGTCCGTATCGACCGTCGCCGCAAGCTGCCGGCGTCCGTGCTGCTGCGCGCGCTGGGCTACCAGACCTCTGAAATTCTCGACATCTTCTATGACACCAACAAGTTCGAGGTGCAAGGTGAAAGCCTGCAGCTGGAGCTGGTGCCGCAGCGCCTGCGTGGTGAGATCGCTACCTTTGACATCACTGATGGCAAGGGCAAGGTCATTGTCGAGAAGGGTCGCCGGATTACCGCGCGCCATATCAATCAGCTGGAAAAAGCCGGTATCACCAGTCTGGAAGTGCCCTACGACTACCTGATCGGCCGTACCATTGCCAAGGCTGTGGTGCACCCGGCTACCGGTGAGATTCTGGTCGAGTGCAACGTCGAAGTGACAGCGGATCTGATCGACAAGTTGGTGAAAGCCCAGGTTGATCGCATCGAGACGCTGTACACCAACGATATCGACTGTGGCCCGTTCATCTCCGATACCCTGCGCATCGATAACACCACCAGCCAGCTCGAAGCGCTGGTGGAAATCTATCGCATGATGCGCCCCGGTGAGCCGCCGACCAAGGATGCCGCCGAGACCCTGTTCAGCAATCTGTTCTTCAGCAGCGACCGTTACGACCTGTCTGCCGTCGGCCGCATGAAGTTCAACCGCCGCATCGGTCGTGAAGAGATCGAAGGACCTGGCGTGCTGAGCAAGGAAGACATTATCGAGGTGCTCAAGACCCTGGTCGATATCCGTAACGGCAAGGGCGTGGTCGATGATATCGATCACCTGGGTAACCGTCGCATCCGCTCCGTTGGTGAAATGGCCGAAAACCAGTTCCGTGTAGGTCTGGTCCGGGTCGAACGGGCGGTGAAAGAACGTCTGTCCATGGCCGAAAGCGAAGGCCTGATGCCGCAGGATCTGATCAATGCCAAGCCGGTTGCGGCGGCAGTGAAGGAATTCTTCGGTTCCAGCCAGCTGTCCCAGTTCATGGACCAGAACAACCCGCTGTCCGAGATTACCCACAAGCGTCGTGTTTCCGCGCTTGGGCCGGGTGGTTTGACCCGTGAACGTGCCGGCTTCGAAGTGCGCGACGTACACCCGACCCACTATGGTCGCGTATGTCCGATCGAAACTCCGGAAGGTCCGAACATCGGCCTGATCAACTCGCTGGCCACCTATGCCCGGACCAACGAATACGGCTTCCTGGAAAGCCCGTATCGCCGCGTCAAGGATGCCGTGGTGACCGACGAGATCGTGTTCCTGTCGGCCATCGAAGAGTCCGATCATGTTATCGCCCAGGCCAGTGCCGAGGTGCGTGACGGCCGTCTGGTCGAAGAACTGGTTGCCGTTCGTCACATGAACGAATTCAGCGTCAAGGCGCCGGAAGAAGTCACCCTGATGGACGTATCGCCGCGTCAGGTCGTGTCGGTTGCCGCCTCGCTGATTCCGTTCCTCGAGCACGATGATGCCAACCGCGCCCTCATGGGTTCCAACATGCAGCGTCAGGCCGTTCCGACCTTGCGTGCCGAGAAGCCGCTGGTCGGTACCGGTATGGAGCGCAACGTGGCTGTGGACTCCGGTGTCTGCGTGACCGCTCGCCGTGGTGGTGTAGTCGACTCGGTTGATGCCAGCCGTATCGTTATCCGTGCCAACGACGACGAAGTGGAAGCGGGCGAAGCCGGTGTGGATATCTACACCCTGACCAAGTACACCCGTTCCAACCAGAACACCTGCATCAACCAGCGTCCGCTGGTGAAGAAAGGCGATCTGGTGGCGGTCAAGGACATCCTGGCTGATGGTTCTTCCGTCGACATGGGTGAACTGGCCCTGGGTCAGAACATGCGTGTGGCGTTCATGCCCTGGAATGGCTACAACTTCGAGGACTCCATTCTGGTGTCCGAGCGGGTGGTCCAGGAAGATCGCTTTACTACTATCCACATCCAGGAACTGACCTGCGTTTCCCGTGACACCAAGTTGGGGCCGGAAGAAATCACTTCCGATATTCCCAACGTTGGCGAAGCGGCGCTGGGCAAGCTGGACGAGGCCGGTATCGTTTACGTGGGCGCCGAAGTTGGCACCGGCGACATTCTGGTCGGCAAGGTCACGCCCAAGGGCGAAACCCAGCTGACGCCGGAAGAGAAGCTGCTGCGTGCGATCTTTGGTGAGAAGGCTTCCGACGTCAAGGACACCTCCCTGCGTGTACCGACCGGTACCAAGGGTACGGTCATCGACGTTCAGGTGTTCACCCGTGATGGCGTTGAGCGCGACTCTCGCGCCCTGGCCATCGAGAAGGAGCAGCTGGACGAGATCCGCAAGGATCTGCAGGAAGAGTTCCGCATCGTCGAAACGGCGACTTTCGAGCGCCTCAGCGCTGCGCTGATCGGCCACACTGCCGAAGGCGGTGCCGGTGTCAAGAAAGGCACCGAGCTGACTGCCGAGATTCTTGCCGGTATCGAGCGCGGCCAGTGGTTCAAGCTGCGCATGAGCGAAGACCATCTCAACGAACAGCTGGAGCTGGCTCAGGCCTACCTGATCGACCGCCGCAAGCTGCTCGACGAGAAGTTCGAAGACAAGAAGCGCAAGCTGCAGCAGGGCGATGACCTGGCGCCGGGCGTACTCAAGATCGTCAAGGTCTACCTGGCGATCAAGCGTCGCATCCAGCCGGGTGACAAGATGGCTGGTCGTCACGGTAACAAGGGTGTCATCTCGGTCATCATGCCGATCGAAGATATGCCCCATGACGAGAACGGCACGCCGGTGGACATCGTCCTCAACCCGCTGGGTGTACCTTCGCGGATGAACGTCGGGCAGATTCTCGAAACCCACCTGGGCCTCGCGGCCAAGGGCCTGGGCGAGAAGATCAACCGCATGCTCGAAGAGCAGCGCAAGATCGCCGAACTGCGCGAGTTCCTCGATGAGGTGTACAACAAGGTAGGTGGTCGTCAGGAGAATCTGGACGCACTCAGCGATCAGGAAGTCCTGGATCTGGCCAACAACCTGCGCGCCGGTGTGCCGATGGCAACTGCGGTATTTGATGGTGCTGAAGAGCACGAAATCAAGCACATGCTGCGCCTGGCAGATCTGCCGGACAGTGGTCAGATGAAGTTGTACGACGGCCGTACCGGCAACACCTTCGATCGCCCGGTTACCGTTGGCTACATGTACATGCTCAAGTTGAACCACTTGGTCGATGACAAGATGCACGCCCGTTCGACCGGTTCGTACAGCCTGGTAACACAGCAGCCGCTGGGTGGTAAGGCTCAGTTCGGCGGTCAGCGTTTCGGGGAGATGGAGGTCTGGGCTCTGGAAGCCTATGGTGCCGCCTACACCCTGCAGGAAATGCTCACCGTCAAATCGGATGACGTCAATGGCCGGACCAAGATGTACAAGAACATCGTGGACGGTGACCATCGCATGGAGGCCGGCATGCCCGAGTCCTTCAACGTGCTGGTCAAGGAGATTCGTTCTCTGGCCATCGATATCGACCTGGAATCCGAATAACCACCGAGTGCCCACGTCTCGGGCGGCGTGACCCGCCGCCCTTGAGACACTGCGAGGAGTATAGGCCTTGAAAGACTTATTGAACCTGCTCAAGTCCCAGGGACAAGTTGAAGAGTTCGATTCCATTCGAATCGGCTTGGCATCGCCGGAGATGATCCGGTCCTGGTCCTACGGCGAAGTGAAAAAGCCGGAAACCATTAACTACCGTACCTTCAAGCCGGAGCGTGACGGCCTGTTCTGCGCCAAGATCTTTGGCCCGGTGAAGGACTACGAGTGCCTGTGCGGCAAGTACAAGCGCCTCAAGCACCGTGGCGTCATCTGTGAAAAGTGTGGCGTTGAAGTCGCACTGGCCAAGGTGCGTCGCGAGCGCATGGGACATATCGAACTGGCATCGCCGGTTGCCCACATCTGGTTCCTGAAATCCCTGCCGTCCCGTATCGGTCTGCTGCTGGACATGACCCTGCGCGACATCGAGCGGGTACTGTATTTCGAAAGCTATGTCGTGATCGAGCCCGGTCTGACTACGCTGGAGAAAGGCCAGCTGCTGAACGACGAACAGTACTTCGAAGCGCTGGAAGAATTCGGTGACGAGTTCGATGCGCGCATGGGTGCCGAAGCGGTATTCGAGCTGCTGACCGCCATGGATCTGGAGCACGAGATCAGCCGGCTGCGTGAGGAAATTCCGCAGACCACCTCGGAAACCAAGATCAAGAAGCTGTCCAAGCGGCTGAAGCTGATGGAAGCCTTCCAGGGTTCCGGCAACAAGCCGGAGTGGATGGTCATGACCGTACTGCCGGTACTGCCGCCGGACCTGCGTCCGCTGGTACCGCTGGATGGCGGTCGTTTCGCGACTTCCGACCTGAACGACCTGTACCGTCGGGTGATCAACCGTAACAACCGCCTGAAGCGTCTGCTGGACTTGTCCGCGCCGGATATCATCGTGCGCAACGAAAAGCGCATGCTGCAGGAATCGGTTGATGCGCTGCTGGACAACGGTCGTCGCGGCCGTGCCATCACCGGCACCAACAAGCGCCCGCTGAAGTCCCTGGCCGACATGATCAAGGGTAAGCAGGGCCGTTTCCGTCAGAACCTGCTCGGTAAGCGCGTTGACTACTCCGGTCGTTCGGTGATCGTGGTAGGTCCGACCCTGCGTCTGCACCAGTGCGGTCTGCCCAAGAAGATGGCGCTGGAACTGTTCAAGCCGTTCATCTTCGGCAAGCTGGAACATCGCGGCCTGGCCACCACCATCAAGGCGGCCAAGAAGATGGTTGAGCGCGAGCTGCCGGAAGTGTGGGATATCCTCGCCGAGGTTATCCGCGAACACCCCGTGCTGCTCAACCGTGCACCAACACTGCACCGTCTGGGTATCCAGGCGTTCGAGCCGGTACTGATCGAAGGCAAGGCCATTCAACTGCACCCGCTGGTGTGTGCGGCCTATAACGCCGACTTCGACGGTGACCAGATGGCCGTTCACGTGCCGCTGACGCTGGAAGCCCAGCTGGAAGCGCGCGCGCTGATGATGTCGACCAACAACATCCTGTCGCCAGCCAGTGGCGAGCCGATCATCGTGCCGTCCCAGGACGTGGTACTGGGTCTGTACTACATGACCCGGTCGCGCATCAATGCGCGTGGCGAAGGCATGCGTTTCACCAGCATCGCCGAAGTCGAGATGGCCTACCGTAGCGGCCACGTTGACCTGCACTCGATGGTCAAGGTGCGTCTCGAAGAGACCGTCAAGCACAAGGACGAGAGCTGGACCACGGAAACCCGCATCATCGACACCACTGTCGGTCGCGCGTTGCTGTTCCAGATCCTGCCCAAGGGGCTGCCCTTCTCGCTGGTCGACCAGCCGCTGAAGAAGAAGGCGATTTCCAAGCTGATCAACACCAGCTACCGGATCGTGGGCCTCAAGGAGACCGTGATCTTCGCTGACCAGCTGATGTACACCGGCTTTGCCTATTCGACCATCTCCGGTGCCTCCATCGGCGTGAACGACTTCGTCATTCCCGAAGAGAAGGCGCGGATCATCGAAGATGCCACCGCCGAGGTGAAGGAAATCGAAGACCAGTACGCTTCCGGTCTGGTTACCGCCGGGGAGAAGTACAACAAGGTCATCGACTTGTGGTCCAAGGCCAACGACGAGATTTCCAAGGCGATGATGGACAACCTCAAGTCCACCCGCGTGCTGGATCGTGAAGGCAAGGAAGTCGAGCAAGAGTCCTTCAACTCGATGTACATGATGGCCGACTCCGGTGCCCGGGGTTCCGCCGCACAGATTCGTCAGTTGGCAGGTATGCGGGGTCTGATGGCCAAGCCGGATGGCTCGATCATCGAAACGCCGATCATTGCCAACTTCCGTGAAGGTCTGAACGTACTCCAGTACTTCATCTCCACCCACGGTGCCCGTAAGGGTCTGGCGGATACGGCACTGAAGACCGCCAACTCCGGTTACCTGACCCGTCGCCTGGTCGACGTGGCGCAGGATCTGGTAATCACCGAGGTCGATTGCGGTACTGATCAGGGTCTGGTCATGAAGCCGCATATCGAAGGCGGCGACATTGTCGAGCCGCTGGGTGAGCGCGTGCTGGGTCGGGTCATCGCCCGTGACGTATTCAAGCCGGGTACCGAAGACGTCATCGTCGCCGGCGGCACTCTGATCGACGAGCAGTGGGTCGAGTTCCTCGAGCTGAACAGCGTGGACGAGGTGATTGTACGCTCGCCCATTACCTGTGAAACCCGCTACGGCGTGTGCTCCACCTGCTATGGTCGCGACCTGGCACGTGGTCACCAGATCAATATCGGTGAGGCGGTGGGTGTGATCGCTGCCCAGTCCATTGGTGAGCCGGGTACCCAGCTGACCATGCGGACGTTCCACATCGGTGGTGCTGCCAGCCGGACCGCCGCGCAGGACAGCATTCAGGTCAAGAGCGCCGGTACCATCCGCCTGCACAACCTGAAACACGTGACCCGTGATGACGGCGCGCTGGTGGCGGTGTCCCGTTCCGGTGAGCTGGCTCTGGCTGACGAGTTTGGTCGTGAGCGTGAGCGTTACAAGCTGCCCTACGGTGCGGTGATCTCCATTCACGAGAGTGATAAGGTCCAGGCCGGCCAGGTGGTTGCCAAGTGGGATCCGCACACTCACCCGATCGTTACCGAGATTGCCGGTACCGTACAGTTTGTTGGCATGGAGGAGGGTATCACCATCCGCCGTCAGACCGACGAACTCACCGGTCTGAGCAACATCGAAGTAATGGCGGTGCACGAGCGTCCATCCGCTGGTAAGGACATCCGTCCGACCATGAAGCTGATTGGCGCTGACGGTAAGGAGCTGATGCTGCCGGGTACCGATGTGCCGGCGCAGTACTTCCTGCCCGAGAAGACCCAGGTCAACCTGTCCGATGGAGTGCAGGTAACCATTGGTGACGTACTGGCACGTATTCCTCAGGAAACGTCCAAGACTCGCGACATCACCGGTGGTCTGCCGCGTGTTGCCGATCTGTTCGAGGCGCGTCGTCCGAAGGAGCCGTCCATCCTGGCAGAAGTCAGCGGCACCATCTCCTTCGGCAAGGAAACCAAGGGCAAGCGCCGTCTGGTCATCACTCCGAACGATGGCAGCGATCCGTACGAGGAGTTGATTCCGAAGTGGCGCCACCTGAACGTGTTCGAAGGTGAACAGGTCACCAAGGGTGAGGTTATCTCCGATGGCCCGAGCAACCCGCACGATATCCTGCGTTTGCTGGGTGTCAGCGAGCTCGCCAAGTACATCGTCAACGAAATTCAGGACGTGTACCGCCTGCAGGGTGTGAAGATCAACGACAAGCACATCGAGGTGACCATTCGCCAGATGCTGCGCAAGGTCGAGATCAGCGAGTCGGGTGATTCCAGCTTCATCAAGGGCGACCAGGTCGAGCTGACCCAGGTCCTCGAAGAGAACGAAGCGCTGGCTGGTCAGGACAAGTTCCCGGCCAAGTATGAGCGGGTACTGCTGGGTATCACCAAGGCGTCGCTGTCGACCGAGTCGTTCATTTCCGCGGCTTCCTTCCAGGAAACCACACGGGTACTGACCGAGGCTGCCGTTACCGGTAAGCGCGATCACCTGCGTGGCCTGAAAGAGAACGTGGTGGTGGGTCGTCTGATTCCGGCCGGTACCGGTCTGGCCTACCACGCTGAGCGCAAGCGTCAGCGTACGGCCGACAAGCCGGCGAAAGTCAGCGCCAGTGAAGTCGAGCAGGCCCTGTCGGATGCGCTGAATTCCAGCGGCAACTGATCAGTGTCACCCGTCGTGGACCACGGCGGGTGCGCTTGACGATGGGGGGAGGTCTCTATAGAATTCCGTACCCCTAAAATAGGCGGGGCGTTTTGCCCTGCCGTTTTATTTAATATGTCCCAGGGACATCAGTGGAGTTTTGCTAGATGGCAACAATCAACCAGCTGGTTCAAAAGCCGCGCAAGCGTGTTGCTGAAAAAAGCGACGTGCCCGCGCTGCAGAACTGCCCGCAGCGTCGTGGTGTATGTACTCGCGTATATACCACCACGCCGAAGAAGCCGAACTCGGCTCTGCGTAAGGTCTGCCGTGTTCGCTTGACCAACGGCTTTGAAGTTTCTTCCTATATCGGTGGTGAAGGCCACAACCTGCAAGAGCACAGCGTCGTTCTGATTCGCGGCGGCCGTGTAAAAGACTTGCCAGGTGTGCGTTACCACACTGTTCGCGGTTCGCTGGATACCTCCGGTGTCAAAGACCGTAAGCAGGGTCGTTCCAAGTACGGCGCCAAGCGTCCGAAGTAATTTGAATTCATTTAACCTGAGTCGATAAGAGTAAGGTCAGGCGTAACGAAAATGTTGCAGTCCTGAGCTAACCTGAAGACCGTTTGAGGGCTTATCATGCCAAGACGTCGTGTAGCGGCAAAACGTGAGATCCTGCCAGAACCTAAGTATGGCAGCCAGATTCTCGCCAAATTCATGAACCATGTAATGGAAAGCGGCAAGAAATCCACCGCTGAGCGTATCGTGTACGGTGCTCTGGATAAAGTTAAAGAGCGCACCAAGACTGACGATCCGGTTGAGCTGTTTGAAAAAGCGCTCGATGCCATCGCTCCGCTGGTTGAGGTTAAGTCCCGCCGTGTAGGTGGTGCCACCTACCAGGTTCCGGTTGAAGTGCGTCCCTCCCGCCGCAATGCTCTGGCAATGCGCTGGTTGGTAGATGCTGCCCGTAAGCGTGGCGAGAAGTCGATGGATCTGCGTCTTGCTGGCGAACTGCTTGATGCAGCTGAAGGCAAGGGCTCTGCGGTCAAGAAGCGTGAAGACGTGCACCGTATGGCTGAAGCGAACAAAGCTTTCTCTCACTATCGCTTCTAAACAACGACTCAGGAGACTATCGTGGCTCGTACAACCCCGATCAATCTATACCGCAATATTGGTATTTGTGCGCACGTCGATGCGGGCAAAACCACAACCACGGAACGGATCCTGTTCTACACCGGCGCCAACCATAAAATGGGTGAGACCCATGATGGCGCCAGTACCACTGACTGGATGGCCCAGGAGCAGGAGCGTGGTATCACTATTACCTCCGCTGCTGTAACCGCTTTCTGGCAGGGTTCTCAGAAGCAGTACAAGAAGCACCGGGTCAACGTTATCGATACCCCCGGCCACGTTGACTTCACCATCGAAGTAGAGCGCTCCTTGCGCGTGCTCGACGGTGCAGTCGTTGTGTTCTGCGGCACCTCCGGTGTTGAGCCGCAGTCCGAAACCGTATGGCGTCAGGCCAACAAGTACGGTGTGCCGCGTATCGTCTACGTGAACAAGCTGGACCGTCAGGGTGCTAACTTCCTGCGCGTAGTCGAGCAGATCAAGAAGCGCCTTGGCCATACGCCTGTGGCGCTTCAGCTGCCGATCGGTTCGGAAGAGAACTTCATTGGTCAGGTAGACCTGTTGCGTATGAAGGCTCTCTACTGGAACGAAGACGACATGGGTATGGCCTTCCGCGAGGAGGAGATCCCTGCGGACATGCTTGAGCTGGCTGAAGAGTACCGTGAAAAGCTGGTGGAAGCTGCCGCTGAAGCCAACGAAGAGTTGATGAACAAGTACCTGGAAGGCGTTGAGCTGACCCTGGAAGAAATCAAGGCCGGTCTGCGTCAGCGTACCTTGGCCAGCGAAATCGTTCCGGCTGTCTGCGGTTCCTCGTTCAAGAACAAGGGCGTGCCGTTGGTACTGGATGCGGTTATCGACTTCCTGCCGGCTCCGGACGAAGTTGAAGCCATCAAGGGTGTGCACCCGGACGACGACGAGAAGATCGACAAGCGTATCTCCAGCGACGACGAGCCCTTTGCTGCTCTGGCGTTCAAGATCGCTACCGACCCCTTTGTTGGTACTCTGACCTTCGTTCGCGTGTACTCGGGCGTGCTGTCTTCTGGCGACTCGGTGATCAACTCGGTTAAAGGCAAGAAAGAGCGTGTGGGCCGTATGGTTCAGATGCAGGCCAACAACCGCGAAGAGATCAAGGAAGTGCGTGCTGGCGATATCGCCGCTCTGATCGGTATGAAGGACGTGACCACCGGTGACACCCTGTGCGACCTGGAAAAGCAGATCGTTCTGGAGCGTATGGAGTTCCCTGAGCCGGTAATCCACGTTGCTGTTGAGCCGAAAACCAAGGCTGACCAGGAAAAGATGGGTATTGCACTGGGTAAACTGGCCCAGGAAGATCCGTCCTTCCGCGTGCGTACTGATGAAGAGTCTGGCCAGACCATCATTGGTGGTATGGGCGAGCTGCACCTGGACATCATCGTTGACCGCATGAAGCGTGAATTCAACGTTGAAGCCAATATCGGTAAGCCGCAGGTGGCCTACCGTGAAGCGATTCGCAATACCTGCGAGATCGAAGGCAAGTTTGTCCGTCAGTCCGGTGGTCGCGGCCAGTTCGGTCACGTCTGGATTCGCTTCGAGCCGGCTGATGAGGCCGCCGAAGGTCTGATCTTCGCCAGTGAAGTGGTGGGCGGTACCGTACCCAAGGAATACATTCCTGCGGTGCAGAAGGGCATTGATGAGCAGATGAAGAACGGTGTTCTCGCCGGTTACCCGCTGCTCAGCCTCAAGGCAACCATCTTTGATGGTTCTTATCATGATGTTGACTCGAACGAAATGGCGTTCAAGATCGCCGCTTCCATGGCCACCAAGCAATTGGCCCAGAAAGGCGGTGCTGTTCTGCTCGAGCCGATCATGAAAGTTGAAGTAGTGACCCCCGAGGACTACATGGGTGACGTGATGGGTGACCTCAACCGTCGTCGTGGTCTGGTCCAGGGTATGGAAGACTCTCCCTCCGGGAAGGTTATCCGTGCTGAGGTTCCGCTGGGTGAGATGTTTGGTTACGCCACGGATGTACGCTCCATGTCCCAGGGACGTGCTAGCTACTCCATGGAGTTCGCCAAATACGCCGAGGCTCCCTCGAACATCGTTGACGCTATCATCAAGAAGCAAGGTTGATTGCTTCCTGGCTAATTGAAGAGGTTACTAATCGTGGCAAAAGAAAAGTTTGAACGCAGTAAACCGCACCTGAACGTGGGAACCATCGGTCACGTTGACCATGGCAAAACCACTCTGACCGCTGCTCTGACCCGCGTTTGCGCCGAAGTATTCGGCAGCGGTGGCACCTCCAAGGGCTACGATCAGATCGACAACGCGCCGGAAGAAAAGGCTCGTGGTATCACCATCAACACGTCCCACGTTGAGTATGATTCCCCGATCCGTCACTACGCGCACGTTGACTGCCCCGGTCACGCTGACTATGTGAAGAACATGATCACCGGTGCTGCCCAGATGGATGGCGCTATCCTGGTTTGCTCCGCTGCTGACGGCCCCATGCCGCAGACTCGCGAGCACATCCTGCTGTCCCGCCAGGTTGGCGTTCCTTACATCGTCGTGTTCCTGAACAAGGCTGACATGGTTGATGATGAAGAGCTGCTGGAACTGGTCGAGATGGAAGTGCGTGATCTGCTGAGCACCTACGACTTCCCTGGCGACGACACTCCGATCATCATCGGTTCCGCGCTGATGGCACTGAACGGTCAGGACGACAACGGCATGGGTACTACCGCCGTCAAGACTCTGGTCGAGACTCTGGACAGCTACATTCCCGAGCCTGAGCGTGCTATCGACAAGCCGTTCCTGATGCCGATCGAAGACGTATTCTCCATTTCCGGTCGCGGTACTGTTGTGACTGGTCGTGTTGAGCGCGGTATCGTTCGCGTTCAGGAAGAAGTCGAGATCGTTGGTATCAAAGACACCGTCAAGACCACTTGTACTGGTGTTGAGATGTTCCGCAAGCTGCTCGACGAAGGTCGTGCTGGTGAGAACGTTGGTGTTCTGCTGCGTGGTACCAAGCGTGAAGACGTTGAGCGTGGTCAGGTTCTGGCCAAGCCGGGCACCATCAAGCCGCACACTCAGTTCGAAGCTGAAGTGTACGTGCTGGGCAAGGATGAAGGCGGCCGTCACACTCCGTTCTTCAAGGGCTACCGTCCGCAGTTCTACTTCCGTACAACTGACGTGACTGGTTCCTGCGAACTGCCGGAAGGCGTGGAAATGGTTATGCCGGGCGACAACGTGAAGCTGGTTGTTACCCTGATCGCTCCGATCGCCATGGAAGACGGCCTGCGCTTCGCGATTCGCGAAGGTGGTCGTACCGTTGGTGCCGGCGTGGTTGCCAAGATCATCGCTTGATGATTTGAGCCATACGCAGAAGCCCCCGAGAGATCGGGGGCTTTTGTATTATGGTTGACACTGGACTGGCGCATCAGTAGAATTGCGCCTCCCTTGATGGGCGTGCCCGGTCCGGGTGTGCTCGGAAGAATAGAAGCTTGGAGTTTCTGGTCAAATGCAGAACCAACAGATTCGTATTCGGTTGAAGGCTTTTGACCATCGCCTGATAGATCAATCAACCCAGGAAATCGTGGATACCGCGAAACGTACTGGGGCTCAGGTGCGTGGTCCGATACCTTTGCCGACACGCAAAGAGCGTTTTACCGTGCTGGTTTCTCCGCACGTCAACAAAGATGCCCGGGATCAATATGAAATCCGTACCCATAAGCGGGTGCTGGATATCGTTCAGCCTACCGACAAGACTGTCGATGCGCTGATGAAACTGGACCTTGCAGCTGGCGTTGAGGTTCAGATCAGCCTCGGCTGATAGCCCCACACGACGGGGGCTATCCAGCCGTGTAACGCCCTGAAATGGGCGGCCATAGCGGGTAAATAGCCCCGTGCACTCATGAGGTTTACAACATGACTATTGGTGTAGTCGGCCGGAAATGCGGTATGACCCGCGTTTTCACTGAAGATGGTATTTCCATTCCTGTTACGGTGGTTGAAGTCGAACCTAACCGTATCACTCAAGTAAAGTCCCTTGATTCGGACGGCTATCAAGCTATTCAAATCACCGTGGGTGAGCGTCGCGCCAGTCGCGTCAGCAAGCCGATGGCTGGGCATTTTGCCAAAGCGAATACTGCTGCAGGTCGCAGCGTATGCGAATTCCGCCTGGAAGACGGCGCTGAGTTCGAAGCTGGTGCAGAAATCACCGTAAGCATTTTCGAAGCGGGCCAGAAAGTAGACGTTACCGGTCAGTCCAAAGGTAAGGGCTTTGCCGGTACCATCAAGCGCTGGAACTTCCGCGGACAGGATGCCACTCACGGCAACTCCGTATCCCACCGTGTTCCAGGTTCCATTGGCCAGTGCCAGACCCCGGGTCGCGTATTCAAGGGCAAGAAGATGTCCGGTCACATGGGCGCTGAGCAAGTGACTGTGCAGACCCTGGAAATCGTACGCGTTGACGCCGAACGTAATCTGCTGCTCATCAAGGGTGCAGTGCCCGGCGCGCCTGGCAGCGACGTAGTTGTCCGCCCGGCAGTCAAGGCCAAGGGTTAAGGGGGAGTTAGCATGAATCTGAATGTAGCTGGTGCAAGCGCGATCGAAGTATCCGATCTGGCCTTTGCAACCGAGTTTAACGAGACCCTGGTACACCAGGCCGTTGTCGCCTACATGGCTGGCGGTCGTCAGGGCACCAAGCAGCAGAAGACCCGTTCTGAAGTGTCCGGTGGCGGCAAGAAGCCCTGGCGTCAGAAGGGTACCGGCCGTGCACGTGCCGGCACCATCCGCAGCCCGATCTGGCGCGGGGGCGGTACCACTTTTGCAGCTCGTCCGCGTGATCATGAGCAGAAGCTGAACCGGAAGATGTACCGTGGCGCCATGCGCTCGATCCTCTCCGAGCTGGTTCGCCTGGATCGCCTGGTCGTGGTCGAAAGCTTCTCTGTTGAAGCTCCCAAGACCAAGGCGCTGGTAGGCAAGCTCAAGGATCTGAATCTGGAGAAAGTGCTGATCGTCACTGACAGCCTGGACACCAACCTGTACCTGGCTGCGCGCAACCTGCCGCATGTCGACGTACGTGATGTGCAGGGTTCTGACCCGGTCAGCCTGATCGCTTACGACAAGGTACTGATCACCGTACCTGCTGTTAAGAAGTTCGAGGAGATGCTGGGATGAACCAAGAGCGCATTTTCAAAGTACTGCTTGGCCCGCATGTATCCGAGAAGGCTACCGTGCTGGCTGAGACCAATAGCCAGATCGTGTTCAAAGTGGATACCACTGCGACCAAGCTGGAAATCAAGAAAGCCGTTGAACAGCTGTTCAACGTCAAGGTAGACCGTGTGTCGACCTTGAATGTCAAAGGCAAGACCAAGCGAACCGTTCGCGGCCTGGGCAAGCGTAATGACTGGAAGAAGGCCTATGTCAGCCTTGAGCCCGGTCAGGACATCGACTTCGCCAGCGCTGAATAAGAAAGGGGTACATCATGGCAATTGTTAAATGTAAACCTACTTCCGCTGGCCGCCGCTTCGTCGTAAAGGTCGTTAGCTCGGACCTGCACAAGGGTGCTCCTTATGCGCCCCTGCTCGAGAAGCAAGGCAAGTCCGGCGGACGTAACAACAATGGTCGCATCACCACGCGTCATCGTGGGGGCGGTCATAAGCAGCACTATCGTCTGGTCGATTTTCGTCGCAACAAGGATGGCATTCCCGCCACCGTTGAGCGTATCGAATACGATCCGAACCGTACCGCTCACATTGCTCTGCTGAAGTACGCCGACGGCGAGCGTCGCTACATCATCGCTCCCAAGGGTGTGACTGCTGGCGATCAGCTGGTGTCGGGTGCCGACGCGCCGATCAAGGCTGGCAACTGCCTGCCGCTGCGCAACATTCCGGTGGGTAGCACCATCCACGCGATCGAACTGAAGCCCGGCAAGGGTGCTCAGGTTGCCCGCAGTGCTGGTGCCTCCGTACAGCTGGTTGCCCGTGAAGGCGCCTATGTCACCGTTCGCCTGCGTTCCGGCGAAATGCGCAAGGTTCTCGGCGAATGCCGCGCCACCTTGGGCGAAGTGTCCAACGGTGAGCACAGCCTGCGCTCCCTGGGTAAGGCCGGTGCCACTCGCTGGCGCGGTGTGCGTCCGACCGTTCGTGGTGTTGCCATGAACCCGGTTGATCACCCGCATGGTGGTGGTGAAGGGCGTACTTCTGGTGGTCGTCATCCGGTGTCGCCGTGGGGCTTCCCCACCAAGGGTGCTAAGACTCGGTCCAACAAGCGCACTGACAATATGATTGTCCGTCGTCGCAGCAAGTAATTAGAGGGGAAACGACGTGCCGCGTTCTCTGAAGAAAGGTCCTTTTATCGATCTTCACCTGTTGAAGAAGGTCGAAGTTGCAGCAGAAAAGAACGATCGCAAGCCGGTTAAAACCTGGTCGCGCCGTTCGATGGTTCTGCCGCAGATGGTTGGTTTGACCATCGCAGTACACAACGGTCGTCAACATGTCCCGGTCATCGTTACCGAAGACATGGTCGGCCACAAATTGGGCGAATTCTCTGCCACGCGTACCTATCGCGGTCATGCGGCAGACAAGAAAGCCAAGCGCTAAGGGGTTAGAAAGATGGAAGTAGCCGCTACCGTTAAGGGCGCCCGACTCTCTGCCCAGAAAGCTCGCTTGGTCGCCGATCAGATCCGCGGGAAGAAGGTGGATGAGGCCCTGAATCTGCTGACTTTCAGCAACAAGAAGGCCGCTGATGTCATCAAGAAAGTGCTGGAGTCGGCCATTGCCAACGCTGAGCACAATGATGGCGCAGACGTGGATGACCTCAAGGTCTCCACCGTGTTTGTCAACGAAGGTCGCTCTCTGAAGCGCATCATGCCACGTGCCAAAGGCCGTGCTGATCGCATCATCAAGCGGTCTTGCCATATCACGGTCAAGGTTGCTGACAAGTAGGAGTCGATCACATGGGTCAGAAAGTACATCCGACAGGCATTCGCCTCGGTATCGTAAAACAGCACACTTCGGTGTGGTATGCAGACGGCCGCACTTATGCGGACTATCTGAACACGGACCTGAAAGTACGCGCGTACATTCAGGACAAATTGAAAAGCGCTTCCGTCAGCCGCGTTGATATTCAGCGCCCGGCCCAGACAGCCCGCATCACCATTCACACTGCCCGTCCCGGCATCGTGATTGGCAAGAAGGGTGAAGACGTCGAGAAGCTGCGTCAGGAACTGACCAGCCAGATGGGCGTTCCGGTGCACATCAACATCGAAGAGATCCGCAAGCCGGAACTCGACGGTGCCCTGGTGGCCCAGAGCGTTGCCCAGCAGCTCGAGCGTCGCGTCATGTTCCGTCGTGCGATGAAGCGTGCTGTACAGAACGCCATGCGTATTGGTGCCAAGGGTATCAAGATCCAGGTTAGCGGCCGTCTCGGCGGCGCCGAGATCGCCCGTACCGAATGGTACCGTGAAGGCCGTGTGCCGCTGCACACTCTGCGTGCCGACATCGACTACGCAACGGCTGAAGCCCACACCACTTACGGTGTGATCGGTGTGAAGGTTTGGATTTTCAAAGGCGAGATCATTGGTGGTCAGCCTGAAGAAATCAAAACCGTCGCGACCAAGAAAAAAGCTGCTAAGTAAGGGGTACGCACATGTTACAACCCAAGCGTACGAAGTTCCGCAAGCAAATGACCGGTCACAACCGTGGCCTGGCACATCGCGGCAGTAAAGTGAGCTTTGGCGAATACGCACTCAAATCCGTCAGCCGTGGTCGTTTGACCGCCCGTCAGATTGAAGCGGCACGTCGTGCTCTGACTCGTCACGTCAAGCGTGGCGGTAAAATCTGGATCCGTGTCTTCCCTGACAAGCCGATCTCCAAGAAGCCTCTCGAAGTGCGGATGGGTAAAGGTAAGGGTAACGTCGAATACTGGGTAGCCCAGATTCAGCCGGGCAAGGTCCTGTATGAGATTGAAGGTGTTTCCGAAGAGCTGGCGCGTGAGGCTTTTGCCCTGGCCGCTGCCAAGCTGCCCCTCGCAACCACCTTTGTTAAGCGGACGGTGATGTGATGAAAGCGACAGAACTTCGTGAAAAATCTGCCGAGCAGCTGAACGAGCAGCTGCTCACCCTGCTGCGCGACCAGTTCAATCTGCGCATGCAGAAGGCAACCGGTCAACTCGGTCAGAGTCATCTGCTCAAGCAGACCAAGCGTGACATCGCTCGAGTCAAGACCGTGCTCAATCAGAAAGGTGGTAACTGATCATGGCCGAGAACACTACAGTTAGTACCGTTACTGGCCGTGTGGTCAGCGACAAGATGGACAAAACCGTTACTGTGCTCATCGAGCGTCAGGTAAAGCACCCGCTGTACGGCAAGTACGTACGCCGCTCTACCAAGCTGCATGCGCATGATGAGAACAACGAATGCCGCATCGGCGATCTGGTCACTATCCGGGAAACCCGTCCCTTGGCTAAAACCAAGAGCTGGACCCTGGTACAGATCGACGAGCGCGCGGCGCAAGTTTAAGCCCCGCGCTGTTATAGCGGATTATTTAAGGGTCGGAGAAAGTTATGATTCAGACTCAATCCATGCTGGATGTGGCTGACAACAGTGGTGCACGCCGCGTTATGTGCATCAAGGTTCTGGGCGGTTCTCACCGTCGCTACGCCGGCATTGGCGATATCATCAAAGTGACCGTGAAGGAAGCGATTCCGCGCGGCAAAGTAAAGAAAGGCCAGGTGCTGACTGCGGTCATCGTGCGTACCCGTCACGGCGTTCGCCGTACCGACGGTTCGCTGATCCGTTTCGATGGCAACGCAGCCGTTCTGCTCAACAACAAAAATGAGCCGATCGGTACCCGCATCTTTGGGCCAGTGACGCGTGAACTGCGTAACGAGCAGTTCATGAAGATCGTTTCCCTCGCGCCCGAAGTGCTGTAAGGAGCCCGGTCATGCAAAAGATCAAACGTGACGACGACGTAATCGTCATCGCCGGAAAAGACAAAGGCAAGCGTGGCAAGGTCCGTAAGGTCCTGGCTGACGACCGCCTGGTCATTGCTGGTGTCAACATTATCAAGCGTGCTACCAAGCCGAACCCTATGGCTGGTGTGCAGGGCGGTATTGTTGAAAAGGAGGCGCCAATCCACGTCTCCAACGTGGCTATCTTCAACCCTGAGACCAGCAAAGCCGACCGTATCGGCTTCAAGGTCGAAGACGGTAAGAAGGTTCGTATTTTCAAGTCGACCCAAAAAGCGGTCGACGCTTGAGAATCTAGGTGCTTACCATGGCAAGATTGAAAGAACATTACCGGACTACCCTGGTTCCGCAGCTCAAGGAAGACCTGGGCCTGCAGAACGTGATGGAAGTGCCGAAGATCACCAAGATCACCCTGAACATGGGCCTTGGTGAAGCAGTAGGTGACAAGAAAGTCATTGAGAACGCATTGGCTGACCTGGAAAAGATCACTGGCCGTAAAGGCATCGTGACCTACTCCCGCAAGTCGATTGCCGGCTTCAAGATTCGTGACGGCTGGCCGATCGGTGTCAAGGTGACGCTGCGTCGTGAACAGATGTATGAGTTCCTGGATCGTCTGCTGTCGATCTCGCTGCCGCGCGTACGTGACTTCCGTGGTCTGAATGCCAAGTCCTTTGATGGTCGCGGCAACTACAGCATGGGTGTGAAAGAGCAGATCATCTTCCCGGAAATCGATTACGACAAGATCGATGCTCTGCGTGGTCTGGACATCACCCTGACCACTACCGCCCGGACTGACGACGAAGGCCGCGCGCTGCTGCGTGCGTTCAACTTCCCGTTCCGCAACTAGGAGTCAGGCAATGGCTAAAATCAGCATGAAGAACCGCGAGGCCAAACGGGCTCGCCTGGTTGCCAAGTACGCTGCCAAGCGTGCTGAACTCAAGGCCACCGTCGGCAACGTCAATGCATCTGTTGAAGATCGTTGGAATGCCCAGGTTGCCCTGCAGAAACTGCCGCGTGATGCGAGCCCCGTGCGTCAGCGTAACCGCTGCCGCGTGACTGGCCGCCCACACGGTGTATACCGCAAGTTCGGTCTCTCGCGCATCAAGCTGCGCGAAGCTGCCATGCGCGGTGATGTACCCGGTCTGGTCAAGGCCAGCTGGTAAACAAGACCTTAATTACTCAGTTTCAGGAGCACAAAGCCCATGAGTATGCAGGACCCGTTAGCCGATATGCTAACCCGTATCCGTAATGCCCAGATGGCTGAAAAGTCCAGTGTCAGCATGCCTTCGGCAAAGCTGAAGGTGGCTGTCGCCAAAGTACTTAAAGAAGAAGGCTATGTAGCTGGTTACGAAGTGCAGGGCGATGCCAAGCCTGTGCTGTCGATCGAGCTCAAGTACTTCGAAGGCAAGCCGGTAATCGAAGAAATGAAGCGCATCAGCCGTCCCGGCCTGCGTCAGTACAAGTCCGTTGACCAGCTTCCCAAGGTCAAGGGTGGACTGGGTGTCTCGATCGTCTCCACCAACAAAGGTGTTATGACTGATCGCGCTGCTCGCGCTGCCGGTATCGGCGGTGAAGTGCTCTGCACCGTATTCTGATAGGGGGTTACGATGTCTCGCGTCGCTAAGAACCCTGTCACTTTGCCGCAGGGTGTAGAAGTCAAGATTGATGGTCAGGATGTCTCCGTCAAGGGCCCGAAGGGCGCCCTCGCACTGAGCATGCATCCGGCCGTTGAAGTAACCCAGGAAGAGGGCGTACTGCGTTTCGCTCCTCGTCCTGGCAGTGTCAATGCAGCCATGGCCGGCACCACTCGTGCACTGGTCAACAACATGGTTGTCGGCGTCAGCCAAGGTTTCGAGCGCAAGCTGCAGCTGGTTGGTGTAGGATACCGGGCTCAGGCTAAAGGACAGGTTCTGTCCCTGGCCCTGGGTTTCTCCCACCCAATCGACTATCAGCTGCCCGAGGGTGTTTCGGTTGAAACCCCCAGCCAGACTGACATCGTCATCAAAGGCATCGACAAGCAACTGGTCGGTCAGGTAGCCGCGGAAATTCGTGATTTCCGTCGTCCCGAACCCTATAAGGGCAAGGGTGTTCGCTACGCCGATGAGGTCGTGCGTCGTAAAGAAGCCAAGAAGAAGTAGGGCATAGAAAATGAGCGATAAAAAAGTTATTCGTCTCCGTCGCGCTCGTCGTTCGCGTCTGAAACTGCGCGAGCTCGAAGCCGTACGTCTGTGCGTGTACCGTTCTTCGCAGCACATGTACGCACAAGTGATCTCGGCCGACGGTTCCAAGGTTCTGGCCAGTGCCTCCACCCTTGACGCAAACTTGCGCAGTGGCAGTACCGGCAACATCGAAGCCGCCAAACAGGTAGGTCTTCTGGTCGCCGAACGTGCCAAGGCCGCCGGTGTAACTCAGGTCTCCTTCGACCGTTCCGGCTTCAAGTATCATGGCCGCGTGAAAGCGCTGGCCGACGCCGCTCGTGAAGGCGGGCTGGAATTCTAAGGGTAGAGCTATGGCTAATTTCGATCAAAAGCGTGACGAAGGTTACATCGAGAAACTGGTTCAGGTTAACCGCGTCGCCAAAGTAGTTAAGGGCGGTCGGATCTTTGCCTTCACAGCGCTGACAGTAGTCGGCGATGGCAATGGTCGCGTGGGCTTCGGTCGTGGCAAGGCGCGTGAAGTGCCTGCCGCTATCCAGAAGGCCATGGAAGCCGCACGTCGTAACATGATCCAGGTGGATCTGAATGGCACCACCATTCAGTATCCCCTGCGGGCTGCCCATGGTGCCTCCAAGGTATTCATGATGCCGGCCTCCGAAGGTACTGGCGTTATCGCCGGTGGCGCTATGCGCGCCGTTCTGGAAGCCGCTGGCATCCATAACGTACTGGCCAAATGTTACGGTTCCACCAACCCGGTCAACGTCGTTCAGGCTACCTACAAGGGTCTGAAGTCTATGCAGTCTCCCGATTCTGTGGCGGCCAAGCGTGGCAAGACCGTTGAAGACATCGTGGGGTAAGCTGGCATGGCTAATGCAAAAATCAAAGTAACCCTGTTCAAGAGCGTGATCGGGCGTCTGCCGAGCCACAAGGCTTCCGTAAAGGGCCTGGGCCTGCGCCGCATCGGTCATACCGTCGAAGTCGAAGATACTCCGGCTGTACGTGGGATGATCAACAGGGTCTCCTACATGGTCCGGGTTGAGGGTTAAGACATGAAACTGAATGATCTGCGTTCCGCGCCGGGTGCACGCCCTGAAAAGCTGCGCGTCGGTCGCGGTATCGGTAGCGGCCTGGGCAAGACTGCCGGTCGCGGCCACAAAGGTTTGACTTCGCGCTCCGGCGGTAAGGTCGCTCCCGGTTTCGAGGGTGGTCAACAGCCGTTGCACCGTCGTCTGCCGAAGTTCGGCTTCACTTCCAAGATCGCGATGGTGACCGCTGAAATTCGCACCAGCGAGCTGAACAAGCTGGATGTCGATGTTATCGACCTGCAAGCGCTGAAAGACGCCAATATCATTGGTGACAAGTTTGTACGCGCCAAGGTAGTTCTGTCCGGTGATGTAACCAAAGCGGTTACCATCAAAGGTCTGAAAGCTACCAAGGGTGCCCGTGCAGCGATCGAAGCAGCTGGCGGCAAGATCGAGGAATAAGGACTACATGGCTAAGCAAGGCGCTCTCTCTGGAATGAATCAAGGCGGCCTGACGGAACTATGGGGGCGCCTGCGCTTCCTGTTCCTGGCGATCATCGTTTACCGAATCGGTGCCCATATACCGGTGCCCGGTATCAACCCTGATCGTCTGGCAGATATGTTCAGACAGAATGAGGGGACCATTCTTAGCCTGTTCAACATGTTTTCCGGTGGTGCCCTGGAGCGGATGAGTATCTTCGCTCTGGGGATCATGCCGTATATCTCTGCATCGATCATCATGCAGTTGATGACGGCGGTGAGCCCAACGCTGGAGCAGTTGAAGAAGGAAGGTGAGTCCGGACGCCGCAAGATCAGTCAGTACACGCGTTATCTGACGCTGGTACTGGCCTTGATTCAGGCGGTGGGGATGTCGGTTGGCCTGTCCAGCCAGGGCGTGGCCTTCGCTACCGGTTTTGGCTTCTATTTCATAGCGGTCACTACCTTCGTGGCGGGTGCGATGTTCATGATGTGGCTGGGTGAGCAGATCACCGAGCGAGGCGTCGGCAATGGTATCTCCATGCTGATCTTCGCCGGTATCGTTGCTGGTTTGCCCGGCGCAATAGGGCAGTCCTTCGAGGCGGCACGTCAGGGCGATATCAACATCTTCGCGCTGATTACCATCGCCTTGCTGGCGGTTGCCATGATCGCGTTCGTGATCTTCGTCGAGCGTGGTCAGCGGCGCATCACTGTGAACTACGCCAAGCGGCAGCAGGGCCGCAAGGTGTTCGCTGCCCAGACCAGCCACTTGCCGTTGAAGGTGAATATGGCTGGGGTGATTCCAGCGATTTTCGCCAGCAGCATCCTGTTGTTTCCGGCTTCGCTGGGGACCTGGTTCGGCCAGGGTGAGGGCATGGGTTGGCTGCAAAGCCTGTCCCAGGCTATTGCCCCGGGTCAGCCGTTGAACATCATTCTGTTCAGTGCAGGGATCATTTTCTTCTGCTTCTTCTATACAGCGCTGATGTTCAACCCCAAGGATGTGGCTGACAATCTGAAGAAGTCTGGTGCTTTCATTCCGGGTATCCGCCCGGGTGAACAGTCCGCTCGTTATATCGACGGCGTACTGACCCGCCTGACCATGTTCGGAGCCCTGTACATGACTGCGGTCTGCCTGCTGCCGCAGTTCCTGGTAGTCTCGGCCAACGTGCCGTTCTATCTGGGTGGGACTTCGCTGTTGATCGTTGTTGTGGTTGTTATGGACTTCATGTCCCAAGTACAATCGCACCTCGTTTCTCAGCAGTATGAGTCTCTTTTGAAGAAATCGAACCTGAAAGGCTACGGCAGCGGCATGCTGCGCTGATATTTCAGGATTCTGGAGAACGTTATGAAAGTTGCAGCATCAGTCAAGAAGCTTTGCCGTAACTGCAAGGTCATCCGTCGCAACGGCAGCGTACGGGTCATCTGCAGTGCTGAGCCTCGTCACAAACAGCGCCAGGGTTGATTACTCAACCTGCTCTGATTGAAGACTACGTCTCAGGATAACCGCCGCCCGGCCAGTTAATTGGTCGGGTGGTTGATTTTTTTATATGTTAGCGCTACCCTACTGCACCCTTTTTCACGCAACCTTGTTACGTTTGGGTTGAGTCAGGTAGCTGTCAGACGGAGTAATTTGGATGGCCCGTATTGCAGGCGTCAACATCCCGGATAACAAGCATACTGTTATCTCTCTGACCTATATCTTTGGTATCGGTCAAACCAAGGCACAGCAGATCTGTGCCGCCACTGGCATTGAGCCCAGTGCAAAAATCAAGGATCTGAGCGAGGAGCAGATTGATCTGCTGCGTAACGAGGTTGCCAAGAGTAACACCGAAGGTGACCTGCGCCGCGCGATCAACATGAACGTCAAGCGTCTCATGGATCTTGGCTGCTATCGTGGTCTGCGTCATCGTCGTGGCCTTCCGGTCCGCGGCCAGCGCACCAAGACCAACGCTCGTACCCGTAAGGGTCCGCGCAAGCCGATCCGTAAGTAATCGCGAAGGAATATACAGATATGGCTAAGCCTGCTGCTCGTGTTCGTAAAAAAGTCAAAAAGACGGTGGTTGATGGTATCGCCCACGTCCACGCGTCTTTCAACAACACCATCATCACCATTACCGACCGCCAGGGCAACGCTCTGAGCTGGGCGACTTCCGGTGGTTCCGGTTTCCGTGGTTCGCGTAAAAGCACCCCGTTCGCTGCTCAGGTAGCGGCCGAGCGTGCTGGTCAGGCGGCTCTGGAATATGGTTTGAAGAACCTCGACGTTAATGTGAAGGGCCCCGGCCCGGGTCGTGAGTCCGCGATACGCGCGCTGAACTCTTGTGGTTACAAGATCAGCGGCATCACCGATGTCACCCCCATCCCACATAACGGTTGTCGCCCGCCCAAGAAGCGCCGCGTGTAATCAGGAGACGGTTAAATGGCTAGATATATTGGTCCCAAATGTAAGCTGTCTCGTCGCGAAGGCACTGATCTGTTCCTCAAGAGCGGCGTACGCGCTCTTGATTCCAAGTGCAAGCTGGAGAGTCCTCCTGGCGTGCATGGTCAGCGTCGCGGCCGTCTCTCCGAGTACGGCACTCAATTGCGCGAGAAGCAAAAAGTTCGTCGTATCTACGGTGTACTCGAGCGTCAGTTCAGCAACTACTACAAGGAAGCTGCCCGTCTGAAGGGTGCTACCGGCGAGAACCTGCTGCAACTGCTCGAGCGTCGTCTGGATAACGTTGTATACCGTATGGGTTTTGGCGCAACACGTGCCGAAGCTCGTCAGTTGGTTTCCCACAAGGCCATCAGTGTCAACGGCAAGACCGTGAACATTGCGTCCTACCTGGTTTCCCCGGGTGATGTGGTTGCCGTTCGTGAGAAGGCCAAGAACCAGCTGCGCATCAACGGCTCGCTGGATCTGGCTGCCCAACGCGGCCAGGCAGAATGGCTGGAAGTAGACGCTGCCAAGAAGGAAGGTGTCTTCAAGAGCCTGCCCGCACGGAGTGATCTGTACGCCGACATCAACGAGAACTTGATCGTCGAGCTTTACTCCAAGTAAGCGATAGTCAGCAAAAGGTGCCTTTCATGCAAAATTCGGTTGCCGAGTTTCTTACACCACGTCATATCGACGTTCAAGAAACCTCGTCCACTCGCGCCAAGATCACTCTTGAGCCGCTGGAACGTGGTTTTGGTCATACCCTGGGCAATGCGCTGCGTCGCATCCTGCTCTCGTCCATGCCCGGTTGTGCCGTGGTTGAGGCGGAAATCGATGGCGTTTTGCATGAGTACAGCGCCATCGAAGGCGTCCAGGAAGATGTCATCGAGATCCTGCTCAACCTGAAAGGTGTAGCGATCAAGATGCATGGTCGTGATCACGTCACCCTGACCCTCTCCAAGAAGGGCCCGGGTGCGGTCACCGCTGGCGACATTCAGCTGGACCACGATGTGGAGATCATCAACCCTGATCACCACATCGCCACGCTGTCGGACAACGGCGTCCTGAACATGAAGTTGACTGTTGCGCGTGGTCGTGGCTATGAGCCTGCCGATGCGCGTCAGTCGGACGAAGACGAAAGCCGTTCCATCGGCCGCCTGCAGCTCGATGCTACCTACACCCCGGTTCTCCGTGTGGCGTACGTGGTCGAGAGCGCTCGGGTCGAGCAGCGTACCAACCTGGACAAACTGGTCATTGACCTGGAAACCAATGGTACGCTGGATCCGGAAGAAGCTATTCGTCGCGCCGCGACCATTCTGCAGCATCAGCTGGCCGCCTTCGTTGATCTGAAGGGCGACCAGGAGCCTGTAGTGGAACAGCAGGAAGATGAGATCGACCCGATCCTGCTGCGCCCGGTTGACGACCTGGAGCTGACTGTTCGTTCGGCCAACTGTCTGAAGGCTGAAAACATTTACTATATTGGCGATCTGATCCAGCGTACCGAAGTGGAACTGCTGAAGACTCCGAACCTGGGCAAGAAATCCCTGACTGAAATCAAGGATGTTCTGGCTTCGCGTGGTCTGTCACTGGGTATGCGTCTGGACAACTGGCCGCCTGCAAGCTTGAAGAAGGACGA
Organism: Pseudomonas sp. G11-1; assembly: GCF_024031555.1. Lineage (NCBI taxonomy): Bacteria > Pseudomonadati > Pseudomonadota > Gammaproteobacteria > Pseudomonadales > Pseudomonadaceae > Pseudomonas > Pseudomonas sp. G11-1. Next base: position 77,153 of record NZ_QEYQ01000007.1, on the reverse strand, counting down.
CAAGGTTACGGCCTGATCGTCTGACACCGAGGAATTGAGAGATGCGTCATCGTAAAAGTGGTCGTCACCTGAGTCGGACCAGCTCGCACCGCAAGGCCATGTTCCAGAACATGGCGGTGTCGCTGTTCGAGAATGAACTGATCAAAACCACTCTGCCCAAGGCCAAGGAATTGCGCCGTGTTGCAGAGCCGCTGATCACCCTGGCGAAAGAAGATACCGTAGCCAATCGCCGTCTGGCCTTTGACCGCACCCGCAGCAAAGAAGCTGTAGGTAAGCTGTTCAACGACCTGGGCAAGCGCTACGCAGACCGTCCCGGCGGCTATGTACGTATCCTGAAGTGCGGTTTCCGCGCTGGTGATGCGGCACCCATGGCCTACGTGGAACTGGTTGACCGCCCTGAGCTGGCTGCTGCTTCCGAAGAGTAAGTAGCGGGTAGTTCAAGAAAACCGGGCTTTGGCCCGGTTTTTTTATATCTGCGATTTGCTGTGGCTTCCCTGCCAGTTACGCCGTACCGTTAATATGTAAATCCTATCGTTTGGCTTGAGCCAACTCATTGGTTCTATTTCTGCTGGCTCCTTATCATTGCCCCAACGCCACCGGTTCCAGCCGCTGGCCGCCGAATTGATCCAGGAGAGAGAGCACTATGACCGACAAACCAAAACTCACCACCGTGGCCGGTGCACCGGTATCTGAAAACCAGAACGTGATGACGGCAGGACCCCGCGGCCCGATGTTGCTGCAGGATGTCTGGTTTCTGGAAAAACTGGCACATTTCGACCGTGAAGTGATTCCTGAGCGCCGCATGCACGCCAAGGGCTCCGGGGCTTTCGGTGAGTTCGTGGTGACCCATGACATCACTCAATACACCAAAGCGCGGATCTTTGCCGAGGTCGGCAAGAAAACCCCGATGTTCGCCCGCTTCTCCACCGTGGCCGGCGAGCGCGGCGCAGCCGATGCCGAGCGTGATATCCGCGGCGCGGCGCTGAAGTTCTATACCGAACAGGGTAACTGGGACCTGGTGGGCAACAACACCCCAGTGTTCTTCTTCCGCGACCCGCTGAAATTCCCCGACCTGAACCATGCGGTCAAGCGCGACCCGCGTACCAACATGCGCAACGCTAACAACAACTGGGACTTCTGGACCGGTCTGCCTGAAGCACTGCATCAGATCACCTATGTGATGGGTGACCGCGGTATTCCCGCCGGCTACCGCCATATGCATCTGTTTGGTTCGCACACCTACAGTTTCATCAGTGCGGACAATCAACGCTACTGGGTCAAATTTCACTTCAAGACCCAGCAGGGCATCAAGAACCTGACCGACGAGCAAGCCGCTGCGGTGGTGGCCGGGGACCGCGAAAGCTCTCAGCGCGACCTGTACGAAGCGATCGAGAACAGCGACTTCCCGCGCTGGACCCTGTACGTGCAGATCATGCCGGAGACCGATGCGGCATCCTACGGCTTCCACCCGTTCGATCTGACCAAGGTCTGGTCGAAGCAGGACTACCCGCTGATCGAAGTGGGTTACATGGAGCTGAACCGCAACCCGGACAACTACTTCCAGGATGTGGAGCAGGCGGCCTTTACTCCGGCCAATGTGGTACCGGGCATCAGCTTTTCACCGGACCGCATGCTGCAGGGCCGTCTGTTCTCCTACGGCGATGCGCAGCGCTACCGGCTGGGCGTGAACCATCACCAGATCCCGGTGAATGCGCCCCGTTGCCCGGTGCACAGCTACCATCGTGATGGTGCCATGCGGGTCGATGGCAACCAGGGCAGCCGCCTGCATTACGAGCCGAACACCTACGGCGAATGGCAGGAGCAGCCTGATTTCAGCGAGCCGCCGATGGCGCTGGAAGGTGCCGCAGCCCGCTATGATTTCCGCGCTGACGATGCCGACTACTTCACCCAGCCGGGCAATCTGTTCCGTCTGATGTCGGCTGAAGAGCAGCAGCGGCTGTTCCAGAACACCGCACGGGCCATGAATGGGGTTGAGCGTCACATCATGATTCGCCACATCACCCACTGCTACAAGGCCGATCCGGCTTATGGCAAGGGGATTGCAGCAGCGCTGGGTGTGCCGATGTCGGAAGTGCCGGTCTGATAACGACCGCTAGTTGAAAGTAGCCCGCGACGAGGTATTAGTCGCGGGCTTTTTGCAGCTGGAGGAAGGGTTATGCAAGGAAGGAGTCGGCCCAGCCCTGTGGGCCGACTTCTGCTGGTATTCCGTTAGCTGGTCCGATCAGAACGCCGGAACCACAGCGCCCTGGTATTTATCCTCAATGAACTCTCTCACTTCGTTGCTGTGCAGCGCCTTTACCAGCTTCTGCACGGCTTCGTTCTCGGCATCCTGCGCGCGGGTCACCAGGATATTGGCGTAAGGCGAGTCGTCACCCTCGATGGCCAGTGCATCGCTAGTGGGGTTCAGGCCGGCTTCCAGAGCGTAGTTGGTATTGATCAGCGCCAGGTCCACCTGATCGAGGACGCGCGGCAGGGTAGCGGCTTCCAGCTCGCGGATGCGTACCTTGTTCGGGTTGCCTTCAATATCGCGCGGGGTGGCGAGGATATTGCTCTTGTCCTTCAGGGTGATCACGCCGGCCTTGTCCAGCAGCAGCAGCGCGCGGCCGCCATTGGTGGCGTCGTTGGGGATAGCGATGGTGGCCCGGTCGTTGATTTCGTCCAGGGATTTCAGCTTGCTGGAGTAGATGCCAAAGGGCTCTACATGCACGTTGGCGACGCTGACCAGATCGGTGCCACGGCCCTTGTTGAACTCATCCAGATAGGGCTTGTGCTGGAAGAAGTTGGCATCCAGACGGCCTTCGGCAACCTGCAGGTTGGGCTGCACGTAATCCGTAAAGACCTTGATATCGAGCTCAACGCCTTCACTGGCCAGCGCGGGTTTGACGAACTCGAGGATTTCGGCGTGGGGAACGGCAGTGGCGGCGATGCTCAGCTTGTCTGCCGCATGGGCACCGAAGGCAGTGGACAGGGCCAGAACAGCAAGAATCTTCTTCATTGGAAACTCCGAAATAGACGGGGGTGCAGGTTATCGTCCTGCTTATTTTCGTGAATAGTGCACAACCAGGCGGTCGCCGACACTCTGCAGAATCTGCACCAGGATCAGCAACAACACCACGGTCACTATCATGACATCAGTCTGGAATCGCTGATAGCCGTAGCGGATGGCGAGATCGCCCAGACCGCCACCGCCGACCACACCGGCCATCGCAGTATAGGACACCAGGGTAATGGCAATGACCGTGACCGCCGCGATGATGCCCGGGCGAGCTTCGGGCAGCAGGGCTCGGGTAATGATCTGTCGGGTACTGGCGCCCATGGATTGGGTGGCCTCGATGATGCCGCGGTCGACTTCGCGCAGCGCGGTTTCCACCAGGCGAGCGAAGAAGGGGGTGGCGCCCACGACCAGCGGCGGGATGGCCCCGGCTACGCCCAGCGAGGTGCCGGTGATCAGCTTGGTCACGGGAATCATCACAATCAGCAGAATGATGAACGGCAACGAACGCAGCGCGTTGACGACCAGTGACAGCACTGCATACAGGCCGTTGCGCTGGAACATCTGCCGCGGGCCGGTGAGAAACAGCAGGATGCCCAGCGGCAGGCCGAACAGCACGGTGAAGAACAACGAGCCGCCGAGCATCAGCAGCGTGTCCAGGGTGGCGATCCAGATGTCATACCAGTCGATATTGGTGAACAGTTCGCTCATCCGCGTAATACCTCAACATGTACTTCGGCTGCGTTCAGTTGCGCCATGGCCGCATCTACATCGCCGCCAATCAGCGCCAGGGTGAGCTGGCCGCAGGGTTCATCACGGATGCGGTCGATGCGTCCGGCAAGAATGCTGTAATCCACTCCAGTGGCCCGGGCTACCCGGCCGAGCAGGGGAGCGAAGGTGGCTTCACCCAGGAAGGTCAGGCGCAGAATGCGGCCCGGCACGTGGGCGAAGTCCTCGGCTTGGTCTTCATCGCTCTCATCATCGAAAACGAAGCTGCGGGTGGTCGGGTGCTGGGGATGCAGGAAGACATCGCTGACCTTGCCCTGCTCGACGATGTGCCCGCCATCCATGACCGCTACCTGATCGCAGACCCGGCGGATCACGTCCATCTCATGGGTGATCAGCACTATGGTCAACTTCAGTTCCTGGTTGATTTCCGCCAGCAACTGCAGCACCTGCCGGGTGGTATGCGGGTCCAGGGCGCTGGTGGCTTCATCGCACAGCAGAATGCTCGGCTCGGTGGCCAGGGCGCGGGCGATGCCGACCCGCTGCTTCTGGCCACCGGACAGCTGCGCCGGATATTTGTCGGCATGGTCACTGAGGCCGACTCGGGCCAGCAACGACTTGACCCGCGCAGCGACCTGCCGGCGATCGGCAATACCGGCCAGGCGCAATGGCAAGGCCACATTATCCGCAACGGTTGCCGAGGACAGCAGATTGAAATGCTGGAAGATCATGCCCACCCGCTGGCGGAAACGCCGCAGGCCCTGGGCATCCAGCGCGGTGATATCTTCGCCAGCCACGATGATGCGACCGTTGCTGGGTTCTTCCAGGCGGTTGATCAGTCGCAACAGCGTGCTCTTGCCCGCGCCGGAATGACCGATGATGCCGAATACCTGGCCGGCCTCGATGCTCAGGTCGGTGGCATGCAGGGCGGGAATGTCCTGGTTGCCTACCCGGTAGGCCTTGGTTACCTGCTGAAATTCAATCACGTCTCTGTTCGCCGGAAATTGTGAGGATGACCGGAAATACCCATGGCACCTGCCATCAGCTTTCCCGGTCGCGCTCCAGTAGCGGCCCGAGGAAGCGGCCGGTATGTGAGTGGGCCATGCCCGCAACCTGTTCCGGCGTACCGGTGGCAATGATCTTGCCGCCCTTGGAGCCGCCCTCAGGGCCGACATCCACGATCCAGTCCGCAGTCTTGATCACGTCCAGATTGTGTTCGATCACCACCAGGGTGTTGCCATGGTCGCGCAGGCGATGCAGCACATCGAGTAGCTGCTGGATGTCGGCGAAATGCAGACCGGTGGTGGGCTCATCAAGGATGTACAGGGTCTTGCCGGTATCACGCTTGGACAGCTCCCGCGCCAGCTTGACGCGCTGGGCCTCGCCACCGGAGAGGGTGGTGGCGGACTGGCCGAGGCGGACATAGGACAGCCCCACATCCATCAGCGTCTGCAGCTTGCGCGCGAGTGCCGGCACCGCATCGAAGAAGGTGCGGGCCTCCTCGATGGTCATCTCCAGCACTTCGTGGATGCTCTTGCCCTTGTATTTGATCTCCAGCGTCTCGCGGTTGTAGCGCTTGCTCTTGCATACGTCGCAGGGCACATAGATGTCCGGTAGGAAGTGCATTTCCACCTTGATCAGACCGTCGCCCTGGCAAGCCTCGCAACGTCCACCCTTGACGTTGAAGGAGAAGCGCCCGGCCTTGTAGCCGCGCGAGCGGGCCTCCTGGGTGCCGGCGAACAGTTCGCGGATCGGGGTGAACAGCCCGGTATAGGTTGCTGGGTTGGAACGCGGGGTACGGCCGATCGGGCTCTGGTCGATATCCACCACCTTGTCGAGGTGCTGCAGACCATCGAAGCTGGCGTAGGGCGCCGGGTCCAAAGTGGTGGCGCCATTCAGGGCGGTGGCGGTGATCGGATACAGGGTATTGTTGATCAGCGTGGACTTGCCCGAGCCGGATACGCCGGTAACACAGGTGAACAGGCCGACCGGGATCTCCAGATTGACCTTCTGCAGGTTGTTGCCACAGGCCCCTTTCAGCCGCAGCCACTGATCCTTGCGGGTCGGGGTGCGCTTGGCCGGCACCGGGATCTTCACCGCGCCGGACAGATACTTGCCGGTCAGCGACGCCGGGTCATGCATGACATGATCCGGTGTGCCGTGGGAGACAATGCGGCCGCCATGCACGCCGGCGCCCGGGCCAATGTCGACCACATAGTCGGCCAGACGGATGGCATCCTCGTCGTGCTCGACGACGATCACGGTATTGCCCAGGTCGCGCAAGTGGATAAGAGTGCTGAGCAGGCGCTCGTTGTCGCGCTGGTGCAGGCCGATGGAGGGCTCGTCGAGAATGTACATGACGCCCACCAGGCCAGCGCCGATCTGGCTGGCCAGGCGGATACGCTGGGCTTCACCGCCGGACAGGGTGTCGGCGCTGCGGTCCAGGGCCAGATAGTCGAGCCCGACGTTGACCAGGAACATCAACCGCGCACGAATTTCCTTGAGGATTTTCTCGGCGATTTCACCGCGGCTGCCCTGCAGCTTGAGCTGCTCGAAATACTCGGCGGCGGCGCCGACGGGCATGGTGGTGATGCCGGACAGATTGCGCCCGTCGATAAACACATGGCGCGCCTCGCGGCGCAGGCGGGTGCCATGGCAGTCGGGGCAGGGCTGGGTGCTGAGATACTTGCTCAGTTCCTCGCGCACGCTCTGGGATTCGGTTTCCCGGTAGCGGCGCTCCAGATTCGGCAGGATACCCTCGAACGGATGCTCGCGTTTGACGATATCGCCACGGTCATTGAGGTAACGGAACGGCACCTTGTCGCTGCCGGTGCCGTTGAGAACCAGCTTGCGATGCTTCTCGTTCAGGTCATCGAAGGGCTGTTCCAGATCGATGCCGTAATGTTCGGCCAGGGAGCTGAGCATCTGGAAGTAATAGACGTTGCGCCGATCCCAGCCGCGAATGGCGCCTTCGGCCAGGGTCGACTCGCCATTGATCAGGCGTCGGGCATCGAAGAACTGCTTGACCCCCAGGCCATCACAACCGCTGCACGCGCCGGCCGGGTTGTTGAAGGAGAACAGTCGCGGCTCCAGTTCGCTGATCGAATGGCCGCATTCAGGACAGGCAAAGCGGGCGCTGAACACCACCTCTTCGCCTTCTTCCCCCTCCATTGGCGCAACAATGGCGATACCGTCGGCCAGGTTGAGCGTGGTCTCGAAGGACTCGGCCAGGCGTAGCTGCAGGTCTTCACGCACCTTGAAGCGGTCGACTACCACTTCGATGGTGTGTTTGCGGGTTTTCTCCAGCGCCGGTGCTTCGTCCAGATCATGGATGCGGCCATTGATGCGCGCACGCACAAAGCCCTGGGCGCGCAGCTCATCGAGCAACGCCAGGTGCTCGCCCTTGCGTTCGCGCATGACTGGCGCCAGCAACATGAGCTTGCTGCCCTCGGGGCGGGCCAGCACCTGATCAACCATCTGGCTGACGGTCTGGGCGGCCAGCGGCAGGTCATGGTCCGGGCAGCGCGGCTCGCCAACCCGGGCGAACAGCAGGCGCAGGTAATCGTAGATCTCGGTGATGGTGCCGACGGTGGAGCGCGGGTTGTGCGAGGTGGATTTCTGCTCGATGGAGATCGCTGGCGACAGCCCCTCGATGTGATCGACATCCGGCTTTTCCATCATCGACAGGAACTGCCGGGCATAGGCCGACAGGGATTCGACGTAGCGGCGTTGGCCTTCTGCGTACAAGGTATCGAAGGCCAGCGACGACTTGCCAGAGCCGGACAGGCCGGTGATGACGATCAGCTTGTCGCGGGGTAGATCCAGATCAATGTTCTTCAGGTTGTGGGTACGCGCCCCACGTATCAGAATTGTATCCACAGCAGATTACCCGCAGCCAGCAAAGCTCGACAGTATACGTGTTTCGGGGTAGTCCCCGCAAAAATCGCCGGCCGAAAGGTCATCCACCCTGTTGCCATCTGGGTGCGTCATAAGGTCATCGCCGGATCGGCATGCGACTCCTGTTTCGACCGCTCAAGCATGCTAAAATGCCGCCTTTTGTCTACCGCAGCGGAGATTCCATGTACCCGGCAGATTCCATGTCGTCCGAAGAGCGCCGTGCAGCCTCGTCCCTGGCTGCGGTGTTCGCGTTCCGTATGCTCGGGCTGTTCATGGTGCTGCCGGTACTGGCAACCTACGGTCAGGACCTGGAGGGTGCCACGCCCCTGTTGATCGGCATGGCCATCGGCGCCTATGGCATCACCCAGGCGTTTCTGCAGATTCCCTTCGGCATGTTGTCGGACCGCATTGGCCGCAAGCCGGTAATCATCGGTGGTCTGCTGTTGTTCGCCCTCGGCGGCCTGGTGGCGGCGCAGGCCGACAGTGTGGTTGGCGTGATTGCCGGGCGCGTTTTGCAGGGCGCCGGTGCCATCGCTGCAGCGATCATGGCCCTGGTCGCCGATCTGACGCGCGACCAGCACCGCACCAAGGCCATGGCGATGATCGGCATGAGCATCGGCCTGTCGTTTGCCGTGGCCATGGTCGCCGGTCCGCTGATTGCCGGGGCGGCCGGTCTGGCTGGCGTGTTCTATACCACCGCCGTGCTGGCGCTGGTCGGCATTGCCCTCATCGGGCTCGTCGTGCCGACGCCAACGCAGGCGTTTCATCATCGCGACGCCGGGGTGACCCGCGGCGCGTTTCTGCCGGCCCTGAGTAACCCTGACCTGCTGCGGCTGAATTACGGCATCGCTGTGCTGCATGCCCTGTTGATGGCCTGCTTCGTGGCCATCCCGCTGGCGCTGCAGGAGCAGGCCGGGTTGCCCCGCGAAAGCCATTGGTGGGTCTATCTGACGGCGTTGCTGTTGTCCTTCGTCGGCATGGTGCCGTTGATTATCTACGCCGAGCGTCAGCGCAAGATCAAGCGCGTGGTGCTGGGCGCTATTCTGCTGTTGGCGGCGGTGCAGCCGATGATGTGGTTGAGCACGGCGTCGCTGGCCTGGCTGGTGACCGCGATAGTGCTGTTTTTTGTCGCCTTCAACGTGCTGGAGGCGACCCTGCCATCCTTGCTCAGCAAGATTGCCCCAGCGGGTAGCAAGGGCACGGCCATGGGCATCTATTCCACCAGCCAGTTCGCCGGCGCGGCGCTTGGTGGAGTATTGGGTGGTGCGGTATATGGCAGTTTCGGTCTGAGCGGGGTGTTCGTCTGTTGTGGACTGCTCGCGGTTTCCTGGTTTGCGATTGGTGCTACTATGGCCGAGCCTCCTTACGTGACGAGCTATCGTTTGGCAGTGGATCCAACACTGGTCAGGGATGAAGCATTGCTTCGCAGAATACTGGACGTACCAGGAGTGGCCGAGGCAATCATCGTGGCTGAGGAAACAGCCGCTTATATCAAAGTCGATACACAGGTGCTGGATCGCGAGCAGCTGGATCGGGTCTTGCACCCGGTTTGAATAAATCAGGCACCAGAGGAGAGTGAATATGGCCAGAGGCGTAAACAAAGTAATTCTGATCGGTAACGTGGGCGGCGACCCCGAAGTGCGCTACCTGCCCAACGGCAATGCGGTGGCCAACGTCACCCTGGCTACCTCCGACAGCTGGAAGGACAAACAGACCGGTCAGCAACAGGAGCGGACCGAATGGCACCGCGTGGTGTTCTTCGGCCGCCTGGCGGAAATCGTCGGTGAGTACGTGCGCAAGGGCTCCAAGCTCTATATTGAAGGCCGCCTGCAGACCCGCGAGTGGGAAAAGGACGGCGTCAAGCGTTACACCACTGAAATCGTGGTCGATATCGGCGGACAGATGCAGTTGCTCGACGGCCGTCCCCAGGGCGGCGAAGGCATGGCGCCACGTCCGCAGCAGTCGCGCCCGGCCCCCCAGCGTCAGGCCCAGCAGCCGCAGCAACAGCAGCAACCGGCCCAGCCGCAGGCGCAGCAGATGCCGGATTACGACAGCTTCGATGACGATATTCCGTTCTAGTCGATGTCTTGACGACGCTGAAGTAGATATATCAAAAGCCCTGTTTTTCAGGGCTTTTTGATTGGTGGGTGCCGCTGGCGCTGTTTCTCAGGTGGCTTTGACAGGTTGGCGAGCAGGAGCCGGAGCACTTTGCTCCTCAGGGGCCGTCAGATAGGCTTCCAGCGAATCATCTATGGCCTCGAGCCAGCGAGTATGGTGTCGCGGAGCCACGGTGCCGGTCATCAATGAGCGGTAGGAGTAATCGCGGAAGCTCATGAGATCCTCATGCTTGTGCTCTTCCCACATAAAGAACGTCTTGTTCACCCCGTCGATATCAAAGCTTGGATAATCGGTCTGATCGATCAGGGTACGCACATAGTCACCCTGGAATACGATCATGCTTTCGTCCGTATCGAGGGTTTCTTCACGATCGCGCCACGCTTGGCTATCCCGCTGCATTGCAGCCTGGTCAGGTAATGCAATCCGGCCGAGAAGCACATCCCTTGCATACCAGGCCTGCGCATCAAACATATTGAAGGTGTACCACTGGTCCTGCATGCCGAGATAGAACAGCTTCGGATTGTTTTCCCATACCACGCCCTGATACAGGTTCAGCGGCCACAGCCGGTTACTGGTCTTCAGTCGCAGTGATTCGTCCAGGAAGGGAAAATGGTGCAAGTAGCCGGTGCAGAGAATGATTGCATCGACCCGTCTGGATGTTCCGTCTTTAAAGTATGCGGTATTACCATCCACCTTCAGCAGCAGCGGCTTTTCTTCCCAATTGTCTGGAAAAGCGAAACCCATCGGCCGGGTGCGATAGCTGGTGGTGACGCTGCGCGCGCCGTATTTGTAACACTGTGACCCGATGTCTTCGGCAGAGTAACTGCTGCCGACCAGCAGCACGTCCTGGCCGCGGAATTCGAGTGCATCGCGGAAGTCGTGGGCATGCAGTATGCGGCCGCTGAAACGATCGAAACCGTCGAAATCCGGCACGTTGGGCGTAGAGAAATGTCCTGACGCGACGATGACATGATCATAGAGTTCAGTCGTGACCACATCGGACTCATGGTCATGTGCCACCACAGTGAACTGCTCGCTATCTTCGTTGAATGTAATCTGGCGCACCGGGCAGTTGAAGCGGATATATCTGCGGACATCGGCTTTCTCGACGCGCCCTTTGATGTAATCCCACAGGACCTCGCGGGGCGGGTATGAGGCGATGGGCTTGCCGAAATGCTCTTCGAAGGTGTAATCGGCGAACTCCAGGCATTCCTTCGGCCCGTTTGACCAAAGATAACGGTACATGCTGCCGTGTACGGGTTCGCCGTGCTGATCGAGGCCGGTGCGCCAGGTGTAATTCCATAGTCCGCCCCAGTCCGCCTGTTTTTCATAACAGACCAGTTCCGGGATCTCGCAGCCTTTTTCCTGGGCTGACTGGAATGCACGCAGTTGCGCTAGCCCGCTTGGGCCGGCACCGATAATGGCGACTCTCATGAATTATCTCCTATAACGATGATGCGTCTGCTTCTTCCTCCTGCTAGAAAATATTGTCTTTGTAATTCAATAAGTTGAAAGAAGAAGAGAGACGATATTTGTGCAGAGAAGTGCGGTTTATTATTTCGTCGTGTAAGGACTATACAGGATAGAAGGTTAAAATGTGATCAATTTCTCTGTGTTTTCGTATCGTCCCGAGCCGCTGGATACAATCTGTCGAGCAGGGCGGTGCTGTTTTCTGACCGACTCGAAGGGGGTTCGATATGTCGCGCCTTGGCTGTTACGCCGCCGTTTGAAATAGGGAGCTGGCGGGATTACGGTCGCTTTGCCAGTAACATTCCCGGCTGAAATAACCTTGGCTACCCGACTTGGGATGACTGACTATGGTGTGCCGGGACTTTCAGTAATCAGAATCTGCGGAGTATGCATGTCGGAAATCTATTTTGTGCGCCACGGCCAGGCTTCGTTCGGCTCCAGCAACTACGATCAGCTGTCGGAGCTGGGGCATGAGCAGGCGCGTCTGCTGGGGGAGTATTTCCGCGAGCGAGACCTGCGCTTCGATCACATCGTTACCGGTGACATGGTGCGCCATCGCGAGACCGCCGAGGGCATCTGCACCGGCATGGGCCTGGGTGCGCAGCAGTTCGAGGTGTATCCGGAACTCAACGAATTCGACTTCCATTCGGTGTTGCGCGCCTATACCACGCAGTTTCCGGAACATGCGCTGCCGGAAAAACCGGTAGCAGCGGATTTCTTCCGTCGGCTGAAGAAGGGCATCCTGCTGTGGTCCACCGGTGAGCTGGAAGGGGAGCTGCCGGAAACCTGGGCCAGCTTCGAGCAGCGCCTGGGCGCATTCCGGGAAAGTGTCATGCAGCGCCATGCCGGCCAGCGTGTGCTGGCGGTCAGCTCCGGTGGTGCTATTGCCATGCTGGTGCGCCAGTTGTTGCAGGCGCCGGAGTCGACCATGGTCGAACTCAATCTGCAGACCCGCAACACCGCGCTGACGCACTGCCGCTTCAACAGCCGGAGCATGCGTCTGAGCAGCTTCAACAATGTGCCGCATCTGGATCGCCTCGATCGGGAGTCGATGATCACCTACACCTGACCGGGTGCTATCTGCCGGTAGTGGGCAGGCAGTAAATGTGGCTGCTTCCGACATGCTGCGCTGATGACGTGAGCGGCCGAACATTGCACAATGCAGCCTGACAACATCATCGACAGGTTGACGTGAATGCGAATGCGGGTATTGCTGCTCGGCGCGGAAAATCCGCTGGGGCAGGCGTTGTTGGCTCAGGCAGCGGTGGAATTCATCCGTCTGGAAGCGGTTGAACGCCCGGAGCAGGGTTGGCTGCCGGAGATGGCCGATCAACTGCTGGCCGGTGCCAAGCCGGATCTGGTATTGAATCTGGCCTTCTATCGTGAGCAGTTCCAGCTGGGACTGGAAGACACGGCGGCGTTGCAGGCCCAGAAAAATTTCAACGAGCGGCTGATCCACGGCTGCGCGGCCAATGCCGTCACTCTGATGATGTTGTCCAGCGCCCGGGTGTTCGATGGCAGCAAGACCTCTTCCTATACCGAAAAGGATGAAGAGAACCCCAATGGCACGCTGGGGCGGTTGCAGGCCCAGTTGGAGCAGAGCCTGCGTACCCAGTGTGCCAGGCATGTCATTCTGCGCTTCGGCTGGCTGTTGGATGGTTCGGCAGCCGGGCCCTTCGCACGACTGGTAGATGGCTTGAGAGCGTCATCACCGCTGGCACTGCCCGAGGAATGGCGTGGCAACCCGACGCCAGTGGCCGATGCGGCGCGGGTTCTGCTGTCAGTGCTCAAGCAACTGGATTGCGCCGCCCCGGTATTCGGTACCTACCATTACGGCAGCAGCGAGGCGACCACCTGGATCAGCTTTGCCCAGTGTGTGGTGCAGGAACTGATTGGGCGGGGCGCGTTATCGGGCGATGTCACCATCCAGCCGGTGGCCTTCGGCAAACAGCCAGAGCTGCGTGGTCAACCGCAGAATGCCGCGTTGCTTGGGCGCAAGCTGTTGATGGTCTTCGGTATCAAGCCGCGCACTTGGCGCAGCCAGCTGCCGGCGCTGCTGGATGAGTTATCGGACTGAGCGCAGTCCATATGAAAACGGCCGCGATTGCGGCCGTTTTCTCTTTGGGCTCAGGCGTTAGAACTTGTAGCCCAGGCCGACCATGTAAACCCAGGGGTCAACGTCGACATCGACCTTGGTCTTCTGCACGCCCAATGCGCCAGGGCCTTTGACAGTCGCATCGGTATCGATATCGATATAGCGTACCTGGGCGTTGACCATCCATTTGTCATTGAGCATATAGTCAGCACCAGCCTGCAGTGCCAGACCGAACGAGTCGTCCAGCTCCAGGCTGCTGAAACCCTGGGCCTTGCGCGCGCTACTCAGCTCTTCCTGGAAGAAGGTGGTGTAGTTGATGCCGGCGCCCACGTAGGGTTGGAAGGCCGACTGATTGTTCAATGGGTAGTACACGACACTCAGAGTCGGTGGCAGGTGCTTGATATCAGCCAGCTTGCCATCCAGGCCGGGAATCCCGGTCGCTGCACTCACGCCCTTGACGCCAACCTCATGGCTGAAGGGAGTCGCGGCCAGCAACTCGATACCGATCTTGTCGGTCAGCATATAAGCAAAGTTCAGACCCAGCTGGGTATCGCTGTCAAGCGTGGCACTGGTTCCGCCAGCAGCTCCACCATCGAAATTGAGCTTGCCGCTGTCCTCGCGCGGATCAACCGTAATCGCACCCGCACGAACGATGATGTCGCCAGCCTGGTGGGCCTGAGCGATGGAAGCAGCCAGCAGTGCGGGAGCGAGGAGCAGGCCGAGGGTGATTCTGGATACGGTGCGCGACATTCAAATGTCTCCTTGGTGTCTTGATGGATTCACTCTAGGCGCGTCGACCGAATCGTTTATTGATCTGGAGCAATTGTTTGGGTCGCGCTATTGCGACAGGATGCCGCGGTTGAATTCTGCGAGCGGGAAGATGATAATGCTTCTCTTTTGTGGCGAGGCTATCAAGCGTCGTCATGCCCCCCGGGAGGAATTGGATGAGAGCGGTTTGGATATTCTTGCTGGCAGGGCTGCTGCCGGCCATGGCGCTGGCACAAGGCGCGGCTGAGAGCGCGCTGGCAGAAGGGGAAGCCCTGATGACCGAGGCGCAGCGTTCCCAGCAGCGTATCGACCAACTCGACGACGCCACGCGTGAAGCTCTGAGCCGCTATCGGCAGGCGATTCAACAGAAGGATCAGCTGGCTGAATACAATGAGCAGCTGAGCAAGATGGTTGAGTCCCAGCGCAGCGAGCTGGCGGACCTGCAGGCTCAGCTGTCGACTATCGAGGAAACCCAGGCCGAAGTCGTCCCCATGCTGCAGCGCATGGTCCGGTCGTTGGAACAGTTCATCGAGCTGGATCTGCCGTTCCTGGAAGATGAGCGAGCTGACCGGCTGGCGCAGCTCCAGGCCTTGCTGATCCGGCCTGAAGTCACGGTCGCGGAAAAGTATCGCCGGGTGCTCGAAGCCTACCAGATCGAAAGTGACTACGGCCGCACTCTGGAAGCCTGGCGCGGCACCCTGGACGTCGACGGTGGTCAGCGCGTGGTCGAGTTCCTGCGGCTGGGCCGGCTGGCGCTGTTCTACCAGAGCCTCGATGGCCATCTGCAGGGGCATTGGGACGCCGAAGCCCGGCAATGGCAACCGCTGCCCGCCGGCTATCACCGCACCTTGGCGCAGGGTCTGAGAATTGCCCGCCAGCAGCAGACCCCGGTCATGCTGCGCTTGCCTTTGCCGCCGGTCAGTGAACAGGGAGCTGCACAATGAAACGTCTATTGATCGCTTTGGCGGTGGCTCTGAGCAGCCCGCTGACCCTCGCGCAACCGGCCTCCCTCGACCAGTTGTTGCAGGACATCCGCGAGATCCGCAGCAGTGAACAGGCTGCCATGCGCGAACGTGAAGCGCAGTTCCTGCGCGAGCGGGACAATCAGCAGACCCTGCTGACACAGGCCGAGCGCGAACTGGCGCCGATCAAGGCCGAGGCCGATCGGCTCAAGACCGAATTCGACCAGCTCGAAGCGGAGCTGGCCGCGACCGAGACGCAGATGCGCGAGCGCAGCGGCAATCTCGGGGAGCTGTTTGGTGTAGTACGCCAGATGGCCGGTGATACCCGCAGCCAATGGCAGGACTCGCTGTTGAACATGCAGTTCCCGGAGCGGCTGGCACAGCTCGACCAGCTTGCTGGCGCCGCGCAGATCCCCACGGTAGAAACCCTGGAGCAGTTCTGGTTCATGCTGCAGGAAGACATGACCGCCAGTGGCAAGATCAGCCGCTTCCCCGCGCCGGTCATCGGGCGCGATGGCCAGCAGCAGGACGTGCCCGTGGTACTGGTCGGCCCCTTCGTGGCGCTGGCTGAGGGCGAATACCTCACTTATCAAGCCGAGGCCGGCACCCTGCAAGTGGCTGACAAGCAGCCGGATGGCCGCGGGCTGATCAATGACTTTCTCGCACCGCGCACCGAGCTGGCCGACCTCATGGTCGATCCCACCCGGGGCACCGTCATCGGCCAGATGCAGCTGACCCCGTCGTTCATGGATCGGGTGCGCCAGGGTGGCCTGGTGGGATATGTGATCATTGCTCTGGGTGTGCTCGGGGTGGTGCTGGCGCTGATCAAGCTGGTGTGGCTGCTGGGTATTTCCAACAAGGTCGAGCGCCAGGCCAACAGCCTGGATCAGCTGCGCGACGATAACCCGTTGGGGCGTATTCTCGGCGTGATCGGCAGCAAGCCGCGGCTGGAGGAGCTGGATACCCTGGAGCTGAAGCTGGACGAAGCGATCCTGCGCGAGACGCCGGCGCTGGATCGTGGCAACGGATTGATCAAGCTGCTCGCCGCCGTGGCGCCGCTGCTGGGTCTGCTCGGTACTGTTACCGGCATGATCGCTACCTTCCAGGCGATTACCCTGTTCGGCACCGGCGATCCCAAGCTGATGGCCGGTGGTATTTCCCAGGCGCTGGTGACCACGGTACAGGGGTTGGTGGTGGCCATTCCGCTGCTGTTTTTGCATGGCATGCTGGCCTCGCGCAGCAAGGCGGTCATCCAGGTGCTGGAGCAGCAGAGCGCAGGCCTGATTGCCCTGCACCTGGACTCCGGAGAGCGGCGCGGTGAGTGAAGCCCTCTGGTTGCTCAGGGACTTTCTCGACAGCGGCGGCTGGGTGCTGTGGACCATCCTGTGCTTCACCATCGTGCTGTGGACATTGATGGTCGAGCGGCTGTGGTACCTGTGGCGCATCTTTCCCAAGCGCTCGGCCAGCCTGCAGAACCGTTGGTTGCGGCGCGCCGATCATAGCAGCGCTGCAGCCCGGCATATCCGCGAAGCCTGGCTTTCCGTGGCCCGGCAGCGGCTCAATCGGTTCATGCCGATGATCCGGGTGCTGATCGCCATGTGTCCGTTGCTCGGCCTGCTGGGCACGGTCAGCGGCATGATCCAGGTCTTCGATGTGCTTTCGATCAGCGGGACCGGCAATCCCAGAGCGATGGCCGCGGGCGTGTCCCGGGCCACGGTGCCAACCATGGCCGGCATGGTGATTGCCATCAGCGGTTTATTTTGCCTGGCGCGACTCGATGCAGCGTCGCGGCTGGCCATGCAGCGGCTCACCGACCGCCTGCGTCACGAATAGGAATACTTGAACATGCGCATGCGCAGACATTCAGCAGGTAACGACGACGAAGCCGGCATTGACCTGACCCCCATGCTCGACGTGGTGTTCATCATGCTGATCTTCTTCATTGTGACCAGCACCTTCATCAAGACCACCGGCATCGAGGTCAATACCCCCACTGCGGATAGCTCCGAGCAGCAGCCCAAGGGCAATATCCTGATTGCAGTGGACCCCAACGGAGAAATCTGGATCGACCGCCAGCAAGTGGACATCCGCGCCGTGCGCGCCGCGGTGGAGCGCATGCGCGTCGATCAACCCGATAGCACCGTGGTGGTACAGGCTGACCGGGATGCCCGCAGCGGCCTGGTGATCCAGGTCATGGACCAGGTACGCATGGCCGGAGTGCAGGATGTGGCACTGGCTGCCACGGCGGGAGCCAACTGATGCGGCTGCTGGTCAGCTTTGCCGGTGCCTTGCTGGTGACGCTGGCGCTGTTCGCCCTGATGATGCTGATGATCATGCCGCCACGGGACAACCGTGATGTAGGCGAGGAGCTGGCGCGGGTCAGCTTTGTGCGCAGCGTCGCCGATACACCCAGTGATAGTCGCCAGCGTCAGCAGCGGCAGCCGCCAGAGCAACCGCAGCCGCCGGACGTGCCGCCGCCCCAGCCGGCACCACCGCAGCCGCAGGTCGACACCAGCGTACAGCTGAATATCAGCGTGCCGAACCTGCCGACCCCGGGCCTCAATGTGGCGGTTACGCCGACGCTGACCGGGATCACCGCGGCGGAGGCGCCAGCACCTGCGCCAACCCCCGCACCCGCGGCCCCGGCGGCGCCGGCCGCCTCCAGCAGTCCCACTACGGCCGAGGAAGTTACGCCGCTGGTGGATATTCCGCCGAACTATCCGCAGCGCGCATTGGCGGCGGGCATCGAAGGCGAAGTCACGCTGGCATTCACCATTTCTCCCGACGGGCGGGTGGAGAATCTGCGGGTCACCTCGGCCAAACCCAAAGGGGTGTTCGAGCGTGAAGCCCGCCGTGCCGCCAACCGCTGGCGCTTTGCGCCGCGGCGGGAAAACGGCCAGGCGGTCGCGCGTGAAGCAACCAAAACCTTGTATTTCCGTCTGGAGGACAGATGACCATGGGCGTCGCAAACCTCTACCGTAGTGCTGCACTGGGTCTGACGCTGCTACTGGCGCCTGGATTGGTAATGGCGCAGCAGGCGATCAATCCAGCGGTATTCCAGGCCCTGTCGGCGGCGCAGAAGGCGCAGCAGGATGGCGATCTGGGCAAGGCACGAACGGTCCTGAGCGGGGCGTTGGACAGCGCTGCGGCGGGCAGTCTGGAACTGGCGCTGATCCAGCAACGGCTGGGTTATCTGGCCATTGCGGCCAAGCAGAACCGCCAGGCCATCGATTGGCTGCGCAAGGCGCTGGCCCATGACCAGCTGGATGCGCCGGCGGCGCGCCAGGATCAATTGAATCTGGCGCAGTTACTGGCTGCCGAGGGCCAATATGGTGAGGCCGCCCGGTTGTTGGAGCGGGTACAGGCGGGCGGTGCCCTGTCGCTGGAGCAGAAGCAGTTATTGGTGCAGTGCTACAGCCAGGCCCGGGAATACGCCAAGGCCATTCCCCTGGCCGAGCAGGTGGTGCGGGCCAACCCCGCCGCCGATGATGTCTGGTATCAATTGCTGGTGGGCATGAACTATCAGCAGGAGCGGTATGACAGCGCCGCGCAGTGGCAGAAGGTGCTGCTCAAGCGCGCGCCGCAGAATCGTGAGCACTGGCGTCAGCTGGCTGGTCTGCAGAGCCAGGCTGGCAAGCAGCCGGCGGCGGCGGCGACCCTGCGGTTGGCCCACGAAGCGGGCGTCGGGCTGACCCAGCCTGATCTGGACAATCTGGTGGCGTTGCAAGTCAATGCCGGCGCGCCCTGGCAGGCGGCGCGTCTGCTGGAAGAACTCATGGCGCAGAAGCTATTGCCGGTGAATGCCGCGCGACAGGAGCGCCTGGCACAGCTGTGGACCCTGGCCCGTGATCGTGAACGGGCACGGGACGCCTGGGTCGCCGTAGCCAACGGCAGTGGCCGTTCCGATCACTGGCTGCGATTGGCGGGTATCCAGTTGGAGGAGGGCCAGTGGTCAGATCTGCTGGCTACCCTGAAACGCGCGCAAAGCGGCGCCAGCAGTCAGCAGCGTCAGCTGATCCGGCAGTGGGAAGGCTATGCCCGCTCGGCGATCGAGAACAACAGCTGATCAGCGACCGGGATCAATAGACATAGGGTTCAACACTGGCCGCGTCGATACGGTAGCCGGCGTTGGCCAACTCGCTTTCCATGCGCTCGACGCGGATCGCCCCGCTGATCCAGAATGGCTGATACAGGTCCCGCAGCTTGATACCGCTGGTGCTGCGCACATGCACTATCTGGTTCGAGGGCGGCGGCGGTACATGGATGCAGGCGCCGAAATAGGGCACCAGCAGAAACTCCTCTACCTCCATCGCATCGGTGATGGCCAGCGGCACCACGTAGCCGGGTAATTTGATCTGCCGGCCATCCAGTGCCTGCACCACCGGCGCAGCGGGCTCCATCTGCACCGCCGGGTCGCCCAGCTCCGCATCCATCTCGCCCAGCAGTGACAGGTCATGCACCGGCAGTGGCGTTTCCTGTAGCTCGCGCAGCTCTGGCGGCAGTAGCTCATCCCAGGAAATTTCCTCGGCCGCGTTGGCTGCTGCCGTTGCCAGCAGTAACAGGCCGGTGAGCAATAATCGTGAACCCATGTGCATGTCCCGTTCTGGTCAGGTGCGGATCGACAGACCGTCGATCAATGATTGGCGATAGGCGCGCCAGGCCGGCACGCAGCCCATGATGATGGCGGCCAGCAATATGGCACCCAGCAGGCTCCAGTCCCATAGGCCGGGGGCGGTGATCGGAATGAACAGGCCGTAGTGTGACAGGATTACCGGCTGGGCCAGCCACATCGCCAGGTACATCAGCCCCAGCCCCAGCAGTATTCCCGCCAGTGCCAGGCCGGCGGCCTCCAGTAACAGCAGGCCGAATACATGCCGCGGGCGGGCTCCCACCGAGCGCAGGATGGCCATTTCCCGACGCCGTTCGTTGAGGCTGGCGAGGATCGCCGTCAGCATGCCGACCAGACCGGTCAGCACAACGAATACCGAAACGATGAACAGTGCCTGTTCCGCTACCCCGAGCAGGCTCCATAACTCTTGCAGCGCGACCCCAGGCAGCACTGCCATCAGCGGCTCGTCGGGAAATCGATTGATATCCCGTTGCACGGCAAAAGTGGCTACCCGGCTATCCAGTCCAAGCAGCATAGCCGTGATCGTGGTTGGTGTCAGGTCCAGGCTGCGGGCCTGCTCGGCATCGACGCTCGCCGCACCGCGGGCCGGCATTCCCTGCTGCCAGTCCACATGCAGCGCCTCCATGCCTTCCAGGCTGATATGAATGGTCCGGTCCACGGGGGTGCCGGTTTTGCCCAGGATGCCGCTGACGCGGAACGGTTTGTCGGCGTGCTCGACGAAGCTCACGGCGCCGGTGCCATGAGCCAGGACCAGCTCGCTGCCGAGTTGATAGTTCAGTTCCCGGGCGATATCCGCGCCGATTACCGTATCGTACAGGTCATCGAAGGCGCGGCCTTCGGTGAACAGCAGCGCACGATCACGGCCATGGCGAAAATGCTTGAAGTAGTCACCGGTGGTACCCATCACCTTGAAGCCGCGGTGCGAATCCCCCAGCGAGATAGGGACGGCCCAGTCTACCCGGGGGTGCTCGGCGACTCTCTGATAGCTGTCCCAGCGCATATTGCTGGTGGCATTGCCGATACGGAAGACCGAATACAGCAGCAGTTGCACCGAGCCGGTACGGGGGCCAACGATCAGGTCGGTGCCAGAGATGGTCCCGGCGAAACTCGCGCGGGCTTCGTTACGGATCTTTTCCACGCCGAGTAGCAGCGTCACACTCAGGGCGATGGCCAGTACCGTCAGCAACGCCGAAAAGCGTCGATTGAGCAGACTGCGCAAGGCCAATGGGAACAGGTACATCAGATCACCTCAGAGCTGACGACGGCTCGGTTGAGTTCGCGCAGCGACAGACTGCGGTCGAACAATGACTCTAGCGCGGCGTCATGACTGACAAACAGCAAGCTGCTGCCCAGCGCCTGACATTCACTGAACAGCAATTGCAGAAACACCTCCCGGGTATCGGCATCGAGCGCCGAGGTCGGCTCGTCGGCAATGATCAGCTCGGGACTGCCGATCAGCGCCCGGGCCGCGGCCACGCGCTGCTGCTGGCCGATCGATAGCTCAGTCACCGGTTGGTTGCGCAATGCAGGCTGATCCAGCCCCAGGTGGGCCAGCAGATGCAGCGCGGCAGCCTGCACATTGCCGTGGCGTTCGCTGGCGCGTTGCTGACGCAGGCTGGAAAAATGGCAAGGCAGGATGATGTTCTCCACTACCGACAGATACGGCAGCAGGTTGAACATCTGGAAGATGTAACCGGTGTGATCGGCGCGAAAACGGTCGCGCGCCGAGCTGGACATGCCTGCCAGATCCGTACCGAGCAGACGGATACGGCCGCTGGCTGGCAGCTGCACGCCGCCCAGCAATCCCAACAGGGTCGTCTTGCCACTGCCGGAGGGGCCTTTGAGAAAGACTCGCTCGCCGGCCTGCAAAGTGAAACTGTCGATATCCAGCAGTGTGGCTCGACCGGGCCAGGCGAAGGTGATCTGTTCGAGTTGGACTACAGGTTCAGCCATCAGGGGTTCCATTGGAGTATTCAGAAGCGCACGCGCCTGCTGGCAGCTGTCAGCTCGCCACCCTGTTGGCCTCGCGGAGTGATTGCCTGCAGGATCAGCTTCTCGCTGCCGGGGAACAGCTCGAACAGGGTGACGTCCAGATGCTCCAGGCCTGTCGGAGTGCTGCAGGCGTAGCTGTATTGCGCGTTGATGTCAGCATGCTCGTGCTCGTGTTCATCATTATGCCCATGGTGATGCTCATGTTCGGCATGGGCATCATCGCCTGAATGCTCGGGCAGGGCAAACAGGGGGCTATGCAGCTCCATTGACTCCAGGCTGCACTGCGCGGCAGCGGGCAGAGCAAACAGCTTTTCCGGCTGGCGCAGGGTGCTCATCAGGTTATCGAGCTGATCACGCTGCGCCTGGTTGTGCGGTGCATGCTCGAAGCCTAGCAGGTCACCCGCCGGGGTCGTCAGCTCCAGTAGTAGCTGTTTATCGTCAATGACGATATCCAGGGTGCCGACGCCATGCTGATGGGCGGCTGCATTGTGGGATCCGTGCGCATGGCCATGTGGCTCATGGGCATGCAAGGCGAGGCTGACGGTGCTGGTCAAGGCGAGGGTGAGGAGAGCGAGGCGCGGCATGCGAGAATCCTTGTTCAGATAATTTGATGTTATCTTATAACGATTTCGTGTGAGATCAAGCCTGCCATAGATCGCCTGGGTGGCAACCCGAATATTAAGGTGTTACTGGGCGTTGCTGGCGCGAGCGAGATGCCGGCACCTCGCTGGGTACCGGCATCTTCATTGATGTGACGGTGCCTGACTAGAAATGTGCCTTTAACAACAGGCTGGCGGTGTTCTGGTCCGTCGTTCCAACGAACTGTTCGCTGACATAACCGCCGTCTTTGATACCGTATTTATTCTTCCAGTAGTCATATTCGATGCCTACATAGACCTTCTCCCGCCAGCCCAAGGCCTTACCGAGGTCATATTTGATTTGCGGGTTGATATGCACGTTGGCGTGATACTCGCCCCGACTGTTCTCGTCGTTATCCACTACCCAGTCGATATAGCCGTCAATCACCAGATCGGATCGACCCACCGGGATGGTATAGCTCCAGGCTGGAGTGATCTGCCAGACATTGTCCCCAGGCCGGCCGCCATCGGTTTTACGCAGATAGGTATTGAGTTGGAAATAATCAAATCCCGGTATTGCCAGGTCAATGGCGGGACCGATCAGATAAGCTTCGGTATCGCCTTTGCCAAACTCGTAGGTCATCGAGAGTAATATATCCGTGACCGGCCCGGCGGCAATATGGGTGCCGCTGATCTTTCCGAAAGACAGCCGAGGGGAGAACTCGCCGTAATGGGTTCGCTCATCATCACCCTCATTGGCTCCCTTGCCGTTGAAGTTGATTTGATCAATGAAGATAAACAGATCTCCTACACTCCAGGCGCTGGCATGTTCGAATGTAAAAGTCTGCTGAATAGGTGGGTCTATCTTGAAGTTCTTTCCATAGAGATAGGTCAGGCTATTTGTGTGCCACTGAACAAGTTCCCCGGCACATACTGGGCCAGACACCAGGCCGATGCCCATAAGCAGGAAAGGTAGGGTTTTTTTCTTCATGAGTAATATCCGGTTGTCGTTTTTATTATTACCGGCGCGCAGGCCGATTGGTTCTTTGCTCTTTCTGTCTTCCTTTAGGCAAAGTCATTTCCCGCCCATGAACGCTAATAGCTGCTGAAGCCAATGCAGCATTAAACCGACTCTGTGCGGGTTGGGGCAGCGTCAGTCAGGTTCAGGTGCGATGGCGTCGAGGGAAGCGGAGGGGTACAGGAGCTTGCTCGCCAGAACGTAGACCAGAGCGGCACAAACAATGCCATTCAGCGGCGCTATGCTGAGTGGTCCTGCTGCCGGCGACATCAGTGAAGCGAGGATCGCCAGTGCCCAGGCAACCATCGCAGCCCAGTTGACGCTCTTGAACTGATGTAGGGCAAAGTCTGGATAATGGGTTTTATGCCGCAAGTAGAAGTCGCCGATTATGACGCCGCCAATCGGCGGCAGGGCGATGCTCAGAAACGTAAGCCAGCCGACGAAGTTGTTATAGAGCAAATCGGCTAGCGCGGTACCGACCAGGCCGGCGATCCATACCAAGTGGACCCGCTTCAGTCCGGTGAGGTTGGTCAGGCCCAGGCTGGAGGCATAGAGGGCGTTGTCGTTGGTCGTCCAGATATTCAGTATCAGCAGGATCATGCCGCCACCAAGGAGGCCCTGAATGGCGAGCACTTCAGCGATATCGGCATGGGAGGTGGCGATCGCACCGATCGCACCAAAGAAGAACATCAGGCTGTTGCCAAAGGTAAAACCGATGATGGTGGCCCAGACGCCGATCTTTCTGCTTTTGGCAAAGCGGACAAAGTCAGGTGTGAGGGTGGCGCCGCTGATAAAGGAACCGACAGCGAGAGCAACGCCCACCGAGAAGGTAAGCGGCGAGCTCGGAACACTGTCCAGCAGCGTCCTTATACCGCCATCGGTATCGACAATCGCTTTGCCGACGGAGGTGAAACCGAGGATCAGGATGGCGGGAACGGCAATGATGCTCAACCATTCGATGGCCTTGAAACCGACCGCCACGGTGTAGGTCATGGCCACGCCGCCAATGATGATGATCCAGAAAAACGGGATCCCGAGGAAGGTATTGATGGGGTGAGCGAGCATGGCCAACCCCACCCCGAACCAGCCGATCTGGGTAATTGCCAGCATGAACGAAGGGAGCTTGGAGCCGGTTTTACCGAAGGAGTACTGGGCGAGCAGGTGGGTGGAAATATTGGTTTTGGCCGCGGCGTATCCCAGCAAGGACCCATAGAGACCCAGGATCAGGTTGCCTGCCAGGATCACTATCAGCAGGTCTGGCCAGAGGCTAAAGCCTTCGCCCAGCTTGCCGCCAGTCCACATGCTGGCGGCAAAGAAAGTAAAGCCGAGCATGACGGCGGACATGGATATCAGGCCACGCCGGGAGCCTGACGGCACAGTGGATGAGGCGTAATCATCATGGGTGCCCCCGGCATGGGCGGACTTTGCGAGTTTTGCAGGCTTTGGCATGGGTACAGTCTCTTTTTATTATTGTCAGAGCGGTTTACTGCGAGTCAGAACACATCTTGAACAAAGCTGATGTCACGTGGCTGCTCGTTGCTCAGCAGTTGCGGCACCACGGCTGCAGTGCGGCAAATGACCTGGCCATGGCGGATTACTTCCAGGCGGGCCGGGCGCAGGCGCAGGGCTTCAATCGGATTGCTGGCTTGCAAGATCACCAGGTCCGCGCGATTACCTGGCTGCAGACCATAGCCATCCAATCCGAGCACCTTGGCGCCGTGAGTGGTGACGGCGGCAAAGGCGGTTTTCATTTCATCGATACCGGTCAACTGGCCAACATGCAGACCCATATGCGCCACATCGAGCATGTCGTGGGAGCCGAGGCTGTACCAGGGGTCCATGACGCAGTCATGCCCGAAGGCGACGTTGACGCCAGCAGCGAGCAGCTCCTTGACTCGGGTCATGCCACGCCGTTTGGGATAGGTGTCATGGCGGCCTTGCAGGGTGATGTTGATCAAGGGATTGGCGACCACATGCAGGCCGGCTTCGCTGATTAGCGGGATAAGCTTGCTGTTGACGTAGTAATTGTCCATGGAATGCATGGAGGTAAGGTGAGAGCCGGTGACGCGCCCCTGCAGGCCGAGGCGCTGGGTCTCATAGGCGAGAGTCTCGATATGCTGAGAGTCCGGATCATCGCTCTCATCGCAGTGTAGATCGACAGGCAAGCCGCGATCGGCAGCCAGTTCGCAAAGGGCTGTAATCGACCGGTTGCCTTCTGCGCGGGTGCGCTCGAAGTGGGGTATCCCACCGATTACATCGACACCCAGGTCCAGGGCCCGGAGCAAGTTCTGCCTGGCAGTGGGGGAGCGGTAGTAGCCGTTCTGCGGAAAGGCAACCAGTTGCAGATCGATCAGATGCTTCAATTCGCGGCGTACTTCTAACAGGGCTTGCACCGCCATCAGGCTATCATCGGATACATCCACATGACTGCGTATCGCCAGGGTGCCGCGGGCGACTGACCAGTGGCAGAGTTCTATGGCGCGTTGCTTTATTGACTCGAAAGTCAGATCGGGCTTCAACTCGTTCCAGACCGTAATACCTTCAAGCAGGGTGCCACTCTGGTTGAGACGTGGCTGACCGAGACTCAGGGTAGAGTCCATATGGAAATGACTGTCGACAAAGGGCGCGGTGACCAGGCAGCCTGGGTGACAGAGCACCTCCTTGGCCTGGGCCTGGATATGCGGGGCAATTTCCAGGGTTTTGCCCTGATCAATTGCGATATCTACATTCTTCGCTCCGCAGGGCAAATTGACGCTGCGGATAAGTAAATCAATCATCTTTCCCTACCTCAGTTGTTAATGGGCACTAAAACTGACGCACGAGAATACCTCCGGTAATCAACAGCGCGATACCCACTACTCGCCCAAGGCTGAGCGCGTGTGGAGTAAATCCCGCCAGACCAAAATGATCAATCAAGGCCGCCGCCGTCATTTGCCCGACCAGCGCCATGCCCAGCATGGTGGCAGCGCCCAGGCGGGGGCTGAGCACGACCATCGCAGTCACAAAGAAGGCGCCCATGACGCCTCCGCTCCATTGCCAGAACGGTATCGCAGCGAGATCCGCCCACGCCGGGCGGGGCAGGCGAACTGTCATGCACACGGCTATCAGTAACAACAGACCGACCGCAAAGGAGACACATGCTGCCCACAGGGCGTGCCCTGCGCTCAATGCCAGCTGTGCATTCAAGCCCGCCTGCAACGGTAAGACAGCCCCCGCCGCCAACGCCATGAGTAGATACATCCACACGTTCCTGTCCTCTTCCGCGGGGGCACCGCTGTTCTACATTGTTAGCCTCGGCGTACCACGGGCTGCGGGGTATTCAGCTCGTTCTCGCGGGCAATGGCATCGAACACCGGACCAAAGGCGGGCCGGGGAATGTATTGGCCGGCACCTTCCACTGCGAGCAGCTGACCCTCGCGCCAGACAACCTTCCCGCGGCTCAGCGTGTGGCTCGGTATGCCGGTTACCGTGCGGCCTTCGAAGATGTTGAAGTCGATGTTCTGATGATGCGTCTTGGCTGAAATAGTGCGGGTGCCGGCCGGGTCCCACACCACCAGGTCCGCATCGGCACCCACGGACACGGAGCCTTTGCGTGGGTACATGTTGAACAGCTTGGCAGTATTGGTCGAAGTCACCGCAACGAACTCGTTCATGGTCAGGCGGCCCTGGTTGACGCCCTCGTCCCACATGATCGCCAGGCGGTCCTCGATACCGGCGGTGCCGTTCGGAATCCGGGTGAAGTCATCCTTGCCAGCCGCTTTCTGGTCTGCGCAGAAACAGCAGTGATCGGTTGCCGTCGTCTGCAGGTTGCCGCCGCGCAGGCCTTGCCAGAGCGCCTCCTGGTGTTCCTTGGCGCGAAATGGCGGGCTCATGACATGGGCTGCGGCAAATTCGAAATCGGGATGCCGGTACACGCTGTCATCGATGACCAGATGACCGGCCAATACTTCGCCATACACGCGGTTGCCGTTATTGCGGGCGCGGGTAATGGCTTCCAGGGACTCCTTGCAGGAGACATGCACGATATAGATGGGCACGTTCATCGCCTGGGCAATATGGATGGCCCGGTTGGCCGCTTCGGCTTCAACCACGGGTGGACGTGAGAGCGGGTGGGCTTCGGGGCCGGTCATGCCCTTGGCGAGCAATTCCTGTTGCAGCTGGAAGACCAGTTCGCCATTTTCAGCATGGACGGTCGGCATTGCCCCCAGTTCGACAGAGCGGCGGAAACTTTTTACCAGGGTTTCATCGTCCGCCATGATCGCGTTCTTGTACGCCATGAAGTGCTTGAAACTGTTGACCCCATGCTCACGTACCAGAGTGCCCATTTCCTCGTGAACCGACTCGTCCCACCAGGTAATGGCCACGTGGAAGGTGTAATCCGCCGCCGCCTTGGCAGCCCAGTCGCGCCATTGGTGGAACGCCTCGAGCAGTGACTGTTGGGGAGATGGAATGACGAAGTCGATGATACTGGTGGTGCCGCCAGCCAGGCCGGCAGCCGTACCGGTATAGAAGTCATCGCTTGCCACGGTGCCCATGAAGGGCAATTGCATATGGGTGTGAGGGTCGATACCGCCGGGCATCACATACTGGCCGCTCGCATCTATCACTTCGGCAGTTGCGGGGGCATCCAGATTCTCACCTATGGCAACGATCTTTCCGTTATCGCAGTACACATCGGCGCGATAGGTCTTGTCAGCGGTGACCACGGTACCGTTTTTTATGAGTACGGACATTGCTGGTTCTCCTTACGGGTCTTGGCGAGCCGGTGTCTGCATTATTGGCCGGCTCGATAGGTAACAAAGCTCATTGCGGGCGTTGCATGCTGTTGCGCATGAGAAGCAGGTAAACGCAGGCGGCGATTGCCAGGCCGACAAACCAGGCATAGGTATAGATCTCCTGGAATACAGCGGGCACGCTATCGATGAACCCGGCGACATGCAGGAAACCCGGCAGGTTGGGCAGCACCCCGACCACCAGTGCCACCAGGGCGATCGGGTTCCAGCCATTGCGGTAGCTGTATTCCCCGTCATTGCGAAAGAGTGCCTGGTGATTCAGGCGGGTTTTGCGAATCACGAAATAATCGGCAACCATGATGCCGGCAACCGGGCCAAGCAGCGCAGAATAGCCAATCAGCCAGGTGAAGATGTAGGCGCTGGTCGACTCCAGCAGCTTCCAGGGCATGATCGCGATACCGATACCCGCGGTCAGGTAACCGCCCATCTTGAACGAGATTCTGCTGGGGCTCAGGTTGGAGAAACCGTTGGCTGGGGCAACCACATTGGCTGCCAGGTTAGTGGTCAGGGTCGCCAGGATCAGGGCGATCAAGGCGATAACCACTGCGGTGCCTCCCATCTGGCTGGTCAGCTCGACAGGGTCCCAGATGGCTCTGCCATAGATCACCACGGTTGCCGAGGTGACGGCTACGCCGATAAAGGCGAAGAGTGCCATGGGCAAGGGCAGGCCCAGAGCCTGACCGATAAACTGGTCTTTCTGGCTGCGGGCAAAACGGGTGAAGTCAGGAATGTTGAGCGCCAGTGTGGCCCAGTAACCTACCATCGCCGTCAGCCCTGGCCAGAACACGGACCAGAACTGCCCTTCGCGCGCGCCGCCGGCAATGAACTGGGAGGGCGTCGAGAGCATCGCGCCAAAGCCGCCTGCCTTGAAATACGCCCAGCCCAGCAGAGCCAGGCCCATCGCGATCAAAAAGGGCGCGGCGTAGGTTTCCAACCAGCGAATGGACTCAGTGCCATAAGCAATGAAAACGACGTGCATGGCCCAGAACAACAGGAAGCACACCAACTGCCCCAGGTCGATACCGAGAAAACCGATAACGCTGCCGGCGATGGCATTATCGGTCATGATGTTGACGATAATATAAATCGCCGAGCCGCCTACCCAGGTCTGAATGCCAAACCAGCCGCAGGCAACCAGCCCGCGCAACATCGCTGGTAGCTTGGCGCCTGCGGTACCGAAGGAAGAGCGCAGCAATACGGGAAAGGGAATGCCATGCTTGGTACCTGCGTGACCGATGGCAATCATCGGTACCAGCACGACAAGGTTGCCCAGCAGAACAGTCAGGACCGCTTGCCACCAGGACATGCCTTCGGCCACCAGCCCAGCAGCCATCATGTAGGTGGGAACACAGACCACCATGCCAACCCACAAACCTGAGATGCTTTGCCAGGTCCAGGTCTTGTCTTCTTCTCTGGCGGGGGCCAGGTCTTCATTCCACAGGTCTGCGCTGGGGCTGCCGCCCAGGGTTATATCGTACTGAAGTGAATCGGTTTGAGAGTGCATTGCATTGTGCCTCGACTCTATTGTTTTTATTAAGCACGTCGGTATCCCGCGCCATACAGGATATTGTTTACTTGCAACTCTAGGTTCTTGCCGAGCGGCAAATAGCCGTCATGAGTGCGCTGCACTTGCAGCACACTATCCGTATGTCACTGAATATATTAAGTAGCGCCCCGAGCAACTGTATTCGGGCGCTATCGACTCACGCTTTGGTTAAATCGGGTTATCTGGAAGCGGAATCAGGTGGTATCCGGGGATGTAGCTGCACATGTTTTCATCCTCTTATCAGTGTTCTCTTATCGAGATATTCAAGTCGAATGCTAGTACAACGAGTGGGCACCCACTTCAGGAGAAAGTAACCATCGCCTGGTTATGCTTGTACGGTTGTTTCCATCGCTTTTTATAAATTTATAGTAATGTCATCGACCGTATTGGAAGTTGATGTTTGCAAACCTACAAGCAAGATTTGAGAGGGTCAAGCATTATTTTTCCAGTCGGTAAAAAAATTCTTTCCTCTAGTGGCAGGTGTTTTTTGGCCCCTGCCAGCGCTCACCGGCAAGCACGGGAGCTACAGGGCTTCTGGATCAATTTGCGTGGCTAGATGCTGTCCGATGGCTATCCCGCCAAGCGGTCGAGCTCTTCGAGATAGCTCTCAAGGATCAGATTAGGCGGGGCGGTCTTGCGGGTAATGGCGCTGTAATGGGTGACGTAGCGGTTTGTGCCGGGGTTGATGGCTCGCATGCTTTGCTCGCGTACCCAGCGGTCGGCGTAGTGGGTAGGCAGGTAACCGATATAGCGGCCAGTCAGGATGAGAAAAGCGATCCCTTCGCGGTCGGTTGCTGATGCCGCGGCCTTCAGGGGCTCATGCAATGCCTTGATTTGTGGGGTTTGCGCATACGCCGGCAAGACCGCATCCCAGCCACTGAGCGCCACCGGCTCCGATGCCGGGTGCGCGTACAGCGGATGGGTCGAGCTGCAATACAACTGCGAGACCTCTTCGTACAGCGGGCGGTAATGCAGTCCCGGCAGGGATTTCAGGGCGGGAATGATGCCCACATGCAGGCGGCCGTCCAGCACACCCAGCTCGATATCGTTGGGCGGAATCATGCGGATATTGATCTGCACATCCGGGCCACGGTCCTTCAGCGCACCCAGCGCCTGGGTGATCAACATCTGCGGCATGGTGACCAGGCTGTCGGTGATGCCGATATTGAGCTCGCCCTTCAGATAGTCATGCAAGCTGTTCACATGGGTGCGGAAGCCTTCAATGGCCGCCAGCATCTGCAGGGTTGCCTGATAGACCTCGCTACCTTCCTGAGTCAGGGAAAAGCCGCTGCGCCCTCGCTGGCAAAGCCGTAGTGCAAGGCGACCTTCGAGCTCGTTCATGGCGATGCTGATCGCCGCCCGGCTGATATTCAGCTCGACTTCCGCTGCGGAAAAGCCGCCGCATTCAACTACCTTGCGAAAGATCCGCAGCAGACGCAGGTCGGTATCACTGATCTGGCCAGGTAATGCCAGCTTACGGGGTTTCATCTTGTTGTCCTCGATAACCGGTGCCCAGCAGCATAGCGGAGGAAGTGCCTTGAGTTAAGTAAACGCTTGCATGAAGGTAAATAAGCTTGGGTTTTACTTTAGCGTGCTACTGGCGAGACTGGCTGCACAAACAACGTACACAGAGGGTGATGTTATGTCTGATCACAATAATCAGCGCCATGCTGGACTGACCCCCGAGCAGCTTGACGCCTACTGGTTGCCTTACACCGCAAACCGCCAGTTCAAAGCGGACCCACGCCTGATTGTCGGTGCCGAAGGCAGCTACTATGTCGACGCTGAAGGCCGCAAGATATTCGACGGTCTTTCCGGGCTCTGGTGCTGTGGTGCTGGGCATAACCGGCCGGAGATTGCCGAAGCGGTTGCCAAACAACTGCGTGAACTGGACTACGCTCCCGCTTTTCAGTTCGGCCACCCCAAGGCTTTTGAGCTGGCCGAGCGGATTACCCAATTGACGCCAAAAGGCCTCGACCATGTGTTTTATACCAACTCCGGTTCAGAGGCGGCGGATACCTCGCTGAAAATTGCCCGGGCCTACTGGCGCAAGAAAGGCAAGCCGACCAAGACCAAGCTGATCGGTCGGGCCAAGGGTTATCACGGCGTCAACTTCGGTGGCATCAGCCTGGGCGGCATCGGCGCTAACCGGATGCTGTTCGGTCAGGGTATCGATGCGGATCATCTGCCGCATACCTTGCTCAAGGAGAATCTCTTCAGCCGTGGCATGCCCGAGCGCGGTGTCGAGCGTGCCGAGGATCTGCTGGAGCTGATTGCTCTGCATGATGCCTCCAATATCGCAGCCGTCATCGTTGAGCCGATGGCTGGATCAGCGGGCGTACTGCCGCCGCCGGTGGGTTATCTGCAACGCCTGCGGGAAATCTGCGACCAGCATGAAATCCTGCTGATATTCGATGAGGTGATCACCGGCTTTGGACGAGTGGGGTCCAATACCGGCGCCGAAGAGTTCGGCGTCACCCCGGACATGATGAACGTTGCCAAGCAGCTCACCAACGGCGCTGTGCCCATGGGCGCGGTGATTGTGCAGCGCGAGATCTATCAGACCTTCATGGAGCAGGGCGGGCCGGAATACGCGATTGAGTTGCCGCATGGCTACACCTATTCCGGCCACCCGGTGGCCTGTGCCGCGGCGCTGGCCTCCCTGGATATCCTGCAGAGTGACCGGCTGGTTGATCGGGTGCGGGAGATGAGCCCGATCTTTGAAAATGCCCTGCATGGTCTCAAAGGCACCCGCTACGTCACGGATATCCGTAATTACGGGATGGCTGGCGCGCTGCAGATAGAAAACCACCCCGGGGAGCCTGCGCGGCGCACCTTCGAGATTGCCATGAAGTGCTGGAAAAAAGGCTTCTATGTACGCTACGGCGGCGACACCATCCAATTGGGCATGCCTTTCATCGTCGAGCGTGAAGAGATCGACAATGTCGTCAATGCCATTGGCGACGCCATCAACGAACTTGACTGATACCGCTAACAATACAGGCAGAGAGAACAGACGATGAAGACGATCGGACACTTGATCAACGGCACCATCGATACGCAGGCCAGCCGCACCCAGGACATTTTCAACCCGTCGACGGGCGAGGTGTCGAAACAGTTGGCGCTGGCGAGCAAACCCACCGTCGAAGCCGCTATTGCCGCTGCCAAGGCCGCTTATCCGGCCTGGCGCAACACCCCACCACTCAAGCGCGCCAAGATCATGTTCCGCTTCAAGGAACTGCTGGAGCGCAATGCCGATGAGATCTGCCGGCTGATCGGGGAGGAGCATGGCAAGATTGCCCATGACGCCATGGGCGAGCTGCAGCGGGGGATCGAGAATGTCGAGTACGCCTGCGGTGCGCCCGAGCTGCTGAAAGGGGAGTTCAGCAAGAATGCCGGTCCGGCAATTGATTCCTGGAGCGAATTTCAGCCATTGGGAGTGGTCGCGGGTATTACCCCGTTCAACTTCCCGGCCATGGTGCCGCTGTGGATGTATCCCATGGCGATCGTCTGCGGTAACACCTTTGTGCTCAAGCCGTCCGAGCGTAACCCGTCATCGGTGCTGTTTATCGCCGAGCTGCTGCATGAAGCCGGTCTGCCGCCGGGCGTACTCAACGTGGTCAACGGTGACAAGGAGGCCGTGGATGTGCTGCTGAGCGATGCGCGCATCCAGGCGGTCAGTTTCGTTGGCTCGACGCCCATTGCCGAATATATCTACACCACGGCCAGCGCCAACGGTAAGCGCTGCCAGGCGTTGGGCGGGGCGAAGAACCACGCCATCATCATGCCGGATGCGGATATGGATAATGCCGTATCAGCCCTGGTTGGCGCTGCCTTTGGTTCATCCGGGGAGCGCTGCATGGCGCTGTCGGTGGCGGTGGCGGTAGGCGATGAGGCGGCTGATGCGCTGATCAGCAAGATGTCCGAGCAGATGAAGAGCCTCAAGGTTGGTGCCTTCTCTGACAAGACCAATGACTTTGGCCCGGTCATCACCCGGGCACACCAGGAAAAGGTCATCGGTTATATCAGCAGTGCCGAGCAGCAGGGCGCTACCCTGGTGGTCGATGGCCGCAAACCGACTGTGGCAGGTTACGACAAGGGTTTCTATGTCGGTGGAACCCTGATCGATAACGTGACCGCTGACATGACCTGCTACAAGGAAGAGATCTTTGGCCCGGTGCTGCTGGTCATGCGTGTCAACAGCATGCAGGAAGCCATGCAACTGATCGACGATCATGAATACGGCAATGGCACCTGTATCTTCACCCGTGACGGGGAGGCCGCACGTTATTTCAGCGACAACATCATGGTGGGGATGGTCGGTATCAACGTACCGCTGCCGGTGCCGGTGGCCTATCACAGCTTTGGTGGCTGGAAGCGCTCATTGTTTGGCGATCTGCATGCCTATGGCCCGGATGCGGTGCGCTTCTATACCAAACGCAAGACCGTGACCCAGCGCTGGCCGTCGGCCGGGGTGCGGGAAGGGGCGCAGTTCTCCTTTCCTTCCTGAATAGGGGCAGCAGCAAAAAGCCGGATCCCGTGATCCGGCTTTCTTGTTGGCTCAGGGGCCGTACTGACTAATTAAAATAATGCCGCGGCACCCGGTTCAGGTTGCAAAACAATTGGTAAGGAATGGTGCCCGCCCAATGGGCGACCTCACTGGCCGCCAGCCCATCGCCCCACAATTGCACCGTACTGCCCAGGCCGCTCGCCGGCAGATCGGTTAGATCGACGGTCAGCATATCCATGGACACTCTGCCGATCAGCCCGGTGCGCTGATTGTCGACCAGCACGGGCGTGCCGGTCTTGGCATGTCGAGGGTACCCATCCGCATAGCCCATGGCGACCACTCCCACTCGAGTGGGGCGCCGGGTAATGAACTGCGCGCCATAGCCGATCGGCTCACCGCGGGGCACATCATGCACGGCAATAATCTGTGAGTTCAGCTGCATCACCGGCTTCAGCCTTGCGGCATTGTTCTGGGCGTCGCTGAACGGAGAGGCGCCATACAGCATGATGCCAGGCCGTATCCAGTCACCATGGGCCTGTGGCCAGGCGAGAACCCCCGGCGAGTTGCACAAACTTGATAGGCCTTCCAGGGCGGCGGTGGTTTCATTGAAACACAGCAGTTGATGCTCCGTGGTCTCACAGTCTGGTTCGTCGGCACGGGAGAAGTGCGTCATCTTCACCACGCTGGCAACCTTGCCGCTGGTGTGTAATGTCCGCCATATTTCCCCATATTCATCCGGCTTGAAGCCTACCCGGTGCATACCCGTGTCCAGTTTCAGCCAGACATGCAGCGGGCGCTCGATAGCGGCCTCCGCCAGGTCACGCAATTGCCCATGATGGTGAATCACAACCCAGAAGTCATATTGCTGGATCAGTGCCAGCTCCGTGGCGTCAAACCATCCTTCCAGCAACAGAATCGGTTGTTGAATACCGGCATTGCGCAGCAGCAGCGCTTCCTCTATACAGGCGACGGCAAAACCATCGGCTGATGCCGACAAGGTTTGAGCGCACCGAATGGCGCCATGGCCGTACGCATTGGCCTTGATCACGGCCAACGCTCTGGCGCCAGAAAACTGCTTGGCCAACAGGTAATTATGGCGCAGGGCGCCAAGATCGATTATTGCGTGGGCTGGACGCATAAGTCTTCATTCCAGGATATCGGGGTAGGAAGGGCGCTGTTCAAAGGGCGGCGACCATGGCAATTTCCACCAGAACATCAGGTTGCACCCGCTCGGCCTCCAGGGCGGCGCGCACGGGGACCACACCTTCGGGCAACCATTGCCCCCAGATCCGGTCCATCTGCTCAAGGTCAGCCTGGATGTCCTTCAGATAAATAGTGGCGGACAGTAGCCTGGTCTTGTCGCTGCCGGCCTCGGCCAGCACTTGCTCGATCGCCGCCAAGGTATTGCCCGCCTGGATATCAAGATCATTTTCGGCTGGGATGGCATCGGCAAACCGACCGGCCAGATAAACAGCATTCTGATGTACCAGCACCTGGCTCATCAGCACCTTGGTATATAAAGGTTGGATATTCATATCGAGTTCCTCCCGGGCGCCAATGGCGCAGGGTTGTTCAAGATGGTTGCACAACAATATTCCCCGGTAACGCTAAGCCCGCTCGCTAGTTGCCGGGGTGTTCAAGGTGTATAATCGCGCCCCTTAACGAACCGACGGCATAGGCTGCAATCGGGTCGCCAGCCCTGCCTAGCGCGAACACGAAGCGCTATCTGCCGCCTTTATGACCGCAACCAAGAGGTGATCCCTTGGACCGAACCATCAACCATTTGACTGAAAGCAACCCTTCAAATGGCGACGCGGCCAAACCCCGCAAGCGTTCGAACGCTAGAAAGGCTCAGGAAGCTCGTATCCTGGATGCTGCCGAAACACTCTTTGCGCAATATGGCTATAACGGTGCTTCTATTGAAGCCATTGCCGAACAAGCCGGTTTATCCAAGCAGAACATGCTTTATTACTTTCCTTCCAAGGAAAACCTGTATCAACACGTGCTGAAGAACGTACTCGATCTCTGGGTTGAGAAGATGACGTTGTTCGAGCAGACCGGTGATGATCCTGCCAGCAAGTTGCGTAGTTATATTCTTGGCAAACTGGAACTGTCACATTCCCGGCCCAACGGCTCCAAGATATTCGCCAATGAAATCATCAATGGCGCGCCTTATATCAAAGACTATTTGCTGAAAAAACTTTTGCCCAAACTCGATGCCGATATTGCCCTGGTCAACAAGTGGATCGCCGATGGTTTGATGGATGCTATCGATCCTTACCATCTGTTCTTTTCCATCTGGGCAACGACCCAGACCTATGCCGACTTTTCCACCCAGATCGCCCTGGTGCTGCGCAAAGACAACCTGGACGCCAGCGATTTTGCAGCGGCAGGCGACTTTCTCACCCACACCATCCTCAAAGGCACCGGGCTCAGCAACTAGCCCTGTTTCCCCCTGAAAGAGCGTGGTCAGGCGCTCCTTCAGGGCGGTGGCATCCGCTATCAGCTGTTGGCGCGCTCGACGACGGCCTGGAACAGCACATTGCAACCGGCCGCCAGGTCTTCCGGCGTCGCATTCTCCGCCTCGTTATGGCTGATGCCATTTTCACAGGGCACGAAGACCATGGCGGTGGGCGCTACGCGGGAGATGTAGCAGGCGTCATGTCCGGCGCCGCTGACGATATCCCGGTGGCTGTAGCCAAAATCCGTCGCTGCCTGGCGTACCAGCGCAACACAGTCGGTATCAAAGGGGACCGGCGGGGAGTACCAGATCTGTTCGAACGCCATTTCCAGGCCTAACTCCGTCGTGACTGAGTCGGCGGTTTCACGCAGGGCCTGATCCATCTTGGCCAGCACCTCGGCATCGGGGTGGCGGAAGTCCACGGTGAAGAACACCTGCCCCGGAATCACGTTGCGCGAGTTGGGAAAGACCTGCAGCAGGCCAACGGTGGCGCAGGCGTTAGGCTGATGGGCGAGGCCGATTTTGTTGACCTGGTCGATCAGTCTGGCAGCGCCAACCAGGGCATCACGCCGGCGACTCATCGGTGTGGGCCCGGCATGGGATTCCTGCCCGGTCAGGGTGATCTCGTACCAGCGCTGGCCCTGGGCATCAGTGACCACACCGATCTGCTTCTTCTCATCCTCGAGGATGGGACCCTGTTCGATATGCGCTTCAAAGAACGCCTTGAATGGCCGGCCGCCGACATCATCGGGGCCGTTATAGCCGATGCGCTCCAGCTCCTGGCCCATGGTCTTGCCGTCAAGATCGGCGCGACTCAAGCCATAATCCAGCTCGAACACCCCGGCAAACACGCCGGAGGCGACCATGGCGGGGGGGAAGCGCGAGCCTTCTTCGTTGGTCCACACTGACGCCTCAATGGGCGCTCGGGTCTCCATGCCCTTGTCGTTCAGGGTGCGAATCACTTCCAGGCCGGCGAGTACGCCATAGATGCCGTCGAACTTGCCGCCGGTAGGCTGGGTATCCAGGTGGCTGCCCATCACCACCGGTGGCAGGGAATCATCCAGCCCGGCGCGGTGGGCGAAAATATTGCCCATCTTGTCGATACGAATGGTGCAGCCCGCGTCTTTGCACCATTGCACAAACAGATCGCGAGCCTGCTTGTCCAGATCGGTCAAGGCCAGCCGACACACGCCGCCTTTTTCCGTCCCGCCAATCTCGCCCATGTCCATCAGGCTTTGCCACAGCCGTTGCTGGTTGATCATGGTTTTCTGCATTGTCTTTGCCTCATTCGGTCATTGTTGTTTTCACTGGCGCGGCCAGACCCTTGTCAAACCGGTGGTGGAGACACCACCGGTGTCAGCTCAGCCCTGGAATCGGGGAATAATGTGTGCGCCATATTGGGCGATGATGTTTTCCTCATCGCCATTGTCCAGATAGATGTTGAACTGCGTGGCGCCGGCCGCCTTGAGCTCATTGAGCTTGCTGACATGCTGTTCGGCTTCACCCAGCACACAGAAGCTTTCAACGATGTCCGGGGTGATGAAGTCGAGGTAGGGGTTATCGCTCTGGCCATGCTTGGAGTAGTCATAGCCCTTACGTTTCTCGATATAGGCGGTCAGGCTGGCGGGTACGGTGCCGCTGTCGCTGCCATACTTTTCCACGATGTCGGCGACGTGGTTGCCG
Organism: Pseudomonas sp. G11-1; assembly: GCF_024031555.1. Lineage (NCBI taxonomy): Bacteria > Pseudomonadati > Pseudomonadota > Gammaproteobacteria > Pseudomonadales > Pseudomonadaceae > Pseudomonas > Pseudomonas sp. G11-1. Next base: position 38,893 of record NZ_QEYQ01000007.1, on the reverse strand, counting down.
ACCATGGCGGGGAACCACTTGGTGGCTTCGATGCATTGATCCCGGCTTCCAAAATACGCTGGCGCAGCGACAATCACCTTGTAGTTGTCCATGTTCCGGCCCGCTTCCTTGCCGGCACTGATGCTCTGTTCAGCCAGCCATTTGACGATACTCGGCTCACCGATCTGCAGAATGACGCCGTCGCCCACTTCCCCTGCGGTTTTCAGTGCCATGGGGCCATAGGCACCGATATGGACGGGCAGCTCATAGCCGTCGGACCAGGGGAATTTGACGGGCTCGGGGCATTCGCCATAAAGCACCTCTTCGCCACGGATCATGGCTTTTACCTTGGTGGTGAATTCGGCTACCCGTGCCAGCGAAGCGGGTTTCTTGCCCATCACGCGCACCGAGCTGTCACCACGGCCCAGGCCAATATCGAAGCGACCGCCGCTTTGCTTGGCCAGGCTGCCGAACAGGCTCGCAGCCAGGGACCAATCGCGGGCATTGGGGTTGGTGACGCAGGGGGCAAAGCGCATCTTGGCGGTGTGTTCCATGCACATGGCGATGGCCGGATAACACTCGCGCCACAGAATGTGCGAGTCATAGAACCAGCAATACGCGAAGCCGGCTTCTTCGGCCTGTTTGACCAAGCTGCGGGCCCGTTCGGGGCTGACAAAACCTTTAAAGCAGATACCGAATTCCATTGTTATTCTCCTGTGTCGGTAGGTACTTCTGATGCATCAGGCGTCTGGCGCCCAGATACGGATTCCTGCGTGGGTGAAAGGGACTTTCTTGGAAATGTTCAGGCGGATCAGGATCGGCGTAATCGCCTCGATGCAGCGGGCGCTGCTGGCGGGACCGCAGTCATAGGCGGTGACGTCCATTTTGTTGATCAGCTCGATGACCTTGTCCTTGGCCGGCATGGCGTCGCCGCAGACCAGCACATCGCAATTGATGGCGTGGTCCAGATGGTTCAGGGTGGCGGCAGAGACGTTATGCAGCGCGCCGACAACGGGGATCGCCTCGCCCAGTAGTTGCTGGGCCGCTTCGGTCGCCGAGCCGGCCCCCGGCATGGCCACCGCACGCGGATTGCCCTCCGCCAGCGGGACGACGATATCGATCAGAATCTTGTCCTGCAGCAGCTCGCGGATGGAGGCTAGGGTGACGTCATGGGCCGCGTAGGGAACAGCCAGAACCACCATTTCATCCGCCGCGCCCACGGCGTCGCGAATGTCCATGCCCCGGATCGAGGCGGCCGAGGCGGGCAGCAGCGCCTGTAGTTCCTTGGCTGTTGCGCTGGCCCGCTCGGCATCGCGGGAGCCGATCGCTACCGGGACACCGGCTCGCGCCCAGCGCAGAGCCAATCCCCGACCCTGCGGGCCGGTACCACCTAGAATTGCAATTGTCATCGGAACAGGTCCTCTTTTTGTGGTCTTATCAGGTCAGTTGCCGAGCTGGGGGCAGGCTCCCAGTCCACGCCCTGGAAAAGAATTGCGGGGGTTTTGCCGTTCTTGCTCATCAGCAGGCCGGAAGCTGCAGCTATTTCATCGGCCAGGGCCGGGATGGTGACGGCCAGCTCCCGGCCAAAGGCATCCCGGTCGCCGACCAGACTGACCTGGGCGGGCACATTGGCCAGGCCGATGGCGACGTTGACCAATCCCATTCGCCACGGTCGGCCAAAGGTGTCGGTGATCACTACGCCAAGGCGCACGCCGAAGGTTTCTTCCAGCGCTGCGCAGATTCTCCTGGCGCTGCTGTCGGGATCCTTGGGTAGGAGAATGACGGTGTTGTCTTCACCCACATTGGATTCGTCCACCGCCGCGTTGGCGCAGATAAAGCCCAACCGGTGTTCGGCGATCAAGATGCCTTCGGCTTGTTGTGGATGTTTGAAAGCGCGTACCACGCGGCGGGATTCACGCAGAATGACTTCGATCTTGCGCGGGTCCTTGTTCAGTTGCGCCGCCAACTCCCGAGCCTCTTCGCCAGGCTTGATCGTTGCCAGGGACACTACCTGGCCTTCGGCTTTGGAGACGACCTTATGGGCGATCACCAGAATGTCGCCATCGCTCAAGGCCACATCGTTGCTGCGAATCGCCTGGGCCAGGATATCGGCCAGGTCATCGCCGGGCAGAATGTCGGCGATACCAGCCAGGGCGGTCATGCTCAGGCGCTGCGGTTGACTCAACATGCCGGTACCTCCTGCACCATAGCGGGGCGATGCGCTGGCCGTGATGGGCCCGATGGCAGCGGGTCCCAACGGGCACCAAACGATGTGCTGGTCGTCGCGCTGGCGCTGGCCAGGCTGGCAAGGTCAGCTGGTGTATCGATATCGAAGCTCAGCTTGGGTAGATGGATCAGGCTGCAGGTGATGCCCCTGCGGTGCGCGGCATTCCAGTGCTGGTCACTTGAATTGAGGCCGAACTGAAAGGGCAGAATGTTCGGCGGTGTGGTCAGCAAGGCGTTGGTGCCACGGTCATGGGCCGGGCTGATCAGCACGGAGGGCACCGGCCGGGGGTGGTTGAGCAGGGTGCGCAATTCGGCCTCATCCAGCTGGGCTATGTCCGCCGGGATCAACAGCTGTGAGTCATAGCCCTGTACGCTGCTCCAGTCGGCGGCCAGTTGGGCTGCCGCGGACATCCCCCGCGAGCAGTCTTCACGCAAGACCGCTGCGCCGTAACTGCGGGCCAACTGAGCGATGGTGTCGCACGCCGTGACTACCAACACATCCTGCTCCGGCATCCGATCACGGAAAAACGTCAGGGTGCGTTCACATAACCACCGGGCCAGGGTTGCCCGCCGGCTGGCGCCAAGCAAGGGCTCCAGGCGGGACTTGGCATCCGCGAAATCCCTTACCGGGATCACCACCAGCGTTTTCATCAGCATGCCAGCCTCTCCTCAGTAAGCTGGCCCTGGGCGAACTGCAGCAGCTCGCGGGCCAGACGTGTCTTGTCGGCGTCATTCAGCATCAGGGTATTGGTCGTCATGACGTGGAGTCCGCGCTCTTGCAGGGCGCTGGCGTCGGGCTGGTCTCGTTGGTCGATGATCAGGCCGTCAATCAGGTCGCTATAACAATCTGCGATGCCGAGGTTGTTGCAGCGATAGCCTGATGCGCTCAGCATGCGGTCGGCCGGACCCTTGACGGTGGCGCCCCCGATCAGGGGTGAAACGGCGACCTTCACGGCATTGGCCAGGGCAAACGCCTGACCCAGTCCAGGCACGGCCAGGATCGGACCGATACTGACAATCGGGTTGCTCGGCGCGATGACCAGCAGGTCTGCTTCGCGAATCGCCGCCAGTGCCTCCGGCGTGGCTGTTGCGCGCTCGACACCGTCAAGCTGTATGTCGAGGATTTCGGGCCGGCACTGCTCGCGGACAAAATATTCCTGGAATGACAGCCAGCCCTCGGGCGTTCTGATCCGGGTCTGCAGGCGATCATCGGTGGGCAGGATGATGTTGCTCTGCACACCAAGGGACTCGGCAATCCGCTGGGCGATAACGCTGGGTCGAATACCCTGGCCGCGCAACTGGGTCCGCAGGATATGGGTAGCCAGATCCTGGTCGCCCAGATACATCCAGCTGTCGCAACCCAGGCGCTTCAAACTGTCGAGCACGCGGTTGCTTTCATCGGCCAGCCCCCAGCCTTTTGCGCTGTCGATGCGGCCGGCCAGGGTATAGGTCAGGGTGTCGATATCCGGGGAGACCCACAGGCCGTGAAACTCCTGATCATCCGCGACGTTACCGATGATGCTGAGCTGCCCGGGTTCACAAATGGCCGCCAGGCCAACCGCGAGCTTGGCGCCGCCGACCCCGCCGGCAAGCAAGGTAATACGAGGGTGTCGATTCATCATAGCCCTCCGGCGACCTGGGACAGCTGCGCGACGGGCACGATCTGGGGGCTGTCATACACGGTGATATGCTGATACAGCGTATTGCGTCTGACCGGCTGCCGCCCCATGTTGCGCATGATGTGCAGGAAGGTATCCGGATGCATTTCCTGACCATGCTCAGCCCCTGCCGCGCGGGAAATGCTCTCGTTCATCAGCGTGCCGCCCAGATCATTCACGCCGGCGGTAAGCATCTGCTGGGCCAGTTCGGGCCCCAGCTTGACCCAGGACGCCTGGATGTTATCGATCCAGCCGTTGAGCATGAGCCGGGCGACAGCATGCATGCGAATATGCTCCAGCCGCGTGGGGCCCGGCCTGACGCCCGCCTGCTCCAGATACAGCGGGGTTTTATGGTGGATGAAGCCCAGGGGCACGAACTCGGTGAAGCCACCGGTTTCCTTCTGGATGTCACGCAGCAAGGCCAGATGCGCCGCCCAGTGCTCCGGGCCGTCAATGTGGCCATACATGATGGTGGAGGTGGTGGGCAAGCCCAACTGGTGCGCGGTCTTGACGATCTCCACCCATTCCTCGGTGGTCAGCTTGTCGCGTGTCAGCTGCTTGCGGATGGTGGTATCGAGGATTTCTGCCGCGGTGCCCGGCATCGAGCCCAGGCCGTGATCAATCAGATCCTGGATAAACTCGGCATAGGACATCTTGCTTTTGCGCGCGCCGAACCAGATTTCAAACGGCGAAAACGCATGGATATGCATGTCCGGCAGCTTGGCCTTGATCGCCTTGAGCATGTCCCGGTAGAAGTGGCCGGGAATATCCGGGTGCAAACCGCCCTGGATACACACTTCGGTTGCGCCGCGTGCCCAGGCTTCTTCCGCGCGGGAGACAATTTCATCGAGATCGAAGAACTCGGCATCCGCATCGCCCTTGCGTTTGGCGAAACTGCAGAAGCGACACCCCATGTAGCAAACATTGGTGTAGTTGATATTGCGGTTGATGACGAAGGTAACGGTATCGCCGACGCTGGCGCGCCGTAGTTGATCAGCGCAGGCAGTTAGGGCATCCAGCTCGGCACCCTCAGTGCCAAATAAACTAATGGCATCCGCTTCATTAAGTTCCTGGCCTGCTAATACACTTTCCAGAATATCCCGTATGACTGTGCTCACGCCTGGTTGGTAAAGTTCTTTTGCGGGTTCATGCAAGGCAATCTTTCCTGACACTTGTACATTCATTGCGGAACTCCTCATGACAGGCACTGGTGTAACGCCAGACCATCAGCGCGGGCGATAGCGGATAACCGGGGGGCAATGTCGCCAGCGAAGAAATGCTGCGGGCGCTCAAGATAATGGGGGTAGACCGCGAGGCGTTCTTGCAGTCCGTACCCGCAGTCTGCCGTGGCGCGGCGCAGTGATTCTATTTGTGGCCAGGCGCGTTCCGGGTTGATGTGGTCGATGGTCAGTGGCGAAACGCCGCCCCAATCATTGATGCCGGCCGCAATATAGGATGCAAAGCGGGACTCCAGGTTCGGTGGGGCTTGCAGGCTGATGGACGGCGCGAGCAGCAGGCGCGCCAGCACCAGCGTGCGGACCATGTCATCCAGGTTGGGCTCAGGATGGCCAGCCATGGCGGTACCCGCCTTGGCCCGGAAGTTCTGCACGATGACTTCCTGGATATGGCCGTACTGAAGATGCAGGTTGTTGATCGTCATCAGGCTGTCGACGCGCTCGGCCCAGGTTTCCCCTATGCCGATCAGGATGCCGGTGGTGAAGGGCACGCCCAGTCGGCCAGCCCGGTCGAGGGTGCGGATGCGCTGCACCGGCACTTTATCCGGGCAGGCATAGTGGGCGCCGCCCTTGGCGATCAGGCGGCGACTGACGTTCTCCAACATCATGCCCATGCTCACGCTGTAAGGCTTGAGGAGCCTGATATCCGCTTCCGAGAGCGTGCCGGCATTGACGTGGGGCAGCATGCTGCTTTCGTTCAGCACCATGGCGCAGACCTCGGCCAGGTAGCTGATCATGCTGGTATGACCTTGGCGGGCCAGGGCCGCCCGAGCTTCGGGGTAACGCAGCTCGGGCTTTTCGCCGAGGCTGAACAACACTTCCTTGCACCCCATACGTTCACCGTCATGGACGATCTGCATGACCTCAGTAGGGGTCATCAAGCGCGCATTGGGAGAGTCTGGTTTCTGAACGAAAGTGCAATAACCGCAGTCGTCACGGCACATATTGGTAAGGGGAACAAAAACGGCGCGCGAGTAACTGAGACTCTTGCCCCAGTAAGTATCTCGAATACCTGCCGCTTGGCGGGCCAGTTCCGTGAATTCACTCTTGGGCGCTTTCTCAAGCGCTAATGCCTGTGAACGGGTCAACATAATGACCGCTGCCTCCGTTATTTTTTTTGTGGAGTCTTATGCATGACCGGACATGCTTGTTTTACCAGTCGGTAAAAGAAGAGTAGGTCATATTTTCCCAAGTGGTCAAACTTTTATTGGCATCGCGGCTTATTTAAATTTGACAGAAAGTTGGGAGGCGTCTGGAATGCAGTTTTGCGCTGCAGTGCTGATTATTCGGCAGTGGCGAAAGTGCCATAAACGTAACGGCAATGGCTTCCCGGTAAAGCGCGGTCAGCGATTTATCGGCGTTAATAGCTAGCCTGTCGGCCCCGCGATATGGGGTTCGAGCATCTCGAGAATGATACTGGTCGGCTGGACCCCTGAGAATCCATCCACCGGCTGGCCGTGCCGGAACAGGACGACCGTCGGCAGGGTGCGAATGCCGAAACGCTCGACCAGTGCGGGCTGTTCATCACAGTTGACCTTGGCCAGTTGCAGGTGGCCGGCGTGGCTGTCAGTGATGGATATCAGCATGGGCAGGAGCGCCTTGCATGGCGCGCACGCAGGTGCCCAGAAGTCAACCAGCACTGCCTTGTCATGAGAGCTATCGAGCACCAGGCGATCAAAGGTCTCGGTGGTGACATCGAACATGCGGGGCTGGCTCATGGCGTTTCCGGATCGGGCTGGCATGGGTCTTATATGGGGCGGGGCAGGCGAGTTATCAAGGTGTCGAACGGTACAGCGCGACCCGGCGAAAATCGACCGGTTCGCCCAGGTCGGGCCAGGTCTGACCGCTGAGGGTGTCTATTCGTTGGTAGCCGGGGTGCTGCAGGTCGCGCACCCGCGAGTCGGCCACCAGCACCTGATCGGCACGATCGAGGAACAGGTCGAGAAAGCCGTGGTTGTCGCGGTCATAGAGCACATCGGCGGCGAGTATCAGGTCCAGTTCGCCGGTGACGGCAAAGTAGTCGGCAGCCAGCTCGACATGCTGCCCATTGAGCTCGGCATTCAGGCCGCTGGCCAGCCGTGCCGGCTGGTCCAGGTCACAGGCGATGCTATGTTTGGCACCGGCAGCGCTGCACGCCAGGGCGACGATGCCCGAGCCCGCGCCGAAATCCAGTACCCGCTTGCCCCGTACCTGCTCCGGGTGGTCGAGAATCCAGCGTGCCAATGCCAATCCGCTGCCCCAGCAGAACCCCCAATAGGGCGGCTCTTCGAGCAGGCGGCGGGTTTCTTCGCTGGAAAAGGCGCGCTGCAGGTTGGCGGGGTCGAGTAGCCACAGTTGCAGCTCGGGTAGACCGGGCAGGGCACTGGCCAGCAAGCGTGCTTCCGGCAGGGTTTCTTGCAGGAGGCGATGCAGATCGTCAAGCGGGCCGGGTGCAGACATGATGGGTACCGTGGCAGAGGGCGGCCGCATTCTAGCCGTATCCGCGGCAATGATGGAACCACGTGCCCGGCATTACATGGGCTTACTTTAATAACATTGTGCCAGCGAGTATGCTATGGGGCTTTTGAACAATCTACCCAGCGAGCCTGCGCACGGCCGCTGTTCAGACCTGCTACGGATCCGAACATGTATTGTCCTTTTTGCGGCGCTAATGACACCAAGGTAATCGATTCCAGGCTGGTCGCCGATGGCGGTCAGGTGCGTCGTCGGCGCGAATGCCTGGCCTGCCAGGAGCGTTTCACTACCTTCGAAACGGCTGAGCTGGTGTTGCCGCGCATCATCAAGCAGGACGGCCGCCGCCAGCCTTTCGATGAGGACAAGCTGCGCGCCGGACTGTTGCGTGCGCTGGAAAAACGTCCGGTCAGCGTCGAGCAGATCGAAGCCGCCCTGGGCCGCATCAAGCATCGGTTACGTGCTACCGGTGAGCGCGAGATCAAGGCGATGGTGGTCGGTGAAATGGTGATGGCCGAGCTCAAGCAACTGGACGAGGTGGCTTACATCCGCTTTGCCTCGGTATACCGGCGTTTCCAGGACCTCAACCAGTTCCGCGAGGAGATTGATCGTCTGTCCCGTGGCGAGCCGGTTGAACCCGATGCCTGAGGATGCCACCGATCATCGGCTGATGGCCCGGGCCATTCAATTGGCGGCCCGAGGTCTGTACACCACCGAACCGAATCCCCGGGTGGGCTGCGTACTGGCGCGCGACGGCGAGATTGTCGGTGAGGGCTGGCACGTGCGTGCCGGCGAGGGCCATGCCGAGGTCAACGCTCTGGCCCAGGCCGGCGAACGCGCTCGCGGCGCTACGGCCTATGTCACCCTGGAGCCCTGCAGCCACTTCGGCAAGACCCCGCCCTGCGCCAATGCCCTGATCGATGCGGGCGTCAGCCGCGTGGTGGCGGCCATGCAGGACCCGAATCCCCAAGTGGCAGGCCAGGGGCTGGCGCGGCTGCGCGCCGCCGGCATCGAGGTCGACTGCGGCCTGCTGGAAAGCGAAGCGCGGGATCTCAACCCCGGTTTCATCAAGCGCATGCAGCAGGAATTACCCTGGGTGCGGTTGAAACTGGCCATGAGTCTGGATGGTCGCACCGCCATGGCCAGTGGTGAAAGCCAGTGGATCACCGGGCCGCAGGCTCGCGCCGATGTACAGCGCCTGCGGGCGCGCAGTGGTGCGGTGATCAGCGGGGCGGATAGCGTGCTGCTGGATGATTCGGCGCTGACGGTGCGCGCCGCCGAGCTCGGCCTGGATGCCGACCTGGCAACCGCAGCTGCCGCCAGCCAGCCCCTGCGAGTGTTGATCGATGGGCGCCTGCGAGTACCGCTGCAGCAGCGGCTGTTCCGCGAAGCCGGTCCGGTGCTGGTGGTCTGTGCCGACACGCAGCAACGCGAGGCGGAGTACCGGCATCACGGAGCCGAGTTGCTGGCGCTGCCCGGCGAGCAGGGCAGGGTCGATCTCGGCGGCCTGCTGCAGGAGCTCGGCCGGCGTGGCTGCAACGAGGTGCTGGTAGAGTCCGGTGCCGATCTGGCGGGTGCCTTCTGGCGCGCTGCCTTGGTAGATGAGTTGATTGTTTATATGGCGCCAAGGCTGCTGGGTAGCCGGGCGCGACCGCTGTTGGAACTGCCCTTCGACAGGATGGCCGAGGCCATGGATCTCGATGTGACCGACATGCGGGTTATCGGCCGTGATTGGCGGATTACGGCGCGACCGGTGTCTTCCTTCCGAGAGTAACCACCCCATGAGCGTAGTAGAAGTAGCCCTGCTGCTGATGGCCATTCTGGCCATCCTCGGCGTCATATTTGAAGAAGTGACCCACATCAGCAAGTCCATCGTCGTGCTGTTCTTCGGTACGCTGGCCTGGATGCTGTTGTTCATCAGCGCGCCGGACGAGGCATTCCGGCTGCGGGTGCAGGAAGCCTTCAACCATAATATTCTCGATATCGCCGGGCTGTGGCTGTTCCTGATGGCGACCATGACCTTCGTCGCCTATCTGAACAAGAAGGGCTTGATCGACAGTGTCATCTTCAAGATCCTGCCCCGGCAGATCAGCGAGCGTAAACTGCTGTTTCTGACGGCGCTGTTCTGCTTCGCCTTTTCCTCCTTCGCTGACAATATCACCGCAACCCTGGTGTCCATGGCGCTGGTGCTGAGCCTCAAGCTGGAACTGCGCAAGGCCCTGCGCTTCGCCACGTTGGTGGTGTTCTCGGTCAACTCCGGTGGGGTGGCAATGATCACCGGCGACGTCACCACATTGATGATCTTCCTTGCCGGCAAGGTGGAGATCACCCAGCTGCTGTTGCTCAGCCTGCCGGCACTGGCGGCGGTCATGCTGCTGGCCGGGATGCTGTCGATCGGCATGAACGGTGTGGTGACCATTGACCGCAGCAATCGGGTGCACTCGCAGCGCACTGGGCGGATGGTCGCATGGGTCTTCTTCCTGACCATCTTCGCCACCATCGTGCTCAGCCTGCTGTTCGATATTCCGCCGACCCTGACGTTTCTGGCGGGCCTGTCGGTCATGTTTCTGCTGGCGCACCAGATGGAAGAAAAGGTCATCAATGACCCTATCCTCGAATACATCCGCGCCATCGAATTCGAGACCCTGCTGTTCTTCCTCGGTATTCTGCTGGTGGTCGGCATGCTGCAGTTCATTGGTGTACTTGGCAGCCTGACCGCGTTATACGACATGATGCCGACGCTGCTGGCCAACTTCCTGATGGGCTTGCTGTCGGCGTTGATCGACAACGTACCGCTGACCGCCGCGCTGCTCAAATCCGACCTGGAAATGAGTGTCGCTGAATGGATGGGGCTGACTTATGCTGTCGGTGTGGGGGGTTCCCTGCTTATAATTGGCTCCGCCGCCGGGATCGTGGCCATGAGCAAGTTGCCGGGGTTGACCTTCATGTCCTACTTCCGCAGCTTCGGGTTGTTGTTCTTCGCCTTCGTTGTCGGCTTCCTGGCGGTTTACGGCGTGGGCGTGTTGATCACGCCCTGACCATGCATCTGTAACCGAGGCAATCATGTTTACCGGGATAATCGAAGCAGTTGGACAGATCCACAGCCTGCAGCCACGCAGCGGCGATGTGCGGGCTTATGTGAAGACCGGCAAGCTGGACCTGGCCGACGTCAAGTTGGGTGACAGCATCGCCGTCAACGGCGTGTGTCTGACGGTCGTGGAACTGCCCGGCGATGGTTTCTGGGCGGATGTCAGCCAGGAAACCATGCGCCGCAGCGCCTTTACTGAGCTGAAGGTGGGCAGCCGGGTGAATCTGGAGAAGGCGTTAACCGCCTCCACCCGGCTGGGCGGACATCTGGTCAGCGGCCACGTCGATGGTGTCGGCAAGGTCCTGTCACGGGAAGAGGAGGCGCGCTCGGTGCGCTTTCGCATCGAAGCGCCGGCGGCGCTGGCCCGCTATATCGCCGAGAAGGGTTCGATTACCGTGGATGGCACCAGCCTCACGGTCAACGGGGTTGATGGTGCGATCTTCGACCTGAACATCGTCCCGCACACCCTGCAGGAAACCGTGATGGGCGATTACCAGCCCGGCCGTCCGGTGAACCTGGAGGTAGATGTGATCGCCCGTTATCTGGAACGTCTGCTGCTGGGTGACAAGGCTGCCGAAGCGGGCGCCGCCCCCGGTATCAACATGGCGTTTCTTGCCGAGAACGGCTTTCTGAAGTCCTGACAACGTGCCCGGGAGGGCCGTATGAAACTGAATACTATTGAAGAACTGATTGAAGATATCCGCGCCGGCAAGATGGTCATCCTGATGGATGATGAGGACCGCGAGAATGAAGGCGACCTGATCATGGCCGCCGAAGCCTGCAAGGCCGAAGACATCAACTTCATGGCGCGCTATGGTCGTGGCCTGATCTGCATGCCCATGAGCCTGGAGCGCTGCGAACGGCTCAAGCTGCCGCTGATGGTGCAGCGCAATGGCTCGGGGTTCGGCACCAAGTTCACCGTTTCCATTGAAGCCGCCGAAGGTGTCACCACCGGCATTTCCGCTGCCGACCGGGCGCGCACCGTGGAAGCGGCCGCCGCCCCCGATGCTGTCGCTGAGGATATCGTCAGCCCCGGTCATATCTTCCCGTTGATGGCCCAGCCCGGTGGTGTACTGGCGCGGGCCGGCCATACCGAAGCCGCCTGTGATCTGGCGCGCATGGGTGGCTTCGGTGAGTCCGGCGTCATCTGCGAGATCATGAACGAGGATGGCAGCATGGCGCGGCGTCCCGAACTGGAAGCCTTTGCCGAAGAGCACGACCTGAAGATCGGTACCATTGCCGACCTGATCCACTACCGCCTGCTCAATGAGCGCACCGTGCAGCGGGTTTCCGAGCAGCCGCTGGATACCGAGCTGGGCACCTTCAACCTGGTGACCTACAAGGACAGCCTGGAGAACGCCGTACACCTGGCCTTGACCCTGGGCGAGATCGAACCGGAACAGCCGACCCTGGTGCGGGTGCACAACATGGACCCGCTGCGCGACCTGTTCATGGTCAAGCAGCCGGGCCGCTGGAGCCTGCGCGCGGCCATGGCCAAGCTGGCCGAGCAGGGCAATGGCGTGGTGTTGCTGCTGGGCAACCAGATGGAAGGCGACGAACTGCTGCACCATGTGCAACAGCTGACCGGCGATGAGCCGGCAGTACGCCGTCCCACCACCTACAATACCGTAGGGGCCGGCTCGCAGATCCTGCGCGATCTGGGTGTGCGCAAGATGCGGCTGCTATCGTTGCCGATGCGCTTCAACGCCATATCCGGGTTCGACCTGGAAGTAGTAGAATACCTGCCCTGCGAATAAACGCATTTGGATTCACGGCGGCGCCTGGCGCGCCGCCGGTTCTTTAAGAGAGATTGACATGACTGCTATCCGTACCATCGAAGGCGACTTCGTCGCTGCACAGGGTCGTTACGCCCTGGTTGTCGGCCGCTTCAACAGCTTTGTGGTTGAAAGCCTGGTCGACGGCGCCGTTGACACCCTCAAGCGCCATGGGGTCAAGGAAGCCGACATCACCATCGTTCGCGTCCCCGGTGCCTTTGAAATTCCGCTGATGGTGCGCAAGGTTGCTGATCTCAAGCAATACGACGCCATCATCACTCTGGGTGCAGTCATTCGTGGTGGCACCCCGCACTTCGAATACGTCGCCGGCGAATGCGTCAAGGGCGTGGGCGCGGTGTCGCTGGAAACCGGTATTCCGGTAGCCTTCGGCGTACTGACCGTCGACAGCATCGAGCAGGCCATCGAACGTTCCGGTACCAAGGCAGGTAACAAGGGCGCGGAAGCCGCCCTCTCGGCAATCGAAATGGTCAGCGTGATCAAGCAGCTGGAGGCCTAAGTGGCTGATCACGACGCGAAACCCAAGCGTTCCGGCGGGCAATCCCGCAACGCCATGCGCCGCAAGGCCCGCAGCCTTGCGCTGCAGGCCCTGTACTCCTGGCATATGGCTGGCCAGTCACTGACGGACATCGAGGCGCAACTGCGCAGCGATCCCGAGTATGACTTCGACAGTGCGGACGGTGCCTACTTCCGTGAGCTGTTGCTGGGCGTGCCGCAGAATCTCCATGAGATCGATGGCCACCTGGAGCAGGTGCTGGATCGGGGGATCGCTGAAGTTGATCCTATCGAGCTGGCCATCCTGCGCATCGGCGTGTTCGAAATGACCCGCCGTGTGGATGTGCCCTACAAGGTGGTGATCAACGAAGGCATCGAGATGGCCAAGACCTTCGGTGCCACCGATGGTCACAAATACGTCAACGGCATCCTCGACAAGCTGGCACCCCGCCTGCGCAGTGTCGAGGTGAATGCGTCCCGTCGGGGGCGCTGAGCCACGGCAGGAGCAGCAGCCATGCCGCTGGGCGAATTCGGACTGATCGGCCGCTACTTTCAGCGCGCGGCGCTGGAACAGGCGGGCGGGCATGCCAAGGTCGCACTCGGCATCGGTGATGACGCTGCCCTGTTGACGCCGACACCGGGCTGCCAGTGGGTCATATCCACTGACAGTCTGGTGCAGGGCGTACACTTCCCCGAACACTATTCCCCCCAGGATCTCGGCTACCGCGCGTTGGCGGTGGCTGTCAGCGATCTGGCGGCCATGGCCGCCACGCCGGTGGGGTTCACCCTGGCGTTGACCCTGCCCGCGGTGGATGAACACTGGCTGCAGGCGTTCTCCACTGGCCTGGCCGCTTGTGCCACGGATCACCGCATCAGCCTGATTGGCGGCGACACCACCCGCGGCCCCCTGAATATCGGCGTCAGTGTCTTTGGCGAGGCGCCGCAGGGGCAGGCCTTACGCCGTGCCGGCGCCCGGCCGGGAGACCTGCTGTGTGTCGGTGGCCCTCTCGGTGATGGCGCCGCTGGTCTTGCTGTGGTGCTGGAGCAGGGGCTGCCGGATAACCTGGCGGCGTCGGCCCGTGAGTATCTCGCTGCGCGTTTCTGGCGGCCACGGGCCCAGTGTGAATTGGGCGTCGCGCTGGCGGGGATAGCGTCCGCCGGGCTGGACGTCTCGGATGGCCTGCTGCAGGATGCGGGACACCTGGCCGGTGCCAGCGGCGTGGCGCTGCATATACATGGCGCCGATCTGCCCGGTTCCGCGGCCCTGCGCGCCTGGCCGGCTGCTCAGCAGCGGGAATGGATGCTGCGCGGCGGAGATGATTACGTCCTGTTGTTCACCTTGCCGCCGGAGCACGCCGCGCTGGTCGCGCAATGGGCCGGGCAGGGCTGGCCGGTCAGGGTGATCGGCGAAGCGGCGGCGGGCAGTGGGGTCTGGCTGGACGGTCAGGCGACCGGCGGCGCCGGTGGTTATCAACACTTCAAGGAATCCAAGCATGGCTGAATCCCATGAACCAACGCCGGCCTCGGTATGGCGCAACCCCATCCACTTTCTGGCGTTCGGCTTTGGTAGCGGCGCGCTGCCCAAGGCGCCGGGTACCTGGGGCTCGCTGGTGGCATTGCCTTTCGTGCTGCTGTGGCAGCAATTGCCGCCCGGCGGTTATGCGCTGGTGCTGGTGCTGAGTACGCTGCTGGGTATCTGGCTGTGCCATCGCACCGCCGCCGATCTGGGTGTGCACGATCACGGTGGCATCGTCTGGGACGAGTTCGTCGGCGTGTGGATCACCCTGTGGCTGGCGCCGCCCGGCTGGCTGTGGCTGATCATCGGCTTTCTGCTGTTTCGCCTGTTTGACATCTGGAAGCCCTGGCCAATCGGCTGGGTGGATCGGCAGGTCAGCGGCGGGTTGGGCATCATGCTCGACGATATACTCGCCGGCATCATGGCCTTGCTGGTATTGCTGGTACTGGCCGCGATCCCCGGCCTGGCATGAGAGGGCACATCGGCGCTGACTGCGGTGCCCATGTGCTGTTAAGATAACGGCCCTCTAATCAGCGTGGTCGTACAGGAGACAGCGTGCCAGTCACCTTTGTTGCGTCATCCCAATTGCCCACCCAGTGGGGCACTTTTACCATGCACGGCTTCCTTGAGCCCGGTACCGGCAAGGAGCACGTGGTGTTGACCATGGGCGACGTAAGCGACGGTCAGCCGGTGCTGGGGCGCTTGCATTCCGAATGTCTGACCGGCGACGCGCTGTTCAGCCTGCGTTGCGACTGCGGTTTCCAGCTGGAAGCGGCCCTGAAGGCAATAGCCGAAGAAGGCCGTGGCGCGCTGCTGTATCTGCGTCAGGAAGGCCGCGGCATTGGTCTGATGAACAAGATCCGCGCCTATCATCTGCAGGACGGCGGCGCCGACACCGTCGAGGCCAACGAGTTGCTCGGTTTCGGCGCGGATCAGCGTGACTACGGCATCTGCAAGCCGATGCTGGCGCATCTGGGGATTACCAGCCTCAAGCTGCTGACCAACAACCCGCGCAAGGTCAAGGCGCTGGAAGACTTCGGCATCACGGTGGCCGAGCGCATCCCGCTGAAGACCGGCCTCAATCCGTTCAATCGCAACTACCTGGCCACCAAGGCCGGCAAGCTCGGTCATTTGCTGGGCACCATTCACCAGGCCGAGGCAGAATGATGCTTGATACCCGTCCCCACTGGCAGGCGATGCGCCGCAACTGGCGCATGCAATGTCTGGCTTCACTGATTTTGCCGATTGCCGTGGTCTGGTTCTTCCATGATCGCCAGGGCGCTTACCCGGAAGTGGCGCTGCCGCTGTTCATTGCCGGCCTGTTGACCCTGCTGCTGAGTGTCTGGCGCTACCGTCACTTCCGCCAGGCAGTGATCGATGCCGACGCCCAGCAGAATAGCGCCGAGGCCGAATCGGCCTGGACTCGCCTGCACCATCAGCAACTGCTGGGTCTGACGCATGCCAAACTGCCCGGCTGGCTGGGCATGTTGCATTACGTCTGCACGCTGGAAATGACCCCGTTGATCCTGCTGGTGCTCGCCAGTCAGGGCGCCATGTTGCTGTATCGGCCGCCGGCACAGCGTTTCGGTTGATTGCACCGCCCAGGCGTTTTCTGTACCGACCTCGATAGTATCAACCAGTACGCCGCCCCAACTGTGGGGGCGGCGTTACCCGTCGTCTACACCATCTCCATGAAATCCAGCGCCCCCTGCTGACGAATCACCCGGCGGTGGTTGGCCCACAGCTCGGTGATGCGCTCGCGGTTGAGCTGCTGGCGATCGAGCAGCACGCGGGTGTTGAGCTCACCCACCGCGCGGGGGCTGGGCACCTTGCTGAACACGAACTGGTTGCTGATCAGCTCCAGGAAGGGGCCGGCCTTGCTGGTCGGCATGATGAAGATCAGCTGCAGGCCGAGGGTTTCGGTCAGGTAATTGATCACTTCCCGTGAGCGGGTTTCATCCATGTGCATGAAGGCCTCGTCCACAATCACCATGCGCAGGTGGCTGTCGCCTTCATTGAAGCGGAAGGCGCTGGTCACCGCCGCGGCGCGGATGATGTAGGCCGGGGTCTCCAGCTGACCACCGGAGCCGGTGCCGTATTCGCTGAGCCGGATCGGCGCCTTGCCTTCGGGGTGCTTGAGGATGTCGTAACGGCGGTAGCGACGGTAATCGCTGATCCGTTCGAGCTCGCGCAGGGCCTGCTGTTCATCACCGTCGAGCAGCAATCCGAGCAGCTGATCACGCACCGCCGCGCCCTTGCCGGACAGGTGGGCATCGAAGAGGCTGGCACCGTCACCGAGGTTCGGCATCTGCGTGACTTCGCGGAAGAACTCCCAGTATTCCTTGTATTCCGGCACCCAGCTCCACTCGAACTGGAAGCTCTCGCGGTCGGCGCCGAAGCGGTGATGCTGCAGCTCGGTGTTGAGCCCTTCCAGGGTACGACCACCATCGTTGATCGCCTGGTGGATCTCGTGACACAGGTCGGTGATGAAGGTGCTGTTGAAGCTGTCACGCAGCTTGATCAACTGCTCCTGCTTTTCCAGCAGCACGTTGTTGCGCAGCCGATTATGCAGATTGTCCAGTTGCTGGCGCAGGCCACAGACATGCTCGAAGAACGCCAGGCTGTGCACCTCGGCGGCGGTGTCATGGATCAGGTTGTCCGCCGGCTGCGCCTGCTGGTTGTACTCCTTGAGGCCGCGATCAAGCGCGACCGCCAGCTGATAGAGGCTGTCGGTGAGGCTCTTGCTGTCGGCGGCAAAATCGAAATCATCGCCGGTGCGGGTCAGCATCTCGTCGATCTGGGTCAACCGCTGCTGGGGATCAAGGCCGGTGACGCGGGCGGCGGCTTCGAGCAGATACTGCTCGGCCTCTTCACGTTGCTCCTGCAGTGCATCGCCCTGGTCGGACAGCGTACGGATACGCTGGTTGATCTGGGTCAGCTGCACGTTCAAGCCCCCCAGTTCCTTCTGCAGCTCGCTCTGACGGGCTACCAGCTCGGCGTGGCGTTCATTGACCCGGTCCAGCTCCTGCTCCACATCGTGGAAGGCGCTCAGGTCCAGGCTGGCCAGTTGCTGCTCGATGTCCTGCAGCTGCTGGCGCTGTTCCAGCAACTGGCTGGCCTGGCTCAGGTAGTCCAGCGGCTTGATACGTTGCAGCGCCGCGGCCAGATGTTTCAGCTGTTCCACGAACTGACGCAGTGCGTGGCGTTGCAGTTGCAGTTCTTCCAGCTGTTTTTGCTGGGCGCGCAGGTTGCGCTCGCGGGCGGCGACGCCGAACACCAACTGGCTGTCATCGATATCACAGCGGAACATGGAGTAGTTGCCCGAACCCATGCCCTCGCGGGTAATGCCGCGACGAGCCTGGCGCAGGCCCGCAGCATCGTTGACCCGTACCAGCGAGGCGTAGGAGGCGCGCACATAATGCTCGGCCACGCGGTGGCTGAAACGCAATACGTGGACCACCGAGTCCTTGGGCAGGCTGAGGCGCTCGGCGTCCTGACGGGCCTTGTCGCCCTGGATCACCCGGGCGCGGTTGCGATCCCGGGCGCTGAGCTGGCGCACGATGCGGATGGCCTCGGCTTCATGGGCCGGCTCGACCAGAATGCCGAAGCGCGAACCACCGAGATAGCCTTCGATGGACATCTGCCAGTCGGGATCGGTGACTTCCACGTGGTCGCAGAGCACCCGCGGATCGGCTTCCGGGCATTGCTGGCGGATAGCGGCCAGGGCGTCTTCAACATAGATGGGGTAGATCACCCGGCTTTGCTGCAGCGTCTTGATCTGCCGCTCGCTGATGGTGATCTGGCGTTCCAGGTTGGCGAGGGTGCCGGCCCGCTCCTGACTCAGCCGGTCCACCCGTTGCAGCAGGCTGATGCCGTCGGTGCCGGGCTGGGCAAGCAGTGTCGCCAGCCGGTTATGGGTCTGTTGCTGCTGGCGCACATTGTCCAGGCCGTGGTGCAGCGGACTCAGGTCGATCCAGTCGTTGGACAGCAACTGGTGCAGCTCGGCCACCGGTTGCTGCTCGGCAGCCAGTATTTCATCGGCCAGGTTCTTCCAGTTGCGGGTGGTCAGTTCGGGAATTTCCACCCCCACACCGGTGCTCACCAGATGCTGTACGGTACGTACCGCCTCGAGGTTGAGATCACGCTGGTGGGCCTGCTCCAGCAGCGGTGCCACGCCCTGCTGCAGCCGCGTGGTGAGTAGCTGCTGGCGGTTCTCCAGATCATCCTTGCCCTGCAGCGCGGGAATGCCCTGGCGGCGGGCCTCCAGTTGCACCAGGTCGCGGTGGGCCTGCTGGGTGCGCTCATCATTGAGCTGCTGCTCGTCGGTGAGGTCATCGATGCGGGCGCTGATTTCCTGCTGCTTGTCCTTGGCAGCCACGTACTGCTTGCGATTGTGGCTCCAGTTCTGCGCGGCGGCGGCATAATCCAGGCCGACACGCTCCAGCCAGCTGTTCTGATAGTCCTCGGTCAGTTGCCGCGACTGCTCCAGCAGGCCGACGGCGCCGCGCACGCGCGCGGCTTCCTGCTCCATCCCGTGCACGGTACGCAGCAGATCGCGGATGCGTTTGATGGTGTCACCGAATTCGCGGGCTTCAAGCACTTCGCCGGCGACGAACTGGTCGATCGAGCGCACTGGCTTGTAGGCCATGAAGTTGGCGAAGGTGCGGGCAGCATTCTTTGCCTCGCGGATGGACACCGCATCGCCCTTGCCGCGCAGGGCGCCATACAGGCGGGCCAGGTAGGCACTCTTGCGGTCATAGGTTTCCACCCCTTGCTTGCCGAACTGCTTGCGCAGCAGGTTGGGCAATTCGGTGAGCGAAATGACATGGCGGCCGTCGTCGGTGTCCCGTACGAAGTCACTGAGCGCCAGCATTTCACCGGGTACGATCATCAGCAACAGTTCATCCTGACGCGCCTGGCGGCTGCTACCGGCAGTATCCAGATGGGCGCGCACGCCGATCACCGCGGTGAACGGCTCGGCGGTTTCGCCCTGGGTGGGATGGAACACGCCGGCGATGTAACCGTCGGTGGTCCAGGGCCGGGCGAAGGCGCCGTCGTCACAACCCAGAACATAGGAGGCGAGGGTACGTACCTGCTTGCCGCCGCGCCCGCGCTGGGTGGTTTCGTCCTGCCCGGGGTTGTAGTTGAACAGGTTGTCGTGGGCGGCGGTCATCAGTGTCTGCAGAGCATCGGCGGCGGTGGTCTTGCCGGAGCCGTTGCCGCCGGAGAACAGATTGATCGGGCCGTATTCCATTTCCTCGACCGGCAGGTTGCCCCAGTTGGCGGTAATCGAGCGTTTCAGATACATGCTCAGTTGGCTCCTTCGGCAAGGTCAGCGGGTTCGTCGATTGGGTCTTCGTCATCCAGTACCACGCCGCCAGCCAGTTGGCTCAGGGCGGTGTCGGTCACCAGGCTGATGATGCCGGGGCGGATGATCAGCCAGCTTTCGCCATCTTCCATGGAACCGTCGCCAGGGCTGCGCAGCAAGCGCAGCTGGCGCATGCGCCGCAGCAGCGCCTGACGCTCGCTGGCCTGTTCCGGCAAGGGCCGGCCGAGCAGGTTGCGGTGGCTCAGGCTGAGGGCTTCGAGCGAGAGCATTACCTGCCCCAGCTCGTCTACCTGGCCGTCACGCAGGGCCTTGTCGTATTCGGCACGCAGTACCAGCACCAGCGACACTTCCTGCTGGTTGAGGCGTTCGCGCAGGCCGTTGTTGAAGCTGTCTTCGCTGTCGGCCAGGCCGGGTACTTCCGCACCCGGCGGGAAGATGCGGACCATGTTGAAGCGTGATTCATGGAGCAGGCGAATACGCAGGACCCACAGGTAGTCCTCGACCAGCGGCTGCACCTGCAGGAAGCGGTCATAGAGTTCGGCTTCGCGCTTGCTTTCGTCACGGCACAGCACGCCGCGGTCGAGGAGCCGGATCATCAGGTCGGAAAAATCATCGGCGCTGATGCCGTGTTGCTGCAGTTGTTCTTCCAGGGCGTCACGCATGGGTATCTTGTTCCAGTTCGATGATGAAACCGTCACGGCGGTTGAAGTAGGTGTCGCCGGTAACCGGCTGGCCAGTCGGCTCGATCTTTACGCGAAAGCCTGCCGCGGCCTGGTCGGCGCTGCCCAGGGCGATGACATGGCTGACCGCCAGCAGGTCGCTGGCATCGCGGATGGGCAGGTCGCCGCTGTTGATGCGGCGACCATCGCCCAGGGCGCTGCGCAGGTAATCACGCATGCCGCTGGCATTGATATGGAAGGCCCGCTCCAGCAGTTGGCTGACGGCCAGTGAGCGCAGGGTCTGGTCGTCCGGCAGGCCGGGGTCGTCCATCTGGCTTTGCACCGGCTGGCGGTTCTGGCGCTCGCGCAGGCGCACCTGGGCTGGGTCGATCAGTTCCACGCGCAGGCGCGCCATGGCGTCGCCGGCGGCGTTCATGCGTTGTTCGTAGCTGGCCGGGTCGAGGGCGCTGAGTTCGCGGCACAGGCCGACGATGTCGTTGTGCTGCTGGGTCTGCAGGTAGCTCAGTTGGCGGATGAGGATGTCGGCCCGTTTGGTGAAGCTCTGCAGGGTGCGGCGCAGGGCTGGCAGCATGATCTCCGAGGCGTTGCGCAGGCGGTTGTCGATGGTGTCGAGCAGTTGCCAGAGTACCGAGGCGCTGTCGTCGACAATCAGATCCGGGGCCAGGCGGCGCAGTTCCCGTTCGGCGTTGGCTTTCCATTCCCGGGGCTTGTGGCGGATGCGCCGGAGCACGTCGTGAATGCGGTCGCGGTGTTTTTCCACGCTGTCGGCGGACAGGCGAATGGAGACGTCGGGCTGGAAGCGGCGCTCCATGAAGTCGAAGAACTGGTCGCTGGCCTGTTGCACCAGTTGCTGGGCTTCGACTTCGCGCACCAGTTGGCGTTTGCGCTCTTCGAGCTCGGCGATGATGTCGGTGAAGTCGGCGATGATGCGTTCGGAGTATTCGTAGGCGTCGAGCAGGTCGTAGACTTCGCCGCGCTCGGCGAAGGCGGACAGGGCGTTGAGCGTGTTGCGGGTGTTGCGGTGCCGGGTGCGCACGCTATGGCCGACGGCTTCGACCAGCGATTGGGTGAACAGGCGGCCAAGGCGGCTGAAGGGGTAGGTGGACTGGAAGGTGGCCTGGTCTACCTGGCGTTCGAGCCAGCCATGGTCGACCAGGCTGTTGAGGACCCAGCCGGCCTGTTCGCGGTTGTTGCGGAAGCGCCCCTGGTCGTCATCGTCGCCCTCGAGCAGGGGCGCGCGTTCCAGTGCTTCGCTGAAGATATCCAGCACCTGTTCGCGCTTGAGCGACTCGCCGTAGTCGGCGCTGGCGCTGTACAGTCGGTCGTGCAGCAGGCGCAGGCATTCGACGATCTGTTCGCGGTACTTGCTGGTCAGTGGTTTGAAGAACTGCAGGCGCTGGTCGGCGAAGAACATAGGGCGTCCGGAGCTGGTGAGTCAGCCGCGTATTATGCCGCATGCGGCCAGGGATTTGAGCTTTACCTGGTCGGGGATGGGTGGTTTTTGTGGATGGGGTTGTGGTTTGGGGCTGGCTGCAGGTGTTGCCTGGTGTCGCTATACGCTGCGCGCGGCTGGTGGATTGGCGTTGCGGCACGGCTGACTACCCGCCCCGCCCGGACGCGCACCCCGCCATCCATGGCGCTCGTCTACGTCCGTCCCTGGACGCAGACGGTCCGGGCGGGGCGGGTAGTCAGCCATGCCGAATTAGATTGGTGTGTCATGGGGCACTGGGCGCACGGGTGCGCCCAGGAGGGTTAGTGCAGGTCTTTCGTTATTGGGCCGACAACCGCTGGCGGATGGCCTGTTCGATGCCCGCAGCATCCAGGCCACATTCGGCCAGCATGTTGTTGGGCTTGTCATGTTCGACGTAGATATCCGGCAGGCCGAGATTGAGGACCGGAACCTGGATACCTTCGGCCAGCAGCCACTCGTTCACGGCGCTGCCGGCTCCGCCCATGATGGCATTCTCTTCGAGGGTGACCAGCAGGCCGTGACTGTCGGCCAGTTGCTGCAACAGCTCGGTATCCAGCGGTTTGACGAAGCGCATGTTGGCGACGGTGGCGTTCAGCGCCTCGGCGGCGGCCATGGCGTTGGCATGCAGGGTGCCGAAATTGAGAATGGCAACCTTCTGGCCCTGGCGGCTGATTACTCCTTTGCCGATGGGCAATGGCTCCAGCGCCGGGTCGACCGGGACACCCGGTCCGGTGCCGCGGGGATAGCGCACGGCGGCGGGGCCGTTGTGCAGGAAACCGGTGGTGAGCATCTGCCGGGTTTCGTTTTCATCGGCTGGCGCCATGATCAGCATATTGGGGATGCAGCGCAGGTAGCTGAGGTCGAAGCTGCCGGCGTGGGTCGGGCCGTCTTCGCCGACCAGGCCAGCGCGGTCGATGGCGAAGAGTACGTCCAGATCCTGCACGGCGACATCATGGATCAGTTGATCGTAGGCGCGTTGCAGAAAGGTCGAGTAGATCGCTACTACCGGCTTCGCCCCTTCGCAGGCCATGCCGGCGGCGAGGGTAACGGCGTGCTGTTCGGCAATGGCCACATCGAAGTAGCGCCGCGGGAAGCGTTCGCTGAAGGCGATCAGGTCGGAGCCTTCCTTCATGGCCGGCGTGATGCCGACCAGCCGCGCGTCGGCTTCAGCCATGTCGCACAGCCATTGGCCGAAGACATTGGAATACTTCAGCTTGCTCGCGCCGTTGCTGCTGGGCTTGGGTTCGAGCTTGGTGATGGCGTGGTAACCGATGGGATCGGCTTCGGCCGGAGAGAAGCCCTTGCCTTTCCTGGTGACCACATGCAGGAATTGCGGGCCTTTGAGCTGGCGCATGTTGCGCAGCGTGGTGACCAGCGTCGGCAGGTCATGACCATCGATGGGGCCGATATAGTTCCAGCCCAGCTCTTCGAACAAGACGCCCGGGGCAAGCATGGCCTTGGCGGTTTCTTCGGTCTTGCGGGCCAGTTCCCAGGCCGGTGGGATCTTCGACAGCACTTTCTTGCTACCTTCGCGCATATGCGAGTAGGTGCGGCTGGAGAGAATCTTGGCCAGGTAATTGGACAGCCCGCCGACGTTATGGGAGATCGACATGTCATTGTCGTTCAGCACTACCAGCATGTCGGCGTCGACTTCGCCGGCATGGTTGAGTGCTTCGAAGGCCATCCCGGCAGTCATGGCGCCGTCGCCGATGACCGCCACCGTGCGGCGGTCCAGGCCCTGCAGGCGGGAGGCGATGGCCATGCCCAGGCCGGCGCTGATCGAGGTGCTGGAATGACCGACGCCGAAGGTATCGAAGGGGCTTTCGCTGCGCCGGGGGAAGGCGGAGAGGCCGCCTTTCTGCCGCAAGGTGGCCATTTCTTCGCGGCGACCGGTAAGGATCTTGTGCGGATAGGCCTGGTGGCCCACATCCCACAGCAGTCGATCTTCGGGCGTCTGGTAGATGTAATGCAGGGCTACCGTCAGCTCGATGACCCCGAGCCCGGCACCGAAGTGACCACCGGTCTGGCCGACTGTCCACAGCAGAAACAGGCGCAACTCATCCGCCAGTTCCGGCAGCTGCGCTTCGTCGAGTTCGCGCAGCTTGTCGATGGTGTCAAGGCTGTCCAATAGCGGAGTGCTCGGACGGTCGCGGGGTATGTCGTGGAAAGTGCTAGGCATCAAACAAGGCTCTGATTGCCGCAGAGGTGCAGCAGGAAACAAGCGCGCAGTTTAACCGATGAGGGTCGATAGCCCAACTCCGGCGGCACTGAGCGATGGGAACGGGTGCTCAGAACTGGCGTTCCACAATGTAACGGGCGACCTGGCGCAGGCGCTCGGCATTGCTGCCGAAGGGCTCCAGCGTGCTGATCGCCTGGTCACACAGGGAGCGGGCCAGGGCATGGGCGCCGTCGAGCCCGAGCATGGCCGGGTAGGTCGGTTTGTCCCGGGCGCTGTCTGCGCCCTGTTGCTTGCCCGAGATGCTGGTGTCGATCTCGACATCGATGATGTCGTCCTGCACCTGGAAGGCCAGACCGATGCAACGGGCATACTGGTCAAGGGTCGCCAGCTGGGCTTCATCGGCGCGCTCGGACGCCAGTGCGCCGAGCTGGACGCTGGCGCGGATCAGCGCGCCGGTCTTGTGCTGATGCATGTCTTCCAGCGCATTCTGATCCAGTTGCGTGCCTACGGCGGCCAGGTCGATGGCCTGGCCGCCGACCATGCCCTGGGGGCCGGCTGCGCGGGCCAGCAGGCTGGTCATACGCAGCCGGGTGTCGGCCTGCCAGCTGCCCTCACGGCTGATCCATTCGAAAGCCAGGGCCTGCAGCGCGTCGCCGGCGAGAATCGCAGTGGCTTCATCGAAGGCGCGGTGACAGGTCGGCCGGCCGCGGCGCAGGTCGTCGTCGTCCATTGCCGGCAGATCGTCATGGATCAGCGAATAGGCGTGGATCAGCTCTACCGCGCCGGCAACCACATCCACCGCCACTGCGGTGGTTCCGAAGGCTTCGCAACTGGCGTAGGTCAGAATTGGCCGCACGCGCTTGCCGCCACCGGTGACGCTGTAGCGCATGGCGGCGTAGAGCCGGTCGAGACCCGGATGGTTATTGTCGAACTGTTGTTCGAGATAGCCGTCGATGCGCTGCTGACAGGTCTTGAGATAGTCTTCAAAACGCGTCATTGCGCATCCTCGGCAAAGGGCGCGGTGGTCAGTTGACCGTCCTGTTCCAGCAGTTGGGAAACCTTCTGCTCGGCCTGGGTCAGGGCCTGCTGGCATTCGCGGGTCAGGGCTACGCCCTGTTCGAAGGCGCTGAGCGATTCTTCCAGGCTGAGGTCGCCGCTCTCCAGCCGTTCAACCAGGGTTTGCAAGGCGCCCAGCGATTGCTCGAAATCGACAGCAGTTTTTTTTCGGGCCATGGGCAGCTACCTCGGTTGCGATGGTGATGGGAAAACCGCTGAACATTACCCAAGCCGGCGGGTGCGGTCAATTGCAGCTCGGCAGTGGCTCAGAGATCGCCCCACAGTTGCTGGACGATGCTCAGCGCTACCACGGGAGCGGTTTCGGTACGCAGTACCCGCGGACCGAAGCGCGTGGCGTGGAAGCCGGTGGTTTCGGCCTGGCTGATTTCCGTGGCGCTGAGCCCGCCTTCCGGGCCGATGAGCAAGCCCAGGGTCCGGGGTGGCGTCAGGCTGGTCAGGCTCTGGCTGGTGCGGTGATGCAGTACCAGTTTCAGCTCGGTATCCAATGTTGCGAGCCAGTCTGCTAGCGCCATGGGTGGATTGACGGTGGGCACCACGCTGCGCCCGCACTGCTCGCAGGCGCTGATCGCGACCTGCTGCCAGTGCTGCTGGCGCTTGTCCGCCCGCTCGCCTTGCAGCCGCACCTCGCAGCGTTCGGTGAACAGCGGGGTGATCTGCGCGACGCCCAGCTCGACGGCTTTCTGAATTGCCCAGTCCATGCGCTCGCCACGGGACATGGCCTGGCCCAGATGCACCTGCAGCGGCGATTCGGGCAGGCCGTCCAGTGGTGCAGCCAGGCTGATGCGCACCTGGCGTTTGCCGGCTTCCAGCACTGTGCCGGGCCATTCCTGGCCACTGCCGTTGAAGATCTGCACCGGCGCACCGGGGCCGAGGCGCAGAACCCGGCTGATGTAGTGAGCCAGGTCGCCCTCCAGCAATTGTTCGCCCTGGCTCAGCGGTGCGTCCAGATAGAAGCGGGAAACGCGCACGGTCAGTTCCTGGTGGCCAGTTCGATACCTTCCCAGGCGACGCTGGCCAGGTGGTCGATCTGGTCGGGAGTGATGACATAGGGCGGCATGAAATACACCACGCTGCCCAGTGGGCGCAGCAGGGATTCGTGCTTGAGCCCATGCTCGTAGACGCGGATGCCGCGGCGTTCCTGCCAGGGGTAGGGCGTGCGATTGGCCTTGTCCTGCACCATCTCGATGGCCAGCACCATGCCGGTCTGGCGCACCTCGGCCACATGGGGGTGATCGGCGAAATGCGCGGTAGCCTTGGCCATATGGGCGGCCAGGATCTTGTTGTTTTCGATCACGTTGTCCCGCTCGAACAGGTCGAGGGTAGCCAGTGCCGCGGCGCAGGCCAGCGGATTGCCGGTATAGCTGTGCGAGTGCAGGAAGGCGCGCATGGTTTCGTAGTCGTCGTAGAACGCTTCGTAGATCTTGTCGGTGGTCAGGCAGACCGACATGGGCAGGTAGCCGCCAGTCAGTGCCTTGGACAGACACAGAAAATCCGGGCTGATATCGGCCTGTTCACAGGCGAACATGCTGCCGGTGCGGCCGAAGCCCACGGCGATCTCGTCATGGATCAGGTGCACGCCATAGCGATCGCAGGCTTCGCGCAATAGCTTGAGGTAGACCGGGTGATACATGCGCATGCCGCCGGCGCACTGGATCAGCGGTTCGATGATGACCGCAGCAACCTGCTCATGGTTATCTGCCAGGGTGCGTTCCATGTGCTCGAACATGAGCCGGCTGTGCTCTTCCCAGGTGCTGCCCGGCTCGCGGTCGTAGCAGTCCGGTGAGGGCACGGTGATGACGTCCATCAGCAACGGTTCATAGGTTTCCTTGTACAGCGCTACATCGCCCACCGCCAGCGCCGCGAGGGTTTCGCCGTGGTAACTGTTGGACAGGGTGATGAAGCGCTTCTTCTCCGGCTTGCCGGTGTTGAGCCAGTAGTGGAAGCTCATCTTCAACGCCACCTCGATGCACGACGAACCGTTGTCGGCATAGAAGCAACGGGTCAGCGGCGCCGGGGTGATGGCCACCAGGCGCTCGGACAACTCGATGACCGGGGGATGGGAGAAGCCGGCCAGGATGACGTGCTCCAGGGTATCGAGCTGCTGCTTGATGCGCTGATTGATGTAGGGATTGGCGTGGCCGAAGGCATTGACCCACCAGGAGCTCACGGCATCCAGATAGCGGTTGCCGTCGAAATCGTACAACCACACGCCTTCGCCCCGCTGAACCGGGATGATGGGCATGTGCTCGTGGTCTTTCATCTGGGTGCAGGGATGCCAGAGTACTGAAATGTCCCGCTGCATCCATTCGTTGTTCAAGCTCATGATGGCCTCGCCGGATGGGAAATATCCGGCGATTGTACCTCAGGCACTGGCTCTTCTGCAGGCGCTGCTAGCGGGTACCGTACACCACCATGGTCTTGCCCTTGACGCTGATCAGCCCCTGCTCTTCGAGGATCTTCAGCACGCGCCCGACCATTTCCCGCGAACAACCGACAATGCGGCCGATCTCCTGGCGGGTAATTCTGATCTGCATGCCGTCGGGGTGGGTCATGGCATCGGGTTGCTTGCACAGGTCCAGCAGGGTAGCGGCCACGCGGCCAGTCACGTCGAGAAAAGCCAGATTGCCTACCTTGGCGGTGGTCCGCCGTAGGCGATCAGCCATCTGCCGCCCAACCGCATAGAGCAGTTCCGGGTCTTGGGCGGAAATGGCGCGGAATTCGGCATAGGGCAGCTCAGCGACTTCGCATTCGGTTCGGGCCTTGACCCAGGCGCTGCGATCCTGTTCAGCACGCTCTTCATCGAACAATCCCATCTCGCCAAAGAAGTCGCCCTGGTTGAGATAGGCGAGGATCATGTCGCGCCCCGGGGCGTCCTGCAGCAGGATGGTGACCGAGCCCTTGACGATATAAAAGAGGCTGTCGGACACGTCGCCGGCGTGAATGATGGTGCTGCGCGGGGCGAAATGGCGACGGGTACAATGTTCGAGAAACGCATCGAAGTTTTTTGTTTTGGCTATCAGCGATCGAGCATCCATTGTTGTCATCCTGTCAGATATGATCGAGCAGACCATGGCGAACATGGGCGTCCTTGCAGCCTCGAGTCGAGACCAAATCGGATTATGTCCAGTTTTGATTGCAATGGCCAGCCGTAGCGTCAGCTTTTAGGTGCTGTGCTATTCTCCGCCGCCAGCAGATCAAAACCATTGCGGCGGGAGAGCCAGATGAAAGCACATATCAAGTGGGTCGACGGTGCCATGTTTCTCGGTGAGTCAGGCAGCGGTCACACGGTTGTCATGGACGGGCCGGCGGAATCGGGTGGGCGCAACATGGGGGTGCGGCCCATGGAAACGCTGTTGATCGGTCTGGGTGGCTGTGCCAGTTACGACGTGGTGAGCATTCTGAAGAAAGGCCGCCAGGATATTCGCGATGTTCATACCTTGTTGGAAGCGGAGCGTGCCGACAGCGAGCCCAAGGTCTTCACCCGCATCCATGTGCATTTTGTAGTGACCGGCAAGCAGTTGAAGGAAGCGCAGGTCAAGCGGGCCGTTGAACTGTCGGCAGAGAAGTACTGCTCGGCCTCGATCATGCTCGGCCGTGCCGGTGTGGAGATCACCCACGATTACGAGATTATCGAAGTAGAGTGAGGTGGCGGCCCATCGGGTCGGACCGCCCCTGGTTCAGACTCGATAGGTGGCAGCAGTCATCACCTTGGACATCAGCTTCATGACGCCCTTGACCGGCCGCGGGAACACCACGCCGCCGGCCTGCAGGGCCTGGCTGCCATGTTCTATCTCATCCTCGCGCATCTGTTCGAGAATCGCCCGTGACTTGAGGTCATCCTCTGGCAGCTGGCGCAGATGGTCATCCAGATGCCGCTCCACCAACTGCTCGGTGGCGGCAACGAAGCCCAGGCTGATGCGGTCACTGATCTTGCCAGCGGCCGCGCCAATCCCGAAGGACAGACCATAGAACAGCGGATTGAGCAGGCTGGTGCGGCTGTCCAGTTCACGCAGGCGCTGCTCGCACCAGGCCAGATGATCCACTTCCTCGGCAGCGGCATGCTCCATCTTGCCGCGCACTTCGGGCAGCTTGGCGGTCAATGCCTGGCCTTGGTACAGCGCCTGGGCGCAGACTTCGCCGGTATGGTTGATGCGCATCAGTCCGGCGATATGCCGCCGCTGCTGCTCGGTCACCGCATCGGTGCGCAGGTGTTGCGCAGGCGAAGGGCGGGCAGCCAGGGCGGCGCCGGGCACCAGGGTGCGCATGGCCTGATCGGACTGGTTCAACAGGCGATCAAGCAGGCTGTATTGACGTGTACTCATGATTTGTCTCCTGAACAACCCGCAGTATAGCGGCTGAGGCCGCCGCTGACGTTGTTGCAGATCAACCCGGAGGCCAACCCATCTGCCGCTGCCCCAGCACATGCAGGTGAATGTGGTAGACCGTCTGGCTGCCCATTTCCTTGCAATTGAACACGGTGCGGAAGCCTCCCTCGCAGCCCAGCTCCAGGGCCAGCCGCTGAGCGACATAGGTCATGTGGCCAACCAGTTCGCAATCATCCTCTGTCATGTCATTGAGAGTAGCGATATGCTTTTTCGGGATCACCAGAAAATGCACCGGCGCCTGGGGGTTGATGTCATGGAAGGCCAGTACGCGGTCATCCTCGAAGATTTTCTTTGACGGGATCTTGCCTTCGGCAATTTTGCAGAACAAACAATCCACGGCATGCTCCTGGTTGGACTGGAAATACCGCCAGTGTAACCAACCGCCGGCAGAATGTAACAGCGAGGGATGCGCAATGAAGAATGATATCCATGATCTGGGACTGGTACTGGACTCCCGGGTGCGGCTGGTGGTCATCCAATCCTGGGAAGAGCTGCGTGTGCTCGAAGCCATCGGCACGCTGGCGGTGAAACGGGGGCTGACCTGGTATACCTGGAATCAGGTCGAAGGACTGCGGCGGCTGGGGTTCGGTAGTGCGTTGGAGGAGGCCGATGATCTGACCGATCCGGAGGTGGCCCTGGAGCACATCCGCCAGCAGCGCGAGCCGGCGTTGTATGTGTTCTGCGACCTGCATCCTTTTCTGCAGTCATCCCGGCTGATCCGCCTGCTCAAGATGATCGCCATGGATCCGGCGGATGCCGCGCCGACGCTACTGCTGGTCAGCCACGAGTTGACCCTGGCACCGGAGCTGCGGCGATTGGCGGCGCACATCAGCCTGAGCATGCCCTCGGATGAGCAGCTGGCGGCCATCATCCGCGACGAGGCCGCGCGCTGGACCGAGCGCAACCAGGGCCGCCGGGTGCGCACCGACAACCGCACATTGCAGCAGGTGGTACGCAATCTCCGTGGGGTGACTCTTGGCGAGGCCAGGTTGCTGGCGCGCAAACTGATCGTGGACGACGGTGCCATTACCCAGGAGGATCTGCCGGTTCTTAATCGCGCCAAGTTCAGCCTGCTGGACATGCAGGGGGTGCTGAGCTTCGAGCAGGACACCGCCCGGTTTGCCGACGTCGGCGGTCTGGCCCAGTTCAAACGCTGGCTGGGCGACCGGCAAGCGGCCTTCCAGCAGCCGCAAGCCAATGGCGATAGCCCCAAGGGTGTTTTGCTGGCTGGGGTGCAGGGCTCGGGCAAGAGCCTGGCTGCGCGAGCGGTAGCCGGGCTGTGGGGGTTGCCGCTGCTGCGGCTGGACTTCGGCGCGCTGTACAACAAGTACATCGGCGAAACCGAGAAGAACCTGCGGGATGCGCTGGCGATGGCCGATGCCATGGAGCCGTGCGTGCTCTGGATCGATGAGATCGAAAAGGGGCTGGGTGAAGACAGCGCTGATCAGGGCGTCTCGCGGCGAATCCTCGGCACTCTGCTGACCTGGATGGCCGAGCGCCGGAGCCGGGTATTTCTGGTGGCCACCGCCAATAACGTCATGCAGTTGCCGCCGGAACTGATCCGCAAGGGCAGGCTGGATGAATTGTTCTTTGTCGATCTGCCCGACGCCCGGGTGCGCGAGGATATCTTCCGGATCCACCTGGGGAGCCGCGAATTGGTCGTCGAGCGGTTCGATCTGCCGCTGTTGGCCGAGGCCAGCGCCGGTTTTGCCGGCGCGGAGATCGAACAAGCGGTGGTTTCCGCAGTCTATTGCGCCGCGGCCCGTCAGGAGGAAGTCGAGAATGCACACCTGCTCGATGCGCTGAACGAAACCTCGCCGCTGTCGGTGGTCATGGCCGAACGCATCCAGGCGCTGCGCGACTGGGCCCGGGACCGGGCGGTGATGGCCGACTGATCAGAACGGCTTGAGCACCACCAGCAATACGGCGCCGACCAACACCAGTACCGGTGCCTCGTTGAACCAGCGGTAGAACACATGGGAGCGGCTGTTATTGTCGCTGGCGAAGCGCTTGAGCTGCGCGCCGCAGATGAAATGGTAGATGATCAGCAAGGCTACCAGCGTCAGCTTGGCATGCAGCCAGCCCTGTTGCAGCCACTGCGGCGCGAGGACCAGCATCCAGACACCGAGCCCGACAGCGATCACCATCGAGGGTGTCATGATGCCGCGGTACAGCTTGCGCTCCATGATCTTGAAGCGATCACGGCTGGTCTGATCTTCGCTCATGGCGTGGTAGACGAACAGGCGCGGCAGGTAGAACAGGCCGGCGAACCAGGTGACAACGGCCATGATATGAAAGGCTTTGATCCACAGATACACGGGTGACTCCTCAAATCGGCAATAGCGAGGCGGGGTTGTGCTGGTAATTTCCCTCAGCGCTTTTATCATAGGGGGCTTGTGGCCATGTTAATCGATTCGAGGCGTAAGATGATCAAGATAGGCATTGTGGGAGGGACCGGGTATACCGGTGTCGAATTGCTGCGGTTGCTGGCAACGCACCCGGAGGCGCATGTCGAAATCATCACGTCCCGATCAGAAGAAGGCGTGCGGGTAGCGGATATGTATCCCAACCTGCGTGGCCACTATGATGATCTGGCTTTCAGTGTCCCGGATACCGCTGCCCTCGGCCGCTGCGACGTGGTGTTCTTCGCAACACCGCACGGCGTCGCTCATGCGCTCGCTGCCGAGCTGCTGGCCACCGGCACCCGCATCATCGACCTGTCCGCGGACTTCCGGCTGCGTGATGCCGATGTCTGGGCCAAGTGGTATGGCCAGCCCCATGGCGCGCCGGAACTGCTCGGCGAGGCGGTGTACGGGCTGCCGGAAGTCAATCGCGAGGCCATCCGCGGTGCCCGGCTGATCGCGGTGCCCGGTTGTTATCCGACCTCGGTGCAGCTGGGGCTTATCCCGCTGCTCGAAGCAGGGCTGGCGCGTACCGACAACCTGATTGCCGACTGCAAATCCGGCGTCAGCGGCGCGGGCCGGGGTGCCAAGGTGTCCTCCCTGTTCGGTGAAACGACCGAAAGCATGAAGGCCTACGGCGTCGCGGGCCATCGTCATCTGCCGGAAATCAGTCAGGGGTTGCAGCGCGCGGCTGGCGCAGAGGTTGGTCTGACCTTCGTGCCGCACCTGACACCGATGATCCGCGGCATTCACTCCACGCTGTATGCCCAGGTGCCGGATCACAGTGTCGACCTGCAAAAACTGTTCGCCGAGCGCTACGCCAACGAGCCCTTCGTTGATGTGATGCCCGCCGGCAGCCATCCGGAAACCCGCAGCGTCCGTGGCGCCAATGTCTGTCGCCTGGCTGTGCATCGGCCCCAGGGCGGTGACTTGGTGGTGGTGCTGTCGGTGATCGATAACCTGGTCAAGGGAGCTTCCGGTCAGGCCATCCAGAACATGAATATCGCCCTGGGGCTGGATGAACGCATGGGGCTGGCGCATCCGGCGCTCATGCCCTGATGGATAGTGACCAGACAAACCGACCCGCGGACGAGCCCAGTCTCAGTCTGCTCCCCGCCGCTCCGGCATCGGGCCCGCGCCGCTGGCTGATCTGGGGCCTGCTGGCCGGCTTGCCGTTGTGCGGCTGGCTGGGCTGGACCGCAGCAATGCATTCTGCGGGGATGCAGGATTACCAGCGCTTGCGCGATGAGCGCAGTGGCATACAGGCCGAACTTGAAGAAACACGCCACCGTCATCAGCAGCTTGAGGTAGATCTGCTGGTGGCACGCCAATCGGCCGAGGATGGCCAGGAAACCATCGCAGACCTGGAGCAGCAGTTGTTCAAGCTGCAACAGGACCTGGTGCAATATCAGGGTGCCCTGGTCCCGAACGCCACCACACCTGGCGTTCGGTTTCAGGCATTCGAGGTGCAGCGCACCGAGGTGCCGGGGGTGTTCCGCTACAAGATCATGGTCAGTCGCGTCGGCAACGAGAGCGATACTGTGCAGGCGGAGCTGAGTATTGCGATCGACGGTTTGCTGAATGACAAACAGACCCGGGTATCACTCACCGAGCTGACCGGTGGCAAGACCAGCAGCTTGACGTTGAACTTTCGTTATTTTCAGGTAGTGCCGGAAAACGGCAACGAGGCCGAATTGATGTTGCCGGTGGGCTTTGTGCCGCAAACCGTGCATCTGCGGGCCGAGCAGGATGGCAAGCTATTGCTTGAACAGACAATGGAATGGACAGAAACGGGAGTGGGATCCTGATGTTGAAATTCGATAAGCGCAAGAAAGCGAGCATCAATCAGCCCGCGGGCAAGACCACCTTTGTCGCGGGTGACACGGAGTTACGTGGCAATCTGCGGTTTAGTGGGGCGGTAAAGATCGAGGGGCGGGTCATTGGCAACATCGACGCGGATGACGGTGTCGTCAACGTCGGCAAGGAAGGCTATGTCGAGGGCATCATCAAGGCGCCGAGTGTGCTGATCAACGGGGTGGTGGTTGGTGATGTGCATGCTTTCGAGCACCTGCAGCTGGATACCGAGGCGCGGATCGATGGTGATCTTTATTACCGGTTCATGGAAATGGTGTCCGGTGCGCAGATCAACGGCCAGTTGCATTACCTTGGCGAAGGGCATGGCGCCGGGGCCGATAGCGGGTTGCCGTCGCGCGAATTCAAGAGTAGTTGACCAAAAGAGTCGGATAAACGGATAATAGCCGGCTTGTTGTGCTGCGGCACCGCCGCCGGAGGTTGTATGTCTAGTGCTGAAGTGTTCACCCCTGCCGCGATGCAGTTTTCCGATAGCGCTGTAGCGAAGGTACGCGCGCTGATCGATGAAGAAGGCAATGAAAGCCTGAGCCTGCGCGTATTCGTGACTGGCGGAGGCTGCTCCGGTTTCCAATACGGCTTCACCTTCGATGATGAATTAGCTGAAGACGACACCGTGATCGAGCGTGGTGGTGTCCGGCTGGTGGTCGACCCTATGAGTTTCCAGTATCTGGCGGGCTCGGAAGTGGACTATCAGGAAGGGCTGGAAGGTTCCCGTTTCGTCATCAACAACCCTAACGCAGCCACCACCTGTGGTTGCGGTTCGTCCTTTTCCATCTGATCGGCCTGCGGTCCTGCTGCTGCGTCAGACCGCCCAGGTGATTGAGTCGGCGCTGCCGACTCAGGCCGGATAAATCGCCCCCAGAATACGTTCGCCGCGGGCGCCGGTGACTGCCGGCAGGTTGCCGCTCTGGCGGGTCTGGCAGCGCCAGGCCAGCCAGGCGAAAGCGATCGCTTCCATCCAGTCCGGATCTACTCCCAGAGACGCTGTGCTGTGCACCGGCCTGGGCGCGAGCAACTGCTGCAGGCGCTCCATCAATGCGCCGTTGCGCACGCCGCCACCGCAGATATAGATCTCTCGGGCCTGCGGCTGGCAACTGTCGAGGGCGTCGACAATGGTTCGGGCTGTCAATTCAAGCAAGGTAGCCTGTACGTCAGCGGGATTGTCCTGGCGACTATGCAGCTGGTGCGCCAGCCACGCCGGGTGAAAGTATTCCCGACCGGTGCTCTTCGGTGCGCTGCGCGCGAAATACGGGTCTGCCAGCATGGCTGCCAGCAATTCGGGGATCACTTGGCCACCGCGCGCCCAGGCACCGTCGGCGTCGAAGAATTTGCCGGTGTGCTGATGGATCCAGTGATCCAGTAGTACGTTGCCGGGACCACTATCGAAGCCGCTGACGCATGCGCCATCCAGCAGGGTCACGTTGGCAAAACCGCCGATATTCACTACCGCCCGGGTCTGCGGAGCTGCCAGCAGCCAGGCATGGAAAGCTGGTACCAGTGGGGCGCCTTCGCCGCCGGCTGCCAGGTCGCGGTTGCGAAAATCACAGATTACGTCGATCCCGCTGAACTCTGCCAGCAACGCGGGTGCGCCGATCTGCACGCTGAAACCGGATTCGGGATGGTGGCGAATGGTCTGGCCGTGGCTGCCAATGGCCGATACCTGATCCGGATGGACACTCTGCTGCTGCAGTAGCTCATCGACGCCCTGAGCTGCCAATCGAGCCCACTGCTGACCGGCAACGCCGGCACGGTGAATTTCATCCGCTCCGGGTTGGCAGAGTGCGAGCAGATCGTGACGTAATGCGGGGGGGAAGGGCACGCACGTAGCGCCAAGCAGTGTGGCGCGCGGTGCGGAAGGGGAGAATGAGGTCAGGGCGATGTCGATACCATCCAGGCTGGTGCCTGACATGATACCGACATACAAATGCTTCACTCAGTCGTCCAGCTGGGCCAGCTGCGTGGCGCCCTGCTGATCCAGGCTGCCCATCATCTGCTCGCTCAGCGCCATGAACTTGGTGCGCTCGCTCTTGGCAATGGGGTCCGAAGCTGGCAGCTTGACGCTGAGCGGATCCACATGGCGACCGTTGACCTGGAACTCATAATGCAGGTGCGGGCCGGTGGCCAGTCCGGTCGCGCCGACATAACCGATAACCTGGCCTTGGGCGACGTTGCTGCCTGTGCGAATGCCGTTGGCGTATCGGCTCATGTGTGCATAAAGAGTCTGATAGGTCTGGCCGTGCTTGATAACCACTGTGTTGCCATAGCCGCCCTTGCGCCCGACGTGTACTACGCGGCCATCGCCGGTTGCCTTGATCGGAGTGCCGGTGGCTGCAGCATAATCCACGCCTTTGTGGGCGCGAATCTTGTTCAGTACCGGGTGTCGGCGGCCGGGATTGAAGCGCGAGCTGATGCGGGCGAACTCAACCGGCGTACGGATGAAGGCCTTGCGCATGCTGGTGCCATCGGCGCGATAGTAACTGCTGTTGCCGCCGCTGTCGGTATAGCGCACGGCAGTAAAGGTGCGGCCGCGGTTGGTGAAGCGGGCTGCGAGGATGCTGCCGGTGCCAACGCGCTGACCATCGACGTGCTTTTCTTCAAACAGCACTTCAAAATTATCACCCTGACGAATTTCGCGGGCGAAATCCACGTCATAGCCGAAGATGTTCGCCATCTGCATGGTCAGATTGTGAGACAGGCCGGCATTTTGGGCGGCAACGAACAGCGAGCTGTCAATGCTGCCATTGGCGAAGCGGGTGCTGATTTCGGGCTCGAGGACGTCCTTGGTGAACGCGTAACTATCGCCATCCCGGTCAATCTGGATGGTCTCGAGTTTGTTGAGCTGGGAGCGCATGCCGAGCAGTTCGCCATTGTCGCCCAGCTTGAACTCCACTTGCTGTCCTGCGCGCAGGCGGGAGAACGCCTTGGCGTCCTTGCTGCTGTTGAGTACCGCATGCAGCGTATTGGCCGACAACCCGACACCCTGGAACAGGGTCGACAGGGTGTCGCCGGAGGCAACGGTCACGCTGGTCCACTCGGGCGTGACGGCCTGTTGCTCGTCAACCTGCTCTGTCAAAGGCTGCAGGCTGATGCCAGCTTGTACAATTTCAGGGGAAGCGGCAGTGTTCAGCGACTCGGAGGTGCTGGTCAGTTGCAGAGGCGAGCTGATTGTGACTGTTTCGCTGATCAGTGCATCCAACTCTTCAGAGAGCGCGGGTTTCGAGTTGTCCAGCTGCATGTCCTGCAGCTCGAGTTGGACCAGGGTTTTCTTGGCTTCGACTTCGGTTGTGGGGATGACGAGCAGGAAAATGCTCAGCGCGGCGGCGATACCACTGGCAGCCATCAAGTGGCTTTTCGGGTAGCGCGGTGACTTTGACTTGTGATGACCCATAAGCGCTCTTCTGGTTGATTCTGTGAAATGTGAAGTAACTTGCTAAATTATAACCGAAAGTGCCTTTAGGCAAGTATTTGCGTGCCCGCCCGTCAGGTTTTCGACGTCACTTTTCTGCTTGTGCTATGTACTGACCCTGCTCGCAGGCCGCGGGCGTGTTTGATCTTGATCATCAATGTTGTATCGTTGACCCCCTTTCTCCTTTGACCTTAATCAATCTTCACCAAACAGGAATCATGCATGAAACCGGTTGACGAGCAGTTGGCGCTGATCAAGCGCGGGGCGGACGAAATATTGGTAGAAGCCGAGCTGCGGGCCAAGCTGGAACGCGGAATTCCGCTGCGCATCAAGGCCGGTTTTGATCCGACCGCACCCGATCTGCACCTCGGTCACACCGTGCTTATCAACAAGTTGCGCCAGTTCCAGGAGCTGGGCCACCAAGTGCTGTTCCTGATTGGCGACTTCACCGGCATGATTGGCGATCCCAGTGGCAAGAACAGCACGCGCCCGCCGTTGACCCGTGAGCAGGTGCTGGCCAATGCCGAAACCTATAAAGAGCAGGTTTTCAAGATTCTTGATCCGCAGCTCACCCAGGTGGTGTTCAATTCCGAGTGGATGGATAAGTTCTCCGCCGCAGAAATGATTCAGCTGGCCGGCAAGTACACCGTGGCGCGGATGCTGGAGCGGGATGATTTTGACAAGCGTTATAAAGGTGGTCAGTCGATCGCCGTCCATGAGTTCCTCTATCCGTTGATCCAGGGTTACGACTCCGTCGCCATGCGTGCCGACATCGAGCTCGGTGGCACTGATCAGAAGTTCAACCTGCTGATGGGGCGTGAATTGCAGCGCCAGTATGGGCAGGAGCCGCAGATCACGCTGACCATGCCGCTGCTTGTGGGGCTGGATGGCGAGATGAAGATGTCCAAGTCGCTCGGCAACTATGTGGGTATCAATGACCAGCCGGGCGTCATGTACAACAAAATCGTCTCCATGCCGGATTCGCTCATGTGGCGCTACTTCGAGTTGCTTAGCTTCCGCAGCATGCAAGAGATCGATGGCCTGCGTGCCGATGTCGAGGCTGGAGCCAACCCGCGAGACATCAAGATAAAGCTGGCAGAAGAGCTGGTGGCGCGCTTCCATGGCGAAGAGGCAGCAGCCAGTGCTCATCGTTCTGCAGGAAACCGTCTGAAGGAGGGTGAGCTGCCTGAAGATCTGCCTGAGGTGATACTAGAGGCGGAGGCGGGCTTGCCCATATCGGCAGTACTCAACCGGGCCGGTATGGCCAAGAACGCGGCGGCTGCGCGGGACCTTCTTGGGGCTGGCTCGGTGAAGGTGGATGGTGAGGTCGTTGACCGGGATTTCGTGTTCCAGGTGGGGTCGGTGCATGTGTGTCAGGCGGGCAAGAAGAAATTTGCCCGAATCACCGTAAAAACCCCTTGACGGTTTTTCTGAGGGGCCTATAATGCGCCCCTCGCAAGTCGCTGGGCTTTTCCAAAAGCCCAGGCCAATCAATAAGTTAGCGATAACTTTAGGGTTGACAGGCAAGCGAAACGGCGTAGAATGCGCCGCTCACTGAAGAGGCCGGCAGCATCGCTTTTTCAGGGTGAGAAAGGATTTTCAGGAAGGCGTTGACACGGGGTATGACTCCTGTAGAATGCGCCTCCCTGGC
>NZ_QEYQ01000006.1:0-162703 GCF_024031555.1 Pseudomonas sp. G11-1 | reverse complement strand
AGTCATTGTTGCGATCAACAAGGACGAGGAAGCGCCGATCTTCCAGGTCGCGGACTACGGTCTGGTTGCTGACCTGTTTGAAGCGGTGCCGGAGATGGCCAGCAAGGTGTAAACCTGCGGCAAGCTAGGCAGTAGACAACAAGCCCCCGGCTCGGAAGAGTTGGGGGTTTTGTTTTTGGGACGCCTGGCGAGGGTGCGGTGAAGGCCGGATCAGAGCTCAAAGCTCTCCAACCGATAGTCATCCTCATCCACTTCCAGCACCCAGCCGCTGTTATCCCAATCTCCCAGCACAATTCGCTGCGCCGGTTTGCCTTCGATTTCCAGCGGATGCACAGCAGGGCGGTGGGTATGGCCGTGGATCAACGTGGTCACCCGCTGCGAGTGCATCACGCGCAACACTTCGCCCTCGTTGACGTCGGTGATATCCGCTGCCTTATAGCGCGTCCGTTCCCGACTTTCGTTGCGCAGTTTACGCCCGATGCGGTGACGGGTTTTCAGCGGTAGGTGATGCAGGATAAACAGGCTCAATGGATTGCGTAGCCAGCGACGCATGCGCATATAGCCGAGGTCGTCGATGCACAGGCTGTCGCCATGCATCAACAGCACGCGCTCATCGTTGATCTCGATAAGGGTGGGGTCTTTGAGCAGAGTGCAGCCGGAGCGGCGGCAGAAGCTCTTGCCGATGAGAAAATCGCGGTTGCCGTGCATCAGATAGATCGCGGTGCCCTGGCGGGATAGTGCCAGCAGGGCGGCGCTGATCTGATCGGCCAGTGGGTCGGGGTTGTCATCACCCAGCCACACTTCAAAGAAGTCGCCCAGGATATACAGCGCGTCAGCATTGCGCGCGCGCGTGTCCAGGCAATGCAGAAACGCCCGGGTGATATCCGGGCGTTGTGCTTCCAGATGCAGATCCGAAATGAACAGATAACGCATCTGCAGGTATTACTCGATTACTTCGGCGCGTTCGATGATCACATCGTCAGCGGGGACGTCCTGGTGACCGGCACGACTGGTGGTGCTCACGCCTTTGATCTTCTCGACCACGTCCATGCCTTCGCTGACCTTGCCGAATACGGCATAGCCCCAGCCCTGAGAGGTCGGTGCGGTGTGGTTGAGGAAGGTATTGTCAGCCACGTTGATGAAGAACTGGGCGCTGGCGGAATGCGGGTCCATGGTGCGGGCCATGGCAACGGTGCCGATAGCGTTGCCGACGCCATTGTTGGCCTCGTTCTCGATCGGCGCGCGGGTGTCCTTCTGCTTCATGCCCGGCTCGAAACCGCCGCCCTGGATCATGAAGTTGCCGATGACGCGATGGAAGATAGTGTTGTCGTAGTGACCGTCACGCACGTACTGCTTGAAGTTCTCGACAGTTTTCGGCGCCTTGTCAGCGAACAGCTCCAGGGTGATGACACCAAAGTTGGTATGCAGCTTGACCATGCGGTTGATCCTCGGGTTGGTTGCGATAAAGGTGCAATGCTATCAGTTGATGGGGATTGAGGCATCAGCTTGTTCAGCCGGCCGTGGCTTGGTGAAACCACGACAGCTCCTGGGTTATGATAGGCGTCTTTGGCCGGACGGATCAGATTACCCCAATGCAGGGCGCTGTTCTGTCCGCTGATCACTACCGTAATGCCAGCGGCATTGCCCGAGACGAGTCCTGAAATACTTATGAATAAACCGGAATCCACGCCTCCAGCCCACTTTCTGCGTCAGATCGTTCAGGCCGACCTGCAAAGCGGCAAGCACACGAAGATCGTGACGCGCTTTCCGCCGGAGCCCAACGGCTACCTGCACATCGGGCATGCCAAGTCGATCTGCCTGAATTTCGGCCTGGCGCAGGAGTCTGGTGGTGAGTGTCATCTGCGCTTCGATGACACCAACCCGGCCAAGGAAGAGCAGGAGTATATCGACGCCATCAAGCAGGACGTCGAGTGGCTGGGCTTCAAATGGAGCGGTGATATTCGCTACGCCTCGGATTACTTCGATCAGCTGCATGCCTGGGCCATCGAGCTAATCAAGGCTGGCAAGGCGTATGTCTGCGATCTGACGCCGGAACAGGCGCGGGAATACCGTGGCAATCTGACTGAGCCGGGCAAGAACAGTCCTTTCCGCGACCGCAGCGTCGAGGAGAACCTGGATCTGTTCGCCCGCATGACCGCCGGAGAGTTCCCTGACGGCGCCAAGGCGTTGCGGGCCAAGATCGATATGGCAGCGCCGAACATGAACCTGCGCGATCCGATCCTGTATCGCATCCGTCATGCCCATCATCACCAGACCGGTGACAAGTGGTGTATCTATCCGAGCTACGATTTCACCCATGGCCAGTCGGATGCCATCGAGCTGATCACTCACTCCATCTGCACCCTGGAATTCGAGGATCACCGCCCGCTGTACGAATGGTTCCTGGACAATCTGCCGGTACCAGCCAAGCCGCGGCAGTATGAATTCGCCCGGCTGAATCTGAACTACACCGTCACCAGCAAGCGCAAGCTCAAGCAACTGGTCGATGAAGGTCATGTGGATGGTTGGGATGATCCGCGCATGTCGACCCTCAGCGCTTTCCGCCGCCGCGGTTATACCTCGGCATCGATCCGCGAGTTCTGTGAGCGCATCGGCGTTACCCGCTCTGACGCGGTGGTCGATATGGGCATGCTGGAGTTCTGCATCCGTGACGACCTGGACAACAACGCGCCGCGCGCCATGTGCGTATTGCGCCCGCTCAAGGTCACCATTACCAATTACCCGGAAGGCCAGGTAGAGAACCTGACCCTGCCGCGTCATCCCAAGCAGGATATGGGCGAGCGCGTGCTGCCGTTCAGCCGTGAGCTGTACATCGACCAGGATGACTACATGGTCGATCCGCCCAAGGGCTACAAGCGCCTGGTGCCCGGCGGCGAAGTGCGCCTGCGTGGCAGCTACGTGATCCGCGCCGATGAAGCGATCACCGATGCCGAGGGC
The DNA here is from genome assembly GCF_024031555.1 of Pseudomonas sp. G11-1. Classification (NCBI taxonomy): domain Bacteria; kingdom Pseudomonadati; phylum Pseudomonadota; class Gammaproteobacteria; order Pseudomonadales; family Pseudomonadaceae; genus Pseudomonas; species Pseudomonas sp. G11-1. The sequence goes on along the minus strand of NZ_QEYQ01000006.1, from coordinate 159,745 downwards.
AATATCGTCGAACTGCTGTGTTCCTACGATCCCGATACCCTGGGCAAGAACCCTGAAGGCCGCAAGGTCAAGGGCGTGATTCACTGGGTACCGGCTGCCGACAGCGTTGAATGCGAAGTACGCCTGTACGATCGGCTGTTCAATGCCGCCAACCCGGACAAGGGCGAGGAGGGCGGTACCTTCCTGGACAATATCAACCCCGACTCACTGGTCGTGCTCAAGGGCTGCCGCGCCGAGCCGTCGCTGGCCACCGCCACGGCCGAGGAGCGTTTCCAGTTCGAGCGCGAAGGCTATTTCTGCGCGGACAGCAAGGACTCGCGCCCGGGCAACCTGGTATTCAACCGTACCGTTACCCTGCGCGACTCCTGGGGGCAATAACCGATGGCATTGCATGTCTACAATACGCTGAGCAAGGCCAAGGAGGCTTTCAAGCCGCTGGAGGACAACCAGGTGCGCATGTATGTCTGCGGCATGACGGTGTATGACTTCTGTCATATCGGTCATGCCCGGGTCATGGTCGCCTTCGACGTGGTCTCTCGCTGGCTGCGCTTTCGCGGCTACGACCTGACCTATGTGCGCAACATTACCGATATCGATGACAAGATCATCCGCCGCGCCAACGAAAATGGTGAAAGTTTTCAGCAACTGACCGAGCGCATGATCGCCGCCATGCATGAGGACGAGGCTCGCCTGAACGTGATGCGCCCGGATCAGGAGCCACGCGCCAGCGAGCATGTCGAAGGCATGCACAGCATGATCCAGACACTGATCGACAAGGGCTACGCCTATGCGCCCGGCAACGGCGATGTCTACTACCGGGTCGGCAAGTTTGCCGGCTACGGCAAGCTGTCGCGCAAGCGCATCGAGGATCTGAAGATCGGCGCGCGCATCGAAGTTGATGAAGCCAAGGAAGACCCGCTGGACTTCGTGCTGTGGAAGGGCGTCAAGCCGGGTGAGCCGAGCTGGCCCTCACCCTGGGGTGATGGCCGCCCCGGCTGGCACATCGAATGTTCGGTGATGTCCACCTGCTGCCTGGGTGACACCTTCGATATCCATGGTGGTGGTCCGGATCTGGTGTTCCCGCATCACGAGAATGAGATTGCCCAGAGCGAGGCAGCAACGGGCAAGCCCTACGCGATGAGCTGGATGCATGCCGGTGCGGTACGGGTGGATGGCGAGAAGATGTCCAAATCCCTGGGTAACTTCTTCACCATCCGTGAAGTGCTGGAGAAATACCACCCGGAGGTGGTGCGCTATCTGCTGGTGGCCAGCCACTACCGCAGCCCGATCAATTATTCGGAAGATAACCTCAAGGAAGCCAAGAGCGCCCTGGAGCGTTTCTATCGTGCCCTGAAAGGCTTGCCCAAGGCCGCAGCTGCCGGTGGCGATGCCTTTGCCGAGCGCTTTGCCGCGGCGATGGATGATGACTTCAACACACCTGAAGCCTGCGCCGTACTGTTCGACATGGTGCGTGAAATCAACCGTTTGAAGGACGGCGACCCGCAGGCCGCCGCTGCACTGGCCGCGCGCCTGCGCGAGCTGGCTGGTGTGGTCGGTATTCTGCAACTGGAGGCGGACGCTTTCCTGCAAGCTGATGCAGCCAGTCGGGTGGACGCCGCCGAGGTCGAAGCACTGATCCAGGCGCGCCTGCAAGCCCGGACGGAGAAGAACTGGGCCGAGTCCGATCGCATTCGTGACCAGCTGGCCGGGATGGGAGTGGTATTGGAAGACGCCAAGGGCACAACCACCTGGCGTCTGCAGGACTGATCTGCTCTGCCCTGATCCTGCTCCGCGTAACGCGGAGCAGGATCAGGATCAGGGTGTTATTTACTTCCAGATATCGTCGTCGAGCTGCCGGTCTAGCTCGGGATAGTCTGCCGACTTGAAGGTCGGTATCAACCCCTGTTTGCGCTGCTCGAAATAATCCTTGGTCAATTTCGTTACCGTGCCGGACAGCAGTACGATGGCTATCAGGTTGATGGTTGCCATCAGTCCCATCGAGGCATCTGCGGCATTGAACACCGTCAACACCGCTTCCTTCGCACCCCAGACCACCATCGCCAGTGCAACCAGCCGCAACAAGGTAATGCCAAGCGTATTGCCACCGCCGAGATAGATCAGCGCATTTTCCGCATAGGTGTAGTTCGCCACGATCGAGGTAAAGGCAAAGAACAGGATGGCGATGGCGATGAAGTAGTTGCCGGCGCTGCCGATATGCATCTCAAGGGCCTGCTGGGTGAGCTGAATACCGGTGACACCGTTACCGGGTTCCAGCATGCCGGACAGCAGAATCATGATCGCGGTAGCGGTACAGATGACAATGGTGTCGATAAACACCCCCGCTGCCTGAACCAGCCCCTGGGAAGAAGGGTGGTGGGGCGCCGGTGTTGCCGTGGCTGCAATATTGGGCGCCGAGCCCATACCTGCCTCGTTCGAGAACAACCCGCGCTTGATACCGTTGAGCATTGCTGCGGTAATCGACCCGGCAACCCCGCCGGCGGCTTCCTCCAGGCCGAAGGCGCCGCGGATGATAGACATGAAGGCTGCCGGCACGTCTGTGATGTTTATCGCCAGCACGTACAGCGCTACCAGCACATAGGCGCTAGCCATGAAGGGCACCACGAATTCGGCGAACCGGACAATCGAGCGGAGCCCGCCGAAAATGACGATGCCAGCGAACACGGCGATGCCCAGGCCGACCGAGACCTTCGGTAAACCGAAGGCGCTCTCCATGGCATCGGCAATCGAGTTGGCCTGCACGGCATTGAAGACCAGGCCAAAGGAAAGGATCAGGCTGACTGCAAAAATGGCACCGGCCCAGGGCGCTTTCAGGCCCTTGGCTATATAAAAAGCAGGACCGCCCCGGTATTGGCCCTTGCGGTCACGCACTTTGTACAGCTGAGCCAGGGTGCTTTCGGCATAACCGGTAGCCATCCCCACCAGTGCCACCACCCACATCCAGAAGATAGCTCCCGCGCCACCAAGGTAGAGGGCAACGGCAACGCCGGCGATATTGCCGGTGCCGACCCGTGAAGCAAGACTGGTACACAGTGCCTGAAAAGGCGAGATGCCGTGCTTGTCGCTTTGCCGGGCACCGAGTATGGCGCGGACCATTTCACCGAAGTGCCGGAACTGAATAAACCCGAGCCTGATGGTGAAAAATACACCCACGGCCAGCAAGCCATAGATGAGAACATAGCCCCATAGAATGTTGTTCAGGAAATCGACGATGGCGTTCATTGGCGTTCCTTCTTCGCTGGTGAGATTAGAAGGTAGCCGTTGCGTGGGCATCCGTCATGCCGAATGGGTGTATCTGCGCCACATTTCCGAATCATCCTGTTACACTTGCGCGCCTTGATCGGAAGTTGTTTTCCGAGCTGTCCGGGAGATCTCGATGGTTGTGCTCAATGCCCTGGTACCTGTTTTCGGTCTGATATTTCTGGGGTGGTTTCTCGGTGCCCGACGCATCATCCCTGCCGAGGGGCACGCAACCCTGGGCATCATCACTTTCAAGCTGTTCATGCCGGTGTTGCTGTTCTCCGGCCTGGCCAAGGCAGATCTGGCCGAAGCTCTCTCACCCTTGCTCCTGATGCGCTATTACCTGCCAGCCTTCGTGGTGTTCATCGTGGTGAATCTGCTGGTGCATCGGCGGCTGGGACGGCCTTCGTCCATGGGGTTGGCTGCCAGCTATTCCAATAACGTGCTGGTGGGCATTCCACTGATCACCGTGATGCTGGGCGCTGAGAGCCTGGTCTATCTGTTTGCCGTCCTGGCATTCCACAGCTTGCTGCTGTTTACCCTGCAAAGCATCTATAACGCTTTTTGGGGTGGCAAGGGTGAGGAAAGAATCGACTGGCGAGGGCTGCTCGCCAGTCTGGCCAATCCGCTGATCATCGGGCTGTTCCTTGGTGGGTTGGTCAACCTGGCCGGTATTCCCATTCCCGGCCCACTGTGGCATATCGTCGAGATGCTGGCCGCAGCGGCGCTGCCTACTGCACTGCTGATGCTGGGGTTGAGTCTGGCGAGCTACCGACTTTACCTGAGCGGCACCATGGCTTTGCTGACCGCGGCCAAGCTGGTGGTCTTTCCGTTGCTCGTGCTGGGGATGGGCTGGCTGATGCCGGGCCTGACCACCGAGGCGCGTACTGTCCTGGTATTGATGGCGGCCTGTCCGACCGGGATCAACGTACTGGCCTTTGCCATGGGGCGCGAGGACATGCGCATACTGGGTTCGGTGATCTTTCTATCAACGGTCATGGCCGCTATCACCTTGCCGGTCTGGTTGCTGGTTCTCGCCAGGTGATGTGCTCAAGTGGAAACAGGGGAAGCGCCTGAATTTCCCGTTATTTCACGGAATTCCCCTGTTTTTTTCATCTAACGGACAAATTAATTGTAATTTACGCCGCTTCTTTTCAAATTGAATACAAAAGTCTAGTTGCACTTGGTGTATCCTTGCCCCCGCTTTTTGGATTGAATAAAACAAACAAGTAGGAAAAGGAGACCCCATGCCGGTCAGTCTGTTTGTCCCCGGGGAAACACGCGAACACGAAAAACGTGTAGCTCTGGTCCCCTCCGTCGCCACCAAGTTGGCAAAGCTGGGCATTGAATGCTCCTTGCAACCGGGTGCAGGCCTGGCAGCACGAATTCCCGACAATGCCTTTGAGAAGGAGGGGGTGCAGATTACTGCTTCTCCGACCAATGCTCAGCTGATTTTCCGGGTACAACCGCCGGAGCTGTCAGACATCGAGCAGATGGCACCGGGCACCGTTCTGTGCTGCTTCGTTTATGCGCACCGGGAACCAGAGATCGTCAAGGCGCTGCGTGATCGCCAGATCACCTGCTTCGCCATGGAACTGGTACCGCGCATCACCCGCGCCCAGGCGATGGACGCACTGTCTTCCCAGGCCGCACTGACCGGCTATGCCGCTGGCCTCATGGCCGCCACCAGCCTCAATCGTATTCTGCCGATGATGACCACCGCGGTCGGCTCTCTGCGTCCGGCCAAAGTGCTGGTCATGGGTGCCGGTGTCGCCGGTTTGCAGGCATTGGCCACGGCCAAGCGCCTGGGCGCCATGATCGAGGGCTACGACGTGCGTGCCGAGGTCAAGGAGCAGGTTGAATCGGTCGGTGGCAAGTTCGTCGATACCGGTGTCTCCGCCAGCGGCGAGGGCGGTTATGCCCGTGAGCTGACTGATGAGGAGAAGGCCCAGGTCGAGAAGGTCGTCACCCGCCATATCCAGCAGGCCGACGCCGTGATTACCACCGCAGCGATTCCCGGCCGCCCGAGCCCGAAGATCATCAGCGAAGCGCAGATCATGGGCATGAAGCCCGGTTCTGTGATCATCGATCTGGCGGCAGAAGGCGGCGGCAACACGCCGTTGACCGTGCCTGGCGAAACCGTTGAAGTCGGACCGGCGACCATCGTTGCCCCGCTCAACGTACCCAGCCGTCTGGCCGAGCATGCGTCCGAACTGTATGCACGCAACCTGCAGAACCTGGTCGGCCTGATGATCAAGGATGGCGAACTGGCCATCGATTGGGAAGACGAGATTCTGGCCGGCGCGGTACTGACCCATGCCGGTGAAATCCGCAACGAGGCCGCTCGCAAGGCCATCGAATCTGCTGAGGGATGATCATGGATCCAGTAACTACCATTACCGGCTTTGTAGCCCTGTATATCTTCATGCTGGCCGCGTTCACCGGCTACGAAATCATCGGTCGCGTACCGGCCATTCTTCACACGCCGCTGATGTCCGGCTCCAACTTCGTCCACGGTATCGTCGTGGTCGGCGCCATGTGGGCACTGCTGAATGCAGGCTCCACTCTGGAGCAGGTCATCGGGTTCTTCGGTGTGCTGCTGGGCGCAGGCAACGCCGCCGGCGGCTATGTGGTGACTGAGCGCATGCTGGAGATGTTCAAGCCCAGCGACAAGCGCCAAGGTACAGCGGACAAGGAATAACATCCAATGAGTCAATTTATAATCGAAGCCGTTTATTTTCTCACGGCACTATTGTTCATCTACGGCCTCAAGCGCATGGCCAGCCCGGTTACCGCGCGCTCGGGCATCCTGATTGCCGGCATCGGCATGGTACTGGCGGTATTGGCTGCCTTCCTGTACGGCTTTGACGTACGTGAAGCGGCCCAGGAACACCTGACCATGAACGTGGCGCTGGTGCTGATCGCGCTGGGTCTGGGTCTGGGCTGGGCCTGGTACAGCGGCAAGAAGGTCGCCATGACCGACATGCCGCAGATGGTCGCCCTGTACAACGGTATGGGTGGCGGTGCTGCCGCAGCCATTGCGGCCACCGAGCTGTTTTCCGGCAACGCCCAGTCCCATGGCGTGGTGGTCTCCATTCTGGCGGTACTCGGTGGTCTGATCGGTGCGGTGGCGCTGTCCGGCTCGCTGATCGCCTGGGCCAAGCTTGATGGCCGCATGAATGGCGTCATCCGCCTGCCGGCCCAGCAGCTGATCAACCTGGTGCTGTTCCTCGGCTCCCTGGCACTGGGCGCATACATCGTGGCCAGTGGCATTGAGGGTGGCATTTCCTTCCCGCTGATCGCGCTGTTCTTCATTCTTGCGCTGATACTGGGTGTGCTGCTGACCACCCCGATCGGTGGCGCGGACATGCCGGTGGTGATCTCTCTGTATAACGCCTTTACCGGTCTGGCCGTTGCCTTCGAGGGCTTCGTGTTGCAGAACCCGGCGATGATCATTGCCGGTACCGTGGTTGGCTCGGCGGGTACTCTGCTGACGCTGATGATGGCCAAGGCGATGAACCGTCCGGTCAGCAATGTTATCTTCAGCCAGTTTGGCGGTGATGACGGCAGTGAAGACGGGGATATCGAAGGCACCATGAAGCCAGCGGATGCTTCCGATGCCGCCATCGCCATGTACTATGCTAGCAAGGTGATCATTGTTCCGGGCTACGGTCTGGCGGTCGCCCAGGCCCAGCACAAGCTGTACGAGTTCGTGAAGCTGCTGCAGAAGCAGGGCGTGGACGTGGCGTTTGCCATCCACCCGGTTGCCGGTCGTATGCCTGGCCACATGAACGTACTGCTGGCCGAGGCCGGTGTCCCCTACGACATCATCCATGACCTGGAAGATATCAATGAGGACTTCCCGCAGGCTGACGTGGCTATCGTTCTGGGTGCCAACGACGTGGTCAACCCGGCCGCCCGCCACCGCAAGTCCAGCCCGATCTACGGCATGCCGATCCTCAACGTCGACATGGCGCGTCAGGCTTACGTGGTCAAACGTGGCCAGGGCAAGGGTTACTCCGGCGTGGAGAACGAACTGTTCTATGCCGATAATACGTCCATGGTTTACGGGGACGCGCAGAAGGTCATGGTGCAGATGATTGACGCGGTGAAATCACTGGGTTGATGCTGGCCTGAACAGAGAAGGGGCTCCGTTAACGCGAAGCCCCTTTTTTGTGTCTGGTTCCCGGCTCCGCTACTTGCTCGGAATCCTGAAGGGCCGGGTTCCATCCCAGCCAGCAATGTGCGCTCCTACACCAATGGCACACGTGTATAAGAGAATTAACGAAGCGCCGCAGGCGCAAAGCACGTGTTGCGGATCAGGCGTTTCTCCAGTTCCGCACCAACAAATACCAATAGACCTGCGCCGAGCACCTTGAGCCACTGTCCCGGCGCCAGGCCGACCGAGCCGAAGATACCTTGCATTACCGGCAGATAGGTATAGATCAGTTGCAGGGATGCGCAGGCGGCAATGGCCAGCAGCACATAACGATTACCCAGTAGCCCTTCGCGATTGAGCACTGAGGCCAGGATATAGCGGCTGTTGATCAGATAGAACATCTCCGCAGCCACGACCGCATTGACCGCCATGGTGCGGGCGGTTTCCAGGCTGGCGCCGTGCTCCAGTTCCCAGAGAAACAGGCCCAGTGCGCCCGTCGCCATCAGTACCGAGATCAGGCATACCCGCCAGACGAAAAATCCGGATAACAGCGCTTCGCCCGGCGGTCGCGGCCGCCGTTGCATTATGCCTCGCTCCGCCGGCTCGAAGGCCAGTGCCAGACCCAGTGCCCCTGCGGTCACCATATTGATCCACAGGAGTTGCGCCGGGGTAAGCGGCAGGGTCAGACCGAACAGGATCGCTGTTAGCACGATGAGGGATTCACCCCCGTTGGTTGGCAGCATGAACAGGATGAATTTCTTCAGGTTATCGTAGACTGCACGACCCTCGCGCACGGCGCTGGCAATGGTGGCAAAGTTGTCATCGGCCAGGACCATATCCGATGCCTCCTTGGCCACCTCGGTGCCTTTCAGTCCCATGGCCACGCCAACATCCGCGCGTTTCAGCGCGGGCGCATCGTTGACGCCATCCCCGGTCATGGCGACGACCTGGCCATCATCCTGCAATGCCCGCACCAGACGTAGCTTCTGCTCGGGGCTGGCACGGGCAAAGATGTCCACCTCCATCACTACCCGGCGCAGGGCGGCGTCATCCATCAACGCCAACTCGGCCCCGGTGATCGCAGGCTTGCCTACGCCGATACCCAGCAGGGCGCCGATGGCCCTGGCTGTCTCGGCATGATCACCGGTGATCATCTTCACCTGAATGCCGGCGCGGCGACAGTCGGCGACGGCGTGAATTGCCTCCTCCCGCGGCGGATCGATAATGCCGACCAGTGCCAGCATGCTGTAGCCGCTCTCCACGTCGGCAAGAGCCAGACCCATGCCGCCCGGCGCCTCCCGTTTGCAGGCAAAGGCCAGCAGGCGCAGGCCCTGGGCCGCAATATCGGTTGCCATACGCCGCCAGTAATCGGCATCCAGTGGTTGATCACCGTCGCGGCTTGTTTGCTGCGAGCACATATCCAGAATCCGCTCCGGCGCGCCCTTGACGAAGATCCACGGCTGGGCTTCGGTGTCCTGATGCAGGGTGGCCATGAACCGGTGTTCCGACTCGAAGGGGATTGAATCCTGACGCGGCCAGGCAGCGCTGCTTTCATCCTGGGTGAGCCCCAACTTGCCGCCCAGTGCCAGCAGCGCGCCTTCGGTGGGATCACCTTCGATATGCCACTGGTCGCCGGTCTGTCGCAAACGCCCGTCATTGCATAGCACACCGGCTCGCACCGCGAGGTGGAGTGCCGGGTACTGCGCCGGGTCAACAACCTTTCCGGCAATGCTGACATCTCCCCGCGGGGCGTAACCGACGCCGTCCACATCGAATATCTGGTCCGCACACACCACCCGCTGCACCGTCATCTCGTTACGGGTCAGCGTACCGGTCTTGTCGGAGCAGATGACAGTGACCGAACCCAGCGTCTCGACCGCCGGCAGGCGGCGGATAATCGCATTGCGCCGCGCCATACGCTGCACGCCAAGGGCCAGGGTTACGGTCATGATTGCTGGTAGCCCTTCGGGAATGGCGGAGGCTGCCAGCGCCACTACCATCATGAACATATCCGATGCGGGAAGGCCGCGCAGCCCAGTGCCGAGCAGGAAGGTAAGCGCACAGAACCCCAGGATGACCAATGCCAGCACGCGGCCAAAGCGGTCAACCTGACGTAGCAGAGGCGTCGACAGGTTGCGGATGCTGGTCAGCATCTGATTGATTCGGCCCAGCTCGGTGGCGCCGGCGGTGGCCACAACAATGCCACGAGCCTGGCCGTAGACGACGAGGGTGCCGGAGTAGGCCATACCATGACGGTCACCGAGCGACGCATCCATGTCCACCGCATCGGTGGACTTGCTCGCCGGCATGGACTCACCGGTGAGCGTTGCCTCCTCCACCTTGAGGTCCTTGACCTCGATCAGCCGCAGATCGGCCGGGACGCGGTCACCCGAAGCCAGCAGTACCACATCACCGGGCACCAGTTCAGCGGCATCGATTTCGCGGCGTACGCCGTCACGCAGTACGGTTGCGTGGGCAGACAAAAGGGAACGAATGGAGTCGAGAGCGGCCTCGGCCTTGCCCTCCTGGATGAAACCGATGACAGCATTGATCAGCACCGCTCCAAACAATACTGCGGTGTCGATCCAGTGGCCAAGCAGCGCCGTGATCAGCGCAGCGCCGAGCATCACGTACAGCAGAATGTTGTGAAACTGCAGCACAAAGCGCAGCAGCGGTCCTTGATGCCTGGGTGGCGCGAGGCGGTTGAATCCGTGTTCAGTAAGCCGCCGCGCAGCTTCAGCTTCCGACAGTCCGGCGGAGCCAGTGTTTAACCGGTGCTCCAGATCTTCATGGTTTACCGTGTGCCAATCCTGTTTCCGGGCTGCCTGTGCGGCACCCTTGTTCCCCTGATGAGTCATAGAGATCGGACCTTTTATGTCATGGCTGGAGAGATGCTCAGCCTCCTTCAATTTGTCGCATAGCCTTCGGCCGAAGGCTATAAGTACATTGGTTTTTATTGATTCATGTCATCTCTTTTAATGTAAGCGCGGCCTATGCTCCGGCTGTAGGTGTCCAGCGCCAGCTTCTGGCTGACCGATATTTTCCACGGCTTTGCAGTCGCAGGCGGTCTTCGGTAAAGCCCATGGGCAGGAGAAATGACAATGCTTGAAGAAAATACACAAGAACAGAATCCGGACGAGGTTCTGGCAAGCCGATTCCCGACCGCTTATACGGTTCTGTTCCTTCTGATTGCTCTGATTGCTGCACTTACGTGGATCATCCCCGCTGGGCAGTATGAGCGTGTGATGAGTGAAGAAATCGACCGCGAGGTGGCCGTACCCGGCACGTACCAGATTGTCGAACCCAATCCGCAAGGTTTTGTGGATGTCATGCTGGCACCTACCGCCGGTTTCTATGACCCCGACAGTTATGCCGCCAATGCGATTGATGTAGCGCTGTTTGTGCTGTTTCTCGGTGGTTTCCTCGGGGTGGTGAATGCCACGGGTGCGATTGATACCGGTATTCGGAGCGTCATGCAGCGGCTTGAAGGCCGAGAGATCTGGATGATCCCGATCCTCATGGTGTTATTCGCTATCGGTGGCACAACCTATGGTATGGCGGAAGAAACCCTCGCGTTTTATATCATTCTCATTCCGATCATCATCGCCGCCGGTTATGACGCAGTAACCGGCGTGGCAATCATTCTGATCGGTTCAGGCATAGGCGTGTTGGGCTCCACCATCAACCCCTTCGCTACGGTGATTGCGTCCAACGCAGCGAACATTCCTTTTACCGATGGCCTGATGCTGCGCATGGTGTTGTTGATCGGCGGACTGGTTATCTGCATTGCCTATGTCATGCGTTACGCCGCACGGGTCAAGGCCGATCCGTCACGTTCGGTGGTAGCCAGGCAACTTGACGCGCACCGTCAGGTTTTTCTGAGCGGACAGGACAATCTGGCAGAAGCGACCTTGAGCGTTACCCAGAAGATTGTTCTGATCATTTTTGCGCTTACCTTTGTGGTCATGATCTGGGGCGTATCCTCCCAGGATTGGTGGATGGCCAATATGGGGGCGCTGTTCCTTGGTGCAGCCATTGTCATCGGTCTGGTTGGACGTCTGGGTGAAAAGCGGCTGACCGGCAGCTTTGTCGATGGCGCCCGAGACCTGCTTGGGGTCGCGCTGGTGGTGGGTCTGGCTCGCGGGATTGTGGTGATCATGGAACAAGGGATGATCGCCGACACCATATTGCACAGCGCTGAAAACAGTCTGGGCGGGTTATCGGAGCTTGCCTTTATTAACCTGATGTTCTGGATTGAGGTGGGCATGAGCTTTTTCGTGCCGTCTTCATCCGGGCTTGCCGTACTGTCGATGCCCATTCTTGCGCCGCTGGCGGACTTCGCCTACGTGAACCGGGACCTGGTGGTTACCGCCTTTCAATCAGCCAACGGACTGGTCAACCTCATTAACCCAACCTTTGCGGTGGTAATTGGTGGACTTGCCATTGCGCGCGTTTCCTTTGACCGCTGGCTGGTTTTCATCTGGCCGTTGCTGCTGACTCTTATCCTGTTTATTACGCTGGTGATCAGTGTCGGTACCTTACTGTAATCCGCCAACTGACGAGGATTTTCGCATGACTGACTACAAACTGGGTGTCCATTCTGAGACCGGTATTCTTCGGCAGGTTATTGTTTGCAGGCCGGGACTGGCTCACCGCCGACTGACGCCCAGCAACTGCGATGCACTATTGTTCGACGATGTATTCTGGGTCAAGCAGGCGCAGAAGGATCACGATGTGTTCGTCGAGCTGATGCGCGCCCGCGGGGTAGACGTGCTCGACGTCAACGAGTTGCTGGCTGAAACCCTGGATATCGACGAAGCGCGTGCCTGGATTCTGGACCACCGGATCAGCTGGAATCATGTTGGTGTGGGTATGGTTTCCGAGCTGCGTGCCTGGATGGATGGGTTGCCGGGCACACAGCTGGCTGAATTTCTTATCGGTGGTCTGCAGGTAAATGACCTGCCATTCAACCCGAGTGGATTGTTCGGTAACCACCTGGGCCCCTTCGGCTTTATTCTCCCACCCTTGCCGAACTTCCTGTTTACCCGCGACAACAGCGCGTGGATTTATGACGGCGTTACCCTGAACCCTATGTACTGGGCTGCGCGCAAGCCGGAAACTCTGCTGATGACCGCTGTCTACCGCTTTCACCCCAAATTTGCTGGCAAGGTCGAGGAAATATGGGGCGACCCGCTCAAGGATCACGCGCTGGCCACCCTGGAGGGCGGCGACATCATGCCGGTCGGTAACGGCGCCGTGCTGATCGGCATGGGCGAGCGGACATCACCCCAGGCTATCGGTCAGTTGGCCAATGCGCTATTCGAGCGCGGCACGGTCAATCGTGTGGTGGCCTGCCAGATGCCCAGCAGCCGTGCGGCGATGCACTTGGATACGGTGTTCACTTTCTGTGGCGGCAATGTGGTCACCGCCTTCAAGGAAGTGTCCGACCAGATGGTGTGTTACGACATTCGTCCTGGCCAGGGCGGCAAGCATCTCTCGTTCACCCAGGACCCGCGCCCGATGTTCGATGTGGTTGCGGATCTGCTCGGGTATGAATCTCTGGTCGTGGTGCCCACCGGTGGGGACACGCCTGCAGAGCGCGAGCGCGAGCAATGGAATGATGGCAACAACGTATTGGCGCTTAGCCCCGGCGTAGTCGTCGGCTATGACCGCAATGACGACACCAATGCTGCGTTGGAAGCGGCCGGAATCGAGGTGCTGCAGGTGCCTGGCGCGGAATTGGGCCGTGGCCGCGGCGGCGGACGCTGCATGAGCTGCCCAACCATACGTGATGCTCTCTGACCGACAAGGGTATTGAACCATGGCTTTCAATCTGAACAACAGGCACTTTCTTACCTTGAGGGACTTTACTCCCCGTGAAATCGCCTTCCTGCTGAGGCTGGCAGCCGACCTCAAGGCGGCCAAATATGCGGGTACCGAAGTAGCGCAGTTGCGCGGCAAGGAGATTGCCCTGATCTTCGAGAAGGATTCCACCCGTACCCGCGTGGGATTCGAGGTGGCGGCCTTTGATCAGGGTGCGCATGTCACCTACCTTGGGCCGAGCGGCAGCCACATCGGGCACAAGGAGTCGGTCAAGGATACCGCCCGCGTGCTCGGTCGTGTGTACGACGCCATAGAGTACAGGGGCTACGGGCAGGCCGTGGTCGAAGAACTGGCCCAGTATGCCGGGGTACCGGTGTACAACGGCTTAACCGATGAATTTCATCCCACCCAGGTGCTTGCCGACTTCCTGACCATGCAGGAGCATGCGGAAAAGCCACTGCGGGACATCGCCTATGTGTTCATTGGCGATGCGGCCAACAACATGGGCGACAGCCTGTTGATTGGCGGCGCCAAGATGGGCATGGATGTGCGTTTGTGTGCGCCACAGAGTTGCTGGCCGTCTGCCGATATCCGCCAACAGGCCGAGCAGATTGCCAGCACCACCGGCGCGCGAATCATGATTACCGACGACATTGACAGCGCGGTAGCGGGGGTGGATTTCGTTTATACCGACGTCTGGGTGTCCATGGGCGAGCCAGAGGAAAAATGGGCCGAACGGATCAAACTGCTGCTGCCGTATCAGGTCAACGCCGCACTCATGGCCAGAACAGGCAATCCCCGTGTACGTTTCATGCACTGCCTGCCGGCCTTCCATAACACCGAAACGGTCATGGGCAGGGAAATCGAGCAGAAGTTCGGCATCGCTGCCATGGAGGTTACTGATGAGGTGTTCGAAAGCCCCGCCTCGATCGTGTTTGATCAGGCGGAAAATCGCATGCACACCATCAAGGCTGTGCTGGTCGCTACATTGGGAGGTTGAGAATGCTGGTAGTTGCAGCTCTGGGCGGTAACGCCCTGTTGAAGCGCGGCGAACCTTTGACCGCCCGTACCCAGCGCGCCAATGTGCGCATCGCCGCCGAGGGCCTGGCAGCCATCATCCGCGCTGGCCATGACTTGGTAATAACCCATGGTAACGGCCCGCAGGTGGGGTTGCTGGCACTGCGAACGGCGGCCTACAAACCTGACGAACCCTATCCACTGGATATGCTGGGCGCGGAAACCGAAGGGATGATCGGCTACGTGATCGAGCAGGAGCTGGAGAATGCGCTGAACCATGAGCGCGCAGTGGCAACACTGCTGACGCAAGTGGTGGTCGATCAGCACGACCCTGCATTCGATCATCCGACCAAGTTCATCGGCCCGGTATACGAGCGAGCCGAAGCCGAATCCCGGGCGGACACACTTGGCTGGCACATCGGCCAGGACGGCGACAAATGGCGCCGCGTCGTGCCTTCACCCAGACCGTTGGAAATCCCTGACATCAGAGTAATCCAGTTGTTGCTGGAGCAGGGGGTAGTGGTGATCTGCGCCGGGGGCGGTGGTATCCCCATCGTCCGTCGCGACGATGGCAGTACGCTGGGTATCGAGGCGGTGATTGACAAGGACGCTGCCAGTGCCCTGCTGGCGCAGCAGCTCAAGGCTGATGTGCTGTTGCTACTGACCGACGTTGATGCAATTTACCGGGACTTCGGTACAGACAGCGCGGAGGCAATTACCTCGCTGACGATAGAGCAGGCCCGGGCGCTGGACTTACCAGCCGGCTCAATGGGGCCGAAACTCACCGCAGCCGCTGACTTTGCAGAACATGGGGCAATCAGTGGAATTGGGCGGCTGGAAGATGCTCTGGGTATTCTGCAGGGGACAGCTGGAACCCGAGTATGGCGTAAACCTGAGTAAGCCGGGTAGCGACGCCATGAAGCAGCCGGCTCTTTCCATGCCGGCCACTTCACCGCTGATCAGGGTCTGATAGCGATTTTCAGTACGCCGTCCCGTTGATTGGCAAACAGGTCGTAGGCTTCGACAATCCTGTCCAGCCCATACTCGTGGGTAACCAGCACACCCAGATCCAAGCGGCTGGAAGCAACCACGTTCATCAGGCGGCGCATGCGCTCCTTGCCGCCGGGGCATAGCGCGGTGTTGATCCGGTGATCCCCCAGGCCCGCAGCAAAGGCGCCGAGCGGAATGCTCAGGTCTTCGGAATACACGCCCAGACTGGACAGAGTACCGCCGGGTTTGAGCACCTGCAGCGATTGGCTGAAGGTCAATTGGGTACCCAACGCCTCGATGGACGAGTCAGCCCCACGACCGCCGGTAATCTTCATTACCTCGTCAACCACGTCGCAGTTGTTGAAGTTGAGCGTGATATCCGCGCCCATCTGCCGGGCAATGCCCAGACGGTGCTCATTGCCGTCCACGGCGATGATGGTGGTGGCACCGAGTAACCGCGCTCCCGCGGTAGCGCACAGTCCGATCGGGCCCTGGGCGAAGATGACCACGGTGTCCCCGATGCGGATATTGGCGTTCTCAGCCCCCTTGAAACCGGTTGACATGATGTCCGGGCACATCAGCACCTGCTCGTCGGTCAGCCCGTCAGGGATCGGTGCCAGGTTTGCCTGCGCGTCCGGCACCAGCACGTATTCCGCTTGGGTACCGTCGATCAGATTGCCAAACCGCCAGCCTGCCGTTGCCTTGTAACCATGGCAGCCGCAACGGCCATCGGCGGTCAGATAGCTCCCATCCTGCGAAGCGACTCCATCCTGGGCGGCATAGGAGTTGAAATTGGGACAGATTGCTCCAGCAATAACGCGCTGGCCTTCCTGATAGCCTTGCACCGCGCTACCCAGCTTCTCGATCACACCCACCGGCTCGTGACCGACAGTCAGGCCTCTGGCGACAGGGTACTCACCTTTGAGAATGTGGATGTCGGTACCGCAAATAGTGGTGGTGGTAATACGCACCAGTGCGTCATTGGGACCTACATCGGGGATGGGCTTATCGGTCAGCTCGATACGTCCAGGCTCGATAAATATCGCCGCTTTCATCATCTTGGTCACGGGGGTTCTCCTGATAATCGATGGAATCAGCTCTGCGTGTTGAACAGGAAACCACCCCAGCCTAGCTCAGCTGCTATCAGCCAGCCTGACGCAGATCAAGTAACCGGCTATCGAACGCCATCGCCCTGTCCAGGGCCACCATAAGCAACATTCGACAGAACCTGCTCTGGGCTTTGCCTACAACACGGCACTGACCCAATTAAACCCCATTGTTTGACCTGGCTCATCCCCGGGTCATGCCGCTTGGCTTAGACTGGCAGTAGTAATCACCCATCTCGTTACAAGGACACTGCATATGGCCTCTTCCGTTCTATCCAATAAGCGCGTGTTGATTCCTGCAGTCATTGGCATCCTCGTGCTGCTGGGCTGGTACGGTTGGTCCGAGCATGCGAATCAGGGGCCCGGTGAGGGCTTTGTCGTTGGCAACGGCCGCATCGAGGCCACGGAGATTGATGTCGCCACCAAGCTGCCGGGGCGGGTCGAGGAGGTACTGGTAAGCGAAGGGGATTTCGTTTCCAGAGGCCAGGTGCTGGCGCGCATGCAGGTAGATACGCTTACCGCGCAGCATGAGGAGGCGTTGGCCGGCTACCGCGAGGCGGAGTTTGCCGTAGCCGCTGCCCGGGCGCAGATTGCCCTGCGCGAAAGCGATGTGGCAGCGATGGAAGCCGTAGTACTGCAGCGCGAGGCCGAATTGTACTCCGCCCAGCGGCGCATGCAGCGCACCGAAAAACTCTCCATCGACGGGGCGGTGTCCCGTCAGGAGCGGGATGATGACCGCGCCCGCGCGCGCAGCGCAGAGGCCGGGGTGGCAGCAGCCAGGGCTCAGGTGCTGGCCGCCCGGGCTGCCGTGGAAGCGGCCAAGGCCCAGCAGACCGGCGCAGAGTCCCGGGTCGGCGCGGTGCAGGCCAGCATAAACCGTATCAATGCCGACCTGGCTGACAGCGAGCTCAAGGCTCCGCGGGACGGGCGCGTGCAGGTGCGTGTGGCACAGCCGGGCGAGGTGCTGGGCGCCGGAGGCCGGGTGCTGAACTTGCTGGATCTGTCGGATGTATACATGACCTTCTTCGTGCCGGAAGCCGCCGCCGGGCGTGTAGGCCTGGGCAGCGAAGTCCGCCTGATACTGGATGCAGCGCCGGATTACGTGGTGCCGGCGCGGGTTTCCTTTATCGCCAGCCAGGCCCAGTTCACCCCCAAGACCGTGGAGACCGCCAGCGAGCGGGAAAAACTGATGTTCCGGGTGCGCGCACAACTGCCACCGGCATTGCTGCAGCGCTACCTGGATCAGGTCAAGACCGGTGTACCGGGTGTGGCCTGGCTCAAGCTGGATGCGGACGCGGAGTGGCCCGAATCCCTCGCGGTGCATCCCGACCTGATGGCCGCGCATGACAGTGAATAAGGATCCGGTCGCCCGCCTGCAGGGCATCAGCCTCAGCTACGGCAAGACCCGCGCACTGGCGCACATCGACCTGGCGCTGCCCGCCGGCTGCATGGTCGGACTGATCGGCCCGGACGGCGTCGGCAAGTCCAGTCTGCTGGCGCTGCTGTCCGGCTCACGCCGCCTGCAGGCAGGCCAGCTCCAGGTGCTGGGGGGCGACATGGCCCAGCGCGAGCATCGCAATCAGGTCTGTCCGCGCATCGCCTATATGCCCCAGGGGCTGGGCCGCAACCTCTACCCGACGTTGTCGGTGGAAGAGAATCTGCAATTTTTTGCTCGGCTGTTTGGCCACGACGCAGCGGAGCGGCGTCGGCGTATCGATGAGCTGACCCGGGCTACCGGGCTGCACAGCTTCCTGTCCCGGCCGGCCGGCAAGCTGTCCGGTGGCATGAAACAGAAGCTCGGGCTGTGCTGCTCGCTGATCCACGATCCGGACCTGCTGATCCTTGACGAGCCGACCACCGGGGTCGACCCGCTGGCGCGGGCTCAGTTCTGGGAGCTGATTGACAGCATTCGCCAGCAGCGCCCCGGCATGAGCGTGGTGGTCGCCACAGCCTATATGGACGAAGCCCAGGGCTTTGACTGGCTGGTGGCCATGGACGCCGGCCAGGTACTGGCCACCGGCACCCCGGCCGAACTCATGGAGCAGACCGCCAGTGCGTCGCTGGAGGACGCCTTCGTGGCGTTGCTGCCACAGGAGCGCAAGCGTGGTCACGCGCCGGTGACCATCCCGCCGCTGGATGTCGATGAGAACGACATCGCCATCGAAGCGAAGAATCTGGTGCTGCGCTTCGGCGACTTTGTCGCCGTGAAAAATGTCAGTTTCCGCATCCGCCGAGGCGAGATCTTCGGCTTCCTCGGCTCCAACGGCTGCGGCAAGACCACCACCATGAAGATGCTCACCGGCCTGCTGCCGGCCAGTGAAGGCCAGGCCTGGCTGTTCGGCCAGGAGGTCAGTCCGAAGGATATCGAGACCCGCCGTCGGGTCGGTTATATGACCCAGGCTTTCTCCTTGTACAGCGAGCTGACCGTCCAGCAGAACCTGGTACTGCATGCCCGACTCTTTGCCGTGCCAGAGGACGAAATCCCCGGGCGGGTGAAGGAAATGATCCAGCGCTTCGATCTGGCTGATGCCGCCGACAGCCTGCCGCCGGATATGCCGCTGGGCATGCGCCAGCGCCTGTCGCTGGCGGTGGCCATGGTGCACAAGCCGGAACTGCTGATCCTTGATGAGCCCACCTCCGGCGTCGACCCGGTGGCCCGGGATGCCTTCTGGCGACTGCTGGTGGAGCTGTCGCGCAAGGATCGCGTCACCATCTTCCTGTCTACCCACTTCATGAACGAGGCCGAACGCTGTGACCGCATGTCGATGATGCATGCGGGCGAGGTGCTGGATAGCGACGTGCCCGCCAGACTGGTGGAAAAGCGCGGCGCGGCCAATCTCGAAGAGGCCTTCATCGGCTATCTGCTCGAGGCGGGCGCCGGTACCCAGGACGCGCCCCAGGCCGAGTCCGGTGCCGGGCTGTCGCAGCAGGCACAGGCCGCGCTGCCCCGGCGCAAGGCATTCAGCATGCAGCGCATGTTCAGCTATCTGTGGCGCGAAGTGCTGGAGCTGCAGCGCGACCCGATCCGCGCCACCCTGGCGCTGGCCGGCTCCCTCGTGCTGATGTTCGTCATCGGCTTCGGCATCAGCATGGATGTGGAGGACCTGCGTTACGCCGTGCTCGACCGGGACCAGACCACCCTGAGTCGCGACTACGCTCTGCAGCTGTCCGGCTCGCGCTACTTCATCGAGCAACCGCCAATCAGCGATTACGACGAACTGGACAGGCGCATGCGCAGCGGCGAGGTCTCGCTGGCCATCGAAATCCCGTCCGGCTTTACCCGGGATCTGCTGGCCGGACGTCAGGCGCAGATCGGTGCCTGGGTCGACGGGGCCATGCCACAACGGGCCGAGACCCTGCAGGGTTATGTGCAGGGTATGCACCAGCACTGGGTCAGCGAACAGATCAGTCAGCGGCTGGGCAGACTGCCGGTGACGGCGGAGATCCAGACGCGCTTTCGCTACAACCCCGACGTGCGCAGCCTGCCGGCCATGGTTCCGGCGATCATTCCCTTGTTGCTGCTGATGATCCCGGCCATGCTCACCGCGCTGGCGGTGGTGCGGGAGAAGGAAACCGGTTCGATCACCAACTTCCATGTCACCCCGGTGACCCGCAGCGAGTTCCTGCTCGGCAAGCAGTTGCCCTATGTCGCGCTGTCGATGCTCAACTACCTGTTGATGATGTTGCTGGCGGTCACGGTATTCGGGGTGCCGGTCACCGGCAGCTTCTTCGCCCTGACCCTCGCCGCGCTGATCTTCAGCTTTGCCTCCACCGGCATGGGATTGCTGGCCTCATCGGTCACCCGCAGTCAGATCGCTGCGATGTTCTTTGCCATGATCGGCACCATGGTACCGGCCACCACGTTCTCCGGACTGATTGATCCTGTCTCATCGCTGGAGGGCTTCGGTCGGGTGATCGGTGAGCTGTACCCGGCCACCTACATGGTCAATATCAGTCGCGGCGTGTTCAACAAGGCGCTGGGGCTGGGAGAGCTGTCGGGGGCCTACTGGGCCATGCTGGCGTCGGTTCCGGTGATCATGGGGCTGGCCGTGCTGATGCTGAAGAAACAGGAGCGCTGACATGAAATTGCGCAGTCTGGCCAATGTCTACCGGCTCGGGATCAAGGAACTCTGGAGTCTGGGGCGCGACCCCATGATGCTGGTGCTGATCGCCTACGTCTTCACCGTCGGCGTGTTTTCCGGCGCGAACGCGATGCCGGAAACCCTCAATCACGCGCCCATCGCCATCGTTGACGAGGACGACTCGGCACTGTCCCGGCAGATCACATCGGCCTTCTATCCGCCGAATTTCACCACGCCGCAGATGATCAGCATGGGGCAGATGGACTCCGGCATGGACTCGGGCCAGCATACCTTTGCCCTGTACATACCCCAGGGTTTTCAGCGCGATGTGCTGGCCGGGCGCAGCCCGGATCTGCAACTGAACGTGGACGCCACCCGGATGAGCCAGGCGTTCACCGGCAGCGGGGCGGTGCAGCAGATCGTCATGGGCGAGATCAACACCTTCGTCCAGCGTCACCAGGGCCTGGCCCAGGCTCCGGTCGAGCTGGTGTTGCGTGCGCGCTTCAACCCGGCGCTGGAACGGGCCTGGTTTGGCAGCCTGATGCAGGTGATCAACTACATCACCATGCTCTCCATCGTGTTGGCCGGGGCAGCGCTGATCCGTGAACGGGAACATGGCACTATCGAGCATCTGCTGGTTATGCCGGTAACCCCCGGTGAAATCATGCTGGCCAAGATCTGGTCCACCGGGCTGGTGGTGTTGGTGGCGGGGGCCATCTCACTCAACCTGGTGGTGCGCGGCTTGCTCGGCGTGCCCATAGAGGGCTCCCTGCCGCTGTTTTTTCTGGGTGTGCTGCTTTGCCTGTTTACCACCACCTCGATGGGCATCTTCCTCGCTACCCTTGCCCGCAACATGCCCCAGTTCGGCATGCTGATGATGCTCACCATCATGCCGTTGCAGATGCTCTCCGGCGGCAGCACACCGCGTGAAAGCATGCCCGAGCTGGTGCAGAACATCATGCTGGCAGCCCCCACCACCCACTTCGTCGAACTCGGCCAGGCGATCCTCTATCGGGGCGCCGGGCTGGAAACCGTATGGCCCAACTTTCTGGCGCTGATGGTGATAGGCAGTGCGCTGTTCGGCGCTTCCTTGCTGCGCTTCAGAAAGACCATCCACAGCATGGCCTGAGTTCATCTGGCCCCAGTTGAACTTACAAGGAGTAAGAGAATGGACACTATCAAGAACGCACAGAGTCACTGGCTGGCAGGCTACGGACCGATCACGCACCGCGAGGACACCCGCGAGCGAATCGCCGCTCTGTGCGAAAAACTGACCGGTGACGGTCGGGTGGCGAATGCCGAGCAGTTCCACGCCATGCTCGCCGCCGCCGATCGGCTGACCTGCGCCGGCATGAATGTGGTCGCCCACATGACCTACGCCCAGCGCATCGACCTGGACGGCAAGCCGCTGGCCGCTGAGGACTTCAAGCCTGTTCCCGAAGGGCATACCGGCGGTGCGCTGAATATGGTGCCGGCCTTTGTCGGTTATCTGCTGGCCAACGCCCTGACCGGCAAGACTCGGGCCTGGCTGATGGGGCAGGGGCATTGCGTAGCGGCCATCGAGGCAGTCAACGCCCTGACCGGCGATGTATCCTCCGCCCAGCAGGGCCGCTATGACCGCAGCGCGGCCGGGCTGGCGCAGTTGTGCCAGGACTTCTACTCCTACGCAACCGACGACACCGGCCTGCCCGCCGCGCCGCTGGGCAGCCACGCCGGCCCGAACACCGCAGGCGCCATCTCCGAGGGCGGCTATCTGGGCTTTGCCGAGCTGCAGTACATTCATATGCCGTTGCCCGGCGAAAGTCTGGTGGCCTTTTTAAGTGATGGCGCCTTCGAGGAGCAGCGTGGCTCGGACTGGGCGCCGCGCTGGTGGCGTGCCGAGGACAGCGGGATGGCGATTCCGGTGATGATCCTCAACGGTCGGCGCATCGAGCAGCGCACCCAGATAGTGCAGGAAGGCGGCGCCCAATGGCTGGCCGAAGATCAGCGGCACAATGGCTTCGACCCGGTGATCATCGACGGTCGCGATCCCGCCGCCTTTGCCTGGGCCATCATCATGGCCGAAGACAAGCTGCAGACCTTTGCCGATGACCCACAGCGTCGTTATCCGGCGGCCTTGCCCTACATCATCGCCGAGACCGAGAAGGGTTTCGGTTTCCCCGGCGCCGGGACCAACGCTGCACATAACCTGCCGCTGGTGACCAATCCCTTCAAGGACGTGATTGCCCGGGAGCTGTTCAATACCAGCGCCCAGGCGCTGTATGTGCCCCGTGTCGAACTGGAGCAGTCACTGGCTACACTGACCAATCACCAGCAGCAGGGCAGGTCGCTGGAAAGCCAGAACCCGCTGGTGCATCGCCAGCCGCCCGCGCCCAGTCTGCCAGAGCCGAAGTGGCAGCCCGTGGGCACTGAAAACAGCGCCATGAGTGCACTGGATAACTGGTTCGTCGAGCTGGTCAAGGCCAACCCCGCGTTGCGCGTTCGCGTCGGCAACCCGGACGAGCTGGCCAGTAACAAGATGGGCGAGACCCTGACTCTGCTCAAGCACCGGGTCAACGAGCCGGAACCGGGCGTTCATGAAGATCTGCACGGCGCTGTCATTACCGCCCTCAATGAAGAGGCCATAGCGGCCGCAGCGCTGGCCAACAAGGCCGGGCTCAACCTGATCGTCAGTTATGAAGCCTTTGCCGTGAAGATGCTCGGCCTGATGCGTCAGGAAGCCATCTTTGTACGCCGCCAGAAGGAACTGGGCCAGCAGCCGGCCTGGCTGCCGGTACCCCTTATCGTCACCTCTCATACCTGGGAGAACTCCAAGAACGAGCAGTCCCATCAGGACCCGACCATGGGTGAGGCGCTGCTGGGAGAGATGTCCGACACCGTGCGCGTGCTGTTCCCGGTGGGCGGCAATACCACAGTGGCGGCCATGCGCTCGGTGTATGCCGGTCGCGGACAACTGGCCTGCGTGGTGGTGTCCAAGCGCGATGTGCAGCAGTATCTGGACGGGCCGCAGGCCGAGGCGCTGGTCGAGCAGGGCGCGGCCCATGTGCTGGGCGATCCGGCCAGTGCCGACCTGCAGTTGATTGCCATCGGCGCCTACCAGCTGGAGGAGGCGCTCAAGGCCCAGGCTGCACTTGAGCGCGCCGGACATGCCGTCTGTGTCACCGTGATCATCGAGCCGGGCCGGCTGCGCATCCCGCGGGACGAGCTGGAAAGCGCCTTCGTAGTGGATGATACGACCCTGAATCGCCTGTTCCCGCCCGGCATGCCGCGGGTCATCCTTACTCACACCCGCCCCGAGCCCATGCTCGGCATATTGCGTCGCATCGACAGCGGTCTGGCGAAAACCCGCGCGCTGGGCTATATCAGCCGTGGCGGCACCCTGGATGTACCGGGCATGCTGCGCGCCAACCGCTGTACCTGGGTCGATGCCATCCGCGCCGCCGCCGCGGTGACCGGCTGGGAGCTGGCGGACCTGAGTGACTATGCCAACCTTGGGGGTGAGTGACGATGCTGACTCTGACCTGTCTTGGCGGCGCCGGTACCGTTACCGGCTCCAAAAACCTGCTGACCCACGGCGGCACGCGCATCATCTCCGGCTCCGGCGGCCGCGAGCTGGGCTGGTCGGTCTCGGTGCCGCTGCAGGATCAGGTGCATCCGTTAGGTTGATCAAATGTCAGTTGTCCAGCACGCTGGGCACTGGGTCACTATCATCATTCAATCCCCTCCTGCGCGCATCTGCTGCAGGAACTCTCCACACTGGCTGGCCTGTTCGCCGCTGGGTGCGATCAATGCCAGCAGGGCCGCCGGTGGTGCCAGTGCACCCAGCGCCAGCGCGCCCACCCCACGCAGCGCCAGCGGCCCGGCGTGAACCCCGGGGCGCGGCTCGCTGAAGGTGCCCTGCACGTAGAGCGGGGAGCGCAGGGAGATGATACGCATGCCCTTGGAACTGGGGGCGATGTCCAGATCCAGTTCTTCGCTGGCGAAGTTCACTGTGCCGTCAATCTCGATCAACGCGTTCTCGGTATCCAGGACAAACAATGGAGTGCTCATCAGACCGTTATCGAGGGCGAGGTCGGCGACCGCGCAGTTGATCTGTACGTCCTCATCACCGAACAGCCTGCCCATCACATAGTTGCCCACGTTGAGCCCGGCGATTTCCATCAGGCCGCGGCTCACCGTGCCGTCATTGATCACCATACGTACCGTCCCATCGGCGCTGCCCAGCAGGGCGGCCACCGAGTTGCCGCTCCCGCGCAGCTCGGCATCGCCATTGAGTTCGCCTAGGCTGGTCTGCATGGGTGCGAAGCTTGGCGCGAGCTCCTTGAGCTTGAAACCCCGTGCTTTCAGATCCGCCCGGCCTTGCAGCGGAGTGTTGGTACCGTTGAGCTCGATATCGGCGTTGAGCACGCCACCGGCTATGCCGAACTTCAGTGGCGACAGGTGCAGCCGGCCGTCATCCAGCACCACGTGGGCGTCCAGATCCGTGATGGGCAGCTTCTCGCTGTGCACGATGCGCTGGCCGCGCACGCGCACGTCGGCATCCATCGCCCGCCAGCGCTCGGTGCGGAACTCCTCGACCGGCAGCACCTTGTCCGCAGGTTGTCGGGCGTCGCTGCCCCGCGCCTCTTTCTCTGCGTTGGAATCGGCCCCGATCAGCGGCGCAAGGTCGGTGAACAACAACTGCCGGGAGACCACTTCGCCGGACAGCTTGGGCCGGGGAGTTCCGGCCACGTAGGTCAGGTCGCCGTGTATATCGCTGTCGCCGATGCGCCCGTTGAAATCCTGGTAGCGGTAAGTTGCCCCTTCAGGAGCCTGCAGCTCGGCACGCAGCCGGCCGTCGGTAGAGTAGGGTGGACTGTCCGGCAGGGTGACGCCGGTCAGGGGATACAGATTGCCCAGGCTGGTACCTGACAACTGCAGGTTCAGATCCAGGGCGCCAAAATTCAGTGGATCGGTCAGGGTTCCAGCGAGACGGATGCGGGTGGAGCCAGCTCGGACATCCGCCTGCAGTGGGAATGGCAGCGTGGCATCCTGCAGTGCCAACAGGCCGCCAATCTTGCCTTCGCCTTGCACCGCCTGCCCTTGATAGCGACCCTCGGCGCGCCAGGCGAAGACATAATCCTGCGGCGCAGCCGCATCTGATTGCTCCTGCTCGCCAATGATTTCACTGAAGGCGATGGGTTCACCCAGCGGGTCGACCTGCAAATCGAGTTGAAGCCTGCTGATCGCATCGTCGATCCTTATCTGGCCCTGATCGAAACCAATGGTGCCGATATCCAGGACCCAGGATGCGGGTTCGGATGGATCGCTTTCGTCGTTGCCCAGATCGAAGGTCCAGTTGTTGCGCCCGTCGGCCAGGCGCTGCAGGTCTGCATTCGGGGCTTGCACATCGATGCGGGGGATGCTGACGATCTTGCGCAATAGCGGCAAGGGCGCCAGTCGCAACTCCACCCGCTCCAGACTGACGAAGGTGTCGCCTTCGGCCCATTCCGGATTGCCCAGCACCATGTGTTCGGCGGCGATGTGCGGCCACGGCACCCAGGCCCGCCAGCCGTTCGTTTCCGGCTCTCGGCGCCAGGCCACTGCCAGGTCACCCTCGATGGCGAAAGGCCGATCCAGCGCCTCGGAAACCCGATCATTAATGGTTGGTTTGAGCAGGTTCCAGTCGAACAGCACCAGAAACAAGGTCAGCGCCGCCGCCAGTAGTATCAGGCCGGTCAACATCCAGACGAAGAACCCACGAACGTGCGCCATACCAATCCGCCCCTTGATCATGCATCCGATAACGATGCCTCAGGTTCAGACTAGCAAATCCTGGAAATGTCGAGCTCGCCGATCCAATAGCGATGCCGGCAAGCACCAGCTTCAGGCTTTCAAGCGGTTAACTGGGGGGATGGGTTTGCGGGAGCAGGCTCGGTGGGAGCGGCCTTGGCCGCGAATGGGCTGCTGCAACCCTTCGCGGGCGAGCCCGCCCCCACCGGTACCTTCAAGGGGGAAGGTCCCCTGGAGATCACTTCTCGGCGTAATAACCGAAGATGGATTTCACTTCGAGGAAGTCTTCGAAGCCATAGTGGCCCCACTCGCGGCCGTTGCCGGATTCCTTGTAACCACCGAAGGGGGCATTGTTATCCAGCGGGGCGCCGTTCAAATGAACCATGCCGGTACGGATCTGGCGGGCGACGTTGCGGGCGCGATCCAGTTCCGCTGAAGAAACGTAACCGGACAAACCGTAGCGGGTATCGTTGGCGATGCGAATGGCGTCTTCTTCGTTCTCGTAACCAATGATCGACAGTACCGGCCCGAAGATTTCCTCCCGGGCAATGGTCATATCGGTGGTTACATGGCTGAAGATGGTCGGTTGTACGTAGTAGCCCTTGTCCAGACCTTCAGGACGACCGGTGCCGCCGACAACCAGGTTGGCACCTTCTTCGATGCCCTTGGCGATCAGATCCTGGATCTTGCTCCACTGGGCCTTGGATACCACCGGACCGATGGTGGTGTCCGGTGCATCGGGGGCTCCTGCCTTGACCTTGGCGGCAACAGCCTTGGCAATGGCAGCTACTTCATCCATGCGGCTGTTGGGGACCAGCAGGCGGGTAGGCGCATTGCAGGACTGTCCACTGTTGTTCATGCAGGACATGACACCATGGGCAACGGTTTTTTCGAAGTTGGCATCATCCAACAGGATGTTGGCCGATTTTCCGCCCAACTCCAGCGCGACGCGCTTGATGGTCTCGGCACCGTTCTTCATGACCTGGCGACCAGCACCGGTGGAACCGGTGAAGGACATCATGTCGATATCCGGGTGCGCAGACATGGTCGAACCTACGGTCGGACCGTCACCATTGACCAGGTTGAACACCCCCGCCGGCACCCCGGCTTCGTCCAGCACTTCGGCCAGCAGCAAGGCGGATAGGGGGGCGACTTCGGAGGGCTTCAATACCATGGTGCAGCCAGTGGCCAGGGCAGGAGCGATCTTGCAGGCCAACTGATTGATCGGCCAGTTCCAGGGGGTGATCAGGCCGCAGACACCGACTGGCTCCTTGACCACGAGGGTGTTACCGATGCGCTCTTCGAACTCGAACTCCTTGAGCGCCTTCAGTGCGGCAGCAAAATGGCCGGTGCCGGAAGGAGCCTGGGCGTATTTCGACAGCTTGGCCGGTGCGCCCATCTCAAGGGAGATCGCCTGGGCGAATTCCTCGGAGCGACGCTGATAGATCTCGAGAATGCGCTCCAATAGGGCGATGCGCTCTTCACGACTGGTCTGTGAGTAGGTGTCGAATGCCTTGCGCGCCGCAGCCACAGCAATGTTGACATCTTCTTCATTACCCAGAGCGATGGTGGCAACGACCTCTTCCGTGGCGGGGTTGATCACATCAACCGTACGGTCACCCTTGGGCTCTACCCATTGGCCGTTGATATAGAATTGTTTTTCATGGCTCATTTGATCAGGACTCCTGCTGGGACATAATCTTGAAAGTGTCGAAACAATACACGTAATTCGCATTTGTATCAGCTGTTTGAGCGAATTTACCAAGCAAAACATGCGTCTGCTTTCACTTCAAGCGTTCAGGCAATAACTCTATACTATGCCCCGGAAAATCAGCCGCGCCCGGTCTGGCAACGTGGCTCAGGCGTGGTGCCAGCATTTCTGTCCCCGGAAGGGGTAATACTTGACTAAAACAGTGGGATATTGCATAGTTCTGCCCATGTGCAAACCTGACACGGGTGCTCTATGCGTCTGACCACCAAAGGCCGCTACGCGGTTACAGCCATGCTGGA
The DNA here is from genome assembly GCF_024031555.1 of Pseudomonas sp. G11-1. NCBI lineage: Bacteria > Pseudomonadati > Pseudomonadota > Gammaproteobacteria > Pseudomonadales > Pseudomonadaceae > Pseudomonas > Pseudomonas sp. G11-1. Next base: position 131,528 of record NZ_QEYQ01000006.1, on the reverse strand, counting down.
TCTGGCCCTTCACGAGGACCAAGGACCCATTACGCTGGCAGATATTTCTCTGCGCCAGGGTGTGTCGGTGTCCTATCTGGAGCAACTCTTCGCCAAGCTGCGGCGCAGCAAGTTGGTAGAGAGCGTGCGCGGACCCGGTGGGGGGTATCGTCTGGCGGGAGGCGCCGCGTCCATCAATGTGGCACAGATCGTCGAGGCCGTGAACGATTCCATGGACGCGACCCGGTGTCTGGGCAAGGGGGATTGCCAACATGGGGACGTCTGCCTGACCCATTACCTGTGGACGGACCTGAGCGAGCGTCTGCGCCAGTTCCTCGGCGATATAACCCTTGCCGACCTGGTTTCACGTGAAGATATTCAGCGCGTACGCACCCGGCAGGATAAGGGAGCCTGCGCCAACGCCAACCAGGACGCTATCAACCTGGAACGCATCATCTGACGGCCGCTGGCCGTACGAACTAGAGAGCAGTGCCCGAAGAGGCATTGCAGCCTGACATACAATGCAGCCACCGCCATGACGTTGACTGCGGGATTGAGGTGATACCGTGACTCAAGAAGTCGAGAACCTTATCAAGACGGATTACGCCGCCGGCTTTTATACCGATATCGAATCCGACACGCTGCCGCCTGGCCTTGATGAAAATGTCATACGCTTTATCTCGGCCCGCAAGGAAGAGCCTGAGTGGATGCTCGAGTGGCGGCTGAAAGCGTATCGCGCCTGGCTGGAAATGGAAGAGCCGACCTGGGCCCACGTACATTATCCGGAAATCGACTTCCAGAGCGTTTCCTTTTACTCGGCTCCCAAAAGCATGGCTGATCGGCCCAAGAGTCTGGATGAGGTCGATCCGGAGCTGTTGGCGACCTATGAAAAGCTGGGCATTCCGCTGCATGAGCAGGAAGCACTGGCTGGCGTTGCAATGGATGTGGTCTTCGACTCGGTATCGGTCGTCACCACCTTCCGCGAGAAACTGGAAGAGGCGGGCGTCATTTTCTGTCCGATCAGCGAGGCCATTCGCCGTTTCCCGGATCTGGTAAAACAGTATCTGGGGACCGTAGTGCCGCAAAAGGACAACTACTACGCTGCCCTGAACTCCGCGGTTTTCTCCGATGGCTCCTTTGTCTACATTCCCAAGGGCGTACGCTGCCCCATGGAGTTGTCCACTTATTTCCGGATCAATGAACTGAATACCGGGCAGTTCGAGCGCACCTTGATCGTTGCTGATGAGGGCTCCCACGTCAGTTATCTGGAAGGCTGCACCGCCCCCATGCGTGATGAAAACCAGTTGCACGCTGCGGTGGTCGAGCTGGTAGCGCTGGATGGTGCCCAGATCAAATATTCCACGGTACAGAACTGGTACCCCGGCGATGCAGAAGGCAAGGGCGGTATCTACAACTTCGTGACCAAGCGTGGCGTTGCCCATACCAATGCCAAGATTTCCTGGACCCAGGTGGAGACCGGCTCGGCGGTAACCTGGAAGTACCCCAGCTGCATTCTCAAGGGTGACAACAGTGTCGGCGAGTTCTACTCGGTCGCGCTGACCAATAATTTCCAGCAGGCTGACACGGGCACCAAGATGATCCATCTTGGCAAGAACACGCGCTCAACCATTGTTGCCAAAGGGATTTCCGCCGGTCAGAGCAACAGCTCTTACCGCGGACTGGTGCGCATCAACCCCGGCGCTGAAGGCGCGCGTAATTTTACCCAGTGCGACTCGTTGCTGATCGGCGACCGCTGCGGTGCGCATACCTTCCCGTATATCGAGAGCAAGAATCCCAGCGCAGTCGTCGAACATGAGGCGACCACGTCAAAGGTCAGTGATGACCAGATGTTCCTCTGCCAGCAACGCGGTCTGGACGCTGAGAAGGCGGTCTCGATGATCGTCAACGGCTTCTGCCGCGAGGTCTTCAAGGAGCTGCCGATGGAGTTTGCCGTGGAAGCAGGCAAGTTGCTGGAGGTCAGCCTGGAAGGTTCGGTGGGTTGATCCACCGCAGGCTGTCGAGACCATTTCATATAGATTATCAGGCGTAAAATATGTTATCGATCAAAGGGTTGCACGCTAAAGTTGAAGAAAAAGATATCCTCAAGGGGCTGGATATCGAGATCAATCCGGGTGAGGTGCACGCGATCATGGGGCCGAACGGCTCCGGCAAAAGCACCCTCGGCAACGTGCTGTCCGGCCGCCCTGGCTATGAAGCAACCGGCGGCAGCGTGCTGTTCAAGGGCCAGGACCTGCTGGAACTGGATACCGAAGAGCGGGCCCGTGAGGGTATTTTCCTGGCGTTCCAGTACCCCGTTGAAATCCCCGGCGTCAGTAACATGGAATTCCTCAAGGTCGCGGTTGATGCCAAACGCAAGCATGCCGGACTGCCGGAGCTGTCCGCCGTCGAGTTCATGAAACTGGCGCGCGAAACCAGCAAGCGGGTTGACCTTGATGCCAGCTTCCTCAAGCGCGGCGTCAACGAAGGTTTTTCCGGTGGTGAGAAGAAGCGGAACGAGATCATGCAGATGATGCTGCTCGAGCCCGACCTGTGCATCCTCGATGAAACCGACTCCGGTCTGGATATCGACGCCCTGCAGGTGGTTGCCGATGGTGTGAACTCCATGCGCGACGGCAAACGCAGCTTCATTGTCGTCACCCACTATCAGCGTCTGCTGGATTACATCGTGCCGGACTACGTGCATGTGCTGGCCGGCGGCCGCATCGTCAAATCCGGCACCAAGGATCTGGCGCTGGAACTGGAAGCCAAAGGCTACGGCTGGCTGGAAAATGGAGAAGGCTGACTATGTCCGACTTTCAACAACAGGCCCTGACGCTGGCCGCAGAGCAGCAAAGCCCCGAGTGGCTGACTGCGCTGCGCGCGCGGGGTACTGACGTCTGGTCGACCGCCAAATGGCCGACCCGCAAGACCGAGGCATGGAAATACACCTCTCTGAACCCGTTGCAGACTGACACCCCGGCCCAGTGGGCCAGCGTCGACGACTGCGCCTGGCAGCAGGCGATCGATCCGATTGCCCTGGACGCCACCCGCCTGGTCTTCATCAACGGGCATTTTTCCCGTGAGCATTCCAGTGAACTGCCCGCCGGGGTAGTCCGCTTCAGCGAGGCGGATGCCAGCCAGCAGGCGCTGATCCGCCAGCACCTGGGTACGGTTGCCAATACCGGCGAGCACCTGTTTGTCGCCCTGAGCGACGCCTGGGCCACTGACGGCATCTTGCTGCACGTGCCCCGCGGCGCCCGGCTGGAGAAGCCGGTGTACATCCTCAACGTCGCCACGCCAGAAGCGCAGCCGGCGGTCAGCAGCCAGCGGGTGCTGGTGGTGCTGGAGGACAACAGCGAGGCCGAGCTGATCGAACATTACGTGTCCGGCAGCGAAAAGCAGAACCTGTTCGTCAACAGTCACACCGAAGTGGTGGTAGGCAACAACGCGCAGATTCAGCATTACCGGATCAACCTGGAACAGGAAGATCTGCTGCACGTCGGTGGCGTGCACATCGACCTGCACCGCGACGCCCGCTTTCTCGGCTTTACCCTGGCACAGGGCAGCCGGCTCAAGCGTATCGACTACCACGTCAATCATCGTGGCGAAGGTGCGCACCTGGGGCTCAACGGCGTTTACCTGCCGCGCAACAAACAGTTGATCGACTATCACACCAACGTCGAGCACCGCGTGCCCAATTGCACCACCGACGAAGTGTTCCGCGGCATCATCGGTGACTCGGCCAAGGCCGTGTTCAATGGGCGCATCCATATTCATCAGGATGCCCAGAAGACCCTGGCCGAGCTCAGCAACAAGAACCTGCTGACTTCGCCGACGGCCGAGATCAATACCAAGCCGGAGCTGGAGATCTACGCCGACGATGTTCGCTGCGCCCATGGTGCAACCATTGCCCAATTGGACGAGACCTCGGTGTTCTATCTGCAGAGTCGTGGCGTTACCCGCGCCGATGCGGTGCGCATGCTCAGCTTTGGCTTCATCAATGAGTTGCTCAATGAAGTGCCTGAGCAGGCAATTCAGGACTACCTGCGGCCGCGCCTGACCACCCTGTTTGGTGAAAGCCCTCAGGGCGACGAGCTGGGACAGATGCGTTATGAATGATTTGGCCATCGACCGGCGCAGCACGTTCAATGCCGAACTGGTGCGGCAGGATTTTCCGATCCTGCAGCAGGATGTTCATGGCAAACCGCTGGTGTACCTGGATAACGCTGCCACCACGCAGAAGCCTGAGGCGGTGATCCAGGCGATCGTCGATTACTACCGCAAGGACAACAGCAACGTCCACCGCGGTGCCCATGCCCTGGCTGAGCGCGCTACCGACAAGTTCGAGCAGGCGCGGGTCAAGGTAGCCGGCCTGATCAATGCCGCCGAGCCGCGGCAGATCATCTGGACCCGTGGCACCTCGGAAGGCATCAATCTGGTAGCGGCCAGCTGGGGACGCAGCCAGCTGCGCGAAGGCGACCGCATTCTGGTGTCGGCCATGGAGCACCACTCCAACATCGTGCCTTGGCAGATGATCGCCGCGCAGATGGGCGCCACGGTTGAGCCGATTCCGGTAAGCAACGACGGCACGCTGGATCTGGATGCCTTGCAGGGCATGCTGGATGCGCGGGTACGCATGGTCGCCTGCGGGCACGTGTCCAACGCCCTGGGTAGCGTCAACCCGGTGGAACAGATTGTGCGTATGGCCCACTCGGTGGGCGCGTTGTGCCTGATCGATGGCGCTCAGGCCATGAGCCATCTGCAGGTGGACGTGCAGGCGCTGGACTGCGATTTCTATGTGTTTTCCGCGCACAAGATGTTCGGCCCGACCGGCGTCGGCGTGCTTTACGGCAAGGCCGAGCTGCTGGAAGCCATGCCGCCATACCAGGGCGGTGGTGAAATGATCGAAACGGTCAGCTTTGCCGGTACCACCTACAACCAGTTGCCTTACAAATTTGAAGCCGGCACCCCGGATATCGCTGGCGTGATCGCCTTGGGCGCTGCGGTGGATTATCTGCAGAGCCTCGATCGCGAAGGGGCCGAACGGCATGAGCAGGAACTGCTGGAATACGCCGAAGCCAAGGCTCGGGCCATGCCCGGAATTACCCTGGTGGGCACGTCAGCCAAGCGCACCGGCGTGCTGAGCTTTCTCATGGACGGCACCCACCCCCACGATGTGGGCATGCTGCTGGATCAGCAGGGCGTCGCGGTGCGTACCGGCAACCATTGCGCCCAGCCGATCATGGACCAGTTGGGTATCCCTGGCACAGTGCGCGCCAGTTTCTGTTTCTACAACACCAGAGCCGATATCGATCGTCTGTTCGAGGCGCTGACCAAGGCGAAACAGTTCCTTGTCGAGGAGTAGAGTATGAGTGTCGAATCTTTTGATCCAACCAGCCAGGCGGTTTCCGTCAGCCCGGCTGCGCTCGAACACTTCCGTCGTCAGTTGACCAGCCAGCCGGGCAAGGCGGTACGTGTCAGCATCAAGAAAAGCGGCTGCACCGGTTTCATGTATGTCATCGACATGGTGGAGCAGGGCGCCGAGGATGATCTGCATTACCAGCTGGACGACCAGGTCGAACTGCTGGTGGAACGCGAGAGTCTGGCAATTCTCTCCGGCACCGAGATCGATATGGTGAAGGAAGGCATCAACCGCCAGATCCGCTTCATTAACCCCAACGTCAAAGACCAATGTGGTTGTGGCGAAAGCTTCAGTGTGAGTTGACATGGAAAGACGCATGGTTGTCGCCCGGGCAGACTGCCCGGCGCGGCGGGTTCCCGATGGCACACCGCTGACGATCCCGAAAGATACTTTTGTAACCATTACCCAGGCGCTGGGCGGTAACTATACCGTTACCTACAACGGCCAGATGGTGCGTGTGGATGGCACCGATGCGGAGAACCTCGGCCTCGAGCCCGAGCTGCTGTCATTCCCCGCGCCGAGCGACGACCAGATCCGTGAAGAGGATGTCTGGACCGCATTGAAGACCGTTTTCGACCCGGAAATTCCGGTGGATCTGGTTAATCTGGGGCTGATCTATTCGGTCGTAGTCGACCAGCAGGCCAAACGGGTGGATATCAGCATGACCCTGACTGCTCCCGGTTGCGGCATGGGCCCGGTGCTGGTGGGCGATGTTGAGTACCGGGTTCGCCTGGTACCCAATGTCGAGAGCGTGCACGTGGACCTGGTCTTCGACCCGCCGTGGAACCGCGACATGATGAGCGAAGAAGCGCAACTCGAAACCGGTATGTTTTTCTAAGAGCGACCTCAAGGACTTTGCATGAGCCAGTTCGGCACAGACATCAGTAGCGACGATATCATCGAGACGCTGTCATTCTTTGACAGCTGGGAAGATCGCTACAAGTACATCATCGATCTCGGTCGCGAGTTGCCACCGCTGGATGACAGCGAGCGTACCGAGGGCAATATCGTGCGCGGTTGTCAGAGCCAGGTCTGGCTGACCAGCCGGGCGGAGGGTGGCCGCCTGTATTTCGATGCTGACAGCGATGCCTTTATCGTCAAGGGGCTGCTGGCTGTGGTGCTGGCCGCTTACAACGGCAAGACGCCGGAGGCTATTCTGGCCTTCGATATCGAGGATTACTTCACGCAATTGAATCTGCTCAAGCACCTGAGCGTGACCCGCGGCAATGGTCTGCGCGCGATGGTCAAACGGATCAAGGATACGGCTGCAGCGCAGTAACGCTCATTGCCGATGCGCTCTCTGCTGGAAAACCGAGGGATAGGACAGGAGCCGGGTGGCTCCTGTCCCAGGCGAATATTCAGCGGCGGGCGATAATCCAAACAGCGTGAATGATGCCCGGCAGGTAGCCGAACAGTGTCAGCAGGATGTTCAGCCAGAAAGCGCCGCCAAAGCCGACCTGAAGAAACACCCCCAGCGGTGGCAGCAGAATGGCAATGATAATTCTGATGATGTCCATGTATTCACTCCTGATTGATAAGCAACCGCCGGTGCGGTCATAGGGCGGTCAGGTTCTGTGACTGTCGGCGCAGCCTTATGGTTCCGATTCTCCGAACTCAGTATAGATCGCGCCGATAGCGCTGCTGCTCCTGTAGTTCCTGCCATTGTTGAGGCGACAAGACTGCTTGCAGCAGGCTGTGGATCTCGTTACCCATGCCGGCCAGGCTGCCACAAACGTGAATACTGGCCCCACGGTCCACCCATTGCCGAAGCTGATCTGCCTTGGCAGCCAGGCGGTGCTGCACGTACTCCGGCTGATCGCCGGCGCGGGAGAAGCAGCGATCCAGCAGTAGCGTGCCTTCGGTCGTCCAGGCATCCAGCTCCTCTGCGAGCCAGCGGTCATGCTGCTGGCAGCGTTCGCCAAAGAGCAGCCAGTTATCCGAACACCCCAGACGTTGGCGCTGCCGCAGCAGGCCGCGCAGGCCGGCCAGCCCGGTACCGGCGCCGATGAAGATGCCCGGGCGGTTATCCTCAGGCAGATGGAAACGGGGGTTCGACCGCAACTGTATTTCCACCATCGCACCAGGTTCTGCATGACAGCACAGCCAGCCGGAACCTTGTCCTGCGGAGCCGTCGTCATTGACGACCTGACGAACGATCAGCTCCAGAGCGCCGTCCTCCGGCAGGCTGGCGATGGAATAGGTGCGCAGGATCGACCCGATGCGTATCTCAGCCAGATCGCCGGCCCGCCAGCCAGGTAGCTCGCCCACCGGCAGCAAACGTATCAACCAGGCAGGGGAGCCCGGACTATCAGGATTGAGTTGAGTGCGCCCGCACAACGTCCAGTGGCTGAACGGAGCAGAAGAGGACGCCTGGAGTTTCAGGCCAGTCCATTGCGATACTTGCCGATGCCAGGCATGCAGCACGTCGGTATCCAGCCGGTCCGCCTCATGGCGAGGCAGCGCAACCTTAGCCCCAGCGGCATCCAGCCAGTCACCCAGCTGTCGACCAAACCCACAGAAATCGGCATAGCGGCGGTCACCTAGAGCCAGCAGGCTGTAGTTCAGGCTCGCCAGATCAGACCGGGCCTTGCTGGCCCGCTGCCAGAAAGAGGCGCCGTTGTCCGGCGCTTCCCCCTCGCCATAGGTGCTGACAATGAACAGGGCCCGCGAATAACCTGAGAGAGCGTCAGGGTGCAGTGCATTCAACGGCAGCAGCGCTGGCTGCAGATTGTACTGGTGGAACGCCGGTAACAGCCTTTCGGCGATGTCTTGAGCCGCGCCGGACTGGCTGGCATAGGCAATCAGCCAATCCGAAGCTGTTACTGACGACATCGCTTTGGGCCGTGGCGCTCGCACCAGACACATCCAGCACAATAACAGCCAACTGCCGAAGGCCAGAGCGGCCCACAGCAATCGCTGATCGGCTAGCCAACCCACCGGGGACAGCTCGGTCATCAGGGCGCCATGACTTCCAGCGTGGCGCTGTAGGTAGCGCGGCGCTGGGTCAGCGGTGCCTGCATGCCATCTTCCTGCACCACCTTGGCTTCCAACCACCAGAAGCCGGCGCTTGGCCAGGTGAAGGCGACTTTGCCGTCGGCATCCGTGGTCTGACGGATATCATTGAGCCCGTCGCGGTGGCGGATACCGCCGGGGATAACATTGACCTCGACACCCGCCGCCGGCTTGCCGTCCAGCAGGAAGACGAACTCCGCCGTTTCCTTGGCGAACAGGTCATTTGGGTGGGTGATCGGCTGCAGCTCAAGCCCTTGGCCAGTGGGCGCAAAGACGCTGTCGGTCGGCTCGCCGGAGGTCACGAAGACCTCCATGCGTGATTCCATCTGGCTGACCTGCACATCCTGCGCATTAGCCGGCAGGGCATCACCGACATCGGCGAGCTCTCCCATCCAGCGGCGCTCCTCCCCATTCTCCTTGTAGCGCGCGAAGTACCGCGGTGCACCGGCGACAGCCAGTTTGTAGGTCCCTTTCTGGGTGATCTCAACATCGAATACGCTGCGGTACTTGCCGACATGGCCGTTCTGCGCGGCGACTTCCTCGCCGTCGGGCGCGGTGATGACAAGGCGGTTGGCAGCGCGTGGTCTTGCATTGCCATCGGCACGCTGCGGCGGCTGGCCGATACCCTCCAGCACCAACGGATGGTGCTCGAAGTAGAACAGGTCGTTGGCGACGGCCGCATCGACACTGATCCAGGCGTTATCGCCCGAAACAACGGTGGTCGAGGGCAGCATCCAGGCCCGGTGGGCATTGGCTGACAGGGGCAGGGTGACGGCAATGGCGAGGGCGGTCCAGCGGGTAAGTTGTTTAAGCATGGTGTTGTATTGTTCCTGTTCTGGTCTTGAGTGTGGTTCAGGGCTGTATGTTCAGGCTGATGTTGCCCAGTTCGGTTTTACCGCTCACTTGATGCTCGGTCTGGTCGGTTACCGGCCAGCTGAATGGCAGGCGCACCAGCTCCCGGCCGCCTACTTCACGGGCCGCTTCCACCACCAACTGGTAATCCCCGGGTTTCAGGGCGGCGAGCGCCGAGTGGTCTGCCGGGAAGGTGAGGCTATGCTCGCCGACTGGCCGTGTGGCACCGGACAGACCATCCACCGGCAATGCCAGCGAACGACCGCTGCGCCGCCACCATTGGCGCATGTCCTTCAGCCATTTTTCTCCTTCGTTGTCTTGCAGCTTGAGGTCATACCAGACCGATAGATCAGCCACATGCCCCTCGCCATTCTCGATCCAGATGGCGACGTAGGGCCGGTGATATTCCGCTACTGCCAGCCGCGGTACTTCGACCGAAACGGTCATCTCGGCTGCGCTGGCGTGGGCCGCGAAAGCAGCCAGCGGCAGCAAGAACCATGTGCGCATGGGGTTATCCTCTTTCAGTGGATTCAATGAATGAACAGCAAGGCAATGAGTACCGGAATCAGCAGACCCAACCCGGTGACCGGCCAGGTGGAAGGGTGATTGCGCGCCTGCCGCCGGAGCAGCAGCAGACCGGTCAGGCTGAAGATCACGCAGACCCCGGCGAAGATATCGATAAACCAGCTCCAGGCTGCACCGCTGTGCCGTCCCTTGTGCAGATCGTTGGCATAGGCGATCCAGCCCCGATCGGTATCCTCGAAAAACACTTCTCCAGCCTGCAGATCCAGTGTCAGCCAGGCATCGCCGCCTGGCCGGGGCATCCCCACATAGATCTCATCAGCCAATCATGTAACGGCGCGGGGAAGACCTCCTGCTCGGCTGCCATCGGTAGCAATGGCCTCAGCTCATCCGGCAGCTGCAGCTCCAGGGTGCGCACCTGCGGCTGCGACTCGATTCCCGCCGCATGGTTGAGGGTGATGCCGGTAACGGCGAACAGCAGCATGCCCGCCAGACACAGAGCGGAACTGATCCAGTGCCATTGCCGCAGGGTGCCGATAACCAGGTGTTTCATTGCCTGTTGCTCATCTCGCAAGGCCCACGGCGACCGTGGGCCGGGGTTGGTCAGAAGCGGTAGTTGGCGGCTAGCCAGAAGCTGCGTGCCTTCTCCGTCACGTTGTAGTCATTCGAGCAGGACCAGGTGTCGTGATTGCCCAGATCATCGAAGGTCGGCTCGCAATTGCGACCGGCCATATCCTTGTCCAGCAGGTTGTTGACGCGACCATGCAGGGTCAGATCGTTACTGGCCTGAAAGCGCATCCCCAGGTGATAGATGTCGTAGGACTGGTAATAGAGCTTGCGGGTAACCGGCGTCGGCCCGCTGCTGACAGCGGTGCCGCGATAGCGTTCGTCACGCAGCTCGGCGATCAGCGATAGATTCAGGCGGGGCAAGGCATCCCAGCTGAGGGTGCTGTTGAGCATGTGCTCCGGTGTGTTGACCAGGGGCAGGCCTTGCTGGGCGCCGCTCTTCTGCTCGCTGTCCGTGTAGGTGTAGTTGCCGCTGAGGCTGAGCGTGGGAATGATTTCCCAGCGTGCGGCCAACTCGATGCCCTTGGTCTCTGCCTTGTCCACGTTGGTGCTCTGGCTGAAACTGTCGTATCCCAATTCGGCCCAGCCGGGGCCGACATCCACGCAGCCCGAGCTGAGATACTTCACGCCGTTGGCGTTGTAACAGTTGGGGACGGCATCGGCGCGGGCGATCTTGTCCTTGAACTCATTGAAGAACAGCGTGACGTTGGCATTGAAATTGGTCAGGTTGTCGTAGTACGCCGCGACTTCATAATTGGTGCTGGTTTCCGGCTGCAGATCCGGTGACCCGGCCATGGGGCTGACGCCCTGGCCGCCGAAGCCAACGATACCCGGGAACAGCTGGTTCGGCTTGGGCGTCTTGTAGCCAGTACTGACCCCACCCTTGAGGGTCCAGTTGTCCGTGGTACGCCAGGTGAGATAGGCGCGCGGGCTGATCTCGGAGCCGAAGATGTTGTGGTCGTCGTAGCGGGCGCCATAGGTGAAAGTCAGCTTGTCGGTGAGGTCCCAGTTGTCCTCGGCGAACAGCGCCCATTGCTTGTGATCCTGCGTCGCGCCGGATTGATAGCTTGCTCCGTCCATACCGAATACACCGTCTTCCATCTCGGCAAGGAAATACTGACCGCCGACGGTGAAGTGGTGATCGCCGATGTTATTGCTGAGCTTGGTGTCGAAGATGGTGTTGCGAATTTCCAGCTCGCGGCGGTTGCGGGGCAGGAAGGTATTTTCCAGTTCCGCACGCAGCTCATCGGTCAGCTCCGGCGTGCCGACACCCTGATCGGCGGCGGCCTGATCCCAGATGGCCTGTAGGGCGCCTCGCTCCTGCACCGTCAGCGGCAGGGAACGACCCAGGTTACTGCTGGTGCTGCGGGTCAGGCTGGTGTCACTGGTGCCAAACGTCCAGCGTCCGGTATGCGCCAGGACGAATTGCTCGCGCTCGACCCGCTGGTATTCCGCATAACCGACACGGGGCTGAATGGTCCCTGCTCGGGCGCGCCACAGGCTGTCGACCGAGTCCAAGGTCCCCGTCTGGCCTTCGGTGTTGTCGTAGCGCTGCTTGGCGATATCGTATTCGAACTGGAAGTCATGATCTTCCAGTGGTGTGAGATTGAGGGTGAAGCCGGCGTTCCAGTTCTTTGCCGCCACGATCTTCTTGTCGCCGAAACTGCCGTTATCCTCGAACAGGCTGCCATCGCCATTGACCAGGGTGCCCACGCTGTACCCCGGATCGCTCTGTTCGCGATCATACAGACTGGCGCGCAATCCCAGACCGAGTAGCCCCTCGATCAGCGGGCCACTGGCGAACAGGTCGGTCTTGCGATCGTCACCAAACTGGGAATCCTCCTGGATAGAGATGCCGTGGCTGATGGAGCCACCCCAGCTGTCCTGCACCTTGCGTGTGATGATGTTGATCACCCCACCCATCGCATCGGCGCCATAGAGGGTAGACATTGGCCCGCGGATGACTTCGATGCGCTCGATGGCATCCATCGATGGCATGTACATGAACTGGCTGTTGCCGAAGTTGTTCGGCCCGATGTCGCCGATATCACTCTGCCGGCGCCCGTCGATCAGCACCAGGGTGTAGTCCTTTGGCAGTCCCCGCATGGTGATGCTGATATTGCCGTTCTTGTCGAGATCGGCGCCGACATCTACGCCTTCTACGTCGCGTAGCGCATCGGCCAGCCCGGCGTAGGGTTTACTCTGGAGTTGTTCGCGGCTGATCACACTGATACTGGCGGGTGCGTCGGCAATCTTCTGCTCGAAACCCGTGGCTGACACGACGGTGACATCGGGTAACTGAATCGAGTCCTGATTGGCCAGCGCAACACTGGCCGCCAGCAGCGCAACGCCACCAGCGAGGTGGGCGGGGAGGGTAATTCTGATCGACATCCGTTAGTGCTCCTTATTATGCCCTGGCAGGGCTTCCGGTGTGATCATCATGCTAATCAGAATCGTTATCATTATTGATTGTGCGCGAGAGTATAGAGAGCCTTTAGCGAAAGGGCTACCGTCTTTTATATTTAAACGGGAATATTTCTCGTTTCGGAGAGAAAAGCGGGAGGAGGTTTACTTTGGGGACAATGTGGAAGCCCGGAAATGAAAACGCCCGCCGAAGCGGGCGTCTGCCGAGGCAGCTCAGAGCCGATCAGAAATCGACGGTAGCGGAGAGCCAGAGGCGGCGACCTTCCTGGATGGTACCGCTGGTGGAGCGAGTGATATGGGCATAGTTCGAGGTCCACTGAGTATCGCCTTCACTATCGATATAGTAAGAGCCCTCCAGGAAGTCCTTATCGAACAGGTTGTAGATGGTAGCCGTCAGGGTGACATTATCGGAAGCCCGGTAAGAACCGCCCAGGTGGAAGAGTTCATAGGCATCCATGTCGCCAACTTGCCGTTCTATCGCCTGATCATCGGCGTTCAGGTTTTCATAGCGCTGAGTGAAGCGCGTACGCTCGCCCCGATACTCACCGCGCACCCAGAGCGACAGCCGCTCTGTGGCAGCCCAGTTGAGCTTGGCGTTAAGCAGGTGTTCCGGGGTGTTGTTGATACGCTCACCCTTGTCCGGCCCGCTTTTCTGTTCGCTGTCGCTGTAGGTGTAGTTACCGCTCAGGGTCCAGCGGGGGGCGAACATCCAGCTCGCCGCTAGCTCAAGCCCTTGGGTTTCAGCCTCACCGATATTGGTCAGTTGCGAATAGGTGCCGTCGGGGATTGTCGGATGCCCGGAGACAACAATGTCATTGCCATCGGAAATCTTGTCCTTGAACTCGTTATGGAACACGGTGGCGTTGGCGTTGAAGCCGGCCAGGTTGTCGTAGTAAACCCCGAATTCCATGTTGGTGCTTTCTTCCGGGCTCAGGTCAGGGCTACCGATAGTGATAGTGTCGCCCTGACCGGTAACGCCATTGATACCGTCATGCAGGTCGTTCAGGTCCGGTGTCCGATATCCTTTGCTTACACCGCCTTTCAACGTCCAGTTATCATTGGTATTCCATACCAGATAAGCGCGCGGCGTGAAGTGACCACCAAATGCATCGTGGTCTTCATAGCGCCCGCCCAGCGTCAGGGCCAGATCCTCACGCATACGCCACTCGTTTTCCGCGAACAATGCCCATGATTTCTGTTCGAAATCTTCATTGGCAATGCCGTCGGTCATCTCGGAGTCACGGTATTGGCCGCCCACGGTGAACAGGTTGGCATCGCCGATGGGGGCAACCAGTTTGCTATCGAGAACCAGATCGGTGGATTCAAGCTGGCGGTCATTACCGCCGATGATCGAAGGAAAACCGGCGTAGGGCGCGCCGATCTCGCCAGGAATCGTGCGGCCGAGGGTTTCGGTAGTGCTGTGAGTAATACTGCTGTCCAGGTTACCAAAGCCCAGGCGGGCGCTGTGCCCAAAAGCGTACTGCTCGCGTTCAAAGCGCAGCTGGTCAGCGTACCCGTTTGCCTCAGGATTCGCGGGAACCTCACAGTTTCTATTTCTGCCATCCAGTGTACCCAGCTGGCATTCATCGTTCTCATACACCTGGCGACCACGCTCGAAGTCCAGGTAGAAGTCATGATTATCAACAGGCGTGAGGTTGAGGCGACCACCGATGGTGTAGTTACGCCCTTCAACCGGCGAGGCCCCACGCTTGCTGACTTCCGAGTTGTTGTCGAACATCAGGTCGGACTCTTCCCGGTTGTACAGACTGCCGCGCACGGCCATGCCAAGCAGGCCTTCCACCAGCGGCCCGCTGGAATAAAAGCTGGTCTTGCTGGCGTCACCGTAATCACGGTTTTCCTGGAAGGTATGATCCAGGCTGATGGAGCCGGTCCACTCGTCAGCCACTTTCTTGGTGATGATGTTCACCACGCCGCCCAGAGCATCAGAGCCGTACAGAGTGGACATTGGGCCTCGGATGACTTCGATGCGCTCAATGGCGGACATGGGAGGAATAAAGCTGGTGGAGGTTTCGCCGAAGCCATTGGGAGAAACATTACCCGGAGCATTCTGCCGGCGGCCGTCAATGAGAATCAGCGTGTGCTGACTTTCCATGCCGCGAATGCTGATATTGAGCCCACCGGTTTTGCCAGTGCCCTGATTGACGTCGATACCTTCCACATTCTCCAGAACCTGCGCCAGGTTACTGAACCGATTCTGCTGCAGATCCTCCTGACTGATCACACTGATGCTGGCCGGCGCTTCGGTGATTTTCTGCTCGAAGCCCGAGGCGGTGACGACGGTGTCGGACAGGCGGATGGCCTCCTGGTTGGCCAGCGCAACGCCGCTTGCCAATAGAGTCAAACTGCCGACGAGGGCGCAATGTGCTGCAAGGGCAGGGCGGTTCGGCAACATCAGAAACTCCTTTCGGATGAGCTGTAGACGAGAATAGGGTGCGTCTAGCAGGAAGATTGATAATGATTATCAGGCGCCGGCAATATTACATCTCACTTTGTAAATTTCAACCGGCAAATGTAAATTTCTGAGCGGAGCGGGAGGACGGAGGAGGAGCAGAGAAAAACCCAGCGTGCCGGGAGCCCGGCACGTGAGCGTCAATAGAAAAACTGCAGGCAGTGAAGAGAGGTTACTTCAGGCGGCGCTCGATCCCCATGTGTACCAGGATCTTGGCGGAGATCTCCTCCACCGAAAAATGCGTAGAGTTGATGTGCGGGATGTTTTCCCGGCGGAACAGGTTTTCCACCTCGCGGATTTCGAACTCGCACTGGGCGAAGCTGGCGTACCGGCTATTGGGGCGGCGTTCATTGCGGATGCTGGCCAGGCGATCAGCATCGATGGTCAGGCCGAACAGCTTCTGTTTGTAGGGCTTCAGCGCGGCCGGCAGTTGCAGGCGCTCCATGTCGTCATCGGTGAGCGGATAATTAGCCGCACGAATGCCATACTGCAGAGCCATATAGAGGCAGGAGGGCGTTTTGCCGCAGCGGGAAACGCCAACCAGGATGATGTCCGCTTCTTTATAATGATGAGTGCGCGCACCATCGTCGTTGTCCATGGCAAAATGCACGGCGTCGATGCGATCCTGGTAGTTGCCGTTGTGCTGGATCGAGTGGGATTTGCCCACCGAATAGGACGAGCCGGCGCCCAGTTCCTGCTCGAGCGGCGCCAGGAACGTGGAAAAGATATCGATGATGTAGCCTTTGGACAGAGTCAGCTCTTGATGAATGTCACGATTGACCACGGTTTCGAAAATGATCGGAGGCTGACCATCTGCCTCGGCAGCGGCATTGATTTGTTGTACCATGTCCCGCGCTTTTTCCACGGTGTCCACATAGGGCCGCAGCAGCTTGCTGAATTGGATGTTCTCGAATTGAGAGAGCAGGCTCTGGCCAAGCGTCTCGGCAGTGATACCGGTACCATCGGAAATGAAAAAAGCAGTGCGTTTCATGCGCGAAGCCTTAAGATAACAGAATTTGCGAGGGCGTCAGTCCTGAGCCCTCGATCAGCGTCAAAGTGGCATTGTGGCGTATTTGTGACTTGCAGACCAGACGGCAAAGCCCGCGCTGCGAACCTATTCATCGATTGACGGAGAGATCACCTTGCTAGAGTACGTAGTGTCCTTTGAGCAACTGGGTGTTGGAGATGTTGAGCGAGTTGGCGGCAAGAACGCCTCGCTTGGTGAAATGATCAGCAATCTGGCTGGTGCCGGTGTATCCGTACCGGGTGGCTTTGCCACCACCGCTGATGCCTATCGCGAATTTCTCGAACAGAGTGGTCTCAACGACCGTATCAATGCGGCGCTAGACGTGCTGGATGTGGATGACGTCAACGCTCTGGTGCGTACCGGTGCGCAGATTCGCCAGTGGATCATGGAAGCCGAATTCCCCGCTGCGCTGGATAGTGCAATTCGCGAAGCCTTTGCCAAGCTGTCGGCTGGCAATGACAACCTGGCTGTCGCCGTTCGTTCCTCGGCTACCGCTGAGGACCTGCCTGATGCTTCCTTCGCTGGTCAGCAGGAGACCTTCCTCAATATCCGCGGCGTAGACAACGTCATCCGCGCTACCAAGGAAGTTTTTGCCTCCCTGTTCAACGACCGCGCTATTTCCTATCGAGTCCACCAGGGCTTTGACCACAAGCTGGTTGCCCTGTCTGCTGGCGTTCAGCGCATGGTGCGCTCTGAAACAGGTACTGCTGGCGTGATGTTCACGCTGGATACCGAATCCGGTTTCCGTGACGTGGTGTTCATCACCGGTGCCTACGGCTTGGGCGAAACCGTCGTGCAAGGTGCGGTAAACCCCGACGAGTTCTATGTTCACAAGCCGACCCTGGAAGCGGGGCGCCCATCCATCCTGCGCCGCAACCTCGGTAGCAAGGCGATCAAGATGGTTTACGGCGAAGAGGCCAGCGCTGGCCGCTCGGTCAAAACCGTGGATGTGGATGCCGCCGAACGCGCACGCTTCTGTCTGAGCGATGAGGAAGTTGTCAGCCTGGCCCGCCAGGCAATGATTATCGAGAAGCATTATGGCTGCCCGATGGATATTGAGTGGGCCAAGGACGGGGACGACAATCAGCTGTACATCGTTCAGGCTCGTCCGGAAACGGTCAAGAGCCGCAGCAATGTCAACGTCATGGAACGCTATCTGCTGAAGGATAAGGGCACGGTGCTGGTAGAAGGCCGGGCGATCGGCCAGCGTATCGGCGCAGGCCCGGTGAAGATCATCCGTGACGTGTCGGAAATGGACAAGGTTCAGCCCGGTGATGTGCTGGTGTCGGACATGACCGACCCGGATTGGGAGCCAGTCATGAAGCGCGCCAGCGCTATCGTTACCAACCGCGGCGGCCGCACCTGCCACGCCGCGATCATCGCCCGCGAGCTGGGGATTCCGGCTGTGGTCGGTTGCGGTAACGCCACCAGCGAACTGAGCGATGGTCAGGAAGTGACTGTTTCCTGCGCCGAAGGCGATACCGGCATGATCTACGAAGGCCGGCTGGAGTTCGATATCCGCACCAACAGCGTGGATGCCATGCCGCCGCTGCCGTTCAAGATCATGATGAACGTCGGCAACCCGGACCGTGCATTCGATTTCGCCAACCTGCCCAACGAGGGCGTGGGTCTGGCGCGTCTGGAGTTCATCATCAACCGCATGATCGGTGTGCATCCCAAGGCGCTGCTGAATTTCGACAGCCTGCCTTCGGAAGTCAAGGACAGCGTCGAGAAGCGCATCGCCGGTTACGCTGACCCGGTCAGCTTCTATGTCGACAAGCTGGTCGAGGGCGTCAGCACCCTGGCAGCGGCGTTCTGGCCGAAGAAAGCCATTGTGCGACTGTCGGACTTCAAGTCCAACGAATACGCCAACCTGATCGGCGGGCGCCTGTACGAGCCGGAAGAAGAAAACCCGATGCTGGGCTTCCGTGGCGCGTCGCGCTACATCAGCGAATCCTTCCGTGACTGCTTTGAGCTCGAATGCCGGGCGATGAAGCGGGTGCGTGATGAAATGGGCCTGACCAACGTGGAAATCATGGTGCCTTTCGTGCGCACCGTGGGCGAAGCCAAACAGGTTGTCGAACTGCTGGCCGAGAATGGCCTCAAGCGTGGTGAGAACGGCCTGCGCCTGATCATGATGTGCGAGCTGCCGGCCAACGCGCTGCTGGCTGACGAGTTCCTGGAGCACTTTGACGGTTTCTCCATTGGTTCCAACGACCTGACTCAGCTGACTCTGGGCCTGGATCGTGACTCCGGCATCATCGCGCACCTGTTCGATGAGCGGAACGCTGCGGTCAAGAAGCTGCTGGCCAACGCCATTGCTGCCTGCCACAAGGCCGACAAGTACATTGGTATCTGCGGCCAGGGTCCGTCGGATCATCCGGACCTGGCTCGCTGGTTGATGGAGCAGGGCATCGAAAGTGTATCGCTGAACCCCGATTCGGTAATGGATACCTGGTTCTTCCTTGCGGAAAACAACGGCTGATCAGCCTGGGAGCATGACGATGTATATAACGCCAGACCTGTGTGACGCTTATCCCGACGTCGCGGTTGTCGAACCCATGTTCGGCAACTTCGGCGGGCACGACTCCTTTGGCGGCGAGATCGTCACGGTCAAGTGCTTTGAAGACAACTCCGTGGTCAAGGAGCTGGTTGAAGAGAACGGTAAAGGCAAAGTCATGGTAGTGGATGGCGGCGGCTCTCTGCGCTGCGCCATGCTCGGCGACATGCTGGCGGACAAGGCGGCAAAGAACGGCTGGGAAGGCATTATCATCTACGGCTGCGTGCGCGATGTGGATGTGCTGATCCAGACACCGCTCGGCGTCCAGGCCCTGGCCAGCCATCCGCGCAAGAGCAACAAGCGTGGCGTCGGCGAGCATAATGTGCCGGTCACCTTCGGTGGCGTGACCTTCCGTCCGGGTGAATATGTATATGCCGATAACAACGGCATCATCGTATCGTCCACAGCCCTGCAAATGCCCCAGTAAGCGCCAGGCATTTTCAGTTCGACACATCGGCCGGGTGACATCATCCGGCCGATGTTCGTCTGTGCTGTGTATTCATCGACTCGGAGATAGCCATGGACGATCCATTTGAAAGCCAATTACGCCAGCTGATGCGCGAAGATGCCTCCGGGCAGCCTCCCAGCGCGGATGACAAGCGGCTGGAACGTGTCCTGCATCGAGCTCATATCCACAGCGGTCTGTTCGATCTGCTCCGGCTGTTCGCCAGCTGGGGGTGGGTCATCGGCGAAGGTGGAGGGCGCGGCTTGCGCCAGGCTGCCGCAGCTCGCCGGGAACGGCGTACCTCTTCCACTGATCTGAATTCATAGCGAGCCTATCCCATGGAACAAGAAACCTGGAGCCAGAGTTTTGTGGCTGCGATGACTGCTTTGTGGACCAAAGTAGCCTCTTTCATACCCGACTTGATCACCGCGCTTATCATTGTGCTGCTGGGCTTCGTGATTGCCCGTATCGTCGATGCGGTGCTGAGCAAGGGCCTGGCCAAGCTCGGGCTCGATCGGCTGATGACCGGCGCAGGGGTGACCAAGATGCTCGGCCGCATCGGCATTGCCTCGCCGGTATCGGCGGTCATCGGCAAGATCATCTATTGGTTCATTATTCTCACTTTCGTGGTTTCCGCTGCGGAAACCCTGGGGCTGGCACGGGTCTCTGCGACACTGGATGCCTTTGCGCTGTACCTGCCAAAGGTCTTCGGAGCGGCGCTGATTCTGCTGGCGGGGTTGCTGCTGTCCCATCTGGTAGCCGGGATGGTGCGCGGCACCGTCGAAAGCATTGGCGCCGACTATGCCGGCGGCATCAGCCGGCTGGTGCAGGGGCTGCTGGTCATCATTACGGTGTCGCTGGCGATAGGGCAGTTGCAGATCGAGACCCAGTTGCTCAATACCGTGATCGCCATCGTGCTGGTGTCCTTCGGTGCGGCGGCGGCGTTGGCCATGGGTTTGGGCAGTCGCGACACGGTCAGTCAGATTATCGCCGGGGTTTATCTCCGGGAACTGTATCAGATCGGAGATCGAATCAAGGTCGAAGACCGTGAAGGCGTGATCGAAGAGATCGGCACTGTTAAAACCACACTTGTGGATGATGAAGGCCGTTTCATTTCTATACCCAACCGCACTCTACTGGATAAACCCGTGTCGCTCTGACGGCGATACGGTCCTGCCAACTTGCCGATGACTCTGTTTTGACCGATAGCCTGGCTTCACGCAATCGCAGCCAATTGTCCGAGATGACGGACGAAGAACTGGTCGCGCGCGCCAATCGTGAACTTTTCCATACTACCGTTGCCTATGAGGAGCTGATGCGAAGGTATCAACGCACACTCTTCAATGTGTGTGCCCGATATCTTGGCAACGAAAGGGATGCTGATGATGTATGTCAGGAAGTGATGCTCAAGGTGCTGCACGGGCTTAAGCACTTTGAAGGTAAGGCCAAGTTCAAAACGTGGCTATATAGCATCACTTACAATGAATGCATTACCCAGTATCGAAAAGAAAAACGCAAGCGGCGGTTATACGATGCGCTTAGTCTGGACGCTCAGGAAGAAGCCCAAGAACCTGAGGGCCCAGCCGTAGACAGCAAGGGCCTGGACCATTGGCTCGTGCATGTCAACCAGGTAGATCGGGAAATCCTGGTATTACGCTTCGTTGCGGAGTTGGAGTTTCAAGAGATATCCGACATCATGAACATGGGATTGAGTGCGACCAAGATGCGCTACAAGCGAGCATTGGAAAAGCTGAGGAAGCACTTGAACAATCCTTTTTAGATGTGGCTCGCTTGAATTACCGTAGCTTCTGCTATACTGCCTGCGAGTTTTGCGCAAAACCTAACGTCCGAATGGATTTAACGGGGATTCAAAGATGAAATTGAAAAACACAGTAGGTATCGTTGTAAGTGCTGCTATCGCCGGCTCCGCGCTGCCGGTCATGGCCCAGAGTGCCGGTTCGGTTGAAGTCGAAGCCTTCGCCAAGCGCTATTTCACCGACAGCCGCCACAATCTGAACGACGGTACTCTGGTTGGTGGTAGCCTGGGCTACTTTGTCACCGACGACGTACTGTTGAACATCGGCCTGGGTACTTACAAGAGTCTGGAAGTGGATAACGGTCCGAACTCCGGTGAAGATATCGACGGCAAGCTCGCCCACGTTGAAGCCGTTTACCACTTCGGAGAAGGTGCGCTGCGTCCTTACATTTCCGGTGGCTTCGCTCACCAGGAACTGGAACAGGTCGGTACCAACACGGATGACCGTACCACTATGGCTGTGGCCGGTTTCGGTGTGAAAAACTACCTGAACGAAAACTTCTTCGTGAAGGCTGGTGTTGACGCCCTGTACGGTCTGGACCATCGCAACACCGAATGGCAGGCCGGCGTTGGCTTAGGTCTGAACTTCGGTTCTTCGCCCGCTCCGGTTGTAGCCCAGGCTGAGCCCGCTCCTGCCCCGGCACCCGCTCCTGAGCCCGAGCCAGAGATGCAGTCCGTTCGCGTTGAGCTGGACGTCAAATTCGACTTCGACCGCGATACCATCCGTCCGGAGTTCCGTCAGGACATCCAGAGCCTGGCTGAGTTCATGAAGACCTATCCTTCGGTCACCACTACCGTTGAAGGTCACACTGACTCCGTCGGCACTGATGCCTACAACCAGAACCTGTCCGAGCGTCGCGCCAACTCTGTTCGTGAAGCGCTGATCGCTGAAGGCGTTGAGTCTTCCCGCGTGAATGCAGTCGGTCACGGCGAAGCTCGCCCGATCGCTGACAACTCAACCGACGATGGCCGCGCCATGAACCGTCGCGTTGAAGCTGAAGTGGAAACTGAGGTTGAAGTTCGTTAATCGATCTTCTTCATCATAGACCCCGTGGCGTTGCATTCGCGACCACCTGGGGTCAGCTTGCCAAGGATGGCAGGCCAAAAAAAGCCGGTCATTGACCGGCTTTTTCGTTTCTGACTCTAGGTATTTCTCAATCGACGGCCTGGTTCACGCCAGGAAAGCGCAACCTGAAATCCTCAGGCATCGGCGCAACCTTTGCGGTAAGGAAGTGATAGAACACGAAGCCGGACTTGGCCAGGGCAACCAGCTCGCCGCTATCGGCCTTGGTGATACGGAAGATGATATCGCCGCCGTACTTGTTCAGATCCATCAGCCCCACTTCAAAGACGAGAGTTTCCCGGGCGAACGCCTCCTTGAGGTAGGTGGTGGCCAGATCGGTGACGATAATGCCGACCTCTGTGACACCAGCTTCTTCTATACCGAACTGATACAGAAAGCGAGCCCGGGCCTCAGATATCATCGAGACCATGGAATCGTTTGCCAGATGCTTGCCTGAGTTGATGTCGGTGATGCGGACGGTCAGTTGAGTGGTGAAGTAAAACTGATCTTCCGGAAACTCCAGATGTAAACGTGCCATTCTTTCCAACCTGTTGCTGCATGATGTGCCGGAGGAGCGAGTACGCCGTCGCGGCCGGCAATGGAGCGCGCATTGTACGCGACTTGGCGGCTTGGAGCCTACTGGAAGGAAAAAGGCCACCCGGAGGTGGCCTTTTCTTCAACACGCGGGCCGAGGCCCGTGAATCAATTCGATCAGAACTGGTTCATGGTGTTGTCTTTACCGCCGGCTTTCAGAGCAGCTTCGCCAGCGAAGTACTCTTTATGGTTGTCACCGAGGTCGGAGCCAGCCATGTTCTGGTGCTTGACGCAGGCGATACCCTGGCGGATTTCCTGACGCTGAACACCTTTCACGTAGGCCAGCATGCCTTCCTTGTCGAAGTACCCTTTTGCCAGGTTGTCGGTAGACAGTGCGGCAGTGTGGTAAGTCGGCAGGGTGATCAGGTGGTGGAAGATACCGGCTTCACGGGCTGCATCAGCCTGGAAGGTGCGGATCTTCTCATCAGCCAGCTGGGCCAGGTCGGTCTCGTCGTACTCGACGCTCATCAGGCTGGCACGGTCGTAGGCGGAAACATCCTTGCCTTCGGCAACCATGGCATCGAATACCTGCTGACGGAAGTTCAGCGTCCAGTTGAAGGACGGGCTGTTGTTGTAGACCAGCTTGGCGTTCGGTACCACTTCGCGGATGCGGTTGACCATGTCGGCAATCTGGCCAACGTGCGGCTTCTCGGTTTCGATCCACAGCAGGTCGGCACCGTGTTGCAGGGAAGTGATGCAGTCCAGTACGACTCGGTCGACACCAGTGTCCTTGCGGAACTGGAACAGACCGGAAGCCAGGCGCTTGGGCTTGAGCAGCTTGCCGTTGGCCTTGATGACCACGTCGCCGTTCTCGATGGAATCGGCATTCTCGATGTAGTCGCCATCGAGGAAGCTGTTGTACAGGTCGCCCAGGTCGCCCGGCTCGTTGGTAACAGCGATCTGCTTGG
The DNA here is from genome assembly GCF_024031555.1 of Pseudomonas sp. G11-1. Lineage (NCBI taxonomy): Bacteria > Pseudomonadati > Pseudomonadota > Gammaproteobacteria > Pseudomonadales > Pseudomonadaceae > Pseudomonas > Pseudomonas sp. G11-1. The sequence continues at coordinate 107,867 of NZ_QEYQ01000006.1, read as the reverse complement.
TCAGACCAGCGCCCAGGGAGTCGGTACGGGCAACGATCACACCGTCGTCGACACCCAGTTCGAGGAAGGCATAGCGAACGGCGTTGATCTTGGCCAGGAAGTCAGAGTGCGGAACAGTGACCTTACCGTCCTGGTGACCGCACTGCTTCTCGTCGGACACCTGGTTCTCGAGCTGGATGCAGCAGGCACCCGCTTCGATCATCTGCTTGGCCAGCAGGTAGGTGGCTTCGGCGTTACCGAAACCGGCGTCGATGTCGGCAATGATCGGCACCACGTGGGTTTCGAAGTTGTCGATCTGGGCCTGGATTTCCTGGACCTTGGCGTTGTTGCCAGCGGCGCGGGCATCGTCCAGAGCGGTGAACAGCAGGTCCAGTTCGCGGGCGTCAGCCTGGCGCAGGAAGGTGTACAGCTCTTCGATCAGACTGGAAACGGCAGTCTTCTCGTGCATGGACTGGTCGGGCAGGGGGCCGAACTCGGAACGCAGCGCCGCGACCATCCAGCCGGACAGGTACAGGTAACGCTTGTTGGTGGTCTTCAGGTGCTTCTTGATGGAAATCAGCTTCTGTTGGCCGATGAAGCCGTGCCAGCAGCCGAGGGACTGCGTGTAGGCAGAACTGTCGGCGTCATACTCGGCCATGTCCTTGCGCATGATAGCAGCGGTGTACTTGGCGATATCCAGACCGGTTTTGAAACGGTTCTGTGCACGCATGCGTGCGACGGATTCCGGGTTGATGGCGTTCCAGCCGTTACCGGCGGTTTCTTTGAGCGCGGAAACTGCTTTGATATCGTTCTGATATGCTGACATGGTCAATCCTTCAAAGTGTGCGTTGGTTCTGACGTTAGTCGACCCCGAACCCTTAAGCCAGAGCCTGGGTTGCGGCACTCCGCAGTGCGTCGAAACAGTGACCGGAATTGAAGAATGACATAAGAGAGAGGAGGGTACGTTACAGTCGATGCGCTGGATGGCGTGTTTTGCTCAAGCTGATAGCTTGAAGAGCATACCGCCGCTCCGGTGTCATACAGGCTGCTACGTTTGAATCGCTTCCCCGTCCCTCAGGACAACTTCGTTCCAGTCGCAACCTCGTCGAACTGCCTTGTGGGCTGTCGAGACACAGATGGGTCCTTAGGTTCAGGAACCATCCGGAGACCCGTAAAGGGGCTCTGGCTAGCGGGAGCGGGGCAATAATGCGGCCTGGAAAAACAGAAGTCAACGATCTTGTAGTGAATTTATCTAAACACTACAAAACTCCAACAAAACTCATTGCAAGCGTTCGACCATCAATCGGATGCTCTGCTGTTGCGCGCTGCGGGTGGTGGTTCGGCGCCCTAGGCCGCGGTCCTGGCGGCTTTCAGCATTATCCACCCCACCAACGGTAACCCACTCGCCGAGGCGTGCGGTGACTACCGTATCGGTACGCTGTACGTCGATGACATCCTTGCCGGCAGGGTGCAGCCGATCGTTGTTGGCGCTCAGGGTGATGGTTGCAAGATCGCCGTTCAGGCGCACGGTGGCGTAGAAGCCGGAGGTGACGTCGTGATATTCGGTCTGATTGATCACTTGGCCATAGATATTGGTCGTGGTGCTGGTCAGCGGTATCCGTTGGCCGGTCTGGATCAGCACCGGGTAGCCTTCGTTGGCTGTGATCACCCGGGTACCGTCACCCGCGCCGCGGGTTTCACGGCGGATGACCCGCGCCTGATTGGCACCTCGCGGCTGCCCCACAACAACGTCCCCAGCGCCAGTTTCCAATCGACCATCCAGCCGGTAGCCGGACTCGTTACCCCGTGAACTGGCCGAGTTGCTGACAGTGATACGCAGCTTGGCCGGTTGGCGATCAAGCTCGCTCAGCAGCGCTCGGATCTCCTGCAGCCGCTCAGGCTCGGCGCGAATGATCAACTGATTGCCATAGGCGGAGACACGTTCGTCGGCACGGAGCATCGGCTGAATAGCCGGAATGACATCCTGGGCCATATTGTAACCCAACGGGATGACCTCGGTCCGCGGCGCGGCGAGGAGCTGAACAGAGCTGAAAGCAAGGGCGAGACTGGTAAAAATGGCCAGCATGATTCGCAGATTCATGGCGCGATCTCCTCGTTACCGAAGCTGAGTTTAGCATTCGAGGGCGCGCGAGAGATCGCCGCCGGCGCCGTTACTGGGCTGCAGTGGCTTCCCACGTCATGCTCTGGTGAGGAATGCCGGCATCGAGATACACCTCCGAGCAGGGCACGAACCCCAGTTGCCCGTAGAAATCGAGCGCGTGGGTCTGGGCCGACAACCTCAGCTGCGTCATGCCTTGCTGGCGGGCGTGCTGCATGACGGCCAGCATCAGTTGCCGGCCAAGGCCTTTGCCGCGCGCCTGTGGCAACAGGGCAACACGTCCGATGCGGCCATCGTCCAGCAGCCGGGCAGTACCCACCGGTTGTTCGTCAGCAGTCAGCAGAAAGTGCGTGGCATGCGCGTCATCTGCGTCCCACTCGAGCTCTGGTGGTACCTGTTGCTCGTCGATGAACACTATCTGACGAATATCGCGCAATGCCGGCGTGCTATCCCAGTCCGCTAGCCGAATATCCAGATTATTCATCCTCGTCCTCTTCCAGCAGCAGATCGCCTTTGCTCAGCAATTGCTCCAGAAGCAGGACGGCCTCATCGTCCTGGCGCCACGCCTGCAACTGCTCGGCATCAAGATAATCGCGATTGCAGATCAGCTGCACCAGCGGCAGCAGTCGGGTCGGTAGCAGGCAATGTTCGCCACTGGCGAACAGCATCAGGTACTCGTCCTGCTCCTGGCGCCAGGCGAGGCGGGCGTTAGGGCTGCGTACCAGGCCGTAACCCTGGCCCAGCGCATCGTTCAGCACCTGCTCGTCCAGCTCTTGCGCCGTGATCATTTCCGGGTAGCGTGGCTCGGTCATGAAGCGGCCGAACCAGGTGCCCAGGGCTTCCTTGTCCTGAATCAGCTCCAGCAGGAGCTTTTGCAGGCGGTCAACCGTCGGCCCATCGATTTGTGCCGGGTCTGCGGGCAGGCTGAGACCAGCATCGCTGTAGCGCTGATGATCACCGAGATACTGACCGAGAAAGTCGCTGAAATGGGTCAGTACTTCGGCGTGGCTGGGAGCCCGGAAACCGATCGAGTAGGTCATGCATTCGTCTTCAGCGATGCCGTAATGGGCCAGGCCCGGGGGTAGATACAGCATGTCACCGGGGCCAAGTACCCACTCATCCTGCTGCTGGAAATCGCTCAGAATGCGCAGGTCGGGATGATTCAATAGCGGGCTGTCAGCATTGCAGGCCTGTCCGACCTTCCAGCGTCGATGGCCATGTCCCTGCAGCAGGAATACGTCGTAGTTGTCGTAATGCGGGCCAACGCTGCCGCCCGGCGCAGCGTAGCTGATCATCACATCGTCGACCCGCCAGCTTGGCAGAAAACGGAACGCCTGCAGCAGCTCGGCCACCTCGGGCACGAACTGGTCAACGGCCTGGACCAGCAACGTCCAGTCCCGCTCCGGCAGCTTGCGGTAGTCGTCTTCGGTGAAAGGACCATGGCGCAATTCCCAGGGCGTGGCGCCCTGTTCCAACACAATGCGCGATTCCACTTCCTCTTCCAGGGACAGGCCTGCGAGCTCATCCGCGCTCAGCGGATTTTCGAAATCGGCAAAGGCCTGGCGGATCAGCAGCGGCTTCTTCTGCCAGTAATCCCGGAGAAACTCATCGGCAGACATGCCGCCAGGGAGGGTGGTGACGGAAAAGGACATGGGGCAGCCTCGAATGCGGCAGGAAGGTCGAAGGGAGTGGCTTGAGCCGATGCCCGGCGAGACCGGGCATCGGCGGCAGTTCAGATACGGCGAGCTTGCGCCACGGCGTTGCCAATGTAATTGGCAGGCGTCAGGGCCTTGAGTTCCCGCTTGGCTGCATCGGGAATCTCCAGCGCGTCGACAAAGCTCTGCAGCGCCTGCGGGGTGATGCCCTTGCCGCGGGTCAGCTCCTTGAGCTTTTCGTAGGCGTCCGGCACAGCGTAACGCCGCATGACTGTCTGCACGGGCTCGGCGAGCACTTCCCAGCAGTTATCCAGGTCTTCAGCAATACGTTGAACATTCAGCTCTAACTTGCTGATTCCTTTAAGAGTTGCTTCATAAGCAATGATGCTGTGAGCAAAGCCGACACCCAGGTTGCGCAGCACGGTGGAGTCGGTCAAGTCGCGCTGCCAGCGGGAAACCGGCAGCTTGCTGGCCAGGTGCTGGAGGATCGCATTGGCGATACCCAGGTTGCCTTCCGAGTTCTCGAAATCGATTGGATTGACCTTGTGCGGCATGGTCGAGGAGCCGATTTCACCGGCAATGGTCTTCTGCTTGAAGTAACCCAGGGAAATGTAACCCCAAATATCCCGGTCGAAATCGATCAGGATGGTATTGAACCGGGCCACCGCATCGTACAGCTCGGCGATGTAATCATGCGGCTCGATCTGGGTGGTGTAGGGGTTGAAGGTCAGCCCCAGGGTTTCTTCGATGAACTGACGGGCGTTGGCTTCCCAGTCCAGCTGGGGGTAGGCCGACAGGTGGGCGTTGTAGTTGCCGACGGCACCGTTGATCTTGCCCAGCAGCGGAATGTTCTCCACTTGGGTGATCTGACGCTCCAGGCGGTAGACGACGTTCGCCAGTTCCTTGCCCAGGGTCGTGGGGGACGCCGGCTGACCGTGGGTACGCGAGAGCATCGGCACGTCGGCGAACAACACCGCCAGGGCGCGAATTTCATCGGCCAGGCGACGCATCAGTGGCAGCACCACCTCGTCGCGACCACTGCGCAGCATCAACGCGTGGGACAGGTTGTTGATGTCCTCGGAAGTGCAGGCGAAGTGAATGAACTCGTTGATTTTCTGCAGCTCGGGCAGAGCGGCGACCTGTTCCTTGAGCAGGTACTCCACCGCCTTGACGTCGTGGTTGGTAGTCCTCTCGATTTCCTTGATGCGCTCAGCGTGGCTCAGCTGGAAGTCATCGACCAGACGATCGAGCAGGGCATTGGCCTCGTCGGAGAACGGACCGATCTCGGGAATGCCCGGGTGCGCAGCCAGGCATTGCAACCAGCGGACCTCAACCTGCACACGAAAGCGGATCAGGCCGTATTCACTGAAAATGCCACGCAGGCTGGCGGTTTTGCTGCCGTAACGGCCATCAACGGGTGAAACGGCGGTCAAGGAGGAAAGTTGCATAGGAGTTCTCGTCAAAGGCTGGCTGAAAGCCGCAGATCATACACCATCCTGAGGTGATTGGGTTCGACCTGCGGGCAGGTGGGCAGCGCCTCGTGCGCTACCCGTTGAGGATGGAGCGGGTCGCTTCCAGCAACTTGCGGCGTGACAACAGCAGTTGCCAGCGATGACCGCCGAGCTGACGCCACAGGCGCGCCGAGCGGATGCCAGATAACAGTAGTGCACGGATGCGGTTGGCAATATCGGGTTGCTGGAGATGCCGCATGTCGCCATGCACCTGAATGCGCAGCCGCAAGGTGCTCAAGGTATCCTGATAGGCGCTGCCCAGGGAGGCCATGGTGTTGTCATGCAGCAGCCCGAAGTGACCAACCTGCTGCTGCGCCTGATCCAGACGCTGACCGAGCACCGCCAGCATGTCGTCGCGCTTGTCCAACTGCCGTTCGAGGGTAATCAGGTTCATGGTGTAGCGCAGGGCATCACGCTGCAGGCTGGCGGTATCCCGCTCCAGCATGGCATTGAGCGCCTGCAGTCCGCTGCGAATCTGGTGATGGGAGCCGCCATAGATACCGAGGGTGTCGTCCGGCGAGCGTTCGAAGATGCTCTGGATAAGACAGCTCACCGGGCCTTCGCTGTGCTGGCCGGTGCGCGCCAGTTTATCGACCTGCAGTGCCGCCTCGAAGATCGCTCCCAAGGCCAGTACCTGTTCTTCAGCCAGTGTCATGGCGCTTCCTCATAGGCGGGAGTCGCCTGCTCGATGACACCGCCGCCCAGGCAGACATCGTCCTGGTACAGCACTATGGACTGCCCCGGGGTAACTGCACGCTGCGGCTCATCGAAGCGGATCAGGTAGCCATCGGCAGTCCGCTCGAGGGTGCAGGCCTGATCGGGCTGGCGGTACCGCACCTTGGCGGTCAACCGCATGGGCTCGGTGATGTCCAGCGGGTTGACCCAGTAGATGTTGGAGCAGGCGAGCGCGCTGGAAAACAGCCAGGGGTGCTCATTGCCCTGGCCGACGACCAGCACATTGCGCTCGAGATCCTTGCGCAGTACATACCAGGGATCATCACTGGCGCCCTGCAAACCACCGATGCCCAGACCCTGACGCTGGCCGATGGTGTGATACATGAGACCATGGTGACGGCCAATGACCTGCCCATCAGTGGTCTCTATCTCGCCAGGCTGGGCTGGCAGATACTGCTTGAGAAAATCGGTGAAGCGACGCTCGCCGATGAAGCAGATGCCGGTGGAGTCCTTCTTGCGCGCCGTGGCCAGCTGGTATTTCTCGGCAATGCGCCGTACTTCGGGCTTTTCCAGTTCACCCACCGGGAACAGCGTACGGGCAAGCTGCTCGCCGCCAACCGCATGCAGAAAGTAGCTCTGGTCCTTGTTCGCATCCAGCCCACGCAACAACAGCGTCTGGCCGTCGCGCTCGGCACGGCGGGTGTAATGGCCGGTGGCGATCAGGTCGGCGCCCAGCATCAGCGCGTAGTCCAGGAAGGCCTTGAACTTGATTTCCCGGTTGCAGAGGATGTCCGGATTGGGCGTGCGGCCGGCCTTGTATTCTTCCAGGAAATGCTCGAACACATTGTCCCAGTACTCGGCGGCGAAGTTAGCCGTATGCAACTTGATGCCGAGGCGATCAGACACCGCCTGGGCATCAGCCAGGTCTTCGCGGGCGGTACAGTATTCGGTGCCGTCGTCTTCATCCCAGTTCTTCATGAACAGACCCTCGACCTGGTAGCCCTGTTCGAGCAACAAGGCCGCAGAGACGGAGGAGTCGACCCCGCCGGACATGCCGACAATAACCCGGGTCTGGCTGGGCGTTTTGGTTTGCGTAGTCATGTCAACGAATCAGATCCAGTGGATACCGCGGTTTGTTCAGGTAATCGGTGAGGCATTCGAGCACCATGGGACTACGCAGCTGTTCACCCAGCGCAGCAACTTCTTCCAGGGTCAGCCAATGGGCGCCTACGATACCGTCATCCAGTTGCAGGTGGGGCTGGTGAGCCACCGGCTGGGCGATGAAGCAGGTACGCTGGTAGGTAACACCATTTTCGCCGCGGAACAGGTAGACTCCGGTAAGCCCGGTGATTTCCACTGTCCAGGCGGTTTCTTCCAGAGTTTCGCGATGAGCAGCCTGTATGAGACTTTCGTCTGCTTCCAAATGCCCGGCAGGCTGATTGAATACAACTCTATTGTTGCTGACTTCCTCAACCATGAGAAACCGGCCGCGATCTTCGACGATAGTGGCGACGGTAACGTGAGGTAAAAAGCGCATATTTGACTCCCGATTCAGGCCGATAGGTTACCGTAAACCGGCCGCCCGGTGAATGGTCGGGATGAAACGCAACGGCTCCAGCGAGGGAGGGGGCTGGAATTGAACGGAAAAAGGGCTAGGATGCGAAGAGCGTCCAGGCCCTGTAGTGAGAATGTAGTCTCACTACAAAATCTGGTCACCAATCAATCAGTGGCTCCTCGAGAAAGGCGTTTCTTGCGGGAGATACCATTGAAGATGATGAAAGTGCGTGACTTTTTGTAGGAAAACTACAACAATACGGCCCACCAAATCCGTATTCTTCCGATTCGGACCAACCGTCCGGGTCTTCACTGACAACGACACACAACGGAGTCACAAATGGGATACCAAAAGATCCAGGTGCCGGCGAGCGGCGACAAAATTACCGTCAACGCCGACTTCACCCTGAATGTTCCTGCCAACCCGATCATCCCTTACATCGAAGGTGATGGGATCGGCGTTGATATTTCCCCGGTCATGATCAAGGTAGTCGATGCGGCCGTGGAAAAAGCCTACGGTGGCAAGCGCAAGATCTCCTGGATGGAAGTGTTCGCCGGCGAGAAAGCCACCCAGGTCTACGACCAGGACACCTGGCTGCCGGAAGAAACCCTGGATGCAGTCAAGGACTACGTTGTTTCCATCAAGGGCCCCCTGACCACGCCGGTAGGCGGCGGTATCCGCTCCTTGAACGTAGCTCTGCGCCAGCAGCTGGACCTGTACGTCTGCCAGCGTCCGGTTCGTTGGTTCACCGGCGTACCCAGCCCGGTCAAGAACCCCGGCGACGTCGACATGGTCATCTTCCGTGAGAACTCCGAAGACATCTACGCTGGTGTCGAGTGGAAAGCCGACTCCCCCGAAGCGAAGAAAGTCATCAAGTTCCTCACCGAGGAAATGGGTGTTACCAAGATTCGCTTCACCGAAGGCTGCGGCATTGGCATCAAGCCGGTTTCCGAGCAGGGCACCAAGCGCCTGATGCGCCAGGCTCTGCAATACGCAGTGGACAATGATCGTAGCTCCGTGACCATCGTGCACAAGGGCAACATCATGAAGTTCACCGAAGGTGCCTTCAAAGAGTGGGGCTATGAAGTCGCTCGTGACGAGTTCGGCGCCGAGCTGCTGGACGGCGGTCCGTGGATGCAGTTCAAGAACCCGAACACCGGCAAGAACATCGTCGTGAAAGACGCCATTGCCGACGCCATGCTGCAACAGATCCTGCTGCGCCCGGCCGAGTATGACGTTATCGCTACCCTGAACCTGAACGGTGACTACCTGTCCGACGCACTGGCTGCCGAAGTGGGCGGTATTGGTATTGCTCCGGGCGCCAACCTGTCCGACTCGGTTGCCATGTTCGAAGCGACCCACGGTACTGCACCCAAGTACGCCGGTCAGGACAAGGTCAACCCTGGTTCGCTGATCCTGTCCGCAGAAATGATGCTGCGCCACATGGGTTGGGTAGAAGCGGCTGACCTGATCATCAAGGGTACTGAAGGCGCCATCGCCAACAAGACCGTTACCTATGACTTCGAGCGTCTGATGGACGGTGCCGTCCTGCGCAAGTGCTCCGAGTTCGGTGATGATCTGATCGCTGCGATGTAATTCAAGCGGCAGTCAGAAGCAATAACAAACAAGCCGGCAAATGCCGGCTTGTTTGTGTAAGAGTGCCCGGTACAGCGAGGAACACGCGGGCAGGTGTCAGTTAAACAAGCGTCGCCACCGGAGCCGCTTCGGTCATTTCAGCCGATTTGCGAACCGGCTCACCAACGGCCTGGATATTGACTGCATGCAGGCCCTTCGGACCCTGGATGATGTCGAACTGTACAGGCTGGCCTGCCTTGAGCGTTCGGTACCCATCCATCTGGATAGCTGAGTAGTGGGCAAAAAGGTCTTCATTGCGACCATTGGCTACCACGAAACCATAGCCTTTGGCATTGTTGAACCATTTGACCTTACCTATCTCCATACTGCTTTCCTCTGCTGTCCCCATACTGGGTAGTGAATCCTGCTGTGACCTCACATGACACGGAATGTCGGAGAATGACGAATTACGTATCAGGCTTGTTACACTTATTAACATTGAATCGAGATAAGTCAAGGCGGGTACTGGCAAGCTGTGTACCAGTGCACATTTTGCCTGTAGCCTGACATACACCATGTGATCAAAAGACATTTGCAACGATGGAAACTCAACTAACGTTCATGCAGGAGCCGGGGCAGCCGGAGCACGAAGAAGATGATGGTCTGGCGGTACAAACCGGCAAACCGGAACTGCAGCCGCCGGCACGCTATCAGGTCATTATGCTCAATGACGATTACACGCCGATGGATTTCGTCGTGGAGGTACTGGAGGTCTTCTTTATGCTGAATCGGGAAAAGGCTACACAGATCATGCTCAGGGTCCATACTGAGGGCAGAGCCGTATGTGGCGTCTATTCTCGGGATATTGCCGAGACCAAGGCGGCTCAGGTAAATGAATATGCCAGGGAATGTCAGCACCCGTTGATGTGTCAGATAGAACGCGAAGCGTAATAGAGCGACCAGAGTCGCACAATGAGGGGGCAGTATGCTAAATCGAGATCTGGAGATCACCCTGAACCTGGCGTTCAAGGATGCTCGCAGCAAACGCCACGAATTCATGACTGTCGAGCATCTGCTGCTGGCCTTGCTCGACAACCAGGCCGCCGTGGCCGTGCTGCGGGCATGCGGTGCGGACATGGACCGGCTGCGTCGGGAACTGACCGAGTTCATCGACTCCACCACACCCTTGATTCCAACCCAGGACATCGAGCGCGAAACCCAACCCACGCTGGGCTTTCAGCGCGTATTGCAGCGCGCCGTGTTCCACGTCCAGAGCTCCGGCAAAGGCGAAGTGAATGGCGCCAACGTGCTGGCTGCGATCTTCAGTGAGCAGGAAAGCCAGGCGGTGTTCTTCCTCAAGCAACAACACATCGCCCGCATCGACATCGTCAATTTCATCTCCCATGGCATCTCCAAGGTGGCCGATGATAACGAGAGCATGCAGGCCGAGCAGGAGAGCCTTGATGAGGAGGGTGGCGAGGCGGTGGCCGCTAATAATCCTTTGGAGTCCTACGCCAGCAACCTGAACGAGCAGGCGCGGCTGGGGCGGATCGATCCGTTGGTCGGCCGCGCAGCGGAAGTCGAGCGGGTGGCGCAAATCCTGGTGCGGCGACGCAAGAACAACCCGCTGCTGGTCGGTGAGGCCGGCGTCGGCAAGACGGCTATCGCCGAAGGGCTGGCCAAGCGTATCGTCGATGGCGAAGTGCCGGACATTCTCACTGAGGCAGTGGTGTACTCGCTGGATCTCGGTGCGCTGCTGGCAGGTACCAAGTACCGGGGCGATTTCGAGAAGCGCTTCAAGGCGCTGCTCAAGGCGCTGAAGAAGCGTCCCCAGGCGATCCTGTTCATTGACGAAATTCATACCATCATCGGCGCGGGCGCCGCATCCGGCGGGGTGATGGATGCGTCCAATCTGCTCAAGCCGCTGCTGTCCTCAGGCGAAATTCGCTGCATTGGTTCGACCACCTTCCAGGAATTTCGCGGCATTTTCGAGAAAGACCGGGCCCTGGCGCGGCGTTTTCAGAAAGTCGATGTGGCCGAGCCTTCCGTCAGCGACACCATCCAGATTCTCAAGGGGCTGCGCAGCCGCTTCGAGGACCACCATGGCATCCGCTATACCGACGATTCGCTGAAGGCGGCGGCGGAACTGGCCGACCGTTATATCAATGATCGGCACATGCCGGACAAGGCCATCGATGTGATTGACGAGGCAGGAGCCTACCAGCGTCTCAAGCCGCAGGATGAGCGGCCCGAGTGCATCGACGTAGCCGAAGTGGAAGCCATCGTCGCGAAGATCGCACGGATTCCACCCAAGCATGTCTCCACCAGCGACAAGGAACTGCTGAAGAACCTCGAGCGAGACCTGAAATTGGTGGTATTTGGCCAGGACCAGGCCATCGATGCGCTCAGCACAGCCATCAAGTTGTCCCGCGCCGGGCTGAAGTCCGCCGACAAGCCGGTAGGCTCGTTCCTGTTCGCCGGCCCGACCGGGGTGGGCAAGACCGAAGTGACTCGCCAGCTCGCCAAGAGCCTGGGGGTGGAGTTGCTGCGCTTCGACATGTCCGAATACATGGAGCGGCATACCGTATCACGGCTGATTGGCGCGCCTCCGGGTTACGTCGGCTTCGATCAGGGCGGTCTGCTCACCGAGGCGATCAACAAGACGCCGCACTGCGTATTGCTGTTGGACGAAATCGAGAAGGCCCATCCGGAAGTCTTCAATCTGCTGCTGCAGGTCATGGACCACGGTACGCTGACCGACAACAATGGTCGCAAGGCGGATTTCCGCAACGTGATCATCGTGCTGACCACCAACGCCGGGGCAGAGTCCATGGCCCGGTCGTCGATCGGCTTCACCACCCAGGACCACACCACCGATGCAATGGAGGTGATCAAGAAGACCTTCACGCCTGAGTTCCGCAACCGCCTGGATGCCATCATTCAGTTTGGCCGGCTCAGCCACGACAGCGTCAAGTTCGTGGTGGACAAGTTCCTCACCGAACTACAGGCCCAGCTGGAAGACAAGCATGTACTGCTGGACGTGGATGAAGACGCTCGTAACTGGCTGGTGGAACATGGTTACGACCCGCTGATGGGTGCGCGGCCCATGGCACGCCTGATCCAGGACCGGATCAAGCGGCCGCTGGCAGAGCAGATCCTGTTTGGTGATCTGGCCGAGCATGGCGGCACCGTGCATGTCACCCTGCGCGACGGCGAGCTGGTGCTGGATGTGCCAGAAGAAGAGATGGCCTGACCGGCCTGGCAGCGGAGCCGGAAACGGCTCCGCTGATTGGGCGCCTCAGACGTTGAAGCTGGCCCACACCGGCGCATGGTCCGACGGCTTTTCCATGGCACGGATGTCATAGTCGATGCCGGTATCGACACATTGGTCGATCAGACCGCGGCTGGCCATTACCAGGTCGATGCGCAGGCCGCGTTTGGGGTCATCCTCGAAGCCGCGGCTGCGGTAGTCGAACCAGCTGAACCGATCATTCACCGCGGGATTCATATGCCGGAAGGTATCGACCAGCCCCCAGTCCTTGAGCCGCTGGAGCCACTCGCGCTCCTCGGGCAAAAAGCTGCACTTGCCGGTACGCAACCAGCGTTTGGCGTTGGCTTCGCCGATACCGATATCGCAATCCTGTGGCGAAATATTCAGATCCCCCATGACCACGATCCGCTGATCAGCCGCATAATCCTGCTGCAGATGCTCCTGCAGATCCGCATAGAACCTGGTCTTGGCCGGAAACTTGATGGGATGAGCCCGGCTTTCGCCCTGGGGGAAGTAGCCATTGAATACAACCAGCGGCGAGCCATCAGCGCAGGGCAGGGCGGCACTGATCATGCGGCATTGTGCCTCCTCACCATCATTGGGCAGCCCCTTGCGTACCCACAGCGGCTCTTCGCGGGTCAGCAGCGCCACGCCGTAATGGCCTTTCTGACCATGAAAATGCACGTGATAACCCAATGCCTGAACCGACTCCAGCGGAAACGCAGGGTCATCCACCTTGGTTTCCTGAAGACCGATGACATCGGGCGAGTGCTTGCTGACCAGCTCCTGCAACTGGTGAGGGCGGGCGCGCAAGCCGTTGATATTGAACGAGACAACTTTCATCAAAATTCCTATCCTGAAGAAAACGGGAAAGCCGGAATGCGTATCGGCCAGAGGCGGTCTGCATGTTAGCATTCCCCGGCGGCAAGTTGGCCGCACCAACCCGTCCGGCAGGTTAGGAAACGCTGAACCACGATGCCATATTGATGCTGGAACAGAAAATGGTCCGTTTTTCCATATTGCTGGCTCTACTGCTGTTCACCACGGTCGCCCATGCGGAACTCGAGGTGCAGGTCGAGCCACGCAATGATGCGGCCCGCAAGAATATTGAGGCCTTCATCGGGCCTGTGACGGCCACCAGCCGCGAAGCCATGTGGCGCCTGGCCCGGTCCAGCCGGGAGCAGGCACTCAGCGCGCTTCAGGCACTGGGTTATTACCATGCCCGGGTACGCCCGCGGGTCACCGGCGAGGATACCGACCCGGTGCTGCTGCTGGAAGTGACCCTGGGCGAGCCCGTGCGGCTGGATAACGTGACCCTGGAGGTAAGCGGGGCGGGCCAGGATGCGGACTATTTCAACTTCCCCCTCAGCCGCCACATGATGCCCGGCGCGCAGCTGCACCATGGCCATTATGAAGACACCAAGAGTCTGCTGCAGAACCAGGCTTTGCAGCACGGCTATTTTTCCGCCGAGTTTCTGGAAAACCGGCTGCTGATCGATGTCGAAGACAATCTGGCGGATATCATTCTTCGCTATGACACCGGAGAACGCTACAGCCTCGGTGAGGTGAGCTTTTCCGAAACGCCTTTCGATGCCGATCTGCTGCAGCGCATGGTGCCGTTTCGCTATGGGGTACCCTACGAGGCGGATTTGATTGCCGAGTTCAATCGCGAGCTGCTATCCAGTGGTTACTTCGAAGCGGTGCAGGTTACCGCACCGGCTGATCTTGCGGTGGATGGGATAATCCCTGTGCAGGCCCAACTCAAGGCGCGCAAGCCCCACTCGCTGGGCTTCGGTGGCGGTTTTTCCACCGACGTAGGGCCGCGCGTGAAGGCTGACTGGACGCAGCATTGGCTCAATTCCCGAGGGCACAGTCGTGGCGCCGAGCTGGAGGTGTCTGCCCCCCGACAGAAGATAACGTCCTGGTATCAGATCCCTCTCACGCCGCCTCAGTCCAGCCATCTGCGCTTCTTCTCCGGCTGGCAGCGCGAGGATATCGACGATACCGAAAGCCAGAGCATGGTCATCGGCGGCTTGTTGCAGCGACGGTTGGAGAACGGCTGGAACCGCAGCATCGGTCTGCGCCTGGAGCAGGAACGCTATTCGCTCGGCGACGACTCCGGCCGCAGCACTCTGCTGATTCCCAGCCTCGGCTTTCAGCGTACCGTCAGCGACAACAGCATGGACCCGAGCCGCGGCTACAGTCTGATGATGGATCTGCAGGGCGCCAAGGCCGGCATCCTTTCCGATATCGACTTCCTGCGCCTGAATCTCGCTGCCAAGGGGCTGTATACCCTGTGGGACAACCACCGTTTCCTGACCCGCGCCCAGGTCGGCGGCATCGCCAGCGATGGCTTTTCCAGCGTGCCGCCATCGCTGCGCTTCTTTGCCGGTGGTGACCAGAGCGTACGTGGTTACGATTACCGTACCCTGGCACCTACCGATGATACTGGCGAGCGTATAGGCGGGCGCTACCTGCTGGCCACCAGCGGGGAATACCAATACGAGTTCCGCCCCAAATGGCGCGCGGCAGTGTTCATAGACCACGGTAATGCGGTGGACAGCTGGAAAGACCCGATGAAGACCAGCACCGGGGTAGGCATACGCTGGGTCTCGCCGGTAGGCCCGATCCGCCTGGATCTGGCCAGGTCTATGAGCGATCCGGATGAGGGCTTCCGCATACACTTCTCCATGGGTGCCGAACTGTGACGGGGTTTCTACTCAAGGCGCTGTTGCGCGGGCTGCTCATTCTATTGGCAGTGCCTGTGCTGTTGGTGGCGATCCTGCTGGCGGTGCTGTCCAGCGAAGGGGCCAATCGATGGCTGTTTGGCAAGCTGCCGGAACTGGAGCCGCGCCTGCAGTTGGAGTTCAGTGGCGGGCAGTTGTGGCAGGGCTGGCATTTTTCCCAGGTGGCCTGGCGTGACACTGGTATCGAACTGACCATTGATGAGCTGGAACTGGCCTGGACACCCGGCTGCCTGCGCGGCAAACGCCTGTGCATCGATCTGCTCTCGGCGGAGCGCATTCAGGTACACACCACCCCCACGGATGAGCCGGACGAGTCACGGCAGGACATCACCCTGCCGGAGATCCGCCTGCCCCTGGGCATACAATTGCAGGAAGCGCGCGTCGGTGAGGTGCGGGTGAACGGCGAAGAAGCGCTGCTTCACGATATTTCCCTGCAGGCTCAGCTCAGCGGCGACCAGCTGCATATCTCCCACTTCAGCGGCCAGGGGCCCGACCTGACCTGGGACCTGGAAGGCGATCTGCGCATGAGCGGCGACTGGCCGCTGCGGGTGGTAACCGCACTGGCCTTGCCGCCGATGGATGAACGCCCTTGGGAGCTGCAGGCCCGCATCGATGGAAGCGTTGCCCAGCTGCAGCTGGAAGCCCGCAGCAGCGGTTATCTGTCCGGCGTGCTGACAGCTGACGTCCAACCACTGCAAGCCGAGCTGCCGCTGACAGCCCAGTGGCGCGGCGAGTCTTCTTTTCTGGCGCTAGAGTCTCTGCCGCCCAGCCTGACCCTGAACGATCTGGTGGTGAACCTGGCCGGTGATCTGGAGAGAGGCATCGCATTGCAGGCCGACAGCCATTTGCCAGGTGAAGGTGGCAGGATAGACCTGACCGTACGCGGCCAAGCCACGAGCACCGGCGTATCCGACCTCAACTTGCATCTGGTCGTGGCTGAGCAGCCGGAACGGGAACTCAGGCTCACAGCCAATGCTGGCTGGTCTGACGTACTCACCGCCGATGCGCAGCTCGCCATGCAACAGTTTCCGTGGCAATGGCTGTATCCGCAGGATATCGGACCGCTGGAAGTGCACCAGCTGAATCTTGAGGCCAATCTGCGGGATATGGCATTCGACGCGGCACTGCAGGCGCAACTCGGCGGGGTGGGAGAGCAGGAGGCCGATCTGCAACTGGCCCTCAGCGGAACCCCGGAACATATCGATATCGCCCCCTTGGCGCTGACCACCGAGCAAGGCAGCCTCACTGGTGAAGCGGCGCTGAGCCTGCTCGATGGCATTGCCTGGGACGTCAGACTGCTGTTGCAAGAGCTCAATCCGCAGATGTTCGCAGCCGAGTTGCCCGGCTCGCTGAATGGCCCGGTAACCAGCTCCGGCAGTATCCGCGATGAGCAACTGCAACTGACTGCCGACTGGGACTTGAGCGGCACCTTGCGACGCCAGCCCCTGGCCCTATCCGGCGCTGTGGCAAGCGCCGAAACGGGCTGGCAGATCACCGATCTGGAGCTGCGCCAGGGTGACAACCGTATCCGTGGTGCAGGGCACTGGGGGCAGACCGTAGAAGGCCGCTTCGATATCAACCTGGCGCGCATGGCAACGCTGTGGCCGGGGCTGTCTGGCAGTCTGGTAGGTAACGCCGAGGCATCGGGATCGGCAAATGAACCGACCGTGACGCTGGCATTGCAGGGTGAGCGGATGGGCTATGCCGATTTCGGCCTGGCGGCGCTCAGCGCTGACGGCCGGGTCACGCTCAATTATCAGTTGCCCGGCAATCTGACCCTTTCTGCCAGCCGCCTGCGCAACGGTGATACCCGGCTGGGCAACCTCAGCCTGGTACTTGACGGCACCCGGGCATCGCATCAGCTGGCGATTGATCTGCAAGGCGGCCTGGTGGATCTGGATACGAGCCTGACCGGCAGCCTGAATGACGAACGCTGGCAGGGCCAGTTGCGCGACGCCAGCATCGCCGCTGAAGACATGGTCTGGCAACTGAACGACTCCGCAGCCCTGAACTATCGCTTGGCCAATGGCGAACTGCGTCTGGGCGCCCACTGCTGGAGTCACCTGCAGAGCCAGCTCTGTTTCAATGGCGAACAACGGTTGATGCCCGACCGGCAGGTAAATCTCAGACTCACCGATTTCCCGCTGGCCTCGTTGCAGGAATGGCTGCCGGATGACCTGATCTGGGATGCAACGCTCAATGCCGAAGCGCAATTTCGCCAGGCGGTGGGTGCCGAGCCACGGGCCAACGTGGTGGTCAGTAGCCGTAACGGTGAGCTGCGGGTCAACAACCCGGACCAGCCATTGACCTTCCCTTACGAAAACCTGGAATTCACCATCCAGCTCGATCCCGAGCAGGCCCGTAGTCGGCTGCAGTTGGTCAGTGACGGGCTCGGCAATCTTGATGTCCAGGCCGATATTGCCGACCCCGGCGGCGCCCAGCGTCTCGACGGCCGCTTCGATCTGCGTGATGTGCAACTGGATATCCTGCGACCCTTCCTGCCGCAGGTCGACACGCTCAACGGAGACCTGATTGGCCGCGGCACCTTGGCCGGGACGCTCACCGAGCCGCAAGTAGACGGCGATATTTTGCTGAGCAATGGTGAAATCAGCGGACCGGAGCTGCCGGTCAGCTTCAAGCAGTTGCGGATGCAGGTGGGTATCACCGGTCAGCAGGCCGTGATCGACGGGCAATGGCAGAGCGGGGAAGGGCAGGGCCAGCTCGCCGGCACCGCCGCCTGGGCACCGGCCCTGGCCGTGGATATCAGCCTGACCGGTACCAACCTGCCAATCCGCGTCGATCCCTACGCTGACCTGTTGGCCAGCCCGGATCTGCATATCGGTCTGGCCGACAATAACCTCGCGCTCACCGGCACCATCGCGATTCCCGAGGGGGATATCACCGTGCGAGAGCTGCCGCCGGCCGCCGTCCGAGTGTCACCGGATGCAGAGATTGTCGGTGCCACCGAAGAGATGGAAGGATCCCTGCCGCTGGGCATCAGCATGGGCATTCAGCTGCTGATCGGTGATCAGCTGAACTTCAGCGGCTTCGGTCTCACTGGCCGGCTCAGTGGCCAGCTGCATGTGCGCGAAAACATGACCGCCGCTGGTAACCTGAATATTCTGGACGGACGCTTTCGCGGCTACGGCCAGCGCCTGGAATTGCGGCGGGCGCAGATTCTGTTCGCCGGCCCGATCAGCAAGCCCTACCTGGATATCGAAGCCATCCGCCGGGTCGATGATGTCATCGCTGGCCTGCGCCTGACCGGCCAGGCCGATGCACCCATATCCGAGGTGTTTTCTGAGCCGAGCATGGCCCAGGAGCAGGCGTTGGCCTACCTGATTCTCGGGCGCCCGCTGGGTGCCGATACCGGTGACAGCAACGTCTTGGGTCAGGCCGCGCTGGCGCTGGGCATGGCCGGTAGCACGCCGCTGGCGAAGAACATTGCCGGGTCGCTCGGTATTGATGATTTTCAGTTGGATACCGAGGGCAGCGGCCTGACAACCAGTGTGGTAGCCACCGGCTATCTCACCGAGAAGTTGAGTCTGCGCTATGGTGTAGGGGTGTTTGAACAGGCAAACCGGTTGGCCGTGCGTTACGATCTGACCAAACGCCTGTACCTGGAAGCCGTTGGCGGCCTGGTCAGCTCCCTGGATTTTTTCTACCGCATCGATTTCTGATGCATCACTTGTGACTTAAGGAGTTTCAAATGTCGAACGTTACATTGCGTGGCAACCCGATTACCGTTGGCGGCCAATTTCCCTCCGCTGGCGACAATGCTCCGGCATTCAGCCTGGTGGGTCTGGACCTGGCTGACGTGGATCTGTCCTCGTTTTCCGGCAAGCGCAAGATCCTGAACATCTTCCCCAGCGTGGACACCCCGACCTGCGCCACCTCGGTGCGTACCTTCAACAGCAAGGCCAGCAACCTGCCCAACACCGTGGTGCTGTGCATCTCGGCGGATCTGCCCTTTGCCCAGAAGCGTTTCTGCGCCGCTGAAGGCCTGGAGAATGTGATCAACCTGTCGACCCTGCGCGGCGGCGAGTTCATCCGCAACTACGGCGTCGCCATCGAGAATGGCCCCATGGCTGGCCTGGCCGCGCGTGCGGTTGTCGTGCTGGATGAAAACGACAAGGTGCTGCACAGCGAGCTGGTGTCCGAGATCGGCGACGAGCCGAATTACGACGCAGCACTGGCCGTCCTGGCCTGATCTGTGTGCTGGCCGGCTTCGCCCTTGCGGCGAACCGGCCGGTATTGGCGGATGCTCCCCAGGCGGCTAACGCCCCTTGATCGGGATCGCCTTGATTGAGCTGGCTCGCTGATCGTCCAGCGAATCGTAGTAACTGTCCTGGGTCGTGGACAGGCTCTCGTGGCGCAGGTCTGCCTGCAGATCCTTCATGTCCCTGAACGGCGCATCCAGCGTTGCCGACGTATGTCGCAGCCAGTGCAGACTCGCCGCGCGCAAGGCATCGCAATCCTCCTGCAGCCCTTCGGCAATCATGCGCGCGCACGCCGCATCGAACACCATCTGTACCAATTCCCGTATCCGCCGGCCCGATAGCCCCGTGCGGCCATCCAGCGCCGACAGCAGCGGTGTCTGTTCGCCAGGGTAGGGCAGGTCAGTCAGCCCCAAAGTACTGCGGTAGCGGACCAGATACGGCAAATAGCTGTCGCGCACGCTCACTTTGGCCGCCTTGTTGCCTTTACCCACCACATGGAACCACCAGTTATCACCCGCTTTCTTGAAACTGCCCATGGTCGGCTGCCAGTTATCCCGCCCAGTCAGATCCGATACCCGCAGGTACATCGAGAACAGCGTGGTGAGAATGAACAGGGTACGCTCATGGAACTCCGGCTCCTGCTCAGCCATCTGTTCCGCAGTTTCGATCACGAACTCCCATTGCAGTTGGGTCAACGAGCGGCTGGTCACCTGGGAGACAACGCTCTGCTTGTAGCGGGATTTCTGTTTGACCGCCCGAAACGGATTGGCATCGGTGTAATCCTCATCGATGCAGAATTGATAAAAACTGCCGCACACGGTGAATACCTGGGCAATGGTGGTCTGCGACATCTGATAGGCCTGGATCTCCGGCATGCCAGACTCGGTTTCATCAGCCAGTTTGCGCGTTGCCTTGCTCACCGTGTAGTTGAATGGGCGCCAATCGGGATTGAGCACAAAGATATCCGAATCGGCTTTCTTGCGACCACCAATACGTATAAAGCGCGACTTGGTCACCGGACCGACCCAGTTATCGGGCGGGTTGAGGCAGAATTCCAGAAAGGCTTCGGCATCCTGGCGGCGTAAATGCAAGATAGGCTTCTTGCACACCAGCAACGACCACAACAGCAGACGCTCGACATGGGTGCGGTAGCTGTTGAACGTAGCCTGATTGGCGGCATAGGATTTCAGGAACAGCTTGACCACAGAATAACCATCCATGGCCTCGGTGGGATTGGCGAATCTCTCGAAGGCAGTGAGAACAGCGGGCAGTTCGCCGTCCAGATTATGCCGAGTAAGAAACTGGAAGTTCTTGTAGGTATCGAACAAGGGAACCGGTTGGGACATAAGGCGAATGATCCAGAAACCAAAGACAGAACGGCGCGGCCAGTGAGATTACCACATATGTAATATCCGATAATGGCTAATATCGGAAACGGGATATAGCGGAGATGGCAGCTTCCACCTAGGTTCGCATAATCTATATTATGTTAAATTAGATATGTATCTAAGAAGAACCTTACGATTTGCTTATTGCAGTCCGGCGTACCCGCAGTCGACTGCCCCCCTCCGTTCTCAGCCTGAAAGCCATGCACTGCGTGAGGACGCCCGCCAACTACGCCTGCAAACGGAACACCATCGAATTCCAGGCTGCGCAGCATTGCACCCAAACGTACATGAAGATGAAATGATTAGCAGCGATCATCGGCAAGCATCACCCCACTGATAGTACAGGATGTACCATGTCTCGTTTTACTCGTCGTGACTTTCTGCGTCTTTCTCTGGCGACCGTGGGCACCGTCGCCATTTCCACAGGGCTGCAAGGCTGCCTCAGCAGTAGCAGCAATAGTCGAGCTGATGAGCAGGCTCGACAGGCCGCCTTTCTGCATGGTGTTGCCAGTGGCGACCCGCTTCAGGACCGGATCATGATCTGGACCAGAGTCACGCCTCAGGATACTGATCAGCGCGATATAGAGATCAGTTGGGAAGTTGCCAGTGACTCCGAGTTCACCGACTTGCTGCATGACGGGAGCTTCACCACTGGCGCCGAGCGTGACTTCACCCTCAAGGTCGACGTGCTCAACCTGCTGCCGGGTCAATCCTATTACTACCGTTTCCATTGCGCGGGAGCCACCTCGTCTACCGGCAGCATGCGTACCCTGCCCGCAGCCAGGGTTGATCAGGTGCGTCTGGCCGTCTTGTCCTGCTCCAATTTCCCCGCTGGCTATTTTCATGTGTACGCCGAAGCGGCCAAGGTCGAGCAGCTAGACGCTGTGATACATCTGGGCGACTACATTTATGAATATGGGGCTGGTGGTTATGCCAGCGAAGATGCTCAGGCCCTTGGTCGTCAACTGCCTGCAGACAATGCAGGCGAACTCCTGACCTTGACGGATTATCGACGCCGCTATGCGCTGTATCGCACCGATCCTGATCTGCAGCGTCTGCATGCCAGCGTACCCTGGCTTCTGGTCTGGGATGATCATGAAGTAGCCAACGATGCCTGGCGCGAGGGTGCGGAAAACCACAACGAGGGTGACGGCGACTTCGCTGAGCGCAAGCTGGCGGCGCTGCAGGCCTACTTCGAATGGCAACCGATACGCCCGGCCTCCGAGCATGACGAGGAAACCCTGTACCGGCGCTTCGACTTTGCCGACCTGGTCAGTCTGCATATGCTCGATACCCGCATCATTGGGCGCGATGAACAGCTCGACTTCACCAATTACCTGACTGCCGGCGGCATGGACGGCACGCGCCTGGCGGCGGATCTGGCCGACACTGACCGAACCATGCTGGGTTTGCAGCAACTGGATTGGCTGCAAACCCAACTGGCCACCTCGACCGCCACCTGGCAGGTGCTCGGTCAGCAGGTGCTGATGGGCCGCATGCTGGTGCCTGCGGAAATGCTGGCAGCGATACTCGCCACCATGACCGATCCGGGATCCACCGACATAACAACCCTGTTGACCGAGCTGGTCACCCTCAAAGTGCGTCAGCAGAACAATGATCCTACGCTGACGCCCCAGGAGCTTGCTCGGATCACGACGTTGATCCCTTATAACCTGGATGCCTGGGATGGCTATGCCTACGAGCGCGAAGTCCTTCTGGAAACCTGTGCCAACCTGAACAAGAACCTCGTGGTGCTGGCCGGCGACACGCACAACGCCTGGGCCAGTGACCTCAAGACGGTTGACGGCAAGCAGGTAGGTGTCGAACTCGCCACCGCGTCGGTGAGTTCACCGGGGCTGGAAGCCTATCTGGACTTGCCACCTGAAATGATCCAGCCAGCTGAACAAGCCATCACCATGCTGGTCGACGATCTGCATTACCTCAACGTCAATCAGCGCGGTTTCATGGTTGTCACCTTGACGCAGGAACAGGCCCGCGCCGATTGGCACTTCGTCGATACGATCAAACAGACTGACTATCGAATGGATACCAGCCGCAGCCACTCATTGCAAACCCTGCCCGGTGCCGGACAACGACATTTGCAGGCACTGCGCTGATCGAAACGTTGCTTGGCTGCTGTCGTCGTGCTGAAGGATTAGTACTCGCTAAAGGACCAGCACTCCCCATCAAAAGCCCGGCAAAAATGCCGGGCTTTTGTTTCCAGGCCTAGAAGCCGAACGGCGTAGCAATACGATCACCGCCCCTTGTCGCACGATACCTGTGTCGTCTGGCTACAAAGTAAAGACCCTCTGCGCTATAGTGCGTGCCCTTCATGACATGAAGAAATCACTGCGGCTTTCCTCCTTCCATTTCTCGATGAAGTCCTGCTCCGTGTCCGCTCAGCTATCCAATATCCTTGCTGCCATCCTGCCCATCCTACTGTCCCTGCTGGTCGGTTATCTGGTGGGTAAACGCCTGCCCAAGCCCGTTGTGAAACCTCTGCTGCGCTGCATCACTCCCGTGGTCTGGATAATCCTGTTCGTGATCGGCCTGGATTCGGGCGCGACCTTCAGCAGTCTTGCCTCGGGCATGGAGGTATTGAAGCAGTCGGCGCTCTACGCCTTTACCATCAGCGCCGTGGTATTTGCCTGCCTCATGCCGCTGAACCGGCCCGGCACCGCGCAAGAAGACAGCCCCGGCGGCTGGCTGGGACTCTGGCATCCGGTCAAGGAATGTCTGATCGCCTTCGGCCTGGTTCTGCTTGGCGCTTTTGCCTGGCGCCTGCAATGGCATGACAACGGCATTGGTGCTGCGCTGATCAATATCTCCGGGTGGCTCTATGCCCTGCTGTTCCTGATCGGCCTGGACCTGGCCCAGGTTGTCATCAGCCGCTCCTGGTTGGCCCCGCGGGTGCTGAAAATCCCGCTGGTGGTGATGCTTGCCTCCATGCTGGCCGGTGTGCTGCTGAGCTGGATCACAGGTGAGCGACTGGCCGTGGCCCTGGCCCTGAGCACCGGCTTTGGCTGGTTCAGCCTGTCTGGCGCCCTCGCTGGACAATATCTGGGAGAAGCTTACGGCAGCGTCGCTCTACTAACCGATCTGATGCGCGAGCTGATTGGTCTGACGGTGGTGTTCATGTTGGGGCGTAATTTTGCCAATAGCAGCATTGGCGTCTGCGGCGCAACGGCCATGGACACCACCCTGCCCTTCGTGCGCCAGGCCTGCCATTACGAATATGTGCCCACCGCTATCATCAGTGGCCTGATCCTGACCATTGCCGCGCCCTTCTTCATGCTGTTCTTCCTCAGCTTTGTCTGACGACAGCAGCCGGCTCCAAAGGACCCGGCAAAATGGCGCCCTTTGTTGATAGACTGTAGGCCCGGCATGCAGAGGATATTTGACTGCTGCCAATGGACTGCTGATGAGAGGAAAGACATGTCTGTGCAACCACCCATGTACGGTACCCAGGATGCCTCCTACCAGGCCGCTGGCGGCATCGATGGTTTGCGCCGGCTGGTGGATGACTTCTACCGGATCATGGATACCTGGGAGCCCGCCCGTACTATCCGCGCCATGCATTCAGAAGACCTGACCACCGCACGGGACAAGCTCGCCTGCTTTCTCAGCGGTTGGCTCGGTGGCCCCAAGCTGTTCCAGGAGCGCTACGGGCAAATCAGCATTCCCATGTTCCATACCACCTGGCCGATCGGTGAAGCTGAGCGGGACGCGTGGCTGGGCTGCATGGCGCAGGCCATCGAGTTGCAGCCCTACACACCTGAATTCAAGGACTACCTGTTGCGCCAGTTGCGGATACCGGCGGAACGTGTGGTTGCCGTGCAACGCACCCACTGACAGATTCAGGGTGCGACGTTCATATCCTTTGGCTGAACAAGTGCAAACGACGCGGCTGTTCCAGCCAATCCTGCAGTGTCTCTTGCCACATAGCTTGGGAGAGCTGCTCCAGCGCGATGCACTGTTCGTGGATCGTTGCCCCCGGTAACCCCAGACCGCGCGCCCAATGCAGTTCAAGTTGGCCGGATGGCGTAGAGGACTGGGCTCGCAGATGCGTTGCCAACCGCTGCGCCTGGCTTTGGACTTGTTCAAAAGGCAGCCCTGCCAACCGTTCTTGCTCACCTTTTAACCAAGTTGTAATGGCGGTTTCGATCTGTTCGTGGTCATGGGTGGGCGACTGCACCAATAGCATCAGCCCCGGGGTTCCTGCCACTTCATGGTAGCGAGCCACAACCCAGTAGCCGAGTTGCTGCCGAGTGCGCAGCTGATCGAAGAAAGACGCGCTGATGTGCTGTTGCAGCAATTGCCAACAGGCGCGCTCGGATATGCCGCTGGTGCGGGCCTGGCAATACAGAATCTGGGCCCGGTCAGCGTGCTGGCAATCCACCAGAACAGTCTTCGTGCCCTCCTCCACACGCCTCACCGCTGGTAGTTGCCAATGAAATGGCTGAGCCACACGGGGACAAAGGCGTTGCAGGCTGGCAGCTATCGGCTCCAGCTGTTCGGATTGCCAAGGTTGCGGATGCAACCAGACCACCTGGGCGGCCGATGGTTGAGCGGAATCGGCAGCGTCCCGGGGCTGGCTGGTTGGGCTCAATAGTACCTCCAGTTCATCGAGCAGACGATAGGCTGGCAGGGTATGGCTGCGCTCGTTCAGACTTTTCTGGTAGCGATGCTCGGCCAGGCGCTGCAGTGACAGATCAGGTGGCTGGGCCAACGCCGCCAGTGCCGCGGCTGTGCCAACCCAGAGGGCCTTGTCCGGACCTTGCAACTCCAGCGAGATCAAACCCGCTTCATCATGCCAGTGCAGGCTGAGACCAGAGGCATTTGCCCAGTTATCCAAAGGCTCGAGCAGGAGGGACCATACAGCTTTCAGCCTGTCTCGCTGGTGACGATCCAACTGCCCTTCGGGCCAGCACCAGGCAAAGCGGGTTGTTTCCATGCCCTGCCCCGCTGTGGGCACTTTCGGGCTTGGGATCATGTGCAAGCCGGGCATGGCGGTTACGCTGCGGCGGCCTATCTCCTGTGCTCTCACAACCCAGATCGGCCAGCCCGCCTCTGCCAGGGCATCAGCGTCGCCTGCAGCTGGTTGCCAGTACAACTGGCTACTGGCGAAGCGGGTATCTGTCCAGGCTGTTCGTTGCGGCAAATTTGTACTGTCGCTCTGGCTCTGGGCAAGCAGCACGCGCTCTGGCTGAATCTGCTGCAGCAGCCGGTGCCATGCTTGCTCGCATAAATGCGCCCACTGGCCGGTGCTTTCCAGGATCTGCTCCGGGAGCTCGTATAGGGTGCGCTCCGCGAGTGCGGTCAGCCAGCGCAGCGGCTCCCCCTGTGGTCCGTTGAAAAAGGCCTGATCAGCCAATTGCTGGCGGGCATCCTGTGGCCAATCTGATATCGGTGTTGCCCGCAATGCGGCCAGCCAGGAGAAAAAGCCGCCGAGCAGCGCAGGATAGTCACTGGCCGCCAGCAAGGGCTCAACCTCAATCCGCAACAGGGTTTGCTGACCGGTATAACGCTGGGTGCGAACATTCAGTTGCGCGGCCAGCCCCTGGGCTCGCAACCAGCCAAGTCCCCCGGCCGGGGCTGGGCTGGCCAGCCACTCGCATAACCAGCGCAGGGCCTTTGAATCTTCTGCCGTATGGGCGTCATCCAGCGCAAACAGCAAGAGCCATTGTTCCTGCTTGCCGCGGTTCTGCCAGCGCAACAGGCCTGGCAGGCGCTGCGGAGAAAACAGCGGCCCCGCACTGGCTCTGGTTGCCGGCGCACCCGTCGGCAGGCGAGCATTCAGCTCATTTGCCAGTAGCTCGAGCTGATCCATGGGCAGCGCTGCGTGAAGCAGGAGGCAGCCATTGGCAGCTCGGTAGTGTTTTTCGTGAAACTGCCTGAGCGCCTGCGCCAGAGCCGTAAGTTCCAGGTTCAGACTGGCCAGGTTGCCTGCGCTGAAACGGCTCAGGGGATGACTCGGATTGAACATCTGTCCCAGAGCAGCCTGTTCATGCAGGGCATCATCCGCCAGCCGGGTATGAAACTCGGCATCGATCACCTGCCGCTCCGCGGCAACCGCCTCAGGCGCAAACAAGGGCGCGGCCAGCATATCGGTGAGCTGGGTCAGGCAGGCACCCAGGCCGGCCGGGTTGACGCTGAAATGATAGCGCGTGCGTTCGGCTGCGGTGCTGGCGTTGAAGCGTCCTGACCATTCGCTGACCAACTGCGGGAAGGAACCGGCCTGTGGGTAGCCCGCCGAGCCCATGAACAGCATGTGTTCCAACAAGTGCGCCAGGCCGGGTAGGTCTTCTGGCTCATCATGGCTGCCAACGGCGAACTGGACCACGCAACTGGCGGCATCGGCTGCTGGATCGCTGATCAGCAGGCAGAGCAGTCCGGACGCTGCCCTGCAGAGCTGGTAGCTTCGGCCGTCGTCAGGTAGGCGTGGGGGTTCGAGTATGTGCATGCGTGCTCTTTGATCTTCTGAGAGGCCGTTGGCGTAGCGCGAGTGCGCTACACCCCGAAGACAATACCGTCCAATTAAACCTAAATTATTAAATTACAAATACATACGATAGAAGCTTAATTCTGTATCGAGAACGTACTGCAGATTGGCTGGTTGTCGAAAGCCATGTCGCTCCTCATCGAATTTGACGTACTGCACGGGCACGCCCTGCTTTTCCAGCGCCGTGACCATCTGCTCGGTCTGCGCCGGCAACACCACCGCATCCTGCAGCCCCTGAAAGAAAATCGTCGGCGTACTGATAGCTGCTGCCTGGATCAGCGGCGAGCGCTCCTGATAGCGCTCGGGCTGGGTGAGCGGATCACCGATCAACCAGTCAATGTAGTCAGCCTCGAACTTGTGGGTAACGGCACGCAGTTGCAACAGATCACTTACACCATACAGGCTGGCCGCTGCACGAAAACGCCCACTGGCATGGACCAGGCTGTTGAGCGTGGTAAAACCGCCTGCACTCTGGCCGCGGATAAATACCCGTTCGGGATCGATCAGGCCGCGCTGGGTCAGATGGTCGATGGCCGCCAGCACATCCTCGGTATCGGTCACGCCCCAGTTGCCCTGCAGCCGCTGCCGGTAGGCTCGGCCAAAGCCGACACTGCCTCGGTAGTTCAGATCAGCCACGGCAAAACCGCGCTGGGTCCAGAACTGGATGCGGTTATCCAGCGCCGGGTAACAGGCTGAGGTCGGGCCGCCATGGGTAAAGATAACCAGTGGCGGCCGCTCACCGCTTGCCAGCCCTGCCTGGCTGTTGCGTGGCGGATAAAAAAAGCCGTGGGCCAGCTCCTGATGGGCTGTGGGATAGGTCATGGGTTCGGGATGGGAAATATCCTCCGGCAGCAGCCTGTTGGACGCCTGTGCCAGCACACTGACCTCCCCGCTGGCGAGGGAGACGTGCACTACCGCTGCACTGCAATCGCGGGAGCTGGCCAGACAGAACAGTCCGGTGCGGTTGTGGGCCAGCCCCCGAAAGCGGGTATATCCCTGGGCCAGCTGTTGCTCTTCGCTTCGATCGGCGTGACGCAGAGCCAGGCGACCATAGCCCTGTTCGCTCCAGCTCAATGCCAGCCAGCCATCTGGCAGAGCAAGATAATGCCTGGGGTTGAGTTGCCAGGGCGCTGGGGCGTGGTCGGCTTCGCGCGATGGCAACATGTGCCACTGGTCTGCCGTCTGCCGCCAGGGCCGCCAGTGGCCGGTGCGGTCTGTCAGGGACAACAGCTCATTGCTGTCATCGAATAATGGCTGCTGCAGTGATTCACCCTCGCCCATGCGTTCAACCGCGCCTGGCAGGCCCTGGCTATCCAGGTCGGCCCAGCACAGCGAGCTGCTGGTCCAG
The DNA here is from genome assembly GCF_024031555.1 of Pseudomonas sp. G11-1. Classification (NCBI taxonomy): domain Bacteria; kingdom Pseudomonadati; phylum Pseudomonadota; class Gammaproteobacteria; order Pseudomonadales; family Pseudomonadaceae; genus Pseudomonas; species Pseudomonas sp. G11-1. The sequence goes on along the minus strand of NZ_QEYQ01000006.1, from coordinate 79,322 downwards.
GGGAGTTCGGGACGCTGCCATTCGATCCAGGCCAGGCGCTGGCCATCGGGACTGAGACAGGGACTGTTGTAGAAATCCGCGCCCTCGGCAAGCAGTTGTCGGGCGCCCTGCCAGTCGATCGCGACCAGCCGATGGCTCACTACGGTTCCGTCATGCTGCTCTTCAACCGCAACGACACGTCGGCGTAATGGATCGTGAACCAGCCCCCCATAGCGGCAATCGGCGGCGAAAGTGAGTTGTTCGCAGGTCAGACTGTCCAGCGACTGACGATACAGCTGTTGATCGGCTTCGTTAACGAACACCAGACTATCGCCGGCCAGGCAAAGCGCGCCGCCGCCATACTCATAGACCCGGCTCCGCACGCTATAGCCCGGCGGGGTAAGTCGCCGCGTACCGGCCGGCGTCCACTCCACTACGGCATTGAGCCCCTCCTCCGGGAAAAACTCCACCCAGAGCACATGCTGGTCATCACAGATCAGGTCAGCGTAATCCGTGCCGGCGGCGACGGCATCGGCTGCGGAGAAGCTACTGTGCCAGTGCCCGGCCCGCTCAGCTCTTGCAGATGATTCTGGAGGTGCGTTCATTGCGAAAGGTCAGTGCCTCGATCGGTGGCTGGGGTAGATCGGCCTCGGCGCGGGCGGCAAGGATCTGATGATGGTGTGGTGATTTGCTGCAGACTGGATCGGCCTGGGTGGCGTCCCCAGTCAGCATATAGGCCTGACAGCGGCAGCCGCCGAAGTCCTTTTCCTTTTCGGGGCAGGAGCGACAGGGTTCCTGCATCCAGTCATCGCCCCGATAACGGTTGAAGCCGAAGGAGTCATACCAGATATGCGACAGGCTATGTTCGCTGACATTGGGAAAGGCCACCGGCAGCTGCCGGGCACTGTGGCAAGGCAAGGCGGTGCCATCGGGGGTAATCGTCAGGAAGATGTTGCCCCACCCGTTCATGCAGCCCTTGGGGCGATCTTCATAGTAGTCAGGCATCACCAGAATCAGCTTGCACGGATGGTCTTCGGCCGCCAGCTTGGCCCGATAGCGATTGGTAACCGCTTCAGCGTGGTCCAGCTGCGCCTTGGTGGGCAGCAGGCCGGCGCGATTCAGATGTGCCCAACCGTAATATTGGCAGGTGGCCAACTCGACAAAGTCCGCCTCCAGCGCCAGGCACAGCTCGATGATCTTCTCGATCTGATCGATATTGTGCCGGTGGGTAACGAAGTTCAGCACCATCGGGTAGCCTGCGGCCTTGACCGCCCGGGCCATGGCCAGCTTCTGATCGAAGGCCTTGCGCGAGCCGGCCAGCATGTTGTTGACCTCGCTGTCCGAGGCCTGAAAGCTGATCTGGATATGATCCAGCCCGGCGTCCAGGAACTGATCGATGCGCGCCTGATTCAGCCCCATCCCCGAGGTGATCAGATTGGTGTAATAGCCCATGTCCCGCGCCGCGCTGATCAGTTCGGCCAGGTCATCACGCACCAGCGGCTCACCACCGGAAAACCCCAGCTGGGCCGCACCCAGCGCCCGCGCCTGGCTGAACACCTCAATCCATTGGGCAGTGGTCAGCTCCTGTTTGTGTTCGGCAAATTCCAGCGGGTTGGAGCAATAGGGACACTGCAGCGGGCAGCGGTAAGTCAGCTCGGCCAACAGCCACAACGGCGGTCCCTGTTCGGGTCGGTCTTGCATGTCAGCGGAAAAGGATCCAACGTTGTTCATGGGCTTCCCCCATAAAGGCCAGGACGTCTTCATCCAGTTCGGGTGCAGACGGAAAACAGGCTTGCAGTTCAGCGATGATCTCGTTGATTGAGCGCTGGCCATCGACCCGTTTCAGGGCTTCTGCAGCGCTTTCATTGAGTTTGACCATCCCTTCGGGATAGAGCAGTACATGGCAGTTCTGTACTGGTTCCCATTGCATCCGGTAGCCGGGACGCAACGCCGGCACGGCGGTCGGCTGCGGTATGCTCATAAGCGGATCCCCCGGTGCCAGACCGGCTGGTCGGTGACCGTATGGTATGGTGCGCGGCCCAGTTCATAGGCCATCGACATGGCATCGAGCATGCTCCAGAGCACATCCAGCTTGAACTGGAGAATCTCGAGCATGCGCTGCTGAGCCTCGAGTGTCTGATAATGGTCCAGGGTAATGCGCAGACCATGCTCCACATCCCGGCGCGCTTCGCCCAAACGGGTGCGGAAGTAGCGATAACCCTGGGCGTCGATCCAGGGATAATGCTGCGGCCAGCTATCCAGCCGCGACTGATGGATCTGTGGGGCAAAGAGTTCGGTCAGCGATGAGCTGGCCGCCTCCTTCCAGTTGGCGCGGCGGGCAAAATTGACATAGGCGTCTACCGCAAACCGCACACCGGGCAGTACATGGCGCTGATCGAGGAGTTCTTCCCGGCTCAGGCCCACGGCTTCGCCCAACTGCAGCCAGGCTTCGATGCCACCGTCACCGTCGGCCGTGCCATCGTGGTCGATGATCCGCTGCACCCACTCGCGGCGCGCAGCGGCGTCGTTGCAGTTGGCCATGATGGCTGCGTCCTTGAGCGGGATGTTCACCTGATAGTAGAACCGGTTGGCTACCCAACCGCGGATCTGCTCTGGAGTGGCGCGCCCTTCATGCATGGTGATGTGGAACGGATGATGGATGTGGTAGTACCGGCCCTTGTCACGCAGGGCCTGCTCGAACGCCGCGCGGCTCATCGGCTCAGTTGGCACCTTGCTCTCCTTACAGATTGATCAACATCCCATCATGGGCGACTTCGATGCCGTGGCGCGTCAATTCGGCGCGCTCGGCAGAGTCTTCGTCCAGAATCGGATTGGTGTTGTTGATGTGGGTCAGTACGCGCCGGCTCTGCGGATAGGCACTGAGTACCTCGATCATCCCACCAGCCCCGCTCTGGGGCAGATGGCCCATCTCGCTGCCGAGCTTGGTCCCTACCCCGGCGTGGAGCATTTCGTCCTCGCGCCAGAGGGTGCCATCCACCAGCAGGCAATCGGCAACGCCCATCGCGTCTCTGACCTGACTGCTGAGCTGTCCCAGGCCAGGCGCATAGAACAGCACCCCGCCGGTATGGGTGTCGCGCACCAGCAAACCGATATTGTCACCGGGATGCGGATTGTTACGGTGCGGTGAATATGGCGGCGCGGCGCTGCGCAACGGGATCGGGGTGAAATGCAGGGCCGGACAGGCGGGAACGGTAAAGCCGGCGTCCAGCTCTATACGGTTCCACTGCAGGCCGCCGTTCCAGTGCTCGAGAATATTGAATAGCGGAAATCCGGTGCTCAGGTCCTGATGAACCATCTCGGTGCACCAAACCTGGTGCGGGCAACCTTCACGCAGGGTCAGCAGTCCCGTGGTGTGATCGATCTGGCTGTCCATCAGGATGATTCCGCCAATCGCGGTGTCGCGCGACTGGCGGCCCGGTTGCAGCACTGGCGTCTGTTCCAGTTGTGTGCGGATATCCGGGGAGGCGTTGCACAGAATCCAGTTGCCACTGCCGTCGGACAGGGCAATCGAGGATTGGGTGCGTGAGCGGGCATTGATCTGCCCCTTGCGCAAACCGTCACAATTACGGCAATTGCAGTTCCACTGCGGAAAACCACCGCCCGCAGCGGAGCCTAGAATATGGATCAGCATGATATGGGTCCTGGATGCGGCTGCTTGACCGGTTCAGCATGCAACCGGCCAAACAGCACGCCTGTGCTCAGCGGTTGGCAAAGTACATGGTGACTTCAAAGCCAATGCGCAGATCGGTATAGCTGGGTTTGGTCCACATAATCGAATCCTCCAGTAAGTTGACGATCAGGCCTGCCGACACCTGCCGGCAAACTCGGTTAAGCACTTGAACCCTGACGTGCTACATAGGCAACCCTCCTTACCATAGGAGCCTGGCGGGCCCCTGTCGACCCATACGCCATAGCCAGTCCGGTCCGCTATTGCTCGACAGCAACCGTTTCCAGCCAGGCGCGGATAGCCCAGAGTGCTTCCTGGCTGAGAAAATCAGCCATCTTCGGCATATACACTCGACCGTCACGTACGGCGCCATTGACGACCCTTTCCTTGTACCACTCATCGCCGTAGTCGCCGTTTTCCAGGTAGCGCAGGTCGGGATTGATGCCGCCGGAGATACCATCCAGCCCGTGGCAGGCGGCGCAGTTCTGGTTGTAGGCGGAGGCGCCGATGGTCACGGCGGTGTCATATTGCGGATGGCCTTCACGGTAAGGGTTGGTGTCCAGCCACTCATCGCCAAGATCGCCGAGGCCCTTGGTATCAACTGCCTGGGGGGTCACATTGCCATGCGCCCATGCCTGGCCGACTGCCAAGGCCAGCCCTATGGCGACCAGTTTCAGTGTCTTCTTGTGGTGTGTCATCCTGCTTACCTCGCGGCCAGGTGATCTGTGTGTGATCACGGATGTTTTTATTCTGTTGTCGGCAAGGATGATAAGAAGGCCCTGTCTTCCCCCCTATGCTGCTTTGGTTGTCGAGTTCTGCTCCCTTGGTAGTAGTTCATGGGCAGCCCCGATGTCACAGACGCCATCAGGCGCGGCGCGGTACGGCGCCGGCAGATACCAAGGCAGCAATTTCCTGCTACTGAAGTAGCGGTCCCCCGGTATCCCTCCCAAGGAGCATCCGCAAGGGACTATTTCCCGCCAACTACGGGTTATTTTCCGTTTCGCCCCTTCCTTGCCCTGACCAAGATGTTGGCGTGGACCAGCAACGCTGCCCTCTTCCAACAACAAGGAACACTGCCATGACAACAAAAACACTTCCTGCCCTGAGGCCTGCAGCCCGGGCCGTCAGATACCTGATTCTCTCGGCGGGGCTTGCCCTGAGCGCCTCTCAGGTGGCGGCCAAACCAGTCACCTGGGACGATATCGCCAACGATCACGTCTCCACCCACAACGTACTGATGTACGGCATGGGCAACAACGCCCAGCGTTACAGCCCGCTGAGCCTGGTGAACGACGAGAACGTCTTCAAGCTGACGCCGGCCTGGTCGTTCTCGTTCGGCGATGAGAAGCAGCGCGGGCAGGAGTCCCAGGCGCTGGTGCACGACGGCGTGATCTATGTCACCGGTTCGTATTCGCGGATGTTCGCCCTGGATGCCAAGACCGGGAAGCGTCTGTGGAGCTACTCCCATCGCCTGCCTGATGATATTCGGCCCTGCTGCGACGTGGTCAACCGCGGTGCTGCGATCTATGGCGACAACGTATTCTTCGGCACGCTAGATGCCGGGATCGTGGCGTTGAACAAGGACACCGGCAAGGTGGTCTGGCGGGAGAAGTTCGGTGATCACCGTGCCGGTTACACCATGACCGGGGCACCGACCATCGTCAAGGATCAGAAGACTGGCAAGACGCTGCTGATCCACGGCTCCTCCGGCGACGAGTTCGGCGTGGTCGGCAAGCTGTTTGCCCGTGATCCCGCTACTGGCGAGGAAATCTGGATGCGGCCCTTCGTCGAAGGTCACATGGGTCGCCTGAATGGCAAGGACAGCACGCCCACCGGCGACATCAAGGCGCCCTCCTGGCCCGACGACCCGAACTCCCCCACCGGCAAGGTTGAGGCCTGGAGCCAGGGTGGTGGTGCGCCCTGGCAAAGCGCGAGCTTCGACCCGGAAACCAATACCATCATCGTCGGTGCCGGCAACCCCGCGCCGTGGAACGGCTGGGCGCGGACCTCCGAGGACGGCAATCCGGCTGATTACGACAGCCTCTACACCTCCGGCCAGGTCGCGGTGGACCCGACCACCGGCGAGGTGAAGTGGTTCTACCAGCACACCCCCAACGACGCCTGGGACTTCTCCGGCAACAACGAGCTGGTGTTGTTCGACTACAAGGACTCGTCGGGCAAGACCGTCAAGGCCACCGCCCACGCCGACCGCAACGGCTTCTTCTATGTGGTCGATCGCAACAACGGCAAGCTGACCAACGCCTTCCCGTTCGTTGACGACATCACCTGGGCCAGCCATATCGACCTGGAAACCGGCCGCCCGGTGGAGAACGAAGGCCAGCGCCCACCACGTTTGCAGCCGGGCCAGGAGCGTAGCGAATCGGTCGAGGTATCGCCACCCTTCCTCGGTGGCAAGAACTGGAACCCGATGGCCTACAGTAAGGACACCGGTCTGTTCTATGTTCCCGCCAACCACTGGAAGGAAGATTACTGGACCGAGGAAGTCAGCTACAACAAGGGCTCGGCCTACCTGGGCATGGGTTTCCGCATCAAGCGCCTGTATGACGACCACGTCGGCATCCTGCGGGCAATGAACCCGACCACCGGCAAGGTCGAGTGGGAACACAAGGAACCGCTGCCGCTGTGGGCAGGCGTCCTGGCTACTGCGGGCAACCTGGTGTTCACCGGCACTGGCGACGGCTACTTCAAGGCGTTCGATGCCAAGACCGGCAAGGAGCTGTGGAAATTCCAGACCGGCACCGGGGTCATTTCCCCGCCGATCACCTGGGAACAGGATGGCGAACAGTACATCGGCGTAACCACCGGCTACGGTGGCGCGGTTCCGCTGTGGGGCGGCGACATGGCCGAGCTGACCAAACCGGTCGCCCAGGGTGGCTCCTTCTGGGTCTTCAAACTCCCCTCCTGGTCGCAGCAGACCGCCAAGCGCTGAGCACTATCGCGGTAACCAGCGTTGCGCCAGGCCCAGCCTGGCGCAACAGCACGAATCACAGACAGAGGTACGGAGCATGAAACCACTGACACCCCGTATGCTGCTGATATCCGGCCTGGCAGCATTCAGTCTGACGCTGCAGGCCCAGGTGGCGGATGTAGCTGAAGAAGATGTCGTCACCATCAACGGCTGTGCCCTGGTGCGCGGCACATCCTGCCCCGGCGTAGACCTGCGCCAGGCCGATCTGCGCCACAAGGACCTGAGCAAGGCCGACTTCACCGGGGCCGATCTGCGCGGCGCGGACCTGCGTCACGCCAAGCTGGATCAGGCCAAACTGGATAACGCCCGGCTCGATGGCGCCAACTTCAACCGCGCCAGCCTGCAGCAGACGGCCATGCGCGGAGCCAGTGCCATCGGCAGCAGCTTCGTCGCCGTCCAGGCCTGGAACCTGAATGCCCAGGGTGGCGAATTCAAGCAGGCCGACTTCACCGGCGCCAACCTGGAGTTCGCCCGCTTCAGCGCAGCGCACATGCATGACGTGATATTGCGTGCCGCCAATCTGGAGATGGCCTGGCTGCCCAAGGCCGACCTCAAGGGCGCCGACCTGAGCGATGCCAACCTGCAGGAATCGAAAATGAACCACGCCAACCTCGAGTCGGCCACCATGACCGGCACCCGCCTGCATTACGGGACTTACCTGAACATGCACATGACCAACTGCACCGACTGTCCGGTGAACTGGGAAGCCCATCTCGGCTCCCAGGCGCGCTAGGGTGGGTTGACCATCTCAGCCGCCTGTCGGCCAACCAGCCCGTGCAGGCGGATCACACCGGTATCGATGGCCAGGTGAACCAGTTCGGTCAACGAGGTCACCTCAAGCTTCTGTTTCAGACTGGTCAGGTTGTTGGAAATGGTCTTGCTGCTCAGGCACAGGTGGTGGGCCACCTGACGCGGCGCCAGTCCCTTGGCAAGCATGACGAAGATCTCGAATTCGCGCGGCGTCATGCACTCCAGCCGCGGATCGAGCCGGGTTTGATCGCCCGAACAGGCAAGCTGGATGGCCAATTCCTGCTCGATATAGCGATGTCCGGCCAGGCAGCGCTTCACCGCTTCGAGCAATACCTCTTGCCCCGCGCCCTTGGTTATGAAGCCCATGGCGCCGGCGGCCAGCGCCTGGCGCACCAATGGCAACTCATCGTGCATGCTGAAGAACAGAACGCGCAGCAGCGGCCAGCGCTGCAACAGGCGACGAGCGGTTTCGATACCACTGATGCCGGGCAGGCTGACCTCCAGGATCACCAGGTCCGGCACCCGCTGCTGGACGGCACAGAGCGCTTGTTCGCCATCACCGGCTTCGAGGATTGCCGCCTGCGGAAACTGCGCCGTGAGCAGGCTGCGGTAGCCCTGCCTGACAATGAAGTGACCATCCAGTAACAGGATATGCATGCCCCGACCTCCCAGCCAATAGCGGCGGCACCGCCAACGTGCTTCCATGCTAAGGCCTGGGCCCTGCACTTGAATGCTACCTTGGTACTTCCTGAGCGCTACTTGTTGGCAGGGTGCGGCAGTTTTTTCCACTGCCATCTACTACTTTGGTTGTATCTTGTGATGCCAATGTACTATTTGAAAGTGCCCCTGCCGCAGGGTGTAATGCCGGACATAATACAAATGCTGCGAGCGTCATGACTGGCAGCCCATAACAAGAAGAATCTGGAGCAGGCCATGCACAAGATATTGATAGCCGACGATCATCCGCTGTTTCGTGAAGCTATCTGCAACGTGATTGCAGCCGGCTTTCCCGGCTCTGAACTGCTGGAAACCTCGGACCTGGACAGCGCGCTGACCATTGCCCGGGAGCACGATGATCTGGACCTGATCCTGCTGGACCTGAACATGCCCGGCATGAACGGGTTGAACGGCCTGATCAGCCTGCGCAACGAGTCGCCCTCGATCCCGGTGGTGATCGTCTCCGCCGAGGAAGACAAGCAGGTGGTACTGCAGGCCATCACCTATGGGGCGGTGGGTTTCATCACCAAATCCTCGCCCAGGGCGCAGATGACCGAGGCCATAGTGCAGATCCTCGCCGGTGACGTCTACCTGCCGTCGGATATCATCCGCTCCAACCGCATCATTACCCGCCGCACCCCCGATGAAGCCCCGTTGTCACCCGAGCTGCTGTACGCTCTCACCCGCAAACAGTTGCTGGTCCTGGAGCGCATGGCCAAGGGTGAGTCGAACAAGCAGATCGCCTATCACCTGGACATTGCCGAAACCACGGTCAAGGCGCATGTGTCGGCGATCCTGCGCAAGCTCAGCGTCAGCAACCGGGTGCAGGCGATTCTTTCCGCCGTCGATGTGGACTTCAGCGCCTATCTCAGACGCTGAAGCGTCACCGCTCTGTGGGTGTCAGCATGTGGCTCATGGCAGCCTTCAGCTTCATCGGCTTGACCGGTTTGTGCATCAGCATGTGCCCCAGCTCCCGTACCTGCTGCTTCAATTCGTTGCTGTAGTTGGCGGTGATCAGTAATACCGGCAGCGGCATGGCCCGGCGGACGTTGATCGCCGCGGCAACATCCACCCCATTGACCCCATTGTCCAGGTGGTAGTCGGCGAGCAGCAGATCCGCTGCGGCGCGGAAGCCATCCACCTGACTGGCCAGGTCATCGGCTGACAGCGCCGTGATCACCTGGCACTCCCAATTCTCCAGCAAGGTGCGCATGGCCGCGCAGATGGACGGGTCATTATCCAGCACCCAGATACGCGCGCCGCGCAAGTATTCGCCAATGCTGGCCGGCATGCTCAGCTGCTTGGCCGCAGCCGGGCCGCGCCTGCCGTAGGGTATCTCGACGGAAAACACCGATCCCCTGCCCTCGACCGAACGCACCTGGATGCAGTGACCAAGCATGCGCGCGACCTTATCGGCGATGGCCAGCCCCAGGCCCAGCCCCTGATCCCGAGCTTGGCTCGCGGGCTGAATGCGCTTGAACTCCTGGAAGATCTCTTCCAGCTTGTCCTGGGCAATGCCCATTCCGGTATCCCAGACTTCGATGCGAAGCCCCCGAGCATGCCGTCGACAACCCAGCAGCACCCGGCCATGCTGCGTATAGCGAACCGCGTTGGTCAGGAAGTTGCGCAGAATACGCGCCAGCAGCTGCACATCGCTGTGCACCACGCATTGGCTGCCGACAAAACGGAACTGCAACTGTTGGCTGGCGCAGACCTGCCGGTACTCGTTGGCCAGGTTGTCCAGCAGGTCAGCGATATTGAAGGAACCTACATCGGGCTTGATCACACCGGCATCGAGCTTGGATATGTCCACCAGGGTGCCAAGCAGGTTCTCGACATCTTCCAGGGACTGGTTGATTTGCCTGGCCAACGCACTACTGGCCGGCGGCACCGGCTGCTCGAGCAGGGCGCCGGTGAACAGGCGCGCCGCATTCAGCGGCTGCAGCAGATCATGGCTGACCGCGGCGAGGAACTTGGTTTTCGACAGATTGGCCTGTTCGGCCTCATGCTTGGCTTCGCGCAAGCGCGCCTCCGCCCTGGCCCGCTCATTGATTTCCTGACGCAGTTGGTCATTGACGCTGGTCAGTTCCCGGGTACGTTCGCGCACCCGTTGTTCCAGATGCTGATAGGCCTGGTGCAAGGCTTCAGCGCTGCGCTGGCGCTCGGTGACATCGCGGATCAACACGAACAGGCCGGTAACCTCACCATCGGCGTTGCGGTTGGGTACATAGGAACGCAGCAGGTAGCGCTCATCCCCCTGGAGGCTGCGTTCGGCAAACTCGAAGCTCACGCTTTCGCCCTGGAAGGCCCGTTCGATGTAGGGCTCCAGACGAGCGAATTGCTCCGCGTCATGCACATGAATCATGCTCTGCCCGAGGATGTTGCCGCGTTGCCAGCCGTACCATTCGTCATACATCCGGTTGGTGAACTGATAGCTCAGGTCCTGCTCTACGTAGGCGATCATGGCCGGCAACTGGTCGGTGATCAGGCGTACCCAGCGCTCGCTTTCCAGCAGTGCCTTGGCATACAGGTCACGCTCGGTGATATCGGTGTAGGTATTGACGAAGCCACCGGCCGGCATGGGGTGGCTGCGCATTTCCAGCACCCGGCCATTGTCCAGGCGCTGTTCACGGGTCAGCTCTGGCTGGCCCGCTACGCTGTGGCTGCCGGGCGTGAACAGCTCCAGTTCGCTGTCCTCCAGCACTTCGGCAAAGGGCCGGTGCGGCTGTATCGGGGCCAGCCCGGCCAGCTCCAGGAAGCGGTAGTTCCAGAGCTCCAGCCCGCCCTGCTCGTTGACCACGGCAACGCCCTGGGACAGGCTGTCCACGGTCCGCTGCAGCAGTCGCGTCTTCTGCGCCAGGGCCTGTTCCCGGCGGGCTGTTTCGGAGTTCTTCAGGTCGGTGATGTCTGTATAGAGAATGACCAACCCGCCCTCTCGGGTCGGACGCTCACGGACCTGGACCCAGCGTTTGTTGCGCATACGGTAAAGCATGTGCCCATCGCTGCCGGCTTCCATGTCGATCACCAGGCCGGTTGCGGTCGCCAGGCGCTTGAGCTCCTCCAGTCGCGCCCCCTCACGCACCCGCACCCGGGTGCCATGCCAGAAGCGCGCATAATGACTGTTGAACAGCACCGCACGTTTGTCCTTGTCGAACAGTACCACCCCGTCATTCATGCTTTCGATGGCATCTGCCAGGTGATGCCGGGCGGTTTCCGCCCGCGCCCGCGCCTCGTTGAGCAGCCGGTTGCTGGCTTGCAGCTCGGCCATGGTCTCGTTCAATGCCTGGGTACGCTCGCGTACCTGCTCGGCCAGCTCTACCGAATGCTGGAAAGCTGCGTAACCTTCGGTACGCGGGTTGGCAATCGACTCGACGCGCTCGATCAGCGCCGCATTGATCCGCCGCAGCTTATTGTTGGCGGCGCGCAGAGCCTGCAGTTCGTCGCGATCAGCCTGCGTGCTCGCTTCAGTGCGGGTAGGCAAAGACCACCCCGGTGAAGGTTTGGTTGATGTGCATGCCATTGAACTGTTCGCCATAGGTATTGAAACCTATCACTGCATTGCTGGCCATGTAGCTGGCCAGCTCTTCATCGTCCCCCAGCAGCTCCGCTTCCAGCCGACGCAACACGCAGTCGCAGGCGATCATGAGTACCGGCTCGCCCAGGCGCTGGCGCAACTGCGCCAGTTGCTGCTGCAGGTCCGGCAGCAATGGTCGCGAGGCCATTGCGGTCAGCACGATGCCGGTATCCACTGCGCAATAGAAGGTCAGGCTGCCATCAGGGTTGACCCGCTGGATGGAGCGTACATAGAACTGATCACGGATACGCACCGCCAGTGCGTTCAGCGCGAAGGTGGCGGTACTCAACTGCTCGACAGGCACACCAACCAGCCTCGCGTACTCCTCTGCGGCGGGCTCGGCATTGAGCTCCAGCACGGTCCGGCGCTCGGTATCGGCGGCGGTTACCACCAGTTTTTCAGCCTTCGCCTCCAGGTTATGGGTGGTGAAAACTTCGAAATCGAGCCAGGTATTGACCATCACCACTACCGCCGCCTCGGAGTGGAAGGTGCCCTGGTAATAGACGTAAGTATGCACCGGGTGATCGTCGCCGCCCGCCGATCCGCCAAAATGCGGAATGCTCCCCAGCGTGGCGTTCAGGGTGGCTAGCACCACTTCCTCGCGGCTGGAAAGGCCATCGAGCAAGGTCAGGGCAAAGGTGTGCCCCTTGATCGGAGCCAGTCCCGCGTGGCGGCAGTGGTCGAGCATTCGGTCGGCCGCCGCCTGAGCATCCACCAGGCTGAAATCATCCAGTGCACTGATCAAGGTACAGTCGATGGCGAAGGCGCGGCAATCGAATCCCACGGCGCTGATGCAGCCCCGGCCATAACCTTGCGGGGTTATCTCGCCGGCCGTAGTGCAGCCGACCAGAACCACTCCGCCAAAATGCTGCTCCAACGCCTCCCCCAGCCTGGTGAGCGGGTACTGAGATGAGCAGAAGAACAGCACGAAGCCCAGATGGGGATGGAGCAGCTGGCTAGCCAGGCTCTGCGCCGCCAGCTCGGGATCGGCAATATCGGTAATGGCGGTCCGGAAACAATCTGCCAATATCTGCTGCATGATTACCTCTCGCACTAGGGGCTGTTGTCATTCTATTGAGCCCCCCGCCCCGGCCCCATCCTGCTTGAGTAGCAAGACCCTAGTGCTAAAGGACGAAGGGCTGCCCGCCGGCCTCTACCAGCCCAGCGCCACTCCCAGGGCCAGGGTGTCGGTTTCTTCTATCCGGTCACCGGCATCACGGTTCTTCAGGTCGAAACGGTTGTACTCGGCAACCAGTGTCAGGTTCTCATTGAGACTGTGGAACAGGCCGATACCGCTGGTCTTGAAGTCCGCCTGATAGCCCAGGCCGTTGCCGTCATCCCGGGTCTTGCCATAGGACAGCGCCACCCGGGTCTTGCCAAAGGTATAGGAGCCCTGCAGCAGGTATCCCTTGCTGTCGCTTTCGCGCAGGCTGGCCTGGGTCGCGTTGTTGGTGAAGAAGGGATTGACGCCCTCGGCGTTGAAGCCGGAGCCGGTCAGCGACAGCGCCCCCAGCTTGGCCTGCACACCGTAGCCCAGCCCGCGGGAGGTCACCGAGTCAATGCCTGCGCCGGTATTATCCGCCTGCTGGTACATGCCGTTGAGCCAGGTGTGCAGTTGCGCGTCACCCAGCTCGAACTGGTAGGTGAGCTCACTCTCGAAACGGGGGCTGTCCTGGTAGTCCTTGCCGGTCTGCACCCCGTTGTCGTCCACCAGATGACCATCGACCGGGTCCATGATGCCCACGGCGGCGCGAAAGCCGCTCATCACCGGTGAACGGTAGGTGATCTGCGAAGTGGGAAACGGATAGGGATAGCCGGTGCCGATATTGCCGAAGGATACGCCGCCACCATCGACCAGGCCGAGGGTGTCGCTGGACTGGCCATAGGCAGTAAGGAACTCGTCGAGCATGATGTTCGAGCGTCCGAACAGGCCGAAGTCCTTGCCGAACAGTACCTCACCCCAACTGCCGGAAACGGTACCGTAGAACTGGCGAACATCGATGCCGGTCTCGGTGGCGTTGTCCTGGCTGTCGTTGATGGTGACCCAGAACGAGGAACGGCCACCGAGGGTCAGGTTGTCGTATTTCTTGCCGACATTGAAACCGATGTAGTTGGGCAGGAAGCCCATTTTCACCCGCGACTGGTTGCGGTCCAGATCGGGGTCGATATGATCAACCTTGTTGTGCACGTAGAAGGCATTGAAATAGCCGTCGACCGAAAAGCTGGTGTCATCCTGATCGTACAGGGTAATGGCGGCCGAGGCCGGTGCGCTGAGCATGGCCGCAGCCAGGGCGGTCAATAGAGGATAGGCAGTATTGTTCTTGTTCATTGTGCTCTCCGATGGAATCAGTGGCTGACGAAACTGGGCGTCCAGCGGATTATCGGAAAGCGGAGGCAGCGCCCCCATTCTGCCAAGGAGCTGAAAGTACCGGGCTTTGGTGGGCCCTACCAAAGATTGACGAGCTGCTGCCAAAGCACAGGCTCGCTTGCTACCTTGGGAGGAAGCGCGTTTTTCCACTCACCCTCGGGCACATTGCTGCCTGGCTCTGGCCGAGGTGGAGGGACTTGGGCCTGGGAGGTTCGAGCACCAGCTCGTACCAGGACTGGCCAGTGGCAATGGCGTTACCGGCTGACTCCCATCAAGCTGGTGCTTGACGTTCCCAGGGCCAGAGCCTAATGCAGCACCTGCCCGAGCATGGCCCTGAGCTTGCCGGCCTTGATCGGCTTGTTGAGCACCGGTATGCCCAGGTCACGCAAGCGCTGCCGACTGTGTTCACTGCGATCGGCGGTGATCATGATTGCCGGTATCTGCCATTGGAAGTGTTCGCGCAACCGGCTTACCGCATCGCAACCAGTCTGCCCGGCATCGAGGTGGTAATCGGCAAGGATGGCGTCCGGGAGGCGACCACCCAGCGCCTCCAGTGCGCCCGGCAGGTCGACCGCGACCTGCACCCGGGCGCCCCACTGTTCCAGCAGCCCCTGCATACTGGAAAGGATCATCGCATCGTTGTCGATCACCAGCAGATGCCGCCCCTGCAGCGGCGCGTGCAACCGCGCCAGCAGTGCATCCGGCGGGGTCGGTGCACTGGCCCTGGCCAGCGGCACGGTGACGCTGAACATGGAACCTGAGCCAACCACCGATTGCACTTGCAGGGGCGCCTCGAGCAGCCGGGCGATGCGTTCGACAATCGCCAGCCCCAACCCGGCTCCCTTGCGGGGGCCGACACGGTCACCATGCAGTTGGTTGAACTCACGGAATATGTCATCGAAGCGTTCGCTGGGGATGCCCAGGCCGGTGTCCCACACCTGGATGCTCAACAGCTCACCCCGGCGCCGGCAACCAATCAGTATCCGCCCGCTCGGTGTATAGCGAATGGCATTGCTCAGCAGGTTGCGCAGAATGCGGCTGAGCATGCGGTAATCGGTACGCACGGCCCAGCGCCCGAGCCGTGCCCGCACCTGCAGTCCGCAGGTTTCGACCAGCCCCTGAAACTCGCTCAACAGCGGGTCGATGATCTCGGCCAGGGTGTGATTGCCCAGCTCCAGCGGGATGTTGCCATGATCCAGGCGGGCAATATCGAGCAGGTCACTGAGTATGTCCTCGGCGTTTTCCAATGCTGCGTGGGAGCGTTCGACCAGTTGCGCCTCGGACCTGGGCAATGCTCGTTCACGCAGGGTGGCCATCAACAGCCGCGCGGCATTCAGCGGTTGCAGCAGATCGTGACTGACCGCGGCCAGGTAGTGATCCTTGTTGCGATTGGCGAGCTCGGCGGCATCCCGGGCATCACGCAGTGCCCCTTGCACCCGCTCCCGCTCGATGATTTCGCGGCGCAGGCTGTCATTCAGGGTTTCCAGTTCCAGGGTGCGCTCATGCACCCGCTGCTCCAGTTGTTCGTTGAGCTGCTGCATGGCCCGCTCGGCCTGCTTGCGACCGCTGATGTCGGCAACGAAGCCCTCCACCAGTTGGCGCCCCTCCTCTTGTTTGAGCAACAGGTTCATGCGCACATCCAGCTCGCTGCCATCCAGGCGCCGCAGGCGAGTCTCGTAGCCAACCAGCTCGCCCTCCAGCTGTAGCCGCTCGCAGACCTGGACGAACTCCGCCGGCCCCCCGGCGAAGAAGTTATCCTTCAGCTCACCGGCTGCCGCCAGCACGGCCTCGGTCGAGGGATAGCCGAGCATGCGCACCAGCGAGGGGTTGGCGGCCCGGATGCCGTGCTCCATATCACCCTGGAATATGCCATGCACGGCATTCTCGAACAGCCACTTGTAGCGATTGCGCTCTGTTTCCAGTTCCTGCAGACGGTCCATCAGTTCCGGATAGTAGCTTTTACGCGCGGACTGCAGCCCCAGCCCCAGCAGGCCGGTCAGCATCTCGCGACGTGGATCAAAGTGCTTCGGCATAAACCACTTCCACATCCCTGATGCTGGATTCACGCGGGTTGGTCAGGATACAGGGGTCGTCCATGGCGTGGATCGACAGCATCGGCAGATCGCTGATGCCCACTCCATGCATGCCCAGCGTCTGCGCGAAGCCCACCGCATGCTTGAAATCAATCAAATGCTGCACCAACCGCTGGCGGACCTGCGGGCCGCTCAGGCCGCGGATATCGATTCCCAGCGTCTGGGCCACCACCTTGAAGCGGTCTGGCGCGGCATCATAATTGAAGGCCACCACGTGCTCCATCAGGATGGCATTGCACAGACCATGGGGCAGATCCAGATAGCCGCCCAGGCTGTGCGACATGGCATGCACCGCCCCGAGAATGGCATTGGAGAACGCCAGCCCGGCCTGCAGGCTGCCGAGCATGATTTTCTCGCGCAGCTGGATATTGTCGGGCTGCTTGATCATCGCCACCAGGTTGCCGTTGATAAGTCGCATGGCCTCCAGCGCGTGGGCATCGGTCATCGGCCCACTGCCGGTGGATACATAAGCCTCGATCGCATGCACCAGGGCATCGACGCCGGTACAGGCAGACAGGAAAGGATCCATGGTGGCGGTGACTTCCGGATCGATCAGGGCCACGTCCGGCACCACCGCCTTGCTGATGATCGAGAACTTCACCCTCTCCTGCTGGTTGGAAATGATCACGAACTGGGACACATCCGCCGAGGTGCCCGCCGTGGTCGGTATCAGGATCACCGGCGGCACGGGCGTGCGAATGGTATCGACTCCCTCGAAATCGAGGATATGCCCACCGTTGGTGGCGACAATGCCGATCGCCTTGGCGCAGTCCATCGGGCTGCCCCCGCCAATGGCAACGATGGCATCACAAGCCGAGGAGCGATAGACCTCGGCGCCCAGCATCACCTCCTCTACCCGCGGATTGGCCGATACCTGGGTATACAGAACGTAGTCCACGCCCTGCTCTTGCAGACTGTTCTCCACGTCTGCGGCCCAGCCCGCTGCTACCACGCCAGGGTCGGAAACCAGCAGTACCTTGCGGGCGGCGAAGGTGTTGACGTAGTTGGCCACGGTTTTGCGTGAACCGGCGCCGAAAATGATCTCGGGAGTAACGAATTTGCGTAGCTGGCTAATATCGTAGGCCATGGTAGTAAGCGACCTTTATTGTTTTATTTGTGGAAACCACAGGTTACCTCAAAGCGGGCGGCGGAGGCGTTTTTACGACTGAAGTCGTGCCTCGGCGCCCCTCAAGTCGCATGGTCGCGTGTCCTGAGGCGGATAGCATGGTGAGACACCATGAACCGATCGAGGCAAGCCATGTCGATGTTCTCTCGACTGCAGCCAACGCTACGCTTGCTGGCGCTGATCCTGCTGCTGATCAGCCCGCTGCTGCCAGCCGATAGCGCTCCACCACCCAAGGTCCAGGAAGCGATCCAGGCGCTGTTCCCCCAGGCGACTCGGGTTGATGCCAAGCAGGGCGATGTGCCTGTTTACCCGGTATACCAGTTGAATGAGCTGCTCGGCTACGCCTTCGAATCTACCGACCACTCCAGCCTGCAGGGGTTTGCCGGCAAACCCTTCCACCTGCTGGTTGGCCTGGATGTCGATGGAGTGCTGACCGGGGTCCGGGTGCTGGGTCACCATGAGCCGGTATTCCTGCATGGTATGGGGGACAAGGCCCTGCTGGATTTTGTTGAACAATACCGCCAGCACCCCCTCAGCAAGCCCGTGGTGGTCGGCGGTCGCAAGCCGGATTCCAGTGACGGCCAATCGATTACCCAGTTCGATGGCATCAGCAAGGCCACCGTCTCCGTGGTGATCCTCAATGAAAGTGTGTTGCAATCGGCTCTGGCCGTCGCTCGCGCTTATCTTGAAGGCTTTACCAGCGCGCCGTTGGCGACACCACGCATGGATCTGTTTGAACCATTGGATTGGCAACAACTGCTGGAGCGGGGGCTGGTCCAGCGTTGGCTACTGAAGCCCGACGAGTTGGAGCAGCGCCTGGGGCATTCACTGGAGCATTATCCAGGCATGGATCACGACCAGGCTTTCAGCGAGCTGTTCCTTGCCTACCTGGATACGCCCATGAGCGGGCGCAACCTGTTGGGCGAGCAGGGTTTTGCCCGTTTGCAGAGCAGCCTGCGCGACGGAGAGCAGGCACTGCTGGTGATGTCGCGCGGCAGCTACCGCCATGTGCCGGAGGATTTCACCGCCGCCTCCTCGCCCAGCCGGCTGCTGCTGGTGCAGAACGGCCAGGCCATCGAACTGCACGATATGGACTTCGATAACGGTGCGCTGCTGGATAGCCTGGCGATAATGCCCCCGGATGATCTCCAGGCGCATATATTCCGCATCAAGACCCACGCAGCCTACAATCCCGCGCAACCCGCCCAGGTGCGGCTCAACGTCAACCTGCAACGCAATCACCTGGTAGAAAGCCAGCTGGTACTGGAACACCCCTTCGAGCCCGACCCCAGGCTATTCGAGATCCACCAGCCCAGCGCCGCCGCCAAGCCGAGTCCGGTGTGGTTGCGTCTATGGCAGGAGCGTTGGTGGCAGTTGGCGCTGCTGGGTAGCGCGTTATTGCTGTTGAGCCTGATCTTCACCTTCCAGCACCGGATCAGCCGGCACACCCGTGCCTTTCACCTGCTGCGCGGCGGTTTTCTGCTGTTCACCTTGGTGTTTATCGGGCTGTATGCCCAGGGGCAGTTGTCGGTGGTCAATATCACCACGCTGTTGCTGGCACTGGTCGATGGCTTCGATATCCGGGTATTTCTGATGGACCCGGTGATCTTCGTGCTCTGGAGCTTTACCTTTGTCAGCCTGTTCATCTGGGGGCGCGGACTGTTCTGCGGCTGGCTCTGCCCGTTCGGTGCGCTACAGGACCTGGTCGCCTGGCTGGGCCAGAAACTGCGCCTGCGCCAATGGAAAATAGCGGAGCCGCTGCACCGCCGTCTGCAGTGGATCAAGTACGGGATTCTGCTGGTCCTGCTGGTCAGCGCCCTGCTGTCGCAGACCCTGGCCGAGCGCTTGGCCGAGGTCGAGCCGTTCAAGACCACCATCACCCTGTTCCTGATCCGCAGTTGGCCCTTCGTCGCTTATGCCTTGCTGTTACTCGGGCTGGGCCTGTTCATCCACAAGTTCTATTGCCGCTACCTGTGCCCGCTGGGTGCCGGGCTGGCGGTACTCGGCAGGCTGCGCCTGTTCTCCTGGCTGAAGCGCATTGATGCCTGCGGCAAGCCTTGCCAGCATTGTCGCAACCACTGCGGCATAGGCGCGATACACCGCGACGGACGGATCGACTATGACGAATGCATCCAGTGCCTGGAGTGCATCGTCATCCTGCATGACGATCAGCAGTGCGTGGCTACGATCAGTGCCCGCAAGAAGGCCGAGAAGAGCCAGCGCAAAGCTGGCTCTGGGGCACTGATCTACAAGAGTTAAGGGCGGGTTCGCATTAGCGCCACTGATACTGCAGCCCCAATCCCACCAGCCAGCTGCGCTCCGGCGCCGGCTCGTAGTAGCGCCCACCCGAGCCGTTGACGATCAGCGAGCCGATATACTCGCGGTCGGTGATGTTATCCAGGCGAGCGAAGGGCTCGAGGGACAAATTGCCGACCGGGTATTGATAGCCCGCGCGCCAGTTGAACACCGTATAACCCGAGGCCTTGTGCTGGTTGTCGTCGGTAGCGTAGCGCTGGCTCATGCCCTGGGCCTCGATGGCGGTGGCGAAGCCACTGTCCTGGGGCTGCCAGGCCAGTTCGGCGAAGAAGCTGTGGCGCGGAATGCCCGGCAGGTCATTGCCCGCATGGTTGGCGCCATCGCCGTCGACGAAACGATCGTACTCGGCCTGCAGCCAGGTATAGGCAAGGTAACCACTCAGGCCAGCGGCGAACTGCTGCTCGATGCTCAACTCCATGCCGCGGCGGGTGGAGCGCCCGGCATTGGTATAGGTAGAACGGCCGGTGCCCAGCTGGTTGGTGCCGGTAACGATCTCATCCTTGACCCGGCTGTGGAACAGGGCGAGATCCAGCCGGGTGTTTTCCCGGCGCCATTTCAGCCCGATCTCGGCATTGCGGGACAGGCTCGGCTTGAGCGCCTGGTTCATGCCAGCACCATCGGGCCGGTAGGCCAGCTCCTGGAAGGTCGGGGTCTCGAAGCCCTGGCCGAAGGCGGCGTACAGACTCATCTCCGAGCTCCACTGCCAGTTCAGACCCAGCGCCGGGTTGGTGCGGTGCACACTCATGCGGCCGCTGTCGTCCTGGCCATCGTCCAGATAGTCGTCGTCCGAGTCGAATTCCACCCAGTTGTAGCGCATCCCCGCTACCAGTTCCCAGCGCGGCGCCAGTTGCCAGGTACTGATCAGATAGGCTTCCTGGCTGTCGACCCGGTTGAACTCGTCGCGCTGCAAGCCGCCCTTGCTGCCGCTGGCATTGACGAAGCCTTTGCGTTCCTCGCCCTGGTAGTTGTAGGCCAGACCGGCTGCAAAGGTCACCGGCAATTCGAACACTCGGGTCTCACGCTGCCAGCCCAGTTCGCCGCCGCCGAAACGTCGGTCCAGCTCGACTACCCCGCCACCAGCGGTCGCGCCACTGCCGGGAAAGGCCAGAAACTGCTGCATGTCTCGCTCGCCACCGTAGACCATCGCCGTCAGTTGGTCGTCATTGGCCAGGCGCCGCTGGTAGTTCAGCCCAACCTGGTTGTGGCGTACCGACTTGCGGGTATCGAAGGTGTAGGCCTGCGGTGGTGCCTGGCGTCGGTCGGCGCGCATCTGCTCAGCGGTCAACCCCAACGGGTCCTGGGTATCGGGCTGGTCCAGGCTGTTGATCAACAGGGTCAAACTGGAATCATCATCAATATCCCAACCCAGACGCAGGTTGGCGATGTCGCGGCGGGTGTCGCTGTGGTCGCGGTAGCCGTCGGTCTCCAGCCGCGAGACGTTGGCGCTGATGTTCAGGTCGCCATGCTGGCCACCGTAGCGCAGGCGCGAGCGCCACAGTCCGTCGCTGCCGATCACCGTGCGGTTGTCCAGTGTCGGGTAGAACGGTGCCTCACCGGTGTAGCCCTGAATGATGCCGCCGGAGGCATTGCCGTACAGCGTGGTCAACGGGCCGCGCAGCACCTCGATGCGCTGCAGACCATCAAGGTCGAATAGTGCCGGTTGGCCCTGACCGTCAGGCATGGTCAGCGGAATACCATCCTGCACCAGACGCACGCCACGCACGCCGAACTGGGCACGGGCGCCGAAACCACGAGATGAAATTTGCAGATCCTGGGCATAGTTCTGCCGGTTGAGGGCCACCAGTCCGGGTACTCGTTGCAGGGATTCCGAGAGGTTGGCACCCAGGTTGGGCCCATTCAGCTGCTGGCCTGACACCGTATGCCGCGCCAGCGGCAGTTGCAGGTCCTGGTCATCGCCACCACCGAGGATGATCTGCGCCGGCAGGCTGAGCCGGTCCTGGGCGTGGGCCTGCGGTAGCAGTGCAAGCGTAAGTGCGAGCGCCAGCGGCGTCCGTCTGAGTATGCGCTCACTGGATGTTGTGCACATGTCGTGTCCTTTTTGTCATTGCAACCGAAAGCCTGCTGATAGCGGCGGACATCATACTGAGGGCGCGCTTATCCGGCAGCCTGGTAGATAAAAAAAGGCCCCGAAGGGCCTAAGATCCGAAGCATGCTATTGCGGCCTGCCGGTGGAGCGGACCGGCACACCGTCTGGTTACCAACAGCTCAGAAAAGGCCCATCGGATTCACGTCGTAGCTGACCAACAGGTTCTTGGTCTGTTGATAGCTGTCGAGGATCATCTTGTGGGTCTCCCGACCGACACCGGATTTCTTGTAGCCGCCGAAGGCTGCGTGGGCCGGGTACATGTGATAGCAGTTGGTCCATACCCGTCCGGCCTGGATTCCGCGGCCCATACGGTAGGCAACGTTCATGTCTCTGGTCCAGACGCCGGCGCCCAGGCCAAACTCGGTATCATTGGCGATGGCCAGCGCTTCGGCCTCATCCTTGAAGGTGGTGACACTTACCACCGGGCCGAAGATT
Organism: Pseudomonas sp. G11-1; assembly: GCF_024031555.1. Classification (NCBI taxonomy): domain Bacteria; kingdom Pseudomonadati; phylum Pseudomonadota; class Gammaproteobacteria; order Pseudomonadales; family Pseudomonadaceae; genus Pseudomonas; species Pseudomonas sp. G11-1. The sequence goes on along the minus strand of NZ_QEYQ01000006.1, from coordinate 57,180 downwards.
TCTTCCTGGAACACACGCATCTTGTTGTGTCCCTTGAGCAGGGTCGGCTCGATGTAGTACCCACCACCCAGTTCGGCCTCCAGACGCTCGGCGTTGCCACCGATAAGGAATTCAGCGCCCTCCTCCCGAGCGATTTCCATATAGGAAAGGATCTTGTCGAACTGCTGTTCGGAAGCCTGCGCTCCCACCTGGGTATCAGTGTCCAGCGGATTGCCACGTTTGATGCGGCGAGTGCGTTCAAGCACCCGCGCGATAAAGTCGTCGTAGATACTTTCCTGAATCAGCGCGCGGGCCGGGCAGGTGCAAATTTCACCCTGGTTGAAGAAAGCCAGCACCAGACCTTCGGCCGCCTTGTCGATAAAGCTCTCTTCCGCCTTCATGATGTCGGCGAAGTAGATATTGGGAGACTTGCCACCCAGTTCGGTTGTGGACGGGATGATGTTCTCCGCTGCACAGCGCATGATATGCCGGCCCACCGGGGTGGAGCCGGTGAAGGCAATCTTGGCGATGCGCTTGCTGGTGGCCAACGCTTCACCAGCTTCCCGGCCATAACCATTGACGATATTGAGTACACCCGGCGGCAGCAGGTCGGCGATCAGCTCGGCCAGCACCAGGATGCTGACCGGCGTCTGCTCAGCCGGCTTGAGCACGATGCAGTTACCCGCTGCCAGCGCCGGCGCCAGCTTCCAGGCGGCCATCAGGATCGGGAAGTTCCAGGGAATGATCTGCCCTACTACACCCAGCGGCTCATGGAAGTGATAGGCCACGGTGGTTTCGTTGATTTCCGCGGCACTGCCTTCCTGGGCGCGGATACAGCCGGCAAAGTAGCGGAAGTGATCGGCCGCCAGCGGGATGTCGGCATTCAGCGTTTCACGCACGGCCTTGCCGTTGTCCCAGGTCTCGGCTACCGCAAGCAGCTCCAGGTTCTGCTCGATACGATCGGCAATCTTCAACAATAGATGCGAGCGCTCCTGCACAGCGGTTTTCCCCCATGCCGCCTTCGCCGCGTGAGCTGCGTCCAGCGCCAGCTCGATATCTTCGGTCGTGGAGCGGGGGATCTCGCAGATGGCTTCACCGGTAACCGGCGTGGTGTTGCTGAAGTACTGGCCTTTGACCGGGGCAACGAATTCACCGTTGATGAAGTTGCCATAGCGGTTCTTGAAGGTGATGAGGGAGCCGGCAGCTCCAGGATTGGCGTAAATCATTGTTCTTAGTCCTCTATGCGCAGCCTGGCCCCAAGGCGCAGGTCATGCTTCGATACTAGTGACTCCAGGCGTGTAGCGTGAATGCCTCCTTGGCAGGTCTGGTGTCGTCATTTAGTAGTAGATGCTGCGGTTAGCGGATCAACACTTAGGGCGGGTGACGGCTGATGATGGTCTGCAGCCAATGGGTCTGCCCCGCTTCGACAAGGCGTGCATCCGGTCCGGCATTGGCGGCTTCGATGCATACCATGCCGCGATAGCCATCCGCGGGGAACTGGGACAGGCGTGCGCCCTTGGCTTGCCATGGGTTCCATACCACCACTGATTGGCTATTGCGGCGCTGCACCCACAACGGCTCGCCCGAGCCATCAAGCAATTGCACGTCCGCTGTGGTGTCAAAGTACACCCGGTCCACTTCGCCACTGAACCGAACGGGTCCCTGCTGGCGACATTGCGCGCCCGCCTGCAACTTGTCGATGTAACTGGCACCCTCCAATCCCAGGATCTGGGCGCTATCGATATCGTCCACGGGTAGATAGCTGTGCAGCGCCTGGCTCAGAGGCTGGGGCCGGGGGCCGGTGTTCGTTGTGGTGAGCGTCACACTCAAACTGCTACCAAGCACCATCTCGACCTGGACGGCCCAATGCTCACCGGGCAATTGCCGGGCTATCTCCTGCTCGGGCAGTTCCAGCACGAGGCGCACCTGCTGCGAGTCGGCTTCGGCCAGGCGCAATTGCCAATGGCTGGTACGGGCGATGCCGTGTGCCGGCCCCGGGCGCTCATCGGCAAACCATGGCCAGCACAGCGGAATACCGCCGCGCAATGCGGTGTCGGGCTTGGCCGGGTCCACCGGACTCATCCATAACAAGGGTTGTTGACCGGTGGGTGCGCAAGCGATGATCTGTGCCCCCTGTTCCGCGATCCGGGCATGCACCGCTGGGTGGTCAACCTCAATGAAACGACGTCCAAGCGCATTGCGGGTCCGGATGACGCCGGTTGGCAGAGTATCGATCACGCCTATTCCGCTCCCATGCAGAGATATTTCAGCTCGGTATATTCATCCAGGCCATGGCGGGAGCCTTCGCGCCCCAGACCGGACTCCTTGACGCCACCGAATGGCGCCATGGGATTGGAAATCAGCCCCTCGTTGATACCGATGATGCCTGCCTCCAGCGCATCTGCCACCCGCCATATGCGGTGGATATCACGGCTATAGAAATAGGCCGCCAAGCCAAAGGGAGTGGCATTGGCCAGCTCGATCGCTTCTTCCTCGGTGTCAAAACGCAACACCGCCGCCAGCGGGCCGAAGGTTTCCTCGTGGCACAACGTCATTTCGGTGTTGATATCAGTCAGCAACACCGGCTGCACATAGTTGCCTCGATCGGTGTCCGGCGCCGGCCCGCAGACCCGTTTGGCTCCCTTGGCCAGGGCATCCTCGAAATGCTCCACCACCTTCTCTACCGCATCGCCATTGATCAACGCCGATTGCGTGACGCCCGGCTCGAAGCCATCTCCCACCCGCAGCTTGCCCATGGCTTCAGCCAGCGCGGCGACGAATTCATCATGCACGCCCGACTGCACCAGAAACCGGTTGGCGCAAACGCAGGTCTGCCCGGTGTTGCGGAACTTGCAGACCATCGCGCCTTCTACCGCCCGGCTGATATCCGCATCGTCGAAGACGATGAAAGGTGCGTTGCCACCCAACTCCAGGGAGATCTTCTGAATATGCTCGGCGCATTGCGCCATCAGTCGGCGGCCAACATCCGTCGAGCCGGTAAAGCTGAGTTTGCGGACCTTGGGGCTGTGGGTCAGGGCTTCACTGATTTCACTGGCTTTGCCGGTCACTACATTGAATACGCCGTGGGGAATGCCCGCCTCGTCCGCCAGTGCTGCCAGGGCCAGAGCAGAAAATGGCGTTGCGCTGGCCGGTTTGACGATGATGGTGCAACCTGCGGCAAGTGCCGCGCCGGCCTTGCGGGTAATCATCGCTGCGGGGAAATTCCAGGGCGTGATCGCTGCACATACTCCGACCGGCTGCCGAGTGACCAGGATATGCTGACCGATCCGCGCCCCGGGAATGGTCTCCCCGTACATCCGCCGGGCCTCCTCGGCAAACCAGCGGATGAAGGAGGCGGCATATTCGATTTCGCCACGGGATTCCACCAGCGGCTTGCCCTGCTCGAGGGTCATCAGCGTTGCCAGATCTTCCTTGTGTTCGAGCATCAGGTCATGCCAGTCCAGCAGGCAATCGGCCCGTTCCTGGGCGGTACGAGTGCGCCACTGGCGCAGCGCTGCTGACGCCGCGTCAATCGCCGTACCTATCTCCTCCGCCGACATGACCGGCACCCGCCCAACCAGATCGCCATTGGCAGGGTTGTCCACTTGCAGCGTCTGACCGCTGGCGGCATCAAGCCAGCGGCCATCAACATAACACTGCTGACGAAACAGCCGGGGGCATTTCAGCCGAGAAATCGTCATATGTCCTCCTGAACAAGGGGAATGGGCCTTGATAGACGGTTAGATAGCACCGTCACGCAGGGCTTTGCAGGCCATATTCAGAGGTTAGACACAGCCATGCGGGGACGCAAACGGGAGAGGAAATAAGCGGACCAGAGCGGCAAGGGAGCCGGCGCCCAGCCCCCCTCCATAGAACATCGAAATCAACTGCCTTCGACGCGAAAACCGATTTTCACAGTGACCTGGAAGTGCGCCACCTTGCCATCGACAATGTGCCCGCGGGTTTCCATCACCTCAAACCATTCGACGTTCTTCACGCTCTTGCTGCATTCGGCGATTGCGTTACTGATGGCGTCTTCAATGCTATTGGTCGACGAACCGACCAGTTCGAGCTTCTTGTAGGTGCGATGATCTGACATATCAACCTCCTCTTTTGCCTGTCCTGAGTATGGCAAAGGATTGACAGGTTGGTTCAAAGATCCCCGCTGACGCTCCGTCGCGCTTTGCGCCGGCTATCGGTTTTGGCTGGGCAACCAGGCGCACGGCATTTCTCAGTGCGGCTGCGCTCGAGTTCCTGCAGTGCATGCCAGGCTTCGCACAGGGATCGGGATGATCCAGCCATCAAAGTCACTTTGCTCATGGAACAGCCTCCGGAATAAATCGATAGACCGAGTATTATCGCGATGACACAAGCTGTCAATGAGAATAATTCCCATTATTCTTCGGGTTTTCTCCTGCGTCGCATTGCAATATGAAGATACAAGTCTATAATCGCAACGCAAATCATTATCACCGGGAAACGGGACTCAACCATGGCACGCACCTTTCGCTACACCACATTGGCTTTGACGATATCCGCTGCGGTGCTGCTCAGCGCCTGCGACAACAACCAGGACCCGGTGGCGCAATCTCCGGCCGCGACGACGTCCGATGCGGCGCAGTCCCAGCCCGCTGACAACACCAACACCACACCAGCTGCCACGGCGATCAGCGAAGCTGATGTAGCCAGCCATTATGCCGACCTGGCCCACGCGGTGTACCTCGATGCGCTGACCGCTGCCCAAGCTCTCGACAAGGCCATCGCTACCTTGCTGGCAGAGCCGAACGAGGCGAATCTCGAGGCTGCCCGCCAGGCGTGGCTGCAGGCGCGTATTCCCTATCAGCAGTCCGAGGCATTCCGGTTCGGCAATGCCGTGGTGGATGATTGGGAGGGCCAGCTGAACGCCTGGCCGCTGGACGAAGGACTGATCGATTACGTTGCCGCCGACGACTATCAGCACGAACTGGGCAATGAAGGTGCGACCGCCAACCTGATCGCCAACCAGACCCTGACCATTGGCGGTGAGACGCTGGATGCCAGCGAACTCAGCTCCCAGCTGCTGGCTGACCTGAACGAAATCGGCGGCTCGGAAGCGAACGTCGCCACGGGCTACCATGCCATCGAGTTTCTGCTCTGGGGCCAGGATCTGAATGGTTTCGAGGCCGGTGCCGGCCAACGCCCGGTGACGGATTTCGTACAGGGAGAGGGCTGCACCAACGGTAACTGCGACCGCCGGGCGGCTTATCTGAGCGCCGCATCCGAGCTGTTGGTCAATGATCTGCAGTGGATGGTCGAACAGTGGTCCGCCGACGAAGCCGGCAACTACCGCGCCGAACTTCTGGCGCTGCCGACCCAGGACGTGTTTCAGAAAATGCTGTTCGGCATGGGTTCGCTGTCACTGGGCGAACTGGCCGGCGAGCGAATGAAGGTCGCACTGGAGGCCAACTCCTATGAAGACGAGCATGATTGTTTCAGCGACAACACGCACAACTCGCATTACTACAACGGCAAGGGTATTCAGAACATCTACCTGGGCAGCTACCAGGCATTGGACGGCTCGGTGACCAGTGGCCCTTCCCTCTCGGCACTGGTAGCGGAAAAGAATCCCGAGCTGGACCAGCGTCTGCGGGATGATCTGGATTCCACCATGGAAGCGCTGACCGTCATGAAAGAAGCCGCCGAAGGTGAATCAGCCATGACGTTCGACATGATGATCGCCCCGGGTAACGAGACCGGCGCGACTATCATCAACGATGCCATCGCCGCTTTGGCCCAGCAGACCGGGTCCATTGAGCAGGTCGCTACGGTCGTGGGCGTAGACTCCCTGCAACCCGATGACGCTGGCCATTCCTTCTGATCCGTGATGATGGCGCCCGAGCCCCCGGCCAGTTCCGGGGGCTCGGGCGTCCATGTCTTCATCCAGGCCATACAGATTCACGCCCATGAAATTCTTGCTTTTCACTCCTGCTCTGGCGCTATGCCTGTTCGCCACTCCCAGCCTGGGCGCCGACTATCCGCTGCAGGACACACCCAACTCCGGCGGTGCCGGTACCGTTACCCAGAGCGACCACAACGCCTACTCCCTGCCCCTGGGCAATCTGCCGATCTCCCGCCGTCTGGACTTCAGCGTGGGCAACAGCTTCTTTCGCAACCCCTGGGTGATTGCGCCGTCGAGCACCGACGCCCGTGACGGCCTGGGCCCGCTGTTCAACACCAACTCCTGCCAGGGATGCCACATCAAAGACGGTCGTGGTCACCCGCCGGCACCGGGGGAAACAGCCGTTTCGCTATTTCTGCGGCTGTCAGTGCCGGCCGGCCCGGATACGGATCCGCAGCTGTTGCAGCAACATGGTTTCGTACCCGCTCCAGTCTATGGCAGCCAGTTGCAGACGGCCGCCATCCCGGGGATGAAACCGGAGGCGCGGTTGAATATCGAATGGCAGCTGTTCGAGGAAACCCTGGCCGATGGCAGCAAGGTGGAATTACGGCGCCCGCAGTACCGGATTGATGACCCAAACTATGGCGCCCTGCCCGAGGATCTGCTGATTTCACCCCGTGTCGCTCCGCCAATGATTGGTCTCGGCTTGCTCGAAACCATCCCCGAGGAAGCCATATTGGCGGCCGCAGACCCGGACGATCTGGATGGCGACGGTATTTCCGGGTGCGCCAATCAGGTGTGGGACCGCGTAGGCCAACGCACCGCGCTGGGGCGCTTCGGTCTGAAAGCAGCTGAAGTCAGCGTCATGCAGCAGAGCATGGCCGCCTTCGCCGGTGATATGGGGCTGAGTTCCAACATCGTTCCGGACACGGACTGCACCGCCGCGCAAGAATGCGACCGCTTTGCAGACGGCGGTACGCCCGAGGTCAGCGACAAGATTGCCGCCTTCGTCAACTTCTATGCCATGAGCCTGGCAGTACCGGCCCGCCGTGATATGGACAACCCAGCTGTGCAGTCGGGTGCGAAGCTGTTCAATGAGATAGGTTGCGCCGCCTGCCACACGCCGCGGCATACCACCGGCACACTGGCTGACCGACCGGAACTGAGCGATCAGGAAATCTGGCCCTATACCGATCTGCTGCTGCATGACATGGGCGAAGGGCTGGCCGATGGCCGCGCCGAATTCCTGGCCGACGGCAACGAGTGGCGCACGCCGCCGCTCTGGGGCCTGGGGCTGACCCAGCAGATCAATCCCCGAGCCGGCTTTCTGCATGACGGCCGCGCCCGTACGCTGGAAGAAGCCATTCTCTGGCATGGCGGCGAAGCCCAGGCAACGACAGAGCGCTACCGGACATTGCCGGCGGAACTGCGCCAGTCGCTGCTTACCTTCTTGAACTCCCTGTAACGGATCTCACATGCCCTCATTATCCAATCTGAGTCTACGCACCTTGAAATGGGGCTCCACCGCCCTGCTCGCTGCGTCCTTCTGCACTAGCGCCTGGGCGCAAGCGCCCCGCGAAGCCTGGCACGGCGCCCTTACCGAAGGCTATGCTGCTTTGGCCACCAGCACCGCCAACCTCGACCAGGCGGCAACGACCTACTGCGCAACGCCCTCGGCAGAGCAGCGTGAAGCCCTTGAGTCCGCCTGGTTCAGCGCCTTCGACAGCTGGCAGGCGGTGCGCTTCGTCGATTTTGGGCCGATCGAGCAGGACAATCTCAGCTGGCAATTCCAGTTCTGGCCGGACGCCAAGAACACGGTCGCGCGCAAGGTGAATCTATGGCTGGGCGGCGAGCAAGCGATCGGCGTCGACCAGCTGCGGGCCGACAGCGTAGCGGTGAAGGGCTTTCCCGCCCTCGAATACTTACTCTTCGACCCGCAGGCCGCCAGGACCCAGCCGCTGCCGGAAAAACGCGCCTGCGAACTGGTGACCGCCATCAGTAGCCTGCTGCAGCACAACGCCGCGCACTTGCAGGAACAATGGCAGGCGTTCCGCCCGCACTACCTGAGCACCGAGCAGTTCCAGAACACCACGGTGCTGGCCGCCATGCACGGGCTCGACATCCTGCGTAACAAGCGCCTGGCGGCGCCCATGGGTCTGGAAGGCAAGCCACGGCGCAATCCCTACATTGCCGACGCCTGGCGCAGCGAACATTCTTTGGCCGGTATCCGCGCCAGCCTGGTCGGCCTGCAGCAGTACTTCCTGCCGGGATTGCGCCAGTTGATGGTTGATGCCGAGGGGAGCGAGCTGGTCGAACGCCTGGATCAACAATTGACGGCGACCATTGCCCGGCTGGAGCAACAGCCGGCGGATATGCAGACGTTGCTGGCCAACGATGACGGCTATCGCACGTTGCAATTGATCTTCATTGAAATCGACAAGCTGAACCAGCTGCTGTCCGGCAATATCGCCAGTCAGCTGGGGATTATCCGCGGCTTCAATTCGAGCGATGGGGACTGACATGCAGCGGCGCGATTTCATCCAGTTCAGCCTGCTGGGCATCGCCGCTTTCTGCAGCGCCCATAGCTTTGCTGCCAGCAGCCGCGAACTGCCGGATCTGCGTTTTCTCAGCTCGGTCGACACGGCCCTTGGCGAGCATTTTATCGTCGCCGCCAACAGCAACGGGCGGGAGCTGTTCCGCCTTCCGGTAGCTGAGCGCTGTCACAGCGGCTGCCTGCATCCGAACGCGGTCCAAGCGGTAATCATGTCTCGCAGACCTGGAAAAAATCTATATGTAATCAATATGCTGGAAGGTACTCTTGATGCATTGGTTGAAGCTGGCGACGGTTTTCATTTCTACGGCCACGGTGTATTCAGCGAGGACGGCAGCCGCTTCTACGCTACGGCCAATCATTATCCCAGCGGTGCCGGGCAGATACGGGTTTACGCAGCGGATGATGGTTACCGGCATCTGCACGATCTGCCTGTAGGCGGCATGGATCCCCATGAACTGCGTCTGCATCCCGACGGGCAAAGGTTGGTGGCCGCGCTGGGGGGAATCAAGACGCACCCGGACTATGGCCGTATCAAGCTCAATCTGCAGTCCATGCAGCCGGCCCTGATCGTGATGGATCGCCATAGCGGTGAGGTACTGCAGCGTTGCGAGCCCTCCCATCACCAGCTCAGCTGTCATCATCTGGATATCAGCCGCGACGGCATCGTCATCGCCGGATACCAGTTTGAAGGAGAGAAATGGCAAACCCCGCCATTGATCGCCCGGCTGGATACCAACACCGGGGACTTCAGCGAGATTGCGCTGGCGGAGCATGAACAGGCGATTCTGGGCAACTACACGGCCAGCGTTGCGATCAACCCCCACTCCAACGTCGCGGCCATTACGGCGCCTCGTGGGAATTGCGTCATGCTGTTGGATTATCGTTCAGGGCGGCCCATGGGAGTGGTCTCGGTACCTGATCCTGGGGGTGTGCTGGCGGAGCGTGATGGCAGCTTTGTGGTGTCGTCCGGTCATGGCGGGCTATACCGGGTCCAGACCTCGGCGACAGAGCCTGAGCTGATCACCCACCACTCCCTGCGCTGGGATAATCACCTGACCCGCGCCTGAACAGGGAGGCGCGGCTCAGCGGCTGGAAACCATGCGCTCTATACAGCGGCGGGAATCCTCGGGCAAATGGGTGAATTGCAAACCGGTCCAATACTGGCCGCTGGCGAGGCTCTTGCGATCCCAGCGGCTTTCCGCGTCCAGCATGAATTCGCTGACGCCATTGAGGTTCATCGGCAGATTCACTTGCAGCGCCCAGCTTCGGTTCAATTCGATCGGTCGTTCGCTCAGCAGCATCAACCCTTCGGTGTGGAGATCCACAACACGCCCAAGTAATTCCCCGCTATCCAGGTCGTATACTTCCAGGCTGTTGCTCACGTGGTGGCGCTCCAGTTTTCGTCTTTCGTTCATGACATACTCTGTCCGGTATATGACCCTAAGTGTCGACCAATTAGGTGATAGCTAAAAGCCATATTCCATGTATTTACGTAAACATTGAAGCGTTTTGTGATGCGTTTGACATATCAGCGTCGCCTTGCCCCTGCTCCGGAGCGGCACCCATAATGACCGGACGTAAACGGCTCCCACATACCGGCCCATTGGCCACCCATAACGAGGATAACCCATGCGACTCACCCAGTTCAGCGTACTGCTTGGCGCAACGTTACTCAGTGTCCAGGCGTTGGCGCATGACTTCACCGCAGGTGACATTCATATCATCCATCCTTGGTCACGGGCACTGCCGCCGGTAGCGCCCACTGGCGCCGCCTATCTGGTATTGGAGAACAAGGGAGACCAGGCCGACCGACTGACGGGAGCCACCTCGCCCATTGCGGGGCGGGTCGAATTGCATGAGCACGTCCACCAGGACGGATTGATGAAGATGCAGCAGATCGACAGCGTGGCCATTGCTCCCGGCACGCAGGTGGAGTTCAAGCCGGGCGGCAATCATTTCATGCTGCTCGATCTGCAGCAGCCGCTGGTCGAGGGTGGCAGCTATCCGCTGACGCTGAACTTCGAACACGCGGGCGAGGTGGAAGTCGAAGTCAAGGTGACCGGAGAGCCGGCCCCTGCTGCGCCTGCCGATCATGACGCCCATAGCCATCATTGAGCGTCACGACAGCAGCTCGCCGGCTCAGTCGCAGCGAGTCGGCGTGCGCATGGTGACAAATTCCTCCGCAGCCGTGGGGTGAATGCCCAGGGTGGCATCGAACACCGCCTTCGTCGCCCCGGCCTTCAGCGCCACCGCCAACCCCTGGATAAGCTCGCCGGCATCCGGGCCTACCATATGAATGCCCAGCACCCGGTCGGTGCTCTGGTCCACCAGCAGCTTCATGAAGCTCTGCTCGTCATTGCCCGCCAGGGTGTTGCGCATCGGCCGGAAGCGGCTTTCGTAGATATCCAGCTTATGCCCATTGGCGCGCGCCTGTTCCTCGGTCAAGCCCAGGGTGGCGATGTTGGGAATGCAGAACACCGCTGTAGCGATATCCGCATAATCCACGGGGCGGTACTCCTCCGGCCGATATAGCCGCCGCGCCAAGGCCATCCCTTCGGCCAGGGCCACCGGCGTCAATTGAAGGGTATTGGTCACGTCGCCAATGGCGAAGATCGCGGAGTCGGTAGTCTGATAATCGCCGTCGACCTTGATGAAGCCCTTGTCGTCCAGGGCTACCTCGGTATTTTCCAGACCCAGCCCATCCAGCTTCGGGCGGCGCCCGGTTGCATAGAGCACCAGGTCGGTATCCAGGCTTTCGCCATCCTTGAACTCGACATGGAGGCTGCCGTCGGCCTGCTTGTCGATTCGGGCCACGTCGGCATTGAAGCGCAGATCGAGCCCCTTGTTCTGCATTGTCACTACCATGTGATCACGCAGCCCCTGGTCGAAGCCGCGCAGGAACTGCTCGCCCCGGTAGGCGAGACTGGTATCGCAGCCCAGACCATGGAAAATGCTGGCGAATTCGATAGCGATATAGCCGCCGCCGACAACCAGGCAGCGCTTGGGCAATTGATCGAGGTAGAACACCTCGTTGGAACTGATCACATGCTCTCGGCCGGGGAATTCAGGAATGAATGGCCAGCCGCCGGTTGCAATGAGAATGCGCTCGGCAGTGAAGGTCTTGTCGCCCACCGCAACCGTGTGGGAGTCAAGCAGCCGTGCCCGACCATGCACCATGGTTACCCCGGCGGCGGTAAGCAGGTTGTGATAGATGCCATTGAGCCGGGTGATTTCGGCATTTTTGTTATCCAGCAAGCGTTGCCAGGTGAAGCTGGCATCGGCCAGATCCCAGCCGTAACCGCGGGCATCGGCGAAGTCTTCGGCAAAGTGGGCAGCATAGGCAAACAGTTTTTTCGGCACACAGCCAACGTTCACACAGGTTCCGCCGAGATACAGTTCCTCGGCTACCGCCACCCGCGCGCCGAAACTGGCAGCCATCCGGCTGGCGCGCACACCACCCGATCCGGCACCGATAACGAAAAGGTCAAAATCATAATCCGACATGCTTGCTGTCCTGCAACTGATACGAGCGTCACAGCATACCCGATTGGCTCCCTTCGGGTGTAAAACGGCCGGATAGGCATTTTCAATTTCATGCCCCGGCAACGGGCCTCGCGACGCTGCGGGTAACGGGCTGATCAGCCCTGTGCCAGCAGTTCGTCGTATTCGTCATTGTATTGCTCGGCCAGCTCGCTTTTCTGTTGTTCGGTAAGCAGTTTCCCGGCCATCTGGAAGAACTTCTGCTCTTCCTCTTCAAGATGATGCAGCACCTTGTCACCCAACGCCCGAGCAGTGTTCAGCCAGGCGGAACTGGACATCTCGATCTCGTCGAGCTTTTCCACCAGTTCGTCCATTTCGTGGTGTTCAGCAATGGCGTGACGGCTCAGATCGACACCGTTCTCATGGGCCATCAGCGGGATATAGAAGTGGCGCTCTTCTGCCGTCTCATGGGCATACAGTTCTTCCTTCAGCTGCTGGTACGCTTCGACCCGCTCCTGGGTGTCACCGCTGGTCCGCAACACCGCATCGACATACTTGCGCTGCTTGTCATGGCTCATCCGCAATGCTTCGAAAATGGTCATATGCCGCTCCGTCAACCTAGGTAGTTTTTTGGACTAAGCGCACCGATCGAAGTTCAGGCAGGCTAATCGGCCCGTCTGTGTAAAAAATTGTTACAGGCCGACCCAGCCCTTTCATAACCCGCCCAGCGGGCCTACACTAGCTGCAGCCTGACGCGAAGAAACATCTGATTCGCGTATAAGAACCAATAATCAAGCCGATTCTCCAAGGAGTCCGGCATGCCTGATGCTGTATCAACACAGCCCCACAACTGGGCATTGGCTGCTTTCCTGCTGGGTGTTCTGGGCCTGTGCGCCTTCATGTTGCTCGTTTCCAGCATTCTCGGCAGCAGAGCCTGGGGCCGCAGCAAGAACGAACCCTTCGAGTCCGGTATCGTTTCCACTGGCGATACCCGCCTGCGATTCTCCGCAAAATTCTATCTGGTCGCGATGCTCTTCGTGATCTTCGATGTTGAAGCCCTATTCCTGTTTGCATGGGCCGTTTCGGTGCGCGAAAGCGGCTGGGCCGGTTTCATCGGAGCCTCTATCTTTATTTCAATTCTAGTTGCGGGTCTTGTCTACGAGGCGGCTATCGGTGCCCTTGATTGGTCACCAGCCGGCCGCCGCAGGAGGCAAGCGAAGCTGAAATGAGGCTTTTAACATGCAATATGAACTTGTTCGGATCGATCCGGATGCCGTCAATGACGAGTATCCCATCGGTACCAGGGAGACCGTCGACGGTAGGCTGCTGAAAGATCAGGTTCACCGCAACATCTTCATGGGCAAACTGGAAGATGTCCTCAACGGCGCGGTGAACTGGGGACGCAAGAATTCTCTCTGGCCATACAACTTCGGTCTCTCCTGCTGCTATGTGGAGATGACCACCGCCTTCACCGCCCCGCACGATATCGCGCGCTTTGGGGCGGAAGTCATTCGCGCCTCGCCCCGCCAGGCGGACTTCATGGTTATTGCCGGCACCTGCTTCATCAAGATGGCGCCGGTCATTCAACGTCTGTACGAACAGATGCTGGAGCCCAAGTGGGTCATTTCCATGGGAGCCTGCGCCAATTCCGGCGGCATGTATGACATCTACTCCGTCGTCCAGGGCGTGGACAAGTTCCTGCCTGTGGACGTCTACATTCCCGGCTGCCCGCCCCGCCCCGAAGCCTTTCTGCAGGGCTTGATGCTGCTGCAGGACTCCATCGGCAAGGAGCGCCGCCCGCTGTCCTGGGTCGTTGGCGACCAGGGTGTCTACCGAGCGGATATGCCTTCGCAACGCGAGCAGAATCGTGACCGCCGCATTCAGGTCACCAACCTGCGTACTCCTGACGACGTGTGAACCGGCGCCACGCCAACACCGCCGCCGTATTCACCGTTGACCGATAGCGATTCATATGAAGACTGCAGATCAGGCGCTGTATATACCCCCATACCAGGCTGACGACCAGCGGGTCGTTGCCGAGCTGACGTCGCACTTCGGGGCCGCCGCTTTCACCATCCAACCGACCCGCACCGGTATGCCGGTGGTCTGGGTTGGCCGCGAGCAACTGATCGCAGTGTTGCAATTTTTGCGGCAACTGCCGCAACCCTACGTCATGCTGTATGACCTGCATGGCATGGACGAGCGCCTGCGCACCCATCGGCAAGGGCTCCCCGACGCGGATTTCAGCGTGTTCTACCATCTCATGTCACTGGAACGTAACAGTGACGTGATGATCAAGGTCGCACTCAAGGAAAACGATCTCAATGTCCCCACCGCCGCGTCCATCTGGCCGAACGCCGACTGGTATGAGCGCGAAGTCTGGGACATGTACGGCATTCATTTCGAAGGCCATCCGCGACTGACCCGCCTGCTGATGCCTCCGACCTGGGAAGGCCACCCGCTACGCAAGGACTATCCGGCGCGGGCCACCGAGTTCGATCCCTTCAGCCTGACCGCCGCCAGGCAGGACGCCGAGCAGGAAGCCCTGCGCTTCAATCCGGAAGATTGGGGCATGAAACGGGGCGGCGAGCATGAGGATTTCATGTTCCTCAACCTTGGCCCCAACCACCCCTCGGCCCACGGCGCTTTTCGCATCATCCTGCAGTTGGACGGCGAAGAGATCATCGATTGCGTACCGGACATCGGCTATCACCACCGCGGCGCCGAAAAAATGGCCGAGCGCCAGAGCTGGCACAGTTTCATCCCCTATACCGATCGCATCGACTACCTCGGCGGGGTCATGAACAACCTGCCCTACGTACTGGCGGTGGAAAAGCTCGCCGGCATCACCGTGCCGCAGCGGGTCGATGTGATCCGCATCATGCTGGCCGAGTTCTTCCGCATCCAGAATCATCTGCTGTACCTGGGCACCTATATCCAGGACGTCGGCGCCATGACCCCGGTGTTCTTCACCTTTACCGACCGTCAGCGCGCCTACAAGGTGATCGAGGCGATCACGGGGTTTCGCATGCACCCGGCCTGGTACCGCATCGGGGGCGTCGCCCATGACCTGCCGAACGGTTGGGACCGACTGGTCCGTGAATTCCTCGACTGGATGCCCAAGCGTCTCAATGAATACGAAAAAGCGGCGCTGAAGAACAGCATCCTGATCGGCCGAACCAAGGGCGTGGCTGATTACAACACCAAGGAGGCCCTGGAATGGGGCGTTACCGGTGCCGGCCTGCGTGCCACGGGTTGCGACTTCGATATCCGCAAGGCACGGCCCTACTCCGGCTATGAGAACTTCGAGTTCGAAGTGCCGCTGGCCGTCAACGGCGACGCCTACGACCGCTGCATGGTCAAGATGGGCGAGATGCGCCAGAGCCTGCGGATTATCGAACAGTGCCTGAACAATATGCCCGAGGGGCCGTACAAGGCGGATCACCCGCTGACCACGCCGCCGCCGAAGGAACGCACGCTGGAGCATATCGAGACCCTGATCACTCACTTTCTGCAGGTCTCCTGGGGGCCAGTGATGCCGCCCAACGAGTCGTTCCAGATGATCGAGGCGACCAAGGGCATCAACAGTTACTACCTGACCAGTGACGGCAGCACCATGAGCTACCGCACACGTATCCGCACGCCGAGTTTCCCGCATCTGCAGCAGATCCCGTCAGTGATCCGCGGCAGCATGGTGTCGGACCTGATCGCCTATCTGGGCAGTATCGACTTCGTTATGGCTGACGTGGACCGCTGATTATGACTACGTTGATTAAGACAGACCGTTTCGCTCTCAGTGACGCCGAACGCGCGGCCATCGAACATGAGATGCATCATTACGAAGACCCACGCGCGGCATCCATCGAGGCACTGAAGATCGTGCAACAGGCGCGTGGCTGGGTGCCGGACGGTGCTCCCGATGCCATTGGCGAGGTGCTCGGCATTCCGGCCAGCGATGTGGAGGGTGTCGCCACCTTCTATAGCCAGATCTTCCGTCAGCCGGTGGGGCGTCACATCATCCGCGTGTGCGACAGCATGACCTGCTATATCGGTGGGCATGAAAGCATTCTTGGCAGCATCCAGAG
Organism: Pseudomonas sp. G11-1; assembly: GCF_024031555.1. Taxonomy (NCBI): domain Bacteria; kingdom Pseudomonadati; phylum Pseudomonadota; class Gammaproteobacteria; order Pseudomonadales; family Pseudomonadaceae; genus Pseudomonas; species Pseudomonas sp. G11-1. Next base: position 41,204 of record NZ_QEYQ01000006.1, on the reverse strand, counting down.
CCAGCTCGGCATCGGCCCGGGGCAAACCACCAGCGACGATCGCTTTACCCTGCTGCCGGTGTGCTGCCTGGGCAATTGCGACAAGGCGCCGGCCTTGATGATCGATGACGATACTTTCGGCGACGTCACCACCGACAGTGTGGCCGCACTGCTGGAGGCCTACCCATGAAAACCTTCGCTTCCTTCGGCCCTGCCAACCGTATTGCCCGGACCGAAGAAACCCATCCACTGACCTGGCGCCTGCGCGATGACGGTCAGCCGGTCTGGCTGGAAGAGTATCAACAGAAAAACGGCTATACCGCGGCCCGCAAGGCACTGCTGGACATGGCCCAGGCCGATATCGTCAACACGGTGAAGACCTCCGGGCTCAAGGGCCGCGGCGGCGCCGGCTTCCCCACCGGGGTCAAGTGGAGCCTGATGCCGGCAGACGAATCGCTGAACATTCGCTATCTGCTGTGCAACGCCGATGAGATGGAGCCCAATACCTGGAAGGACCGCCTGCTGATGGAGCAGCTGCCACACCTGCTGATCGAAGGCATGTTGATCTCGGCGCGAGCGCTCAAGGCGTACCGTGGCTATATCTTCCTGCGTGGCGAATACGTCGATGCGGCGCGTCATCTGAATCGTGCCATTGATGAAGCCAAGGCCGCCGGTCTGCTGGGCAGCAATATCCTCGGCTCGGGTTTCGACTTCGAGCTGTTCGTGCACACCGGCGCCGGGCGTTATATCTGCGGTGAAGAAACCGCACTGATCAACTCCCTTGAAGGTCGCCGCGCCAATCCCCGCGCCAAGCCGCCCTTCCCTGCCGCCGTCGGCGTCTGGGGCAAGCCGACCTGCGTTAACAACGTGGAAACCCTCTGCAACGTGCCGGCCATCGTCGGTAACGGCGTGCAGTGGTACACCGGACTGGCGCGCCCGGACAGCGGCGACCACGGCACCAAGTTGATGGGCTTCTCCGGCAAGGTGAAGAATCCCGGTATCTGGGAACTGCCCTTCGGTATCACCGCCCGCGAACTGTTCGAAGAGTATGCCGGCGGCATGCGCGACGGCTACACCCTCAAGTGCTGGCAGCCCGGCGGTGCCGGTACCGGTTTTCTGTTACCGGAACACCTGGAAGCGCAGATGTATTCCGGCGGTATCGGCAAGGTCGGCACACGCATGGGCACCGGGCTGGCGCTCGCGGTTGATCACACCATCAGCATGGTGTCGCTGCTGCGCAACATGGAGGAGTTCTTCGCCCGCGAGTCCTGCGGCTGGTGTACGCCTTGCCGTGACGGCCTGCCCTGGAGCGTGAAGACCCTGCGCGCGCTGGAACGCGGCCAGGGCCGCCCCGAGGATCTTGAGATATTGGCACGCCTGGTGGATTTTCTCGGGCCGGGCAAGACCTTCTGCGCCCACGCGCCGGGGGCAGTCGAGCCGCTGGGCAGCGCAATCAAGTATTTCCGCAGCGAATTCGAAGCCGGTATCAGCCCCGCGGCAGCGGTCGGCAAGCCAGGCGCCGAGTTCGTGCAGGCGTGACGAGCAACGGAATTCCATTAGCAGCGCCCGTATAACGGGTAAGAAGGCAGTGCAACCATGGCCACTATTCATGTAGATGGTAAAGACTACGAAGTCGATGGGGCGGACAACCTGCTGCAGGCCTGCCTGTCCCTTGGCCTTGATGTCCCCTATTTCTGCTGGCACCCGGCGCTGGGTAGCGTGGGCGCCTGCCGCCAGTGCGCGGTCAAGCAGTACAGCGACGAGGACGACACCCGCGGCCGGCTGGTCATGTCTTGCATGACTCCCGCAACGGACAACAGCTGGATCTCGATCGACGACGAGGAAGCCAAGGCCTTCCGCGCCAGCGTCATCGAGTGGCTGATGATCAACCACCCGCATGATTGCCCGGTGTGCGAGGAAGGTGGTCACTGTCACCTGCAGGACATGACGGTGATGACCGGCCACAATCAGCGGCGCTACCGCTTCAGCAAACGGACCCATCAGAATCAGGAGCTGGGGCCGTTCATCGCTCACGAGATGAACCGTTGTATCGCCTGTTATCGCTGCGTGCGCTATTACAAGGACTATGCCGGCGGCACCGACCTGGGTGTATTCGGCGCCAATGACCAGGTGTACTTCGGCCGGGTCGAGGACGGTACGCTGGAGAGCGAGTTCTCCGGCAACCTGACCGAGGTCTGCCCCACCGGCGTATTCACCGACAAGACCCACTCCGAGCGCTACAACCGCAAATGGGACATGCAGTTCGCCCCGAGCATCTGCCATGGCTGTGCCTCCGGCTGCAATATCAGCCCCGGTGAGCGTTATGGCGAGATTCGCCGCATCGAGAACCGCTTCAACGGGTCGGTGAATCACTACTTCCTGTGCGACCGCGGCCGCTTCGGCTATGGCTACGTCAACCGCAAGGACCGTCCGCGCCAGCCGATCGTCCAGCGCTCCAGGCTGAGCATGGGTATCGACGCCGCGCTGGATCAGGCCGCTGGTCTGCTCAATCGCCGCCGTATCATCGGCATCGGCTCGCCCCGCGCCAGCCTGGAAAGCAACTTCGCCCTGCGCGAGCTGGTCGGCGCCGATGACTTCTTCTCCGGAATCGCCCGCCATGAGCTGGACAATATCCATGCCATCCGCAATCTCCTGCAGCATGGCCCGTTGCCCGCGGCGACCATCCGCGACATGGAGAGCCACGATGCTGTTTTTGTACTTGGCGAAGACCTGACCCAGACCGCCGCGCGCATCGCCCTCGCCCTGCGCCAAGCCGCCAAAGGCAAGGCAACCGAGATGGCCGCAGCTGCCGGCATCCAGAGCTGGCACCAGGCAGCGGTGCAGAATATCGCCCAGGGTGCCCTGAATCCGGTATTCATCGCCAGTGTGGACAGCACCCGGCTGGATGATATCGCCGCCGAGTCGGTACAGGCTGCACCGGATGACCTGGCCCGTCTCGGCTTTGCCGTGGCCCATGCCATTGACCCCGGTGCGCCGGCAGCACCCGGCCTGGAAGCCGATGCCCTGGAATTGGCACAACGTATCGCCGGGGCACTGCTCGCGGCCAAGCGCCCACTGCTGGTTTCCGGCGCCTCGCTGGGCAGTCGCGCGATCATCGATGCAGCAGCCAATATTGCCCAGGCACTGAAGAACCGCGAGAAGAACGCATCCATCAGCCTGGTCGTGCCGGAAGCCAACAGCATGGGCCTGTCGATCCTGCTGGCCGACGACCCGGCTGACAAGTCGGTCGAAGCCGCCCTCGCCGCCCTGAGCGCCGGCCAGTACGACGCCCTGGTGATACTGGAGAACGACTTGTATCGCCGGGCCGACAAGCCCAGCGTCGATGCGGCACTGGCCGCAGCCAATGTGGTGATCGTCGTTGATCATCAGCAGACGCCGACCAGCGATCAGGCGCACCTGCTGCTGCCGGCCGCCAGCTTTGCCGAAGGCGACGGAACGCTGGTCAGCCAGGAAGGCCGTGCCCAACGTTTCTTCCAGGTGTTCGATCCGAGCTACTACAACTCCGAGGTGCTGGTCCGTGAAGGTTGGCGCTGGTTGCACGCCCTGCGCAGGACCCTGCTGGGCAAGCCCGTGGACTGGACCACTCTGGACCAGGTGACCGAGGCCTGCGCTGCGGCACACCCACGTCTGGCTGCCATTACCGACGCGGCGCCGGATGCCAGCTTTCGTATCAAGGGCCAGAAACTGGCGCGTGCGCCCCATCGCTACAGCGGCCGCACGGCGATGCGCGCCAATATCAGTGTGCATGAACCGCGTCAGCCGCAGGACCCGGACAGTCCCTTCGCCTTCTCCATGGAAGGCTACGCCGGCAGCAGCGAGCAGCGCCAGCAAATCCCCTTTGCCTGGTCACCCGGCTGGAACTCGCCGCAGGCGTGGAACAAGTTTCAGGATGAAGTGGGTGGCCATCTGCGCAGCGGTGATCCCGGTGTGCGCCTGCTGGATGATACCCGTACAGACCTCACCTGGACCCAGCCACCCAGTGCCTTCGCGCCAGCAGCGGGCACCTGGCAGGTCGTCCCCCTGCATCACCTGTTCGGCAGCGAGGAGAACAGCAGCCGGGCCGAGCCGATTCAGCAGCGCATGCCGCCGCCGTATATCGCCCTGGCCGAGACCGAGGCCGCTCGTCTGGGCGTTACCGAGGGAACGGCATTGAGCCTGGTATTGGATAACCAGCGACTGCAGTTGCCGGTACGCATCAGCAGCGGTCTGCCGCTGGGCGTGGTTGGTCTGCCGGCAGGCCTGCCGGGCATCCCGCCCCTGACGGCCAGCAGCGTGGTGACTGATCTGAGGGAGGCCGCACAATGAGCTGGTTTACTCCCGAGGTGATCGCCGTACTGATCAATGTGATCAAGGCCATCGTCATTCTGCTGGCCGTGGTCATTGCCGGCGCCCTGCTGAGCTTTGTCGAACGACGCCTGCTGGCCGTGTGGCAGGACCGTTACGGCCCCAATCGGGTCGGCCCCTTCGGTATGTTCCAGATTGTCGCGGACATGCTGAAGATGTTCTTCAAGGAGGACTGGACCCCACCGTTCGCCGACCGACTGATCTTCACCCTGGCCCCGGTGGTGGCGATGAGCTCGCTGCTGGTGGCCTTTATCGTGGTGCCGATCACGCCAACCTGGGGGGTGGCGGACCTGAATATCGGCCTGCTGTGGTTCTTCGCCATGGCCGGGTTGACGGTCTATGCGGTGCTGTTCGCCGGCTGGGCCAGCAACAATAAATTCGCCCTGCTTGGGGGGCTGCGCGCTGCAGCCCAGACCCTATCCTACGAGGTGTTCCTGGGCCTGTCGCTGATGGGCGTGGTGGCGCAGACCGGCTCGTTTAATATGCGCGATATCGTTGCCTACCAGGCCGACAACCTGTGGTTCATCATTCCGCAGATCTTCGGCTTCCTGACCTTCTTCATCGCTGGGGTGGCGGTCACCCACCGCCACCCGTTCGACCAGCCAGAAGCGGAACAGGAGCTGGCCGATGGTTACCACGTGGAATATGCGGGGATGAAATGGGGCATGTTCTTCGTTGGCGAATACATCGGCATCGTGCTGGTATCCGCGCTGCTGACGACACTGTTCTTCGGCGGCTGGCATGGCCCCTTCGATCTGCTGCCGCAGCTGCCATTCCTGTGGTTCGCCTTGAAGACCGCCTTCTTCATCATGATCTTCATCCTGCTGCGCGCCTCGCTGCCCAGGCCGCGCTACGACCAGATGATGGCGTTCGGCTGGAAGGTCTGCCTGCCATTGACCTTGATCAACCTGCTGGTGACCGGCGCAATTGTGCTGGCAGCAGCCTGAGGAGACAGCCATGATCAAATCGATTATTCATGTAGTGCATGGCACCTACACCCAGCTGCGCAGCCTGGTGATGATCTTCAGTCATGCATTCCGCAAGCGGGACACCCTGCAGTACCCCGAAGAGCCGGTATATCTGCCGCCGCGCTACCGCGGCCGCATCGTGCTGACCCGCGATCCCGACGGTGAGGAGCGCTGTGTGGCCTGCAATCTGTGCGCCGCCGCCTGCCCGGTGGGTTGTATCTCCCTGCAGAAGGCCGAGACCGAGGATGGTCGCTGGTATCCGGAGTTCTTCCGCATCAACTTCTCGCGCTGCATCTTCTGCGGCCTGTGCGAGGAAGCCTGCCCGACCACCGCCATTCAGCTGACCCCCGACTTCGAGCTGGCCGAGTACAAACGCCAGGATCTGGTGTACGAAAAGGAAGACCTGATGATTGCCGGCACCGGCAAGAACCCGGACTACAACTTCTATCGCGTGGCCGGCCTGTCAATCGCCGGCAAGCCCAAGGGCGCCGCGCAGAACGAGGCCGAGCCGGTCAACGTCAAGGGGCTATTGCCATGATCTGTGTGAGGAATACCTGATGGAATTCGCCTTTTATTTCTCCGCCGGAGTGGCCGTGGCGGCCACGCTGATGGTGATCACCAATACCCGCGCGGTACACGCGCTGCTGTATCTGGTCACCTCGTTGCTGGCCGTGGCCATGTGCTTCTTCTCCCTCGGTGCGCCCTTTGCCGGCGTACTCGAAATCATCGTCTATGCCGGCGCTATCATGGTGCTGTTCGTGTTCGTGGTGATGATGCTCAACCTGGGAAGCGACAGCCGCAACCAGGAGCGCCAATGGCTCAGTCCGCGGGGCTGGATCGGACCTGGAATCCTGTCCGGCCTGTTGCTCGCCCAGCTGCTGTACGTGTTGTTCAGCGAGCCATCCTCCGGGACCATCAGCGGCGCCAGCGTGGATGCCAAAGCGGTGGGCATCGCCCTGTTCGGCCCCTACATCCTGGCTGTTGAACTGGCAGCGATGATGCTATTGGGCGCAATGGTCACCGCCTTCCATATTGGCCGCCATGAAGCCAGGGAGGTGGCATGAACGGTATCCCCATGGAGCACGGCCTGGCATTGGCCGCCGTGCTGTTCAGTCTTGGCCTGACCGGATTGATGATCCGCCGAAACATTCTGTATGTGCTGATGAGCCTGGAGATCATGATGAACGCGGCCGCGCTGGCCTTCGTCGTGGCAGGTGCCCGCTGGGAGCAGCCCGACGGACAGGTGATGTTCATCATGGTGATCACCCTTGCCGCCGCCGAGGCCAGTATCGGCCTGGCCATATTGCTGCAGCTGTATCGCCGCTTCAGGACCCTGGATATCGACGCTGCCAGTGAGATGCGCGGATGAACCTTCTATTTCTTACCCTGTTGTTTCCACTGCTGGGCTTCCTGCTGCTGGCGTTCTCCCGCGGGCGCTGGTCGGAGCGTACCTCGGCGCTGGTTGGCGTCGGCTCGGTGGGGTTGTCGGCACTGGTCAGCGCCTGGATCACCTGGCTGTTCAGCACCGGCGCGCTGCAGGATGGCGCCTATATCCAGATACTCTGGCAATGGATGGCGGTAGGCGACTTCACTCCCAGCCTGACGCTGTATCTGGACGGGCTGTCGCTGACCATGCTGGGCGTGGTCACTGGCGTGGGCTTTCTGATCCACCTGTTCGCCAGTTGGTACATGCGCGGCGAGGCGGGTTATTCGCGCTTCTTCGCCTACACCAATCTGTTTATTGCCAGCATGCTGTGTCTGATCCTGGCCGATGATCTGCTGTTCCTGTACCTGGGCTGGGAAGGCGTGGGGGTCTGCAGCTACCTGCTGATCGGCTTCTACTACACCGAACGCAAGAACGGTAATGCCGCGCTCAAGGCCTTTCTGGTCACCCGGGTCGGTGACGTGCTGATGGCTTTCGGTCTGTTCATTCTGTTCATGCAACTGGGTACGCTGAATATCCAGGAGCTGTTGATGCAGGCACCGCAGCGGTACGCCGAGGGCGACTTCTGGATCACCCTGGCGACCTTGTCGCTGCTCGGCGGTGCGGTGGGCAAATCCGCCCAGTTGCCGCTACAGACCTGGTTGGCCGATGCCATGGCCGGCCCGACTCCAGTGTCGGCGCTGATCCACGCGGCAACCATGGTGACCGCAGGCGTCTACCTGATCGCCCGCACCCACGGGCTGTTCCTGCTGACCCCGGATATCCTCCAACTGGTCGGCATCGTCGGCGGGGCAACGCTGTTGCTGGCAGGCTTCGCCGCGCTGGTACAGACGGACATCAAGCGCATCCTCGCTTACTCCACCATGAGCCAGCTCGGCTACATGTTTCTGGCACTGGGTGTCGGCGCCTGGGAGGCGGCGGTCTTCCATCTGATGACCCATGCGTTCTTCAAGGCGCTGCTGTTCCTCGCCTCCGGTTCGGTTATCCATGCCTGCCACCATGAGCAGAACATCTTCCGGATGGGCGGGCTATGGAAAAAGCTGCCGATAGCCTACGCCAGCTTTATCGTCGGCGGCGCGGCGCTGGCGGCGCTGCCACTGCTGACCGCCGGTTTCTATTCCAAGGACGAAATCCTCTGGGAAGCCTTCGCCAGCGGCAACAGCGCCCTGCTATACGCCGGCCTGCTGGGTGCCTTCCTGACCTCCATCTATACCTTCCGGCTGATCTTCGTGGTGTTCCACGGTGAGGAACAGACCCAGGCCCATGCAGGCACGGGGCTGGCGCATAACCTGCCGCTGATCGTACTGATCATCCTCTCGACCTTTGTCGGCGCACTGATCACGCCACCGTTGGCCGGTGTATTGCCGCAGAGCGCCGGGCATGCCGGTGGTGAGGGCCGGATCGGTCTTGAAATTGCTTCCGGCGCTATCGCCGTGGCGGGCATCCTGGTGGCGGCCTGGCTGTATCTGGGGCCTCGCCGTGTGGTCGGGGCCATACGCAACAGCGCACCGGGCCGTTTCCTGACTGCCTGGTGGTTCGCCGCCTGGGGCTTCGACTGGCTGTACGACAAGCTGTTCGTCCAGCCCTATCTGTGGCTGACCCGGATTCTGCGCCGCGACCCGCTGGACCGCACCATCGGTATCGTGCCGTTGCTGGCGCGCGGCAGTCATGCGCTGCTCAGCCGCAGCGAGAATGGCCAGATTCGCTGGTATGCCGCCTCCATTGCCGGTGGTGCCGTGTTGGTGATCGGTATTCTGCTGCTGTCGGTGGCCTGATTATGAATTCACGCAAGGAAATGATCCCGTCATGATTTTGCCTTGGCTGGTCCTGATTCCCTTCATTGGCGGCCTGCTGTGCTGGCAGGCCGAACGTTTCAGCAGCACCCTGCCCCGTTGGCTGGCGCTGCTGACCATGGGGCTGGTGCTGGTCCTGAGCCTGTGGCTCTGGGCCAGCGCAGACTATTCCCTGGCTGGTGTAACCGATGGCGCGCCGGTCTGGACGCTGGAGTTCAAGCACGTCTGGATCGAGCGCTTCGGCATCAATCTGCATCTGGCGCTGGATGGCCTGTCCCTACTGATGCTGATCCTCACCGGTATCCTGGGTGTGCTGTCGGTGCTCTGCTCATGGAACGAGATCCAGCATCGCATCGGCTTCTTCCACCTCAACCTGATGTGGATTCTCGGTGGCGTGGCCGGCGTGTTCCTGGCCATGGATCTGTTCCTGTTCTTCTTTTTCTGGGAAATGATGCTAGTGCCGATGTATTTTCTCATCGCGCTCTGGGGGCATAGCGGCGAAGGCAAGAAGACGCGGATCAACGCAGCGACCAAGTTCTTCATCTTCACCCAGGCCAGCGGCCTGATCATGCTGGTAGCAATTCTGGGTCTGGTACTATTCAATTTCAGCCAGACCGGAGTACTGACTTTCGCCTATGATCAGCTGCTCGGTCTCGATATGCCGCCGGGGGTGGAATATATCCTGATGCTCGGCTTCTTCATCGCCTTTGCGGTGAAGTTCCCTATCGTACCGCTGCACTCCTGGCTACCTGACGCCCATGCCCAGGCGCCTACCGCCGGCTCCGTGGACCTGGCGGGCATCCTGCTGAAGACTGCCGCCTACGGCATGCTGCGCTTCGCCCTGCCGCTGTTCCCCAACGCCTCGGTCGAGTTCGCGCCGATCGCCATGACCCTGGGTCTGATCGGTATTTTCTACGGAGCAATACTGTCCTTTGCCCAGACCGACATCAAACGCCTGGTGGCCTATTCCAGCATCTCGCACATGGGTTTCGTACTGATCGGCATCTATGCCAGCACCCAGCTGGCGCTGCAGGGGGCGGTGGTGCAGATGGTTGCGCACGGCCTGTCGGCGGCGGCGCTGTTCATCCTCTGTGGCCAGTTGTATGAACGTATCCATACCCGGGATATGCGCGAGATGGGCGGATTATGGGCCCGCCTACCCTATTTGCCGGCGCTGAGCATGTTCTTCGCCACCGCCTCGCTGGGTATGCCGGGTACCGGTAACTTCGTCGGCGAGTTCCTGATCCTGTTCGGCAGCTTCGCCAACAACCCCTGGGTGGTGGTGATCGCCACCTTCGGCCTGGTACTGGCCTCGGCCTATTCGCTGATCATGATTCACCGCGCCTACTTCGGTGCCGAGCGTTCCGGCGAAGCCTTGCGCGGGCTCGATCGGCGCGAACTGGTCATGGTGCTGTCACTGGTCGTATTGCTGGTCGGGCTCGGGTTATACCCCCAGCCGGTGCTGGATACCTCTGCAGCGAGCATGAGCGGAGTACAACACTGGCTCAGCGACGCCCTCTCCAACCTTGTTCCGACCCGGTAGCCGTTTGATGGAAAATGACGCCATGCAATTTACCCAGTCCCACTTCATCGCCCTGCTGCCGCTGCTGATCGTCGGCGCCACGGCCATCGTGGTCACGCTCGCCATCGCCTGGCGCCGCAAGCACGATCTGATCTTCGTACTGACTGCGCTGGGCCTCAACCTGGCGCTGCTGTCACTGATCCCGGCGTTGCAGGTCGTGCCCCTGGAAGTCACCGCGCTGATGCAGGTGGATCGCTTTGCGCTGCTGTATATGGGCATCATTCTGATTGCTACCCTGGCCTGCGCCACCCTGGTCCATGCCTATTTGGGCAAGACCAATACCGGCGAGGGCTTTCCCGGCAACCGGGAGGAAATGTACCTGTTGATGCTGTTGTCCGCGACCGGCGGACTGGTTATGGTCGGCGCCTCGCATCTGGCCACGCTGTTTATCGGCCTGGAACTGCTGTCAGTGCCGGTCTACGGCATGGTCGCCTACGCGTTCTTCAACAAGCGCTCGCTGGAAGCGGGTATCAAATACATGGTGCTGTCAGCGGCCGGTTCGGCCTTCCTGCTGTTCGGCATGGCGCTCGCGTACGCTGAATCCGGCAGTCTGGCCTTCCCTGCTCTCGGCGCTGTGGCCGTGACACCGATCCTGCAGATCGGTTTCGCCATGATGCTCATCGGGCTGGCCTTCAAGCTGTCGCTGGTACCCTTCCACCTATGGACCCCGGATGTCTACGAGGGCGCTCCCGCGCCGGTTTCGGCGTTTCTCGCCACCGCTGCGAAGGTCGCCGTATTCGCCGTCTTGCTGCGCCTGTATCAGGTGTCGCCGGCAACCAGCGGGGGCTGGCTGAATGAACTGCTGACCGTGATTGCCATCGCCTCGATCCTGTTTGGCAACCTGCTGGCACTGATGCAGAGCAATCTCAAGCGTCTGCTGGGTTACTCATCCATTGCCCACTTCGGCTATCTGGTGATCGCCCTGATCGCCAGCGACGGCCTCGCGACCGAGGCGATCGGCGTATACCTGGCCACCTATGTACTGACCACCCTGGGCGCTTTCGGTGTGGTCACGCTGATGTCCACGCCGTTCAAGGGGCGCGACGCCGATGCCTTGTACGAGTACCGCGGCCTGTTCTGGCGCCGCCCGTACCTGACCGCGGTATTGACCGTGATGATGCTGTCGCTGGCAGGGATTCCGCTCACCGCCGGCTTCATTGGCAAGTTCTATATCATTGCGGCCGGGGTCCAATCGAGCCTCTGGTGGCTGCTCGGCGCGCTGGTCATCGGTAGCGCCATCGGTCTTTACTATTATCTGCGGGTCATGGTCACCCTGTATCTGGTGGAGCCAGGCATTCGACGCCACGACGCACCACTGAACTGGGGCCAGCAGGCCGGCGGTATCATGCTGCTGCTGATTGCCTTGCTGGTGTTCATTCTCGGCGTGTATCCGCAACCATTGCTGGGGCTGGTTGAACAGGCCACACTAGCGGGACTTTGATAGGTCGACCGGGACAAAGTCCCGGATCAACGGAACTTTTGTTGATCCTTCGGATCGATTTTATCCGCAGCACGGTCAATACTTGCTTCATCCGCTGCCTCGGCAGTGATACGACGCTCTACTTCCGAAGTACTGAAAAGGATAATCGACATGCAACGTCTTTCCCTGGTCATCGCTACCACCGGCCTCCTGGCTCTCGCTGGTGCTGCTCACGGCAGCAGCTTCATCGGCACCACAGACGCCATCGCCGGCTCCCTGGTCAATACCATTGACGCGACCAGCGATGCCACTACCGGCAACAACAAGGTGGTACTGGAAGCCCGTGAGGACGCAGCCAGCTTCGTCGGTAGCGATGGCCAGCTGCGCAGTGCACGTCTGGAGGCCGCTCTACTGCATATCCGCCAGTCCCACCCCGATCTGGAAGCGACTGACCTGCAACTGGCCGAGGCGATTCTCGCGCTGTGATGCATGCCTGAGATCAATGCCCGCTCGATAACGGCAGCGGTTAGCCAGCTTGGGTAAGGCGTACTCCATCGCAGGTCAGCTGCTGTTGGTCGGCGCCTTGCTGATGAGCCCTATCGCCACGGCGGGGTTGCAGCTGGACCTGGACCAGAGCCAGCTCACCCCGGCCCAAGTGCAAGTCAGCCAGAGTCTGCTCGCGGAGGCCACCGCGGCGCTCCCCCCCTCGCTGGTTGAGCAACTGGACCGGACCGTGCCGGTGCGCTGGCGTGACCTGCCGAAATCGGTATTCGGGCGCGCCACGCCTGGCGGCACGCTGGAGCTGAACCGGCATTGGCTGACGGACCTCAGCGCCGGGTACGAGGACCGTTTCCCCGACGGGCGCCAGCACGGCACCTTGCGCCAGGAACTGCTCGCCACGCTGATTCACGAGATTGCTCACCTGTATGATCGCGGTCGCTCCTGGCAAGCGGAACAGCGTTCTCTGCTGCGCCACTGCCGCAACCGTTACCAAACCCAGGGCAAGGCCGGCTTGCCTGCGGAATGTCGCGGCCAGACCGAACGCCGCTTTACCCTGAGCGACGACCCGCGCTTTCTCGATCTGGCCGGCTGGGCACAACAGGCGGGGCGCCGAGGTATACGAGAATCTGATAATTACCAGTCCTACCGCAGCCCGGACAATTATGAGCTGCACAGCCCGGCAGAATACCTGGCGGTCAATCTCGAATACTTCCTGCTCGATCCGCAATACGCTTGCCGGCGCCCGGCTCTGCATGCGTATTTCAGAGATCACTTCGACTGGGCACCGCCAGCGGCAGATTGCCCCGGCGAAGTCCCCTACCTGTATGCCGGACTGGACGCACAGCGTCCGGCCCTGGGCTCGCTGGACCCCGAACGCATCTATGCGGTCCACTATCTGCTGGCCGAGCCCAACGAGCAATGGGCCAGCCGCTGGGGGCACAGTATGCTGCGGCTGGTGGTCTGCGCGCCGGGCCGCCCGCCCGGCCCGGATTGTTTGCTCGACCTGGATCACCACCTGGTGCTGTCCTTCCGCGCCTTTGTCGATGACCTGCAGTTGTCCAGCTGGGACGGACTGATCGGCAACTACCCCTCGCGGCTGTTTATGCTGCCGCTGCAGAAGGTGGTCGATGAATATACCCGACTGGAACTGCGCGGCCTCAGCTCGATACCGCTGCGAATGGATGAACAGGCGCGCCACCAGCTCGCCCTGCAGGCCGCGACCCTGCACTGGAGTTATGACGGCACCTATTATTTCATCAGCAATAACTGCGCTGTCGAAACCCTGAAATTATTGCGCAGCGGCAGTGCCCTACCCCAATTGCAGGATATGGACAGCCTGACACCTGCTGGCTTGCTGGCAGTGCTCAACGCCCGCGGGCTGGCGGACCTGCGACCATTGCAGGACCGTCAGGCGGCGCTGCGCCAGGGTTACTATTTCGATTCCTATCGGGAGCGTTACCAGCAAATGTTCGAGGTCATTCGTAGCCGATTGCAGATACCTATCGAGCGCATTGAAGATTGGCTGGCCAACCCCGCGGATCAGCGACAGGTCTGGTTCGCCGCAGCGGATACCCGCTCCACCGCCGCCTTGCTGGTATTGGAAGAAGCTATTCGGCGCCGTCAGATGCTGTTGATTCAGCAGGATCTCAAGCAGCGATTCCTGTCTTCGGACGCCCCACCAGCACTCACCGAAACCGCCCAATTGGTCCAAGGACTGCTGAGCGCCAGCAGCTTTCTGAGCCGTCCGGGGGAATTATTGGACGAAGGCTACGGCTTGCCGCAACCGCAGGAATCCCAACGCTTCATCGAACTTGCTGGTGCCAGACAACAGGCACTGTTGACCACAGCCGATGACGTCGAGCAGCGCCTGCTATCGCTGATCAATCCACAACAACGTCAGCAGCTGGACGCCACGAACGGCAATATCAGCCTGCTGGCGCAGCAATTGCGACGATTGCATGAGGAGTCCGGTGGGATTCAGTTGCCGTGATTACACTCAGCGACAATGCACCCACCCAGTAATACCAGGCGCGCTGAGTGATTGAGCTATCAGGAGAAATTGCGCAGCAGTTGCTACGTTGCGGACCAACGAGATAACGAGGCCTATGCCTGTAACCCATGGTTATTGGTGCCCGGAGCCGGAATCGAACCGGCACGATGTTGCCATCGAGGGATTTTAAGTCCCTTGCGTCTACCAGTTTCGCCATCCGGGCTGGCTGGCACTTGGGTTTGAACATGACCTGCAAGATGGATCTTGATCCAGCCATAACTCCAAGAGATTCAGAATGTTACACAGATCATATCGCCGTAACAAGGACTTTCTTCGAGACTCGAGGCCGACCGACAAGCTGAACCATCAGCTCAATGCCACCTCCAATCAAGAGAGCCATTCAAGGTCCTCAGGAGGTTAGTCATGAGTATTGATCCGCTTGATCTTCCGCAAGAACAGCAGCCGGTACCAGGGCAGCGTCCAGGCCAGGGGCCGAACCCGGGTACGCCTCCAGAACGCGCCCCGACAGAGCCGCCGGGGCCGGATAATGTGCCGCAGCAAGCTCCGGAGGAGGCTCCTGATATGGTGCCGAAGCCCAGGGCGCAGCCGCCAGGAACAGTGCCGGGGCCAGATGAGCCGGATATACCTGATCGAAGTGAGCCGCTTTGACAGAAATGCTGTCCCTTCCCGAGATGACTCACGCCATTTTCGTCCCGCCGCAATAGCGCCTGGAAAGCTTGATACGGCCAGCGCTTAACACCTATTGATCAGACGCCCCCTTGTTCGCCCCTTCAGCAAAATCGCTGTTCACGGGTTACACTTCTGAATTCTACTCCGTAGAATTCCACAACGTAGAACAAGGCGAGAGACGATGAAGAAGCAATTTCAATTGAGAAGTCGCAAGGAAGTCCATTGGACTCGGCAGTGGCTATTGGGCCAGATACAGGGTGGTCGGTTGTCGCTGCGTTATCAGTTGATTGAGCTGCTGGATACTGCGGAGCAGGTGCAGCAATTGGTTGACCAGCAATTGGATTCGGAATCCCGTACACGCTTGCAGAAAGCGCTTTCCGCCAGGCGGGCACGGGAAGCAGCCCTTCCGACTCGCAAGGGGGCACCTTCTACGCGAATGGTACGAACCGAGGTAACTGCACTGGCACGTGAGATGCTGCATACCGTTGCTGCCTCCAGGGGAGTTACTACCTCCGAGCTGATTACAAAACTGCTTGAGGATGAATACGACAGGGTTGCGCGCTGATCACCATGAACCTGTTGCAATATCTGCAGACATGCTATTCTCTAATTGCATTCTCCAGACACCCCCCCCCTGAATAGCAAACGGGTAGATAAAATGTCATTAGCAGATATTCAGAAAATCAGCGCCGAGAAACACCAGAGCACCGTGGGCTTGCGCACAGCGGTAACGATCATGGAACGCTGGGGTGCTTCACGGGAGCAGATGTCGCGGATTCTGCGTGTTTCCGGCAGCACCCTGGCCCGGGCCAAAGCCGGTAACGGGACCATTGCCCTGGATAATGATCAGCTCGACCGAATCAGTTATGTGCTCAATATCCATGGGACGTTGCGGCTGATCTTCGACAACCCCGACAACGTGTATGGCTTCCTCAAGCTGCCCAACGATAATGCCTTTTTCAACGGTCGCCAGCCGCTGAATGTCATGGCTGACGGCAGCTTTGCATCACTTTACGAAACGTTTCGCCGAATCGACGGGTTGCGGGGGGCAATGTGGTGAACTGGGTCGACCTGCCCGAGGTCGCTCCTGGCACCGCAACCGGCTACCGCCTGGTCAACTCCAAGTATCCCCCCATCGCCCTGTTCGATGATGTAGCTGATCCTGAGGAATTCGAGGCGCTGCATGAACTCCAGGCGCGAACCAATCCGCGCTTGTTGAACGAGGCCGGGAGACTTGAGTTCATGCGCCGCACCGATATCCCCTTCGGCATCCCTGGCTGTTCCTATGCGGTAGCGCCCTTCACTCATATCAATCCTGCCGGCTCGCGCTTCAGTGATGGCAGCTTCGGCGTCCTCTATCTGGGGGACTCGATCACTACGGCCCTGGCGGAGGTGCAATATCACCAGCAGAGCTATTGGAGCGGCGTGAAAGGCCTCGCCTTCGACCGCATCCTGCTGCGCGGGCTGTGCTGCAAATTCGACCAGACCGGTTTGCGCGACCTGACCGGTATCACGCCTGACCATCCGATCTACGACCCCGACAGCTATGCCGCCGCGCATGTCGCTGGCGCCCGCCTGAAGCACGCCGGGATACCTGGCCTGAAGTATCACTCAGTCCGCAGTCCGGGCAATACTTGCTGGGGACTGCTGACTCCAAGACCGGTGCACTCCATCGTGCAAGCCACCCACTACGAAATGATTTGGGACGGCAAGGCGATTTCCAGCGTGAACAAGATCGCCTCGGTCTAAAGGCGGAGCAGACTCGCATCGCGGCATTTTTGAGAATGCTGCGGAAACGGTTCGCAGAAAGCCAGAAAGCCAGAAAGCAAAAAGCCCCGCAGACGTAGAGTCTGCGGGGCTTTAATACTGGAGGCCGAGGTCGGAATCGAACCGGCGTTCACGGATTTGCAATCCGCTGCATGACCACTCTGCCACCCGGCCTCGAAGGGGGCTGCTGTGCTGCTACTGCAACACAACTGAATATGGAGCGGGAAACGAGACTCGAACTCGCGACCCCGACCTTGGCAAGGTCGTGCTCTACCAACTGAGCTATTCCCGCTCTGGAACGGCGCCTATTCTATCTTTCTCCGACGCCCTGTCAAGTCATTGATTCAAAAAAGTTTATCTGTCGTTTTTTTCGCCAGCATCGGGGCGCAGGTGCGGCCAGGCCGCGCGCAGATAGGCCACCATGGACCACAGCGTCAGCGCGGCAGAAATCATCAGCAGCACATACCCGAGAACGACCCAGGCAGTCATTGGCAAGGCCGGGTTGGCCAGCAGCACAACCAGGGCGATCATCTGTGCGGTGGTCTTGTATTTACCCAGGTTGGAGACGGCTACCTGCGACCGCGCACCAAGCTCGGCCATCCATTCACGCAAGGCGGAGATAACGATCTCACGGCCGATGATAACCACTGCCGGCGCCGTTACCCAGAAGTTGCTGTGACTCTGCACCAGCAATACCAGCGCCACGGCGACCATGAGTTTGTCTGCCACCGGGTCGAGAAAAGCACCGAAGGGGGTACTCTGCTCCCATTTGCGCGCCAGATAGCCATCCAGCCAGTCGGTAATACTGGCCAGAGTGAAAATCACTGCGGCAGCCAGATAACTCCAGTGGAACGGCAGGTAATACAGCAGGATAAATACGGGGATCAGGCCAACCCGCATCAAGGTAAGAATATTCGGAATGTTCATAACGTCTCTGCGAACGGGTTTGGACAGCATTCTAGTCGCTATGCAGGGCAGTATATATCTGTTCTGCCAGTTTTTTGCTGATGCCGGGCGCCTTGGCGATCTCCACGGCGCTGGCGCGAGTCAGCTCCTGCAAGCCGCCGAAGTGTTTCAGCAGCTCTCTGCGTCGTTTCGGACCCACCCCGGCGATTCCTTCGAGGGTGGAGGTGTTTCGGGTCTTGCCGCGGCGCTGGCGGTGGCCGGTAATGGCGAAGCGGTGCGCCTCGTCGCGAATATGCTGAATCAGGTGCAGCGCCGGTGAGTGGCCGGGCAGCACCAGTTCATTGTGCGGGTCGTTCAGGTACAGAGTCTCCATGCCGGCCTTGCGGGTAACGCCCTTGGCCACGCCAAGCAGGGTCAAGTCATGAATGGCCAACTCCTGGAGCACTTCGCGAGCCATGTTCATCTGACCCTTGCCACCGTCAACCAGGAGAATATCCGGCATCTTGCCTTCACCATCGCGCAATTTGGCGAACCGCCGCATCAATGCCTGCTGCATGGCTGCATAGTCATCACCTGCGGTTACGCCCTCGATGTTGTAGCGCCGATAGTCGCTTTTCAAAGGCCCTTCGGGACCGAATACGACGCAGGACGCCACGGTCGATTCGCCACTGGTGTGGCTGATGTCGTAGCACTCCAGGCGGGTGGGAATCTCATCCAGCCCGAGCGCTTCCTGCAGCGCCTCGAAACGCGCCTGTACATTCTGCCGGTTGCCGAGCATGGAGGTCAGCGCCTGTTCGGCATTGGTAACCGCCATGCTCTGCCAGCGGCTGCGCGTGCCCCGCACCCGGTGAGTGAAGTTGACCGCCCGGCCCCGTGCCTGCGCCAGCGCATCGGCGATAACGGGCAGATCCTCAGGGACCGCGTTGAGGATGATTTCCTTCGGCAGCTCCCTTTCGCCGGTGCCCAGATAGTATTGCGGCAGGAAAGCCGCGAGAACTTCACCGGGGGTCTGTTCGATTGGCACCCGCGGGAAGTGGTTGCGACTGCCCAATACCCTGCCCTGCCTGACCATGATGACGTGAACACAGGCGCCGCCCGGCGTCACGGCGGCGGCAATGACGTCCACGTTGCCATATTCGGTATCGATGTTCTGCTGATCCTGCACCCGCCGCAGTTGGCCGATCTGATCACGCAGCTCGGCGGCCCGCTCGAAGTCGAGATTCTGTGCAGCGCTCTCCATGGCCTGGGTCAATTCATCCGTCAGAGCATTGCTGCGCCCTTCCAGAAACATGACCGAATGCCGCACGTCCTCGGCGTACTCCTCCTCGCTGACGAAGCCAACACAGGGCGCCTTGCAGCGCTTGATCTGGTATTGCAGACAGGGCCGGGTACGGTTGCGGAAATAGCTTTCCTCGCACTGACGCACTTTGAAGGTCTTCTGCAGCAGGCTCAGGCTCTCGCGGATCGCACCCGCGCTGGGATAGGGGCCAAAATAGCGTCCCTTGGCCTTCTTGGTCCCCCGATGCAGTCCGAGCCGTGGATAGGCGTCCAGACTGGAAAGATAGACATAGGGGTAGGATTTATCGTCGCGTAACAGAATGTTGTACGGCGGGCGCGAAACCTTGATCAGGCTCTGCTCAAGCAGCAGCGCCTCGGTTTCGTTGGCCGTGACGGTGGTGTCGATGTGCCGGATACGCGCTACCAGCGCCGCGGTCTTGGGGCTCAGCCCGGTCTGGCGGAAGTAACTGGACAGGCGTTTCTTCAGGTTGTTCGCCTTGCCAACGTACAGCAACTCGCCGTCGGCATCGAACATCCGGTAGACCCCCGGCTTGCCGGTTACCGCTGACAGGAAGGCCGCGGCATCGAACCCTTCCGGCTTCATGCCTGGCTGAATGTGGCGTCGATCATGCCATGACGCACTGCCAGCAACGTCAGCTCCACATCACTGGTGATGCCGAGCTTTTCGAATATACGGTAACGATAGGTGTTCACGGTCTTGGGACTGAGGTGAAGCTTGTCGGAAATGCCTTGCACCTTCTCACACCCGACAATCATCAGCGCAATCTGCATCTCCCGCTCCGACAGCGCATCGAAGGGCCCCACATTGCCCGGTTCGTACATCCGCGCCAGCAGTAGCTGGGCAATATCGGGACTGATATGGCGTTGGCCGGCCACTACCTTGCGGATGGCGTTGACCATCTCTTCCAGGGCGGCCCCCTTGGTGACGTAACCGGCAGCTCCAGCCTGCATCAGACGAGTCGGGAAAGGCTCTTCGTCACAGGCGGTAACGGCGATAACCTTGATGCTGCGATCATGCTGCAGCAGCTTGCGGGTGGCTTCCAGGCCGCCGATTCCCGGCATGCGTACATCCATCAGAACGACGTCCGGCTTCAACGCTCGTGCCTGGGTGATGGCCGTTTCGCCGCTGTCCGCCTCTCCCACAATGGACAGTCCGGGCACGTCACCGAGCATTCGGGTGATTCCCATGCGCACCAGATCATGATCGTCCACCACCAATACCTTGATCACCGTTTACCCCTTTCATGAGCACAGCGGGTGTAGCTTCTAAATGCCGCAATATCCCGCAACCGCGCCACGATAGCAAATTGGTGATTATTGTGAAACGCCAACGACCTCCGCCCCCTCCGGCGTCTGCAACAATAGCGCCAGTTCATCCAGGCAGCCGGGGTCATCGATGGTAGACGGCGCCGTCCATTCCTCGCCCCGCACCATTTGCCGCAGAACACGCCGGAGGATCTTGCCCGAGCGGGTTTTCGGTAGCCGACTGACCACCAAGGTGCGCTGATAGCACGCCAGTGCTCCGATCTCCTCGCGTAGCAGTGCCGCCAGCTCCGCACTCAATCGGGCTGCCTCGATGGTGACATCGTTCTTCAGCACTACCAGTCCGACCGGCAACTCTCCCTTGATTGCATCAGGCACACTGATGACCGCACATTCGGCCACCGCCGGATGCGACCCCAGCACTTCTTCCATCTCCCCGGTGGAGAGCCGGTGGCCGGCCACGTTGATGATGTCATCTGTACGGCCCATGACGAAAAGATAGCCATCGGCATCGATATAGCCGGCGTCACCCGTCTGGTAGTAGCCGGGAAACTCGCTCAGGTATCCGGTCTGCAAACGCTCCGGGCTACCCCAGATGGAAGTGAGACAGCCCGGCGGTAATGGCAGGCGGATAACGATGTTGCCCTGCTCGCCCGCCGCGACCGGTTGCCCCTGGTCATCGAGGATCGCCAACTGATAACCGGGCATCGGGAAGGTCGCCGAGCCGGGGCGGGTTTCGGCAAGACCGTAACCCGCCGGGTTGGCAGCGACCGCCCAGCCGGTTTCCGTCTGCCACCAGTGATCCAGTACTGGCCGCCGGATATGTTCGTGCAACCATTCCCAGGTAGGCGGATCAAGGCGCTCTCCCGCCAGGTACAGCCGCTCCAGCTGACTCAGGTCATACCGACCGGCCAGCTCGGCACGGGGGTCCTCCTTGCGGATGGCCCGGAAGGCGGTGGGCGCAGTGAATAGCGCCTTGACGCCGTGCTCGGCACACACGCGCCACACCGCACCCGCATCCGGTGTGCGTACCGGTTTGCCTTCGAACATGACGGTGGTGCAACCGGCCAACAACGGCCCGTAGACGATATAGGAATGACCGACCACCCAGCCGACATCCGATGCCGCCCAGAATACCTCTCCCGGCTGCATGCCATAGACCGCCTCCATGCTGTAGCGCATCGCCACGGCGTGGCCGCCGTGGTCGCGCACCACGCCCTTGGGCTTGCCGGTGGTCCCAGAGGTATAGAGGATGTACAGCGGGTCCGTTGCCGCGACCGGCACGGCATCAGCCGGGACTGCCGCTGCCAACTGCTGACGCCAATCCAGGTCTCGCCCGGGTTGCAACCCGGCAACCGCCTGGGGACGTTGCAGCACCACGCAATGGCGAACCGGATGATTTGCCCGGGCAATCGCCTGGTCCACCAATGGCTTGTATTCCACCACACGGTCAACCTCGATACCGCAGGAGGCCGTGAGGATGATGTCGGCTTGGGCATCATTGATGCGTACCGCCAGCTCGTTGGCCGCGAACCCGCCGAACACCACGCAATGTACGGCCCCGATACGCGCACAGGCCAGCATGGCGATGACCGCTTCTGGCACCATGGGCATGTAGATGATGACCCGGTCGCCCTGTTTCACCTGCAGGCTGCGCAACATACCCGCACAGAGCGCTACCTGTCGGTGCAGCTCGGCATAGCTGATATGCGTCTTGGTGCCGGTCACAGGCGAGTCGTGAATAATGGCCACCTGCTCTCCCCGGCCATCTTCGATGTGCGCATCCAATGCCAGCCAGGCAGTGTTCAACTTGCCATCGGGAAACCATTCAACCAGGCCGGGGCTGACGTCGCTTGGCTGGCAGGTGATGTTTGGAGGGGTGTGCCATCTCAGCTTGGCGGCATGATCGGCCCAGAACAGCTCGGGATCACGGATCGCGCGTTGCCGGGCGAGGACATAATCAGGGGGTGCGGACATGATCGTCTCCTTATTGTCATATCAACCTAGACCATCCTGCTGAAAACGAAACTAGACTTACGTCGGATGGGCTGCACGCGACAACCAAGGTGAACTATCCCTTTCG
Source organism: Pseudomonas sp. G11-1 (assembly GCF_024031555.1). Taxonomy (NCBI): domain Bacteria; kingdom Pseudomonadati; phylum Pseudomonadota; class Gammaproteobacteria; order Pseudomonadales; family Pseudomonadaceae; genus Pseudomonas; species Pseudomonas sp. G11-1. Next base: position 19,154 of record NZ_QEYQ01000006.1, on the reverse strand, counting down.
GAGAGAGGCGCAGATGAGCAGAGACGACTCGCTCGATCAGATGGGCAGGACCGCCGTGAAGCAGAATATTCACGGCATCATGACCTTCCTGCTCGGCTACCCGCCATTCGATCAGATGGAGACCCATCATCTGGCCTGGCTGGTGGAGCATTGCCAGTTGCGCTTCTATGCCGCCGGGGATGCCATCATCCGCCCCAGCGACGGGCCGGCGCAGCATTTCTATATCGTCAAACAGGGGCAAGTGCGCGGCGAACGGCGGATCGCCGGGCAGGACACGCCAGACACTACCTTCGAGATCAGTATCGGTGAATGCTTTCCCCTGGCCGCCCTCATTGGCGATCGGGCCACCCGTACCGAGCATATAGCCGGGCAGGATACCTTCTGCCTGCTATTGCCCCGCGTCGATTTCAGTGAGTTGGTCGGCATATCTCCGGTGTTCCGTGATTTTGCCCTGCGCGGCGTCAGCAGCCTGTTGCAACAGGTCAATCTGCAGGTGCAACGCCAGGCGGCGGAAACGCTCGGCGCCCATTATTCACTGGACACCCTTCTGGCCCAGATTGCCATCCGCAAGCCGGTCAGTTGCTCTCCCGTCACGCCAATCGGCACCGCCGTCAGAATGATGCATGAAGCCAGCGTGGGCAGTATCGTCATCACCGATGCGCAGGCCGCGCCAGAGGGTATTTTCACCCTGCGCGATCTGCGCCGTATCGTTGCACACGGCGAGACCGACCTGCAGCGACCCATCGCTGAGGTAATGACGCCGTCGCCCTGCTACCTGCCTTCAACCGCCAGCGCCTTCGATGCCGCCATCAGCATGACCCGAGAACATATTGCCCACCTGTGCGTGGTGGACCAGGGGCGGTTGGTGGGCGTGGTATCCGAGCGTGACCTGTTTGCCCTGCAGCGGGTAGACCTGGTGCACCTGGCACGTGCCATCAGCCAGGCCGAAAGCATTGCCAGTCTGGTAGCGCTGCGCCGGGACATTCGTCATCTGGTCGACAGCATGCTGGCCTATGGCGCATCTGCTGGCCAGGTCACCCACATCATCACGCTGCTCAACGACCACAGCGTATGCCGGGTCATCGAGTTGTGCCTGCGCCAGCATGGCGACCCAGGCGTTCCCTTCACCTGGTTATGCTTCGGCAGCGAGGCCCGACGCGAGCAGACGCTGATGACCGACCAGGACAACGGCATGCTGTTCGAAGCGGAGAATGCCGACCAGGCCGCGGCCTACCGCCAGCAATTGTTACCACTGGCACAGCAGATCAACCAGGCGCTGGCCGAATGCGGGTTCACCCTGTGCAAGGGCAACATCATGGCGAGTAATCCCGAGCTCTGCCTGTCCCGTGCCGAATGGCAGGCCCGCTTTACCCGCTGCATCCAGTCGGCCACGCCGGAGAACCTGCTGGCGTCGTCCATCTTCTTTGATTTTCGCGTGATCTGGGGCGAGCCGGCGGGTGCCCAGGCCCTGTTCGGCAGCGTACTGGACATGGTGGCACGCAATAGCACTTTCCAGCATCTGATGGCCCGCAACGCCCTCGCCCACCGCCCGCCGATCGGTCTGTTCCGCGACTTCGTCACCTCCCGCAGTGGCCGTGAGAAGGACACCCTGGACCTGAAGATCCAAGGGTTGACACCTTTTGTCGACGCTGCCCGAGTGCTGGCCCTGGCCTACGGTATCAGCGAGACAAGTACAATCCGCCGGTTACAATTGCTCAAGCAGCAAGAGGCGATCGCGGCCCTGGATGCCGATGCCTATACCGAGGCCTATGAGTTCATCCAGCTTATCCGGATGCAGCAGCACCAGCGTCAGGAGCGTGAGCGACAGCCGTTCAGTAACCGCCTCGTGCCCGACACCCTGAATCACCTGGACCGCCGCATCCTCCGCGAATCCTTCCGTCAGGCCCAACGCCTGCAGTCCAGCCTGGCCTTGAGATATCAGCTATGAAGCTGCGCAGTCTGCTCTTGCGTGGTCGTTCAACTGGTCTCACACCGGCGATGACGGCACGCCGGGCTGCCCTGCCCGCACCCCAGCCCATCGACAGCACACCTATTGATCAAGCGCGACTGGTGGTACTGGATCTGGAAACCAGTGGGCTCGACCTGCAACGCGATGAAATCCTTTCCATTGGCGCCGTGGCGATTACCGGCAACACCTTGCAGATGGCTGACCAATTCGAATGCACACTGCTACGACCAGCCCATCGGGCCAGCCAGGCTACCTTGCTGCATGAAATCGCGCCCAGCGAGGTCCATGCCGGTTGCCCCGCCGAGGAAGCGCTGCTCGGTCTGCTGGAGTTCGCAGGCCGCTGCGTCTTTGTGGCTTTCCATGCGGGTTTCGATCAACGCATGCTCAGCCGCGGCCTGCGCCAGGATCTGGATTACCGCCTACAGCATCGCTTTCTGGATGTGGCCGAACTGGCTCCCATGCTGTTTCCCGAAGCAGACCGGAAGTGCTCGACGCTGGACGATTGGCAGCAACACTTCCGGTTAGTCAACAGCGAGCGCCACAATGCCGCCGCCGACGCTCAGATCAGCGCCGAGATCCTGCTGATCTTGTTGCACCGGGCCGCCACCCAGGGCACTGCTACACTGGCAGAACTGAACAATCGACTGGTGCTCTGGCGACGACTCAATCTGGTGCGCTCCAGCGGCTTCTAATTCAACCCCTCGGTCTGCGGCACAACACCATAAGCCACACGGATGCGGCGTGACTGATCAGTCTCTAGCCAATTCAATGGCCGTTTACGTTTTTTAACGTGAATTATCGGAAATTCAGGACATAACCCATAGCGATACGGTTTCTTTCCTGCTAGTTTCCGCGCCTCCAACAAAGTCAACAGGAGTACCCGATGATCAAACACGCTTGGTTCAAAACCACCCTGGCCGTAGCCGTAGCCAGTGCCTCCTGCCAGTTGATGGCCAACGGGTTGGCCATCAACGAGCAAAGCGTCAGCGGCATGGGTACCGGTTTCGCTGGCCGCTCCTCCTCCGCCCAGGATGCCAGTACCGTGTTTGGTAATCCGGCGGGTATGTCGCGCCTGGATCGCGCCGAGATCAGTGGTGGTTTTGCGGCGATCAAAGCTAGCACCGATATCGACGCTGCCAGTCCAAACCCTGCCACTGGTACGAATCTTGTCCAGGGCACCAACAAGGGTGATATCGCGCCCGAGGCAGCTGTTCCGTTCGCCTATTATGTTCGCCCCCTCAACGACAAGTGGCATTTCGGCCTTGGCCTCTATGTCCCGTTCGGTGTGATCAGCGATTATGAAAGCACTTCTCAGGGCCGGGATCTCGGTCTCTACAGCAAGGTGCAGGTGATGACACTGCAGCCGACACTCAGCTACCGTATCAATGACCGCGTAGCCGTCGGTTTCGGCCCAACCATCAACAAGATCGACGGCAAGCTGACCAGCAACCCCATCGCGGTCCTTGGCTCCCCCGCTGAGGTAAACATCAAGGGTGATGATATCGGCTACGGCTTCAACGCGGGTATTCTGGTAGATGTAACCGACCGCCTGGCCTGGGGCTTCACCTATCACTCCAAGGTGGAATACGAACTGGAAGGACGGATCCGTAACACCGGCTTCCCTCCGGTTGCGCCCATGCCGGCCAATGGCAGCCACAAGGCCACTCTGGATTTCACCTCGCCCGAGTCGGCTGACACCTCGGTCACTTACAAGGCCAACGACAAATGGACTCTGTATGCCGGTGCCACCTGGACCCGCTGGAGCCAGCTGGATAGCATCGTAGCGGAGCTCAAGCAGCCTCTACCGGGCTTTTCCGAAGTGAGTGAAGACCTGAACTGGGACGACACCTGGTCCTATGCCATCGGTGTTGCCTATCAGCTCAACCCATCTTGGGTACTGCGCAGCGGCTTCACTCTTGACGAGTCCCCCACCAGCAACGCTGATCGCACCGTGCGCATTCCGGTGAGCAACCGTAAGATCGTATCGCTGGGCGCCGGCTGGAATATCGACCAAGACTGGACCCTGGACTTCGCTTACGCCTACCTGCGTGAAAGCAAAGGACGGGTAAACCAGACCAACCACGCAACAGGCACCCAGTACGCCGCCGAATATCGCAACAGCGCCCACGGCGCCGGTGTGCAGGTAACCCACCGCTTCTGATCCTTCAGACGGTAAAAGAAAAGGCCCCGGTTGCTTCCAACCGGGGCCTTTTCCTTCCAACTCAGATTACATCAGTGAGCGATGGCACCTCCTGCTCCACGGGGCACACGGATATCTTCGATCAGGTGCTGAATCTCCTCCGGCGGCGCCTTGGTAACCGAGGCTACAGCGACAGACGCGATGAAGTTGAAGATCATTCCCAAGGTACCGATCCCTTCTGGCGAGATACCGAACCACCAGTGTTCAGCGGTATCCAGCTCAGGACTGATGAATTTGAAGAACACGATATAACTGAAGGTAAAGACCAGACCCACCGCCATACCGGCAATCGCACCTTCCTTGTTCATCCTCTTGGAGAAGATGCCCATCACAATGACCGGGAAGAAGGACGCCGCCGCCAGACCGAAGGCAAAAGCCACCACCTGCGCCACGAAGGCTGGTGGGTAAATCCCGAACAGGCCGGCGACGATCACCGCGACACCCGCCGCAATGCGCGCTGCCAATAGCTCGCCCTTCTCGCTGATATCCTTCTTGAAATTACTCTTGAGCAGGTCATGCGAGATGGAAGTCGAAATAACCAGCAATAGACCTGCCGCAGTAGACAGCGCCGCGGCCAGACCACCAGCGGCAATCAGGGCCACCACCCAGCCTGGCAGGTTGGCAATCTCGGGATTGGCCAGAACCATGATGTCTCGGTCCACATACAGTTCAGTTTCCGCTTCGGTCGGGGCGTTGCTTATCAGCCGCTCCCCGTTCGCACCACGCTCATTGGTAAACTGCGGAGCGCCAGCAAAAGGAGCACCTGCACCGTACTGAATGACACCGTCACCGTTCTTGTCCTGCCACGCAATCAGTCCGGCGTTCTCCCACGTCTTGATCCATTGCGGAGCCTCTTCATAAGCCACGCCAGGCACGTTGGTCAGCAGGTTGATGCGGGCAAAGGCAGCTACGGCAGGAGCAGTGGTGTACAGAATTGCGATGAACAACAGAGCGTAACCTGCTGATTTACGGGCATCACGAACCGTTGGTGTGGTGAAGAACCGGACAATCACATGGGGCAGACCCGCTGTACCTACCATCAAGGCCATGGTGATGGCGAACACGTCGATGGTGGACTTGGTGCCGTCGGTGTAAGAAGTAAAACCTAGCTCTGCACCAAGACCATTAAGACGATCCAGCACCGAGGTATCGGTGCCGGTCACGGTGTCACCAAAACCGAACTGCGGAATGGGGTTGCCCGTGATCAGGATGGAAATGTAGATAGCCGGGACCATATAGGCAAAGATCATCACGCAGTACTGCGCCACCTGCGTATAGGTAATGCCCTTCATCCCGCCCAGCACGGAGTAGAAGAACACGATGGCCATGCCGATGATGACGCCCATGTTGATATCGATCTCCAGATAACGGGAGAAGACAATACCTACCCCGCGCATCTGACCCGCCACATAAGTGAAGGAGATGAAGATCACACAAATCACCGCTACCACCCGTGCCGTTTGCGAGTAATAGCGAGTACCGACGAACTCCGGCACCGTATACCGGCCGAACTTGCGCAGATAGGGGGCGAGACACATCGCCAGCAGCACGTAACCACCCGTCCAGCCCATCAGATACACACTACCGTCGTAACCGGTGAACGAGATGATACCCGCCATGGAGATGAAAGAGGCGGCCGACATCCAGTCAGCCCCGGTTGCCATCCCGTTGGCGATGGGATGAACGCCTTTGCTGGCGACATAATACTCGCTGGTACTGCCAGCGCGGGTCCAGATCGCGATGGCTATATACAGCGAAAAAGTCGCCCCCACCATAAGATAAATCAGCGTTTGGGTTTCCATATGCAAGGCTCCTGATTGTTATTCTTCGTGGAGGTCGTACTTGCGATCAAGTTTGTTCATCTTCAACACGTAGATCAGGATCAGCACCAGGAAGCCATAGATGGCGCCTTGCTGGGCAAACCAGAAACCAAGTGGAAAACCAAAAAACTGGATTTGATTGAGTGCATCTACGAACAGAATGCCTGCGCAGAAGGATACGACGAACCAGATGACCAACAAGGTGATCATCAACCGCAGGTTCTCCTTCCAGTAGGCTCGGGCTGCGTCTTCTTTGGATAAAGACATGACTGTCTCCTATTGTTGTTTTTATATTGCAGCTTAAAACTAGCATTAGGATGAGCAGAACGAGACTAAGACTTTGGTATAAACAGGAGAAATATCGTCGAGGCTGGGTGGTCAACCCTCCGGGTTAGCGGCATACACCGTGCGATTGCGACCTTCATTTTTTGCCCGGTACAGCGCTTCATCCGCCAGTGTAAAGATCTCATCCACCTCACCCTGCAGCGACGCCAGGCCGATACTCGCAGTGACAACAATAATGCTGCCTTCATGCTCAATGGCGCTGCGCTCGATAGCCAGGCGCAGGCGCTCCGCGATAGCCAGGGCACGCTCGTGCCCGGCATCGGGCAACAACACGGCGAACTCCTCTCCACCCAGGCGGCCCGCGATATCGTTCTGCCGCAGCATGCTGCGCATCAGTTGCGCCAGATGTATCAGCACCTTGTCCCCAGCCGCGTGACCGTAGGTATCATTGATACTCTTGAAATGATCCAGATCCAGAACCAGCAGCGCGCCATCAGCAAGCCCCTGCCCAGCGCGACGAAGTTCCCGCTCCATACCTTGCAAAAACGCTCGCCGGTTTGCCAACCCGGTCAAGGGATCGGTTGCCGCCAGCCGCTCCAGATTGCGCTCATGCTCCCGCCGCTCGGTTATGTCTGTGGCGATCCAGAGCTTTCCGGCATCGGTATCCTTGATCCGTATGGGGATATGATTGATCTGCAGTGTGCGCCCATCCGCCATGATCAGCTCGCTGATGCGTCGATTGCCCTCGCGTCTCTCCTCAGGCGGAGCCGCTTCCGACTGAAGATCGAGCAACTGGTAAAAGCGGCCTTGTTCGGTACCGGTGAGCGAGTCGGGCGGCATCTCCAGACCAAACAGATCACAGAGAGCCTGGTTGACGACCAGAATTTTGCCATCGGCGTTTTCCAGCAATACGCCGCCGGGGAAATGCTTGATTACCTCGATCAGGCGGACGCGAGCGGCGGAAAGCGCGATTTCCATCTGTCGACGCTCGGTGATGTCGATGAGAGTCCAGATAATATCTCCATCGGGCCGCTCAGCATCAAGCAGCGTGCCGTGGATGCTGAACCAATGAAGCTGGCCATTGGCATCAGGGAATGGATGCTCCGCCTCTACTGCGCCTTTGTTCTGACGCAGCAGTTCAACCTGTTCCAACAAGTCGTCAGCACCTTCTTCACCGCCCTGTAGCTGACGGAAAGGAATACGTTTTAGTGGGCGCCCACCGGCAAATAGCTCCTTCGCCCGGCGGTTGGCCAGGCGTATCCGGTGATCCGGCCCCACGAGCAAAATGGCCGCGGCGTTATTATCCAGCAAGGCGTTACGCAGCTGGGCTTCTGTCACTCGCTGACTGATATCGCTCTGCGTGCCGAGTACCCGCTTGCCTTTCTCGTCCTCCACCGCCCTGCCCCGGATTTCAGTCCACAACCAATCGCCGGTGGCTGTACGAAGACGCAACTCCAGACGGAACATTTCTCCCCTGGAAACCTCATTGATCACCTTATCCAGAGTAGCTCTGTCGTTAGGGTGCACCTGTTCGTACCAATGCGCGAAAGTCGTTGCGCGGTCATCGTGCTCATGCCCCAGCATCCGCATGCAACGCTCATCGAAATACAGGGTGTCATCCACCAGATGCCATTCCCAGAGCCCGTCATGTACCGCATCGATGGTCAGGCGCAGCCGCGCCGTGCTGTCGCGCAATCTGTCATTGATCGCATGCTGGCGGCTTATATCGTGAATATAGCCATGCCAGAGAACGCTGCCGGCGACGTCCGGCTGCGGGTTGGCATAACCAGCAACCCAGCGGATTTCACCATTGGGGAATAACAGTCTGAACTTGATGTCCCAGGGGGTCAGTTGTGCAGCCGACTCGGCAATAAGAGCAATCGCCTCGGGCCGGTCTTCCGGGTGGATGATGTCGAATATCTCAGGCAGATCCTTGATTACCTGTGCGGGCGAGAGTCCAACCAAAGTCTCGATACCCTGGCTGATATACAACATCTCGGACGTGCCATCAGGCCATCGACGGAATTGATAAACCGCGCCGGGCACTTGGGCTAACAACCGGCTCAAACGCTCCTCGTTCCAAGCCAGATTCCGCTGCTCGAAACGCAGTCGCCCCATCAGCAAGGCGATTGATAGCGCCGCCAGGAGAATTGCCAGCGTGCTGACTGCAGTCCAGAACCGGCTCTTGGTGAAACGGTGAGTAACCGGTGACAGCGCCGTCTCTCGATCCAAGCCGACGCTGATCGCGAGCGGATAGTCATCGACCCAGCGCCAGGCATAATCACGATTGATACCATCCCAGGCGGGAGCCAAGCGGTACTTGCCACCACCCGCCCCCGTGGCCATGCTGGCCTGCAACGCACCGGATACCTGGTTCCCTATGATCTCGTCCTGCCGGGTTGAGCGAGCCAGATAATAGCTGCGCTCATTAAACAACAGCGCAACGTCACCGCCGGTATGGGGAAAGACTTTCTGGAAATAGCGAGAAACAAAGGTAGGCGATACCGACACCACCAAAACTCCGGCAAATACACCTTCACTCCGCAACGGCTGTGCGAGCTGAATGGACCATTTGCCTGATAAACGCCCAAGCACCGGATCACTGATATACAGCCCCGATGCTGGCGCACGCCCTTCGGCATGTACGCGAAAATGCTCCCGGTTGGCGATCGAGATCGGCGTCTGCGCGTTTCCTCCAGAGGGAGCCAGAGTGCTGTAAACAACATCTCCGATAGAGTCAGCCACCGCTACCTGAAGGATGGTGCCATCTTCATAGGTATCGATGGCAGTTCTGACCGCCGTATCAAACTGATCCAGGTCATCAAGATATTGCGCGACCAGGCTATCACCCAGGTAGTCCAGGCCAGCCATCAACACATGGATCTGCATCGCCAGTGCTTCGGAGGTCTGCTCTGCCCGCAGCTCCAACTGCCGCTCGGCATAAGCCAGCTGCGATCTCTGATTCTCAATCAGCAGCCACCAGTACGCCATGAGAATGAGCACCAGAACCGAGACTGCAATCCAGAGCGGGCCTGATGGCCGTGCCATAGCCGGCTCGCTTTCAACTCTACCTATTTCGCCCATTTATGCTTCCTGCCGCAAACAGCTTACAGTATAGGTGCTATTCGCGCTCTTAATCAGCAGAGCCTCCGGAGCGGTTGCTCCGGAGATGCCTACCCTTTATTGAGTAGTGTCTGTTCCGGTCGCAGGTGCCGTGCTGTTCATCCCGTCATCCGCTGGCTGCCCCATATTGCTTTGCGGCTCAGCCGATGGCGGCATAGCATTTTCTTCATTGGTACGATCATTGTCATCTGGACCACAGCCAGCCAGCATCAAAGCAAAGGCAGGAACCAACAAGTACGTCAGTCTCATAAAGGACTCCTTCTCATGATTGAAAATAGTGCGTTGGGTTTGACCGGACGTCATGAGGTAAGTGCAGATTAGTTTGCAGGAAAATGGCTGAAGGAGTATCGGAACGGGACCATCAAAAACAACAAAGCCCCGATCAACGGAGCTTTGGGAGGGGAAAAGTGGCGGAGGGCTGCCAAGCCATGGGCTACGCGACGGGGAGCCCCCCGCACGCTTCAGGCAAACAAATGACCAGGCTGAAAGGCCGGTAGCCAGCGTCGTTGCCCGCCCCGGCCCAAACCAAGTCGATACTACCTCCGATCTCGGCCAGGCCACTGCGTACTGCATCCATACCCACGCCACGGCCGGACACCATGGACACTTGCCCCGCGGTGCTCAGGCCGGAGTGGAACATAAGCTCAGCAATCTCGTCGTCGCTGACAACTTCATCGTCTCGCAACAGCCCTGCCCCGATAGCTTTGCTACGTAGGCGTTGCAAAGCCAGGCCGCGTCCATCGTCGCTGACACGCAAGGTGATGTGCTTTCCGTCTGTGCCCCCATCGACATGAACAGTACCAGCGCCAGGCTTGCCCATTGCCAGGCGCTCGGCGGCCGGCTCAATACCATGATCGAGACAGTTACGCAGTATATGCACCATGGCGTCACTCAGCCGTTGGGCTTGTTTGTTACTCAGATGACAATCAGCCAGTGCCGGGCCGACGATCAACTGCGACGCAGGCTTGTCCAGCTCATTGGCAATTCCGCTCAAGCTCTCCCCCAACGCGCTCAGCATGGCGTTGAGGTTGCTGCCGCTGGCCTGTTGCAGTAGCGCCAGTAGCTCGCTGTCTCGACGCTGGCTGGCCAGTTGTTCCAGTTGCTGCCATAGAGTATTGCTGACGATCTGCGTATCCCGGTCGCGGCCAAATCCTTGCAGGCGGCTGGTATAGAGTAAGTGGTACTGGCTGAAGTCATGGCTGACCTGATGCAAGGCTTGTTGCAGTGCGCTGACTGACACGTCAGCCCCCGAATCACGGCTGGCCTGTAGAACCTGTTCGGCATCATGCAGGCTGTCGGTCACAGCCATCAGCCCCAGGGTCCGGGCATTCCCTTTGATGGTGTGCAGTTGGCGGTACAGGATGGTCTGGGCCTCATCAGCAATCACGTCCTGAGTGCTGTCGAGCAACTGTCGGCAAACAGCCAGTTGCTGTTCACTGGCATCCATGAAAGCGGTGAAACGTGATTCACCAGCAGCGAGGATTTCACTCAGGATCTGCAATTCATGCTGCTGTTGATCGGCCTGCTGTTGCAGTTCGCGCATGCGGCTGAGGTCGCGTACGACCAGCATCAGGCGGCTGACTTCGTCCTGCTCATTCAGCATCGGGTTCCAATGCAGCTCGAGAATCTTGCGCTGACCGGCAAGCGTGACCGTGACTTCTGTCGGCAGCAGATGGGCGTTGCAGTCGAACATGAAGGCATCCTGTTCGAGCACAGCCATTAACGCTGCTTCGATCTGCTGCAGGGCGTCCGGGCCGAGTTCGCTGTGCTTGAATAATGTATCCATCAGCGCAGCCCCTGCCAGCTCCTCCTGCTCCAGAATACTGGACAGGTGCGCGGAGAAGTCGGTGTGCAGGGTCAAGTCCGGCAGAATGGTACAGATCCCCTGTCGCATGTTTTGCAAGACAGCCTGGATCTCGCGGTTTTTTTGATCCAGCTCGGTATTATGCTGACGAATGATCTCCATCTGCTGCTCGTGGGCCATTTCCACCAGCGCAGACGCACGAATGAAACCAATATAACGACCGCCTGCGGTAATCAGCACCCCTTCTGTGCCGGGCACAGCATGGGCGGCCTGCAGTACCTGCTCGATAGTGGCGTCGATCTCCGCACTCGGGCAGGACGTCAGGAAACTGTCCAGTTGACGAGGCTGCCCGCGGTTGGACAGTAGTGCCATACCGTAACGGGAATAGACATAGCTCTTCAGACTCCGCTCGCGGATCAGCCCCAGCGGGGTACCGGCCAAGTCAAGAACAGGAAAAAAGTGTTCTTGCTGATGGCCACGAAACACTTCCAGCACCTGCAGCATGTCACTCTCGATGGACACCGGCCGAATGGTTTCCAGCGCCCGGTGGATCGATGCTGTACCGTAATCCCGCAGTTGGTGCAGTCGATCCTCGGGAGTATAGAAGCGGCGTTCTTCAGTAGTATTTTCAGTCATGCCCGACGTCTTGCTATCCAGGCTGTGGGGACTGCTCAGTGCGGCGGTATTGGGCGTCATTTCCGGGCTACCAGGTCATGTATTTGATGGCATAGTAATACCACTACATTTCCGCTACGTGACAGGCTGATGGAGTTCGCCCTATTGGCCATAAGCCATCATTTTGCCCTTGCGGTCATCAAAGTGACATCACCCGCTGTTTAGCATGACGGCCTGTCAAACTTCCTGATCATTTCAATGAGGTGCCGGCTGTGTTTCTCGTAACCCTGCTGCTGTTGCAGACCGTGTTGTTGGCTGGGGTGGGTTGGTATTACTACCAGCAGCGTCGGTGTTTGATCGTCCTGACGGATAAGCAACGCACCATACTGACAGAGCTGACAACGTTGGCGGCCAGCAATCATGAGCAGACAGCGCAATTGCAGTCTCTGAAGACCCGGGAGCGGCAACTGTTGCAGCAGATCGATGCTCAACAGCACGATCACGACCAGCAACTGTCAGCCCTTCGTGAGGAACGAGATAACGCTCATGGCTTGCAGGACGGTCGCTATCAGGCCGTGCAGGAGCAGTATCAGCAGGCACAGCAGCTCAATCGGCAGTGGCTTGATCTGGGTGAAGATATTGATCGGCTCGGGCAGATTGTGCACGCCTTTGATCGCTGGAATGGTCGCCTGGATGAACTCATGGCACACAACCAGGCCATGCAGAGTGAAAGCCAAGAGTTCACCGGTATCGTCAAACAGACCATTCTGCTGGCTCTGAATGCCAGCATTGAGGCAGCACGGGCCGGTGAGAATGGGCGCGGGTTTGCAATTGTTGCCGATGAGGTTCGGATACTGGCGCATCGCTCTGAGGCGCTGAATGACGGTTATCGCCAGCGCCTGCTGCAAAATGCGGTGATCACCACCGGTACCTTCCAGGATATCCAGGCGGCCAGCCGCATGATCCATACCGCAATTCAGGATATTCGACAGAACCTGGGGCGCCTGAGTGAGCAGTCGCGGCAGCAACCATCTTCCCTGGCCGCTTGAGTACATTCCCATGATCAGCGCACAGACCAGCGAACAGCTACTCACCCTGCTCAGCACCAGTGTATCGGGCTGCGTCACCAGCCTGAGTGGCGTGCATCCGGTATCCACCGACGACTGGATGTCCCAGCAGCACTGTGAGGACGCCCGACTGATCATGTTGACCTTGAGCGGTTACAACTTTCGGAGCCTGATCTGTCTATCGGCGGACAACACCGAGGCCACCACCGCGATGGACGATGACCACCTTCAAGAATTGGCCAATAACCTGTGTGGCACCTTCAAACGCCAACTGAGCCAGAGCATCCCCGAACTGGGTATGTCGACCCCCAGTGCCCTACCGTTAGGATGCGTGGCCTATTTGCAGGAAGACGGCGCTCCGGCACTGGCGGTACGCTGTGTCGATGCCAATGGCATAGTCCTGCATGCCTGTATGGTGCCGCTGCAGGTCGGTGAAACATGGAGCCTGTCGTCACTGGAGTTGAACACGCCCGAGCCCCAGGCACTGGGCGAACTCGAATTATTCTAGGCCGTCACCGGCCAAAAGCAGTACCTGGATTCATTCAGCGCATTCACAGGAGAATGTCATGTCACTTGTTCTGGTTGTCGATGATTCAGCCACCGTGCGCAACGATGTTGCGGGCTTCCTCCAACAAAACGGTTTGCAGGTGGTCACTGCTCAGGATGGCCGTGAAGGGCTGGAGCAGTTGAAGCGCCATCAGGGTATCAGCCTGGTGATCTGCGACGTCAACATGCCTAATATGGATGGTCTGACCATGGCCGAAAAATCCCGCAGTGAACTGCGCAGCTCGGCGCCCATCATCATGCTGACGACCGAAAGCTGTCCCAAAATGAAGGAACGTGGCAAGGCTGCTGGCGTCAAGGGGTGGATCGTCAAACCCTTCAATGGGCCGAGCACCATTGGCGCAATCCGCAAGCTGGCGTCAGCCTGAGATCAAGAGGTGGGTATCCCCTTAAAAGATGGGAAACGGTCAAGCGGTGATGATTAGTGGTACAGAAGATCACAAAAACAACAAAGCCCCGGAGTGCGGGGCTTTGAGGGCATAATGTGGCGGAGGGACAGGGATTCGAACCCTGGGAAGGCTTTCACCTTCGCCGGTTTTCAAGACCGGTGCATTCAACCGCTCTGCCATCCCTCCACGGCGGGCAATACTACCGGAAACTCGTAGGCAGTCAATGGAAAAAGACGCATCAGGTAACGTTTTTAGAACCTGCCGGTGTTGCCAGGTCGATATGAACGGGTATGATCACGAAGAAGGATGTCCGTACTGCAACCACTGGAGCCAATGAACCATGCAAATGCAACAGCGCAACACACTGCAACATACAGGGGTAAGTGAGGTAGAGGTCAGCAAGCTGTTCCGCAACACCTACTCGCTGCTCGCCATGACCCTGGCATTCAGTGCTCTGGTCGCCTTCACTTCCATGAGTCTCAATCTGCCCCACCCGGGTCTGATTATTACCCTGGTCGGCTTTTATGGTCTGCTGTTCCTGACGGCCAAGTTGCGCAATTCCGGTTGGGGCTTGATCAGCACCTTCGTCTTTACCGGTTTCCTGGGATATACCCTCGGCCCTATCCTCAATGCCTATCTGTCGTTGCCCAACGGCGGCCAGTTGGTCACCATGGCTCTGGGCATGACAGCGCTGGTGTTTTTCGGTCTGTCCGCCTATGCGATCCTGAGCCGCAAGGACTTCAGCTTCCTGTCTGGCTTCATCATGGCCGGCTTCGTCGTCCTGCTGTGCGCTGTGGTCGCCAGCTTCTTCATTCAGATCAGCGGGCTTCAGCTGGCTATCTCTGCGGGCTTTGTGCTGTTTTCGTCCGCGGTCATTCTGTACCAGACCAGCGCCATCATCCATGGTGGTGAAGACAACTACATCATGGCGACCATCACCCTGTTCGTATCGATCTACAATCTGTTCCTGAGCCTGCTGCAGTTGCTGGGCATTTTCAGCAACGACTGATTCAGCGGTTTTGGTTATACTCCGGAGGCTCGCCAGTTGGCGGGCCTTCTTTGTTTTCACTGGGTCGGATTCATGAAATTTGCCATTGCCCTGTTAGCTGGCCCGCAAGACCCGGCGGCTCGAAGCGCACTCGAATTTGCGCGGGCCGTTTTGTCTTCCGGACACCAGATCAGCCATTTATTCTTCTATCGCGAGGCGGTTCATCTCGCCTCGCTGCTTGGCGTCCAGCCGCAGGATGAGCAGGATATTACAGCCGAGTGGCGTCAATTCATTACCGAGCATCGATTGGACGCCGTCGTCTGCATTGCGGCCGCCCTCAGGCGTGGCGTGCTCGATAAGGCTGAAGCACGGCGCTGGGAGCGCCCCGCGGCCAATACCGCTGCCCCCTGGGAACTATCAGGGCTTGGGCAATGGGTAGATGCTCTGCAGAGTGCCGATCGAGCCGTGACCTTTGGAACCTGACATGAAAAGCCTGTTGATCATCAGTCGCCATGCCCCCACTCGGCACGCCGCCCGTGAGGCCCTGGATGTGGCGCTTGCCGCAGCCGCTTTTGATGTGCCTTGCGGTATTCTGTTCATGGACGATGGGGTCTTTCAATTGATGCGGGGCCAAGACGCCGCCCAGATAGGCCAGAAATCGCTGGCCGCGAACCTGCAAGCCCTACCGCTATTTGGCGTGGAGGATGTCCTGGTGTGTCAGCATTCGCTCGGGGAGCGAGGCCTGCAGGCCAGCCAATGCCTGTTGGAAACGCGTGTTGTGAACAACGCTGAGATTGCCACGCTAATTGAACATTACGATCAGATCTTGACGCTCTGACCTGTCCATAGGATGTCCCCATGCTGCACATACTCCGTCACTCGCCGCATGCCGATTCCCGGTTCGCCAGTTGTCTGCGGGCGATCAATGCCGACCAGAGCTTATTGTTGATTGAAGATGCGGTCTATACGCTGTTACCTGGCACGTCCGGCCGCAATGCACTGGAATACCTACCCGCAAGCGTAAGCCTGTATACATTGGAGAGCGATCTGCTGGGCCGGGGCGTCGCTCTGGATGATATTTCCAGCCGCATCGAGGTGATCGACTATCAGATGATGGTGGCTTTGTGTACGGAGCATGCCAAGGTGGTGAGTTGGTGAGCCTGTTGGTGGACGGGCGAGAAGTGGCGCTCGACAAGGACGGGTTCCTGGTTGATCTCGCAGACTGGTCCGATGATGTTGCCCAAGCCTTGGCGGAGCAGGAAGGTCTGGAGATGACAGCAGCTCACTTCGAAGTGATCCATGCTCTGCGTCGGTTTTACGCTCAATACCAGCTCTCCCCCGCCATGCGCCCGCTGGTCAAGTACATTGCTCAGGAGCTGGGCAAGGACAAGGGAAGCAGTCTCTATCTGTTATCACTGTTCCCGGGCAGCCCCGCCCGACTAGCCAGCAAGCTGGCTGGACTGCCAAAACCGGATAATTGCCTTTGATCGACACCTCCTATCTGCACAGCATCCTCGGCTGGGCTCTGGCGGGGTTCTACTGGCTGCTCACTGCCTCCGTCACTATTCGCATCATCGCCCAGCGCCGTCCGGTCAGCGTCACCCTTGCCTGGCTGCTCGTCATCTATATCCTGCCTTTTCTCGGCGCAGCGCTGTATCTCCTGATTGGTGAGCTCAATCTCGGCCGGCAACGTGCGGCTCGCTCCACCGCCATGGTCGAACCTTACCTGACCAACCTCACCACCCAATTTCAGGACAGTAGCTCTCCCCTCCCCGGCGGGGATCTGAGCTTGGCGATCAACCGCCTGATGACGACGCAGGTGGGCATCGGCGCGCTCAGTTACGAAGGTCTGGAGATTCTCGACACCCCCGAAGACATATTCGCACGTGTGATCCAGGATATTCGTAACGCGCAGCAATGCATTGTATTGGAAACCTATATCTGGCATCCGGGCGGGCTGGTCGATGACGTAGCCCGGGAGCTGATCGCCGCCAGCCTGCGTGGTGTCGAGGTGAAGCTGCTTATCGATCATGCCGGCAGCCGCGGCTTTTTCCGTTCTGTCTGGCGTACGGCCATGGTGCAGGCGGGCATCAAAGTGGTTCCAGCATTACCGGTTCGCCTGCTCCGCGCTCTGGCCCAGCGGATAGATTTACGGCTGCATCGTAAGTTAATCGTGATCGATGACCTGATTGCCTACACCGGATCGATGAACATGGCCGATCCCGCTCATTTCAAGCAGGAAGCGCAAGTAGGCCAATGGATTGACATGATGCTGCGTTTGGATGGCGAGGCGGCTGCGGGATTGGCAAAAGTATTCGCCTGGGACTGGGAAGTCGAAACCGGAGAGCGTTGTTTCCCCTCCCTCGCCGACAGGGCTGGCTTGCCAAGCCAGTGGTTGACGATCATCCCCTCCGGCCCCGGCTTGGGTAACCTGATCAACCAGACAGTATTGGCGAGCATCTACCGCGCCAATAAGAGCATCATCATCAGCACCCCCTATTTCGTGCCGTCGGAAGCAGTACTGGAAGCATTGTGCCAAGCGGCGAACCGGGGTGTGGAAGTCAAGTTGCTGCTGCCGCGCAAGAACGACTCTCTGATGGTAGGCTGGGCCAGCCGCTCCTATTTTGACGTCCTGCTCGAAGCTGGCGTGCAAATCCTGCTGTTTGACGGCGGGCTATTGCACACCAAAGCGATGTTGATGGATGAGAAGCTGGCACTGGTCGGCAGCGTCAACCTGGATATCCGCAGCTTTCAGCTCAACTTCGAACTGACCGTTGCTCTCTTCACCCCGGATAGCTGTACTTCCATCGGGGCGCTGCTACGCCGTTATGAGATATCCAGCGAACGTCTGCAGCCCGAGCGCTGGGCCTTGCGTGGCAAAGCCCCCAGAGCCCTGGAGCGGCTGATGTTCTTTATGAGCCCCTTGCTGTAGAACGTCTCATGCAGCCATGCGACGACACTCTTCGGCGCACTCATGGCACAGCGCAGCGCAGTCCTGGCAGTGTTCTGCATCATGTTTGGCGCACTCTTTTGCGCAATCATCGCAAATTTTCGCACACAGATTGCAGAATGCTCCGGCATAAACACTTTCGCGCGCCATGAGCGCCGCCGCCATACGGCATGCATCGGCGCAATCTCTATCCAGACGTATGCAGTCAGCCATCATTGCCACGTTGTTTTCCTGAAGGCAGGCTGACGCACAGGTTTCGCATGCGACCGCACACTTGTTGCAAGCTCGGATACACGCCTCGAATTCTGTATTCATGGGGTAAACCTCCACGTGAACATAATTTAAGTCGGGACACTCCATAGAGACTATCCTGCCCTAAGCTTGTTCAGACAATCAGGCAGGCTAATCGCAACGTAAGATTCACAGAAGTTGAATAATCAGTGCGAAGAGGCCTAGGAACAGCCAAAAAGCCGAGAATAGCCAGGGCGTTCGCTTGGAGAATATCAGCGCCTTGCTTTGTCCCTGGTAGGAAGATTCCCAGCTCGAAAAAAGCGGGGCGTCGTCATAAGCCGGACCTATTTCTGGCTGGCAGCTCAAAAGATCCGTCTGCTTCCGATGCCAGTGGTTAATAATATCGCAGGCCGCCTGAATCCCCGGCCAAGCACTCATTGAGCTCAACACACCAAAGAGCGCTAACATCGGAGGGATTATCAAAGTAAATATCGGCCCCCATTCCGGATTCGTATTGGCCATCGACGAGGCATAAGCAATTACGAGAAACGATTGGGCAGTCAGATAGGCGTTGGTCCGAGCAGATAAATTGTTCGCCTCATGGTGAATCTCTTTGCGGTAGAAATCCAGACGGTCCTTCGGCGAGACAAACATCTTCATATCCAGCCCTTCCATCATTGGTGGCGGAGTACAAGACGTGATAATCATCGAGCTTTCTCCCATAACCGATCTCTCAGGTTTGAATAGAAGCTGGGGAGCAAGTTCAACGCAAAAGGCGAACGGCAAGATGACGATTTCGGGCCAAAAAAAAACCCCGCCAGCTGGCGGGGTTTCTTATTTGAAGCTTGACGATGACCTACTCTCACATGGGGAATCCCCACACTACCATCGGCGATGCATCGTTTCACTGCTGAGTTCGGAATGGGATCAGGTGGTTCCAATGCTCTATGGTCGTCAAGCAATTCGGTTGTCGCGTGGGTGTTGAGTCCACACAACGAAAGGGTGGGAAAAGTGATAGTTGCTTAACAAGGAGGTCACTGTAATCTCGTGCCGTTCCAGCTTGTCGTTCAATCAATGTGTCAGGCCATGGCCCAAATTGTTTGGGCGTTATATGGTCAAGCCACACGGGCAATTAGTACTGGTTAGCTC
>NZ_QEYQ01000005.1:0-187765 GCF_024031555.1 Pseudomonas sp. G11-1 | reverse complement strand
CCAGCGGCTTCTTCTTGGCCTTCATGATGTTCGGCAGCGAAGCGTAGCGCGGCTCGTTCAGGCGCAGGTCGGTGGTGACGATGGCCGGCAGTTTCAGGTCAACGGTCTGCAGACCGCCGTCGATTTCACGGGTGACCTTGACGCGCTCACCGTCGACATTCACGGCCGAGGCGAAGGTGCCCTGGGCGTAACCGGACAGCGCAGCCAGCATCTGGCCGGTCTGGTTGTTGTCGGAATCGATGGCTTGCTTGCCGAGGATGACCAGCTGCGGCTGCTCCTTGTCGACGACGGCCTTGAGCAGCTTGGCGATAGCCAGGGAGTTCAGTTCGTCAGCGGACTCGACCAGGATGGCGCGGTCGGCGCCCAGTGCCAGGGCAGTACGCAGCTGCTCCTGAGCAGCAGTCGGGCCGACGGTGACGGCGACGATTTCGGTCGCCACGCCTTTTTCCTTCAGGCGTACCGCTTCTTCCACGGCGATTTCGCAGAAGGGGTTCATGGACATCTTGACGTTGGCCAGATCAACACCGCTGTTGTCCGCCTTGACGCGAACCTTGACGTTGTAGTCAACGACCCGCTTAACCGCTACTAGTACCTTCATGGTTACCTCGTTCTTGTCGCGTAGTTGCCGCGTAACTGCAGGCGAAGCCTGTCTTGAAAAGTGACTTCTTCATGGCTTATAGTCACAAAAGGACTAAAGAGAGTGTTTCGTAAAGCCCCTTATCATGCCGAGGGTCCGATGGCGGGTCAATAGCCATACAGCAAAAGTAGTATTGAAAAAACGGCAGCTTTACATCTTTACACTGGTGTGAAGAAGCGTGATTGATATAATGCGCCGCTATGTATTCACGGAAGATCTCAAGATAAAGCGATTTTCGATTCGGCCGATGAGTTAGGAGATAAAAATAGTGGAACGCGAATTCATGGAGTTCGATGTCGTCATCGTGGGAGCGGGCCCTGCCGGTCTGTCTGCCGCCTGTCGCATCAAACAGCAAGCAGCTGACGCCGATCAGGAGATCAGCGTCTGTGTCGTGGAAAAAGGCTCTGAAGTGGGCGCCCACATTCTATCCGGTGCGGTGTTCGAGCCCCGCGCCCTGGAAGAGCTGTTTCCCGACTGGAAAGAGCTTGGCGCTCCGCTGAATACGCCGGTCAAGCGTGACGACATCTATATGCTGACCAGCGAAGAGAAGTCCACCAAGCTGCCTGGCCTCTTCGTGCCGAAAACCATGCACAACGAAGGCAACTACATCATCTCCCTGGGCAATCTGTGCCGCTGGCTGGCCCAGCAGGCCGAGAATCTGGGCGTTGAGGTGTATCCGGGCTTCGCTGCCCAGGAAGCGCTGATCGACGAGAACGGTGTGGTTCGCGGTATCCTGACCGGCGACCTGGGTGTCGACCGTGAAGGCAACCCGAAGGACGGCTTCTATACCCCCGGGATGGAGCTGCGCGCCAAGTACACCCTGTTCGCCGAAGGTTGCCGTGGCCATATCGGCAAGCAGCTGATCAAGCGTTACGACCTCGCCTCCGACGCCGACGCCCAGCACTACGGCATTGGCATCAAGGAAATCTGGGATATCGATCCGGCCAAGCACGAGCATGGCCTGGTGGTTCACACCGCCGGTTGGCCGCTGGATATCACCGGCAACGAGAATACCGGTGGTTCTTTCCTTTACCACATCGAGAACAACCAGATTGTCGTGGGCCTGATCATCGATCTTTCCTACAGCAACCCGCACCTGTCGCCGTTCGATGAGTTCCAGCGTTACAAGCATCATCCGGTGATCAAGCAGTACCTGGAAGGCGGCAAGCGCGTTTCCTATGGTGCCCGCGCGATCTGCAAGGGTGGTCTGAACTCCCTGCCGAAGATGGTCTTCCCCGGTGGCGCACTGATCGGTTGCGATCTGGGCACGCTGAACTTCGCCAAGATCAAAGGCAGCCACACGGCCATGAAATCCGGCATGCTCGCGGCTGACGCAGTAGTCGAAGCATTGAAGGCCGGCCGCGAAGGCGGCGACGAGCTGACCAATTATGTGGACAGCTTCAAGACCAGCTGGCTGTATGACGAGCTGTTCCGCTCGCGTAACTTCGGTCCCGCCATCCACAAGTTCGGCGCCCTGCTCGGCGGTGCGTTCAACTATGTCGACCAGAACTGGTTCGGCGGCAAGATCCCGGTCACCCTGCACGATAACAAGCCGGATCATGCGCAGCTGAAGAAGGCCTCCGAAGCGCCGAAGATCGCCTATCCGAAGCCCGATGGCGTGATCAGCTTCGACAAGCTGTCGTCGGTGTTCCTGTCCAATACCAACCATGAGGAAGACCAGCCGGTCCACCTGCAGTTGAAGGACCCGAGCATTCCGATCGAGCAGAACCTGCCGTTGTACGACGAGCCCGCGCAGCGTTACTGCCCGGCCGGTGTGTACGAGGTGGTGAGCAATGATGATGGCAGCAAGCGCTTCCAGATCAACGCCCAGAACTGCGTACACTGCAAGACCTGTGACATCAAGGACCCGGCCCAGAACATCAACTGGGTGGCTCCGGAAGGCACTGGCGGACCGAATTACCCTAACATGTAAGGTTCGCTGACTGTGCCTGATCCAGGCGCAGCAAAAAGCCCCGGCAAAGTGATTTGTCGGGGCTTTTTTGTACTTGTCCAGTCTTGCTCTGCCTTTCAGGCCGCCACGATCGGTATCAGCCCCGGCCCGCGTGGATTAGACGGCAGCGGTGGCAATCCATGCAGGGCCCGGGCCCGCTGGCAGTCCGGGCTGTCCAGGCCATTCTCACCATGATAAGGAAACTCGCGACAGGTGCTGGAGCGCTTTTCATAGATGCTGCAGCGGACCGCATCCCCTACTTCGCCCATCAGCGCCACGCAACGAGGTGACGGCTGGTTGGTCCCTTGCATGCAGCTCAGGTGGGGGGTGACCTTTTCGGTCAATCGCTCAGGCACCAGCCCGCCGGGCGCGCTATCGGCCTCGCCCCAATAGAAGGACACTCGGAAGGTGGAGCAACAGGCACCGCAGTCCAGGCAGGGTGAAAATTCGCTCATCGCATGGCAATCCTCGTTCGTTTTTCGGAAGAGATTTTTACGCCTGTTACCCGGTTCTTCACAAGTAGGCGGAAGAAAAAAATATTGCCTGCCGGGGCAGCCCCTTGCCCTGCCCCGCTACATTCACGTTACTATCGAGGGCCTGTTTCGCCGCTAGCCTGGAGAACCCGATGGCCGATTCCCCCATTGTTGCCGGTATGGACCTGAACCGACTGAACCGCATTGCCGAGCATCTGGAAAACAATTACCTTGCGCCCGGCAAACTGCCTTGCGCGGCGACGCTGGTGGCCCGCCATGGCCAGGTGGTGTGGCAGCAGACCCAGGGGCTGATGGATGTCGAGCGGGCTCTGCCCGCCAACAGCGACACGCTGTATCGCATCTATTCGATGACCAAGCCGATCACCTCTATCGCGCTGATGCAGCTGTATGAGCAGGGGCGTTTTTTGCTCGACGATCCGGTGCACAAGTACATCCCGTCCTGGCGCAATCTGCAGGTGTACAAGTCTGGAGTCCATCCGCAGTTCATCACCACGCCGCCAGCACGGCCGATGACGATTCGCGATCTTCTGACCCACCAGTCCGGACTGAGCTATGGCTTTTCCTGCCGCACCAATGTGGATGCTGCCTACCGTGAACTCAGGCTGGATGGCCACTCCGGCCTGACCCTGGAGGGTCTGATCGATGAGCTGTCCCGGCTGCCCCTGGAGTTCTCCCCGGGCAGCGCCTGGAACTACTCGCTGGCAACGGATGTGTGCGGCTACCTGGTCCAGGTATTGTCCGGCAAACCTCTGGATGATTATTTTGCAGCCCATGTTTTCCGACCTCTGGGCATGCAGGACACCTTTTTCACCGTGCCTGAGGACAAGCTGGCACGTTTTGCGGCCTGCTATCAGTACCAGGATGGCGATACCTTCAGCCTGCAGGACAACCCACAAAGCTCGCACTTCACCCGGCGCCATGGCTATCTTTCAGGCGGCGGCGGGCTGATCTCTACTCTCGGCGATTACTACCGCTTCGCCCAGGCCCTGGCCAACGGCGGCGAGCTGGACGGCGCACGCATTATCGGACGCAAGACGCTGGAGTTCATGCGCCTCAACCACCTGCCGAACAATACCGACCTGCCCTCCGTCTCCACCGGCGGCTTCAGCGAGACGCCCTATGACGGCTCCGGTTTCGGGCTGGGCTTCGCCGTGAAAACCGATATAGCCAAATCCCAGACCATCGGCTCGCCGGGGGAATACGGTTGGGGCGGCATGGCCGGCACCACCTTCTTCATCGATCCGGTGGAGGATCTGATCGTGATTTTCATGACCCAACTGATCCCCTCCTCCAGTTACATGATCCGTCAGGAGCTGCGGGCACTGGTCAACGCCGCCCTGGTTGATTGATTTTTCACTGGAAAGCCTACCGGGGGGCTGATAAAAACGCCGGATAAGGGTATAACGGCGCAATGAAAATACCCCCGAGAATTCAACCCCTGGTCGACGATGGCCTTGTCGACGAAGTCATCCGCCCATTGATGAGCGGCAAGGAAGCTGCAGTCTATGTCGTGCGCTGCGGCGATGCGATCCGCTGCGCCAAGGTGTACAAGGAAGCAGACAAGCGCAGCTTCAAGCAGGCCGCGCTGTATCAGGAAGGCCGCAAGGTGCGCAACTCCCGGCGCGCGCGGGCGATGGAGAAAGGCTCCAGGTTCGGTCGGGAGCAGCAGGAAAGCATCTGGCAGAACGCCGAAGTGGATGCGCTGTACCGGCTTGCCGCAGCTGGCGTGCGGGTGCCCAAACCCTACGGCTGTTTTGACGGCGTACTGCTGATGGAGCTCGTGACCGACGAAGAGGGTATGGTAGCCCCGCGTCTGAACGATGTTTCCATGTCCGCCGAGCAGGCTCTGGAGGATCACGCCCTGGTCATGGAGTTCGTCAAGCGCATGCTCTGCGAAGGTCTGGTGCATGGTGACCTGTCGGAGTTCAACGTGCTGGTCGACGAGTACGGCCCGGTCATCATCGATCTGCCCCAGGCAGTGGATGCCGCAGCCAACAATAATGCCTTCTCCATGCTGCAGCGGGATGTCACCAACATGTCGCTCTACTATGGCCAGTACGCCCCCGAGCTATTGAGTACGCGCTACGCCAAGGAAATGTGGGCGCTCTATGAAGAAGGCAAGCTGACGCCGGACACACCGCTCACCGGGCAGTTCGATGAAAGCGACGAGACCGCGGATGTCGACTCGGTGGTTGCCGAGATCAAGGCGGCCATGGCCGAGGAAGAAGAGCGCATCCAGCGCATCATGGACGCCGATCAGGAATAAGGGGATCAGTCATCGACCCGGCCACGCAGCGCCTTGATCTTGCCGCGCTGGGTCTTGCTGTCCATACGCCGCTTCTGCGAGCTCTTGGTGGCCCTGGTCGGGCGTCGCGGCTTTTCCACCACGGTGGCTTCCTGAATCATCTGCACCAAGCGCGCAATGGCATCGTCCCGGTTCTTTTCCTGGGTGCGATGCTGCTGCGCCTTGATCACCACGATCCCTTCCTTGCTGATGCGCTGATCCTTGAACTGCAGCAGCCGTTCCTTGTAGAAATCCGGCAGGCTCGATGCCTGAATATCAAAGCGCAGATGGATCGCGCTGGAAACCTTGTTGACGTTCTGGCCGCCGGCGCCCTGGGCGCGGATGGCGGTTAGCTCCAGCTCGTTCTCGTCCAGCGCGACGGTTGGTGACAACTGGATCATCCGGCCACACCCGCTGCGTCACGGCATTGGGGCTGGCTTGCCGCGCTGCTGGCGTCGTGCAGAAAACGCACGATCCAGCGCATCATCAGCAGGCTGTCCGGCTCGGCACTCAGCGACGCCAGGCCGGCTCGCAAGCGCGCCGGCGGCAATGTCCGCTCACGCAGCTGCATCAGATCCCGGCAATAGCCTTTGCAGAACTCGGGATGTCCCTGCACGCTGAGAAAGCTGTCGCCGTACTGGATCAAGTAGTATGGACAGAACTCGCTGCTGGCCAGTACCTCGGCCTGCGGCGGCAGGATCACCACCTGATCCTGATGACTGACCAGCAGGTCCAGATGAGTCTGGAAGGGCTCCATCCACGGCTTGCGCTCGAGCACCTGGTTGAACGACATGCCCACCCCCCAGCCCTTTTCCGACTGCCGAACCGTGCCGCCAAGCGCCCGGGCCATCAGTTGGTGGCCGAAGCAGATGCCGACCAGGGGGATTTTCTGCTCCCAAAGGGTGCGTACGAATTCGCACAGCGCCTCAATCCAGGGCAGGCCATCATTCACCCCGAACTTACTACCGGTGATCAGCCAGGCATCGCATTCGTCTGCGCCAGCGGGCAATTGCCCATCCAGCACCCGGTACACCGGCAATTCGCAGTCGGGCAACAGCTCTTGCAATAGAGTGGCGAACATCTGCGGATAATTGCCGTATCGCGTCTGCAGGCTTTGCTTCACATCATCACATTGCAAAATACCGATCTTCACATTTCACCTCATCGAATGGATCTGGCTACGGAGCCCCATTGCCCCCAGGCGGGAGGCGATGCAATGGCCGTGCCGTCTACTCCCAGCCCGGCACACCACGGCGAATCAGCGCCGAGAAATCGGGAGCCGTATCCGCCTCCCGAGCCTGCTGGGTAATCCGACCGCGGCGCTGCAGCTCCGCCAGTGACAGCCCAGGGACCATGCCACCTACCTCATGAACATAGGCCGGTAGATAGCCAGTCAGCAATAGCCGGTGGTCCAGCGGCAGGCCATCGACGATCTTCTTCATCATCGAATACACGATGGTGGTGCAGTTGCCGGTCACCGTATGGTAGAAACGCGGCTGCTCAGCGAGCTGGTTGGCCTGCACTACGAAAGAGCGAAACAGCTCGCGCGCATCAGCCGGGCCCAGATTGATGCGATACAGCTCAAGCTCCTCGTGACGCACATTGCTGCGCACCCGCACAATATCGCGCTCATCGGCGGCGATGATGCTCAATTCGAATTGCTTGAAGAAACCACCCAGCTCGGAAAACCTTTCATGCCTCTCCCGGCGAATCTCCACCGAGAACGCCACATGCTCGCCGTCGCTGAAGCCAAATGACACCAGGACATGGGAGATGGCCGCCAGCCCCCAATTGGAGGTGAACATGTCCACCGAGCGCAGGCGGGACAGATCATATACGCGGCTTTCCCAACCGATGTCGTAGTCCTGCTGACTGCGCCAATGGAAATTACGCACATTATCCAGCCTGACCTGTCGGCCATCGACGGTGCCCGTGGTGATGTGGGCCAGGTCATCAGCCCAGTCCCGTTGATTGCTCGGCTTGATTGTCCCCCACCAGACAACCAGCAGGGCGAACAGGGCGATGTACACCAACAGGCTTTGCCACCAGCTACCTCCCAGCCAGAACCAGTACAGCAGCGCGACCAGACCAAGCAGCCACAACAGCGGAAACCCATAGCGCCCCGCCCCACCACCCGGTGCCTGAAACCACAGTGCCAGCACTGCCCACAGGCTACTGAGAATCATCAGAAAAGTGACCAGCGACAGCAGAACGATCCGAAACATGCGAGGCCTGCAAGGAAAATTTCGCTCATCCTACGTCAAACGCGGGAAGCAGGTACAGGGGCAGCCTCCTACCTAGAGCTGCCCCTCGATCGGCAGCCAGCCGAGGAACCAGGCCGCGGTGCGGCGGAAGCGGCTGGCATGGGGTTCCCGATCCCAGCTTTGTTCAGAGGACTCCCAGCGCAGTTGATCGTTATCGTCGAGTTTCAGCTCAAAGGCGAATTCACCGGAGGTCCAGTGGCGAAACAGGCCAGCCAGCGCTTGCGCCAAGTCGGCCTGATGCACCAGCACGCCCGCCTCGGTATTCAGGACGATGGAGCGCGGATCGAGATTGACCGAGCCGACGAACACCTTATCCCGATCAAAGACGAAGGCCTTGGCATGCAAACTGGCCTGGGATTCGCCGAGGAAGGTGCTGGTCCGTTCTTGCTGGGTGGACTGGCGCTGGAGCTCCCAGACTCGCACACCGCCCTTGAGCAGCGGCTTGCGATAGCGGGCATAGGCACTGTGCACCGCGAGCACATCGGTGGTGGCGAGCGAATTGGTCAGCACGCGCACATCCACACCGTGCTCTACCATATCGATCAGGAAAACCTCTCCTCGGGAGCCCGGAATGAAATAGGCGGACATCAACAACAGCTCTTCTTCACTGTCCCGGGCATGGCCGATCAGCTTGCGTGCCAGTATTGGCACCTGATTGGTGTCGTGCTGGGGGTCGGCCTTGGTGGGCGGGTCCGACAGCCATTGCGCCTCACCCCAATGCCAGACGATGCGGTCATCATGCAGCGCCCGGTGAAAGGGCGACTCGGCCACCGCCTGCAGATAGGCGCCCCCGTCGTGCCGCTCACGCAACGCCTCGAGCTGTTTGCGCAGCTTGAGGCTGGCGTCTTTGCCGGGGCGGCGGAACATGCTTTCCACTGGCACCGACTCGTTGGCGTTCCAGTAGTCATCGAAACTGCGCGTCACGTCCCGAGTGATGCGGCCCATGCCCAGGATATCGATATCCTGGAAATCCATGGCGCTGAGGGAGAAGTACTCATCACCGATATTACGTCCACCGGTAATGAACATCTGGCTATCCACCACCATCAGCTTGTTGTGCATGCGGTAGTTGATGCGGCCGAATTCGCCAATCTTGCTGAAATATTTCAGCACACGCCCGCGCAGGGTCACGGGATTGAACAGCCTGACTTCGATATTGGGGTGATGGTTGAGCGTGGCGACGTCGAAGTCACGCAGGCCGCTGCCGATATCATCAAGCAGCAGGCGCACCCGCACGCCGCGGTCAGCGGCGCTGAGCAGACGCTCGGCGATCAGTCCGCCGGTCACATCGCCGCGGTAGATGTAGTACTGCAGATCCAGGCTCCGCTCGGCCCCGTCGATCATCGCCAGTCGTGCCGCCAGCGCGTCGGTGCCGGTTTGCACCAGCGTGAAACCGGACAGCCCGGCGCTATTCTCAGGCTGATGGTCACGGACGTAGCGGCCGATTTCGGAGCCGTAATCGGGTTTGACCGCGACGCTCGGAGGCAAATGGCGTTCCGGCAAGGAGCTGGCGCAGCCCACCAGCGTCACGATTATCAAGATCAATAATGTCCGGAAACCTGTCTTCACCCTGCCCCGCCTTGCTCGCATGCTGACAATGGCAGTCTAGCAGCGAGCCGGCGTGGAGCGTTAATCCGTAACCATCAACTGATACTCTATGGCGCGGCCGCCGCGGGTGTGCAGGAGGATGTAAGCCTGGTTGGTCGGCTTCAGATTCTGTAGCTGGGCCGCACTCAGCAGCGCACGCCAGGTGCCGGCAGCGTCATCGCGTTCGCTATCGAAGAGCACACTGAGTACCTTGGCCGCTGGCTGTTGGGAAAGGCTGTATCCCGCCACATGACCACCTTTGGCCGCTACCGGGAACCCCACATGCATGGCCAGCGAACTTGCGGAGCTGCCTGCCAGGTCGGGCAATTGCAGCGTCAGCGGGCCGGTGAGCTCCATGCCGCCGCGGCGCACGGCCGCGGTACCGATTTTCAGCGCCAGTGGAGGTAATTGCCGATCGAGCTCGTCAGGCCTGAGGTCCAGCGAGCGGCCAAACAAACTCATGGCAGGCCGTGATTTGAGGCTGATGCGGTATTCCACCCCGTCGACTTGATGTTGCAGGACATCGCCCTGGCGTACATCAACCGGCTGCCGCTCAGCGGCTGGCAATGCCGCGTAGCTGCCGCAAAGGCTATCGCGAAGGCGGTCCCGTTCGGTGGTGTCCAAGGTGTCGTTGCTCTGCATCGCCTGACACACCTGCCGATCGTAACCATCCCACGCCAGGGTCGTCGCACCGGCGGCGGTCAATTGCTCGATAACCGTCCGATTCGCTCTAGCGGCTGCCAGCAGCAGAGCGGTCTGCCGGCCCTGCCCGGCCTCGCGCCGCTCCGGGCCGCCGACACCCATGGTCGGGCGCAACTGGGTTTGACCATGCACATTGGCGCCATGGTCCAGCAACAGTCGCACGCTGTCGGCTTGGTTGTGCTCAGCGGCGCTCATGAGCGCGGTCTTGCCCCAGCGGTTGCGTTGATCGGCGTCGAAACCGGCATTGAGCAACAACTGCAGATTGTCCGGGCGCAGAACCGCCGCCATTACCGCCGGCGAGTCGTCGGGCCCGAGACCACGGCGTGGGCCGAGGGTATTCGATTCATAGGTGATGAAATCCCGCACCACTGGCGCCGGTGCATTGTTCAGCAGCACGCTGTGCAGCATGGCAAACTGGCGCCCGCGCTCAAGATCGCCCGGAGCGGGGGCCACGGCGTAGCGCGGGTTATAGCTTGCATGGGCAGCCAGCGGCAGCGCCACCGGCTGGGCCGGTGGCGCGAGGTTCTCCATGGCGCGGGCCAGGGTTTCATGCAGCAGCAGATCCGCTGCGATGCGCGCCTGCGCCTCGTTCAGCCCTTGGCCGAGGAACATCTGCTGCAGCTCCTGCCAAGCCGGCTGCATCATCGGCATCACCCGCCGGTAGATCTGCTTGTTGGTCAGGTTGCGCTCGGACCAGTCGAACAACGCATCCAGCGCCTGGTCCTGGCGCTGATGCAGCGCCGCCTCACGCCCGTATCGCTGCAGGGCGTCGGTTCCCAGCAATGGCAGATTCAGCAGCGTCCACTGCGCTTCCTTCCAGGCCTGAAAGGCGTCGCGGCGCTCATGCTGAGCCATGGCCGGTAATGGATCGCCAGCGATGTCATTGAGCTCGGCTTCCAGCCTGGAATAGGCTGCCAACCCGGCCAGGGTGTTGGTCCGCGGCGGCGTAAGATAGGTCTGGTACAGGCACAGCGGTTGCAGGTTGGCGCCATCGAGCCGATACAACCCGGCGTAGGCCGATTCACCCCGCGCCGCCGGCGAATAGAAGCCCCAGGTTTCGTTGACCAGCACGTAGGCCTGCCCACCCCGGCGAAATACATCGATGGTCCCGTAATCACCGGTCTGCGATGAGGCCGCATGGGCACGCCCTCCGTAGTTGGGCTGCTCGGCGATCCAGAACGGCAGAGTCGCATCGTCCAGCAGCGGCTGGCCATCCACGCTGAGACCGCGGGCGCGGGTCTGGTAGCCGGCGTAGAGCCCGGCGTTGTAGAGCTCGACCCTGACCTGGCGCCCGTCGACACTCGCCTGCGGCACCTGAGCGTGACTGCCGGCGATCAGCGTTACGCCATCCAGGCGCGCCGGTGACGGCAGGCCATGGCGGCGCAGATCCCGGTTCAGCTCGGCGCCGGTCTGCTCGCACACGCCGGCGTCTCGATTATCCACCAGACGGTATTCGGCGTAGCTGGCCAGGGCATGGGGGTCATTACCGGCAGTGGGCCTGGCCGGCGGCCAGCTATCCAATGCGCGGCGCCGCTGCTGGTACAACCCGGTAAGACAATGGCGCAGTTGCTCGTTGGGCTCGGTATCCATTGTAACCGCGCATTGCTCGCCTCGGCTCAGCAGCCATTGTCGATGATTTGCCGCCAGCAGCAGGCTGCCTACCGGGTCCAGCTCATGTTGCAGCCGGTGCTGCTTCTGGACCAACGCCTTGTCCAGCTGGGCCAGTGCATCATCAGCACAGATCTGCCGATGCACTGCTGGCAAGGCCCCAGTACAAGCAAAGCTGGCTCGGGTCTGCTGCACTGCCGGGCGGGCCTTGGGAGTGGTATCGATGGGTGGCTTCGGCGGCACTGGGGCGGCACAGCCTCCCAGCAACGCTGCGGCAATCAGGGTGCAAGAAAAACGTGTTGTTACCGGCATATTCTCAGTCCTTCCCTGCAACGGTGTCATTTGATGAAGATGGCGGTGCCATAGATGACATATTTCTCGGCTCCCTGATTGGGCGGCGGCGGAAACGGCCCCGCGCCGCGGACGGCCTGCTCGGCCGCAGCGTCGAGCAACTCATCACCACAGCGATCAATTTCGTAACTCAACATCCGGCCACTGGCGTCGACGGTAATTTCATAGGGGATATAACATTGGCGCTTAAAGTCATTGGGATCGCCCTTGTACCCCGGCGGCGGCTTGTATACCGATCCTTCCGGACGCTGGAGACGTGCGGTGACCCGGCCCTTGACCGTATCGGCATAGCCGGAGGGCACCGGCCGCCCTCGGGCCGCAACTTGGCTTTCCATGGGCGTGGGGGCCGGCGCTGCCCAGTCCTGGTTATCGCCGAAGGAATGCACTGGCGGCCCGCTGCGCTGCGGGGTTGCCGGCCGTGCCGGCGCCGGTTCTCGCGCTACAGCCTGGGGCTGAGGTTGGGGTGCTGGTTCCGGCTCAGCTATTGGCTCTGGCTCTGGCTCTGGTTCGGGCTCGGGCTCGGGGGCCGGTTCGGGCTCTACCGGCGATACCAGCTCGATAGCAACTACCTGCGACTGCTGCACTATCGGATGACTGAATCGGCTGTCCATCAACCAGACCACCAGGGCCGCATGCAGCCCAATGGATAGCACGATTACCAGCAAGCGTATCGGCCAGGCCCGCTGCGGGTTTCCGCGGTGAGCTTGCATCAGGGCACCAGCTCTTCCATGGCCACCAGGCTGATGCGCGGGTAGCCGGATTTCTGCAACTGGTTCATTACCCGCATCAGGGTGCCGTAATCCACTGCCTGGTCGCCGCGCAGGAATAACCGGGTATCCAGCCGTTGCCCCGTTGCACCATGGGTCGCAGCGCTCAGCTCTTCGAACGCCACCAACCGTTCCTGCACGAACAGACGACCATCGGCCTGCACGCTGATATAGACGGGATCAGTCGGCGGCACATTCGGCGCTGCGGCATTGCTGGGCAGATCCACCGGCACATCCACGGTAGCCAGCGGCGCCGCCACCATGAAGATGATCAGCAGCACCAGCATCACATCGACAAACGGGGTGATGTTCATCTCGGCGTTCTGCTGGTAGCTGTGGCGTTTCACCGTCGGTCCGGAATCAAGATGGATGGCCATGATCAGCGAGCCTCATCCATCTGCCGGGACACCGTGGCCAGCAACTCGGCGCAGAAGCTGTCCAGCGTGCCAACGAAGCCGTTGATGTCGCGGGCGAACTTGTTGAAGATCATCACTGCCGGTATGGCCGCGAACAGGCCCAGTGCCGTTGCCAATAGCGCCTCGGCAATTCCTGGCGCGACCACCGCCAGGCTCGCGGTCTTCATGGTGGCGATACCGGCAAAACTGTTGAGAACCCCCCAGACCGTACCGAACAGACCAATGAAAGGCGCCGTCGCCCCGATGGTCGCCAGCACGCCCATCATGGCGCCGAGCCGGGACAGGTCCCCTTCCTGCACCACGCTCGCGCTCAGCGACATGCGTTGCAGCAAGCGATTAATCTGATCAGCCGTGACGTTGCTGCCCCGGTGATGATCGAAATGCTTCAGCTCAGCCTGTGCTGCCTGCCAGATGCGACCGACCGCACTGCCGCTGGCCTGCTCGGTCAGTTGGGCGGTATCCCCGTGGCGGAAGGCGTTAATGAATGCCCGGTTACGTCGTCTGGCGGCAGAGAAGGCCCAGAGCTTCTCGAACAGAATCGCCCAGGTCAGCAGCGAACAGAACACCAGAAATATCATGACCGACTTCACGACCAGGTCGGCCTGAACGAACATCTCGCGCACACCAAAGCGCTCAACAGCGGTCGCCGCGAAGGGCTCGGCGGCAACGATCTCCGCGGGAGCGACACTATCGCCGGATTGTTGTACCGCTGGGCTGGCGGGAGCGGCGGGTGCCTGGGCCAATGCCAGACCGCCGGTCAAGCCAGCTAGACCCAGTAGCGTCAATAGACTCATCAGCCGCAGCCTTGCCTGCCAGCTACCCGCCCGCGATCGAAGTTTATTGATTTCCATATGAACCTCGTTTGTTGTTATTGGTTGTCGTCGAAGCCGGAGGCATCCGGATTCAGGGGAGCGAGAATGGCCTGCAGCGCCATGACATAACGGCTGAAGGCAGTACGGCCCTGGGCGCTGAGGCATACCCGGGTGCGGGGCTTGCGGCCGGCAAAATCCTTCTTGACCAGCACGTAGCCCGCATTCTCCAGCGTGGTGAGATGCGCGCCGAGGTTGCCATCGGTAGCCTCGACAATGGCGCGCAATGCCACGAACTCGAGCCACTTCCCCGCATCCAGCGTGTTCAGCGCGGCCATGACTTTCAGCCGGACCGGCTGGTGAATGATTTCATCAGGTGTCTGCATCACAACGCCCTGAGCCAGAGGCCGGAGACGATCAGGGTGCCGCCGCAGGCGAGCGTCATCCAGGGCCAGAACACCGGGAGTAACAGGATATAGCCGCCCAGGCACAGGGTGCCGAGTAGCAAGCCGATGACCATATAGCGCGGCCGCAGCTGAATGCCACGCAGAATGTAAAGGGCCGCCAGCAACATGGGCGCGAGCATGGCGCCCTGCTCGGGTGTGAGGGGCCAGAAGACGATATTGAGGGCAAGGCAGAACAGCAGAAAGGTCCCGATGACGGCCAGATAACGCCAGGCGACGCGGGCTCCGTCGGCACCGGTACGGCTGGCCATCCAGGTGCCGACGCCTATGGTGACGAGAACGACCACTACCCAGATTGGGATCAGGTAATCGCGGAAGCAGGCGGTGAGAGCAAATCCGACGACATAGGCCAGCCCCCATAGCAGCAGCTGTCCGGATTCGGCCTGATAATCCTGGAAGCCGGCGGCGCGATGCCGGATCAAATCAATTTCACGCAGCGCCTGGGCGGCCTCTTCAACGGTAGTGGTCATACCGGATCTCTTTGTTGTTATTTTGTAAAGTACTCTATGCCACAGAGCGAGCAGAATCAATAACTGTCTCGCCATGACCTAAGGAAGTATTGTGATCCAGTTCACAATTAGGCGCTATTTCGTGAGCCAGACGGTGGTGTCACCGACCTGCAGGGGCTGCTAGCTCATGAGTACGGACGCGCCGAAGGGGTTGTGCATTTGCCCCAGACCGGATTCGCCGGCGACGGCGCCCTACCGCCTCGCTGCTGCGGTCAAGCGCCAGCCCATCCGGCCAGCATCAAGCGGGTGGATATCTTCATGGAGGGCAACGCACCAAGTACCGAATGTGCGTTGCTATGGAAAAGGGGCTGCAATTTGATTACAAACCGGCAACCAGCATCACGCCGCTGCCGGCCTGCGGGGCGGTTCAGCGGGTCGACACCATCATGTTGCTGCCCTCGGAGACCGGGCAATTGATGAACGACGAGGTGGCCAGCCAATGATCATCCGGATACCAGGAAAACATGAACTGGCCGCCCTTCAGACTATCCACCACCATGCCCGCCACTTCCGGGCGTACCGCCGGGCAACCATGGCTACGACCGATACGGCCATGGCGCTCGATCCAACTGGGATCAACATAATCGGCGGGATGAATAACGATCGCCCGCTGTCGGGCCAGATCATTGATGCCCGGCTCCAGGCCATCCATGCGCAGGGAATAGCCGTGCTTGCCGAAGTAGCTTTCCTGGGTGCGGAACAGGCCGATACTCGACTGATGGCTGCCCTCGATATTGGAGAAGTTGCTCGCCAGGTTATCACCCGAGCCCTGGCCGTGGGCGACCAGATCCTGCAGCACCAACGTCCTGGTCTGCAGATCGAAGATCCACAAGCGCTGATCGCTGGATGGCAGGGAGAAGTCGATTACGGCAAGACGCTCGGCCGGCTCGGCGCCACTATTGACCGCACATTGCATCGCCGACACGGCGGTCAGCAGTACCTGCGGATTGAGATCAGGGGCCTGGCTGGCCAGGGTGCTGGCCAAGTGGCTCTGCGGGTAGGATTGGGTGGGTGGATGGGTGATGGCGGTCTCCATGGCGGCCGCCGGGCCGGCTACAAATGCGAGATAGGCAGCAGTCAATACGCCAACGCAGCGTAGACGATCGAACATCGAATTACCCCTCGGCTCAAAAGGGTCGAGCCAACAAAAAATAAAGAAAACAGGTCGCTCTCCGGCTGCTTATCAAACAGTCTGCGTGGCTTTGCCTATACTGCAGAACAGGCCGGATGAACAGATGCGCCCCCAAAATGTCGTTGGGAGATTACCTGTTGCTCAAAAAATGTACAGTGCTATTCGTCAGTTGCCTTTGCTGGGCCGCAGTACCCGCCAAGGCAGAATTCACCGTCAAGGTTGCATTGACGCCCATCCAGGAGAGCTTGATGCAAGGCACCGCCCAGCGGTGTGAAGGGCTGCCGGAACTACGCAGTATGCCGATCGACGAAGCCCTGGAGCAGCTCTACGAGGTCAATGGCTACATTTCCATCTGGCAACAGGAAGAACGTTTGCAGAGCCTGCAGGAGGAGTTGCTCGAGCTGGCCACTGACGGGCTGGAGCCGCGGGAATATGCTCTTGCCTTTGCCGACCCGCCCGAAGATGTCTGCGCAGAACTGCGGGTGACCGGCACTTATCTGCAAGCATTGGAGCACCTGAGCCGCGGCCGTCTGGACCCCGAAGACCATGAACCCATGTGGCATCCGAAGGATTATCCGCCACCCATGCGGTCGACCGTTGCCGAGCTGGCCCGCTATGGACTAGCAGACATGTCCCGGGCATTCGACCGTGCGCGCCCCACTCTGCCCCAATACGTGGAATTACGCCGCGCCTACCGACAGATGGACCGCGAACCGATGGTCTTCACTGCCTTCCCCGAGGGCCCGTCGATCAAGCCGGGAGCGACCGATCAGCGCCTGCCCCAGCTGGCCCAGCGGCTCATGCTGGAAGGTTTTCTGCCATGGGAAGACCCTTCTGCCGGCCCGCTCACCGACCCGATCACCTCTGTTGCCGAGCCGGTACGCGCTCAGCCGCTGAGCTATGATAGTCAACTGCAACAAGCAGTCCGGGCATTCCAGGTTGCCCATGGTTTGCAAAGCGACGGCATTGTCGGTCGGCAGACGGTGGCGGCGCTGAACGTCACCCCGCAAGAACGTCGGCTGCAGCTACTCATCAACCTGGAACGTCTGCGCTGGCTGGAGGCCAGGAGGGATGAGCATGTGTTGCTGGTCAATTCGGCTGGCAGCACCGCGGTCATATTCCAGGGCAACGATGTCCGCTGGGCATCCCGGGTGCAATCGGGCACAGCCGACCGAGCTACTCCGCTTATGGTATCGCGCATCAACCGGGTTACCCTCAATCCCAGCTGGACCATTCCGCCAACCATTTTCCGCAAGGATAAACTGCCACAGATCCGCAGCAATCCGGCCTACTTTGCCGAGCGCAATCTGCAGGTGCTGGATTACCAGGGTAACCGGTTGAATCCGGCGGATATCGACTGGTACAACCCCCAAGGTGTGCTGTTGCGTCAACCACCGGGGCCAGAGAACCCGCTCGGGGCCATGGTGTTCCGCTTCGAAAATCCCTTTGCCGTATTCCTCCACGATACGCCCAGCCGGTCGCTGTTCGAACGGGCTGCGCGGAATGTCAGCTCCGGCTGTGTGCGGGTGGAGCAGGCAACGGAACTGGCGGATTATCTATTCGATAACCTGGACGCAAGCGAGCGAGAACGCATCCGCAAACTCCAAGCCACCGGAAAAACCCATGAGATCCGGGTCAGGAATGGCCCGCAGGTGATCCTCGGCTACTGGACGGTGCAGGTGATGGAGGACGGCAGCCTGCGCTATCTGCCTGACCCCTACGACATGGATGAGGCATTGGCGAAAGCCCTGAACGCGGCTCTCCAGGAGGACTGAATTCAGAAGCCCAGCGCCGCCAGCCGCTGGGCGATCGATTGCAGTATTTCCAACCCCTGCACATCGGTTTCCAGCCAGGGCAAGCGCGGACGGGGCAGTTGGCTCAGTTCGGTATCGATCCGTTGCAGATACACGGCTTCCTGCTCGCGACGGCGGCGCAGGAAGTCGCCATCGGCCTGCTCGGGAATGACCCGGTTGACCAGTGTCGCAACCACGGGAATGCCCACTTCCGCGAGAGTTGCCACGGCCCGTACGGTTTCCAGAATCGGCAGCCGCTCGGGCGTCATCACGAACAGAAAACCACTGATCGCAGGATCTTCCAGCTTGCGCCGCGCCTGATGAAACAGCCGACGACGGTCCATCAGGGTTTTGGCAACATCCCGTGATCGCCGGTCCACGGTGCTCAGCGAGTCATGCTCCGGATCGTCAAAGGGCGTGGCGATGTCGCGCCCTGCTTTGGGTGTCAGATGCTGCAACACCTTGCCCAGCTCGGCGGACTTGCGATTATGCGACAGCAAGCCATCAGTCCAGGCGGCCATGGCTTCCGGCAATGACAAAAGGCGCAGCGTATGACCGATGGGCGCGGTATCAAAAATGATCAGGTCATATGCACTGGCCGGATCATTGATCAGCCGGGCAATGCGCTCCAGCAAAGCCGCTTCCTGAGTGCCCG
Source organism: Pseudomonas sp. G11-1 (assembly GCF_024031555.1). Taxonomy (NCBI): domain Bacteria; kingdom Pseudomonadati; phylum Pseudomonadota; class Gammaproteobacteria; order Pseudomonadales; family Pseudomonadaceae; genus Pseudomonas; species Pseudomonas sp. G11-1. The sequence goes on along the minus strand of NZ_QEYQ01000005.1, from coordinate 169,342 downwards.
GGGATTGTCGCGTCAGCTGCATCTGCCGCTTGAGTTCGCCGAGCATTTCCGGGGCGGCAAAGCCCTTCATCTGCTCCATTACCCGCTTGAGGTGGCTGTCGACCTCGGCATCCGGATCGATCTCCATGGCGTCCAGATTCGGCAGTATACGTCGCGGCTGGTCGTCCAGCTCACGGGCGAAGACGTCCCCGAGACTATGGGCCGGGTCGGTGGACACCACCAGGCAACGCTGACCGCGCTCTGCGGCGAGGATCGCCAACGCAGCCGACACCGTGGTCTTGCCCACGCCGCCCTTGCCGCCGACCCAGACCAGCTTGCGGCTCAACAGATCAAACATGGGGTTCTCTCAACAGCAACGAAAGTGATCCAGCGGCGAATGTTCCATGCCCATGCGCCGATGCCAGTCGTGGAAACGCTCCAGCAAGAACGGCTGCAGCTCCAGTGTGTAATAGGCGGCCGGGTTCGGCACACCCATCATCTCGGCAAAGACCAGCAGCATGAAGAGGTCATCCTCATCGCGCCGGGCCCGGGCAATCGCGCCACGATAGCGGCTGCTGTAGGCCTCTTCCAGGAAGAAACGGGCCTGGTCAAGCCAGCCCCGCTGCTTCGGCTCTCGCCCTCCGGTCACGGCTGTTCCTGCGCCGCAATGGCGCGGTGGCGCTTGAGCGCCGAGGCGCATTCCATGGCGACCAGGATCGACGCAACCAGCACCACCAGGTCCAGGACCAGCAGGAAGTAGTTGCCTTGCTCGTAGAAAGTCCGCACTTGGAGCACCAGCGCGATGACCGTCATTACCAACACGAAGCACAGGGGCACCAGGGTATACCTGATCGGTCGACGCAGGTGGACCAGCATCACGGTGATGACTAACAGCGTCAGGCCCGCCAGTAACTGGTTGGTGGTGCCGAACAGGGGCCAGATCAGCATGCCGCCGGAGCCATCTGCGCCACCGGCGCCAAAGGCCAGCAACAGGCAGGAAGCAATCGCCAGGATGGTCGCCGGCAGCCCCTTCTTCATCCACTCGATATTGTAGATATCACCCCACTCCTGGAATATGTAGCGCTGCAGGCGCAGGCCAGTATCCATGGTAGTGCCGGCGAACAGCGCAGCCATCACTGTCAGCATGGTGGCCGCCAGCACATCGGATACCCCCATGGCGTTGGAGATGATATAGGCGCCGCCCTGCACGAATGCCGTCACCCCACCCTGGCCGAACGCGGAATACATGGCCTCCCAGTCTGCCAGCGAGGCAAATCCGGCCGAAGCCACCAGAATCGCCGCCAGGGCCAGCATACCCTCGCCCACCGCACCGAAATAACCAACGAAACGAGCATCGGTCTCGCGGTTAAGCTGCTTGGAGGTAGTGCCTGACGAAACCAGACCGTGGAAGCCGGAGATGGCACCACAGGCAATGGTCACAAACAGCAGCGGAAGAATGGATGGCGTACCGGCCGGCACGTTGTCGTTGAACATCGGCGCGATCATGCTCGGGTTGAGCAGCACGATAGCGGCATACAGGATCAGCAGCCCGACGAACAGTTGCAGGCCGTTAATGTAGTCGCGGGGTTGCAGCAGCATCCACACCGGCAATACCGAGGCGACACCGGCATAGAGGAACAGCAGCAGGATCCAGACGGCGTTACCAGACATGCCAGCGACCTCAGCTGGCATCTGAACCGGCACTGACGGCCCGAGCAGAATCAGACCATACAAGGCCGCCACGCCGACGACCGATACCGTGATCAGACCAATCTTGCGCCGATAGATCAGTTGTCCGATAACCAGCGCCACGATGATCGCACCCCACACCGGCACGACCGCCGATGGGAAAGCCATCATCAGATTGGCGATCACCACGGCGAATACCGCGTTAACCATCAGCAGCAACAGGAAGATGACGATCATGAATATGCTGCGTGCCCGCTTGCCGACCACATCACCGGTCAGCGATCCGACGGAGCGGGCCTTGTTGCGGACACTCGCCCAGATGGCCCCGGCATCGTGCACGCCAGCGAAGAAGATGGTACCAAAGACCACCCAGAGAAACGCCGGCGCCCAACCCCAGATGACCGCGATGGCCGGCCCCACAATAGGCGCGGCCCCGGCAACCGAGGTGAAATGGTGACCCCAGAGAACGTATTTGTTGGTGGGGACGAAATCGACGCCGTCTTCCAACTCATGGGCAGGCGTACGAAAGTCCGGGTCCAGACGGAATATCTTCTCGGCGATGAATTTGGAATAGACGAAATATCCCAATGCCATCAGGATCAATCCTGCCGCCAATACCAATACTGCGCTCATCCCATGCTCCTTGTTTTTATTTGTTTATCGCCATGCAATATAGCCCATGATTAGAAGCGAAGCTGCATATCAGGTGCAACCTCGAATTGCCCATGGAAACGGCCTGGCGCAGCGGTTCCGGGTCAGATCCAGCGTCGCCGACGAAAGAATACCAGCAGACCGACGACGATCACCAGCATGAGGGCCATCACCGCTGGATAGCCCCAGCGCCAGCGTAACTCCGGCATTACATCGAAATTCATCCCGTAGACGCCGACAATGAAGGTCAGCGGCATGAACAACGTGGCGAAGATAGTCAGCACCTTCATGATTTCGTTCATGCGCTTGCTGATGCTGGATAGATACAGATCGAGCATGCTGACCAGTAGCTCGCGAATGGTGTCGATGCTGTCCATCACATGGATGGCATGGTCATATACATCACGCAGGTAGAGCCGGGTTTCTTCGGAAATCAGCGTGCTTTCGTCCCTGCTCAACCGGCTGAGCACTTCGCGCAATGGCCAGATCGACTTGCGCAACAACAGCATCTCCCGCTTGTAGTGATGGATGCGCGCCAGCGTGTCGGGGCCGGGTGCGTCGATCAACTGGTCTTCCAGTGCCTCGACCTGCTCGCCGATGTATTCCAGCATTTCGAAATAATGATCCACCACCGCATCCAGCAGCGCGTAGGCGAGATAATCGGTGCGCATGAAACGGATACGCCGGCCGGCCCGCAGCCGTTCGCGCACTCCCTCGAACACATCGCCCGGGCGCTCCTGGAATGACAGAACGAAATTCGGTCCCAGCACCAGGCTCAGCTGCTCGGAATGAATCTGCTGCCGCCCCTGGTCGAACTGCAGCATGCGCAGCACGATATAGAGATAGCCCTGATAGTCTTCCACCTTGGGCCGCTGGTCGGTATTGAGGATGTCTTCCATCACCAACGGATGCAGTTCGAACAGCGCCCCGAGCTTTTCCACTACTGCTGCGTCGCTGACACCATCGACATTGAGCCACAGGATGCGCTCGGCGTCTGTCTCCCTGGCATAGCTATCCATATCCTCGATGACCGATTCGGACAGCTCGTCAGGGGTATAACCGATCAGGCGGATGGCCGCGCTGTCCGGCTTGTGCTTGCCGATATGCACCAGTGTCCCGGGCGGTGCTCCGACCTTGGCCCCGCGCCTGACTACCAACTTGCGTGCCATATGCCCTCCGGATCAGCCTTGTTCTGGCGTGTCGAACCATTTCAGCTTGTCGCGCAGACTCACCACCTCACCCACGATCAGCAGGGTCGGCGGCTTGATTTCAGTCTGCTCGACCAATGCCGGCATACTGGCCAGTGTACCGGTCAGCACCATCTGGCTGGACGTGGTGCCCTGCTGGATCAGCGCGATGGGCGTGGTTGGCGCCCGGCCATGCTGGATCAATTGCTCGCAGATCACCGGCAGCCCAACCAGCCCCATGTAGAACACCACCGTCTGGCCCGGCACCACCAGTTCCTGCCAGGGCAGATTGGTGCTGCCGTCCTTGAGGTGGCCGGTGACAAAGCGTACCGATTGGGCGTGGTCGCGGTGGGTCAGCGGTATACCGGCATAGGCGGAACAGCCGTTGGCTGCGGTGATACCCGGTACCACCTGAAAGGGAATGCCGTTGGCGGCCAGCTCCTCGATCTCCTCCCCGCCCCGGCCGAAGATGAAGGGGTCGCCACCTTTGAGCCGCAACACCCGCTTGCCCTCCTTCGCCAGGCGCACCAGTAGCTGATTGATCTGCTCCTGGGGTACCGCATGGTTGGCGCGGGCCTTGCCCACATAGATACGGTCCGCGTCACGCCGGCACAGATCGATGATGGTATCCGGCACCAGCCGATCATGCAGCACCACATCGGCCTGCTGCATCAGACGCAGTGCGCGGAAGGTCAGCAGATCCGGATCACCCGGGCCAGCGCCGACCAGATAGACCTCGCCTCGGTAGGATTGGCCCTTCTGCTCCTGCAGACGTGCGATCAACAACTGTTCGGCTTCGGCATCGCGACCGGCGAATACCCGCTCGGCGATATCGCCCTGGAAAGCGTCTTCCCAGAATACCCGGCGTTGGTTGATACCAGGAAAAGCGGCCTTGACCTTATCCCTGAAACGTTGGGCGAGCTGCGCCAGGCGGCCCCAGGTATGGGGAAACAGGGTTTCGATACGGGCGCGGGTCAGGCGTGCCAACACCGGCGCATGACCGCCACTGGAGATGGCGATCATCAAGGGGGAACGATCGACGATGGCAGGAAAGATGACAGTGCAATGCTCCGGTGCATCCACCGCATTGACCGGCAGGTTGCGCGCCTGGGCATCGCGGGAGACCTGGGCATTGAGCGTCTCATCGTCCGTGGCGGCGATCACCAGCTGCACACCATCCAGCTGCGCCGCTTGGTAACCCTGTAGCAACCCTTCCCCTTCATGCTGCTCCAGCAGTTCGTGCAGCGGAGGGGTGATATCCGGCGCCACCACGCGCAGCCGGGCACCGGCGTCGGTCAACAGGCGCGCCTTGCGCAGGGCGATGTCACCACCGCCAACGACCAATACCAAGCGCCCACGCAGATTATGAAACAGTGGTAGAAAATCCATATTTACCCTCTCTCGATAGCGACACGCGAGACTCTCGTTGAATTACGGCCAGCGCCGTTCCCACACAAGCGCTTCCGCACTCAGCCGATGCGCTCGAGCCCGCCCATATAGCTGCGCAGCACCTCGGGTACGGTCACACTGCCATCGGCCTGCTGATAATTCTCCAGCACCGCTACCAGGGTGCGGCCCACCGCCAGGCCAGAGCCGTTGAGGGTATGAACCAGCTCCGGTTTACCGGTTTCCGGGTTGCGCCAGCGCGCCTGCATGCGCCGCGCCTGGAAGTCGCCACAGCTGGAGCAGGAAGAAATTTCCCGGTATTTGTTCTGGCTGGGAACCCACACTTCCAGATCGTAGGTCTTCACCGCGCCAAAGCCCATATCACCGGTGCACAGAGCCAGGGCGCGATATGGCAGGCCGAGGCGCTGCAGCACGTCTTCGGCGTGGCCAGTGAGTTCCTCCAGAGCACGTTCGGAATCATCCGGGCGCACGATCTGCACCATCTCAACCTTGTCGAACTGGTGCTGGCGGATCATGCCACGGGTATCGCGGCCGGCTGAGCCAGCTTCACTGCGAAAGCACGGCGTATGCGCAGTCATCTTCAGTGGCAGGCTGGCTGCATCGAGAATGCTCTGGCTGACGATATTGGTCAGCGAGACCTCCGCGGTGGGGATCAGATACAGGTCACGCTGATCTTCACCGCGCGGCACCTTGAACAGATCTTCCTCGAATTTGGGCAGCTGGCCGGTGCCCTGCAGCGCTTCGGCCTGCACCAGGTAAGGGGTATAGACCTCTTCATAGCCGTGTTCGTTGACATGCAGGTCCAGCATGAACTGGGCCAGAGCACGGTGCAGCCGGGCAATCGGCCCGCGCATCAGCGCAAAGCGCGCGCCGGACAGCTTGGCGGCAGTTTCGAAATCCAGGTAGCCATACAGCTCGCCAATGGCGACGTGGTCCTTGGCCTCGAAATCGAACTGGCGCGGGGTGCCCCACTGGCGCACTTCAACGTTGTCATCCTCGCTCAAGCCCACCGGCACACTGGCATCCGGCAGGTTGGGGATGGCAAGCATGATGGCATCGAGTTCTGCCTGAATGCCGTCCAGCTCCTGCTTGGCCGCATTCAGTTCATCGCCCATGCGGTCCACGTCAGCCAGCAGCGGCTGGATATCCTCCCCACGCGCTTTGGCCTGACCGATGGATTTGGAGCGGCTGTTGCGCTCGGCCTGCAGGTTCTCGGTATGGGTCTGAACGGCCTTGCGGCGGGCTTCCAGCGACTCGAGCAGACTGACGTCCAGCTCGTAACCGCGGGTGGCAAGGCGTTCGGCGATCAGTTGGGGTTGGCTACGGACCAGTTTTGGATCAAGCATCGGGCATCATCTTATGGTTGCAGGTTACAGCCTGACGACTAGCGGGTCAGCATCAGGCCGGCCCAGGTGGCAATCAGACAAAGGCACACACTGAGCAGGACATATCCCAGAGCCAGCAGGCTCTGGCCTGTCTCCAGCAGACGCCAGGCGTCCAGGGAGAAGGTGGAAAAAGTGGTAAAGGCACCCAGGAAACCGATCATCAGTCCCTGTTGCAGCAGCGGGGACAGCTCCGGGCGGTTCAGCCACGCGCCATATAATACACCTATCGCCAGGCATCCCAGCAGGTTGATGAGCAATGTACCCAATGGGAAGGCCCCTGGCCACAGGGTTGCGACACCCTGCCCCAGGCCAAAGCGAGCCATCGCGCCCAGCGCCCCACCCAGAGCGATCGCCAGCAGGCTCTGTATCATGGTCGTCGGCGCTTGTTCGGGCTGGCGGCGTCCAGCGAGCGCAGATACTCCAGTTTCTGGCCGATCTTCAACTCCAGCCCACGGCTGACCGGCTGGTAGTAGCTGCGCGGCTCAAGCTCCTCGGGGAAGTAGTCTTCCCCGGCAGCGTAGGCTTCGGGCTCGTCATGGGCATAGCGGTAGCCCTGACTGTAGCCCAGCTCCTTCATCAACTTGGTTGGTGCGTTACGCAGATGCAGCGGCGGCTCCAGCGACGACTGGCCGGCGACATCCTGCATGGCTTTCTTGTAGCCCATGTACACCGCATTGCTCTTCGGCGCACAGGCCAGGTAGACAATAGCCTGGGCAATGGCGAGCTCGCCTTCCGGGCTGCCGAGGCGCTCCTGGACATCCCAGGCATGCAAACACAGGGTCAGGGCCCGGGGATCGGCATTGCCGATATCCTCGCTGGCCATGCGCACCACGCGCCGGGCGATGTACAGCGGATCGCAGCCACCATCGATCATGCGGGCATACCAGTACAGGGAGGCGTCCGGATTGGAGCCGCGCACTGATTTGTGCAGCGCGGAAATCTGGTCATAGAAGGCTTCGCCGCCCTTGTCGAAACGCCGGCGGTTATCATTGAGCAGGTCACCCACCAGCTCGACATCGATAGTCCCGCCATCGGGCACCAGATCGGCGGCGATCTCCAGCAGGTTGAGCAGCCGGCGGGCGTCCCCATCGGCGGCGCCGATCAGGATGCTCCTGGCCTCGGCGCTGATCGACAACTGATGCTGCCCCAACCCGCGCTCCCCATCGCTCAGCGCGCGTGACAGCAAGGCATCCAGCGCTTCTTCGTCCAACGACTTGAGCACATAGACCCGGGCTCGGGACAGCAGTGCGTTGTTCAGCTCGAACGACGGATTCTCGGTGGTGGCTCCGATGAACAACAGGGTGCCGTCTTCGACATAGGGCAGAAAGGCGTCCTGCTGAGCCTTGTTGAACCGGTGTACTTCATCGACGAAGAGGATGGTCTGCCGGCCGTTCTGCGCCGCATGCTGGCGTGCTTGATCCACCGCCAGGCGGATATCCTTGACGCCGGCCAAGACCGCGGAAATGGTCACGAAATGCGCATCCGCCAGGGTAGCCAACAGCTTGGCCAACGTGGTCTTGCCCACCCCCGGCGGCCCCCAGAAGATCATGGAATGCAGCGCGCCCTGCTCTAGCGCCACGCGCAGCGGCCGTCCTGGGCCAAGCAGGTGCTGCTGGCCAGCATACTCATCCAGGCTGGCTGGCCGCATCCGCGCCGCCAACGGCTGATGTGGCGGCGTCCGGGCGGCAAACAGATCCATGTCACTCACTGATGACATCGACCCCGTCAGGTACTTCGAAGGTGAACTGCGCATCGTCCAGCGGCGCATTCAGCTCCACGTTGCGGAACAGGATATTGGTGCGCTGGCCAACCGGATCACTCATCTGCATATCGTTGATCACGCCATCGCTGAAGGAAACCCGCAAGCTGTCGAACATGGAGTCCGCGTCCTTCGGCGTCAAGGTGAAATCCTGCACACTGCTGCCCTTGCTCCAGTCGATATCAAAGCTTTCCTGCAACTGGCTGACATCACCCGACAGCAGCAAGGCCGGTGTGTGGCTCAGGCGCTTGTCCACGGCCTGGATGGTGACCTGCTGCAAATCCGGGTCATACAGCCAGATCCGCTCGCCATCGGAGACCAGCAACTGTTCCAGCGGCGGATCGGTATGCCAGCGGAACATCCCGGGGCGCTTGAGCGCCAGGGTGCCGGTGGTTTCCTGCAAATTGGCGCCGTTGGAGCTGAGGGTCATCTGCGAGAAGCCGCCGGTCATGGTCTGGGCGCGGGACAGCAGCTCGTTCAGCCGCTCGGCGGCTTCGGCCTGGTCGTCCGCTAGCGCCGCCAGGGGCAGCGCGGCAAGGCACACGGCGGTAATGGTGGAACGCAGTAAGGTGCTGATCATCTTGGTTTGGTTGCTCCGCTGAAACTAGTCGCGTACAGGAGGCGGCGCGATCACCTCGCGCGAGCCATTGGTATTCATTGGTGTTACGACACCCGCCATTTCCATGGATTCAATCATGCGCGCGGCTCGGTTGTAACCAATCTTGAGCTTGCGCTGCACCGCGGAAATGGACGCCCGGCGGCTCTCGGTGACGAAACGCACAGCCTCGTCGTACAGCGCATCTTCCTCTTCGCCGTCACCGCCCATGCTGCCGGCATCGAAGCTGCCGCCACCGCCATCATCGGCGCCGTCGAGAATATCCTGAATATAATCGGGCTCGCCACGCAGCTTCCATTCATCCACCAGCCGATGCACTTCGCCATCGGAGACAAAGGCGCCATGTACCCGCACCGGCAGACTGGTGCCTGGGGGCATATAGAGCATGTCACCGTGACCAAGCAGTTGCTCTGCCCCGCCCTGGTCCAGAATGGTCCGCGAGTCGATCTTGCTCGATACCTGGAACGCCATCCGCGTGGGAATGTTGGCCTTGATCAGACCAGTGATCACATCCACCGACGGGCGCTGGGTCGCCAGGATCAGGTGGATACCCGCCGCCCGCGCCTTCTGGGCGATCCGGGCGATCAGCTCTTCCACTTTCTTGCCGACGATCATCATCATGTCGGCGAACTCGTCGATCACCACCACGATCACCGGCAGGGTTTGCAGCTCGGGCGGGAGATCGTCCATGCTTTCCCGACGATACAGCGGATCAGTCAGCGGCTCCCCGGCCTTCTGCGCATCCTTGACCTTGCGGTTGTAACCGGCCAGGTTGCGCACGCCCATAGCCGCCATCAGCTTGTAGCGACGCTCCATTTCCGCGACGCACCAACGCAGGGAATTGGCAGCCTCCTTCATGTCGGTTACCACCGGGCACAACAGATGCGGAATGCCTTCGTAGATCGACAATTCCAGCATCTTCGGGTCGATCATGATCAACCGCACCTCTTCGGGCGGCGACTTGAACAGGATGCTCAACAGCATGGCATTGACACCCACCGACTTACCCGAACCGGTGGTACCGGCCACCAGCAGGTGGGGCATCTTGGCCAGATCGGCGAGGATCGGCTTGCCGCCGATGTCGTGCCCCAGGGCGAGCGTCACGGGCGAACTCGCTTCGTCGAACTCGCGGGTCTGCAGCACTTCCGACAGCCGTACGATCTCGCGATCCTCGTTGGGAATCTCGATACCGACGGTGGTCTTGCCGGGGATGACTTCCACCACCCGCACACTGATCACCGCCAGCGACCGCGCCAGGTCCTTAGCCAGATTGGAGATCTTGCTGACCTTGACTCCGGGCGCCGGCTGGATTTCGAACCGGGTGATAACCGGGCCAGGCTGGACTTTCTCCACCTCTGCCTCGACGCCGAAATCCTTCAGCTTGATCTCCAGCAGGCGCGACATGGCTTCCAGCGACTCGGGCGAAAAGCCCTTGTTGATCTTGCTCGGCGGGTCCAGCAGACCGATTGGCGGCAGTGAACCGGGTACCACGGGCTCAAAGCCCAGCGGGGCCTGCTTTTCTTTCTGGGTCCGCACACTGGCGGGCGCCGGTTTGGTGTCCAGCGGTTCGATCTTCGGCGGCTGGCGTTTTTCCTGAGCGGCGACATGCCTGGTCAAGGCTTCATGACGCTGGGCGCGGGATGCTTCGGCCTGGCGTTTCTCTTCAGCCGATACCGACGGCTCCCGGCGCACGGACGGGGCCTTGTAGGCCGGCTCGTCCCGTTCGGCGGCTCGCCGTGCCAGCCAGCCGCTCCAGGCACGCTTGAGCAGATCCAGCAGATCCAGGGTAATCCGACCGATAAGATCCATCACCTTGAACCAGGACAGGTTGGTGAAAACCGTGATCCCGAACAGGAACAGAGTGAGGTACACCAGGGTGCTGCCCTGCATGTTCAGCACCGGAATGGCCATATCCTGCAGCAACTGGCCCAATACCCCACCGGCGCCGGCGCCTTCGGGGAAGCTGTCCGGCGCGGTCCCATGCAGGGCCGCCAGCGCGGTACCGGCCAGCAGCGTGAGCACAAAGCCGATCAGCCGCCAGGAGAACAGCCAACCGTTCCAGACGAACGGCAGGTGCCGGCGGCGGAACATCTGCCACACCTTGACCGCTACGATGAGAGGGAACAGATAGGCCAGATAACCCAGCACGAACAGCAGCACATCTGCGATCCAGGCGCCCATGCTGCCGCCGGCGTTCTGCACGGCCACCGTGCCGCTGCTGCGCGTCCAGCCGGGATCACTGGCATCATAGGTGAACAACGCCATGCACAGATACAGGCACAGGGCGATCATGCCCAGCAGCGCACCTTCGCGCAGGCGCAAACTGAGCTGCTCTTGCCAGGCAAAGTGCTGGCCTTTGTGAGATCGGGTATCCTTCAACGCTCTGGCTTCCGTCATGATTCAGCCGCTTATTGTACAGGTTCTACAAAACTCAGTTGAGTTGACCTGCAAAGATGGGTTGCGTTCCGCCAGTTATGGGAACTATCTTGATAGAGGACAATAACTTAACGATGCTTTTTGATAAACCTTTCAACATTCCATTTATCTGAAATGCGAACCATACGGGATTTGCGATGACTGAACTGAGGTGGCTGGATCCGGATAGTCTGGACTTTCCACCCTCCAGCGAAGCGCTTGCCAGCCCCAACGGACTGCTGGCTGTCGGCGGTGACCTCGCCCCCGCCCGTCTGATAGCCGCCTATCGGCGGGGCATCTTTCCCTGGTACGAGGAAGGCCAGCCGCTGCTGTGGTGGTCGCCTGACCCGCGCACCGTACTGACACCCTCCACCCTGCATATCTCGCGCAGCATGGCGAAGTTCCTGCGCAAGACCGCCTTCCGGGTGACCTTCGATACGGACTTTTCGGCGGTCCTGCGCGCCTGCGCTGAACCGCGCGATTATACCGATGCCACCTGGATCACCGCCGATATGCGGCGTGCCTATGAGGAGCTGCATCGGCGCAACATTGCCCACTCGGTGGAGGTCTGGGATGGGACCGAGCTCGTCGGCGGACTCTATGGGCTCGCGCTGGGCAAGGTCTTCTTCGGCGAATCCATGTTCAGCCGCCGCAGCAACGCATCGAAAACCGGCTTTATCAGTCTGGTTCGCGAACTCGAGCGGTGTGGCTGCGAGCTGATCGACTGCCAGATGCCGACCGACCACCTGGAAAGTCTGGGCGCTACAACCATTTCCCGCGCGGCTTTCGTCCAGGTTCTCGACAGGCTGTGCAATGAGCAGATTCCCAGCTGCTGGCGGAACATGCCGGCTCGGGCGCAGCATTGAAGCCCTCCATGCAGCTTCTATACTCAGATCTCCTGGCAGACAGATTCCAGAGCGATTCCCATGACTGATCTGGCGCACCTGAAGTTCTACGCGACCCAGCCGCACCCCTGCAGCTACCTCACCGAGGAGCAGGCGGTGACGCTGTTTCTTGACCCGCAGCAGCCGATCGAGACGGATACCTACAGTCAATTGTCGGAACTGGGTTTTCGTCGCAGTGGCGAACATCTGTATCGCCCGCACTGCGCGCAGTGCCGGGCCTGTGTTCCAGCACGCATCCCGTCCGCAGACTTCGTCCCGAACAGGCAACAGGCGCGCATCCACAAGCGCAACCGCGACCTGCAGGTAACCAGCCGGCGTCCGGTCATGAATGAAGAGATCTACCAGCTGTATTCCCGCTATATCATCGCCCGCCACAGCGACGGCGACATGTATCCGCCGAGCCGTGAGCAGTTTCAGTCCTTTCTCGTCAGCGAGGATGCATTCTGCGAATTCAACGAGTTCCGCCTGGATGGCCGCCTGCTCGCGGTTGCAGTCACCGACCGGCTGAACAATGGGTTATCGGCGGTATACACCTTCTTCGATCCGGACGAGTCATCCCGCAGCCTGGGCCGCTATGCGATCCTCTGGCAAATCGAGCAGGCACGCCTGGCCGGTCTGCCAGCAGTCTATCTCGGCTACTGGATCAGAAACTGCCGCAAGATGAGCTACAAGACCGAATATCGGCCGCTGGAAATGTTGATCAATCAGCGCTGGATCAGGGTCAATTGATCAGGTTCAAGTAAAAGTACCGGCAAAACTTGGCTGTTGTTGCCTTTTGAGGCACAATTGCTCACCTTTTTTGCGGGCTCTCATACCGACAGCCCGCCTAATGCAACAGATTGAGAGGCCTTTGCTTAATGGCGAAAGAAGACAGTATTGAAATGGAAGGCACCATCGTGGACACCCTGCCCAACACCATGTTCCGGGTTGAGCTGGAAAACGGCCACGTCGTGACTGCCCACATTTCAGGCAAGATGCGCAAAAACTACATTCGCATCCTGACCGGTGACAAGGTGCGCGTTGAACTGACACCCTACGACCTGACCAAGGGTCGCATCACCTACCGCGCTCGCTGAGTTCAGCGGTAGCGTATCCGCAACGCCCCGACACTTCAGTCAGGGGCGATGATTTACCCCCGCTGGCTTTTCTCACATCCCCATAAACGAAAAACCGCGTGCAAACCTGCTGTCTGCACACGGCGAAGGGTGGTTGGCGGTCGTATCAGCGTGCCATGTATTTACCCAGCTCGATCTTGCCGATTGATGCGCGATGCACCTCATCCGGGCCATCGGCCAGACGCAAGGTACGCTGCATGGCATACATGTGGGCGAGCGGTGTGTCCTCCGACACCCCTGCCCCGCCATGCATCTGGATGGCACGGTCGATGACGCGCAACGCCACATTCGGAGCTACCACCTTGATCTGCGCAATCTCGCTCTTGGCGATCTTGTTACCTACGGTATCCATCATATAGGCCGCATTCAACGTCAGCAGGCGCGCCTGGTTAATCTCGATCCGCGATTCCGCGATCAGGTCGATATTGCCACCCAGCTGGGCCAGACGGCGTCCGAAGGCCTCACGCTCCACCGAGCGGCGGCACATCAGCTCCAGAGCACGCTCGGCTGCGCCGATCGAACGCATGCAGTGGTGGATGCGGCCTGGCCCGAGGCGACCCTGAGCAATCTCGAAGCCGCGACCCTCACCCAGCAGCACGTTGCTGTAGGGCACCCGGACGTTATCCAGAATAACCTCCGCATGACCATGGGGCGCGTCGTCATAGCCGAATACCGGGAGCGGACGCAGAACCTTTACGCCGGGCGCGTCCATCGGCACCAGAATCATGGAGTGCTGCTGGTGGCGCGGCGCATCGGGGTTGGTCAGACCCATGAAGATCATCACCTTGCAGCGTGGATCACAGGCACCGGAAGTCCACCATTTGCGGCCATTGATCACCCACTCATCGCCTTCGCGACGGGCATTGGCCTGCATATTGGTCGCGTCGGATGAAGCCACCCCTGGCTCAGTCATGCCGAAGCAGGAGCGGATCTCGCCGGCCAGCAACGGTTCCAGCCATTGTTTCTTGTGCTCTTCACTGCCATAGCGCACTAGCACTTCCATATTGCCGGTATCCGGCGCGCTGCAGTTGAAGGCTTCGGAGGCCAGGCCAGAGCGGCCCATCAATTCGGCCAGCGGCGCGTACTCCAGATTGGTCAAGCCAGCACCCAGCTCCGATTCAGGCAGGAACAGGTTCCACAGGCCGGCGGCACGGGCTTTTTCCTTCAGTTCCTCGACAATGGCGGTGGGCTGCCAGCGATCGCCTTCGGCAACCTGCCGGTGGAAAATTGCTTCTGCGGGAAAGACATGCTCCTGCATGAAAGCATCGACCTGCTCACGCAGCTGTTGAACCTTGGGGGAGTATCCGAAATTCATAATTCACGCACCTTTTCCGTTTTGTTGTACATATGTATCTGGGTCACAAAAAAGGTAGATGAGTCACGCAAATTTATCTAACCTATTTTCCGCGTGTATAAAGATTCATAAGTTATATATACTCAGCCCGTCTGTATCTATAAGAGCCTATAAACAAGCCATATGAAGGATCCAGCGATGAACCTCAGTAAAGTGGACCTGAACCTGTTCATTGTGTTTGATGCCATCTACACCGAAGCGAACCTGACCCGAGCCGGCCAGATCGTCGGCATCACCCAGCCAGCGGTGAGCAATGCTCTGGCCCGACTGCGTGACACCTTCAACGATCCGCTGTTCGTGCGCACCGCTCAGGGCATGGTGCCGACGCCGATGGCGCAGAACATCATCACTCCGGTGCGCCACGCGCTGCAGTTGCTGCGCGTTTCCGTACAGGAAAGCCGCAGCTTCAACCCCGACCAAGCCAACAAGACCTACCGCATCAGCATGACCGACCTCACCGAGGCGGTGATCCTGCCGCACCTGGCGGCGCGCATCCGGCGCCTGGCACCGAATATCAATATCGACAGCTTCCTTACCCGGCGCCGGGAAACCACCAAGGAACTGGCCGCCGGACGTCTGGACTTTGCCATCGACGCGCCGTTGAACACCGATACCCAGGTGCGCCATGTAAAGCTGTTCGAAGATCGCTACGTCTGCATCATGCGCAAGGGCCACCCGCTGGCGGGGAAAGACAAGATCAGCCTGGACGACTATCTGGCGCAGTCGCACATCCATATCTCCAGCCGCCGCAACGGGCTGGGCCATGTGGACCTGGCTTTGGGCAAGATGGGGATCCAGCGCCGCGTCGTGCTGCGCTCGCAGCATTACCAGATGGCGCCGCTGGTGCTGGAATCGACCGACATGGTGATGACCGTCAACGAGCGCTTCGCCCTTCGTCATAACCTGCACTGGGCGGAGCTGCCAATCGAGGACATTCCGCCGATCCAGACGCACCTGTTCTGGCATGAAAGTACCGATCAGGACCCGGCCAACCGCTGGATGCGCGAACAGATTATCGAGCTGTCGCAACAGCTCGAGCGCAAGATGAACAAGGAACGGGAAGCACAGCTGCAAGCCGGCGCCTGACCCGCTTCACTCCAGCGTCGGCTCTTCTCCGGGAGCCGGCGCGAACTGGCCTTCCCAGATTTCCCGATACTTCTCCAATAGCCGGCGCGGCTCGCCCTGACCGGCCATTCGATGCATGCCCTGAGCCAGCGCCGCGCGCAGCGCCGGCGAATTGCAGGCCGAGTTATGCGACACCGTGAAGTACAGTGCCTCGTTGATCAGCGAACCTTCAATAACGTCCAGCTGATCGAGGATGTTCATCTGCGCCGCCAAGGCCAACCCCTGATGCCGTTCGTAGATGACATAATCAACCCGCTCGCGCGCCAGCAATTCGAAGGATTGCTGAATGGAAGGAACCATGTTGATTTCGAGATGATCGGCAGCGTAGGTATCGAAAGCGGCGCCGAAGCTGTTACTGACCAGCGAGCTGCCGCGCTTGCCGCGCAGATCATCCCAGCCACTGTAGGGAAATGCCTTGCCACGCTTGACGAAGATCACGCTCGGCACATCCATGTACGCGGGATGTACATAGTCCATCTCGGCGAGGCGACTGGGCGTGAGAAAGGCGCCGGCAAGCATATCAACCCTACCGCTGCGCACTTCCTCCTGGGCGCGGGACCAGGGCCCCACATGCAGCGCATCGACGTGGATACCGCTGCCGTCCAGCACCTTCTCCAGTAGCTCTACCGCCGCGCCGGTCAATCGCTTGGGATCATCCGGGTCCACCCACAGCACCGGTGGATACTGAGCGTTGCCGGTGACCACGATGCGTTCACAGGTGCCGTTTGCCGCCAGAGTCTGGCCGCTGATGCCCAGCAGGGCGAATGTCAGCGCCACCGCTGACCACAGCTTGCCATTGCATGCCGTATGCTCCCTCATCCTGCGCTCTCCCGTCATCATCACAGACCGCAGTATAGCGACAGATCAGGCGGCCGATTCAACCGCACCGCTATGAAAGCGAAATTCCGCATCATCCTCGATGATCGCCTGGGCCTCGATCGCAGCAAAGAAGGCAATACGCTCGTCTATCGGCTCATCGGCGTAATCGCGGGCCAGCTTGAGATAGTCCTGGTAGTGACGCGCCTCGGATTTGAGCAGGGAGCGATAGAAGTCGCCCAGCTCGGCATCCAAGTGCGGCGCCAGTTTGGCAAAACGCTCGCAGGAGCGTGCCTCGATGAATGCGCCAACAATCAGCGTATCCACCAACCGCCCCGGCTCCACGGTACGCACATGCTCGCGCAGCCGCTGGGCGTAGTGGCTGGCGGATAACCCGCGATAGGCCACGCCACGCTTGCTCATCAGCGCAATGACCTGTTCAAAATGCCGCAGCTCCTCCCTTGCCAGGCGCGACATCTTCTGCAGCAGCTCCGGTTTGTCGATATAGCGGAACATCAGGTTCAGCGCCGTCGAGGCGGCCTTCTTCTCGCAGTTGGCATGGTCGATCAGCAGTTCTTCGGGATGTGCCAGTGCCTGGCGCACCCAGGCATCCGGGGTGGCGCGCCAGAGAAAGGCGAGCAATTCGTCGGGGAGTGTCATGTCTTCACGCAGTCAGTGGATCAACCGGCGATTATACGGCTACGGCGGTACCCTGTCAGACCCACGGCATTGATCCGAGTCAACAGCAGGACGGGAAAAAACGTCTACATTGTCAGTAAGGGAATCCGAAGGCTCCCAACAGCGACATGCCCCGTTGAAAAGGAAGAACCCATGCAAGCCATCAAACGAATACTGGTGGTCATCGACCCCACCCGGGAAGACAACGTAGCGCTGGTACGATCCAGGCTGATTGCCGCTTTCATCGGTGCCGAGCTGCATCTGCTGGCATGCGAGAACCGCCACGACCACAAACCGCTGCTGGCGGAGCTGTGCGCCGGGCTGGAAGCCGCCGGCGTCACGGCCAGTTATACCCAGACGTGGCACGCCAACCTGACCGAGACCATAGTACATACCCTGAGAGCCGAGGGCTGCGGGCTGGTAATCAAGCAGCACCTGCCGGATAACCCCTTGAAAAAAGCCCTGCTGACCCCGGATGACTGGAAGCTGCTGCGTTATTGCCCAGCACCGGTATTGCTGGTCAAGGACAGCGCCTCATGGATGCATGGCAACGTTCTGGCCGCGGTCGACCTGGGCAACCATGACGACCAGCATCATGTGTTGCATGACACCATCGTCAGCCACGCGGCGGATATCGCCGACATGATCAATGGCCAGATGCATCTGATCAGCGCCCACCCGGCGCCCATGCTGTCGGCAGCCAACCCGGTCTACCAGCTGCGCGAGAACATCGTCAGGATCTATACCGACAAGGCCGCGCGTTACCGTGATCAGTACAATATCCCCGAGTCCAACCTGCATATCGACGAGGGGCCGGCCGATACGCTGATACCCAAGGTGGCGCAGCAGATCGGGGCCAGCGTGACCGTTATCGGCACCGTCGCCCGCACCGGCATCTCCGGGGCGCTGATCGGCAATACCGCGGAAGTGGTGCTGGATCAGCTGGGCGGAGATGTGCTGGTACTCAAACCTGATGACATGGTGGCCCATCTGGAACAACTACTGGAAAAGTGAGCCAATGATCGCGGCCTGCCACCGGGCCGCGACCTTTTGTCCCTTGCCAACAACAAGAGGCAGGTTGTATCGCCGTCTGCCTTAACTTTGTGCGCCTATTCCTGTAGAATTGCTGGCCGCCGTGAGTGCATGTGTACAGGCGTTTGCCCGCAACCGTATTCTGTTACCCCAGTAAATCAGGTTGCCCCCACCAGATCGGGCCTGCGCTTGCACCCATCCCTATTTTCGGCATCCCAGGTCCGTGAGGATGACCGTTCCGTCACAAACGGAACAGACTGATGAGGGTAATTATTGTGCTTGAAGCCTATCGCAAACACGTTGAAGAACGCGCCGCCCAAGGCGTCGTGCCTCAGCCGCTTAATGCCGAACAAACCGCTGGTCTGGTTGAGCTTCTGAAAAACCCGCCGGCCGGCGAAGAAGAATTCCTGCTTGATCTGCTCACCAACCGCGTTCCGCCGGGAGTGGATGAAGCTGCTTACGTCAAAGCCGCTTTCCTGTCTGCAGTAGCCAAGGGTGAAGCCACCTCGCCGCTGCTGAACAAGGTCCGCGCCGTCGAACTGCTGGGTACCATGCAGGGCGGCTACAACATCGCCACCATGGTCGAGCTGCTCGACAGTGAAGAACTGGCTGCCACCGCCGCCGAACAACTCAAGCACACTCTGCTGATGTTCGACGCCTTCCACGACGTCGCTGAGCGCGCCAAGAACGGCAACGAGTACGCCAAGGCCGTGCTGGAATCCTGGGCCGCCGGTGAATGGTTCACCAACCGCCCTGCCGTTGCAGAAAAGATCAGCCTGACCGTGTTCAAGGTGCCTGGCGAAACCAACACCGACGACCTGTCCCCGGCTCCGGACGCCTGGTCGCGCCCGGACATCCCGCTGCACGCCCTGGCCATGCTGAAAATGGCCCGTGACGGCATCGAGCCGGTCGAGCCCGGCGTTACCGGTCCGCTGACTCAGATCGAAGCCATGAAGGCCAAGGGTCTGCCAGTTGCCTACGTTGGTGACGTGGTCGGTACCGGCTCTTCGCGCAAGTCCGCCACCAACTCGGTGCTGTGGTTCTTCGGCGACGACATCCCCAACGTGCCGAACAAGCGCGCTGGTGGTTTCTGCTTCGGCACCAAGATCGCTCCGATCTTCTACAACACCATGGAAGACGCCGGCGCCCTGCCGATCGAGTTCGACTGCAACGACCTGAACATGGGCGACGCCATCGACGTCTACCCCTACGAAGGCAAGGTCTGCAAGCACGGCACTGACGAAGTCATCACCACCTTCGAACTGAAGACCCAGGTGCTGCTCGACGAAGTACGCGCCGGTGGCCGTATTCCGCTGATCATCGGCCGTGGTCTGACCGAGAAGGCCCGCGCCGAGCTGGGTCTGGGCGGCTCCGAGCTGTTCCGCAAGCCGGAAGCACCTGCCGAGAGCAACAAGGGCTACACCCTGGCGCAGAAGATGGTCGGCAAGGCCTGTGGCGTCGAAGGCGTTCGCCCGGGTACCTACTGCGAACCCAAGATGACTACCGTCGGCTCCCAGGATACTACTGGCCCGATGACCCGTGACGAGCTGAAAGACCTGGCTTGCCTGGGCTTCTCCGCCGATCTGGTGATGCAGTCCTTCTGCCACACCGCAGCCTATCCGAAGCCGATCGACGTCAACACCCACCACACCCTGCCCGACTTCATCCACAACCGTGGTGGTGTCGCGCTGCGTCCGGGTGACGGCATTATCCACAGCTGGCTGAACCGCATGTTGCTGCCCGATACCGTCGGTACCGGTGGCGACTCGCACACCCGCTTCCCGATGGGCATCTCCTTCCCGGCCGGTTCCGGTCTGGTCGCCTTCGCCGCAGCCACTGGCGTCATGCCGCTGGACATGCCGGAATCGGTACTGGTGCGCTTCAAGGGTGAAATGCAGCCGGGTATCACCCTGCGTGACCTGGTCCATGCGATCCCCTACTACGCGATCCAGGAAGGCCTGCTGACCGTCGAGAAGAAAGGCAAGAAGAACATCTTCTCCGGCCGTATTCTCGAGATCGAAGGTCTGAGCGGTCTGACTGTCGAGCAGGCTTTCGAGCTGTCCGACGCCTCCGCCGAACGTTCCGCTGCCGGTTGCACCATCAAGCTGCCGGAAGACGCCATCGCCGAGTACCTGAAGTCCAACATCACCCTGCTGCGCTGGATGATTGCCGAAGGCTACGACGACGCTCGTACCCTGGAGCGTCGTGCCCAGGCAATGGAAGCCTGGCTGGACAACCCGGAACTGATGCAGGCCGACGCCGATGCCGAGTACGCTGCGGTCATCGAAATCGATCTGGCCGACGTCAAGGAGCCGATCCTGTGCGCGCCGAACGATCCTGACGATGCCCGTCTGCTGTCCGACGTTGTCGGCCGCCAGATCGACGAAGTCTTCATCGGCTCGTGCATGACCAACATCGGTCACTTCCGCGCCGCTGGCAAGCTGCTGGAGAAGAACAAGGACTCTCTGCCGACCCGTCTGTGGCTCGCCCCGCCGACCAAGATGGATCAGTGGATGCTGACCGAAGAAGGCTACTACGGCATCTACGGCAAGGCTGGTGCGCGCATGGAAATGCCGGGCTGCTCGCTGTGCATGGGTAACCAGGCACGCATCGCCGCCAAGTCGACTGCGGTTTCCACCTCCACGCGGAACTTCCCGAACCGCCTGGGTGATGGCGCCGATGTCTTCCTGGCCTCCGCCGAGCTGGCTTCGGTTGCCGCCATCCTGGGTCGTCTGCCGAGCGTTGATGAGTACATGACCTACGCAGCTGATCTCAACAGCATGTCTGCCGAGGTCTACCGCTACATGAACTTCAACGAAATCGCGTCCTACCAGAAGGCTGCTGCCAGCATTCCGGTGACCGAAATCTGATTACCCGTAATCAGTGAAAGAACCCCGCTTTGTGCGGGGTTTTTTTATGCCAGCGAAAAACAACCGGAACCGGCTGGAAGGATTTCTTGTCACAAATTTTGTACTTGCATTGAAAGATGACGCAAACAAGAGGATTGAAAACATGAAGAAATGGTTAATTGCCGCGTTCTGCATCTCCGGAATGTTTGCTCTGGTCGGCTGCTCCAACGATCACCTGATTCGCACCAGCGACGGACAGGTCATTGAAGCGGACAATAAACCGGAAATCGACGACGACACCGGCATGATCGAATACGAGGACCATAGCGGCCGCGATAATCAGATTCCGCAGGGCGATGTCCGCGAAATCAAGGAACGTTGATCTCGCCCTGCCCTGCGGGCGCGCGCCCCGCAGGGCACCCCAAAGCAGACCGCTCCACCCAGGATGAACATCAGGATCGACATTAAGGCAGCAGCAATGGCAAACGTACGGCGTTCACGTATACGCCGAAAGTCCCGCAGAAGACGCGCCCGCCGGCGCACCTATCTCCTTTTCCTTGACCGCCAGATAGAATCCTGGCGCGAACGTGGCGTATTGCTGGACAGGCTGCGCAAGAGACGGTAGGATGAAATGACCAAGCAGTGAGGTTAGTCAATACCTGTGGGAGCGGCTCTTCCATGAAGATGCCGCGTCCTACTGCAACAGGAACCCCGCCGCCTTGCCCTCGAACACCACCAGCCGCGCCAGGGTGTCATCACCTCCATCGGCAAAGCTGATCTTCCAGATTTCCACCCGGTACCCCTGCTGATTCAGATGGGTGAGGTAATCTGCTTCATAACCTTGCTCGACCCGCTCAGCGATGACGTCAGTCACCCGGTTGAACTCTTCCTCGGGGATTCCCGTCTGGAAGTCCTCGGTGCCCAGCACCCTGAACTGTTGGTAATCTTCCGCGGCGACCGCCTCCAGCAGGCTGGACAGCAGGTGGCGCGCTTGCGCCGGTTCGTTATCGGCCCAGGCGGCTGCCGGCAGCAGGAGAGCGGCAGCAATCAGAACACAACGCAGCATTGATGACTTCATGGCTACATCTCCGGTCATACGGGTGGATTGCCGCAGTATAGTCAGAGCGCTCGTACCATACCTAACGGCGGAAATGATCGACCGATGGTGTACCGCGGCTATGGCGCGGTGCAGGGCTGCCAGCTAGAATACGCCACGTTTTTTCTTACTCCATGGCCTTCGATGACTGACACCGCGACCCCCACCAAGAACAGTGCCCCCAGTGTAGGATTCATATCACTTGGGTGCCCGAAAGCGCTCGTAGACTCCGAACGCATCCTCACCCAGCTGCGCACTGAAGGCTATCAGGTAGTGCCGACCTATGAGGGCGCGGATGTGGTGGTGGTCAATACCTGTGGCTTCATCGACTCGGCCAAGGCAGAATCCCTGGACGCCATTGGCGAGGCGATTGCCGAGAACGGTCGGGTCATCGTCACCGGTTGCATGGGTGTCGAGGAAGGGACCATTCGCGATGTGCATCCCAGCGTGCTGGCAGTAACCGGCCCGCAGCAATACGAACAGGTAGTCAATGCTGTGCACGAAGTCGTGCCGCCGCGGGCTGATCACAATCCGCTGATCGACCTGGTACCGCCACAGGGCGTCAAGCTGACCCCCCGGCATTACGCCTATCTGAAGATTTCCGAAGGCTGTAATCACAGCTGCAGTTTCTGCATCATTCCTTCCATGCGTGGCAAGCTGGTCAGCCGCCCGGTGGGCGAGGTTCTGAGCGAAGCCGAGCGTCTGGTCAAGTCGGGCGTCAAGGAGCTGCTGGTCATCTCCCAGGACACCAGCGCTTATGGTGTGGATATCAAGTACCGCACCGGTTTCTGGAATGGCCGCCCGGTGAAGTCACGCATGACTGAAATGTGCGAGGCGCTCAGCGAACTGGGCGTCTGGGTGCGGCTGCACTATGTGTACCCCTACCCGCACGTGGATGAGCTGATCCCGCTGATGGCCGAGGGCAAGATCCTGCCGTATCTGGATATTCCCTTCCAGCATGCCAGCCCGAAAGTGCTCAAGGCGATGAAGCGCCCTGCCTTCGAAGACAAGACCCTGGCCCGTATCCGCAAGTGGCGCGAGATCTGTCCCGAGCTGACCATCCGCTCGACCTTCATCGTCGGCTTCCCCGGCGAAACCGAGGAAGATTTCCAATATCTGCTCGACTGGCTGACCGAAGCGCAGCTCGACCGCGTCGGCTGCTTCCAGTATTCCCCAGTGGAGGGCGCTCCCGCCGAAGCACTGGGCCTGGAAGCTGTGCCGGACGAGATCAAGCAGGACCGCTGGGACCGTTTCATGGCCCACCAGCAGGCCATCTCTACCGCTCGCCTGCAGCTGAAGATCGGCAAGACCATCCAGGTGCTCATTGATGAGGTGGACGAGGAAGGCCCCATCGCCCGCTCCATGGCCGATGCGCCGGAAATCGATGGCAACGTTTATATCGACAGCGATGAGCCGCTGCAGCCCGGCGACATCGTCAGCGTGCGGGTCACCGCCGCCGACGAATATGACCTCTGGGCAGAGCCGGTCTGAACCGAAACACACCGGGGCCCATGGCCCCGGTTTTCGTATCGAATGAACTCTTGGATGTTGCACCTGAGCCGCAAATGACAGTCCAACCTGTATACACCGCAATAACGGCTCATTCAGGAGGGCACCATGGCGATGCTAAGCAACTATTCCGAGCAGGCCCCTTCCCGCGCAGAGGTCGATGCTTACCAGGGCGCCACTGTGATCGAATTCGGTACCGACTGGTGCGGCCACTGCCAGGCAGCACAACCGCATCTCGCCAAGGCATTCAGCGAACATCTCCATCTGCAGCATCTGAAGATTGAAGATGGTCCCGGACGGCCACTGGGTCGATCCTTCCGGGTCAAATTGTGGCCCACCCTGATCTTCCTGCGCGACGGGGAAGAAATCGAACGGCTGGTGCGGCCGCAAGATGCAGAGTCGATTCGGCAAGCGATGAACAACATCGTTCGTTGATTCTGTGACCGCCATGGATGACCATTTATCTGGATGATAGTCGCGGTGCCGGCATGGCCTTTTCCGCTGCTCAAGGGCAGACTGACTGTCTGATCCATGAGACAAGTACAAGGCATTCCATGACAGAACAGGCATTGCAGGACCTTCTTTCACCGCACGGCGTATGTTACGGCTGTGGCGGCGGCAACCCGCACGGGTTACAGATCAAGAGCCACTGGGATACGGATGGGGTGCATGTGATCACCAGACATCTGCCGGAGACCAAATACTGCGGCTGGCCGGACCTGGTGTACGGTGGGCTGATCGCCATGCTGGTGGATTGCCACTCCAACTGGACGGCAATGGCCTATCACCTGCGCGCCGAACAGGCCGACGGCAAGGACCCGACCGCGATCAACTGCGTGACCGGCGAACTGGGCATCAAATATATCAAGCCAACCCCCATGGGCGTGGAGTTGACCCTGCGTGCCCGAGTGGATGGCCCGCTCGGGCGCAAGAGCCGCATCATTTGCGAGATCTACGCTGGTGATGTGCTGACCGCTATCGGTGATTCGATCTTCGTGCGGGTGGATGCCGGCAAGCTGGCGGAACAGGCACACGGGCGCGAGGCCTGAGGCCGGCTATCAACCGGCTGCCGGCAACCACCAGATCAGCAGTAACGGGATGAATATGAATGACAGCAGGGTCGAGCAGATGACCAGGCTGGCTACGGTTTCCGGGGAGCGATTGGCCTTCACCGCAAACAGGTAATTGAACACCGCCACCGGCATCGCCGCCTGCAATACCAGAACCCCCTGGGCCAGCGGTGGCAGGTCCAGGGCCAGGGCGATACCCCAACCGATGGCCGCGCCGCAGAGCATCCGCAGCCCGCCGAGCGCCATGCCCTTCCCTACCTGCTTGGGCCGAATGCTGGCCAGGGATACACCCAGCGTCAGCAACATCATGGGAATGCTCAGACTCCCCAGCAGATCAATCGTATTACCCAGCCAGCGCGGCAACTGCAGATCCAGCAAGAGAACCACCAGCGCTACCCCCAGGCTGAGAATCACCGGGTTGAGCAACAGGCGCCGCCAGGACTCCGCTGCGCCGGAAAGGATCATCCCCACACTGAAGTGCCCCACCGAGAGCACCACGAAGAACGCCACTGCCAACGCCAGTCCCGGCTCACCAAAGGCGTAGAGACTGATCGGCAATCCCATATTGCCGGTGTTGGGGAACATATAAGCAGGCACCAGCACTTTAGGATCAGCATTGATCGTGCGACTCAACACCCAGCCGACTACCGCCATCAACAGCGTGATCACCACGCAGCCCAGGGCCATCTGACCAAATATCTCCAGATCTATCTCGGCGCGGCTCAATGTCGAGAGCACCAGACAGGGGGTGCTGATGTTGAGCACCAGGCGGGTAACGAACTCGGTGGGATAGGCCTGACCGGAACGCGCCCAGCCATAGCCGATACCAGCGACGATCAGTACGGGAGCCATGACGGCGAACAGTTCGAAAAACATAGGGGTGCTCAGCTCAGTGATCGTTGACGCAACTGCTGATAACCACGGCGGGTCAGCAACAGCAGATGACGGGTACTGGGATAAATCCTGCCGTCGGCCTTGAGACTGTCGATCAGCTCCTGATGCTCAGCAGCCGGCAACAGGAAATAGTCCACCCTCTCAACGAGATCAGCCTCACAGACCTTGAACCAGCGGAAGTTGGTGCCCTTGGGCAGGCCGTTCAGCTCATCCAGCTGACGCAGACTCAGGGTTTCGGTTCCAGCGAAGGTAATCGGGTCTACAGCGGACATGGGACTTTCCCGACCAGCAAAAACAGGATGGCAACCATAACAGAATCAGCGGCTTTCGGGGCCGGCAATCGCAGACAGCCTGCACTTTCGGGCACCGTCCCGGTCTGAATTACCGAACCGCATCATTGCTGGAGGCCTGCTGTTGAAGACCATCCTGTTTCGATTGCTGAAGTGGCTGCTGGTCCTGGGGATCATTGCCGCAGCCGTGCTGACTCGCCCCTGGGAGCACATCCCGCCGCACTGGCATCCGTGGCAGCCACTGGCCATTGATCATCCAATGACGGTAGTGAGTAAATGGAAGCTATCCCGCCTCCAGGAAGACCCACAACAATGTCTGGCGGTGCTGGAAACCGCCCCCGAAGGCGCCATTGACTACCTGGCGCTGGATGACTACACACCCGTTGCCGGCTGCCCCTTGACCAATGTGGTGCGGGTCAGCCGTACCGGCGTGCGTTTCAGCTCCACCTTCACGGTGACCTGTCCATTGGCGGTGGCCTGGGTCATGTTCGAGCGCCAGCAGCTCCAGCCGCTGGCACAGCAGCATCTGGACAGCGCGCTGGTACGGGTCGACCATCTGGGCAGTTTTGCCTGTCGCAATATCTATCACCGTGAAGGCGCTCGGCGCAGCCAGCATGCAACGGCCAACGCCTTCGACGTGGCGGGCTTTCGTTTCGAGAATGGGCAGCAGATCTCGGTGCTGACGCATTGGGACGATGAAGATGCCACGTACAAATCGGCCTTCCTCAAGGATGCCCATGATGCCGCCTGTGGCTACTTCGGTACGGTGCTGGGGCCCGATTACAACCAGCCCCATGAAAATCACTTTCACTTCGACGGCAGTGGCTTCGGTTTCTGCCGCTGATGCTGTATGCCGATGCTAAAAAGCCGACCTCGCAAGGTCGGCTTTCTGTTGCTGTTGCCGATCAGTAAGGGCAGTTGCCGCGGTACTCGGAAATGTTCCGGTCGGACTCGTGATTCGGGCCACACAGGAACTGGCTGTAGCGCGTATCGTTATCCAGGAAGCGCTTCATCCAGGACACCCCGAAGCGGCTGAGTACGTCATTGTTCAGACCACCCCCATTGGCGCAGTAGTGCGATCCGTTGTTGATCTCGACATAGGCCTTATCGATGTCATCCGGCAGTTGATTGTAGAAGGGCGACGCGTGGCTGCGTACCGGGGCGATGAGATCGGACTCGCAGGCGAAGATCAGCGTGGGTGCCTGTACTCCCCTGAAGCGGGTGGTATCCCATGGCGCCAGCGGAATGGCTGCCTTGATCCGCCCTTCGCTGGCCACCCGCAGGGTGCCACCACCGCCCATGGACCAACCAATGACACCCAGGCGCTCGGTATCGATCATGCCATTGACCGGGCTGGTCCGGCTGGTGTTCTGACTAACCAGGTAGTCCAGCGCATTGTTGATCTGACGGGCACGACTAGGCGGCTGATCGAAGCCGGTGTTGGTGTCGATGGTCATGACCACGAAGCCATGGGACGCCAGTTTGGGGCCCCACCACTCGATGGAAGACTCGGCGGATACGAAGCCCGGAATCACCACGATGGCGGCCATGGTACCGGTGGTGCCGGTCGGGTAATGAATGGTCCCACCACCGAAACCGCTGACCAGCCCGGAAACCCGACTGGTCCGCACACTGTGGGGACCAGTGGGAGCCTCGAGGAAGGCGACGCTCGGGTCAGGCCCTCGCTCGTAAGCCTGATCGGGATCAGTCGGTCCATCAGTCGGCGGGTTGACCGCAAAGGCAGAGGACGATAGCAGCAGCGCGCCTGCGGCCATCATGGCCAGCAGCGATTGGGATAGATTTTTATTGATCATTATTACTCCAGGAACATGTTTTTCAGTTTGTTGTTACTTGCATATAACGCTTTATATTGATGTCCCGAACGAGAACCGCCATCAACAGCGGGAAAGTATTTTAGTTGCTGCCCACGGCGTCAATGGCGAACAGGCAAGTTCACCCGCATGGGTTAATTCAAATGCTCGCTTGGTTATAAACATGTCGACCAAGCGATGTATTTTGCAATAAATCAATGAGTTACAATCACCGCACTCACTCTTTCGTGTGAATGGCCAACTAACATCTATCCTGAATAAGCCACCGCCCGCCAGAGTGCTATTTAATTCTTCGCGGATGCTTCACGTTCGACTGCCAACATCACAGTCTCAGTCTGGAGGCAAGATGGGGCTGTTATACTTGCCGCGACTATTATTCGCGGCTCTGCTACCATCCCAGGCAGGTACCCGCCGGCTTGGGCTGCCGAAACCGCGAAGCACTATCGAGAAATGCCTAACACAGGTTGAAAACATGAAAGCGCTCAGAGCCGTGCCCCTGTTCATGTTACTGGCTGGCTGCAGCAACGCCGAAGAGCCTGCGGCCGACAGCTGCAGCAACGCCTTGACCACCATGGAAATCAATGCCTGTGCCGCGGCGCAACAGGAGCAGACCGAGGCCCAGTTGAATGCGGTATATCAGCAGTTGATGGATCGCCTTGCCGAGCCGGATAGCGGCCTGGATGATCCTGGCTCGGTACGGGAGCAGGTGCGCGCCGCCCAGCGTCTGTGGATCGACCTCCGCAAGGCTGATTGCGATGCCCAGTTCGCCCTGTACGCCGGTGGCAGTATCCGCACCGCCGTCTATCTCGGCTGCATGCAGACCCGGGCCGCCCAACGGATTACCGAGCTGGAGTCGTATTTCCCCTATTGAGACGCAGCCGTGCGGTCATAGATTGACGCCGACGCGACGACAGCAGATCATTCCTGCCTGACCGCAACAGGGATACGCAACATGTTTGAGAATGTGGATTGGCTACCGGATAACTTCGTCATTTCCGACGCGGTGCTGAGCCTGCTGGCCAGTTCGGCCATTCTGATGGTAACGGTTTTCATCCTACGCGCACTGACGACACGCTTCATCCAGCGCACCGTGCAGTCGCCCGAACTGCGTGGCAAATGGCTGGTCAATTCGCGCAACGGCTTCCTGCTGCTATTGCTGCTCGGGCTGGTAATGATCTGGGGCGAAGAGCTGCGAACACTGGCACTGTCCATCGTCGCTATCGCTGTGGCGTTCGTAGTGGCAACCAAGGAACTCATCCTGTGCTTCACTGGCTCGATCCTCAAGAGTGGTTCGCGTTCCTTCGTCCTCGGCGACCGCATCCAGATCAAGGATCTGCGTGGCGACGTGATCGATCAGAGCCTGCTGGCGACCACCATTCTGGAAGTTGGTCCTGGCAAGCATCTGCACCAGCGCACCGGGCGCCGAATCGTCATTCCCAACGCGCTGTTCGTATCCGAGCCGGTGATCAACGAAAGCTTCACCACCCACTACGACTTTCATGTGTTCACCATCCCTTTCAAGCGGGAAGATAACTGGCAGGCAGCCCAGCAAGCATTGCTGGCGTCTGCGACCCGTCACTGCGAACCCTACCTGGAACTGGTGCGGCGCTACATGAGCAAGATCGGCAACCAGCGTGGCCTGATGATGCCCTCGGTTGACCCTCGGGTAACCATCCAGGTGCCGGTCGCCGGCGAGATCCACCTGACCGTGCGCATCCCCGCCAAAGCCGGTGAGCGCAATTTCATCGAGCAGGCGATCCTCACCGACGTGTTCTCCGAGAACGACTTCTCCCGCCATCGCGAACGCGATGAGGTGTCGGACACCCCCGCCCCGGCGCATTGATCGCGCGGTCAACCCAGCCGCGTCAAGGAAAGCCTCCGTGTACAAATATGTTCTGGTATTGCACATTCTGTCCGCCACGATCTGGACCGGCGGCCACCTGGTCCTGACGCTGGCCCTGCTGCCAAGGATTCTGCGGGAACGTTCGGTGGCCGATCTGCTGGCCTTCGAGTCGGCCTACGAAAAATGGGGCATGGCGGCGCTGGCGATACAGGTGCTATCCGGCCTCTGGCTCGCCCATACGCTGATCCCGGATATGGGCTCCTGGTTTGCCGCGGACAATTTCGTCACCCGGCTGATCTTGCTGAAACTGACCTTGCTCGCGCTGACTCTGGCCGTGGCGATGGACGCGCGACTGCGGGTCATTCCCCGGCTATCGGCCGATACTCTACCGGCCATGGCGCTGCGCATTCGATTGATCACCACCCTCGGCGTAGCCTTCGTTATCGTCGGCACCACTTTCCGTACTGGCCCCTGGCTCTAGGCTATTTGCGCATTGAAGGCGTGAAACGCCCTTAGCCGAAGCCAAGCGTATCCCGTGACGGCTCACCTGCGTCTATGCTGGAGTCAAGGCAGGAAGGGGAAAGATATGGCTAGGCGGCTCGGCAATGCGCTGCGAGTGTTATTGAGTTCTTACGTGACGACCGGCATATCTGCCGGGGTCGGACTCTTACTGGTGTCAGCCGGCGTCTATCTGCTGTTCGGCCGCTTCCCCGCCTCGGTGGCCGCCGTGGGCGCCATCATCTGTATCCCGCCCGATCATGCCCTGCCCCGGCGCGGCAAGCTCCGCAGCCTGCTGCCAGCGGCCCTGCTCGGTCTGCCGCTGTTCGTCAGCGTCCAGGCACTGCACGACCAGCCGCTGTATCTGGGATTGCTGCTGGTCCCGGCAACCTTCTTCGCATTTCTGGCTGGTGCCTGGGGGCAGCGCGGAGTACCCATCGTCATCTCCATCATGCTCGCGATGATCTTCTCGATGGCCATACCCCAGCATCTCAACACCGGCTCACTGATGAATACCGCCTTGTATTTCGCCATGGGGTCGGCGTGCTACGTGTTGTATGCCACCGCGTCCAATGCGCTGCTCAACGGCCGCTATCGGGTGCAATTGCTGGCACAGTCCATGCTGACGCTGAGCCAGTTGATGCGCACCCAGGCCGACCGCTTCGACCCGACGACGGATACCCCGTCGACCGGCCAGCTGATGCAGCAGCAAGCCGCATTGGCGGATCAGTTGCAATCGGCCCGCGATCTGCTGCTGGAGTCGCCACGCACAACCCGCCGCCAGCGTCTGGCCGCCATGCTGATCAACGTGCTGGAAATGCGCGACCACCTGCTGGCCAGCGAGCTGGATCTGGACCTGATCAAATCCCGACCGGATTCGGCGGAGGCTTTGACCGCCATGCGCAAGGTCATCGATCAACTGGCGGATGAGGTCGATCGGATGGCCGATGCGCTGTTGCGCGGTCGCAAGCCCGCACCGCTCACTGACCTGCGACCAGCGCTGGCGGCGCTCAACCGGATCCAGGCCGAGTCATCCGGCCAGCCGGGCGATACACCGTCACTTCGCACCCTGCTGCGTGGCCTGACCAACCGGGTAGGCAACATCAACGACGAGATTCTGCGGTTGAACCGGCTGGCACGTGGCGATGTGGAACCTGATCTGGCGGCAGTACGCACTGCCTGGCAGCTGTTCGTCAGCCCCACCAACTGGTCACTGCGCCCGATCCTGGTGCTGTGGCGTTGGGATGCGCCGCCGATGCGCCACGCCATCCGCGCTGCGCTGGCGATCGGCACCGGCTATCTGCTGTCCCTGGCGCTGCCTTGGGCTACCCACGGTTACTGGATCCTGGTAACCATCGTGGTAGTACTGCGCGGCAGCCTGTCGCAGACTCTGGAGCGCCGCAACAGCCGTGTCGCCGGCACCATACTGGGCTGCGTTCTGGCCGGCGCGATTCTTTCCACCCAGGCACCGACGCTACTGCTGCTGGTGATAGTGCCGATTGCCCAGGCGGTATCCCACTCCTTCGCCATCAAGCGCTACCTGATCACCGCCGTCGCGGCGACGGTGGTCAGCCTGGTCCAGGCGCACCTGCTCAGTGGCGTCGATATTCCGGTATTCAATGCGCTGGAGCGCATTGCCGACACCCTCATCGGGGTGGGCATCGCCTGGGCGTTCAGCTATGTATTGCCATCCTGGGAACGCAGTCAGATTCCCTCGCTGGTGAACCGCACCCTGCTGGCTCAGGCCCGGCATGCGCAGGTCGCGCTGAACCTGGGTCATCTGACCGCGGTGGATAACGAGCCGGAGCTGGAGTGGCGACTTGCTCGCAAGGAGGCCTATGACAGCCTCTCGGCGCTGGTTCAGGCTACCCGGCGATCCATTGCCGAGCCACGAGCGGTACGGCCCAGACTCGAATCACTGGAAAGCCTGCTGGGGCATGGTTATCAGTTGTTGGCACAACTGACCACGGTGAAAACCATGTTATTGATGCGGCGGCATCAGGAGCAAGAAGATGTGCAAGACGCACTGCGCGTAGCAGCTGCAAAAATCGGCAGCACCCTGACCGCCGCACAAGCGCCGGAGCCGAGCATACCGCTGAGCGTGGGAGGATGGGAGCAGGAAGGAACTTACAGTGATCCTTTCGTCTATGACCTGAAACCCTGGATACTGCGACGACTGGATCTGGCTTGCGGCATCGCGGAACGCATCACCGCCGACGCCAACACCGCATTGCAGCCGGCTGGGGAGCCTGAGCGCTCCCCCGACCGGCAGTAACGCTGCCGGTTACACCATGTCCGCATTGGTGCGTCTGGCTTCGCGGTAGTCACGCACCACCGCGTAGCTGATCAGCCCGAGCATGCCCAGGGTAATAGCGGGCCAGACCAGGATGTAGGAACCCAGAATGATTGTCTGCATGATTATTCTCCTTGGTTGAAAGAGCAGCCTGCGGCCACCGCAGGCTGCTGAAAATTGTTTCAGCGAGCGGCGACCGTCTCGCCCTTCAGTTCGTCGGCGGCGGGCTTGTTGTACTCCACCACCCGCTCCTGAATGAGATCGAAATCAAAGCGTTCGTTGCTGGCCAGACTGATGACGGTACATACCAGTGTGCTCACGCCGTAGGCGGTCAGGGACGAAAGCAACACGGTGTATTCGCGCAACGTGCCCACGCCGATCCAGGCCACCACCACGGCAGCGATGAAGAAAGCCGCTACACCCAGGCGCTTGCCCAGGAAGCCGAAAACCATCAAGCCGCCCACCACACCTGCGCCGATCGATGCCAGCAGCTCGACGCCAATGGCCAGCACTCCCGTCATTGGCAGCAGGTCGAAACGCACGAGACAGAAAACCGCCAGCGCCGAGAGCACCGCCCAGGTAAAGGCCTTGTTGGTAACACGGTCCCAGAAGCAACTGGCGATGACCGGGAACACCACAGCGCCCCAGAGCGCGCCAACGAATACCAGCATGACCAGGATATCCAGCGAAAAACTGGCGAGAATGATGCCCAGCACGGTGGCGACGATCATGGTCATTCGACCGATCAACAGCATCTTCTTCGGGTCAGCGTTGTTCTTGGCGATGTTCTTGCCATACACGTCGGCCATCATGATCGCCGACAGTGCTGACAGGTCGGAGTCGGCGGTGGAAGACAGCGAACCGATTACCAGGATGAAGAACAGGCCGATGAAGAACGGCGGCAGATAACTCGACACCATCTGCGGAATCAGATTGTTCATGTTGCCATTTATCGGCTCCACGCCCAGTGTCAGCGCCATCAGACCGATCATGCCCAGGCCGATGACAATCGCACCGTAGCTGATGGTCGCAGTGATAAAGGTCGGCTTGATATGCGACTCATCCACCGCGAACAGCCGCTGGGAGATGGTCTGGTTGCCGATGGCGTAGGCCAGCACCGCCACGAAGTACGGCGCACCCTGATGCAGGAAGGCTTCACGGGAGAAGATATTGGCCTGCTCCGCTGTCAGGTTCGACAGATTGTCGACCATCACCGCCGGCCCGCCCATGGCAAATAGCACCGCGGGAATGATCACCACCGCAATTGCCATCATGGCGATCAACTGGGCGAAGTCGGTGAATACCGAGGCCCGAAAACCCGAATACAAGGTGTAGCTGAGCACCCCCAGTCCGGCAATGACGATCCCCGCCTGGAACGACAGCGGCGACAGCACCGACACCAGCGCACCCGCCGCCGTCAGGTTGACCATCAGACTGATGATGCTGCCGAGCAGGTTGGACAACGCCAGGATCAGCTGGCTGGAAGCGCCATGGCGCGCATGAATCAGCTCACCCAGCGTATGGGCATTGGGCGCCAGTTCGCGAAAGCGACGGCCAAAGGGGTAGATGAACAGGATCATCAGCGCGCCCCAGAAACCGTAATGCAGCGGCCCGGAAACACCATAGGTGTAACCCGAGGTGGCAGCCGCGTAGAAGGATGCCGCCCAGATCCAGGTGGCCGTCATGCTCGCCGCGCCCATACCCAGGCCGATCCGCTGGTTGGCGACCATAAAGCCATCGGCATCCCCATCGTTTTGCTTGAGCCGGGTGGAGAGCAGATAAGTGCCGCCATAGAAGGCAACCATCAACAACAGGACCGTGATGGTGGAAAATTGAAACAATTCGGAATTCACTACTTGACCTCAAGGCTTTTTGCGGCGGAACCCAGCACCCAAATTCGGGGCATGACCGAACCACAAAAAAGAAACGAAATCGCGCCGCTGCGCTCGACTTACGCGCACGACAAACGATATGAAACAAGAATGCTCTGGAAAACGCAGCGCGCCGGAGTCCGGCCAAACGCGAATGAAAAACCTGATTCAGGCCCGATGAAAGATCAGCGTGGCCGAGCGTTGCCGCTTTTCAGAGATTCCCGGGAGAGGACAGCAGAAGTGCTAATGGTAGCCTTTGTAGGCTGAATGATTGTAAAACGCGGTCTTTAAACGAAGGGCTGATGCTAAGTCTTTATCACGATAGTTGAACATAGACATTATTTATTCTCCGATGCTACTTCTGTCCATTTATATGGCTGGCTTTACGAACATCTCCTGATGCAAACATAACCGGACGTATTGGGTAATCGACCCGTATTCACCCGGCAGACAATGAAACAACGCTGTCGATACCTGCGAAAGTGGCGATGAACAGCAGACTTTACAATGGCGATATCGACTGGACAGAACGCCTGTTTCAGGGCCATGCCGACTTATTCGATTGGTCGATTCTACAGCAGTAGTCTCTTTGCTACAACCTTGGGACTTTTCTGTACCCAGCCATGAAAGAGCCGAAGCCCTCTGGTTCGGGGCCTGCAAATGGACAACCCCTCCTCCGCATGCTACTGTCCGGGCCAATTCAAACAGGCTTTCACCCAGGCTCCGAGAGCCGGAAACAATGAAGGTAATATCATGAGCACACTTCCCAACTGTCCCTCTTGCAGCTCCGAATATACTTACGAAGATGGGACCATGTATGTCTGCCCGGAGTGCGCGCATGAATGGGCGAAAGAGGGTGAACAAGAAGCTCTGGCAGATGAGACTGTTATCACCGATGCCCATGGCAATATTCTGCAAGATGGGGATTCGGTTACCGTCATCAAAGACTTGAAGATCAAGGGCTCCTCTTCAGTCGTGAAGGTCGGCACGAAGGTAAAGAATATCCGGCTGGTGGGCGGAGATCACGACATCGATTGTCGGATCGAGGGCATCGGTGCGATGAAACTCAAGTCCGAGTTCGTCAAGAAGAGCTGATCAGTAATTCTTCACCAGCGTGGCGCCCCAGGCCACCGCCATCGAGCCGACGGCGACCAGACTGATGGGTTTGCGCAATGCGGGGTACCAATCCGGCGCCAGGCCGTGCCTGACCGCCCAGATGTCCGCATAATACAGCGCGGCGAAGGCACAGAAGAACAGCGGTACGGCGAAGTCGATCGGCAGGCTCAGAGCGAACCAGCCCAGCAGCGGCGGAATGACGGACAGGCCCAATTGAATCGGTGCGTCGGGGCTCGACTCATCGGCCCGCATGGCCAATCCCCAGTGAATTGCGCCCATAAAGGCCAGCATCACCGCGGCGAAGGCAAGCAGTTCTTCCATCACCCAGACACGCCAGCCCTCCGGGATAACCCACAAACCCAGTGCGCCGGTAACAAAGGGCACCAGTGCAGCCATGGCCAGCCCAACGGCAAGCCCGGGTGGGCGTGAGGCATTGAAAGGGTGCACTGCAGGCTCCTGTCTAACAGCGTGAACGCGCTCACATTACAACCGCGGCCCTAACCAGGCAAGTCCAGCGACGTAATCGGCCGCCGCGGGCGGGTGTGCGGCAGGACCCGCAGCAGGTTTCGCAGGGCCAGGTTCAACTGTGTTGCTGTCGGCGCAGCTGCCGCCGGCGCGGTGGCATAGCTCAGACGGATGTATTCAGCGAAGAAGGCCGCCAGTTCTGCCTTCTGCCCAGGCAGTATCTGCTCCAGTCGTTGCTGCCAGTCACGCGGCCCTTCTCCCATCTTTGCCTGCAGCTGCAGCCGCGCCAGGCGCCGGTTCAGCGTCTGCCAGGCCCGCTGCTGCGGGTCACGCGGTTGCCGGGCTGGACGGAGGATCCACAACGCCATCGGCAGCATGAACAGCAACAGCACACCCAGGGAAATCAGACCTATACGTTGCCAGTCGGCCGTGCCCAGCCAGCGGCGGAAGAATTCCAATTGACGCTCGCTCTGGTAGCCCAGTACTCGCAGTTGCCATTGATAGTTGAGATCATCCCAGAACAGCCGCGTATTGTTCAGCCAGCCAATGTCGCGGTAGCGTGCTGCAGCCAGGGGCGAGTTCTCGAGAAAACTGCCCTCCTCCGACAACGCGTCCTGCAAGCCCCGCTCGATACGCTCCGGCGCCACCTGGAAGGTCGGATCGACCGACACCCATCCCTGCCCTGGCAACCATGCCTCGACCCAGGCGTGAGCGTCGAACTGATGTACCAGCACGTAATTGCCCCGCGGATTGATTTCCCCACCCTGGTAGCCAGCGACGACCCGAGCTGGAATGCCCGCCGCACGCAGGACAAAGGTCATGGCGCCGGCGAAATGCGCACAGAAGCCGCGGCGGCTGTCGAACAGAAACTCATCATTGCTGTGCAGTCCCAACGGGGTTGGACGCAGAGTGTAATGGAAGGGTTCGCGGTTGAAATGGCCAAGCAGCGCCTCAACCAGATCTGCGTCCTCAGGATGGGATTGACGCAATTGCGCAGCGAAGGCTCGACTGCGGGGGTCGCTGCCCTCCGGCAACTGCAGATTGACCCGTTCCTGCAAGGGGTCCAGCTCCTGCGGTTGCAGCAGGCTATCCATCCTGGAGCTGGCGACGTAGGAAATAGCCCGTCCCAGCGGCTGCCGGGCCTGCAGCACGAAATCGCCGGTGAGCAGCAAGCGCTCATCCTCGGTACTGGCGCCGCGCAGGCTGAATACCCAGGGTTGGTTACTGGCCGGGGCAATGACGCGGTAGCCAATCGGCTCGCCCCGTGGCTGCCACTCCGGTGGCGCCGCCGCCGTGGTGAAGCGCGAACGGCTCCAGGTGCGGCCATCGAAGCGGCTCAGGGTCATGGCGCGCCAATACAGCTGTGGCTGCGCCGGCACTGCATCGTCGAACGCCGCACGGAAGGCCAGCTCACCGGAACGGGCCAGCTCGGCCACATCTGCCGGCGCCATGCTTTCCGCCAGCCCGGTGCGCGCCTGGTTGCCCGGTGCATTGACCGACCATAGCGGGCCCATGCGCGGAAACAGCACAAACAGAACCACCATCAGCGGCACGGCTTGCATCAGCAGTATGCCGCCGGTGCGCATGGCCCGAGCCGGGTCATTGCGCCCCGGTGTCTGTTGCAGACCGACCAGTGCCGCCACCAGCACCAGCAAGGAGAAACACTGGAACAGCGCCAGCGGTATGCCCTGATCGAACAGAAAAGCCGCGGCGACGATGAAAAAGCCAAGGTAGATGACCACCAGCGCGTCACGGGGTTTGCGCATTTCCAGCAGTTTGAGCATGAACAGCATCAATAGCAGCATCACCGCGGCATCGAGCCCGATCAGGGTCCCCTGCACCAGAAACACCCCGGTAGTCACCAGTACCAGCGCCAGCACCCGTACCAGGAATCCCGGATAGGGCCAACGCATGCGCTGAATCTGCACCCGCCACAATGCACAGCCCAGCCACAGGACGGCTACCCACAGCGGCAACCGGGGCAGGTGTGGCGCCAGTGCGACCACTTGTGCGGTGAGCAACCAGACCAGGCTGTTGCGGGGTATCAGCGCATGGGACGTCATGGGGTCACTCCATAGAGCGCCAGAGCACGCAGGCAGGCATCCCGGTGGGCTTCGCCCAACGCCGGGCCGATGCGCTGGCCGGCCAGCTCCAGCGCGTAGGGCCGGTGGCGGCTTTCCAGTTGCAGCACCCAACCGGCCAGGCAGCTCAGTTGCTGCTCCAGCGAGGCGCCGGGTGCTTGCTCCAGGCTCAGCCAGAGGCTGTCATGCTGCGGCTCGGCAAACACCTTGCTGTGCAACCCCTGCCCCCGCGACCAGGCGCGCCAATCCAGCCGTTTCTTCGAGTCTCCGGGCTGATAGGCACGCAGGCCCTGAAAATCGTCCACACCTTCAGCCAGCAACTGGTCGCCCTCGCCTGCTTCGGCAGCACGCGTACCCGGCAGAGGCAGGCTCAGCGGCTGCGGGTAGACCAATACCTGCCAGTCGAGATCCACCAGGCTCCAGGCCACGAACCAGCCCAGCGGATAACGGGTCTCCACACGCAAGCGATTGGGCTTGAACCAGCCGCGGTGGGTGGTCGGATGATAGAGCGACAGCGTGGTGCCCAGTTGCTGCTCCACATCCACCTGCCGCTGCGGGGTGCTCGGCCAGAACAGGGCGACCGATTGATGCTCCCGGCGCGGCGCCAGCAAGGTCAGTGTCAGCGCCGCCTCCTCCCCGGCGAACACCGGCAGGCTGCCATTGGCATGCAACTCAAGTCCAGCGAGGTTGCGGTAGGTGTGGTGCAGGCCGACCCAGAATAGACTCCCGAGCAGGAACACCACGGCATAGACCAGGCTGTTCTGATAGTTGATGGCGCCGATCAGCATGATCAGCAGCAACAGCAGCAAGCCCATGCCGGCGCGGGTAGGCATGATGAAGATGCGCCGATGGTTGAGCGTCACCTGGCTGGCCGCCGGAATGCGCTTTTTCAACCAGCGCTGGAACAGGGCGCTGGTCTGGCCACCCAGCCGGGCGATCAAACCGCCGGCACCTCGTTTAGCAGCCGCTGGGCCAGACTGCCGCCGCCGTGCCCGGCTGGGTCCTCACTGGCGCGCAGACGATGGCTGACCACAGCCGGAAGCACCGCCTGCACATCCTCGGGAATGACGTAGGCCCGGTGTTCCAGCATGGCCCAGGCGCGAGCAGCTGCCAGCAGGCCGAGGCTGCCCCGGGGCGACAGGCCCCAGGCACACAGATGGCTTTCCCGCGTGCGGGTGACCAGTCGCAGGATGTAATCGATGATCGCCTCGCTCGCTGTTACCTGCGGCACCGCTGCCTGCAATGCCTGTAGCTGCGCGCGGGTGAGCACCGGCTTGAGGTCATCCAGGCGCGCCCGCCCGGTACCGCCCAATAACAGCGTCTTCTCTGCCGCCGGGGTTGGGTAGCCGAGGGACAAGCGCATCAGAAATCGGTCGAGTTGGGATTCCGGCAAGGCGAAGGTACCGCCTTGGGAGGCCGGGTTCTGGGTGGCGATGACGAAGAAGGGTTCAGGCAGCGGCCGGGTGGCACCGTCCACGGTGACCTGCCCCTCTTCCATGGCCTCCAGCAGCGCGCTCTGGCTCTTGGGCGTGGCGCGGTTGATCTCGTCCGCCAACACCAGCTCGGCGAAGATCGGCCCCGGATGGAAAACGAAGCCCCCACTGTCACGATCGAATACCGAGGTGCCGAGAATATCGCCGGGCAGCAGATCACTGGTGAACTGGATGCGTTGATAGCTGAGCCCCATCACCCGCGCCAATGCCTGGGACAGAGTGGTCTTGCCCATACCCGGCAGATCCTCGATCAGCAGGTGCCCGCGGGCCAGTATGCAGGCCACTGCCAGCTTGACCGCATGCTGTTTGCCCAGCAGCACCTGATTGATTGCATCCGTTGCGTTACTCAGCACATCCTTCATGTACACCTCTCGTTGGCCTGCTGGTCCATCTTATGGTCAGTCCCTGACAGTTGAAACCCCGCGCAATGAACTGTCACACACCCGCGGCCCTCTCGCCACGGGCAGCACCCTGCTCCTCCTCCATCTGCCGCAACCGGGTGATCATGTAGCCTACATGCAGATGCAGGCTATACAGTTCATGAGCATAGGACAGGGGCACATCGACCCGGGTCAGCTCGTCTTCCAGCTTTACCAGACTGGCAATCTCCCGCTCCAGCACCTGATGGATACCGCCGTTATGAATCAGCTTGTCCACCCGCCGCAGGTCCGCGTACCAGCGATAGACCCGCGCCCGCATGCGCCAGCTGTAGAGCGGCCCCATGCTCTTGATCAGCGGCAGCATGATAACGATGAAGGGGATCAACAGCACCACGTAGCGGTCAAAAATCGAGGCCACCCAGAACGGCAGATAGCGCTGCAGCATCGGCACGCCATTCTTATGGTAGTACTCCGCTTCACCAGTGAGCTCCAATTCCATGGGCATAGCCGCGGGAAAGGCCCCCGGCGGGTCCAGCAGACTGCCCTGGCGCAACACATCGGTGGTCGCTTTCAAAACCAGCGACGCCAGTGCCGGATGGAAGGCATCGTTGACCACCAGGGTGGCGACCGGCGACAGTAACCGGGTGGGCTGGGCCGGTACATTACGCTCCAGATCGAGCAGCCCCTCAGGAATACTCAGGGTATCGAGAAACGGCAGTCTGGCGGCAAGCGCCTCGGTTTGCTCGAGGCTGACCAGTTCCAGATCCGGGTCGGCCAGCAGTTGGCGTACCGTGGCATTATTCACCGGCAGAACGAAGAAGGCCGCGTCCAGCTCGCCGCTGCGCAGCCCCTCCAGCGAGTCCCGCGCCGACAAACGCTGCCAGTTACCCGCCAGCACATCTGCCTCGCCGACCTGATCACCGAGCTGACTGAACAGGCTGTGTACTACTGCCCAGGTGCCGCTGCCCATGGTGCCGACCGAGACCCTGCGGCCATGCAGGTCCGCCAGCCGGGTAATATCCGCACCTCGACGCTGAAACAGCCACAACGGCTCGTGATAGATGGCTGCCAAACCCTCCAGCCGGGCTCGCTGCGCGGGCTCGATCAGGCTGGTGGTGCCGCTCTGAATCAGACCCAGCTGCACCTCGCCAGTGCCATCACTCAAGCGCTGCAGGTTCTCCACTGAGCCGCTGCTGGGGCGCAATTCCAACGTCAGCCCATCCTCTGCCAGCCGTTCCTGCAGGGCCAGGGCGAAGCCATGGTAGCCGCCGGACTCACCACCCGTGGTCATCACCAGGGTCCGCGGCGGCGCCGGGTCGAGAAAGCGGAACAGCCCCCAGGCCAGCAGCAGCGCCAGGGGGACAATCCATAAATTGGTACGAATGAACAACGCGATCTGCTTCACTGCGTGCATCTGAGCTTCTCCAGTCTCATGGCCGGGTGGAAACCGGGCGAGCGCCAGCACCAAAACCGGCGAGGAGCTTGCAAGAAGTCGCCATTCTGGTACTGTCTATCTATGCCGATGTCCTGTTGGCTTCTTTACCTGTTTTTCCCAACTACCGTTTTTTCATTGTCTTTAACAAGGAGTAATGCTGTTCGCCATGAGCAAATCACCCTCTATCGTGCTCACCCGTCTGGATGTCCAACGCCTGGATGAGGTGTTGAATACCATGGACGCGCCGATCGACCTGCTGGAGGCTCTCGAGAACGAGATGCTGCGAGCCAAGGTCGTGTCTCATACGCGCGTTGCTCCGGATGTGGTCACCATGAATTCCACGGTGCGCTTCGCGGATGAAACCAGCGGCCGCGAAATGGTCCTGACTCTGGTTTACCCTGACAAGGCCGGACGGGATGGTACCATCTCGGTGCTCGCGCCGGTGGGCATTGCCCTGCTCGGTCTGAAGAAAGGCCAGAGCATCGATTGGACCGGCCCCAATGGTCGCCCGCTCAAGCTCAAGATCATCGATATCGAATACCAGCCCGAAGCAAGCGGCGACTTCCATCTGTAAAGCCCGGCGCCCTGCCGGGTTCTCCTCTTCCCTTCCGAATCTCATCCCAGCGTATCCGCTGCCGGTACATCGTGGCCGAGCTCAAGCTCGGCACGATCGGTCCAGTTTTCCCCAAGTTCTGCTTTAACAGACACGCCCAACTCCTTGAAATCATTGACCTGTTTAACCAGGTTGCCACGGCCACTCACCAGCTGGGCACAGGCTTTGTGATAAGCCTCGCTGGCCTTGTCTAGGCTGCTGCCGATACTCTCCATGCTGCCGAGGAAGGTGCGCAACTTGTCATGCACCCGTGCGGCCCGCTCGGCCAGCTCGGCGGTGTGGCGGTTCTGGTCTTCGAAGCGCCACAGCTGCCGCACGATGTTGAGGCTGGTCAGCAAGGTGGTCGGCGTCGCCACCAGCACGTTCTGTTCGATGGCTTTCTGGAATAGGGTTTCGTCGGCTTTCAGCGCTTCGACGAAGGCGGATTCGATGGGCACGAACATGAACACCATCTCGGGTGCGTTGAGCCCCGGCAGGTCGAAGTAATTGCGCTCGGCCAACTCGCGTATCCGCTGCCCGAAGGCCTGCACATGCTCGGCCAGGGCCAGCCGGCGCTCGGTATCGTCCTCGCTGTTGATATAGCGGGTGTAGGCATTCAGCGACACCTTGGCATCAATGATCAGATGCTTGTCCTGGGGTAGGTAGACCAAGGCATCGGGGCGCTGGCGTTGACCATCGCTGGCGGTCATGCTCACCTCACGCTTGAAATCGATGCCGGCGCGCAGACCGGAGCGCTCCAGAACGTTCTCCAGAATCAGCTCGCCCCAGTTGCCCTGGGTCTTCTTCTGCCCGCGCAGGGCGATACTCAGGTCGTGGGCTTCCTGGGTGATCTGCTGGTTGAGCTGCTTGAGGTGCAGCAGCTCCTGCGCCAGAGCCGCCTGCTGCTGGGTGTCCTTGTGATGGATATCTTCCACTTTGCTGCGGAACTGATCGATCTGCTCGCGGAACGGCTTGAGCAACGCGTCAAGAGATTGCTGACTGGTCTGGGTGAAGGTCTGGCCCTTGGCTTCGAAGATGCGTCCGGCCAGTTGCTCGAATTCCAGCTTGAGCTGCTCGCGGCTGTCCTTGAGCAATTGCTGCTGTTCATCGAAGTGCTGCTGGCGTTGGCTCAGGGTGGTCTGCAAGGTGGAATGCTCGACCCGCAGCTGTTCGTGGGTTTGCTGCAATTGCTGCAGCCGCTGCTCCAGGGTCCGGCGTTCAGTCTGCAATAGCTCGCCCTGGCGCTGCTGCTCCTGGGCCTGGACCTGAAAGCGCTCGGCAGAACGCTGCCATTCGTTGCACTGCCCCTCTGCATCAGCCAGGCGGGTTGCCAGCCGACCACGTTCCGCATCCAGCCGGGCTACGGATTCCTGCAGGTGCTCAAGGCGAGTTTCCAGACTCAGCTGTGCCCCCAGCTGTTGATGCATTTCCAATTGCTGGCTGCGGTTTTGCTCAAGCAATTCATCGACCCGCCCTTGCAGCAACCGTTCCCGGCGCAGCAACACCCAGCCGGTGAGCAGCCAGCCACCCAGCAGGGCCAGGCTGAGCAAGGGCAACAGAAACCGCATTTCATTCAGGGGCATGGGTCATCTCCTATGGCTGCCCGGTATTATCCCTGCGTATGGCTGAATATGTAACCGTTGGCTGTTAACGCGAGGTGGCGACCTCACCGACCAGCGCGAGTAGCGGCCTGCGGCAATGACTGTGACAGCCATGGGCGAAGCGAATGAAGGTAGGAACGGTGCCGGCGAGCGCCAGCGGGGTAAAGGCAGGACACTGCGCCGGTAGCCCCGGCGCA
The DNA here is from genome assembly GCF_024031555.1 of Pseudomonas sp. G11-1. Taxonomy (NCBI): domain Bacteria; kingdom Pseudomonadati; phylum Pseudomonadota; class Gammaproteobacteria; order Pseudomonadales; family Pseudomonadaceae; genus Pseudomonas; species Pseudomonas sp. G11-1. The sequence continues at coordinate 125,824 of NZ_QEYQ01000005.1, read as the reverse complement.
GTGGAATCGTCAGCACATCAGCCGCACTTGCTGTCGCCACAGGCCAGGCAGGTGAGACAGCCGTCCATCTGCACCGCGGCCTTGGTGTGGCATTTGCCGCACATCTGCGCGCCGGCCGGGTAGGCTTCGGCACTGTCGTCACAGTCCGCTGCCGCCTGGGCTGGAGCATTGATGCTGGTGAACTCGGCCCGCTTCTGCTCCAGATAGGCGCGCTGGTGCTCGTCCATCCCGTCCTCAAGCATGCCGATGCGCTTGAGGTGCTGCTCCAGCACATCACCGATTTCCGCAACCAGCGAGGGCATCCAGCGGCCGCCACGCTTCATGTAACCGCCCTTGGGGTCGAATACGCTGTTCAACTCTTCGACCAGGAAGGTGCAGTCGCCACCCTTGCGGAATACTGCGGAGATGATCAGCGTCAGCGCCGAGATCCACTGGTAATGCTCCATGTTCTTCGAGTTGATGAAGATCTCGAAGGGCCGGCGGGTTTCATGGTCGCTGCCGGGGTTGAGCACCACGTCATTGATGGTGACGTAGATGGCGTGCTCGGAGGTTGGCGTCTTGATCTTGTAGGTCGAGCCTTCGAGGAACTCGGGGCGTTTGAGCTTCTCATGCATCTCGACATAGGTGGGCGCAGCCGGTTCGGGCGCCTTGGCCGGCTCGTCCGGCTTGACCACTGCGTAGTCGACAATCTTGCTGGTTATCTTGAGTGCCATGTCCATCTTCCTTGCCCCGCGCCTTGGCGGGGCTGTGTTGTTTGTTCAGCCGTGCGATGCAGTAATCCAGCGGCTCAGAATTTGCCGTAGTAGCCTTCCTTGAGCGCATCATACAGATTGGCGGCGGAATGCATTTCGCCGTCGTATTCGATTTCTTCCCCGCCCTTGGCCTCGATGATGCTGCCGTCTTCCAGCTTGAAGCGGTAGGTGGTGTTGGCCAGGTCCTGTTCCTTCACCAGCACGCCCTGGAAGGCTTCAGGGTTGAAGCGGAAGGTGGTGCAGCCCTTCAAACCCTTGTGGTAGGCATACAGGTAGATATCCTTGAAGTCCTCGTAGGGATAATCCGTCGGCACGTTGGCGGTCTTGGAAATCGACGAGTCGATCCACTTCTGCGCTGCGGCCTGCACGTCCACGTGCTCGGTGGGCTTCACGTCATCGGCAGCGATGAAGTAATCCGGCAGGTTGCGCGAGGCAGCTTCCATGTCCGGCAGCGCCTGGGGATCGATGAATTCCCGATAGGCCAGTAGCTCGAAGCTGAACACGTCGACCTTTTCCTTGGACTTCTTGCCTTCGCGGATCACGTTGCGGAAATAGTGATGGGCGAAGCTCGGCTCGATACCATTGGAGGCGTTGTTGGCCAGCGACAGGGAGATGGTGCCGGTGGGGGCGATGGAGCTGTGATGGGTAAAGCGCGAACCCTGCTCTGCCAACGCCTCGACCAACGCCGCATCTTCACCCGCGACCTGCTGCATGTAGCGGCTGTACTTGGCCCAGAGTACCTTGCCCTTGACCTTCTGACCGACCTTGAAGCCGTCCTTCTGCATTTCCGGACGCTTGGCGAGCATGGCACCCGTGACGGTGAACTCTTCTTCCATGATCGGCGCCGGGCCCTTCTCCTCACTGAGCTTGAGGCCGGTGCGCCAGCCCTGCAGGGCCATTTCGCGGGAGACCTGCTCGGTGAATTCCAGCGACTGTGCATCGCCATACTTCATGCACAGCATGGTCATGGTCGAGCCCAGACCGAGGAAACCCATGCCGTGGCGGCGCTTGCGGAAAATCTCATTGCGCTGCTCTTCCAATGGCAGGCCATTGATCTCGACCACGTTGTCCAGCATGCGGGTGAAGATGTCCACCACCTTGCGGTATTCGTCCCAATCGAACCGGGCTTTGTCGGTGAAGGGATCGCGTACGAACAGGGTCAGGTTGATCGAGCCCAGCAGGCAGGCGCCATAGGGCGGCAGCGGCTGCTCGCCACAGGGGTTGGTGGCACGGATTTCCTCGCAGAACCAGTTGTTGTTCATCTGGTTGACCCGGTCGATCAGGATGAAACCGGGCTCGGCGAAGTCGTAGGTGGAGGTCATGATCATGTCCCAGATGCGCCGCGCCTTCATGGTGCGGAACACGCGGCAGGCTACCAGGCCGTCGTCGCGGGTCACATAACGTTCGTTGCTTGGCCACTCACGCCAGATCACCTGCTCGGCATCGTTGACATCGACCTTGTCTGCTTCGGCTTCGCCGATGCCCAGCGGGAAGGCCAGCTTCCATTCGCTGTCGGACTCCACCGCCTGCATGAACTCCTCAGTGATCAGCAGCGACAGGTTGAACTGACGCAGGCGACCGCCCTCGCGCTTGGCGCGGATGAAGTCCGCCACGTCCGGATGACCCACATCGAAAGTCGCCATCTGCGCACCACGACGGCCACCGGCGGACGACACGGTGAAGCACATCTTGTCGTAGATATCCATGAACGACAGCGGGCCGGAAGTGTAGGCGCCAGCGCCGGAGACATAAGCACCGCGGGGCCGCAGGGTGGAGAATTCATAGCCGATGCCGCAGCCGGCCTTCAGCGTCAGGCCGGCCTCGTGCAGCTTGGACAGGATATCGTCCATGGAGTCGCCGATGGTCGCCGAGACGGTGCAGTTGATGGTCGAGGTCGCAGGCTTGTGTTCCAGCGCGCCGGCGTTGGAGGTGATGCGGCCGGCGGGGATGGCACCATGGCGCAGCGCCCAGAGAAACTTGTCATACCATTCTTCGCGCAGCTCCGGCAGCTCGACTTCGGCCAGGGCGCGGGCGACACGCTGATAGGTCTCATCGACGGTCTGGTCGATGGCTACGCCATCCTTGGTCTTGAGCCGATATTTGGTGTCCCAGATATCTTCCGAGGCCGGCTGCATGGGAATGTTGGTTACGACATTATGCAGACGTTGCACCTTGGCTGTTTGACTCATCATATTCTCCTGGAATCAGTGCTGTCCGGGCTTGACAAACGTTCACGCCTGCTCACCCCTGCACCTGAAAAACACTACTGGTTGTGCGTATTGCGAATCCTAGACCCAGATATGGTAAAGATCAACAACAAAGGAAACCTGAAAATGCGGCCTGGAGATCTTGACTTGCATGCAGGCCGCGACAGCTCAGGCGGTGACCGCCGAGCCATCTATCGGAAAGAAATGTCCGTCACTCCATACGCCGATGCGGGGCTGGCCATCGACCTGTTCCTCGACCGCCAGGTCCGCCAGTTCATAGAATACGTTGCGATGGATCAGCGCCCGCAGGTTGCTGCGCAGCAGCACGTAGGGTGAAGGTTCGCTGGTGTCGGCATCCACTCGGACGGTGATCGGATGCATCTCGCCAGCCAGCACACTGTGGCCCAGGCTGGTGAAGAGGGTCAGACGCTGTTCGCGGCCCTGCCCCTCCACCTCCAGCCGTACCGCAACGAAGGGGACATCATCGACCCGGATGGCCCAGCGCTCCACCGGCGTGACCAGGTAATAGCGGCCATCTTCATCCAGCCGCAGAATGCCGGAAAACAGCTGCGCCAGGGACTTGCGGCTGATGGGTCCGCCTTCGTGATACCAGGTGCCGTCACGGGCAATGTGCATATCCAGCTCACCGCTGAAATCCGGATGCCACAGATGCACTGGCGCCGGCTCGCGGGCGTCGCCGGTACTCGACTCAGGCAAGCTGTCGAGCAGCGACTGGGGAGGTGGTGGTCGGTTGTCCATAGGTTACCTCGATCTCGGGATGGCTAGGGTCTGCCCAGCAATTGACGGGTATAGTCTTCCATCGGTTCCCGCAGCAGATTTTCCGGACGGGTTTTGGAGAAAGCGAGAAAGCCGGTGCGGCTGGTGATGGTGGCAAAATCGATGAGCCGCTCGGTGCCCGCTTCCAGCAGCATCAATTGCAACACCACTGCATCGCGCCCCACATGGCCTGCGCTGGCCTGCTCAGCGGTCGGCTGCGCGCCGGCACTGCTCTGGGCGCTGGCGAAGCGGGTGTACAGCAGATAATCCAGCCCCTGTTGTCGGGTATGCAGCAACGCCTCGTCCAGCCCCAACGGCTGTTCCGCGCGCCGCACCATGGGAAAGACCTGCACTGCGGCGGCAAATCCTTCCTCGGCCAGAATGTTCGGGCGCGCATAGGCATGACCGACCGGCACGAAGTGACTCTGCGCTATGTAGAATCGCGAGTCGGCCTGCAGGCGGAAGTTGCCGCTGCGGGTGATCTGATAGCGATCCAGCAGCCCGGCATCGCTGAGGTAGAAGCGCCCTTCCTCCTTCATCTGCGAGGGCGTACAACCCCAGGCCAGCACGGCCAGCGCCAGCACCGCAGTAATTCGGGACAGCGATATCATCGGTTTCATAATCCACGCATCCGTTCCGGTCGCAGCCCGGCCTGTTCCGGTTGCTTGATGGCCTGGCGCACCTGCGCCAGCAGGCGCGGCTGGTCAGCGCCCAGTATCCCTTTGAGTACCAGATAGTTCGATGCATGGTCGCTGCGAAAAACCGTATTGTTCAGCTCCAGGGCAGACAGGAGCATCTCGATCTCGCGGAACAGTCCGAGCTGATCGAGGGGCTGGAAGTCAGGGAAACGCGCCTGGTAGCGTTCCATGCCATGGGGAAAGCTGACCACCAGTGTGGACAGGAAATCCGGCTGGGTCAGGTTCATCAGCCGGGCTGAGTTCGCCGCATGCTGCTCGGACAGATTCCGGCCACCCAGCCCGTTCAGAATCATCAACGAGGTCTGCAAGCCAGCCTCCTGGGCCTTGAGCAACGCCTCGGCAGTGGAATCGAAGGTCTCGCCCTTGTTCACCCGCTGCAACACCTCGTCATCACCAGACTCGGCACCGACATAGAGCATCTGCAGGCCGGCCTCGCGCAACTGCCTGAGTTCCTCTACGGACTTGCGGCGCAGATTGCGCGGCAGGCAATACGAGGTGACCCGCTGTACTTCCGGCATGTACTCGCCTATCGCCTCGAGAATGCGTAGCAGGCGGTGAGTCGGCAACACCATGGCGTCGCCGTCGGCGAGAAACACCCGCTGCACGATCAACTGCTCGCCACTGCGGCGGATCTCATCCAGCACCTGCTGTTCGTCACGGGCGCGAAATTTCTTCTGCGGCGCAGTGTACATATCGCAGAAGGTGCACTGGTTCCATGAGCAGCCGTTGGTCACCGGCAAGATCAGCGAATGCGCCTCGCTCGGCGGACGAAATACCGGCTCGATGTAGTCGATGGGAAAACGGGGCTGGGCTGACATGCATCACTCCAATCAAGGTTCGCTGCTCAGTTTACAGAATAGCCGGGCATACGCCCTCCCCCGGTGATTGATCACCCGTATGGGTTTAGCGCGCGGCTGATGATTCTTTTATGGTTTCCGTACCGAAAGAAGGCATTTTGCCAGGGTAATCGGCTGAATAATCATACGGATAATAACAATGCGCAAAACAACCAGCATCACATCATCTCGCTTCATCCTGTCCACCCTATCGGCAGTGATCATGGCTACCAGCCTGAGTGGCTGCCTGTCGGGAGGCGGTGGCGGCAGCAGTCATGACGGCGGCTCCGTTGAGAACCCACTGAAGGTCACCACCCAACAGGGTGATTACATCGGGATCGAGCATGACGGCATGCGGGTATTCCGTGGCCTTCGCTACGGTGTAGCCGAGCGCTTTGCCGCGCCCGCTCTCCCGCCGGCTCACGCTGATGCCATCCAGTTGAGTGAAACCTTCGGCAGCAGTTGTCCGCAAGATGCCAGCCCCTTCGGTGAAGCAAGTCTGGATGAGGATTGCCTGTTCCTGAATGTCTATGCGCCGGAAGAGCCCGGGGAGTATCCGGTCATGGTCTGGGTCCACGGCGGCGCCTTCATTTATGGCTCCGGCGGTGCCAGTTACGAACCAGTGCGGCTGGTAGAGCAAGGCGTGGTAGTGGTGACCCTCAATTACCGCCTGGGTGCGTTGGGCTTCCTGCCCCATGTCGCGCTGGGAAATGCCAACTTCGGTCTGCAGGACCAGCAGCTGGCACTCCAGTGGGTCCGGGACAATATCGACCAGTTCGATGGCGATCCAGATAACGTCACCCTTTTCGGCGAGTCTGCGGGCGGCCACAGCGTCATGAGTCAGCTGGCCTCACCAGGCGCAGCGGGCCTGTTTCACAAGGCCATCGTGCAGAGTGGTTCCTACAACGGCGCGCAGGTACCGCTGGGGGATATCCCCCTGGGGCTGGACACTGTCATTCCGGGCGGCCAGAGCTTGTTTGGCCTCCCCACCATTGCCCAGACCACTTGTAGAGATACCCCGGATGCGCAACTGCTGCAATGTCTGGGAGACTTATCCGTACGGGAGCTGCTCGATGCCCAGCCGGGCAATATTCTCCCTGTCTCCAACACCGCGACGCTCCCCCGGTCGATCAACCAGGCATTGGCCAGCGGGGAATTCAATGAGGTCCCGGTGATGATGGGCAGCAACCTGGATGAAGGCGCGCTATTTACCCTGCTGGCACTGGGAGACGGCGAGGATCTGTTCACCCCGGCGGGCTATACCGCCGCTGTCGCCAAGCTGCTGACAGAAGACCCAACCCTGGACGCCGGCCAGATCGCCGATGATTATGCCGCAGAGCAACCCACCGGCCCCCTGCAGTTCGTCAATGCCTATTCGGCAATCGGTACCGACTGGCGCTTCAACTGCCCGAACAACAACCAGTGGAACCTGTTACAGAGCCAAGTGGATACCTGGGGTTACTGGTTTGCTGATCGCAACGCACCAAATATTCTTGACGGTGTAACGGCGCCCTTCCCCCTGGGTGCTGCTCATTCCTTCGAGATTCAATACGTGTTGAGCTCCGAACAGACACTGATTGACCGTGGCGCCGGAGAAGATCAGCTCGCCCTGGGGGAACATATGGCTCGCTACTGGACCAATTTTGCCAAATACGGCGTCGACCCGGCCATCGGCCCCAATGGCACTGACGGCGCAGCGGAAGCGGTGGAATGGCCACGTCTGACGTCAGGCGGGCAGATCCTGCGCCTTGACGCTCCGACCCCGGCCGCGGTCGATCAGAGCGCCTTCAACACAGCCCACCAATGCGCTTACTGGCAGAACCCGCCACGCATTCCCCTGGGGTAAGGCAGGCTCCAGCCGTGGCATCGAATCAGTCGATGCCACGGTTCAGTTATCCTGGCTCTGCCGTGGCAGGATCGCCAGGAAATTACTCCCCGCCACCTTGTGCGCCACCGTCTCGGGCAAGGCATCGAGGAAAACGTCGAACCCGCTCATGTACTCCCCCAGACTGCCGAACTTGCCCACCACATCCGAGCCGATCATGAAGCGATCCGGGAAGCGTTCGACCAGTTGCAGCCAGCGCGGGTCCGGCTTGCCCTCGCTGTCGAGCAGGTAAGGCTCCAGCATGGTCCACGACAGGTCGATATACAGGTTCGGATACAGCCCGAGCAACCGCTCCACCTCATCGAACAGGAATGTCAGCTTCTCCTGGTGACGATGGATTTCCTTGCTGGTGCCGGCATGGGCCCAAATGAAACGCACCTGCGGATGGTCACGCAGGGACTCTTCCAGCTCCGGCAGATACAGCGGATTACGCTCACGCTTGGAGGTGATATTGCTGTGGATCATCACCGGCAGATCATACTCGGCGGCCAGGTAGTAGATCCGGTCCATGGCCTCGCTGTTGGCGCGGGGCACCTCGCTGTTGGTCAGTGCGGTCAGGTCGTCATGGCGGGTGAATACCTCGCCGATGCCCTGCCACATGCCCGGATAGGTCTCCAGCAGGCGGCGCAGGTGCTCGCCGGAGTTCTTGTCGTTGGGGTTGAAACCAGAGAGGAAGGGATGAAAACGCGACCGCTGTTTCTCATCCAGTTGTTCCAGCGCATGCGCGACGATGTAATCCGTTGCGCTGAACCAGTATGCCCCTGCGTCATCCCCAGCGTAATAACGCGGCCGACGTGGTTCATTTTCATGCCATTTCTTGGCTACCGGAACACCGCTGATCATGGCGTGGCGGATATTATGCTCATCCATCTGCTTCAACAGCTCGGTCATGCCGTCGGTTTCCTGGAAGAAGTCGACGTAATGCAGATGGGCATCGGTATAACTGTAGTCACGCGCCTGGGCGGGCAAGACCGCCAGCGCGGCGAGGAGACACAAGGCAGAACGGAAAGGCGGCAAGCGGGTACTCCTGTTCAAGTCGATTGCCCGGTAGACCCGCCGCTTCGCCTCAAGTTCACGCCCTGCCCTCAGGCGGGATCGCCATCGCGCCGCCGCTTGGAACGGTTGCCCATGCGTACGCCAATATCCATCAGAAACTGCATGTAACCTTCCTTGTCTTCGATCACTTCGCGCCAGAACGGCGAGTGATACATGGACATGGCGCCGTGCGCCAAAGCCCAGGCCGCGCAATAGTGAAAGTACGCCGGTACATCCTCCAGCTTGCCTTCGTCGATACGCTCCTGAATCACCCCGGTCAGATGATTGAAATTGGAGGCGCGGATGCGATGCAGCTCCTCCACCAGTTCCGGCATCTGATTGGCCTTGAGAACTTTCTCCTCCAGCCGATCGAACAACCGATAGCGCTCCGGATCACTCATGCGAAAGGCGAAGTATTCCCGGGAGAGCGCCTCTCGATCCGTTTCGATGGATTCCGAATGCAGCAGCTCGGCCAGATCGCGCTCGTAGTCCAGCATCAGGCGCAGATAGATCTCGGCTTTTGACTTGAAGTGCTTGTAGATGGTGCCCTTGCCGATTCCGACATCATCGGCAATCATTTCAACCGTGACGCTGTCTTCTCCCTGCTCCAGGAACAAACGCAACGCCGAGGTCAGAATTTCCTGTTCCCGGCGCCGAAACTCCCGGATCTTGCGTGATTCTTTCTGCATATGCTTACCTGCATGGGCGTGACGATGAAAATGCATTATGCCAATTTCATGACCAATTGCACACTTTTGGTATTAATATGACCAAAAGTTCATGCCTTTACAGTGACCATGTTCCGTTTGGCTCCAGGCACGCTATCATCGGCAACAGAAATGCAATCCGCACAGGACCCGACCATGCTCCATAAACTGCAATGGGATGATGAGTTCCCCCAAGACCCCACCATTTGCTATTTGAATCACGCAGCTGTTGCCCCCTGGCCCAAACGCGCCGCTGATGCAGTGACGGCCTTCGCCCGGGAGAACATTACACGGGGAGCGGAGGATTATCCTCGTTGGATTCAACTGGAGCATCGCCTGCGGGGGCAATTCCAGACCCTGCTCAACGCGCCGAGCAAAGGCGATATCGCCCTGGTGAAGAACACCTCCGAGGCGTTATCCCTGGTGGCCATGGGGCTGGACTGGACGGCCGGCGACGAGGTCCTCGTCAGCGATCAGGAGTTTCCTTCAAACCGCATTCCCTGGCAGGCGCTGGAGAGTCGTGGCGTTATTCTGCGTCAGGTGAGCCTCGATGGAGATGATCCGGAAGCGGCATTGATTGCGGCAATGGGGCCGGCGACTCGTCTGCTGAGCATCAGCTCCGTGCAATATGCCAGTGGCCTGCGCATGGACCTGACGCGCCTGGGGCGCGCCTGTCGCGAGCGCAACATCCTGTTTTGCGTCGATGCCATTCAATCGTTAGGCGCCCTGCCGTTGGACGTGCAGGCATTCGATTGCGACTTCGCCATGGCCGATGGACACAAATGGTTGCTGGGGCCTGAAGGACTGGGCGTATTCTATTGCAGGCGCGCTGCCCGCGACCGGCTGAAGCTTCTGCAATTCGGCTGGCACATGGTCGAGGCCATGGGCGACTATGATCGCGAAGACTGGATGCCAGCGAGCACCGCCCGACGTTTCGAGCCCGGCAGTCCCAATACCCTCGCCCAACATGCTCTATCGGCGAGCCTGGAGCTATTGCTGGAGGTCGGCGAACAGCGCATTCAGGAAGCGTTGCAGCAGCGCACGGCGTACTTGCTGCAATCACTTGGTCGCCTGCCGGGGGTGCGCATTCTCAGCCCTGCGGCACCTGAACGACGCGCGGGCATCGTCACCTTTCGCATCGAGGGTTGGGATACCAGCCAGCTGTTTGCCCAGTTGAAGGAAGCCGGAGTGATTTGCGCCGCCCGTGGTGGCGGCATTCGCTGGTCGCCGCATTTCTATACGCGGCAGGACGTGCTGGATCGAGCATTGGCTATCCTCAAAGGCATCCTCGCCCAGCGGCAAGACTGAACCAGTCACGATAAGCTCCTGCACCTTATTCCGAATAGGTTTAATGAAAGGGCCTATCTGACTGGAAATGCCGCAAAAGTCGGCAATACTTCTCATATCAGATGCAGCACCTCCCCCAAGTGCCGCATCTGGCAGAGCCGGCCCCGTCCGGCTCTGTATCACTCCTAATGGTCTTGACCCGAATTTCTCCCCCGGAATTCGGGTTTTTTTTAACTATTCAACAGAGAACACATCAACTTATTCGATATTTATGCTGGGTATTTTGCGCTTTTAACCCAGATTACTTTGATAGATCATCGCTGCATCTGATCGAAGCAGCCAGAGCTCCGATCACCATAGAACAGGAGACAGACAATGATCGAACTGCGTCCTTACCAAGAATTGGGTGGTGCCCACCACGGTTGGCTGAATGCCCGGCACCATTTTTCCTTTGCTGAATACCATGATCCCAAACGCATGCACTGGGGACATCTGCGCGTATGGAACGATGACATCATCGCTCCGCATTCGGGGTTCCCAACCCATCCGCACCGCGACATGGAGATCATCACCTATGTCCGCGAGGGAGCGATCACCCACCAGGACAGTCTGGGCAACAAGGGCCGGACCCTCGCGGGCGATGTACAGGTAATGAGTGCCGGCACTGGCATCGCCCATAGCGAGTTCAACCTGGAGGACCAGGAAACGCGGCTGTTCCAGATATGGATCTTGCCCGACGAGAAAGGGTTGGCCCCCTCCTGGGGTACCAGACCTTTCCCCAAGGGTGAACGCAGCGGGACCTTTGTCACCCTGGCCAGTGGGCTGGCGGAGGATGGCGATGCCCTGCCCATCCGGGCAAATGCCCGCTTGGTCGCCGCCACCCTGAAACCGGGGCAGACTGCGGACTATGCTATTGCCACGGGGCGCAAAGTCTATCTGGTACCGGCCAGCGGCCGGGTCGAGATCAACGGTGTTACCGCCAATGCCGGTGACGGCGTCGCGGTGCAGGGCGAGACGTTGCTGCGGATTACCGCTGAAGAAGAGAGTGAGGTCGTGCTGGTGGATGTTGCCTGATCAGGGCCGCATCCAGCTGAACGATGCGCCAGAGGCGCAACTCCAATGGGTTGAATCACTGAGTACCATAACGACAGAGGAAGCAATAATGACCAAGCTACTGGTGCTATACCATTCCATGTACGGCCATATCGAAACCATGGCCAATGCCGTCGCCGAGGGCGCACGTCAGGTTCCCGGTGTCGAAGTCGACATCAAGCGTGTGCCGGAAACCATGCCCGCCGAGGCCTTTGCCGCAGCGGGCGGCAAGACCGATCAGCAGGCCCCCCAAGCCCGCCCGGCGGAACTGGCCGACTACGATGCCATCATCTTTGGCACACCGACCCGTTTCGGCAACATGTCCGGGCAGATGCGCAACTTCCTCGACCAGACCGGCGGCCTCTGGGCCAAGGGTGCGTTGGCGGGCAAGGTGGCCAGCGTGTTCACCTCCACCGGCACTGGCGGCGGCCAGGAGATGACCATCACCTCCACCTGGACCACCCTGGCGCACCACGGCATGGTGATAGTGCCTGTCGGCTATACCACCCCCGCACTGTTCGATATATCCCAGGTGGGCGGCGGCACTCCCTATGGCGCCTCGACCATTGCCGGTGGCGATGGCTCACGCCAGCCGGATGAACGGGAACTGGGCATTGCACGTCATCAGGGCCAGCATGTAGCGCAGATTGCCAGCAAGCTGACCCGTTGATTCAGACAGCCGTCAGGGGGAACAACCGGTGAAAGTTGGCCGTGGTGTTCTCCCAGAGGCGCTCCAGCTGCTCGCCGCGCAACTCGGCAAGAAAGGCAGCCACCTCGCAGACGAATTGCGGCTCGTTCGGCTTGCCGCGGTGCGGCACTGGTGCCAGGTAGGGTGAATCCGTTTCGACCAGCAACCGATCGGCGGGAATCCGCCGCGCCACGTCCCGCAGCGCATCGGCATTGCGAAAGGTGACGATGCCAGATAGGGAAATGTAGTAGCCGAGATCCAGCGCCGCCCGCGCCATGTCCCAGTCCTCAGTGAAGCAGTGCAGTACTCCGGCATTGGGCAGGTCTGCCTCGCGGAGCATGGTCAGGGTATCCTCCCGCGCTTCGCGGGTGTGGATGATCACTGGCTTGCCAGTGGTGGCGGCAGCCTGCAGGTGATAGCGGAAGGAGTCCTGCTGCGCCTGGGCCATGTCCGGCTCGTAGTGATAATCCAGGCCAGTCTCACCGATGGCGGCTACTCGCGGATGCTCCAGCGCCTCCAGTAACCAGGCAAGATCGGTTGGATCGTTACGCGTCAGGTCCAGGGGATGTATCCCTACGCTGCACCAGACGTCGTCGTACTGCTCGGCCAACTGCTTGACCACCGGCGCGTTGGCGGCGTCCACGCCGATACAGAGAAACTTGCCGACACCACGCTCGCGCGCAGCATTCAGAGCGTTGTCGAGAGAGCCGTCATGGGCAGTGAGGTCGAGGCGGTCTAGATGGCAGTGGGAATCTATCAGCATGGTCACATGGTATGGGTCGGGCGGTCGGATTTGAGCGCGCCGGCCAGGTAGGTTTCGATTTTGCTGCGGGCGGTATTGTCCTGATCACTGAACTGGACTCCGATACCGGCTGCACGGTTGCCCTGGGCGCCTCGCGGGGTAATCCAGATGACCTTGCCTGCCACCGGGATCTTCTCCGGTTCTTCCATCAGGTTCAGCAGCATGAAGACCTCATCGCCCAGGCGATAGGTCTTGTTGGTGGGAATGAACATCCCGCCGTGTTTTACAAAAGGCATGTAAGCCGCATACAGCACTGACTTGTCCTTGATCGTCAGTGAAAGAATGCCGTTGCGGGGTCCTGGCGCAGTCGCAATGCTCATATCGTTGTCCTTGTTGATACTCGGCATGGGTCTGCCATCTAGACTAGCGTCTTTCCAGCAACTGTTTCCACTGGATCAGCAGCGTTTCGATAAACAGCACCCGATTGAGGTTGGCTTTGCCCAGCAGCATGCCCCGATGTTGCAGCAGCCAGCTCTGCCAGTTGAGCAACGCGGGCAATTGCAGGTGGCGCGCCATGTAGGGCAGTACCTTGTCCATATCGGTATTGACCGGAGCTTCCATGGCTCCGGTCTTGAGCCGCAGCAGATCCAGCGTCCAGTCACAGAACCAGTCGGCCAGCAGCTCCAGCGGCAGGTTCGGCCAGCGCTCGGCCAGTTGGGAGGCCGATTGCTGGTTCTTCAACAGCGCCTTGACGCCCTCCACGACCTGTTGACGCAGGCTGGCGGCGTCCATCTCATGCAGGGCAATTGCGCGCAGGGGGGCACCACCGGCCATCAACAGCAACGCGCCGTGCTGCTCGGCATCCAGGTCCGGAAGACTGTGCTGCAGCCAGGCCATCGCCTCGGCGTGGCCGGGAGTGACCAGTGGCTGTACCCGGCAGCGGCTGCGGATGGTCGGTAGCAATCGACTGGGCTGATCACTGACCAGCAACAGATAGGTATCGGAAGTAGGCTCTTCCAGGGACTTGAGCAAGGCGTTGGCAGCGTTCAGGTTCATCGCCTCGGCTGGATGCAGGATGATGACCTTGCGGCCACCCTGCTGCGCCGTCTGCCCCATGAAATCGCCAAGCTGGCGGATTGCATCGATGCGGATGGCCTTGCCCTGCTCTTCCGGCTCCACCACCAACCGATCAGGGTGGCTGCCCGCCTGGCGTAAATGGCAACTGCGGCACTGGCCACAGGCACGCCCGGACTGAGGCTGCAGACACAACAGGTGAGCGGCGAAGGCCTCGGCGAACAGCCGCTTGCCGACCCCTGGCAGGCCGGCGAACAAAAAGGCATGGGCATGCCGGCTGCCGGCGGTCAGGGCATCCCAGACCGGCAGATGCCAGGGGCAAGGACTGACGGCCTGATCAGCCATGGTGGCGCTCCAGCACTTCATCTATCAGGGGTTGCATGGCCTGGCGCACCGAGTCGAGGTCGCCGCTGGCGTCGATCACCCGATAGCGTTGCGGATCAGCCGCTGCGCGTTGCAAGTAGCTGCCGCGGACCGCTTCGAAGAATGCCTGCTGTTCGCGCTCGAAGCGGTCCAGCTCGCTGCGGGCCCGGGCCCGGGCCATGCCCAGCTCCACCGGCACATCGAAGATGATCACCAGATCGGGGCGCAGGTCGCCCTGGACCCAGTTCTCCAGCGCGGCGATACGCTGCGGATCGATACCGCGGCCGCCGCCCTGATAGGCATAGGTGGCATCGGTGAAGCGGTCACTGATCACCACCCGCCCCTCGGCCAGCGCCGGGCGGATCAGGCCGTTGAGGTGCTGGGCGCGGGCGGCGAACATGAGCAGCAGTTCGGTATCCGCGTGCATCGGCTCCTCATGCAGGCTCAGCAGCACGTCGCGGATACGCTCGGCCAGCGGCGTGCCGCCCGGCTCACGCGTGATCAACGGCGCGCAACCCCGCTCGGCCAGCGCCTGGGCAAAGACCTTGAGGTTGGTGGACTTGCCAGCCCCTTCCGGGCCTTCGAAGGTGATGAACAGTCCGCTCATTGCGCCGCCCCGCTGTCTTTTACTGGCTCCGCCGGAGGCGGGCTGGAGCGATAGTTGGGGGCCCGCTGCAGAATCTGATAGTGGCGGACCGCGCGGTTGTGCTGCTGCAGGGTCTCGGAGAAGACATGGGAGCCATCCCCCCGGGCCACGAAATACAGCGACTTGCCTGGGGTCGGATTGACTGCGGCAAGCAGCGCTTCGCGACCAGGCATGGCGATGGGCGTTGGCGGCAGCCCGTCGATGGTGTAGGTGTTGTAAGGTGTCGGCCGGCGCAGGTCGCTGCGGCGGATCTTGCCCTGCCAGTCTTCGCCCATACCATAGATCACTGTCGGGTCAGTCTGCAGGCGCATGCCCATCTGCAAGCGGCGGGTGAACACGCCGGCAATCTCGCCGCGCTCATGGGGTACACCGGTTTCCTTTTCGATGATCGATGCCAGAATCAGCGCCTCGTAGGGCGTATCGATCGGCAACCCCTCGCCACGCTGCTCCCAGGCTGCCTCCAGCTCCTGCTGCATGCGCTGATGGGCGCGCAGCAGGATGTCGCGATCACTCATACCCAGCGTGTACCGGTAGGTATCAGGGAAGAACATGCCTTCCGGGTGATCTTCCGTCAGGTTCAGCTCGGCCATTACCTGGGCGTTGCTCAGTTCGTCGGACAAGCTGTGCTGCAGCCGTTCGGCCTTGGCCAAAGCAGCGCGAAATTGGCTGAAGTTCCAGCCTTCGACCAGGGTAACGCTGCGCTGTATCACCTCACCTCGTTGCAGCAATGCCAGCAACTGCTGCACCGTCATGCCGGGCGTGAGTCGATACTCGCCGACCTGCAATACGGTGTCCGGCATCTGCCATTGCCAGTAACGGCGTATCCAGCTGGACCGCTCGATCACTCCACGTTGCTCCAGGCTGGAGAACACCCGGGCGGGCGTGCTGCCGGGCGGAACGTCCAGCGTATCTGCGACCTTGATCTGCAACGACTGATCCAGCGTGGAATTCAGGGTGTAGTATCCCCAGAGCCCAGCGCCAGCCAACAAAACCACTGAAAAAACAGCAGCTTTCATTAAAAACCTTATAAACCACTTCACATTAGGACCTGCTTAGCCAGGGTCTGGATGTCGCGGGTATGGACGCCGACGGGCCATTGCCAGTCTGCCAGCGCCACCACCGGCCAGACACCGAATACGCTGTTGCAACAGAACACCTCGGTGCTGCGCAACAGTTCGTCAAAAGATATCGAACGCTCCTCTACGGCGTCACCTTGCGCCGCCAACTGCTCGATCAGGAAGCCGCGCATCACGCCCCGCACGCCGCATCGATCGAGCGCAGGCGTCACCCATCGATCATCCAGCCGCATGAACAGGTTGCTCATAGTGCCTTCGATGGGGTCGCCAGCGAGATTACACACCAGCCCTTCGGCGTGGACTGAATCCTGCCATTCACTGCGCGCCAGGACCTGCTCCAGCCGATTGAGGTGCTTGAGACCCGCCAGCATGGGTTGATCGCCCAGCCGGGTGGCGCAGGGATACAGGCGAATGCCCTGCTCGGCATGTTGTGCGGGATAGCTCGGCAGTGGAGAGGATTGGAGAATGCGCGTCACCTGAGGTTGCTGCGGCATGGCGTAGCCACGCAGGAACTCACCGCGGGTGATGATCAGTTTGAAGAGCCCGTCACCGAGCAGCAGCGCCTGCTGCTCGACTTCGCTGCGGATCACCGCTAGATCCACAGGCAGGCGCAGGGCCTGCACCCCCAATGCCAGCCGCTGGAAATGCCACTCTGCCAGCGTCGGCTTGCCGCCGCGAACCAGAATGGTCTCGAACAGTCCGTCACCGTAGGCCAGGCCGCGATCGCGGGCCGAAACAGCACTGGTCGGCACACCATTGACCAGGCATTCGGCGACGCGGGTTGCGGCCATCCCGGTGATGTCCATCAGAGGCGGCGGAACACCAGGCTGCCGTTGGTGCCACCAAAGCCGAAGGAGTTGGATATCACCACGTCCAGCTGGCGAGCCTGGGCTTCATGGGCGACGTAATCGAGGTTGCAGCCCTCACCCGGGTTGTCCAGATTGATGGTCGGCGGTGCCACCTGGTCACGCAGGGCGAGCACACTGAAAATCGCCTCGACTGCGCCGGCGGCGCCCAACAAATGACCGGTCATGGACTTGGTCGAGCTCATGGCCAGCTTACAGGCGTGGTCACCGAACACGGTTGCCACCGCGCGGGTTTCAGCCAGGTCACCGGCCAGGGTCGAGGTGCCGTGGGCGTTGATGTAGCCAACCTGTTCTGGCGCCACATCGGCATCGCGCAGGGCATTGCCCATGCACATGGCTGCACCGCGGCCATCTTCCGGCGGCGCGGTCATGTGGAAACCGTCGCCGCTCATACCGAAACCGATCAACTCGGCATGGATATGCGCACCGCGGGCCTTGGCATGCTCATACTCTTCCAGCACCATGGCGCCGGAACCGTCGGACAGCACGAAGCCATCACGTTCGGCATCCCACGGACGGCTGGCGCGGGTCGGGTCTTCGTTGCGGGTCGACAGCGCGCGGGCAGCGCTGAAGCCACCGAGGCCCAGGCCGCTGGTAGCCATTTCGGAACCACCAGCGATCATCACGTCCGCTTCGCCATAGGCGATGTTGCGCGCGGCCATGCCGATGCTGTGGGTACCCGTGGTGCAGGCGGTCGTCAGCGCATAGTTCGGCCCACGCAGTCCATACTGGATGGACAGATAACCGGCCACCATGTTGACAATCGAGCCAGGCACGAAGAACGGCGAGATACGACGCGGGCCGCTGTTGAGCAGCAACTCGTGATTGCGCTCGATATTGGTCAGACCGCCGATACCAGAGCCCATGGACACGCCGATGCGGTCGCGGTTGTCATCGGTAATATCCAGCCCCGCATCATTCATCGCCTGGATGCACGCAGCAATGCCGTACTGGATGAACAGATCCAGCTTGCGTGCCTCCTTGGCCGACATGTAAGGCTCGATATCGAAATCGCGAATGGAGCCACCAAAACGGGTACTGAAGGCACTGACGTCCATATGCTCGATCGGCGCGATACCGCTCTTGCCTGCCAAAGCCGCCTGCCAGCTGCTTTCAACCGTATTCCCCAGCGGGCTCAACATGCCCAGGCCGGTTACCACGACGCGTCTACGCGACAAGGGAGACTCCTTAATTCAACTCGTTCGACAGCGGGCTATTGTCCGCATAAAGGGGCGGCGCGGCAACTGAATGATTATCGGCCGTCCGTCACCAGTTATTTCAGGGGAACTACTGCAAAGCGAACACGAACAAAAAGGCCGCAGCTCTGATATCAGGACTGCGGCCTTTTCGACCTGCAAGCAGACTGCGTGATTACTTCTGGTGCGAGTTCACGTAGTTGATTGCTTCCTGCACGGTGGTGATCTTCTCGGCTTCTTCATCCGGAATTTCGGTCTCGAATTCTTCTTCGAGAGCCATCACCAGCTCAACGGTGTCAAGGGAGTCAGCGCCAAGATCTTCAACAAAGGAAGCACTGTTGGTTACTTCTTCTTCTTTGACGCCGAGCTGCTCGGCAACGATTTTCTTGACGCGCTCTTCGATGGTACTCATACCTTGTTCTCACTCCTGATTTTGCAGTTCCGATAAGCCGGACTGCGGGTAGTTTATAGAAAGAATTCCCGAGATTTCAAGCTGGAAATGCTTCTGTGTCAAAATGGCCCGGCCCAGAGAGGCCGGATTCCCACTAGTCAAAGCCCCGACTGCCCAAAAGCAGCCGAAGATCAACCCATGAACATACCGCCATTTACCGGGATAGTTGCCCCGGTAATGTATCCAGCCGGCTCACCGGCAAGAAATGCTACCACTGCAGCAATTTCCTCGGCTTGGCCGAGGCGCCCCAGTGGAATCTGTTCGAGCATGACCGACCGCTGATTGTCATTCAGCGCCCGGGTCATGTCCGTATCAATGAATCCAGGTGCCACCGCATTCACGGTGATTCCGCGTGAACCGACCTCACGGGCCAGTGCACGGGCAAAGCCCTCCATGCCGGCCTTGGCCGCAGCATAGTTGGATTGACCGCCGTTGCCCATACCGGCAACCACCGAACTGATGCAGATGATACGGCCCCAACGCGCTTTGGTCATGCCCCGCAGCACAGCCTTGGACAGACGGTAAACCGAGCCCAGGTTGGTGCTGATGACATCATCCCACTCATCATCTTTCATACGCATGAGCAGGTTATCGGCGGTGATGCCGGCATTATTGACCAGAATCGCCGGCGCTGCATAATCCTCAGCGATGCGCTCCAGCACCTCGGCAACCGAGGCCGGGTCGCGTACATCCAGCTTCAGACCGGTGCCCTGGTAGCCTGCGGCGGCCAGTTTTTCGGCAATGGACTGGGCGCCGGCGTCACTGGTGGCAGTACCGACTACAATGGCTCCCTGGGCAGCCAGCGCATGGGCAATGGCCTGCCCGATACCACGACTGGCACCGGTAACCAGGGCAACTTTTCCTTCCAGACTCATATCAAGCTCCTTCGGCAACACGGGCGACAGCGTCGGAAAAACCCTCGACACTATCCAGATTATGGGTGGCCACACCTTTGGCGCAGCGCTTGTTCAGGCCCGACAATACCTTGCCAGGACCGCATTCGACCATGTCAGTGACACCCTGGGCAGCGATGTATTCGATGCTTTCGACCCAACGCACCGGGCTGTACAGCTGCTCGACCAGCTGCTGGCGCAGACCGTCGAGATCCGCTGCCGGGCGCGCCGTCACGTTCTGCACCAGAGTGATCTGCGGCTGATTCCAGGTCAGGCCGGCGAAATCCTGCGCCAGCTGCTCAGCGGCCGGCCGCATCAGTGCGCAGTGGGACGGTACGCTGACCGGCAGCGCGATGGCACGCTTGGCGCCGGCGGCCTTGCAGGCGTCAATGGCACGCTGCACGGCGGCCGCCTGACCAGCGATGACCACCTGGCCAGGCGCGTTGAAGTTGACCGCACTGACCACTTCACCCTGGCCCGCCTCGGCGCACAGCTGGATGATCTGCTCATCGGTCAGCCCGAGAATCGCCGCCATGCCACCCTCGCCTTCCGGCACGGCCTGCTGCATCAACTGACCACGACGCTCGACCAGACGCAGCGCGTCGGCAAAGCCGATAACCTCGGAAGCCACCAGGGCGGAGTACTCACCCAGACTGTGGCCGGCAACAAAGGCCGGACGAACATCGCTGTTAGCCTGCCACAGGCGCCACAGGGCAACGGACGCAGCCAGGATTGCCGGCTGGGTGCGGTCGGTCCGACTCAACTCGGTGTCCGGGCCTTGCTGGCAAAGTTGCCACAGGTCGTAGCCCAGCGCATCACTGGCCTCGACAAAGGTGTCGCCAATCAGACTATGCTGCTCCGCCAGGCCAGCCAGCATGCCGACCGCCTGGGAACCCTGTCCGGGAAATACGAAAGCGAGGGTTTGAGTCATGCAACTTTCCTCATTGTTGTCATTCATTGATTAAGTCTTCCGTCTGAGATGACCCACTGGTCAGACGGGTCACAAGAGTTCGCCCCGGCAACGTGCCAGGCGCGCGGCGATGCGCTGCGGCATCTGCGACTGACAGGCGCGCACTGCCTGCCCGATGGCCACTTCCAGGGCAGTCTGATCGGCATTGCCGTGACTCTTGACCACGACACCCTGCAGTCCGAGCAGCACCGCTCCATTATGCTGACTGGGGTCCAGGCGTTCGCCCATCGGTTTCAATGCCCGCCGCAGCAGCGGCGCCAGCAAACGCAGCGCGA
The DNA here is from genome assembly GCF_024031555.1 of Pseudomonas sp. G11-1. NCBI lineage: Bacteria > Pseudomonadati > Pseudomonadota > Gammaproteobacteria > Pseudomonadales > Pseudomonadaceae > Pseudomonas > Pseudomonas sp. G11-1. Next base: position 105,308 of record NZ_QEYQ01000005.1, on the reverse strand, counting down.
AGCTGCCGGACAAGGCCCGGCGCAACTCATCCTGCATATAACCAGCCAGCCCTTCGCTGGCCTTGAGCACCACATTGCCGACAAAGCCGTCACAGACCACCACATCGGCACGGTCCTGAAACAGCTCGTGACCTTCTATATGACCGATATAGTTCAGCGAACGGCTATCACGCAACAGCTCGGATACTTCACGCACCCGCAGGGAACCCTTGTTGATTTCGCTACCGATGTTCAACAACCCGACCCGCGGTCGCTCGATATCAGTCAGCTCGGCCACCGCTTCGGAGCCCATCACGGCAAACTCGAACAGCTGCCGCGCCGAGCAATCGACATTGGCCCCCAGATCGAGTACATGGCAGAACTTGCCGGCTACCGGCAAAGCCGCCATGATTGCCGGCCGCTGAATACCTTCCACCGTTCCCAGCAGGGTTTTTGCCAGCACCATCAGCGCACCGGTATTACCCGCACTCAGACAGCCATCGGCCACGCCGTCACGCACCTGCTCGATGACCACGCGCATGGACGCATCACGCTTGCTGCGCAGCACGCTGGCAGGCAGATCGTCGGCGAGAATGGTTTCGGAGGTATGGACGAAGCTGACACGATCGTCAGGCAGGCGGTATTCACGGGAGAGGCTGGCCATCGGTTCGGGCGAACCGACCAGAACGACGTTGAACCCAGGAATCTGCTGAAGGCAGCGGGCAACGGCGGGGATAATGCAACGGGGACCGAAGTCCCCGCCCATCACATCAATCGCTAAGCGGACTGACGTGGACAAGACTTATTCGTCGTTGTCCTTGTTGACCACCTGACGACCACGATAGAAGCCGTCCGGGGACACGTGGTGACGGAGGTGAGTCTCGCCAGTAGTTTGATCTACGGACAGAGCCGCCGAGGTCAGTGCATCGTGCGAACGACGCATACCACGTGCGGAACGAGACTTTTTGTTCTGCTGTACAGCCATGACTTTAAGCTCCTAAGCTTCAGGTATCACGTTTCAACTTGGCCAACACACTGAAGGGGTTGGGCTTTTCAGCTTCTTCCTCAGGCTCCGCAGTATCAGGCTGAAAGCCTGGCGGGTGCTGACATGTTTCCATCGGATGCATCGGCACTGCGGGCAAGGCCAGCAGCAGTTCGTCCTCGATCAGCGCGTGCAGATCGAGCGCCTCGTCATCCACAATAACCGGTTCATAATGGCGAGGCAGATTCTTCGCCGCCTCGTCACTCGTTACAAAACCCACATCACATTCGGTATCCAGCGTCAGCACAACCTGCTCCAGGCAACGCTGACAGATCTGCGCCACTTCGACCTGATAATGCCCGTGCATGGCGCTGATGCCCTGTGCGTCCCGCACAAATGCGAGCTCCACCTGAACATCTCCAGCAGGAGCGTCAAGCAAGGCGGTGAGACGGGGCATATTGGCGGTGGGCACAGTCCCTTTCAGGACGATTTCACGGTCAACCAGCCGACGCGGCTCTATGTGTGCAGGTATGGGTCCAGACATAAGCGCGCAATTCTAGGCACCGCGGGGGCTGCTGTCAAAACTATTTGCCGAAAAAACCATGCCGCCGACGTCACGGGGACAACTGAAGCTAGAATAGCGCAATTTATCGCACAAGGATCCCAAGATGGCCCATCTGATTCTCGCCTCCAGCTCTCCCTACCGACGCGCGCTGCTTGAGCGCCTCGGTATTCCCTTCGAGCATGCCGCGCCCGAGGTCGACGAAACACCCCGGGTTGGCGAAACACCGGAGCAGCTCACGCTGCGCCTGGCCCTGGACAAGGCCCGCGCCCTGGCAAGCCGCTTTAACGATCACCTGATTATCGGTTCGGACCAGGTCTTGCTATTGGAAGGCCAGGCGGTCAGCAAACCTGGGGCCCATGCCGCGGCAAAAGAGCAACTCAGGCGCTGCAGCGGCCGCACCGTGCAGTTCACCACCTCGCTTTGCCTGCTCAACAGCGCCACCGATCAATACCAACTGACCAGCGAGCCCTTCAAGGTCAGCTTCCGCGAGCTGGATGAGAACAGCATCGAGCGTTACCTGCAGCGTGAACGCCCATACGACTGTGCCGGCAGCTTCAAAATGGAGGGACTGGGCATCTCGCTGTTCCGCGCCCTGCAGGGCGACGACCCCAACAGCCTGATCGGACTACCGCTGATCAGGCTGTGCGAGATGCTGCGCCAGGAAGGAGTGCAGCTGCCGTAAGACTCTGCCTCAGACACCCGCTCCCGCTGGTCGGCATACACTGCAGCGAGAGGCTTGCCGGAAGGCGGCCCTTACCGCAGTGCGGGCGCCGCCAGACCGAGATGGGTCGCCAGGGTATTGCCGATGCTGGTGCCCAGTTGGCGCGAAAAGCGCTGGAAAGGCGACTCGCGGTGGGTGAAGTCGACCAGCTCTTCGGTGCCGACGATATCCCGAGCCACTGCCGAGGCGCTGGACAGCCCATCGATCAGCCCCAGCTCCAGCGCCTGTTCGCCGGACCAGACCAGCCCGCTGAACAACTCCGGATGCTCCTGGAGCCGATCACCACGCCCCTCTCTCACCTGCTCGATAAACTGCTGATGAGTAGTCTCCAGCACCGTCTGCCAGAACTCGCGCTCATCCTGACGCTCGGGCTGGAAGGGATCGAGGAAGGCCTTGTGCTCGCCAGCGGTATAGGTGCGCCGCTCGACCCCGAGCTTGTCCAGCGTATCGACAAAACCGAAACCGGCCGCCGTCACCCCGATCGAACCCACCAGACTGGCCTTGTCGGCATAGATCTCGTCCGCCGCTGCAGCAATATAATAGGCCCCTGAAGCGCCGATATCGGCGATCACCGCGTAGACTTTGACTTCCGGGTTCAGCGCGCGCAGCCGCTTGATCTCGTCATACACATATCCGGACTGTACCGGGCTGCCGCCCGGGCTATTGATGCGCAGCACGACCCCGCGGGTCTGCTCATCCTTGAACGCTCGCCGCAGACTGGTGACCAGGTTGTCGGCACTGGCTTCCTGCTGGTCGGCGATGGCGCCCCGCACTTCGATCAGCGCCGTGTGAGGCTTGCCAGTGGCGCTGCTACCGTCGATGGCGCCGAGCGGGGAAAACAGAAACAACGCGCCGATCAGATAAAGGAAGGTCAGACTCTTGAAGAAGATCCCCCAGCGCCGCGACCGACGCTGCTCCTGCACCGAAGCCAGCAGGGTTTTCTCCAGCAGCGCCCAGGCCTTCTTGTCCTCCTTCTGCGCCTTGAGCTCATTGCGCTCAACCATCGGGCCTTCAGTCCATTGGTTCTGTTCCATCTATTACACCTCTGTCAGTTGGCCCGTCCGGAATCGCGGCAGGACCCAGCCATGAAACTCATCGAAGGAATCCACGCAATGCACCGGCTGGCAGCGCAGCAGCTGCGCATGGGTCATGGCCCCATAGGTCACTGCTACCGGACACACGCCGGCATTGTGGCCCATGAGGATGTCAAACTCACTATCGCCAACCATGCAGGCATCGGCCGGCGTTACGTCCAACTCGGCGAGAATCTGTTCAATCATCAGCGGATGCGGCTTGCCGGCGGTTTCATCCGCGCAGCGGGTCACATCGAAGTAGTTTTCCAGACCGTGGGAGTCGAGCATACGATCCAGTCCACGCCGCCCCTTGCCCGTTGCCACGGCCAGATGGAAACCACGGCTGCGCAGAATATCCAGCGCGCCGCGTACACCTTCGAACAACGGCGAAGGATTCTGTTCCAGCGTCAGGTAATTATCGGCGTAGGCCTGGATCAATTGCTTAGCCTGAGCAGGGTCATCCAGCTCCGGGTAGAGCACCGCTACCGCATCCGGCAGGGCCAGGCCGATGATGTCGCGCACCTCCCGTACCGAGCGCACCGGCAGACTCACATCCACTGCCGCGCGCTGCATGGCAACGACAATATTGTCGATGGAATTGGCCAGCGTGCCATCCCAGTCGAAAATCAGGGTATTCATGTCACTCCTCGCTCAAGCGGCTCAGGGTTCGGTCCCAGACTGTCCCAGGCTCGGCGGACACCTCCAGGCGCCCGCCCTCGGGCAGCTCAGCGGAAAGGGAAACCGCATGTAAGAACAGACGCTTACCACCCTTTTCTCGAATGATTCTGGAAAAATCATCATCGCCGTACTTGGGATCACCGGCAATCGGATGACCAGCATGCCGGGCATGCACCCGGATCTGGTGGGTCCGTCCGGTGATGGGCCTGGCCTCTACCAGCGTGGCAAAGTCACCGAAGCGCTGGATTACCCGAAACTCGGTCAGCGACTCCTTGCCTTCCGGATTGACCTCGACCATGCGCTCGCCGGAGCGCAGATTGTTTTTCAATAAAGGTGCATGCACCTTCTTCACCGTTGACGGCCAGCGTCCGCGCACCAGCGCCAGGTAGCATTTGGTGACCCCCTTGCCCGGCCCGTCACCACGCAGCTCGGCATGCAGATGGCGCAACATGCTGCGTTTCTTGGCGATCATCAGGCAGCCAGAGGTGTCGCGGTCCAGCCGATGCACCAGCTCCAGCTGTTGCAGTTCGGGACGCAACTGGCGCATCGCCTCGATCACGCCGAAGTCCAGCCCGCTGCCACCATGCACAGCGAGGCCCGCCGGCTTGTTGACCACGATCAGCCCTTTGTCTTCATAGAGGATGTTGCTCTCCAGCGCATTGAGAATGCCCTGCCCCACCAGCGCCGGCTCATCGGGCTGGGGCAGGCGCACCGGCGGAATCCGGATACTGTCACCTGCGCGCAACCGGTACTCGGGCTTGATGCGGCCTTTATTCACCCGCACCTCGCCTTTGCGCAGGATGCGATAAATGAGAGTGCGCGGTGCCCCCTTGAGTCGGGTCAGCAGATAGTTGTCGATTCGCTGACCGGCCTGGTCTTCGCTGATCAGGTCGGTCTGCACGGCAGCGGAAATAACGGATTGATCGATTTTCATCGGCGCATGATACATTTTTTCATGCAATTGAAGCACTTGATTAATGCTGCTATAGTCCGACGAGCTGCGCAAAAGGCAGCAGGAAGGCAGCCGCGATCGACGCGATTGCAGCCTTCCCAGAAACATTGATGTAGAGCCTTCGCCAGGCTGGAAGCAACGCCGGCGAACCTCGATGGAAAAACATGCTGCAGGCCACAGGCCGGCAGAATATTAACCCGCTCCCCGAAGACGACGAGCGGCACCGATTCAGATGGGCAAGTGATTAGGTGGAGATGCACAGCTTCAGGATGATGTGACGAGCGCTGACACTTGCATTGATGTGTGTCCCCGTCCCAGTCCGGCTGATTCCTCCCTACAAAGAAGTTTCTCTGTACTCGCCATAGACAGACTGAAATGCTGTTGCCCAACGGCACGGCAATTTTGAATTCTGAACAAGGGCAAGGTTGGCCCAAGCAGAAACACGCCTGACACCTAACAGAAGAATCAGGTGCCGTACTCGTGTTCCGGAAGCATTGGAAACACAACGGTACTTCATGAAAAGAATGCTGATCAACGCAACTCAGCCCGAAGAGTTGCGCGTCGCCCTGGTAGATGGCCAGAAGCTGTACGATCTGGACATCGAATCCGGCGCACGCGAACAGAAGAAATCCAATATCTACAAAGGCCGCATTACCCGCGTCGAACCCAGCCTGGAAGCCGCTTTCGTCGACTTCGGCTCCGAACGCCACGGCTTTCTGCCGCTGAAGGAAATCTCTCGCGAATACTTCACCAAACAGCCTGAAGGTCGCGTCAACATCAAGGAAGTGCTCAAGGAAGGCCAGGAAGTCATTGTCCAGGTCGACAAGGAAGAGCGCGGCAACAAAGGCGCCGCCCTGACTACCTTCATCAGCCTGGCCGGTCGCTATCTGGTGCTGATGCCGAACAACCCGCGCGCCGGTGGTATTTCCCGTCGCATCGAAGGTGAAGAGCGCAACGAACTGCGCGAAGCCCTGAACAGCCTCAACGTTCCCGCCGACATGGGCATGATTGTCCGTACCGCAGGTCTCGGCCGCAGCGCAGAGGAATTGCAGTGGGATCTGGATTACCTGTTGCAACTGTGGGAAGCGATCAAGTCTGCCTCCAGCGAACGCAGCGGCACCTTCCTGATCTACCAGGAAAGCAACGTCATCATCCGCGCCATCCGCGATTACCTGCGCCAGGACATCGGCGAAGTACTGATCGACAGCGAAACCGTCAAGGAAGAGGCGCTGAACTTCATCAGCCAGGTCATGCCGCAGTACGCGAGCAAGGTCAAGCTCTACGAAGACAGCGTACCGCTGTTCAACCGTTTCCAGATCGAAAGTCAGATCGAGACCGCCTTCGAGCGTGAAGTGAAACTGCCTTCCGGCGGCTCCATCGTCATCGACCACACCGAAGCCCTGGTGTCCATCGACATCAACTCGGCGCGCGCTACCAAAGGTGGCGACATCGAAGAAACCGCGCTGCAAACCAACCTGGAAGCGGCTGAAGAAATCGCCCGCCAGCTGCGTTTGCGTGACATCGGTGGTCTGATCGTCATTGATTTCATCGATATGACCCCGGCCAAGAACCAGCGCGCCGTGGAAGAGCGGGTACGCGAAAGCCTCGAAGCCGACCGCGCCCGCGTCCAGGTCGGTCGTATCTCCCGTTTCGGGCTGCTGGAAATGTCCCGGCAGCGTCTGCGTCCTTCCCTGGGTGAAACCAGCGGTATCGTGTGCCCGCGCTGTAACGGCCGCGGCACCATCCGCGACGTTGAATCCCTGTCGCTTTCGGTACTGCGCCTGATCGAAGAAGAAGCGCTGAAGGATCGCACCGCCGAAGTGCGCGCCCACGTGCCGGTATCCATCGCTACCTTCCTGCTCAACGAGAAGCGTGATGTGCTGGCCAAAACCGAGGCCCGCACCAAGGTGCGCTTGCTGGTGTTGCCCAACCCGCACATGGATACCCCGCACTTCGAGGTCCAGCGTCTGCGCGACGACCAGGAAGCCGTGCTCAATGGCGAATCCAGCTACAGCATGACCACCGAAGCCGAGCCCGAAGAGCCGGTACAGGTGAGCCAGACCCGTGCCATCGTACGCCAGGAAGCAGCGGTCAAGACCCTCGCCCACTCGCGTCCGGCCCCCTCGGCCGCTCCGGCGCCAGCACCAGCACCGGTTGCCGCAGCCAACAAGGCCATCCAGGAGTCCCAGCCAGGTCTGATCAAGAGCCTGATCAAGTCCCTGGTCGGCATGTTCGCCCAGGACAACCGCCAGGAAGAGGAAGCCGAGCAACAGGCGACCAGCCAGGCCAATCGCAAGCCAGCGGCGGATGGCCGTGGCAATGAGCGCCGCAGCAACCGCAACCGCCGGCCGCGCCCAGAGCGTGACAACCGCGGCGGTGCACGTGGCAACCGTGGTGGTGAAGCCGCTGCCGAGCGCACTGACAAGCCCCAGCGCAGCGAACGCAAGTCCAGCGACGTCGTAGCCGATACCGACGCCGTCACACCGAGCGCCAGCAAGCCGGCAGAAGGCACCACCGGTCGTCGTCGCCGTCGCAGTCCCACCGCGGCCGCGACCGCTGAAAGTAGCGAACAACGTACTGCTGCCACCGAGCAGGCACCGGCCCGTCAGGATCGTCGCCCGCAGCGCCAGGCCGAACAGGCCACCGTGAAAGACGAAGAATTGCCAGTCGAGCAGACTGCCGAGCAGACCGACAGCGAAAATACCGCTGAGGGTGAGCGTCCGAAGCGTCGTTCACGCAACAGCCAACGCCGTCGCAACAATCGTCGCAGCCGTTCCGCCCAGGATGATCAGAGCGGCGACAACGCTGCCAGCGCAAACCAGACCAGCGAAGCGACTGATGACAGCAACGCCAGCAAGCCGGTAACGGCCGAGCACGGCGACGCTGCCGCTACCGACGTCAAGGTTCCGGCTGCTGCCGCGGTAGCCGTCACCGAGGCGGTTGCCGCCAGTGAAGGTCATGAGCCGGCAGAGATGATCAACGAGCCCGCCGTCGAAGCTGCCCTTCCGGAAGCCACTACCGAAGCCCTGGCTGAGGTCAAGCAACCGGTGGAAGCAGGTTTGACCCAGGCGGTATCCGACATCGAGCAATCGATCGAGAACGCGGTTGAAGCCTTCAATCAGTCCCAGCGTGATGACAGCGCCCCGGCTCAGGCCGAGCCCGAGGTCACTCAAGCCGAGCCGAGCGCCACAGCTGACGCAGCCGAACCTGCTGTAGTCGTGGCCGAAGAGCAGCCTGCCGCCGTTATCGAACCCGTCGCTGAAACCGCAGCAGCCGTCGAACCCGAGGCACCGGTAGCCCAAGCGCCCGAAGCCGAACCGGCCCCGGTAGTCACCGAGGAGACAGCCCCGGCACCCGCTCAGGTTGAAGTGCAGGAGCCAGCCCCGGTAGCACAGGAGCCTGTCGAGCAGGCGATTCCGGCCCTCACCGAAAGCGGTCGCGCATTCAACGACCCGCGTGAGATCCGCAAGCGTCGCATGGAGGCCAAGCGCCTGGCCGAGCAGGCCGAAGCACAGGCCAAGGCCGAAGCGGAAGCACCTGCCCCGGCAGTGGAAGCTGACGCCGAGCCGGCAGCTGCAGCCGAGCCGGTAAGCGAAGCCATGGCCGAGGCCCAGGAAGTGATTGAACACACCCCGGAAGCTCAGGCCGCTGACCAAGCGGAAACAGCAACCGACGCTCAGTCAGCCGAGCCGGCAGCCGAAGCCGCACTCCCCAGCCCTGCCGAAGGCGAGGTACCGGAGCATCCGGCTACCAGCGCACCGGTACAACAGGACGCGCCTGAGGAAGATGACAACCGCCCGGAAACACCCAAGGGCTGAGTTTCATCGCTGCAATAGAAAAGGGGATGCCATTGGCATCCCCTTTTTCATTCTCGATTCACTGTCAGCAACAGCCCTGTTGGGCAACTGGCATCAGCCGCCTACCCGCTGCGGCTCCATCTCCAGTTGCACACCGAACTTCGCCTGCACGTCTCGCTGGATGTCCTCTGCCAGCGCCAGCACATCCGCTCCCCGGGCGCCGCCCAGGTTGACCAGTACCAGCGCCTGCTCGCGGTGTACACCGACCCGGTCGCGACAATGACCTTTCCAGCCTGCCCGCTCGATCAGCCAACCGGCAGCCAGTTTGACGCTGCCATCGGGCTGCGGGTAATGCGGCGCTTCCGGCCAGGTCGCCAGCAAGGCCGCCGCTTGGTCCGCCGGCAGCAAAGGATTCTTGAAGAAACTGCCGGCATTGCCCAACTGCGCCGGATCGGGCAGCTTGGAGCGGCGAATCTGGCATACCAGCTGGCTGATGACGCGGCTGTCGGGCCGGCTCAGGCCGGTGACACTCCAGGCGGCTGCCAGCGGCGCATAATCCAGCCGCGGCACCGGCTGCGTGCTCAGTCGCAGGCGCACCCGCAAGATCACGAAGCGGCCAGCCTGCTGCTTGAAGAGGCTGTCTCGGTAGGCGAACCGGCAAGCGTCCCGATCGAACCGACAGACCTCTCCGGTGGTGCGATCCAGCGCGTCGAGACTATCGAACACATCGCACAGCTCCACGCCGTAGGCGCCGATATTCTGCATTGGCGCAGCGCCCAGGGTGCCGGGGATCAGTGACAGATTTTCCAGACCATGGAAACCATGATCCAGGCTCCAGTTCACCAGTTGATGCCAGTTCTCGCCGGCCTCCCCTTCGATCACCGCACTGCCCGGCTCGCGGGACAGTACCCGGCGGCCACGGCTGCGCATGGCAATGACCAGGCCTGCCAACGGACCGGCCAAGATCATGTTGCTGCCACCACCGAGCACAGTGACCGGCCAGCCTTGAGCATCAGCGAGCGCCAGCGCCTCGCGCAATTGCTGTTCGGTTTCGACCGGCACCAGCTGCTCCGCGGATTCGTTGATGCCGAAGGTATTGAGATCGCGCAGCGCTGCCGCGCGGAGGATGTCCGGCATCATTCGGCCGAGGCCAGCAATTGGCGCACCCGCTGCAGATCCTCAATGGTATCCACGCCCGCCGGAGGAATTTCACAGGCATCAGCCACATGAATACGGCAGCCGAACCACAAGGCGCGCAATTGCTCCAGCGACTCGGCGCTTTCCAGCGGGCTCGCCGGCCAGCGCACGTAGTCGTGCAGAAAGCCCACCTTGTAGGCGTACAGCCCGATGTGCCGGCGGAACGGCGCCACCTGTGGCAACTGATCCGGCCTGCCGGCGGCGAAATCATCACGGCACCAGGGCATGGGCGCGCGACTGAAGTACAGGGCAAAGCCCTGGTGGTCCGTAACCACCTTCACCGCGTTGGGATTGAACAGCGTCTCGACATCCTGCAACGGCTCAGCCAGGGTGGCGATGCTGGCGGCTGGAAAGGCCCGCAGATTGCCCGCTACCTGATCGATCAGTGCCGGCGGAATCAATGGCTCGTCGCCCTGCACGTTCACCACATGGGCGTCGGCATCCAGGCCCAGCAGGGTTACCACCTCCTGCAGTCGGTCGGTGCCGGACGGATGATCGGTGCGGGTCAGTACCACATCGGCGCCAAAGGCGCGGCAGGCGTCGACAATGCGCGCATCATCGGTTGCCACCGTCACGGTCGCCGCCCCGCTCTTGCGGGCCTGCTCCCAGACATGGCGAATCATTGGCTTGCCGGCAATGTCCTGCAGCGGCTTGCCCGGCAGGCGGGTGGAGGCGTAACGGGCAGGTATGATGACGTGAAACATTGTCAGTGTCCCAGCCTCTCGTCCGCATCCAGGGCCCGCGCCTCGGTCTCCAGCATGACGGGAATGCCATCGCGTACGGGGAACGCCAGGCCATCGGCGCGGCACCACAGTTCGGTCTTGTCCTGATTCTGTACCAGCGGGCCCTTGCACAGCGGGCAGGCCAGGATATCGAGCAGTTTGGGATCCATCGTCAGACTCCGGTCAAAGAGAAGTAGTCCGGCTGGACGGCAGATGGCTGTCCAGCCGCTGATGCAGAGCCGCAGTAAAAGCGGCACTCAATTGGGCATCGACACGCAGATACCACCAATGTTCACGGGCGAAGCCCGCGCATTTCACCGCGTCCTTTTCGGTCATGATCAGTGGCTCGCCATGATCGAATGCGGCGAAGCTGTCGGCATTGTAACCGGCGTGGTCGGCGAACGCCTGCAGCGTCGGTATGAAGCCCAGACTTTCCAGTGTGCGGCGGAACCGGTCGGGATTGCCGATGCCGGCCACCGCCTGTACCCGGGGCGGCGCCTTCCACTCGGCAGGGCTGATCCGCTGGCCGGTGGCCAGATTGACCAGTTCGGTGGCCTGCAGTTGCATGGCGAAACCGTCGGCGGCATCAGCTGCGGCGCCGTTGCGAACGATCAGGTCGACCGACTTCAGTCGCGAAGCCGGTTCGCGCAGGGGGCCCTCGGGCAGACAGCGGGCGTTGCCCAGGCCGCGGGCGTGGTCGAGCATCAGCACCTCCAGTGTGCGGCCCATGCGGTAGTGCTGCAGGCCGTCGTCGCTGATGATCACGTCGATTGCCTCCTGCTCCAGCAACTGGCAGCCGGCTCGTGGGCGATCCGGATCAATCACCACCGGCACTTGGCAGCGGCGGGCGATCAACAGCGGCTCATCGCCAACCTGTTCGGGGGTGTCCTGGTCTGGCCGGATGCGCCAAGGCAGGGCTGGCGGTTGCGCACCATATCCCCGGCTGATAACGCCCACCCGCAACCCACAGGCGCGCAGATGCTCCACCAGCCATATAACCATGGGCGTCTTGCCGGTGCCGCCGAGGGTAATGTTACCAACGACGATCAGCGGCACTGGCGGCTGCCAGCTGGCTGCCGGATCATCCAAGTAACGCTGCCGTCGACGTTGTGCCACGTGCCGATACAGCTGGGACAGCGGCCGCAATAGGCTCAGCCAGCGGCGCCCCTGATACCAGGAGCGCAGCATGAAGCCTTCCAGTGACTCCTTCTTCACTGGGCAGGGGTTTCCAGTTCGTTGGTGGTCAGGCGCAACCGACTGAAGCCCTGCTGGCCTGCCGCATCCATGACGGTGATCACCGATTGGTGAGAGGCCTTGGCATCAGCGGTAATCACCACCGGCAGACTGTTGTTGCCGCCCGCTTCGCGTTGCAGCGCGGTCTGCAAATTGTCCAGGTCTGGATTGATCAGGCTCTTGCCGTTGATGGTGACCTCGCCGGTGGCCGACACCAGCACCTCGATCTGCTCCAGGTTCTGGTTTTCCACCGGCTCGCCCGAGGCGGACTCCGGCAGATCAAGCTTCAGTTGGGTTTCCCGGGTAAAGGTGGTGGACACCATGAAGAAGATCAGCAGCAGGAACACCACGTCGATGAGGGGCGTCAGGTTGACACCGACCTCCTCTCGCCGGGTACGTCGAAAGTTCATGGATCAGTTCCCCTGGGCCGTCTTGGCGGCTTGCCGGATGGCCGGATCGGCCGCCACGTCGTTGCCATTCGGCTCGGCGTCGCGACTGCCCTGCACCACCTCGACCAGTTTAGTCGCCTCCTGCTCCATGGCTACCACCAGCTCGTCGACCCGGCGCATGAAGAAGCGATGGAAGAACAGAGCCGGAATGGCCACGGTAAGGCCTGCCGCAGTGGTGATCAGCGCCTTGGAGATACCGCCGGCGAGTACCGCGGTATTGCCGGTGCCCTGCACCATCACCGCAGTGAAAACATCGATCATGCCGATGACGGTGCCCAGCAGGCCAAGCAGCGGCGTGATGGCGGCAATGGTGCCCAGTGTATTGAGATAACGCTCAAGCTCGTGGATGACCTTGGTGGCGGCCTCCTGGATGCTCTCTTTCATGATCTCGCGACCATGGCGGGTATTGGCCAGACCGGCGGCAAGAATCTCGCCCAATGGCGAGTCGGCGCGCAGGGTCTTCAGACGGGTCGCATCCAGCTGCCCGTCCTTGATCCAGCGCCATACCTGCCCCAGCAGATTGGCCGGCGCGACGCGACTGCTGCGCAGCGCCCAGAGACGCTCAAAAACGATGGCCAACGCCACCACGGATGACAATACGATCGGCAACATCAGCCAACCACCGGCACTGATCAGTTCCCACACAGGCGTTCCCTCCAGAAAATTTGTCTACTCTAGCACGGGCTTTGCTGGCGGTTCAGCCAGCCTGGCCAGTGCTTGATCTTCATGCCAGAAGCGTCGTGCACGCTCTCGCCAGGACCAATCCCGGCGGGCCTTCCCTGTGTCGTCCAGGACAAAGCGTATCGCTCCGGCGGTGGCAGTATAAACCGGTTCTGCTTCCAGTTCGCGGTAACGTTCGACAACCAGCGGATGCGGATGGCCGTACTGGCTGTGACGCCCGGCACTGAAGACCGCCCAACGCGGTTCTACCGCCCGGATAAAGGCATAGGACGACGAGCTGCGACTGCCATGGTGCGGCGCCAGCAACAGGTCGGCAGTCAGGCTCCGGTCGAGCATCTGGTACTCGCCCCGAATACCCAGATCCCCCGGCAGCAGCACGGCGCTGCTCCCAGCCACTGCCCGCAGCACACAGGATTGCTCATTGGGTGGTGCCGGAGGCGGCGGGCTGTAGAGAACCTCGAAGCGCACCCCATCCCATTGCCAGGTCTCACCGGGTTCACAGGGCTGCGCCCGCAATACCGGATCGATCGCGGCATGCTGCCCCGCCAGGACGCGTTTAACCGGCAGGTGGCCGGCAATGAAGGGGGCGCCCCCCGCATGGTCGTTATCGGCGTGACTGAGCAGCATGACATCCAGCTCCCGCACTCCCAGTGCCAGCAAAGCCGGATACACCACCGCCTCGCCCAGATCGAAGCCACTGCTGAACCGGGCGCCGGCGTCGTACAGCAGGTCGTGTTCTTCGGTTTGCAGCAATACCGACAGGCCCTGGCCGACATCCAGCACGGTCACCCACAGCTGACCCGGCAGCGGTCGCTCGTGGGATGGTAGCAACAGCACGAGCAGACAGGCCGCCCCCGGTAGCCAGAGCAGTCGGGCCATGGGGCTCAACAAGGCAGCCACCCCCACCAGGCCCAACGCGAAACCGAGCCAGTCGGGAGTGGCCAGGCGCTCCGCGGCACGCAGCTCTGCGATCCAAGCCAGACCGTCGAACAACCAGTTAAGTGCCACCGCCGCGCCTTGCAGCAACCAGGGAATATCGAACAGCAGCTCCAGGACCGTACCCAGCAAGGCGGCCGGTACCACCAGCAGGCTGACCCAGGGGATCGCCAGCAGATTGGCCAGCGGTGCGCTCAGGCTGGCCGGCATGCTCCAGAACATCAACCAGGGCCACAGCCCAACGAAGACCACCCATTGCGCCCGTCCCCAGCGCCACCACAGCGAGGACGAGCCCAACCGGGCACCCATGCCGTAGAGCAGCAGTCCCACCGCGATGAAGGAGAGCCAGAAACCCGCGCGCAGCGGCGCCGCGGGATTGAGCGCCACTACGGTGGCAAAGGCGACCAGCCAGAAGGTCCAGAGCCCCGGCCGGCGGTAGCACAGCTGGATCAACAGCCCCAGCGTGATCATCAACAGGGCGCGCTGTACCGGCACCCCGAACCCGGCCAGAATCGCGTAGAGAGTGGTAATCGGGACGACTACCGCCACCGCCAACCATAGTCGCGGCCAGGGCCAGCGCAGCACGCCAATCCGCCCAAGCAGGGTTACCAAACCGAATACCGCTGCCGCCAGCATGCCAATATGCAGCCCGGAGATAACCATCAGGTGAGCGGTGCCGGTGGCCTGCAGCACCAGCCAGTCCTGACGGTCGAGCACACCCTTGTCGCCCACCACCAGAGCAATCAGGCGGGCGCCGCCGGCCTGCTCTTCCAGCACCGCCGTTATGCGGGTGCGCAAGTGGTTTCGCAGCGCTGCAAACCCGGCGAAACGGGGCGGCTCGGCGAGCCGCTCGCCCTGGCGAATACTACCCAGGGCGCCAACGCCCTGGGCGTACAGCCAGGCCTCATAATCGAAGCCGCCGGGATTGGCCATACCCGCCGGACGGCGCAGAGTGACTTCGAACTGCCAGAGCTCGCCGGGATTGACCGGCTGCCCTTGGAACCAGTGCGCCCTTATCGGCGGCAGCGGTTGATCGTTTTCCAGTAGACGCACCTGGGTCAGGGCCAGACGCCAGCCAGTCGCAGTGGCCTGAGGCAACCCGTCGACCCGTGCCAGCACCTGCACCCGACTGCCATCCAGATCAGGCGGCAGACGCTGCGCCAACAGCTGCTGATGAAACAGACAGGACCAGAGCAATCCCAGACTCAGCGCACCCAGCCTGCGGCCCGCGGGGCGTCGCCACAGCATCAGAGCCGGCACCAGTGGCAGCGTTGTCAGCCACAGTGGCGGCAGCTCGGGCAACCCCAGGGGCAACAGCATGCCGGCTATCAGCGCGATCAGCAGCAGCGGCACATCCATGCGCGGAAATATCCTGTGATGGTGAATTGCGACGGCGGGTGGTAGTCGGCCACAGCCATTACGGGCATAATTGCTGTCTATCCTTCCCGCCGATCAGTCTGTGATGCCGCGCCAGCTACTCAAACGCTACATGCCCAGTCCGGAACGGATCAAACGCAACAAGTCGCTGCGTTTCATGGGGGCCATCCTTCATGATCCGAATCTCTGGCACATCACCCGCCATAGCGTTGCACGGGCGATAGCCACTGGCTTGTTCGTCGCCATGTTGCCGATCCCCATGCAGATGGTGCTGTCCGGCTGTATCGCCATGTTCGCCCGAGCCAATCTGCCGATTTCGATCGGACTGGTCTGGCTGACCAACCCGATCACCATGCCGCCGGTCTTCTTCATGCAATACAAGATCGGCACCATGCTGCTCGGCACACCCGAACGCACCATGCCCATGGAGCTGTCGCTGACCTGGCTGACTACGGAATTGCAGCATATCTGGCAGCCCATGCTGCTGGGCTCGGTGCTGTCGGGTCTGGTGCTGGCCGGCATCGGCTACGCCGGCACCCTGTTATATTGGCGATTCTGGGTGGCACGCAACTGGCAGCGCCGCAAAATGCGACGCCGTCGTCAGTCCTGATTCAAGCAGGCTGCCGCTCTACCAGATGACCTTCATCGAGGGTCAGCACACGATCCATCTGCCCCGCCAACGCCAGATCATGGGTAACAACGAGAAAGGCGGTATGCAGCCGCTGACTGAGTTCCAGCATCAGCTGTTGGACGCCGCGGGCGGTGTGCTGGTCAAGGTTGCCGGTCGGCTCGTCCAGCAGTACGCAGGCCGGCTCGTTGATCAGCGCCCGGGCGATGGCCACCCGCTGACGCTCACCACCGGACAGTTCCGCCGGCTTGTGGCCAGCCCGCGCTGACAACCCGACCCGCTCCAGCATCGCCAGCCCCCGCTCACGCGCCTCGGCGATCGGCGTCGCGCCGATCAAGAGCGGCATGCAGGCATTCTCCAGCGCCGTGAACTCGGCCAGCAGATGATGGAACTGATAGACGAAGCCGAGGCCGGTATTGCGCAACTTGCCACGCTCCGCCTCCTTGAGCGCTGACATCTGCTGGCCGGCCAGCCACACCTCACCGGTGCTCGGCGTATCCAGCCCACCCAGCATGTTCAACAGCGTGGTCTTGCCCGAGCCCGAGCTGCCGACAATCGCGATGCGTTCGCCGGCGCGCAGGCTCAGGTCGATATTGTCCAGTACCTGCAGGCGCTGCGGTCCGACCGCGTAGTGCTTGCTGAGTTTCCGGCATTCCAGTACTACATCAGTCATAACGCAAGGCCTCCGCCGGTTCGGTACGGGATGCACGCCAGGCCGGATACAGGGTAGCCAGGAAGCTCATGCCCAGCGCAGCGGTGCAGATGACAACGACATCCGTCCAGATCAACTGGGACGGCAGATAACTGATGAAATACACATCGGAACTGAGAAACTGGGTGCCCAGCAGACGCTCCAGCCCGGCCACCAATGCCGATACATTGAGCGCCGCCAGCACGCCGAGGATGCCCCCGGCCAGGGTGCCAACCACACCGATGACCGAGCCCTGAACCATGAAGATGCCCATGATGGTGCCCGGTGATGCGCCCAAGGTACGCAAGATGGCGATATCGGCTTTCTTGTCGGTCACTACCATGACCAGGGTGGAAATGATGTTGAAGGCCGCCACGGCAACGATCAGCAACAGCAACAGGCCGATCATGGTCTTCTCCATGCGAATCGCGGCAAACAGATTGCCGTGGCTGCGCGTCCAGTCCTGGGCGTAATAGTTGCCAGGCAGTTGCTCAACCAGATTCCAGGCTACCTGCGGCGCCTGGAACAGGTCATGCAGTCTGAGCCGAACACCTTGCATCTGGCCTGGCTCCCAGCGGCTCAGACGGGCCGCATCCCCGGCATGGATCATCGCCATGGAGCCATCCAGTTCGGCGCCAACCTTGAATATGCCAGTGACATGGAAACGTTTCAGCCGCGGAAAGACCCCGGCCGGGGTGACCGAAGCTTCCGGCAGGACGAGGGTCAGTTTGTCGCCCGGCATCACACTGAAGCGGCGGGCAATCAGCTCACCGATGATGATGCCGAATTCGCCATCTTTCAGATCAGCCAAGGTGCCGGATTGCATGTGTTCCTCGATGATCGAGACCTGCGCCTCCGCCTCGGGGATCACGCCGCTGACCAGCACCGGAGCGACACTGCCGTTATGGGTCAACATGCCCTGCAATTGAATGAACGGCGCAGCCGCAGCGACCTTCGGGTCTGCCTCAAGCTGCGTTGCCAGCGAGCGCCAATCATCGATGGGCTGATAGCCGTTGATGCTCGCATGGGGCACCATGCCGAGGATGCGCGTACGCAGTTCACGGTCGAAACCATTCATTACCGAAAGCACCAGGATCATGACCAGCACCCCGAGGGTCAGGCCAAGCATGGAAATCAACGAAATGAAGGAGATAAAGTGGTTACGGCGTTTGGCGCGCGTGTAGCGCAACCCGATAAAAAAAGGCAAGGGTCTGAACATGGAATACCAGTTACCTGATGGGGAAAGCCCCAATGAATAGCAGTTCGGGCTGTCATGTTACACTGAATCCGGTTTCGGTAAACGGGGCTGAACATGCAAACCAATAATCTCACCGATGTGCATACGGGTTATTTCCAGATTCAGGATCATCTGGCACTGGACTATCGACCTATCGAGGCGCCAGCGACACCTTCCTCAGTCCAACCGGATGAATCGCCCCTGTTCGGCCTGCTTGGCGAACTCCACCTGCTGGACCATGATTCACAGCATCTGCTGCGCCAGATCGGTGAGCGTGACCGCAATCTCGCGGCTTACCTGAAGATCCTTGGCAAGCGGGTCGAGTTGATCGGCCGGGCACTGGCGTCGCAGATGGCCGAGGACATGGGTACGCCGGTCGAGGTAACCCTGAGCGAAGCCGGCATCACCTTCCCAGCCCACGACGCGCTGCCAGTCGGCCAATGGATCAATCTGCGCCTGTTGTTGCCGACACCCATCGGTTTGAGCGCTCCAGCACAGATCGCCGCCTGCCTTCGCGACGACGCTTCCGGCCTCCATCTGATACAGGTAAGCTTCGATCAGTTCAATGATGCCCAGCACCAGCTGCTGGCTCGGCATATCATGCACAAGCAGGCACAGGATATCCGCGCTGCCAAGGAAAACCACGAAAGGACCTCGACATGAAATACGCACTACCCTTATTACTCACCAGCACCTTGCTCGCCGCAGTCAGCATTCAGGCCGACACCCTGACCATTCCGGTGGGCCAGCAGGCGTCCGGTCAACAATCCAGCCTGCCGCAACGGGGTACCAGCACCAGCGCGGTCAGCCAGCAATACGGCGAACCGCTAACCCGCCATGCAGCGGTTGGCGAGCCGCCCATCAGCCGTTGGGACTATGCCGGTTTCAGTGTGTATTTCGAGCATGACAAGGTAGTACACAGCGTGCATCAGCACACCCCGCGGAATAATTGAGAGACGGTATGCAGATATACGGCCACCGGGGCGCCCGCGGCGAAGCCCCGGAGAATACCCTGCCGAGCTTTCGCAAAGCCCTGGAAGCCGGCGTCAGGCGGGTCGAACTGGACCTGCACCTGTCTTCCGATCATCAATTGATGGTCATTCATGACCCCACGCTCAAGCGCACTACCGGCATCAAGGGCAAGATTGCAGCCCATACCGCCGCCGAGCTGACCCGCCTGGATGCCCGGCTCGGGCTGGCCGGCTGGAACGAGCACTGCGCCATCCCCACCCTGGAGCAACTGTTTCACAGCTGCCCCGAATTCGAGCATTACCAACTGGAGGTCAAGAGTGGCTCGGCCGCGCAATCGCGGCGGGTAATGAATACGGTCATGCCGTTGGTGGAGCAATTCGGCCTGCGCGAAAAGGTGGTGATCACCTCATCCAGTCGCACCCTGCTGCGCTACGTCCAGCAGAACGGCGGCGAACTGCCCACCGGGCTGGTCGAGGAATATGGCTTTCTGGATCCCGTGAAAAGCGCGCTGAGATATCAGTGCCGCTTTCTGGTATTGAACTGGAAACTCTGCACCCCTGCCCGGATTGCCCAGGCCCAACGCCAGGGACTGCATGTCTCGGTGTGGACCGTGAACGATCCGCAGTTGATGCTGAGATTGCGGGACATGGGTGTCGATAGCCTGATAACCGATGTACCACATCTGGCCGTAAGGGTTCTGGGTGGTACCGGCGAAACTCATTGAGCCCGCCGGCCACCCAGACATTCAGAACAGCCGACCGAGGCCATCCAGTGCAGCAACCCGGTAGGCTTCGGCCATGGTCGGGTAGTTGAAGGTGGTATTGACGAAGTACTTGATGGTATTCGCCTCCCCTTCCTGGTTCATGATGGCCTGACCGATGTGCACGATCTCGGAAGCCTGGTCACCGAAGCAGTGGATGCCCAGCACCTGTAGCGTGTCACGATGGAACAGGATCTTCAGCATACCCACCGGCTCACAGCTGATCTGCGCCCGCGCCATGCTCTTGAAGAAAGCCTGGCCTACCTCGTAGGGCACCTTTTCGCTGGTCAGCTCGCGCTCGGTCTTACCCAGGGAACTGATCTCGGGAATGGTGTAGATGCCGGTCGGCACGTCATCGACGAAGCGCCAGCTGTCATTCTCGACGATATTGCCCGCTGCCGAGCGGCCCTGGTCGAAGGCAGCACTGGCCAGGCTCGGCCAGCCGATTACGTCCCCGGCTGCATAAACATTGGGTACGCCGGTGCGATAGTTCTCGTCCACCAGCACCTGGCCACGACTGTTGGGTTTGAGGCCGATATTCTCCAGCCCCAGGCCATCGGTGTTGCCCGAGCGGCCGTTGCACCAGAGCAGCGCATCTCCCCTGATTTTCTTGCCCGATTTCAGGTGCAGCACTACCCCGCCGCCATCCAGGCCCTCGATCTTCTCATACTCCTCGTTGTGCCGGATGAGCGCCATGCTATTGCGCAGGTGGTAGCTCAGCGCATCGGAGATCTCGTCATCCAGAAAACTCAGCAGTCGGTCGCGGTTGTGGATCAGATCCACCTTGACGCCCAGCCCGCAGAAGATGGAAGCGTATTCGCAGCCAATGACGCCGGCACCATAGATAATCAGCGTGCGCGGTGTGTGGTTGAGCTGCAAGATGGTGTCGCTGTCATAGATCCGCGGATGGTTGAAATTGACGTCCGCCGGACGATACGGGCGAGAACCCGTGGCGATGATGATCTCCTGGGCGACCAGTCGATCCACCGCCCCTTCGGCGTTCACCAGTTCGATGGTATGGGCATCGGCGAAACTGCCCTTGCCGAAAAACAGATCGATACGGTTGCGCGCATAGTAGCTGTTGCGCGAACGCACCTGGCGGGCGATGACTTTCTCTGCACTTTTGAGCACATCAGGGAAGGAGAAATCCCGTGGCTCGCCGACCACACGGAAGATCGGGTTGGTGTTGAACTGAATGATCTGCTTGACCGAGTAGCGCAGCGCCTTGGATGGGATGGTGCCCAGATGGACGCAGTTACCGCCCACCATGTTGCGTTCCTCGACCACCGCTACCCGGCGCCCATTCTTCGCCGCGTTGACCGCAGCGCCCTCACCCGCCGGGCCTGCACCCAGTACCACTACATCATAGTTATAAACAGCCATTCAATTTCGGTCCTGTAACAATAGGAATATATCCGCGCAGCGTATCCTCAATCCTTGCGAGTGGCGTCGTAGCCAAGCGCCGCGCTCTTGGTCGAATCGGTGTCCTGACGCGACTCCTCACATCTGTTGGGGTTGCCACCACAGATGCCGCAGCTCTTGTCCAGGCCAGTCGCTCCGATGCCGCCACAGGAACCGGCGATTGGCTTGCGACCCATCATGACGCCAACGGCCATGCCAGCGACGCAAAGCAGCATCACCACAAAAGCCAGTAACCAAACCATGATTTACTCCTTGCTCTGTTGCAGAGCGATGAATTGGGGTGTGCTTCGGGAAACGAAGCCATCCCCTTGGCGAATGACAAACAACGCCGGCAGCTCATGCTCGATCGCATATTCCCAACCCAGCTTCGAGCCCTTGACCAACAGGACAGTAGACAAGCCATCGGCCCAGGCGGCTGAGGGATGTAGAACCGTCACTGCTGCCAGGTCGTGCATTACCGGCCGACCGGTGACCGGATCGAAGGTGTGCGAGTAGCGTTGGCCTTCGTGTTCGAAATAGTTTCGGTAATCACCTGAGGTAGAAACGCCCAGCCCGCGCAACGGCAAAATCAACTGCGCTATCCGACTGTCATCCCGCGGCTCTTCCACGGCAATGCGCCACGGCCGACCACCTGGCTTATGACCATCGGCTTTCAACTCGCCGGTCAACTCCACCATATAATCTTGGATGCCCATGCTCGCCAGGTGTTCCACCACCTCGTCGACCATGTAACCGGCGGCAATACCGCTGATGTCCAGTTGCAAGGCGACATCCTTGCACAATTGCCCATCGCGGATGTGCAGGTACTGGTGACCGGTATGCGCCATGGCGGCAGCCAGTTGCTGGTCATCCGGCACGCTCTGCCCACCATCACCGTGGAATCCCCACAGCGCCAGTAGCGGGTCCAGTGTCAGGTCGAAGCTGCCGTCACTGTCCCGATGCAGCTGCTGCGCCAGTTCCACAATCTCCAGTATCGATTGCGGCATAGCCTGGCAGGTACCAGCGGGTGCGGCATTGAAACGGGACATCTCCGAGTTGGGCCGCCAGGTGGAAGCTGCTTCTTCGAACGTTTCCAGCAACTGATCGACCGAGGCCTTGACCTCGGTCGCGGCTGGTGACTGCTCGGAACCGACCCACTTGATTGAATAGGTGCTGCCCATGGTTGAGCCGTAAATCTCGGAAACCGGCTCGGCAGAATTGAAACAGCCCGTCAGGGCTGCTGCCAAAGCAGCAACACTGACGGGCCAAACAAGGCGACTTAACATGCTAACCGCCAAAGTCATCGAGCAGGATATTCTCAGGTTCCACACCGAGATCTTCCAGCATCTTGATGACCGACGCGTTCATCATGGGCGGCCCGCACATGTAGAACTCACAGTCCTCCGGCGCCGGGTGATCCTTGAGGTAATTGTCGTACAGGACATTGTGGATGAACCCGGTAGGACCTTCCCAGTTATCCTCGGGCAGTGCATCGGACAATGCCAGGTGCCACTCGAAGTTCTCGTGCTCGGCAGCCAACTTGTCATATTCGTCAACATAGAAGGCTTCGCGCAGTGAGCGAGCACCGTACCAGAAGGATATCTTGCGCTTGGTCTTGATGCGCAGCAGCTGGTCCATGATATGCGAACGCATCGGCGCCATGCCGGCACCGCCGCCAACGAAGACCATTTCGGCATCGGTATCCTTGGCGAAGAATTCACCGAAGGGACCGTAGACCGTGATCTTGTCACCCGGCTTCAGAGCGAACACATAGGATGACATCTGACCTGGCGGTACATCGTCACGGCCGGGTGGCGGCGACGCCACGCGGATGTTGAATTTGACGATGCCCTTTTCTTCCGGGTAGTTGGCCATGGAGTAGGCGCGGATGACGGTCTCGTCCACCTTGGATACATAGCGCCACTGGTCGAACTTGTCCCAGTCGCCCCGGAATTCCGGCTGGATATCGAAGTCCTTGTAGTTCACCGTATGCGGCGGACACTCCAGCTGTACATAGCCACCAGCGCGGAAGTTGACGTTCTCACCTTCCGGCAGACGCAAGGTCAACTCCTTGATGAAGGTCGCCACGTTCGGGTTGGACTCAACCACACATTCCCACTTCTTGACCCCGAAAATCTCTTCCGGAATCTCGATTTTCATATCCTGCTTGACCGGGGTCTGGCAGGACAAACGCCAACCTTCCTTGGCCTCACGCCGCGTGAAGTGGGATTCCTCGGTCGGCAGCATTTCGCCGCCCCCCGTTTCCACCACGCACTTGCACTGGGCACAGGTACCACCACCGCCACAGGCCGACGACAGGAAGATGCCATTGGACGCCAGCGTCCCCAGCAGCTTGTCACCCGCCGGCACCGTGATGGTGCGCTCGCCGTTGATCTCGATGCTCACATCGCCACTGCTCACCAGCTTGGAACGGGCGATGAGAATCACCACCACCAGCGCCAGCACGATGGCTGTGAACATGCCGATGGCGAGAAAAATTTCATAGTTCATCTGCTCACTCCATTCTTACAGCTGTACGCCAGAGAAAGACATGAAGCCCAGCGACATCAGTCCGATTGTGATGAAAGTGATGCCCAGACCCTGGAGTCCTTCGGGAACATCGCTGTACTTGAGCTTCTCGCGAATGGCTGCCAGCAAGGCAATAGCCAGTGCCCAGGACGTACCCGAGCCGAAGCCGTAAACCACACTTTCGGAGAGATTGTAATCACGCTCGACCATGAACAGCGTGCCGCCCATGATGGCGCAGTTCACGGTGATCAGCGGCAGGAACACACCCAGCGCGTTGTAGAGCGCAGGTACGAACTTGTCCAGCAGCATCTCCAGAATCTGCACGATCGCCGCGATCACGCCGATATAGCTGAGCAGACCGAGGAAGCTCAGATCGACATCCGGCAGACCGGCCCAGGCCAGCGCGCCATCCCGGAGCAGATAGGTGAAGATCAGGTTGTTGGCCGGCACGGTGATGGCCTGAACCACGATGACCGCGATACCCAGACCGATCGCCGTCTCCACTTTCTTGGAGATAGCGATGAAGGTACACATGCCGAGGAAGAACGCCAGTGCCATGTTCTCGACGAACACGGCTTTGACGAACAGACTGATGTAATGCTCCATTAGTATGCCTCCCGCTCGGAAACCTGGGGCGCCATGCGATAGGTCGGCTCTTCCACCTGCTCTTTCTTCCAGACGCGCAACGCCCAGATGAACAGACCGATCAGGAAGAATGCGGACGGCGGCAGCAGCAGCAGACCGTTAGGCATGTACCAGCCGCCATCGTTGACCACCGGGATGATGGTGTAACCCATCAGCTTGCCCGCACCGAACAGCTCACGCACGATACCCAGGCCGATCAGCATGATGCTGTAGCCCAGACCATTGCCGATGCCGTCAAAGAACGACAGTATCGGAGGGTTCTGCATGGCGAAGGCTTCCGCGCGCCCCATCACGATACAGTTGGTGATGATCAGACCAACGAACACCGACAGCTGTTTGGACAGCGAATAGGCATAGGCTTTGAGCACCTGATCCACCAGGATCACCAGCGAAGCAATGATCACCATCTGCACGATCATGCGGATCGAGCTGGGGATCTGGCTGCGGATCATCGAAATGAACAGGTTGGAGAACCCAGTCACCAGCGTCAGGGCGATACTCATCACCAGCGCGGTATTGAGGTTCGAGGTGACCGCCAGGGCCGAACAGATTCCGAGAATCTGCAGACCGATGGGGTTGTTGTTGAAGATCGGGTCCAGCAGGACCTGTTTGATTGTCGGCTGTGACATGATCAAGCCTCCCCTGCGCGCAGGTTATCAATAAAGGAACCGAAGCCGTTCTCGCCCAGCCAGTAGTTCAACAGATTGTTGACCCCGTTGGCTGTCAGCGTGGCTCCGGCCAGACCATCAATCTGGTGGTCGGCATTCGGGCTGGCAGAATCGACGCTGCCCTTGATGACGCGGATGGCCAGCTGGCCGTCGTCATTGAAAATTTCCTTGCCAGGCCACAATCCGCGCCAGTTGGGGTTATCCACCTCACCCCCCAGACCGGGCGTTTCAGCATGCTGGTAGAAACCGAAACCCTGAACCGTGTTCAGATCGCCCTGCAGGGCCAGAAAACCATGCAGCGTTGACCACAGACCATAGCCACGAACCGGCAGGATCAGGGTTTCCATCTGCTGATCAGCACTCTCGACCACATACACCACGCTGTAGTTCTCGCGGCGGTTGATCGAGGCGATATCTTCGCCTCCGGTCAGGTTCTTCGACAGCGCCGGGTCCTTGGCAGCAGCCAGCGGATCGAAGGTCTGCGCATCGAATTCATCACTGAACTGTCCGCTTTCCAGATCGACCAGACGAGCGATGATACGCTCGCTGAACAGGGCTTTGACTTCAGAACCGGACATGGAGGGATTGCCCAGACCGGCAATCGCCAGGATATTGCGCTGCTTGTCCAACTGGGCATTTTCGACCTGGGTCGGACGCAGCGCCACAGCGGCGCCCGCCACGAACACGGAGCAGACCAGACACACCAGCAGGGCTACCACCAGCGTGCGGACAGTGGATTCTCTTTGACTAGACATTGCGCGCCAGCCTCCGCTTGATATTGGCTTGAACGATGAAATGATCGATCAGCGGTGCACACAGGTTGGCGAACAGGATCGCCAGCATCATGCCTTCCGGGAAGGCCGGGTTGACCACACGGATCAGCACCACCATGACGCCGATCAGCGCACCGAAGATCCATTTACCAAGGTTGGTCATCGACGCCGACACCGGGTCGGTGGCCATGAAGATCAGGCCAAAGGCGAAGCCACCGGTGACCATGTGCCAGTACCAGGGCATGGAGAACATCGGATTGGTCTCGGAGCCGATGGCGTTGAACAGCATGCTCAACGCGATCATGCCGATCATCACCCCGGCGACGATGCGCCAGGAGGCAATCTTGGTCATCAGCAATACGGCGCCGCCGATGAAGATAGCCAGTGTGCTGGTCTCGCCAATGGAACCGTGCATGGTGCCAATGAAGGCATCCATCCAGGTCAGGCCACTGCTCACCACCGCGTCGATACCGCCCGCACCCGCCACGCTCAGCGCGGTAGCACCGGTGAAACCATCGACGGCGGTCCATACTGCATCCCCGGAAATCTGTGCGGGATACGCGAAGAACAGGAAGGCCCGGCCGGTCAATGCCGGGTTGAGAAAGTTCTTCCCGGTACCGCCGAAGATTTCCTTGCCGATGACCACACCGAAGCTGATGCCTAGGGCGACCTGCCACAGCGGAATGCTCGGCGGCACGATCAGCGCGAACAGCACCGAGGTGACGAAGAAGCCTTCGTTGACTTCATGCTTGCGCACGGAGGCAAAGAGCACTTCCCAGAAGCCACCAACAATAAAGGTCACCGCATAGATCGGCACGAACCAGGTAGCACCGTGGATGATGTTGTCCCAGATGCTGCCCGGGTCGAAACCGGCCAGCATGCCGATCAACGCCATGCGCCAGCCTTCCTGGGCCGCCATCAGATCGGGATCGACCGCGAAGATGCTGTTGGCCTGGTAACCGACGTTCCACATGCCGAAGAACATGGCCGGGAAGGTGCACAACCAGACGGTGATCATCATGCGCTTGAGGTCGATGCCGTCACGCACGTGGGCCGTGGTCCTGGTTACACTGGAAGGTTTGTACAGGAAGGTATCCATCGCCTCGTAAAGGGCGTACCACTTCTCGTGCTTGCCGCCCTTCTCGAAATGATGCTCGATCTTGTCAAGATAACTACGCAATCCCATTGATCAACCCTCCTTCTCGATGCGCGTGAGATTGTCACGCAGGATCGGGCCATATTCGTACTTGCCGGCACAGACATAGCTGCACAGGGCCAGATCCTCTTCATCCAGTTCCAGACAGCCGAGTTTCTGAGCCATCTCGGTGTCACCGACGATCAGCGACCGCAGCAACTGCGTGGGCAGGATGTCCAGCGGCATGACTTCTTCATAATTGCCGACCGGAATCATCGCCCGAGGGCTGCCATTGGTGCTGGTGGTGAAGTTGAACAGCTTGGAAGGTGCCAGCTTCGAGATGAAAATATTCAGGATCGAATGCTTGTTCGCACCGGCACGCAGATAATGCAGTATCTCGCGCTGATTGCCTTCCAGCAGCACCGACACCTGCAGATGATAACGTCCCAGGTAGAGCACCGGGCCGCGGGCCAGACGACCACCCAGCACCGAACCGGAAATGATCCGATTGTTGCCCGGTTTCATCTCACCAGCCACCAGCTCTTCCAGATTGGCACCGAGCACGGTGCGCAGCAGACGCGGGCTTTCAACCTGCGGGCCACCCAGCGCGACAACGCGCTCGACTGACAGCCGGCCAGTGGTGAACAGCCGACCTACGGCCACCACGTCCTGGTAGTTGATATGCCATGCCTGCCGGCTTTCGCTGACCGGATCCAGCGTGTGGATATGGGTACCCGGCAGACCAGCCGGATGCGGACCGGCAAAGCTCTCGGTGCGAACACCAGCAGTATTGCCGCCGGGGATGGTCGCGCCTTCGGCCTTGCACAGCCAGACACCGGCCAGACGGGCCAGCACTTTCAAGCCGTTCTCGAAATCCGCAGCGCAGGATTGCAGAACCACAGCCGGGTCAGCGGACAGCGGGTGGGTATCGATGGCGGTTACGAAGATGGAGCTGGGAGTTGCGTCTACCGCCGGCACCTTGCTGTACGGGCGGGTCCGCAGCGCAGTCCACAGACCGGAGCGGATGAGCTGGTCACGTACTGCCTGGGGATCGAGCCCTTCCAGGCTCTCGGCAGCGTGGCTACCGAAATCAACGGCATCGTCACCCTCGACATCGATCACCACCGACTGCAGAACGCGCTTTTCGCCGCGATTGATGGCGCTGATCACGCCACTCGCTGGGGCGGTGTAAAGCACACCGGGGGTTTTCTTGTCACTGAACAGGATCTGTCCCGCCTGCACCCGATCGCCGACCTGCACCTCCATGGTAGGTTTCATACCGTGGTAATCGAAACCTACAAGCGCAACGCTTCTGACTGGACGGGCGTCTTCAATACGTTGCTCGGGCGAGCCGGTGATTGGCAGATCCAAGCCCCGTTTGATATTTATCATACGAATAGCCTAATCACGAAGTGGAATTGTTAGAAGGCAATGGCAACGCGCAGAGCTGGCGATCGGCTCCGCAAAAATTGAGCAGAAACAGTCAGACAACGCGACCACGACCTCGATCAAAAAATCCTGCCAAGTATAAAGATCATGGCCCGCCAAAGCTACTCAAGGCGCGGATTTTTAAAGCCTTCCTGAGTCAAGGTGTCGCACCCGAGCACCCCCGCTTGATCCAGGTCAAGAAGCGCGACCCATCAAGCCCAAACCGCTACCGAGCGCCCACAAAAAAAGGCGCCGAAGCGCCTTTTTTCGTTACTGCATGTTATGCCGGGAAGGCCGGCGGATTGACACTGGCCATATCTTCCAGAATCCGCACCACCTGGCAGCTGTAACCGAACTCGTTGTCATACCAGACATACAGAATGACGCGGTTATCGTTACAGATGGTCGCCTCGGCATCCACCACACCCGCATGCCGGGAACCAACGAAGTCAGTAGACACCACTTCCTGGCTGTTGGTGAAGTCGATCTGCTTATGCAGATCCGAGTGCAGGGCCATGTAACGCAGGTAATTGTTCACCTCGTCGCGGTCGGTCGACTTCTCAAGGTTCAGGTTGAGAATCGCCATCGACACGTTAGGCGTCGGCACCCGGATCGCGTTACCACTGAGCTTGCCGCCCAGCTCCGGCAGCGCCTTGGCAACCGCCTTGGCAGCGCCGGTCTCGGTGATGACCATATTCAGCGCTGCACTGCGCCCCCGACGATCGCCCTTGTGGAAGTTGTCGATCAGGTTCTGGTCATTAGTGTACGAATGAACCGTTTCGACGTGACCATTGACGATACCGTACTTGTCATTGATCGCCTTGAGCACCGGAACGATAGCGTTGGTGGTACAGGAGGCCGCGGAAACGATCTTGTCTTCCGGCGTGATGCTCGCATGGTTGATGCCATGCACGATGTTCTTCAGATCACCCTTGCCCGGCGCAGTCAGTACCACCTGGGAAGCACCCGGGCACTTGAGGTGCTGGGACAGGCCCGCCTCGTCACGCCAGACACCGGTGTTGTCCACGATGATCGCGTCATTGATGCCGTAGGCGGTGTAGTCGATGCTGGCCGGATCGCCGGCATAGATCACCTGGATCTGGTTGCCGTTGGCGGTCAGGGTGTTGTTCTCTTCATCGATGGTGATGGTGCCCTGGAAGGAGCCATGAACCGAGTCGCGACGCAGCAGACTGGCGCGCTTGGACAGATCATTGGTCGCGCCCTTGCGCACCACGATCGCCCGCAGACGCAGCCCGTCCCCGGCGCCGGCCTTCTCAACCATGATGCGCGCCAGCAGGCGGCCGATACGGCCAAAGCCGTAAAGCACCACATCGCGGCCCTGGCGCTTCTCACCCTTGCGACCGATAACGCTGGCCAGCTCCTTGCGCAGGAACCCGTCCAGATCACCGTTACCTTCCTGGGCGTACTTGCCCGCCAGGCGAGCCAGATCAATCGAGGCCGGACCCAGGTCCAGATCCAGCAACGCCTTGATCAGCGGAAAGGTGTCATGTACCGACAGTTCATTGTCATCAATCTGCCGAGCGAAACGGTGGGACTTGAGCAGACTGATAACGGAGCGGTTAACCAGGCCGCGGCCATAGATGGAGGTGACCACGTTGTGTTCACGGTACAAACGTCCAATCAACGGGATCATCGCTTCAGCGGTAGCTTCGCGGTCGGTCCAGTTCTCCAGACATTGCTCGTATTGGGCTTGAGTCACGGCTTTTCCTTCCAGGGTCAGGGAGCTAAAGGGCCAATATTATGCGGCTAGCTGACCGAGGAGGCAATCACCGAACGTAAAACGGCCGCCCCGGCGCCTGCCGGAGCAGCCGTTTCAGTCAACCGTCAGGCCACCTGTCTGCGGGTTCGGTACAGCGATAGCAGCACACCACCAGCCAGCAGGGCGAAGGTAACGCCGAGCGATACACCAGCGTGAATCTTAATATCCAGACCATGCAGCAGGATCTTGCAACCAATGAAGATCAATACCAGCGCCAGCGCATATTTGAGGTAGACGAAGCGATGCATCAGCGCAGCCAGGGCGAAGTACAGCGAACGCAGACCCAGGATGGCGAAGATGTTCGAGGTGTAGACAATGAAGGGATCCTGGGTGATGGCGAAGATTGCCGGCACGCTATCCACGGCGAATACCAGGTCTGCCAGCTCGATCAGCACCAGGGCCAGGAACAGCGGGGTGGCGAACAGCACCACCTTGCCAGCCTTGTCCGGTAGGCGGACGAAGAATTTCGAACCATGCAGGTCGTCGGTCACCCGAAAATGCCGACGGATAAAAATCACCATCCGGTTCTGCGACAGGTCCGTATGCTCCACCTCATCCTTGCTGAGGAACATCTTGATACCGGAAAACAGCAGGAACACACCAAATATATACAGGATCCATTCGAATTCCTGTACCAGCGCCGCGCCCAGGCCGATCATGATCGCCCGCAGCACGATCACCCCGAGAATGCCCCAGAACAGCACCCTATGCTGATAGATGCGCGGAATGCCGAAGAAACCCAGGATCATCGCCATGACGAACACATTGTCCATGGACAGCGACTGCTCAATCAGAAAACCAGTGTAGAACTCCAGCGCGCTGGCCGAGCCCATCTGGAACCAGACCCACAGACCGAACAGCATACCGACGGCAAAGTAGCCGCCGTACAACAGGAAACTTTCACGCACTTCGATTTCATGTTCTTCGCGGTGCAGCACACCAAGGTCGAAAGCGAGAATGGCCAGCACGATGGTCAGAAAGAGCAACCATTGCCAGACAGCAGTACCGAGAAAGGGGTTGGTCAAAAACGAAATCAGAGGCTCCATGGCGGCCCTCCTGTCAAAGTTTTCAATAAACTTATGACTCCGACATCACGGTGGGACCAACCACCGCCAGAGGGGCCCGGCGTCACGCAGGTTGCATGATATAACCGGCCTCAGACTTCGACAAGTGGAGATAAAAACAGCGCAATCACAACACGGAATCGCCCGGGGGGTTAAACTGTGCGTTTTGCGCAACAAGATAAGCCCACCAGCATGCCTGACACATCACTTCTGTTCGCCGCACCGTTGCAGAGCCACCTCGGTAACAAAACAGCCTGGGGCAACCTGCCCGCCGCGGCGCGCGCCCTGGCCATTGCCGAAGCAGCATCCCAACATACCGGCCTGAGCCTGGTCATCACCCGGGATACCGCCATGGCGGACCGCCTGGAACAGGAACTTCGGTTCTTCGCTCCCGAGCTGCCGGTGGCTACCTTCCCCGATTGGGAAACCCTGCCCTACGATCGCTTCTCGCCGCACCAGGACATTATCTCCCAGCGGCTGGAGACGCTATACCGCCTGCCGCAGGTAGGGCACGGTATCCTGGTCGTACCGATGATCACCCTGCTGCACCGGATTGCGCCCCGCTCCTTCCTCGGCGGCTCGGTGCTGATGCTGAAGGTCGGCCAGCGGCTGGACATCGACCGCATGCGCCAGGATCTGGATGCGGCGGGCTATCGTTGCGTCGACACCGTCTATGAACATGGCGACTATGCCGTGCGCGGTGCGCTGCTGGATCTGTTCCCCATGGGCAGCCGCCTGCCCTACCGCATCGACCTGTTCGATGAGGAAATCGAAACCCTGCGCACCTTCGATCCGGAGACCCAGCGCTCGATCGACAAGGTTGAGCGCATCCATTTGCTACCCGCGCGGGAATTCCCCCTCGACAAGAGTGCGCTGACCGGCTTTCGTGCGCGCTTTCGTGAACGTTTCGAGGGCGATCATCGGCGCTGCCCCATCTATCAGGACCTGAGCGATGGCATGGTGCCGCCGGGCATCGAATATTACCTGCCACTGTTCTTCGAAGAGCTGGGCACCCTGTTCGACTACCTGCCGGACGACACGCTGCTGTTCAGCCTGCCCGGCATCGAGGACAGTGCCACCCAGTTCTGGTCAGATGTACGCAATCGCCACGAGGAACAGGGCATTGATCCGACCAGACCGCTGCTGACGCCGGCAGAACTGTTTCTGCCCGTTGAAGAGTGCTTCGCCCTGCTCAAGCGTTACCCGCGCATCATCTGCCACGACGAGCCGCTACCGGCAGCCCCCGGGGTCACCAATTTCAATTGCAGCCCGCCGCCCGAACTGCCGCTGGATAGCAAGCAGGAACAACCGCTGCGCGAACTGCAGCGCTTTCTCGACGAGTTCAACGGTCGCTCGCTGTTCATCGCCGAAACCGCCGGCCGCCGCGAGGCGCTTCTGGAGCTGCTGGCACGTATCAGCCTGAAGCCCGAGCCGGTGGACAGCTGGGCTGATTTCATCAACAGCCAGCTGTCCTGCGCCATCATGATCGCACCGGTGGATCAAGGGCTGCTGAGCCAGGACCCGCCCGTCGCCCTGATCGCCGAAAGCCAACTGTTCGGCCAGCGAGTGATGCAGCGCCGGCGGCGCGGCAAGGCTACCGACCTGGGCGACACCCTGATCCGCAACCTGACCGAACTGCGAGAAGGCGCGCCGGTGGTGCACATCGACCACGGCGTGGGTCGCTATCGCGGCCTGGTCAATCTGAGCGTCGAAGGCCAGGAGGCCGAGTTCCTCAAGCTCGAGTACGCCGACGAAGCCACACTTTATGTGCCGGTGGCGAACCTGCACATGATCGCCCGCTATACCGGCGCTGATGATGATAACGCGCCACTGCACCGGCTGGGCTCGGAGCAGTGGCAGAAGGCCCGACGCAAGGCCGCCGAAAAGGTCCGCGACGTGGCCGCCGAACTGCTGGATGTCTACGCCCGCCGCGCCGCGCGCAAGGGCTACGCCTTCAGCCAGCCGGAGCAGGACTATCAGACCTTCGCCGACGCCTTCCCCTTCGAGGAAACGGCCGACCAGCAAGCCGCGATCGATGCGGTAACGAAAGACATGACCGGCCCGCAGCCAATGGACCGCCTGGTATGTGGCGATGTCGGCTTCGGCAAGACCGAGGTCGCCATGCGCGCCGCCTTCCTCGCCGTGCATGGCGGCAAGCAGGTCGCAGTACTGGTGCCCACCACCCTGCTTGCCCAGCAGCATTACAACAGCTTCAAGGACCGCTTCGCGGACTGGCCGGTGAAAGTCGAGGTGATTTCCCGCTTCCGCTCCGCCAAGGAAGTCAAGGCAGCCACCCAGGAGCTGGCCGATGGCAAGATCGACATCATGATCGGCACCCACAAGTTGCTGCAGGGCGATGTCCAATTCAAGGACCTGGGCCTGGTGATCATCGACGAGGAACACCGCTTCGGTGTACGCCAGAAGGAACGCCTCAAGGCCCTGCGCAGCGAGGTGGATATCCTCAACCTGACTGCCACGCCGATTCCACGCACCCTGAACATGGCCATGACCGGCATGCGCGACCTGTCGATCATCGCCACGCCACCGGCGCGGCGCCTGTCGGTCAAGACCTTCGTCATGCAGCAGCAACCGGCGGTGATCAAGGAAGCCATCCTGCGCGAACTTTTGCGTGGCGGCCAGGTGTACTTCCTGCACAACGAAGTGGAAACCATCGAGAAATGCGCGGCCGACCTGGCAGAGCTGGTGCCTGAAGCGCGAATCGGCATCAGCCACGGCCAGATGCCGGAACGTGCTCTGGAGCAGGTGATGCGCGACTTCTATCATCGCCGCTTCAACATCCTGGTGACCTCGACCATCATCGAGACCGGCATCGATGTGCCCAGCGCCAACACCATCATCATCGAGCGCGCCGACAAGTTCGGCCTCGCGCAGCTGCACCAGCTGCGCGGCCGGGTCGGCCGTAGCCACCACCAGGCCTACGCCTATCTGCTGACCCCGGCCGGGCGCAAACTCACCGGTGACGCGGAAAAGCGCCTGGAAGCCATTGCCGCGGCACAGGACCTGGGCGCAGGCTTTACCCTGGCCACCCATGATCTCGAGATCCGCGGCGCCGGTGAGCTACTCGGCGAAGGCCAGAGCGGGCAGATCCAGGCGGTCGGCTTCACTCTGTACATGGATATGCTGGAACGGGCCATCAAGGCCATCCAGCAGGGTAAGGAGCCGGAGCTGGAAAACCCGCTGAGCGGCGGCCCGGATATCAACCTGCGCCTGCCGGCGCTGATTCCGGACGACTACCTGCCGGACGTGCATGCACGCCTGACCCTGTACAAGCGCATCGCCAATGCCGCCAATGATGACGACCTGAAGGACTTGCAGGTGGAAATGATCGACCGCTTCGGCTTGCTGCCCGAACAGGTGAAAACCCTGTTCCGGGTCACCGCGCTGAAACTGCGCTGTGCGCCGCTGGGTATCGCCAAGATCGATGTTGGCGCGGAGCATGGCCGCGTCGAGTTCGCTGCCGATACCAGTGTCGATCCGCTGACGCTGATCCGCCTGATTCAGGACAACCCGCAACGCTACCGGCTGGATGGCGGCAGCGTATTCCGCTTCAGCGCGCCCATGGGCACCGCGGCGCTGCGCCTGAATACCGTCGAAGCCCTGGTGGAACGGCTGCAGCAAGTGCCCAGCACGCCCCCCAGCCCCGGCAAAGGCAAGCGTCGATGAAGAGGGCTGTGCCCAGCTGATTGGGTTGGGGGCAGCTCAAAAGATGCCCCCACCAAGAATCAGAGCAAGCCCGCCCCCTGCAACAGTTCGACCGCCTGCCGCCAGCGCGGCTGGGCCTTGTAATCGATACCGGGGGTGCTCCTGGCCAACATGCCCTGCGCCCGGGGCGACGGCTGCATGCCCATCTGCTGCGCATGCGCCAGCGCCTGCTCAGCCGCAGCGCGATCATTGCACACCAGCAGCATGTCGCAACCGGACGCCAGCGCCGCATCGACCCGCTCCGCCATGCCGCCCACCGCGTGAGCGCCGGCCATGGTCAGGTCATCACTGAAGATCACCCCACGAAAGCCCAGCTCAGCGCGCAGGATGTCCTGCAGCCAGCGGCGGGAAAAGCCCGCCGGCAGGCTGTCCACCGCCGGATAGACCACGTGCGCCGGCATGATCCCATCCAGCAACGGCGCTAGCGCCGCAAAGGGCTGCAGATCGGATTCGCGGATCGTCGCCTCGCTGCGCTCATCGACCGGCAGGTCGAAGTGTGAATCAGCCTCTGCCCAGCCATGCCCGGGGAAATGCTTGCCGGTCGCGGCCATGCCGGCCTGCCGCAGCCCCTGGATATAGGCCTGACCCAGGCGACTCACCTGCTGCGGATCACCGCCCAGGGAACGGTCGCCGATTACCTGGCTGCGCCCGTAATCAAGATCCAATACCGGCGCAAAGCTGATATCGATACCGCAGGCGAGCATCTCGGTCGCCATCAGCCAGGCCGCAGCCTCGGCCAGCTGCTCCTGCTCTGCGGCAGCGCACCCGGCGATTCGGCCAAGCGCCGGCAGCCGCAATACATCCCGCCGCAGCCGCTGGACCCGCCCGCCTTCCTGGTCAATGGCGATCAGCATATCGGGGCGCACTGCACGAATGCTACGTACCAGCTCGCGCACCTGGGCCGGGGATTCGGTATTGCGGGCAAATAGGATCATGCCGCCGACTTCGGGCTGTCTCAACAGCTGGCGGTCTTCCGGCGTCAGCCAAGTGCCGGCCAAATCCAGCATCAATGTGCCTTGTTTCAATGAAGTGCTCCTTGGAATGTAGGGCAAGCGCTATTCGATGATTACCGCACAGCCGGCCGGGGTCATCTCGAACAGCGCCAGGATATCCGGATTACGCAGGCGGATGCAGCCATGGGACAGCGGGACGCCCATCGGCTGATCGTCACCGGTACCGTGCAGATAGATGTAGCGGCGCTGGGAATCACGATCGGCGCCACGGTTGATACCCGGCTCCTCACCGCAGAGCCAGAGTATTCGGGTCAGGATCCAGTCCCGCTGCGGGTGCGTAGCGGCCAGCTCAGGCGACCAGACCTCGCCGGTCGGCCGCCGACCAATGAAGACCGCACCCGGCGGCTGGCCCTCACCGATGCGGGCCCGCACCCGGTGCCGGCCGCGCGGCGTGCAACCGCTGCCGTTCAATTCCCCCGCACCGTTCTTTGCTGTTGATACCGGATACTGGCACAGCTGCCGACCGGCCCTGGAGCCGGTCAGCAACTGACGCTCGATGGATATATGGATCAGGTCCAGCTGCATGGTCACTCCGCTGCAACAAAGGCATACACGATAGCGGATCACACAGCGGGAAGTAAGTCCTAGGGCGCCACCGGTTCCGGGGCATCGCGCAGGCGACTGCTCGCCTCCCCCCGCAACTGCGGGCTGGCACGCATGCCGGCGGCCAGGAACGGCACCATCTGTCGCAGCACCTCCTCGGTCCCGGCGCGCTCGCCGTACTCTGCT
Source organism: Pseudomonas sp. G11-1 (assembly GCF_024031555.1). NCBI lineage: Bacteria > Pseudomonadati > Pseudomonadota > Gammaproteobacteria > Pseudomonadales > Pseudomonadaceae > Pseudomonas > Pseudomonas sp. G11-1. Next base: position 68,790 of record NZ_QEYQ01000005.1, on the reverse strand, counting down.
TCGGCCATGGCCTTGAGCGCCTTCATACTCGACAGGGTGAATGCCGCACTGCCCAGCATGAAATGCACACGCCAGAACAGCACATCCGCCGGCAGCTCGGGCGAGCTGCGCAATACCAGCGCCATGTAGCGCTGGAACACCTTGCCGTAGACCTCACCCAGATATTTGCGCAAATGACCCTGGCTCTGACTGAAAGCCAAACCCAGCAACCGCATGAAGGTAGAAAGATCGTGCCCGCTACGTGGCTTCACCGCCAGCACCAGCCGCACCAGCATGTCCAGCAACTCCTCAAGACTCTGCTCTGGATTACCGGCCTGCTCGTTGCGATCAAGCTCCTGCTCCAGACTGCTGACGAAGGGATTGAGGAAGCGGGTGAACACCGCCTGGATCAGGGATTTCTTCGAACCGAAATGGTAGTTCACCGCCGCCAGGTTCACCCCGGCCTTGCTGGTGATCAGACGCAGCGAGGTTTCCGCAAACCCCTTTTCGGCAAACAACTGCTCGGCGGCATCAAGGATGCGCTCGACTGTTTCAGACTGTGCCACGGATAACTCCCAGATACATTTGTTTGAAACATACGTTTCAAACGATCTCCCTGTCAACTTGAACGTTTTACCACAGCCGTCTGCGCAAGCAAACTGGCCAAACGACTTGCCCTGCGGGCACAACTGTATATAATCCCAATAACTGTATAAAAAGACAGGTACTGGATAATGCTTAAACTGACGGCACGGCAACAACAGGTACTGGCCTTCCTGAAGGAATACATGAGTGCCAATGGCTATCCCCCCACCCGGGTGGAGATTGCCCGCGAGCTGGGCTTCCGCTCACCAAACGCGGCCGAAGAACACCTCAAGGCACTGGCCCGCAAAGGCGCCATTGAGATGATCCCCGGCGCTTCCCGCGGCATCCGCCTGCCGGCCGACATTGAGGCCCAGAACCAGGAAGATGGATTACCGGTTATCGGCCAGGTGGCCGCCGGCGCCCCCATCCTGGCGGTAGAGAACATCGAGGACCATTGCCGCATCAGCCCCGAGTTCTTCAGCCCCCGTGCCGACTATCTGCTGCGCGTGCGCGGCATGAGCATGAAGGACATCGGCATTCTTGATGGAGACCTGCTCGCCGTACATCGCACCAGCGAAGTCAGGAATGGCCAGGTGGTCGTCGCCCGCCTCGATGATGAGGTGACCGTCAAACGCTTCCACAAGCAGGGCCGCAAGGTGTCATTGATTGCTGAGAACCCTGATTTCGCGCCCATAGAAGTCGATCTGCGCGAACAGGAACTGATCATCGAAGGTCTGAGCGTCGGCGTGATACGCCACTGAAGGAGTACGCCATGCAGTATGCGCGAAACAAAGGTTCAGCCGCACAACCCGACCTGCTGCACCAGGTCATGATGTCGTCTCGCCTGCAGGCACAGAGCCTGAGCGGTACAGCCCTACCTGACAGCGAGCCGGAGAACATCGGCTTCAGCGAGATCAGCCTGAATGGCACGCCACGCCAGTGCCTGCAATGGTTGGCGCCGGTGTTGCGGGATCTGAGCCAGGCCAGTTGTCCGGGCTGGCTGACTCTGATCGACCCGCCGCTGCCGGTCAGTCAGAAGTGGCTGCGGGCCTCGGGGCTCGATCCCCAGCGCATACTCATCATCCGCCCAAAGCACGGCATGGACACACTGGAATTGTGCTGCGAGATTCTGCGGCTGGGCTACAGCCATACAGTGGTGAGCTGGCTGCCACCATTGGCAAGCACCCATCTACGCCTGGAGGCAGCTGCCCGCTCAGGGTACTGCGCCAGCCTCAATGTGCGCCTGGGCAGCACCGGCATGGCTTGATGTGACCACCTCGGTCGGGCGTTTGCCCGACTGGGTCAATGCAATACGCGGTGTTCGTCGAATTCCAGATCGGGATCTTCTTCCATGATCTGACCAGCCATCTGCATGCCAGTACTGATCATCGCCTTGGCCACTTCCACGTAGTTGCCCTGCAGAAAGTCCCTTGCCTCTTCGGAGAACTCGATGGTCAACAGCGGCTTGCCCTCTTCGTCCGGGCGGCGCAAAGCGACAGTGCCGTCGGCAAGCTCTATGATCTCGAGAAAGGGTGAAGGCATTGTACGTCTCCTGTCAGTCAAGCCGCGCAGGGTATCACAGCCACCCTGAGCCGACCACCGCTCACCACTCCTGCATTCCCTCGCGATAACGCTCGATCTGCGCGGCCAGCGCAGCGAGCGCTGCCTGCGCCTCGTCGATACCCCATTCCGCCACCGGAGCAGCCGTGGTGGCAATCAGCTCGCCGGCGGCAGCAGTTCGGGATGGGGCGGCCTCGGCTGCGAACAGTTGCCCCCAGGCCCGCAACAGCCCCGCCAGCCAGCTGCCATCATCCATTGCCAGTTGCGTCAGCTCGCCCAGTTCCGGCCCGGGAAAGCGTTCGGACAGATCACCGCGCAACACCTGCTCGACATCGCGAGCGTCCAGCAACGGCCAGCGATAACGCTCGGCAATTTCATGAATCAGCGCCAACACCGCGCGGTAACCATGGAACAGGACGTGCTCACGGTGGTAACGCGCCTGGGTCATGGCGCCCAGATCAGTGGCACCTGCCGCCGCCTCCCAGGATGTCAGAGCCAGACGGGCAAATGAGAGTGCCTGGTTGGTGCGGGTATAGATCTCATTCGCCATACAGCCTCCGCTCAGCGCTTGGGCTTGCGCCCATCGTCCACTACCCAGCCCTTGCCATCGTGAAACGCGCGCCAGCCACTGGGCTTGCCCTCGATTTCACTTTGCACGTACTGCTCCTTGCTCTTGCGGCTATAGCGGATCACCGTGGGGTTGCCATCGGGATCAGCCACCGGCGCATCAAGCAGGAAGTGGTACTTCGGGTCGATCGCGTCGCGGTGCGGCAGCAGCTCCTTGACCAGCGGAGCGCGGGTTTCACGGTTCTTCGGGAACTGACTGGCAGCCAGGAACAGACCCGAGGCACCGTCGCGCAACACATAGACGTCATCGACCTTGTCGCAGCGCAGCTCCGGCATCAGTACCGGGTCCATCTTCGGCGGCGCCGCCTCACCGCTTTTCAGCAGTTTGCGGGTGTTCTTGCAGGCGCTGTTGGTGCAACCGAAGTACTTGCCGAAACGGCCAGTCTTGAGCTGCATCTCGCTGCCGCACTTGTCGCACTCGATCACCGGACCATCATAGCCCTTGATCTTGAACTGCCCCTCTTCCACCTCGAAGCCGCTGCAGTCGGGGTTGTTGCCGCACACATGCAGCTTGCGGCGCTCATCCACCAGGTAACTGTCCATGGCGGTGGCACAGATCGGGCAGCGGCGCTTGGCGCGCAGTATGCGTGATTCGCCTTCCTCGTCATCGGCTGCCACTTCGTTACCGGGCACCAGATTGACGGTCGCCTTGCAGCGCTCTTTGGGTGGCAGAGCATAGCCCGAGCAGCCCAGGAAAACGCCGGTAGAGGCGGTACGGATCATCATCGGCCGGCCGCACTCCACACAGGGAATATCGGTTGGCGTCGGCAGATTCGCCCGCATGCCCTGCTCCTCATCCGCCGCACTGGCGGCCTTGAGCTTGAGGCTGAAATCGGCGTAGAACTTGTCCAACACCTGCTTCCATATCACTTCACCCTGGGCCACGTCATCGAGGGATTCCTCCATGCGGGCGGTGAAGCTATAGTCCATCAGGTTCGGGAAGCTTTCATTGAGCCGCTCAATGACGATGTCACCCATCTTTTCGGCGTAGAAACGCCGGTTGTTCAGGGTGACGTAGCCGCGCTCCTGGATGGTGGAGATAATCGAGGCATAGGTCGACGGGCGGCCGATACCGCGCTTCTCCAGCTCCTTGACCAGGCTGGCTTCAGAATAACGCGCCGGTGGCTTGGTGAAATGCTGCTTCGGATCGAGCTTGATCAGCTCAAGCTGGTTGTCCACCTGCATGTCAGGCAGCACTTCGTCTTCCCCGCCTTTGCCCAGCGGCGGCAGGACCTTGGTGAAACCGTCGAACTGCAGGATACGACCGCGCGCACGCAGCTCGAAATCACCTGCCTGCACCGTGATGGTGGTGGACAGGTACTTGGCCGGCGGCATCTGGCAGGCGACGAACTGGCGCCAGATCAGCTCATACAGCCGCTCGGCATCCCGCTCCATGCTCTTGAGCTCGGTGGACTTGAGCTTCACGTCCGAGGGGCGGATGGCTTCGTGCGCCTCCTGGGCGTTGGCCTTGCTGCCATAGACGTTCGGCGTTTCGGGCAGATACTGGGCGCCGAAGTTCTTCTCTATATAGCCGCGCGCCATGCTCACGGCGTCAGCCGACAGGAAGGTCGAGTCGGTCCGCATATAAGTGATGTAGCCCGCTTCATACAACCGCTGGGCCATCATCATGGTTTTCTTCACACTGAAGCCCAGGCGCGTGCTGGCAGCCTGTTGCAGCGTGGAAGTAATGAAGGGTGCGCCGGGCTTCGTGCTGGTCGGGCGAGCGTCACGCTTGACCACCTTGTAGTCGGCGCTCTGCAGCTGCTCCAGTGCCTGGTCGGTCTGCTGCTTGTTCAGCGGACGGAAGGCTTCGCCATTTTCCTTGACCACTTCGAAGCGAACGGATTCGCTTTTCGGGGTGTTCAGGTTGGCATGCACTTCCCAGAATTCTTCCGGGATGAAGGCGCGGATTTCCCGCTCGCGATCGACGATCAGCTTGACCGCGACCGACTGTACCCGGCCGGCGGACAGGCCGCGGGCGATCTTCTGCCACAGCAGCGGCGAGACCATATAACCCACCACCCGATCAAGGAAGCGCCGTGCCTGCTGGGCGTTGACCCGATTCATGTCCAGCTCGCCCGGCTCGGAGAAGGCTTCCTGAATGGCCTTCTTGGTGATCTCGTTGAACACTACCCGACGGTAGCGGCTTTCATCACCACCAATGGATTCGCGCAGGTGCCAGGCAATGGCTTCCCCTTCGCGGTCCAAATCCGTTGCGAGATAGATGGTGTCGGCTTCCTTGGCCAGGCGGCGCAGTTCGTCGATGACCTTTTCCTTGCCGGGCAGGATCTCGTAATGCGCTTTCCAGTCATTTTCAGGGTCGACGCCCATCCGGTTGACCAGCTGCATCCGCGCTTTGGTTGCCTTGTCGACTTCCGGTGCGGAGGCGGCCTTGCGTCCACCCTTGGGTTTGCTTTCGGTCTTGCTGCTGCCGCTGGTGGGCAGGTCGCGGATGTGTCCGATACTCGACTTCACCACGAAGTCATTGCCAAGGTATTTGTTGATCGTCTTGGCCTTGGCCGGTGACTCCACAATGACCAGTGCTTTTCCCATGGGTAACAGTATTCCTCAATCAATCAAATCGGCCTGCGCGGGGGAGCGAGGCGTCAACGTTGCCTGCAAGGGGCGCAGGCGGTCTGGAGGGCCAGAGCCTACACGTCTTCGCTGACAAAGGTAAAGCGTGGATATGTTTTGCCTTCCACAACCACCTGTTCGGTGAACATGTCCAGCGGCCGCACCCACAGGTCGAATTTGCCATATAAGGTACGGTAGACCACTAACGCCTCTTCTGTTTCGGAATGTCGTGCGATGCCGATCACCTGGTAGTCCTTACCTTTATAGTGGCGGTAGCGGCCTGGCTTCAATTGCACGTGATGGCTCCTATAACCTGATTGCGCTTTAGCGCATTGCGGAAAGTTTGGCGCGGAGGCAGCATTTGCCGGTCGGGTCACGCAGACACGCCGTGAATACATCCCTGTAGGCTCGCGGTTGCCATCCCTGGCAACCGACGGTCTGCCTGACCCGACCGACAAACGCTGCCTGCACGTTCTGAAGTTGCTGCACGGAAAATCTGCACCGGTACCAAGCGGGAAGCTATTTATGCAGAAGGAGCTGTTGCTACGCAGACCCCATAGTGTTTTCGCCGGGATATGCGATGAGCTAGCCGGCGGAGCTTGGGTACTGCCCTTGGCGGACCGTCGGTTGCCAGGGATGGCAACCGCGAGCCTACAAGGACGTACTTGCGGCGTGTCCGCCAAGGGCAGTACCCAAGCGCAGTCCTTGCACTAGACAACCACAACCACAATGCCCGAGCCCAAGAGCCCAAGAGCCCAAGAGCCCAAGAGGCCGACGCTTATTTGCTCAGATACCGCATCCCTTCCTCAAGCCCCTCCAGCGTCAGGGGATACATATGATCCTCCATCAGGTCCTGGATGATGCGGGTCGAGGTGGTATAGCCCCAGGCATCCTTGGGATAAGGGTTGATCCAGATCATCTTGGGATATTTCTCGCGCAGGCGGGTAATCCAGACGTGGCCGGCCTCCTCGTTCCAGTGCTCCACGCTGCCACCGGGCTGGGTGATCTCGTAGGGTGCCATGGCCGCGTCACCGACGATCACCACCTTGTAGTCCGGCCCATACTTGTGCAGCAGGTCCATGGTGGGGATGCGCTCGTTGGTCCGACGCATGTTGTCCTTCCATACCGACTCGTAGAGGCAGTTGTGGAAGTAGAAATACTCCAGATGCTTGAATTCGGTCCGGCAGGCGGAGAACAGTTCTTCGCAGACCTTGATATGCGAATCCATCGAGCCGCCGATATCGAACAGCAGCAGCAACTTGACCGCGTTGCGCCGTTCCGGGCGCATCTGGATGTTCAGCAGGCCGCCGTCACGGGCGGTGTGGTCGATGGTGCCGTCGATATCCAGCTCGTCTGCGGCTCCGGTGCGGGCAAACTTGCGCAGGCGGCGCAGGGCGATCTTGATGTTGCGGGTGCCCAGTTCCACCTGATCATCCAGGTTCTTGTATTCGCGCTGCTCCCAGACCTTGGCCGCACGACCCTGGCGCTTGCCCGCGTCGCCGACACGGACACCCATCGGGTTGTAGCCGCCGGAGCCAAAAGGACTGGTACCACCAGTGCCGATCCACTTGTTGCCGCCGGCATGGCGTTCCTTCTGCTCTTCGAGGCGTTTCTTGAACTCCTCGATCAGCTTGTCCAGCCCGCCCAGGGATTTGATCTGCTCGCGTTCTTCGTCGGTGAGCAGGCGCTCGAATTCCTTGCGCAGCCAGTCCTCCGGAATCAGCGCTTCCAGCAGCTCGTTGAGGTCCTGCAGACCATTGAAATAGGCGCCGAAGGCGCGGTCGAACTTGTCGAAGTGACGCTCGTCCTTGACCATCACCGTGCGCGCCAGATAGTAGAATTCGTCCATATCGGCGAATACGACATGGTTCTTCAGCGCGTTGATCAGATCCAGCAGCTCGCGTACCGACACCGGCACCTTCGCTGCACGCATCTCATTGAACAAATTGAGTAGCATGATTGCAGCCTCTCGGGAGAACTCGGATAGCCCTCCCCCTTGCAGGGAGAGGGCTGGAGAGAGGGTGAAGCGCTTAGCGGTTTTGCCGGCGCGTCATGAAGGCCAGGCGCTCCAGCAGCTGCACGTCCTGCTCGTTCTTCACCAGCGCGCCATACAGCGGCGGGATGGCCTTGGTCGGGTCGCGATCACGCAGCACGGCTTCGGGGATGTCGTCGGCCATCAGCAGCTTCAGCCAGTCGACCAGCTCGGACGTGGAAGGCTTCTTCTTCAGGCCCGGCACCTTGCGCACGTCAAAGAAGATGTCCATCGCTTCACTGAGCAGGTCCTTCTTGATGTTCGGGTAGTGCACGTCAACGATGCGCTGCATGGTCTCGCGGTCAGGGAAGGCGATGTAGTGGAAGAAGCAGCGGCGCAGGAAGGCGTCGGGCAGTTCTTTCTCGTTGTTCGAGGTGATGATGATGATCGGGCGCTGTTTGGCCTTGATCGTCTCGTTGGTCTCGTAAACGTAGAATTCCATCTTGTCGAGTTCCTGCAACAGGTCGTTGGGGAACTCGATATCGGCCTTGTCGATTTCGTCGATCAGCAGGATGGCCCGCTCTTCGGATTCGAAGGCTTCCCACAGCTTGCCCTTCTTGATGTAGTTACGTACGTCATGCACCTTGTCCACGCCGAGCTGGGAGTCGCGCAGGCGGCTGACCGCATCGTACTCGTAGAGCCCCTGGTGCGCCTTGGTAGTGGATTTGATGTGCCAGGTGATGAGCTTGGCGCCCATGGACTCGGCCAACTGCTCGGCCAACATGGTTTTGCCGGTGCCCGGCTCGCCCTTGATCAGCAGCGGGCGCTCGAGGGTAATGGCGGCGTTGACGGCGAGCTTGAGGTCGTCGGTGGCGACGTAGGACTGGGTACCTTCGAACTTCATGGGGAATTCCTTGGGACGGGCCGCTGACAGCGGGCATTCACGTTATTTTCTCAGCCCTCGACTATAGCCCGCACCCCGAATGGGTGTAAACGCACAGGCGGAATTCACTCAGTGAATGGCGGGCGGACCTGCACGACGGCGAACTGGCATTGTGGGAGCGGGCTCGCCCGCGAAGAGGCCTGGCAGAAGAGCTTCGCGGCCAGGGCCGCTCCCACTCGAAATGACCGCCTCACCGCAGGCTTTTACTCCTGATCTTCCTCCAGCGCCCGCTCGAAGCGGGGTGTGAAGGCTTCAACGAAGGCATTGCGCAGGATCTGAATAAAGGCCTGGAAGGCGCTCATTTCCGCGTTATCCAGACTGCCGCTCAGCTCGATACGGGTGGCGAACTGGTCCTGGCGCTGATTCTGCAGCACTTCCTGCCCGCCATGGACGATCGCCTCCCATAGACCCCGGAAGAATCCCTTGTCCTCGTTGCGGATATCCTGATCCATGTCGAATACGTCGACATCGCGCATCAAAGGCTTGATGTAGCCGGTCAATTGCCGGTCCTCCACATCCAGCTCCATGGTCAGATCGCCCTCGCCCCCGCGGAAATCGAACTTGCCGTAGGCGCCGGCGAAGTCATTGATGCGGGTCAGGTCCAGGCCCAGCATGCGAAACTGCAGATCGAGATTGTCCACCCGCCCCAGCGGGTCGAAGTGCGCCGTGGCCTCGACCGGCGCGTGACCGAGGAAATTGGCGGTGCCGTTCATACTGGCACTGCGTTGCCCCTGGGCATCGGGCGCGTTGGTCAGATTGCGCACCGTCATCTGGATATCACTGGCGTTGATGTTGACCGGCGGGTCGCTGGAAAAATTACGGAAGAACACCGTGCCGCTGTGTACGTTCACCTCGTTCAGGCGCACCGGCACCATGTCTTCCAGTTGCGCACGCCAATCGACCCCTTCACCGGTCTGCTTCTGGGCCTCGGATTCGCCATCGACAAAATTGAGTTCCGGTTCATACAGGTCGACCACACCGATCAGCACGCCCTCTTTCCACAGGGCGCGCATGCGGACCTTGATATCCATAACCGGCAGCTTGACGAAGGGCACCTGATTCTCGCCCTCGGTCTTGGTGATCACCAGCTCGTTGATCCGGTAGGCGCCATTCCACCAGGTCATGTCCACATCTTCTATATGGCCACGGTAGTCGCCCATCTCGGCAAGCTTGTCATTCAGGAACTCGCGTACCAACCAGGGCAGCATCAGGTGCAGTATGATCAACAGCAGCGCCAGCACCGCCACCGTTATCATGGAAATACGCAGGGTCTTGTTCATAACAGGATTGACTTGTGCCGTTATCGGTAGTTCAACCGATTGACGCCCATGAACGCCAGGCATAGGCTGGTCCGGCCGCGCATCCACAAGGAGAACAACCATGAGCCACGTTTTCACAGATTACTCCCAGTCCATCGGCAACACGCCGTTGGTCCGGATCAACCGCCTGGCCCCCCACGGCGTCACCATCCTGGCCAAGGTTGAAGGGCGCAATCCTTCGCATTCGGTCAAGTGCCGTATCGGCGCCAGCATGATCTGGGACGCCGAGTCCCGGGGGATTCTGAAAGAAGGCATGACCATCGTCGAGCCCACCTCCGGCAATACCGGCATCGGCCTGGCCTTCGTAGCCGCCGCCCGCGGTTACAAACTGATTCTGACCATGCCCTCTTCCATGAGCCTGGAGCGCCGCAAGGTACTCAAGGCGCTGGGCGCCGAACTGGTACTCACGGAGCCGGCCAAGGGCATGAAGGGCGCTATCGAGAAAGCCACTGAAATAACCCAGGCCGCTCCCGACACCCACATTCTCCTGCAGCAGTTCGAGAACCCGGCCAACCCCGCCATCCATGAAAAGACCACCGGCCCGGAGATCTGGCGCGATACCGACGGCGGTATCGATGTACTGGTCTCGGGGGTCGGCACCGGCGGGACGCTGACCGGCGTGTCGCGCCATATCAAGCAGACCTGCGGCAAGGCCATTACTGTCGTCGCCGTGGAGCCGGTCAGCTCACCAGTGATTACCCAGGCCCGGGCCGGTGAAGAAATCAAGCCGTCACCGCACAAGATCCAGGGTATTGGCGCCGGTTTCATCCCCGGCAACCTGGATCTGAGTCTGGTCGACCGGGTAGAGCTGACCACCGACGAAGAAGCCAAGGACATGGCCCTGCGTATCATGCGCGAGGAAGGCATTCTCTGCGGTATCTCCTCCGGCGCCGCCATGGCCGCCGCGGTGCGCATCGCCGAAGAGCCGGATATGCAGGGGCGCACCATCGTCGTGGTACTGCCTGATTCCGGCGAGCGTTACCTGTCCACCATGCTGTTCGCCGACCTGTTCACCGACCAGGAAATGCTGCCCTGAGCCGTCGGGCTGATCCGGAGCCGGCGTGACCTCGCCGGTATCCGATCAGCCGCGGCTCTTCCGCCGGACTCGCTGACTGGCTATTCTGGGCACCTCCGGATTCACTACCAGGGTTGCCCATGTCAGATACCGCCGTGCATATCGCCCAACGCCTGCTGGATGCCTTCGATGCTTATCGAGCGACGTTCCGCGAACTGACCCTGGGCGCCCGCGCCCGCTTCGAGCAGGCCCAATGGCCTGAAATCCAGGAAACCTCCACCGCGCGCATCAACCTATACGATGAGCGCATCTTCGAGACCCGGGATCAGCTTTCCGCCGACCCGGCCTGCCACGATATTCTCGACGCCGATTGCTGGCCGGCGATCAAACAAGCGTATATAGAACTGATCGAAGACCGCTTCGACGATGACCTGGCGGAAACCTGGTTCAACTCGGTGTTCTTCAAGATGCATCGCCATGATCAGATCAGCGACCGCACCATGTTCGTCCACAGCACCCGACCGACGGTGCGCAAACCGTCTCGTGTACCGCTGACTCGGGGATTCATCTCCGGTGGCTGCCTGACCAGCCTGGCCAGACAGATCCTGGATCAGTACGCCTTCGACGTGCCGTGGGCGGATTTCGAGCGCGATTGCCAATTGATTGTGCGCTGCCTGCGTCAGGGACTGCCGGATTGGGCCCAGCTGGACCATGGTCTGACCGTCGAGCTGATCCAGCCGGTGTTCTACCGCAACAAGGGTGCCTATCTGGTCGGGCGCGTATTGAGCCAGGGTGAGAAATGGCCCTTTGTACTTCCCCTGATCCACCGGGAGAAGGAAGGCGTCAGTGTCGACACCGTGATCACCGACGAGTCCGAGGTATCCATCATTTTTTCCTTCACCCGCTCCTACTTCATGGTGGACGCTGCGGTACCGGTGGAAATGATCGGCTTTCTCAAGCGCCTGCTGCCGGGCAAACAGGTCGCCGAACTCTATACCGCCCTGGGCTTCTACAAGCAGGGCAAGTCCGAGTTCTACCGGACGCTGATCGATTACATGGCGCGCACTCCCGATGATCGATTCATCATGGCGCCGGGGGTGCGGGGCATGGTCATGACGGTATTCACCCTGCCGGGCTTCAATACCGTATTCAAGATCATCAAGGATCGCTTCGCCCCCTCGAAGAACATCAGCCGCGCCACGGTCATCGAGAAATATCGGCTGGTAAAGCGCCACGATCGCGTCGGCCGCATGGCTGACACCCAGGATTTTGCCGACTTCCGCTTCGCCCGGGACAGTTTCGAGCCCGAGTGCCTGCAGGAGCTGCTGGAAGTCGCCCCCTCCACGGTGATCATTCAGGGCGATACCGTGCTGGTCCGCCAGTGCTGGACCGAGCGGCGCATGACTCCGCTCAACATCTATCTGGAAAGCGCCAGTGAATCCCAGATCCGCGAGGCGCTGCTGGACTACGGGCAGGCCATCAAGGAACTGGCCGCCGCCAACATCTTCCCCGGCGACATGCTGCTGAAGAACTTCGGCGTCACCCGCCATGGTCGCGTGGTGTTCTATGACTATGACGAGATCAGCTATCTGACCGAGGTCAACTTCCGGCATATACCCGAACCGCTCTATCCCGAGCAGGAAATGTCGTCGGAGCCTTGGTATTCGGTCGGCCCCAACGATGTATTTCCCGAGGAGTTTCCCGTGTTCCTGTTCGCCGACATACAGCAGCGTCGGCTGTTCAGTCAGCTGCATGGCGACCTTTTCGATGCGGACTTCTGGAAGGGGTTACAACAGCAGATTCTGGACGGCAAGGTGATCGACGTGTACCCCTATCATCGCCTGCAGGACCGGGCCGCAGAGGGTTGCAAGGCCCTGTGAAAATTATCCGACGAAAGACGTGCTATTTCCGCAAACTGACGTATACTGAATTTCGTTCGTTTGTACCGGAGAGCCTGCCAAGTAATTGTCTTGACTTGGTTCAGATTCCCGGGCAAAGTGAGCGCGTAGGTTTTCAAGAGATAGAGTAGTAGGCTGCAAGCGCACTTTTAGTACGTAAGTTTGTCATTCTCGCAATCTTTGATTCCCACGCTTTAATTGAGCTTTGCTCAAGTATTTCAATTTGATAGGAATTATCTGAAATGGCAACTGGTACAGTTAAGTGGTTCAACGACACTAAAGGCTTCGGCTTCATTACTCCTGATGGCGGCGGTGACGACCTGTTCGCCCACTTCTCCGAGATCAAGGTTCAAGGCTTCAAATCCTTGGCCGAGAACCAGAAGGTGTCTTTCGACATCACTACTGGTCCTAAGGGCAAGCAAGCTGCGAACATTCAGATCATCGGTTAATTCCGAATCTGAATAGAAAAGCCCGGCCTCGGCCGGGTTTTTTATTGCCTGGCGTTTGAGCTCTGGCGTCCCAGGGCAAAAATCACTCGCCTGTACCGCCCCGACATCGTACCCTATGCGCAATGATCCGAGGACGACAGATTTACCATCCCATTCTGTTGCCAGCCTCCTTCCAGACGTCCAGACAAAGGGGTTCTCGCAGTGGACAGCACCAATCAAAAATCGACCGACTCTCTTCACCTGAGCCTGTTCCGCGCCGCGGAAGCCATCGTCAGTGAACTGGGGGCATCCCAGCTCACCTTCGCCACCCTGAGCGAACGCACCGGTGTCGACGAAGCCACCCTCAGCACCCTGTTTCCCGACCGCGAAGCCTTGCTGACAGCGATGATCGAACATCGCCTGGAGCGCTTCCGCGTACGCTGGGGTGCTTATGAAAGCGTCCTGCCCGACGAGCCCATGCGCGAACTCAAGGCCCTGCTGCTAAGCAACATGAGCGAGTCCACGGAAGAGAAGAACCTCGACTCAGCGATCTTTGCTGCGGCGGCCAGCAACCCGGCCCTGCTGCAAACCACCTCGGATGACGTGCAGGGCCTGTTCGACATTCTGGCCAAGTCACCCCTGGGATTGGCCCAGGCCGCGGTATTGTTCTTCTCGGTACGGGGCTATCGCCTGTTCGAGCAGGTTGGCATCTGCCCGATGACCGATACCCAGCGCACCGAATTCCAGGAGCAGATCATGCGCCTGGCACGCATCATGTACGAGCAGAACAACGAAGAATAATGATCAGCTGGCAGCGCGGCTGCGGCCGCTCCGCCAATGGCGCCAGACCAGGCGCAGACAGGCAAAGCCAACATAGGCCAGGCTCGCCAGCAGCATCGCCAGCGCCAGGTCGCCCAGCAGTTTCGGCGCCTGCTCGCCGGTCCCCAGCAGCACATCCAGTGCCCAGCCGATGGCGGCAGGCGCCAGACCAGGTTCCAGCGGTTCGACCTGCGACGGGGTGAACAGGATCACCGCCATCACCAGCCACAACGGCTCACGCACGTACCACCAGCTGATCCAGCGGGTCATCTGGGTCCAGACCAGCCAGCCGCAGGCTGCAGCGCCCAGATAAATCATCCACACTGTCTGGTATTCCGACTCGTTGAACATGCTCTCTGACCGGTTGTCGATAAACGAGCGACTATAATAGCTTTTTTGACCCTGGAGTCCTACAACCATGCCGCCATCAACTCGCCGTGATGCGACGCCTGATCCCTATGCCTGGCTGGAACAGCGCGACCTCGACGAAGTGATCGACCACCTCAAGGCCGAAAACAGCCATACCGAGCAATGGCTGAGCACGCATGATGATCAACGGGCCCAACTGTTTGAAGAAATCCGCGGGCGCATACGCGAGACCGATCTGTCGCTGCCGGCGGTCTGGGGCCCCTGGCTGTACTACCAGCGTACCGAAGCCGGTGCCGAGTACCCCCGCTACTTCCGCAGTCCCCGGCCCGCCGACGGCAGCCTGCAGACCGACCCGACCAAGGAGCAATTGTTACTGGATCTTAACGAGCTGGCCGGTGATGGTTTTCTGCAGCTGGGCGACTTTGCCATCAGTCCCGACCACCACTGGCTCGCCTACAGCCTCGACCGCCAGGGCGACGAGACCTACTGCCTGTATCTCAAGCACCTGGATAGCGGCAATATCAGCGAACTGCCACTGGACCAGGCCGATGGCAGCCTGGTCTGGGCCAACGACAGCGTCACCCTGTTCGCCGTCAGCATGGACGAAGCCTCGCGCCCGGCCACGCTCTGGCGTCTGCAGCTGGGAACCCCGGCGGTCCGCGTATATCACGAGGCCGACCAGCGTTTCTATCTGCATGCCTACCGCAGCAGTTCGGAGCAATGGCTGGTACTGGCCAGTGACAGCAAGAACACCAGTGAAGTGCGGGTGGTGTCAGCTGACCATCCCGCCGGCGACTGGCAATTGCTCAGCCGCCGCGTTACCGGTCATGAATACCATGTGGACCATGGCCCAGACGGCCTGCTTATCCGCAGCAACGACCGCGGCGAGAACTTCGCACTCTACCGCACCGACCCGCATCACCCGCTGCGCCGCAACTGGGAACTGGTGGTGGATGTGGACCCGCAGCGCACCCTGGAGGATTTCAGCGTGCAGCGCCATGGCCTGCTGCTGCATTACCGTGACGGCGGCTTGACCCGTCTGGAGGTACGCCCGGCCAACGGCGCGCACTATGAGGTGAGCATGCCGGATGCGGTCTACAGCCTGCATGTACAGGGCGGCGAAGAGTACGTCAGCGAGCATATTAGGTTGCGTTACGAATCGCTGAATCGGCCAGCCCAGGTGCGCGCGCTGCATCTGCCCAGCGGCAGTCAGAACGTTCTCAAGCAGACCCCGGTGGAAGGGCCATTCGATGCCGATGATTACGAAGTCCGCCGCGAATGGGCCACCGCGCCGGATGGCACCCGGATTCCCATCAGCCTGGTAGGTCGACCGGCCAGCCTGGCCGCTGCCGCCCCGCTCTATCTGTATGGCTATGGCGCCTACGGTGCCAGCATGGACCCCTGGTTCTCCCATGCCCGCCTGTCCCTGCTCGACCGTGGCTGGATCTTCGCCATCGCCCATGTGCGCGGCGGCGCCGACATGGGGGAAGCCTGGTATCAGCAGGGCAAGCTGGAGCACAAGAGCAATACCTTCAATGACTTTATCGCCTGCGCTGAGCACTTGGTCGGCAGTGGCTACACCGACAGCAGCAAGCTGGTCATCGCCGGTGGCAGCGCCGGCGGCCTGCTGATCGGCAACGTCGTCAACCAGCGCCCCGAGCTGTTTGCCGCCGCGGTAGCCGATGTGCCCTTCGTCGATGTATGGAACACCATGAACAACCCTGCCCTGCCGCTGACCATCGGCGAGTACGAGGAATGGGGCG
This sequence comes from Pseudomonas sp. G11-1, assembly GCF_024031555.1. Classification (NCBI taxonomy): domain Bacteria; kingdom Pseudomonadati; phylum Pseudomonadota; class Gammaproteobacteria; order Pseudomonadales; family Pseudomonadaceae; genus Pseudomonas; species Pseudomonas sp. G11-1. The sequence continues at coordinate 52,939 of NZ_QEYQ01000005.1, read as the reverse complement.
ATCCGAATGATCCCGCGGTGGCCGAGCGCATCAGGTCTTACGCGCCCTACGAACAGGTGCGCGAGCAGGCTTATCCGGCGATGTTCGTCACTGCCGGGTATCACGACATGCGCGTACAGTACTGGGAGGCAGCCAAATGGGTGGCGAAACTGCGGCACAGCAAGACCGATGACCGGCCGCTGTTGCTACGAACCCAGATGAGCGCCGGCCACGGCGGCGCCAGCGGGCGTTATCAGTCGATGAAGGAGCTGGCCGAGGAGTACAGCTTTCTGCTGGCGGTCATCAAATAACCTCGGGGCCATCCCCCAGCGCCAGCAGGCCTGTATCCCCTCCCACTGCGGCCGTGTTGATGGTGCGTGTGCGCTCGGTCGCCATACGCACCAGATAATGCGGGCCACCGGCCTTGGGACCTGTACCTGACAATCCCTGGCCACCGAAGGGTTGTACCCCGACCACCGCACCGATCTGATTACGGTTGATATAGACATTGCCAATACGTACCCGCTGGTCGATGTAGGCGGCAGTCTGTTCGTTGCGGCTATGGACGCCCAGCGTCAGGCCGAAGCCCGAGTTGTTTATCTGGGCAATGATCTCGTCGAGCTCGTCGCTACGCCAGGTGATCACATGTAGGACGGGGCCAAAGTGCTCACGGTCGAGCTGATCCAGCCGCTCCAGGCGAAAGGCCGAGGGGGCAATGAAGTGGCCATTGGCATCGGCCGGCAGTGGCGTTTGTGCGATCAGCCGCCCTTCGGCGGTGAGTCGGTCGATATGCCTGAGCAGATTGTGCCGCGCCTCGTCATCGATGACCGGCCCCAGATCGACATCACGCTGGGAGGGATCACCCACCTGCAGTTCCGCCATGGCCCCCTTGAGCAGTTCAATCACCTGCTCGGCAATATCCTCCTGCAGATACAGGACCCGCAGCGCCGAGCAACGCTGGCCGGCGCTGGCGAAAGCCGAATGCAGCACATCGCGGATCACCTGCTCGGGCAACGCGGTGGAGTCGACCAGCATGGCATTCTGACCACCGGTTTCGGCGATCAGGGTGGCGATCGGTCCGGCTCTCTCCGCCAGGGCACGGTTGATGAGTTGGGCGGTGGCCAGCGAGCCGGTGAACACTACACCGGCAATCCGCGGGTCTGCAGTCAGCACACTGCCGACCTGCTCCCCATCGCCAGGTAGCAGCGCCAATACCTGTGGCGGCAAGCCGGACTCCAATAGCAATTCGACACAGCGCACCGCCAGCAGAGTGGTCTGCTCTGCGGGTTTGGCGGCGACCGTGTTTCCGCTCAACAATGCTGCAACCATCTGGCCGACGAAGATCGCCACGGGAAAATTCCAGGGGCTGATGCAAACCATTACCCCCCGCCCCTGCAGATACAGCTCGTTACTCTCACCGGTGGGACCGGGCAGGCTCACCACGGAAAAATCTTGTCGCGCGCGGTGCGCATAATAACGACAGAAATCGACCGCCTCGCGCACCTCATCGAGACCGTCCTGCAAACTCTTACCCGCCTCCAGGCTACACAAGGCCATCAATTCGGGCAGATGCTCTTCCAGACGATCGGCAAACCGCTCGATGATTTCAGCACGCTCGGAAACCGGTCGCGCATTCCAGTCGGCAAAAGCCGTCGCCAGCCCGGTGATGGCCGAGCCGACTTGCGGGCAGGTAGCCCAGATCACATCACCCACCTGGCGCTCAAGATCCCAGGGGCAGCATACCGGCCGCCCCAGGCCGGTCAAACGGTGACCATCGACGATCGGCGCACCGTTCCACTGCCGAGACAGCCAGTCGGACAGCGCGGCCTGCAATGGCAACCAGTGGCTCTGAATATCCAGATTGATGCCGCGGGAATTGCGTCGCTCTGAACCATAGATATCCCGTGGCAGCGGGATCTGCGGGTTGGCCAAGTCCGGGTAGCGGCGCAGTGCCTGCAGCGGATGCTCGATCAACGAGTCCACAGGCACGCGGGGGTCGACCAACCGATGCACGAAGGAAGAATTGGCGCCGTTTTCCAGTAGCCGCCTGACCAGGTAAGGCAATAGCTCCCGGTGTGCACCTACCGGCGCGTAGATGCGCACGGGATATTGGTGCACGTCGATAACCGTGTCGTAGAGCGCATCACCCATACCATGCAGCCGCTGAAACTCGAGATCCCGGCCGTTCGCCATTTCCAGAATGCAAGTCACGGTGTGGGCGTTATGGGTGGCGAACTGCGGGTAGAGCAATTCCGCGGTATGGGGTCCGAGGAGGTAGCGAGCGCAGGCCAGATAGGACACATCCGTCGCCTCCTTGCGGGTGAACACCGGATAGCCATCCAGGCCCGCCTGCTGGCTGAGTTTTATCTCGGTGTCCCAGTAGGCGCCCTTGACCAACCGCACCGGTATCCGGTCCCCCTGTTCCCGCGCCAGCAGCGTGAGCCAGCAGAGCACCGGCAAGGCACGCTTGGAATAGGCTTGCACCACCATGCCGAAACCGCTCCAGCCAGCCAGGTCCGGATGGCGATACAACTGGGCAAACACCTTGAGTGACAACTCCAGGCGGTCGGCCTCTTCCGCATCGATGGCGATGTCCACATTACCCGCCCGAGCTTGACGCAACAGTGTCAGCAAGCTGGCACCCAGTTCGTCCAGTACCTGGGTTTCTCGGCCTGCCTCGTAGCGCGGGTGCAGCGCGGACAACTTGATCGAGATGCTCGGTCGAGGCCCTTTCCCATCTTGTCCTGACTCAGCCAGTGCGGCGATGGCCGCACTGTAATCTTGCTGGTAACGCCCTGCGTCGGCACGGGTCAGGGCCGCCTCACCGAGCATATCGAAGGAGTGGGTATACCCCCGGGCAGCCTGTGCCCGGGCATTCTTCAGCGCCTCGCCAATGTTGCGCCCGAGCACGAACTGACGGCCCATGAGCTTCATTGCCTGGAGCATGGCGGCCCTGATCACCGGCTCACCGCTGCGGCGGACCAAGCGCCGCAGCACCGCCCCCGGTGTGCCCTCGTCCGACTGCTCCAGATTCACCACCCGACCGGTCATCACCAGCCCCCAGGCAGCGGCATTGACCAGCGCATGCTCGCTCTTGCCAAGGTGCAGGTCCCATTGCGCCGCATTGAGCCTGTCGCGAATCAGCGCATCGGCGGTGGCGGCATCCGGTATGCGCAGCAGCGCCTCGGCAAGGCACATCAGCATGATGCCCTCGCGGGTATCCAGGCTGTATTGCTGCAGCAAGGCATCCAGGTTGTCCACCGCATCGTCCCGGCGCCGCACCGACTCGATCAGGTGTCTTGCCCGATCAGCCACCGCGGCGATGCTCTCCGGCTCGGCCAGCCGCATCAGTTGCTCCAGGCAGGCCGCTTCATCCTGCACATAGTGCGCGCTGACAATCGCCAGAAAATCATCGGCGCTATCGCCGAGGAAGGTTCCATCAAGCACATCTGCTGCGGTGATCATGGGCTACTCCCGTTACTGCCATTATCACAACATAGTCGGTTAAACGACGCTCAGCAGCCTGGTTTATCAATCACCATTGAAATACCCCGTCGCAGACACCACCTTTGTAGAACGATATTTCAGACTAGGGTGCCTCATGACTGATCAGGACGACGTGCCGGACTACATCGAGCAGCAACGCAGCGACCAGCCCGGAACCGGATTGGTGCTGCCGGACCAGCGCCTGCCGCAGAAGCTATATCTGTTACCCATCAACAACCGCCCCTTCTTTCCCGCCCAGGTGATGCCGGTGGTGGTGAACGAAGTGCCTTGGGCAGAAACCATCGAGCGGGTGGCCAATACCCCCCATCATGCGCTCTCGCTGTTCTGGGTGGACCAGCCACTGCCGGCCGATGGCGTGCTCGACCCCAAGCTGCTGCCCAAGACCGGCTGCGCAGTGAAGATCCACCAGGCGGTCAAGGAAGACGGCAAGATCCAGTTCATCGCCCAGGGCCTGACCCGGGTGCGCATCACCCAGTGGCTGAGCCACAAGCCTCCCTATCTGGTGGAAGTGGAGTATCCCGAATCCCCCAGCGATGAGCGGGACGAGGTACGCGCCTACGCCATGGCCCTGATCAACTCGATCAAGGAACTGCTGCCGCTGAACCCGTTGTACAGCGAGGAGCTGAAGAATTACCTGCATCGTTTCAACCCGAACCAGCCATCCCCCCTGTCCGACTTTGCCGCGGCACTGACCTCGGCCAAGGGCAGCGAGTTGCAGGACGTGCTGGACACCATCCCGGTGCTGCGGCGCATGCAGAAGGTGCTGGTGCTGCTCAAGCAGGAGATCGATGTCGCCCGCCTGCAAGGCGAGATCAGCGCCGAGGTCAATCGCACCATCAGCGAGCAGCAGCGCAAGTTCTTCCTCAAGGAGCAGCTGAAGGTCATTCAGAAGGAACTGGGCCTGTCCAAGGATGATCGCACCGCCGACGTCGAGCAGTTCCGCGAACGCCTGATCGGCAAGCAGCTGCCCGAAGCAGCGCAGAACAAGATCGAGGAAGAGCTCAACAAGCTGTCGATTCTCGAGACCGGCTCCCCCGAGTATGCCGTCACCCGCAACTACCTGGATTGGGCCACTGCCATGCCGTGGGGCCAGACCCACGTGGACCGGCTCGACATCCAGCGCGCCCGGCACATTCTGGACCGCGACCATGACGGGCTGGAGGATGTGAAACAGCGCATTCTCGAATTCCTTGCACTGGGCACCTTCAAGGGCTCGGTGGGTGGCTCGATCATCCTGCTGGTTGGCCCACCCGGTGTGGGCAAGACCAGCATTGGCCACTCCATCGCCGAGAGTCTCGGCCGGCCCTTCTACCGCTTCAGCGTCGGCGGCATGCGCGATGAGGCCGAGATCAAGGGACACCGCCGTACCTATATCGGCGCCATGCCGGGCAAGTTCGTGCAGGCGTTGAAAGAGGTCAAGGTGATGAACCCGGTGATCATGCTGGACGAGATCGACAAGCTCGGCAGCAGTCACCAGGGTGACCCCGCGTCCGCGCTGCTGGAAACCCTGGACCCGGAACAGAACAACCAGTTTCTGGACCATTACCTGGACCTGCGCCTGGACTTGTCCAAGGTACTGTTCGTCTGCACCGCCAATACCCTGGACAGCATCCCCGGGCCGTTGCTCGACCGCATGGATGTGATTCGCCTGTCCGGCTACATTGCCGAAGAGAAACTGGCGATCGCCAAGCACCACCTCTGGCCGCGCCAGCTGGAACGCGCGGGCCTGCGCAAGAGCCAGCTGCGCATCACCGACCGCGCCCTGCGTCAGTTGATCGAAGGCTATGCCCGGGAAGCCGGCGTGCGCAACCTGGAAAAACAGCTGGCCAAGCTGGTGCGCAAGTCGGTCATGACACTGCTGGAAAACCCCGACCAGAAGTTGAGCATCAAGCCGGACCAGTTGCAGGAACTGCTCGGTACGCCAGCCTTCCGTACCGAGAAGACCCTCAAGGGCGTCGGCGTGGTGACCGGTCTGGCCTGGACTTCCATGGGCGGTGCCACATTGCCCATCGAGACCAACCGGGTGCATACCCTTAACCGCGGTTTCAAGCTCACCGGCAAGCTGGGTGAAGTGATGAAGGAATCGGCGGAGATCGCCTACAGCTATATCTGCGCCAATCTGGCGGGGTTTCAGGCTGATCGGACCTTCTTCGACGAAGCCTTCGTGCACATGCACGTTCCCGAGGGTGCCACACCCAAAGACGGGCCCAGCGCCGGCGTGACCATGACCAGCGCCCTGCTCTCGCTGGCGCGTAATCAGCCGCCGAAGACCGGTGTGGCCATGACCGGGGAAATCACCCTCACCGGGCAAGTGCTACCGGTCGGTGGTATTCGTGAGAAAGTCATTGCCGCCCGCCGGCAATCGATCTTCGAGCTGATTCTGCCGGAGGCCAACCGCGGAGATTACGAAGAGCTGCCCGACTACCTGCAACAGGGCATGACCATCCACTTCGCCGCCCGCTATGCGGATGTGGCCAAGGTCTTGTTTGATTGATGAATAACCGGGGCTGCTCACCAGCCCCGGTCAGTTGTCGTTCTTGCGCCCGGCCTGCTCGAAGTGCCCGGCGAAGTCCTCATCCAGTTCGCCCACCTCGGGAAAGTCGGTCAGGTTACTTTCGAAGCCAGGTTCTGCCACCTCCGAACGTGACATTCTTGCCCCCAGCCCGTCGATCAGTTCCCAATCGGCGTTCAGATCGAAGTCCATCTCCAGATCAGCCTGCCCCGAGCTCAGAGCGTCGTCGTGCATGGGCGTCACCTCTCCCATCGGCGTCACCTGCTCCGTACGCGGGACAGTGTCGATCTGCGGAAATTGCGCCTTGAGCTGCTCGATCCGAGAGACGTCACCATCAAGCTCGCAGACCGCCTGCGCCTGTTCGGCAAAGGCCGGGGAATCGCCCAGTGCCGCCAACACACCCAATTGCTTCAATCGCAGGTCGACCCGCACAGGCTCGGCCTTGATGGCCTTGTCCAGCATGGTGCGCGCTTCGACCAGGCGGCCATAGGTGAGGTACAGCTCCACTCCTTCCAGCGGGTCGGCAACGCGGTTGCCCGGCATGGTAACCGGCTGCGGGACCGGTCGGGGCGCGATGGGCTCGGCGAGTTCGGGTTCGGGTTCGGGTTCACGGCGGCGATAGCCCATTACCAGAGCAATAATGGCGGCCACCAGCGCTACCGGCATCCACCACCAGCCCTTGAACGCAGAGCGCTGTTCAGGGTTGGTCACCGGCTCTGCCGCTTCGCCCGGATCCGCCAGTGGCCGCGCCACGGCGCCCGGCTCCATTGCCGTCTGCGCCGCTGGCAGCATACTCCCGGATGCTTCCTCCCCTGCCACCGGCAGAGCAGACAAAGCCGCAGCGCGGGCATTACGCGCTGCTTCCAGCTCCGCCTGCAGACTGGTGATCTGGCGATCCCGCTCCTCCAGCTCAGCAAGCAATGCATTGAAGCGTGACTCGAGGGCCGCGAGCCGGCTCTGCATCTGCTCACTCTCGGCGAGGGCGGCCCCTACCGCCGCCTCCAGTTGCGGCTCCTCGATTCGCAGCTGCGGCGGTTCCACCGAGACGTCGCCCGTCACACCCATCTGCGCGGCGGTCGGCAGGATCAGCTCCCGGCCGACCCGCAACCGGTCCATATCGCCATTGACGAACGCCTCGGGATTGAGCGCGCGGATAGCGCGCATCTGCCGAGCTACGGCGACCGATTCGTCAGCACGGGTGGCCTGGGCAATGGCCCACAGGCTGTCTCCTACTGACGTCTCGTAGCGCCCGGCATCGGCCTGCGGCTGCAGGTCGGGCAGAGCCGGCGTTACCGGTGGCGCCACAACTGTACTGGCTACCACAGCCGGCTCGGCAACAGACTCGATATCGGCACTGGATGCCAATACCGGAGCCGGCCGATACAACGGCGGATCGGGCAACAGGGTGTATTCACGCAGCAACACCCCACTGGGACGATGCAGTTGCACGAGAAAGTTGAGATAGGGCTCGTTGACCGGGCGACTGGACTCTACCCGCACCGCCAGTTGCGAGTTCACCCGCACCGGGGTGAAGCGCAGATCGTTGAGAAAGTATGGCCGCTCGATACCAACCCGTGAGAAGGTCTCGGCATCAGCCAGGGACACAACGATGTCATTGGGGGCCAAACCCTCAGCACCATGCAACTCGATAACGGCATTGAGCGGTTGGCTCAGCGCCGAAGTCAACCGCACCTCACCCAGCCCGAGTGCATGGCTGCTGCCGGCATACAGAGCGGCCAGCGAAGCCATTCCAACGATCAATCGATGATGGGCATCCATTTCAACCTTCCTTAGCTCTGCTTTATCCTGGCCACCCGTTCGGGCGTGGCGACGCCGTGAAAGATATTATTATGCCACCAGAGCAACATCGTGCGAACCGATAACAGCCTCATCTCGTCAAATAAATTGCCATTTCTGCCGAGCGCCTCGCATTTCGCCAATTGTTTGACGACCGAGATCCGGCGCACCTGTCGGTAACACCGGCCAAGTTGAGGTAAACTTGCCTTTTGCCGACCCCAGCCGGACCCTTTCATGAGCGATGTAGACAAGCTGTTCGCTGCTCCCCTGCCCCAGGTGAGCGATTTCGTGTTCGATCACAATGTGGCACGGGTTTTCCCCGACATGATCAAGCGCTCCATCCCCGGATATCCCACCATCGTGGAGAATATCGGGGTGATCGCTGCCCAGTATGCCCAGCCCGGCACCCTGATCTACGATCTGGGCTGCTCCCTCGGCGCAGCGACCCAATCCATGCGCCGCCATCTGGGCGGCGCCGATTGCCGCATTCTGGCGGTGGACAATGCCGAAGCCATGGTGGTGCGCTGCCGCGAATACCTCGCCGCCCAGGATTCGATGATGGAAGAGCTGGTGCCGGCAACCGTGATACAGGGCGACATCCTGCAGCTGGAGCTGGAACCTTGCTCGGTGGTAGTGCTGAACTTCACCCTGCAGTTCATTGCCCCGGAACAGCGCCTGGCGGTGCTCACCCGTATTCGCCAGGCGCTGCTGCCCGGTGGCATTCTGATTCTCTCGGAGAAATTCCGCTTCGCCGATCCCGGCACCCAGCAACATCTGGAACAGGTGCATTACGCCTTCAAGCGGGCCAATGGCTACAGCGAGCTGGAAATCGCCCAGAAACGCAGCGCCATCGAGAATGTCATGCTGCTGGATACCCAGGAAGCGCATTTCGAGCGCCTGCAAGCGGCTGGGTTCAGCCATGCCTGCACCTGGTTTCAATGTCTCAATTTCGGTTCGATAATGGCCCACGCGTGATTGATTATTCCCCGCTGTATCGTGATCTGAGCGGCACCTCGCTGCAGAACTGGCTGGCCGATCTGCCAACCGCCCTGGAACGCCGACTGGCCGAGGCTCACCGGCACGGTGACCTGCCCCGGTGGCAGGCCTGCCTACCGCAGCTGCCGGACCTGCTGCCCGCCACGGTGGAACTGCAGCAGGGCATACACATCGGTGCCGCCGATGAGCTGTCTGCCGAACAGCAGCAAGCCCTGCGCGAGACGCTGCAGGGCCTGCATCCCTGGCGCAAGGGCCCGTTCGAGTTGTTCGGTGTGCAGATCGATACCGAATGGCGCTCCGACTGGAAATGGGATCGCGTGGCACCGCATCTCACGCTCCAGGGCAAGCGGGTGCTGGATGTGGGCTGTGGCAATGGTTACCACATGTGGCGCATGTGGCAGGACGGCGCCCGCATGGTCATCGGTGTCGATCCCAACCTGCTGTTCCTGACCCAGTTCGAGGCCATCCGCCGCTACCTGCCTGACGCCCCGGTCTGGCAACTGCCGTTCACCCTGGAGGAGCTGCCGGAACCCACCGGCGGATTCGATACGGTGTTTTCCATGGGCGTGCTCTATCACCGCCGCTCACCGCTGGACCATTTGCTGCAATTGAAGGCCTGCCTGCGCCCCGGTGGCGAGCTGGTATTGGAGACCCTGGTCATCGAAGGTGATGAACAGCAATGCCTGATGCCTGAAGATCGCTATGCCCAGATGCGCAACGTCTGGTTCCTTCCTTCGGTAGCCATGCTGGAGCGCTTTCTGCGCCGCTGCGGTTATACCGACGTGCGCTGCGTCGACCTCAACCGCACCAGTGTCGAGGAGCAGCGCAGTACCGAGTGGATGCGCTTTCAATCGCTGCCGGATTTCCTCGACCCGACCAATGCCGAACTCACCTGCGAAGGTTATCCCGCACCGCTACGCGCCACCCTGCTGGCGAAACGACCTGAGTGAACTGGCAAACGGCCTCGGCCATTCGCGGGCAAGCTCGCTCCCAGCGCCGGATACCTGAGACGGTCGAGCACCAGCTCGACCAACAGCGCTAGCTGGGCCACCGCTGGCCGGGATGGAAGCCGGTCGGGTCGCGGTCGGCCTTCCATAGTGCAGCGGGGTGGAAGGCCGAATAACCGTCTATGCACTGCCGCGACGCAGCCCACTGATCCAGCCCAGAGCAAACCAGCCAGGTGGCATATCCGGCCAGTCGTTATCACCCAGCCCCGCCAGATCATGCCCGGCTATGCCGGCCCGGGCGTACAGCCGCTCCAGCCACCACTGCAGGCAGGCTCCATCACCCATGACATGCCGGTTGGCCATCTCGGTGCGCAGGCGCATGGGCAGCGATTCGAACAGCAGGCTGTCGAAGGCCGGGAATATCCTGCACTCGTTCTCCAGGTAGGCAGAGCGCGCCGCCGGCGTCAGTTCGAGCAACCGGGCCAGGGTTTCCAGTTGCGCAGCATATTCACGGTGGCTGTGCAGCGGGTCGAGCCGCTGCCGCCAATCCAGTTCCAGACGCTCCACCGCCTCCACCAGGGCCAGCGCACCGGCTGCCGGAGCATCCAGCAGGCTGGCGAGCAACTGGCGCTGCACCAGGGGCAGCGGCCGCAGCAACAAGGTCAGCTCGGCGCTGCTGGAGCCGGGTTGCGGCTGCCAATGACCCAGCTGACCATCCGGCAGGCTGCTCGCCCGCACACAGCGTGCCGGCCAACTGGCGGGCAGCAGTTGTTTCCGCAGCTCTGACCAGCGTTCGCCCAATGTCTCACGCTGTCGATCGATCCAGCGCTCCGCCAGCCAGCGCCGGCGCGATTTAAAGCTTGTCATCCGTTACCTTTCCCAGACGTTCCCTGATGCCCTGGATAATGCCACGGTTATCTTCGGCCAGCCCAGTGCGGTTGGGCAACGGCACAGCGCGGCACAGGTCGAGGGTAAAATGTCCGAGTCGCGCGCTGTACAGCCCGACGCCGATACCCTGCCCCACCCGGGCGGCGAGCTTTTCCAACAGCCCTGACAGCAGGCTGTCACTGAGCGCGCCGATGGCCATCTCGCTGCCGCCGGCCAGGGCGATATTACGCAGCACGTGGCGCGCCAGGCGCCAGCTGTTCAATTGGGTAATGGGCAGGCCGTAACAGATGGCGATGCGCTGCATCATCCGGACATTGCGCCACACCACCAGCAGCAGATCGACCGTGACCCAGGGGCTGGTCGCCACCAGCAGGCCAGTGCCCACCGCTTCGCGGCGCAGCAGGCGCCGTGCCTGCTCGTCCAGTGGCTGGTAGAACAGCAGGCTCAGCCGCCGACTGACCTCCTCGGCGCTGTGCGAGGTATCCAGGTCCGCACATGCCAGCGCCAGACGCGATTGCAGTGGCGTGTCCCGGTACAGTGCCTGCAGGCGCTCCAGCCAGTCTACCGCCAGCCGCTCGCGTGGGTCCGCCAGGGCTGCCTGCATTTCCAGACGCAACTGCTCCAGGTCTGTCAGCCGCGCTCGTTGCCGGCGCACATCCCGCAGCGCCTTGAGACCGGTACCGGCCAGCCCAACTCCCACCAACCCGACCACAGCGCCGGCCAGCGGCTGCCAGTGCCAGGCCGCCAGGGTCCACTGGCTCCATTCCAGTGCGACGCCACCCACCACAACGGCCCCGATCAACTTGGCCAGGCGCGCCGGCCAGCGACTGGGGGCCGGCGCGTTGAGCATCCCCGGCGCGGGCAGCTCGGCGGCCATGCTCTGCTCACGAGCCGTCGCGGTCACCTCGCCGAGCACCCGGGTGCGGGTCAGCTCCTCGGTGGTTTTTGGCTGTTCCAGGGTTTCCAGAATCCGGGTCTTGGGTTGATCAGTCATAGCGCGTGGCCCTCCACTATCCAGCCGATGAGTTCATCCATTCGGTAATGGGGGAAGGGTTCATTACGGTGCAACCCGGCCGGGGGACGCAGGTCGAGCAGCTCCGGGCCACTGATGTGCAGATCCAACGGCAGATGCTCGGGAATGCCCCCAGGCTGGTAACGGACCCAGCCGGCCTGCCCTTGCAACCCGGCGACCAGAGCGTCCCCCTCCTGGCGCGTAGCCCGTACCGCCGACAGCGGAAAGCCCCGCACTCGTACGCCGCCGTGACGCACATCCGCCAGGCTGTCGGTAAGCAGATCTTCCAGGCATTGCTGCACGGCCCGCTGCTGCTCCGGTGCAACTTGGTCAACCTTGGTCGCGCATACGGCCAGTTGGCTGATACGCGGTCGGAACAGCCGTCCCAGCAGGCTATCGCGACCATAACGGAAGCTCTGCAGTACCGATTCCAGCGCAGCTTTCAGGTCGGCCAGGGCAGCCTGCCCGGCGTCCATGGGGCCAAGCATGTCGACCAACAGGATCTGCCGGTCCAGTCGGCTGAAATGCTCGTCATAAAACCCCTTCACCACATAGTCGCGGTAATAGCGGAAACGCGCCTCGCAAACGGCCCACCAGCTTCCCGCTGGCCCCCGGGTATGGCGGTTGCCGCTGAGCAGCGGCACAAACAGCAGCATCTCGGCGGCAATACCGCTACCGGGCAGCAAGAATCGCCCCGGCTGGTTACGTGACAGACCCGCTTCGCTGCGGCTGCGCTGCAGAAAGTCGGTCCAGGCCGCAGCCAGCTCCGCTAGGCGTTGATCGTCCTGCGGCGCCAGCGGATCGATTGCCTCCAAGGCCTCGCGCAACGGTCCGGCGAGACTGCGCCGGGGCTCGGCGTCCAGCCATTCGCGCATCTGCTCACACCATTGGCCGTAATCCATGCCCAGCAACGGCAGGTCGAGCAACCACTCGCCGGGGTAGTCGAGAATCTCGATCCGCAACGAGCGGCTGCGCTGTACTCGCTGCAGCAGTCCGGTCTGGCGAAAACGCAGATCGATCACTACCCGCGACAGATCCCGGGTGGACTCAGGCCAGCGCGCCGGCTCACCGGCCAGGGCCTCCAACGCCTGCAAATAGGCAAAGGGTTGCTCCACCCCCTCCCGCTGCCAGCGCACCGCCTCCAGCCGATCAAAGGGTGCGCGCCTGGCCAGCAGGCCGCGCTGGTGGTTTTCCAGCTGGTTGATCAGGCTGGTGATGAAGGTAGTTTTGCCGGCCCGGCTGAGGCCGGTCACCCCTACTTTCACATGCGGATTGCCCAGGCTGGTCGCCTGCTGTCGAACCTGCTCCAGCCACTGCGGTGGTTTTATTGCTGCCATGCAGGCACTCCCGAACTAATCTATGGTCTATGGGCAGTATCGCATAACAAGGACAGGGAAAAATTCAATGGCATATGCAGACACACACAGCAAAGCAGTAGGTTATCTGCTGTGGATATTCGGTTTCATGGGCGCCCACCGTTTCTACTACGGCAAGCCGTGGACCGGTACCCTCTACTTCTTCACCCTCGGCTTGTTCTTCATCGGCTGGATCGTTGACCTGTTCCTGATTCCAGGCATGGATCGGCAGGCCGATCAGCGGTTTCGCAGCGGCCGGATCAATTTCAACCTGACCTGGATCCTGCTGACCTTCCTCGGGATCTTCGGCGCCCACCGCCTGTACATGGGCAAGTGGATCACCGCCATCATCTACTTCTTCACCGGCGGCCTGTTCCTGCTGGGCGTGCTCTATGACTACTGGACGCTGAACGAGCAGATCTCGGTCAAGAACATGGAAAAGGCCTGGTAATCACACCGGGTCGTTGCGCGTAAGCAGCTCATCGGGAAGATGCACTATCCAGTCTTCCTGCTTGGGCGGCATCTGCAGGTGATAACCCTGGTTTTTCAGATTGTCGAGTACCTGCAGTATGTCTTCCCGCGCCAGCTTGCGCTCTTCGGTGAGCACCATGTCCATGGCGTGCTCGGGCTTGCCGAACAGTTTCAGCAATTGCTCGGGCACCTCACGGGTGCCCTTCTCGCGCGGCACATACAGATACATGCCCTGCTTGCGCGGGCTGCGGTAGATCGAACACAGCATCTTCATGCGGGTTGCCCCTTGCTGGAAAATTGATTGGCCAGGGCCAGCAGTTCATCACCCATCAACTCGCGCCGCCAACCGCTCAGCTCTGCAGGCAGAGTATAGGGCCCGCAGGGATAGCCGGTGCGCACCATGGCTTCGAGCACCTTCTTGCGCAGTACGATTTCGCTGGCCATGCCCAGTCGCTCGGCATGCCGCTGCCCCACCTTGCGCAGATTCTTCAGCAGTCGGTTGGCATCAGCCGGCAAGGGTTCGGGCATCGGCGCGGGCCAGTTCTCCGGCGGTACCGCCAATCCCTGCTGGATCAACTCAATGATAGTCTGGCCATCGTGCCGTACGGTGCGCGGATGCATGTCCTCCAGGCGGGCCAGTTGCTGCAGGGAATCCGGCTGACGTTGCACCAATGGGCACAAGGTCGATTCGCGCAGCAGACGATTGCGTGCCTGATCCCGTTGCCGCGCCTCGCGTTCGCGCCAGTCGCACAACACCTGCAAGATGGCCAGCTCCGCGGGCTTCAGCCGCCAAGCCTGCTTGATCCGCCGGTAGGCTTCAGCCGGTTCCATGATGGTTCGCGCATTGGCCACCAGCTCGGCAGTATCCTCCAGCAGCCACTCGGTCAGCCCTGCTGCCTCGATACGTGGTGCCAGTATCTGATAGACCGCCGCCAGGTAAAGGGTGTCATCCGCCGCATACTGCAACTGCCGTTCACTCAGTGGACGCTGCAACCAGTCGGAACGGGTTTCCTCCTTTGCCAGCTCAACGCCCAACAGATTGCTGACCAGCCGGGAATAGCCCATGGAAAAGTCCATGCCCAGAAAGGCCGCAGCCAGTTGCGTATCGAACAGCGGCGCCGGCAACGCGCCGCACAGGTGCTGAAAGACTTCCAGGTCTTCGCTGCAAGCGTGCAGCACCTTGACGACGTCAGGACTCTCCAGCAACGCAACCAGTGGCGACCAGTCAGTGATCGTCAACGGGTCGATCATGTAGGTCCGCGCACCATCGCCGATCTGAATCAATCCGGCGATGGGGTAAAAGGTTTCAGTACGGACAAACTCGGTGTCCACGGCCACGAAGGGTAATTGCAGCCATTGTTTGCACCAGTGAGCCAGCACGGCGTCCTGGTGGATCATGAGAGGGCGGGCCTCAGTTGTCATAAATTCGGTTCCTTGACCTGATCACACAGTATAACCGACCGACTCCTCGCCGCGGTCTGCAACTTTAGCCGGATGTGTCGCTCGTCACTTGTTTTTACTGAGTATTTTTCTCCGCAAGGGTCAAGATTGATACGTATCAACCGATACAGAACCTAGTAGCCCTAGAATGCCTGCGCACGGCAGCGGCAATTATCAGTTCTCAGGAGTCAAAATGGCGTTTTTTCAACACCTGCAGCTCAAGTACAAGTTCTGGGCTGTCAACAGCGTCACCTTTGTCAGCACCATGCTGCTGGTTCTCGTCGCGCTCTGGGTAGAACAGGACCGGATTCACGAACTGCGCCAGGAACTGGCCCGAGAGATACTCACTCAGCCCCAGACCGGCACGCAGTTGACCGGGCTGCGCTGGTTGCCGGCAGGTAACACCGCAGCCACCGCCACCGGCGCGGCGACCTGGCTGCCGCCAGAGCAGTTGTCGATATCGCAAACAACCGATGCCATGCATGGCGCCTGGTTGATCAATCAGGGTGGCGAGGCGCGATTGCTCGGGGTTGAGCGGCAGGGCTATATCGCTCTGCTGCTGGACCGTGCCCCCCTCTATGCGATAGTGGTGCTGGCGTTGATGCTGGGCGTACTGATGGTGTCTCAGCTGCTCATCTCCTTCATCACGCGCAACCTGCTGGCACTGCGCGATGTCATGCTCACCGTGCAGGAAACCGGTGATCTCACGCTGCGCGCGCCGGTGGTATCGCGGGATGAGGTAGGCGCCATGGCGCAGACCTTCAACGCCATGCAGAGCGCCCAGCAAGAGGTTGTGGGCACCGTGCGTCAGGCCGCCAGCCAGCTGGAACAGGGCACCGATGAAATGGCGCGCCTGATGAGCAGCGTCAAGGATGGCATGGTTACCCAGCAAGGCGAAACCGATATGGTCGCTGCCGCGGTCAACGAGATGAGCGCCACTGTGCAGGACATTGCCGGCAACAGCGCCGTCACCCGGGATCAATCCACCCAGGCGGATGCCATGGCCCGGGAAGGCCGCGATCAGGTATTGCGCGTCAGTCAGACGATCACCGGACTGGCCACCAGCATTGAACGCTGCACGCAGCATATGCAAAAACTCGAAGGTCACAGCCAGGAAATCAGCGGCGTGGTACGAGTGATCCGCGACATTGCCGAGCAGACCAATCTACTGGCCTTGAATGCCGCCATCGAAGCCGCACGGGCAGGCGATTCCGGGCGTGGCTTTGCCGTGGTGGCGGATGAAGTGCGGGCCCTGGCCCAGCGGGTACAGAACTCCACCGATGAGATCCAGCGCATGATCGAGGCTCTGCAGGGTGGCACCCATGATGCGGTGGCGGACATGCAGGATAGTGCACGCCTCACGCACGAATCGGTCGAGCAAGTGGAACAGGCGGGCTCGTCGCTGGCGGATATTACCGCCTCGGTGAGTCAGATCAGCAACGGCAACAGTGAGATCGCCTCTGCTGTCGAGCAGCAGAGCGAAGTTGCCGAGTCCATTACCCAGAGTGTCATCCAGATTCGGGATGTGACCGAACAGACGGTCATGCAGACGGTGCAGAGCGCGGCCACCAGCGAACAGCTGGCCGCCCTCGCCCATCAACTGACCGCCGCGGTCGGACGTTTGAAATCCTGATATCCAAGCTCCCGTCAGCCGCCGCTGGCGGGAGCCCATTGGATCACTGCAACGCAATTCGCTCGCGGTTCTTGTCGATGGTAGCAGGGCCGATTCCCTTGACCACGGTAAGTTGGTCAACCGATTCGAATCCGCCGTTCTCTTCCCGATAGGCAACAATGGCCTCTGCCTTGGCCAGACCGATACCGTTCAGGGTCTCGGCTATTTCCGCAGCGCTGGCATTGTTGATGTTGACTGTCACCAGCGGTTCAGCAGGGATTTCCGCGAACGCAGGTACCACAGACCAGGCGGTCAGACAGAGGATGACGGCAGCAAGAATATTTTTCATGGGTCTTTCTCCTTGGATAAATGAATACCGCACTTCAAGGGAGAAAAACCGGACAACGATCGAATGATTACGCGCTTCCCTGCGGCTGCAGAGCAAAGTACGCGCAACGCTACGCTAACAAAAGCCCCAGCAGCCGGATTTGTGAAAGGACTCTCAGTTCTGCCGCCAACTATATATATACGACAGACGCGGGGCTAGTAAGCCGACAGCAGTGATGGCATTATGCCTCATGTTAGTCTCTACCGGAAAAGGATGACCTCAGTGGACGACGCCATCCCGCTGTTGGTATGCGACGATTCAAGCATGGCCCGCAAGCAACTGATCCGCAGTCTGCCGGCGAACTGGCCGTTCCGGGTCAGTCAGGCGGAGAACGGTGTGCTCGGCCTGGAGCTGATTCGCAGCGGCCGCGGGCGGATAGTATTGCTCGACTTGACCATGCCCGAGCTGAACGGCTTCGAGGTGCTCGCCCGCGTGCGGGATGAAGGCCTGCAGGCTGAGGTAATCGTCATTTCCGGCGATGTTCAGGAAGAAGCGATACGCCGCGCCCGCGCGCTCGGCGCCCGGGCCTTTCTCAGAAAGCCGGTGGCCGCACCGGAACTGGAAGCCGCCCTGCTCGCCCTGGGCATGAATCCCGCCCCGGCAGCGCTGCAACACCATTCACAGCATCCGCTCCCCTCGGTCAGTTTCCATGACGCCCTCCGGGAGCTGTCCAACATTGCCATGGGCCGCGCTGCGGAGCTGCTCGGGCGGGCATTGAAAGTATTTGTCCACCTGCCAATACCCAACGTCAACCTGCTGGAACCCGGTGAGTTGCAGATGGCGCTAAGCGACGCCCAGGGCAATCAGCAAGTCTCGGCCATCTGCCAGGGTTATATCGGTGGTGGTGTCGCTGGCGAAGCGCTGTTGATCTTCCATGATTCGGCCATCGCCGATGTGGCCGGCCTGCTGGATACCAAACTGGACGCCAGTTCCCATCCGGAGCTACTGCTGGACCTTGCGGCAATCATCACTGGTGCCTGTCTCAATGGTCTGTCCGAGCAGTTGGGATTGCAGCTGTCGCTGGGGCATCCATTGTTGCTCGGTCAGCACTGCACCATCGACGAGCTGATCCGCCTCAACCGCCCGCGCTGGAAACAGACCCTGGCGGTGGAGATCAGCTACGGCCTGGAAGACCACGACATCCACTTCGACCTGATGCTGTTGTTCACCGAAAGCTCGGTGGAACGATTGCAGCAGCGAGTCGAGCTGCTGCTCTGATGACTCTCATGCAGGACGACCCGTCATGACCGCTCCCCTTGATATCAGCGAACTTCACTGGATGCTCGACATTGTCCAGAGCATCGACGTCGGCGTGGTGGTGCTGGATCGCGATTACCGGATCCAGGCCTGGAACAGCTTCATGGAAAACCACTCCGGCCGAAATGCCAGCCAGGTAGCCCGGCAATCGCTGTTCGAGCTGTTTCCCGAAATTGATCGGCCCTGGTTCGCTCACAAGGTGGAAACCGCCGTCATGCTGGGCACTCGCGCCTTCACCATCTGGGAGCAGCGCCCCTATCTGATGCGGTTCAAGAGCTATCACCCGATTACCGGCCTGGCAGATGTGATGTACCAGAATGTGACCATCCTGCCACTGCGCGCGGTCAGCAACAGCTCGGACCATGTCTGCCTGATCATCTATGACGTGACCAACGCGGCGGTCAACCGGTTGCAACTGGAGACGGCCAATACCCAGCTGCGCACCCTGGCCATTCATGACGGTCTGACTGGCCTGCTCAACCGGCATCACTGGGAGACCTGTCTGGAGCATGAGTTCGCCCGGCATACCCGCTACAGCAGCCCGGCCAGCCTGGTGCTGTTCGATATCGACCACTTCAAGCGACTCAATGACAGCTATGGCCACCGGGCAGGTGACGAAGTCATCCGCCAGGTGGCCGGAGTAACTCGGCAGATGGCTCGCGAAACAGATCTGGCGGGGCGCTACGGCGGTGAGGAGTTCGTGGTTCTGCTGCCGGATACCGATCTGGTCGGCGCCGGTCAGTTTGCCGAGCGGCTACGCAGCAGCATCGCGCAGCTGCAAATCGATCATGAGGGCCAGCCGCTGTCCTGCACCGTCAGCGTCGGCATTGCCTGCATTAATAGCGAGACGACAAGCTATCACATGCTGATCGAAGAGGCGGACCAGGCGCTGTATCAGTCCAAGTCCGCCGGGCGCAACCGCATCACCTTGAATGAAGCAGGCACGCTCGTCGGACACTGAGCCCGGCGAGCATGCCGACTGGGTCAGCTCCCGGCCGCGTCCAGTCCGCGCTGCAGATCAGTACGCAGATCCGCGACCTCTTCCAGTCCGACCGCCAGCCGGATCAAGCCTTCGCGAATGCCCGCCGCTTCCCGCGTTTCCGCGCTCAGACGGCCATGGGTGGTACTGGCCGGGTGAGTGATGGTGCTTTTGGCATCGCCGAGATTGGCGGTGATGGAAATCAGCCGCGTGGCATCGATGAACCGCCACGCCGCCTCACGCCCACCCCGAACCTCGAAGCTGACTACCGCACCGAAGGCTGATTGCTGCGCCTTGGCCAGTTCATGCTGGGGATGGCTCGGCAGGCCGGCGTAGTACACCCGCTCGACCTGCGGCTGTTGTTCCAGCCACTGGGCCAGCTCCAGCGCCGCAGCACAATGGGCCTGCATACGCAGGCGCAGGGTTTCCAGGCCCTTGAGAAAGACCCAGGCGTTGAACGGACTCAGGGTTGGTCCGGCAGTGCGCAGAAAGCCGACCACTTCCTGCATGTGCTCCTTGCGCCCGGCCACGACACCACCCAGACAACGCCCCTGCCCATCGATGTATTTGGTGGCAGAGTGAATGACGATATCGGCCCCCAGGTCCAGGGGCTTCTGCAATGCCGGCGTGCAGAAACAATTATCCACTGCCAGCAGCGCGCCCTGCTCCTTCGCCACCGCCGCCAGACCGCGGATATCCACCAGCTCGGCCAGCGGGTTGGAGGGTGACTCGACGAAGAACAGGCGGGTGCTGGGTTTGCAGGCGGCGCGCCAGGCGTCCAGATCAGCCAGAGTGACGTAGTCGACTTCCACGCCGAAACGCTGGAAGTACTTGTCGAACAGGCTGACCGTGGCGCCAAACACACTGCGCGAGACCAGAATATGATCGCCAGCGCTGCACAGACTCATCACCGTGGCCAGAATGGCCGCCATGCCGGAGGCTGTGGCCACCGCCTGCTCGGCATTTTCCAGCGCTGCAATACGCTGTTCGAAGGTGCGCACGGTGGGGTTCATGTAACGGGAATAGACGTTACCGACCCGCTCACCGGAAAAGCAGGCCGCGGCATCGCTGGCGCTGCGAAACACATAGCTGGAGGTCAGGAACAGGGCTTCGCCATGTTCCGCTTCCGGGCTGCGTTGCTGCCCGGCACGTACCGCCAGGGTGTCGAAGCCGGCATCCTGCAGATCACTGTCCAGCCGCCCGGGTTCCCAATCGGATATCATCTCTTGTCTCCGCGCTGATCAGTTGTTGTGCAAGCCAATCTGGGCGTTTTCGACATCGACTATCGCCTTGGCTGCATCATTACGCGACTGTTCAATCCGGCCGAGATAGGCTTCGTTGATATCGCCCGTCACGTACTCACCATTGAACACCGAGCAATCGAAATCGGTGATTGCCGGATTGCCTTCGCGCACCGCCTCGACCAGATCTTCCAGATCCTGATAGACGAGCCAATCGGCGCCGATCAACTCGCCCACCTCTTCTGTGGTCCGGTTGTGCGCAATCAGCTCGTGGGCCGAGGGCATGTCGATGCCGTAGACGTTCGGATAGCGCACCGCCGGTGCCGCAGAACAGAAATAGACATTTTTCGCCCCAGCTTCACGGGCCATCTGAATGATCTGCCGGCAGGTGGTGCCGCGGACGATGGAGTCATCCACCAACAACACGTTCTTGCCACGGAACTCCAGCTCCATGGCGTTGAGCTTCTGGCGCACCGACTTCTTGCGGGCAGCCTGGCCGGGCATGATGAAGGTGCGGCCGATATAACGGTTCTTGACGAAGCCCTCGCGGAACTTCACGCCCAGGTGATTGGCCAGCTCCACCGCCGAGGTCCGGCTGGTGTCGGGAATCGGGATCACCACATCGATGCCGTGATCCGGATGTTCGCGCAAGATCTTCTCGGCCAGTTTCTCACCCATGCGCAGGCGTGCCTTGTACACCAGCACCCCATCGATGATGGAATCGGGGCGAGCCAGATAGACATGCTCGAAGATACAGGGTGCATAGGTCGCGTCGCTGGCGCATTGGCGAGTGAATATCTCGCCGTTCACGGTAATGAACACCGCTTCGCCGGGTGCCAGGTCACGAATGGTCTCGAAGCCGAGCACGTCCAGAGCAACACTTTCCGAGGCGACCATGTATTCGACGCCCTGCTCGGTTTCACGCTTGCCATAGACGATCGGGCGAATCCCGTGGGGATCACGGAAGCCGACGATGCCGTGGCCGGTAATCATTGCCACCGCGGCATAACCACCACGACAGCGATCATGCACCGTGCGCACCGCATTGAAGATGTCTTCTTCGGTTGGATTCAACTTACGCTCGCGGGCCAGCTCATGGGCGAACACATTGAGCAGTACCTCCGAGTCGGAGTTGGTATTGACGTGGCGCAGGTCGGACTCGTAGAGCTCCTTGGACAGTTGCTCGACGTTGGTCAGGTTGCCGTTGTGCGCCAGGGTGATACCGTAGGGCGAGTTCACATAGAACGGCTGCGCCTCGGCCGAGGTCGAAGAACCGGCCGTCGGATAGCGCACATGCCCCAGCCCCATGGTGCCGATCAGGCGCTGCATGTGTCGCTGATGAAAGACATCCCGCACCAGACCGTTGTCCTTGCGCAGGAACAGTCGGTCATTGTCGCAGGTCACGATGCCGGCGGCGTCCTGGCCGCGATGCTGCAGGACGGTCAAGGCATCATAGAGCGCCTGATTGACGTTCGACTTGCCCACTATGCCAACAATGCCACACATGCCTAAACACCTTTTCGTTGAATTTGAAGAAGTACCGGCGGATATTCACGCCGGTTTCAGCGGCCGACGAAGCCGAGAATCAGATTTTTTGACCAGTCGGCCACCAGCAGAAAATGAGGAATGAGTGCTGACTCACGCCACCAGGCATCCGCCTGGACCGGCGCCAGACTGAGCAGACCGACAGCCACCACCACCAGCAAGGCACCGCGCGCCGCGCCGAATACCATGCCCAGAAAACGATCGGTACCGGTAAGACCGGTTACCAGCACCAACTGGCCGATCAGGTAATTGATCAGACCACCGAGAATCAGCGTCAGCACAAACAGAATGGCGCAGGCCGTGATTACCCGGATGGACGGCGTGGCAATGTAATCAACCAACAGCTCGGCCAGCGCGCCGCCGAACATCCATGCAACCAGTCCGGCAATGATCCAGCTCAGCAGGGACAGTGCTTCCTTGACGAAGCCGCGGGTCAGACTGATCAGAGTGGAAACGGCAATTACGGCGAGTATCACCCAGTCTACGCCGGTCAATGTCACGGTCAGGTATCCAATAACGAAAAACGTATTCTACCAGAGCCCCGCGGCACACCGAAACCGGCAATCAACAACAACTGCATGACATTCGAAACAGCTGCAGGCGCATGCACGCTACCTGCAGCCATCCCCGGCAGATCAACGAGCGCGGTTGCTGTCGTCATGGGCCAGGATGAGGCCCTTGTTCTGGTGCCGGCGCTGCAGTTCGTCACGCACCCGCGCGGCCGCCTCGCGGCTTTCAAGCGGGCCAACATAGACCCGCACAATGGTCTTGCCATCGGTCTGTGCGGAACGGGTATAGGCATTGTAGCCCTGACCGGCCAATGTCTTGCGGAAGCCTTCAGCGTTATCGACGCTGGAGAAGCTGGCCTGCTGGATCACCCAGCCACCGCTGGTGGCCGGCACCGGGGCAGCGGGCTGCTCGGCTGGCGCCGGCTCAGGCTCGGCGGCAGGTGCAGCCGGCTCGGTCACTACCGGCACGGGCTCGATCGACGCGGTGTCGGGCAGCGGCGTGGCTGGGGGCTCATCCGCCGGCGCTCCAGCGGACTGCGGAATCTCGGGTACCGGTGCCGGCTCGGGCAGGCTCGGCGGAGTCGCAGCGGCAATCTCGCGCTCATCCAGAACCGGGGGCTCCGGCACATCCACCTGCACCTGCTCGGTCTCATCCTGTCCGGACAATAACATTGGCAGGAATACCACCGCTGCCACTACCAACACCAGCGCCCCGATGATGCGTTGCTTGAGGCCTTCGTCCATTATCTGTCTCCGCCGCTCTGTTTGTTCAGCCAGAGTATGGCCTCGGCGACGCAGAAAAACGACCCGAACACGACGATTTTTTCATCAGCGGCACTGTGATCCAGCTGCCAGGCAATCGCCTCACCGATGGTCGTGAAGATCCCGGTGCGCTCGCCTGCCTCGTCCAGTTGCGCCGCCAGGGACTGCGCATCCCGCGAGCGCGGCGTTGGCAGTGGCGCTACCGCCCAGGAACCGAACTGGCCCCGCAGGGGCTGCAGGATGCCATCCAGATCCTTGTCCGCCAGCAGACCGAATACCGCATGCTGGCGAGCCGGCGCCGCCGCCAGATGAGCAGCCAGGAAACCTGCCGCCTGCGGGTTGTGCCCGACATCAAGCAGCAGCTCCCGCGCCCGGCCGCCCCATTGCAGCGAGCGCCGATCCAGGCGGCCCGGCACGAAGGCTGCAACCAGCGCCGCGGCAATCTGCTCGTCGGGCATATCCAGCCCCGCAGCCCAGAAGGCCTGCACCGCTGAACTCAGGTTATCCCGGGGCAGACGCACCGGCGCTACGCTGATGTCCCGCCGAGTCTGGGCTGCATCGAGCCCGAATAAGCGCCAATGTCCGTCACTGCCATCCGTCCAGCCATAGTCCCGGCCACGCTGCAGCGTGGACACATCGAGCAACCGCACCTGCTCCAGAAAGCGTGGCGGCAGATCGGTTTCCGAGCAGACCAACGGCCGCCCATGGCGCAGGATGCCGGCTTTCTCGTAACCGACCGAATCGCGACTGTCGCCCAGATAATCGCTGTGGTCCAGACCGATACTGGTGACTACCGCCACATGGGCATCGATTACATTGACCGCATCCAGGCGACCGCCCAGGCCTACTTCCAGCACCACGGCATCCAGCCCGGCCCGCTTGAACAGCCAGAGCGCCGCCAAGGTGCCAAACTCGAAATAAGTCAGGGAGATATCACCACGTGCCTGATCGATAGCGGCAAAGGCCGCACACAGATCGGCATCGCTGACCGGCTGGCCATCAATGCTGACACGTTCGTTGTAAGCGATCAGATGAGGGGACGAGTAACAGCCGCTGCGCCGTCCGGCATGGCGCAACAGGCTGTCCAACGCCGCACAGGTGGAACCCTTGCCGTTGGTCCCGGTAACGGTAAACACCAGCGGTGCCGGGTCCAACACCTGGAGCCGGGTAGCCACTTCGGCCACCCGGTCCAGGCCCATGTCGATTTCCGCAGGATGCAGGCGCTCGAGCCGCGCCAGCCAGTCGGCCAGCCCCAGCTCGGCCATCAGATGCTGGCCACTTCGCCGTCTGCGGCCGGCAGGTCGGTGCCGACAACGGCCGGTGCCGGCTGGTTGGTCAGCATGGCCAGAATACCCGCCAGGCGATCACGCATTTCGTGGCGCGGGATGATCATGTCCAGGGCACCATGATCAAGCAGGAACTCGCTGCGCTGGAAGCCGGCCGGCAGCTTCTCGCGTACCGTTTGCTCGATCACTCGCGGACCGGCAAAGCCGATCAGTGCGTTGGGCTCGGCGACGTTCAGGTCACCCAGCATCGCCAGACTGGCCGATACACCGCCGTAGACCGGGTCGGTCATGACTGAAATGAAGGGAATCCCCTCTTCCTTCAGTCGCGCCAGCGCCGCGCTGGTCTTGGTCATCTGCATCAGCGAGAACAGCGCCTCCTGCATCCGCGCCCCGCCCGAGGCTGGGAAGCAGACATAGGGAATACGCTCGCGCAGGGCAATCTCGGCACCGCGCACGAAACGCGCACCGACCACGCTGCCCATGGAACCGCCCATGAAGTTGAACTCAAAGGCACTTGCCACCAGCGGCATGCCCTTGAGGGCGCCCTGCATGACCACCAGCGCGTCCTTCTCGCCGGTCAGCTTCTGGGCTGCAACCAGGCGGTCCTTGTATTTCTTGGTATCCCGGAACTTGAGCTTGTCGACCGGCTCGAGCTCTGCGGCAATCTCAGTACGGCCATCGGCATCCAGGAAAATATCCAGACGGCGCCGGGCGCTGATCCGCAGATGGTGGCTGCACTTGGGGCAAACCTCCAGATTCTTTTCCAACTCGGGGCGGTACAGCACGGCGTCGCAGGACGGGCATTTACGCCACAGCCCTTCGGGCACACTGCTCTTCTGCGCCTCGGAACGCACGATGGAAGGAATCAGTTTATCCACCAGCCAGTTGCTCATTGCCAATCCTTATCTGTTGTCTGCTTCACCAAAATGTACGAATGCGCTGTCGCTCAGCGATCCATGGCTGCCCGCATCTCGCGGATGACGGCAGTGATGCCGGCACGGGCCTGCTCGGGCTCGCCGACATGGGCGGCAATCTGGTTGACCAATACCGAGCCCACCACCACCCCATCGGCCACGCCAGCCACGGCGGCAGCGGAGGCACCATCACGGATACCAAAACCGACACCGATCGGCAGATCGGTGACAGTACGCAGCTGCGCCAGCTTGTCTGCTACTTCGGTGACGTTCAAGGCAGCCGATCCGGTCACACCTTTCAGTGAAACATAATAGACATAACCACTGGCGTGCTCGCAGATTTTGCGCGCCCGGGCCAGGGTCGTGGTCGGTGCCAACAGGAAAATGCAGTCCAGACCGTGCTCACGAAACAGCGGAGCGACTTCCTCGGCCTCTTCCGGTGGCAGATCCACGGTCAGCACGCCATCGATACCTGCTGCTGCGGCCTCCCTGGCGAAGGTTTCGTAACCCATGCGCTCCATGGGGTTCAGATAGCCCATCAGTACCACGGGGGTAGTCTGGTTGGTGGTGCGGAACTCGCGCACCATCTCCATCACCTGGCGCAGGCTGACGTTGTGCGCCAGTGCCCGCTCCATGGCCAGCTGGATAACCGGGCCGTCGGCCATCGGATCGGAAAACGGAATGCCCAGCTCGATCACATCGACGCCGGCCTCGACCAGCTCGTGCATCAGCGGCAGGGTCATTTCCGGGTTTGGATCACCGGCCGTGACGTAGGGGATCAGCGCCTTGCGACCGGAGGCGCGCAAGGCATCAAAACACTGTTGAATTCGGCTCATACCACCCTCTTCAAACGCTGATGCCGTCAATACCGGCGACCGTATGGATGTCCTTGTCGCCCCGACCGGACAGGTTCACCACGATGATCTGGTCGGGACGCATGGTCGCCGCCAGTTTCATCGCGTAGGCCACCGCGTGACTGGACTCCAGCGCCGGCATGATGCCTTCGACCAGAGTCAGCTCACGGAAGGCGGCCAGGGCCTCGGTATCGGTGGCATCGACATAGTTGACCCGTCCCACATCCTTCAGCCAGCTGTGCTCTGGCCCCACACCCGGATAATCAAGACCGGCGGATACCGAGTGGGTCTCGATGATCTGGCCGTTCTCGTCTTCCATCAGGTAGGTGCGGTTGCCATGCAGTACGCCGGGGCGACCGGAGGCCAGCGGTGCTGCGTGGCGGCCGGTCTCCAGACCATCACCACCGGCTTCAACGCCGTACATGGCGACATCCTGGTCTTCCAGGAAGGGATGGAACAAGCCGATGGCGTTGGACCCACCACCGACGCACGCTACCAGTGCGTCGGGCAACCGGCCGGCCTGGGCCAGGGATTGCTCGCGGGCCTCACGACCAATCACACACTGGAAGTCACGCACCAGTTTGGGATAGGGATGCGGGCCGGCCACCGTACCGATGATGTAGAAGGTATCGTCGATATTGGTGACCCAGTCGCGCATGGCCTCGTTCATCGCATCCTTGAGTGTCTTCGAGCCCGAAGTAACCGGAATCACCTCGGCGCCCAGCAGCTTCATGCGATAGACGTTGAGCGCCTGACGCTTTACGTCTTCGGCTCCCATGTAGACCTGGCACTTCAGACCCAGGCGCGCGGCTACAGTCGCAGTGGCAACCCCATGCTGGCCAGCGCCGGTCTCGGCAATCACCCGGGGCTTGCCCATATGCTTGGCCAGCAGCGCCTGGCCGATGGTGTTGTTCACCTTGTGCGCGCCGGTATGGTTGAGGTCTTCGCGCTTGAGCCAGATCTGCGCCCCGCCGACCTTGGCGCTCAGGCGCTCAGCGAAGTACAGCGGCGATGGACGACCGACATAGTGCGCCAGGTCGCGGTCGAACTCAGCCTGAAACTCGGGGTCCCGGGACAGCTTTTCATACAGGGTTTCGAGTTCCTCGAGCGCATCCATCAGCGTCTCGGAGACGAAGCGACCGCCATAGGGGCCGAAGTGGCCACGCTGGTCGGGGACGCTCGCATAATCGATGGGGTTTGAATCAGCCACGCTTCACCTCATGAACAAAAGCGTTGATTTTGTCGATATCCTTGATGCCCTTGGTGGCCTCGACGCCGCCACTGACATCCACCGCCCAGGGCGCGGTCAGATCGATGGCCTGGCGCACATTCTGCGACTGCAGGCCACCGGCAAGGACCAATGTCCAGGACCGCTGGGCAGGAATCATGGACCAGTCAAAGGTCTCTCCGGTGCCACCCGGCACGCCGGGCTTGTAACTGTCCAACAGGATACCGCTGGCACCCGGCCAGTTGGCCGCCAGGGCATCCAGATCGTCGCCCGGGCGGACCCGAACGGCTTTGATATAGGGCCGCGCAAAGCGCTGGCAGAAGGTATCGGGCTCGTCACCATGAAACTGCAGCAGGTCCAGCGGCACCTGGTCCAGCACCGCACGGATGGTCTCCTCCGCCGCATCGACGAACAGGCCCACTGTAGTGACAAAGGGCGGCAGCGCCTGGACGATGGCCCGGGCCTGCTCGATGCTCACCGCTCGCGGGCTGCCAGCATGGAACACCAGACCGATGGCATCAGCCCCGGCCCCGGCTGCTGCCAGAGCATCCTCGACCCGGGTGATGCCACAGATTTTGATACGCGTCATAGGCAAGTGATGACCCTGAATCGGTAAAGCAGACGATAGTAGCAGATCGATTACGGGGCGTCAGTCGTCCAGCTCATTGAGTGCCGAGAGAAAGTGCGGCCCCAGGTAGCGCTTGGGTAGATCAAAGTGCTCGGCGTAGGTCACATCCACCAGATACAGGCCATAGGCTGGCGCAGTCAACCCGCCGGTATGCCGGTCTCGCGCTTGCAGAATTTCCCCGGCCCACTCGATCGGTCGCTCACCACAGCCAATCTGCATTAACACCCCGGCAATGTTGCGCACCATGTGATGCAAGAAGGCATTGGCCCGGATATCCAGCACGATGAACTTGCCAAAACGGACCAGCTTCAGGTGATGGATCTTCTTGATCGGCGACTTGGCCTGGCAGGCTGTAGCCCGGTAAGAGGTAAAGTCATGTTCGCCGACCA
This sequence comes from Pseudomonas sp. G11-1, assembly GCF_024031555.1. Classification (NCBI taxonomy): domain Bacteria; kingdom Pseudomonadati; phylum Pseudomonadota; class Gammaproteobacteria; order Pseudomonadales; family Pseudomonadaceae; genus Pseudomonas; species Pseudomonas sp. G11-1. The sequence continues at coordinate 24,443 of NZ_QEYQ01000005.1, read as the reverse complement.
GCACCTGGGCTGCCTCCTGCATGCGCTCGATATCCAGCGGCCGGTAGTTCCAGGTTACCTCACGGCCCAGCTGCGCCGGACGCACCGGGTCGTTATAGATCACATAGCGGTAGCGTCGGGCCATTGCCGAGAAGCGCGCATGGAAATCCAGCCCCACCGGCTTGGCCCAGACAAAGCTGATGTCATGGGGCAGATTGGCGTTGGCGCCGTGAAACCAGTTCGTCGGCTCGCGACGGGCACTGCTGTCGAAGTGGATGATCTGGCAGGAGGCATGCACCCCGGCATCGGTGCGCCCGGCGCAGAACAGCTGAATTGGATGATTGGCTACCCGCGACAGTGCTTTCTCGACTTCTTCCTGAACACTGCGCACGCCAGGCTGCTGACGCTGCCAGCCGCGATAAGCCGTCCCGCTGTACTCAACACAGGCTGCCACTCTTGAAACAACAGCGGCCGCCTCGGGGGCGGCCGCATCTACAGGTGTACTACTCATTTATCAGCCAAGTTGCCCCATCAGTTCCCGAGCATCCTGCTGCTGTTGCTGAGTCCCTTCTTCGACCACTTCGGCAAGGATATCACGTGCCCCTTCCTCATCGCCCATGTCGATGTAGGCGCGGGCCAGATCCAGCTTGGTGGCACACTCATCGGTATCCGACAGGAAGTCGAAATCGTCGTCGTCCAAGTTCTCGGCTGGCATGGAGCCCTCATTCGGGGTGGTCGAAAACTCATCGTGCCCAGCTTCGCCGCTCACCTGGGCCGCATCGTTGTTCATCGCTGATTGCAGCTCTGCTTCGAAACCAGCCAGGTCGTCATCGGTCAGGGCGAAACTGCTGTCATCCGGCTCGGCTGCAGCCTCACGGGAATCGTTATCGGCACCGGCCAGGCTCATCGCCTCGAACTCGGCCAGCAGGTTGTCTGCCTGCAGCTCATCATCCAGCGTCAGCTCGAATTCATCGAGCTGAGCCGAAGATACCGGCTGTTCGGCCGGCTCAACCGGCGCCGGCTCGACGGCAGGTTGCGTCGTCGAGTCGGTCTCGGCGAGATCGGTCAGCGCTTCATCCAGCGCCTGATCGGGATTCTCTTCCAGACTCTCGTCCAGGTCGAAATCCAGATCGAAACCGACTTCCTCCGTGCCATCGGCATCGGCCAGCGAGGCAGCAGCCTCTTCTTCCAGGCCGAAGTCGGTAAAATCGAATTCGTCAGCTTCGGCATCCAGCGCCACATTATCATCCACACCGCCCTGGTCGTCGATCGACAGCGACTCGGCCGGCTCCGCCTGCTCGTCATCTGCCATCAACGCCGCGCCAGTCACCAGACCAGCAGCCATCAGCGGGTAACGGGCATTCATCAGCTCCACGGCAGCGTCATCCATACCCATGCGCCGCAACGCCTCAGCCTGGGCCGCATAGCCTTGCGGATTCTCGCGCAGCGCTTCGACTTCCATCATCTTCAGTCGCAGATCGGTACGCTCGGGCTCTTCATGAATGGCTGTCTGCAGCGCTTCTGCAGCCTCGTCCAGCTTGCCATAGGCAATCAGGGCGTCCGCTTCGACCAGCGGGTCGCGCGCCAGATCCATATCATCAGCCGCGTCGGTCTGCGCCCCAGCCAGGGCTACATTGAAGTCACTGCCTTCGCTGCCAGCATCGGTGTTGTCGCCGGCGAGCGCCGACTGGGCGATGAAGCTATCCGCCAGTTCAGCTTCCCGTCGCGCATTGCGTCGGGCGACCGCCATCAGAATCAGCAACAGGACCAGCAGCGCAACCGCGCCAGCGCCCAGCAACAGGCTCTGGTTCTGCATGAACCGCTGCAGCAGCGCCTCGGGTGAGCCGCTGTCCATCCGCGGCTGTTCGCTAACTGGCGCTACAGGAGCGGGCTGCTCCGGCGCAGTATCACCCGGGCCGCCAGACGGCTGTTCATTGGCGGGTGTGGCCACCGGCGCCACAGCCAGTTGCTCCTCACTGGCATCAGTCTCGTCGCTTGCCTCTTCGCCATTCCCGGCAGGCTCGGCGTCGGTTTCCATGTCGGCCGACGATTCAACTGGCTCTTCCGGCAATGTTTCGACCGGCGCAAGGCTTTCTTCCAGAGCTGTTTCCGCGCCGCCTTCCTCGGCGGGCACCGGCAGGACATCAGGCAACTCGCCGTTGCCGCTCAGCTCCTGCTGCAGGGCTGCCAGCTGGGCATCCTTGAGTTCGAGCAGACGTTGCAGCGTATCCAGCTGCCCTTCCAGATCGGCCAACCGATCGGTGAGCTCGTCCTTCTCCCGCTCGGTGGAGTCCAACTGTTCCTTGGTGCGGTCCAGCGCGTCGCGCAGCCCGCCGTTTTCGCCGTCGGCGGCCGAGTCGGTATTGGTCTCGCTGGCCTCATCGGTGCCGGAAACCAACCGCAGGGAGTCCTCATTGCTGCTCTGTGAGGGCGCCGGGCCAGCCGCGTCCCGCTCGCGAGCATCAAGCTGCCGCGCTGTGGGCTCGCTGGCTGGCGCACGGTTGCGCCAGGAGGCTGTCTGGCTGGCCACCTCGGCCACCGCCTCGGCATGACTGCGAGCGGCTGCCTGCTCGGCGGTCGGCAGGTTCAGCGTGTGGTTGGCACGAAGGTTGTTGATGTTGTTGCCGCTGAAGGCAGTAGGGTTGATGTCCTGGATAGCCAGCATGGTCTGCTGGACACTGGCACCCTGCGGCCGGCTCTTCAGGGCGATTTCCCAGAGCGTGTCGGCATGATTGGTTTTCCATTCGCCGGAGGCCTGGCCCGCAGGCTGACGCGGCGCGGCGGTGCGTGGCGTCTGGCTGCCCGCGGCGGCAGCCGAGGCTGGTTGGCCCGGCGCCGGGCGTACGATATCACCAGTTGCCGGGGTCGCCGACCGGGCAACCGGCGCGCTGGCGGTAACCGGCGTCGGCTGGTACAGCGGCGGGTCCAGCAACAGGGTGAATTCACGCAGCACGCGACCGGACGGCCAGCGCACTTCCATCAGGAAGTTCAGGTAGGGTTCCTTGACCGGCCGGGTCGAGGTCACTTTGATAACGGCCTTGCCGTCCGGCCTGACCACTGGGGTAAAGGTCAGGTCGGTGAGAAAGAACGAACGTTCGATGCCGGCCTTGCCGAAGTCGTCGGGCGATGCCAGCAGCGGACGGATCTCGCTACTCGACAGATCGCGCACCTGCAGCAGTTCAATTTCGGCTTCCAACGGCTGATTCAGGGCTGAGCGCAGGTTGATCTCGCCAACCCCCAGCGCCTGGACCATATTGGATGACATCAGGGCACTAGCTGCGGCGACAGCCAAAACCAGTTTACGAACCATAGCGAAGATCCTTTGCTTTATCGTTTTACACGCGTCCATGAACCCCATTCCCGCCCACCGGTTCAGGATATCGCTGAAAAACACCTGCGCTCTATAAGCGGCGTTTCCAACGCACCCTGACTCCCCACCGGCAATCGACAATCTGAAAACAAGTCGAACTCAAAATCAGTATTTGCCCGGACAGTACCTGAATCGATAGTTACAAACCAGCAGCAAGTATCGATTACAAATGGCCTTTTATCAATAAGTCTGCAACAGCAAGCGCGTTGAGTGCGACACCTTTTCGAAGATTATCAGACACAAGCCACATACTGACGCTGACCGGGTCCAGGGAATCCTGGCGCAGCCGGCCAACCCATACCTGATCCGTGCCAGTCGCATCGGCAACCGGTGTGGGATACCCCCCGGCACTGGGCCGGTCCAGCAACTTGACGCCAGGCGCCTTGCGCAGCAGCGTGGCGGCGCGCTTGGCAGGCAGGGCATCCCGGGTACGGACCTGCATGACCTGGGCACTACCAAAGAAGGTCGGCACCAGCACGCAGGTGGCCGACACCGGCAGCTGCGGCAACTGCAGAATGCGCCGGATATCCTCCGCCAGCCGCACCTCGGCAGTACTGCTACCGCTCTCATCCAGCTCACCGATCCGCGGAATCAGATTGAAGGCTGCCTGCTTGTCGAATGCGCCCTTCTCTGGCGGCTGCCCATTGAGCAGGCGGCCGGTCTGCAGCGCCAGGGCTTCGACCTCTTCACCGCCGACGGTCGACATCGACTGATAAGTGGCCACGGTGACTGATTGCAAGCCAGCTTCAGCCACCAAAGGCTGCAGTGCTATCAGCGTCTGGACCACTTGCGCATCGGGACAGGACACCACACCGCGCGCCCGGACACCCTCCAGCGCCTGAGGATTGACCTCGGCGACCACCAACGGCACATCGGCTTCACCACGAAAGGCGCCACAACCGTCGACGACCAGGCAGCCGGCTTTCACGGCCCGCTCAGCCCAGCCGGTGGCCAGCTCCGCATCAGCGAACAGCACGACCGCCACCTGGGTGAAGTCGAATCGCTCCAGCACCTCTACCCGCTGGCTCTGCCCTTTGAGCATGGGCCGGCCACCGGCACGGTCTTCGGTGTCCAGCAGGTGAATGCGGCCGAAGGCAAATTCATGCTCGTCCAGTACATTCAGCAGGGTTTCGCCTGCCAGCCCGCTCATACCCACTATCGCAACATCACCGGTCTTGCTCATATAAGGAAATTCTCACTGAATCCTGAAAACACAAAGGGCACCCCCGCCTGGCGGGGGTGCCCCGATTACTTGCCTGATCCGGCGCGACTCAACCCTCGAGCAGGATCCGCAGCATGCGGCGCAGCGGCTCGGCTGCGCCCCACAGCAGTTGGTCGCCGACGGTGAAGGCAGACAGGTACTGCGAACCCATATTGAGCTTACGCAGACGACCTACCGGCACCTTCAGTGTGCCGGTTACGGCAGTCGGGGTGAGATCACGGATGCTGGCTTCCTTCTCGTTCGGCACCACCTTGGACCAGGGATTGTGCGCATCGAGCATGGCTTCGATATCCGCCAGCGGCACATCCTTGTTCAGCTTGATGGTCAGCGCCTGGCTGTGGCAGCGCATGGCGCCAATGCGCACACAAATGCCGTCTACCGGGATCGGGCGACCGCTGCGACCGATGATCTTGTTGGTCTCGGCCTGGGCCTTCCACTCTTCACGGCTCTGGCCATTGGGCAGCTGCTTGTCGATCCAGGGGATCAGGCTGCCGGCCAGCGGCACACCGAAATTCTCTGTCGGGAAACCATCATCACGCAAGGTCGCTGCGACCTGACGATCGATGTCCAGAATGGCACTGGCCGGATCGGCCAGCTGATCAGTTACCGAGCCGTTGATCACGCCCATCTGGTTGATCAGTTCGCGCATGTTCTGTGCACCGGCGCCACTGGCTGCCTGATAGGTCATGGCGGTCATCCATTCGACCAGACCGTTCTCGAACAGGCCACCCAGGCCCATCAGCATCAGGCTGACGGTGCAGTTGCCGCCGACGAAGGTCTTCATGCCGTCACGCACGGCCTGATCGATGTTCCGACGGTTGACCGGGTCCAGCACGATGACCGCTTCATCTTCCATGCGCAGGGCGGAGGCAGCATCGATCCAATAGCCCTTCCAGCCTTCGGCACGCAGCTTGGGATAGACGGCACTGGTGTAATCGCCACCCTGGCAGGTGATGATGATGTCCATCGGCTTGAGGGCTTCGATGTCGTAAGCATCCTTCAGCTCGGGAATGGCCTTGCCAATATCCGGACCGGTGCCACCAACGTTGGAGGTGGTGAAAAATACCGGATCAATGGAAGCAAAGTCATTCTCTTCACGCATACGCTGCATGAGCACAGAACCCACCATGCCCCGCCAGCCGATCAAACCAACTTGTTTCATAACTGCAGACCCCCATGGGGTGAAATTCACGACGACTGCACCCGGCCAGCGCCGGGTACAAATTAAGCAATGCGACAGGTTACAGGTTTTTCAGCGCCGCGACCACGGCGTCACCCATTTCCCGGGTGCCAACCTGACGGCAACCAGCCGCCATGATGTCGCCGGTGCGCAGGCCCTGGTCCAGCACCTGACTGACGGCTTGCTCGATGGCATCGGCAGCTGCGGCTTCAGCGAAGCTGTAGCGCAGCATCATGGACACCGAGAGGATGGTCGCCAGCGGGTTGGCAATGCCTTGCCCTGCGATATCCGGCGCGCTGCCATGGCAGGGCTCGTACATGCCTTTGTTCTGCGCATTCAACGACGCCGATGGCAGCATGCCGATAGAACCGGTGAGCATGGAAGCCTGATCCGACAGAATGTCACCGAACATGTTGTCGGTAACGATCACGTCGAACTGCTTGGGTGCACGGACCAGCTGCATCGCGGCGTTGTCGACATACATGTGCGACAGCTCGACATCCGGATAGTCCTTCGCCACCTCTTCCACCACTTCGCGCCACAGCTGACTGGATGCCAGCACGTTGGCCTTGTCCACCGAGCACAGCTTCTTGCCGCGTAGACGGGCCATATCGAAGCCGACGGTGGCGATGCGGCGGATCTCGCTTTCGCTGTAGGGCAAGGTGTCATAGGCCTGACGCTCGCCATTGTCCAACACCCGACGCTCGCGGGGCTGACCGAAGTAGATGCCGCCGGTCAGTTCGCGGACGATAAGAATGTCCAGCCCCGATACTACCTCGGGCTTGAGCGTGGAGGCCTCGGCCAGCTGCGGATACAGCAAGGCCGGGCGCAGGTTACCGAACAACTCCAGCTGCGAACGGATCTTCAGCAGTCCGCGCTCGGGGCGCAAGGCCGGGTCGATGGTATCCCACTTGGGACCGCCAACTGCGCCGAGCAGGATCGCATCGGCCTGCCGCGCGCGCTCCAGTGTCTCATCCGCCAGCGGTGTGCCGTAACGGTCATAGGCCGCGCCACCCAGATCGTCATAGCTCAGCTCGACGCCCAGGCCATATTTTTCGCTGGCCACGTCCAGCACCTTGACCGCTTCGGCAACGATTTCAGGACCAATTCCATCGCCCGGCAGAACCAGAATCTTCTTTGACATATTTCACTAAGCCTTTGTTCTTTAAGCTGAAATCTTCAATTTATTTGATGGCATCAAACAGCCACGGCTGCGCCTGGCGATGCTTTTCTTCAAATGCGCGGATCGCATCAGCGTCCTGCAGGGTCAACCCGATATCATCCAGGCCATTGAGCAAACAGTGCTTGCGAAACGCATCGATCTCGAAGCTGTAGCTCTTGCCGTCCGGACGGGTCACCGTCTGCGCCTGCAGGTCCACGGTCAGCTGATAGCCCTCTTCCGCTTCGGCCTGCTTGAACAGATCATCAATATCCTCTTCATTTAAAACAATAGGTAACAAGCCATTCTTGAAGCTATTGTTGAAGAATATATCGGCAAAGCTGGATGCCAGTACGGCACGAAAGCCATATTCATCCAGGGCCCATGGCGCGTGTTCGCGGCTGGAACCACAACCAAAGTTCTCCCGTGCCAGCAACACGCTGGCACCTTGATAGCGGGGCTGGTTCAAAACAAAATCCGGGTTCAGCGGACGGCTGGTATGGTCCTGGCCCGGGTAGCCCTCATCAAGGTAGCGCCACTCGTCGAACAGATTGGGGCCGAAGCCGGTTCGCTTGATCGACTTGAGAAACTGCTTGGGAATGATCTGGTCGGTGTCCACGTTGGCCCGATCCAGCGGCGCTACCAAGCCGGTATGTTTGGTAAAGGCTCTCATGCGCTTGCCTCCTCTGTGAGCATGTCACGCACATCAACGAAATGGCCGGCGATCGCCGCCGCAGCCGCCATGGCCGGGCTGACCAGATGGGTGCGCCCGCCATTGCCCTGCCGCCCTTCGAAGTTGCGATTGGATGTCGAGGCGCAGTGCTCGCCGGGCTGCAGGCGGTCGGGGTTCATGGCCAGACACATGGAACAACCCGGATCGCGCCATTCGAAGCCGGCGGCCTTAAAGATCACATCCAGGCCTTCGCGCTCGGCCTGTTCCTTGACCAGGCCCGAGCCGGGCACAACCATCGCCTGCTTGACGGTGTTGGCGACCCTGCGGCCTTTGGCGACCACCGCGGCCGCACGCAGATCCTCGATCCGCGAGTTGGTGCAGGAGCCGATGAACACCCGATCCAGCTTGATCGAAGTGATCGGCTGATCGGCCTCCAGGCCCATGTACTGCAATGCACGCTGATAACCACTGCGCTTGACCGCGTCGGTTTCCCGGGCCGGATTCGGCACCTTGGCATCGATTGCCACGACCATCTCGGGAGATGTGCCCCAGGACACCTGCGGCTTGATCTGCGCGGCGTCCAGCTCGACCACGGTGTCAAACACCGCATCGGCGTCGGATACCAGATCCTGCCAGGCTGCCACGGCCTTGTCCCAGTCCCCGCCCTTGGGCGCATAGGGGCGATCCTTGACGTACGCCACGGTCTTCTCGTCGCAGGCGACCAGACCAACGCGGGCACCGGCTTCGATGGCCATGTTGCACACCGTCATGCGCCCTTCCATTGACAGGCCGCGGATAGCGGACCCGGCAAATTCGATGGCGTGACCGTTACCACCAGCGGTGCCGATCTTGCCGATCACCGCCAGCACGATGTCTTTGGCGGTTACGCCAAAGCCCAACTCACCGTCGACCTGGACCAGCATGTTCTTCATCTTCTTGGCGACCAGACACTGGGTAGCCAGCACATGCTCGACCTCAGACGTGCCGATACCGTGAGCCAGAGCGCCGAAGGCACCATGGGTGGCGGTGTGGGAGTCGCCGCAGACGATGGTCATGCCCGGCAGAGTCGCGCCCTGCTCCGGCCCCACCACATGCACGATGCCCTGGCGGCGATCAGTCATCTGGAACTCCAGGATGCCGAAGTCCTTGCAGTTATCGTCGAGGGTGGTGACCTGCAGCTTGGATACCAGATCATCGATACCAGCCACTCCGGCTGCACGGTTGATCGTGGGCACGTTATGATCCGGCGTCGCCAGGTTGGCGTCGATGCGCCAAGGCTTGCGGTCAGCCAGGCGCAGACCTTCAAAGGCCTGTGGCGAGGTCACTTCATGCAACAGATGGCGATCGATATACAACAGGGCCGAACCATCGTCCCTTTGCTTGACCAGATGGCTATCCCAAAGCTTGTCGTAGAGCGTCTTGGCGGACATGCTTATCTCCTGAATCGGCTGAGGTCTGCCGGTCCCTGAACATCCGGCCGACAGTTTTGAATACAAAGCGATAGTAAGAGCTGGTAATCAATAAAACAAATTCATTATATTCATGCATTGGATAACCATTAGGAATCCACATGGACATTGCCAACTTCACCGCTTTTCTCGCTGTAGCTGCCACCGGCTCCTTTTCCCGCGCCGCGGAACAGCTGCATCTGACCCAGCCAGCCATCAGCAAACGCATCGCCGCTTTGGAGCAACAGCTCGGCGCGCGCCTGTTCGACCGCATCGGCAAGCACGTCGGGCTGACCGAGGCCGGTCGCGCCCTGCAGCCCCGCGCCGAGCTCATCATCAATACTCTCAACGACACCCGCCGGGCTCTCGGCAACCTATCGGCCAATATCCAGGGCCGGCTCAGACTGGCTACCAGTCATCATATCGGACTGCATCGGTTACCCCCGCTGCTGCGCCGCTTCACCAAGGCTTATCCGGGTGTGGTGCTGGATATCGAGTTTCTCGACTCCGAAATTGCCTATGAGAAAGTCCTGCATGGCGAGATCGAGCTAGCAGTGATCACCCTGGCCCCGGCGGTCGAGCCACCGATCATTGCCACCCGAATCTGGCACGACCAGCTGGAATTCGTGGTAGCGCCGGAGCATCCCCTGGCCGGTAAAGACGAAGTCCAGCTACAGCAGCTGGCCAGTTATCCGGCGGTGTTTCCCGGGGTCAATACCTTTACCCACCGCGTAGTCGGCCAGCTGTTCGAGCGCCACGGCATCACTCCACAGGTCAGCATGAGCACCAACTATATGGAGACCATCAAGATGATGGTCTCCATCGGCTTGGCCTGGAGCGTACTGCCACGCACCATGATCGACTCCCAGGTCCGCGCGCTACAGGTACCGAACGCTGGCCTGGTCCGCGAGCTGGGCTGCATTCATCACAACGGCAGAACCCTTTCCAATGCCGGCCGGGCGCTGATCGAACTACTGCACCAGCATAGCGATAACAGCGGCCCGCTTTGAACTTGTGGCAAACCTGGCAGTCTCAGCCGGTAAGAGGTGCGGATACCCGCAATAGATCAACGCAGTGCACAGGGAAATCACCATGAACAAATCAATGTTGTCAGGCATCGTCATCGGCGCAATCGTCGCTACCGCTGGTGGTGCCATCGCCGGCTACAACGCATTGTCCGACAAGACGCCGACCCACGCGCAAGTCCTCAATGTGGTCGAGATCAAGGAAAACGAACGCACTCCGCGTGAGGTTTGCCAGCAGGTCGCCGTAACCCGTCAGAAACCAGTTCAGGATCAGCATCAGGTATTGGGTAGTGTGGCCGGCGCCGTGATCGGCGGCGTGCTGGGCAACCAGGTCGGCGGCGGTACCGGCAAGAAAATCGCCACCGTTGCCGGGGCGGCCGCTGGCGGTTATGCCGGTAACAAGACCCAGGAGCGCATCCAGCAGGGTAATACCTACACCACTACTGAGCAGCGCTGCGAAACCGTCTACGACAATCATGAAAAGGTTGTCGGCTATCAGGTGGACTACAGCATCGGTGACAAGAATGGCACCGTGCGCATGGATCGCCACCCCGGCGACACCATCCCCCTGCAGGACGGCCAACTGGTCCTGGCAGGTCAGTAATACCAACCGGCCCGGGCTCCCTGCCCGGGTCGGTCTTGCTAGCTCGACTCCTCCTGACACAGTTCCAGCCACCGGCGCATCCCCGCGCTGATGAACTTGTTGCGATGACGCACGAAGTACAGCCCCCGCTTGAAATCCCGATGCGGTACCGGTAAGGGCACCAGTGTACCCCGACGAAACGCGTCACCCAGGGTAATGGCCGACAGGCATCCCACCCCCAACCCCGCTTCCACTGCCCGCTTGATGGCTTCGGTATGCTGCAGTTCCAGTTTGATGTTGAGTTGGGGTAACAGGCCGTGCAGAGCCCACTCGAAGTTCTGCCGGGTACCCGACCCCTGCTCGCGGACGATCCACTCCGCCTGCATCAGATCCTCATCGGTCAGCCAGGGTTTGCCGGCCAGCTCATGATCCGGGGCGCAGAACACCACCAGCTCATCTTCCTGCCAGTAAAGCATCTTGAGGTCCGGATGCCGGGTCTCGCCTTCGATCATCCCCAGGTCCAGTTCGAAGTTGACCAGTTTGCGCACGATGCTCGACGTGTTGGCCACCTCCAGCTCTACCCGCGCGCCAGGCTGCTCCAGCATGTAGCGGGTCATGATGCCCACGGCGATATAGTTGCCAACGCTCATGGTTGCACCAACCCGCAGATGACCAATCTCCTCATGCCCAGCCAGCGCCGCCTCCAGCCCGTTGGCTTGCTCCAGCAACGCCTGGGCCCGAGGCCGGATGCTGCGCCCCAGCTCATTCAGCTGCAGCCGCTTGCCGACTCGGTCGAATAACTGCACCTCGAACTGGCTCTCAAGATCTCGCAGAGCACTGCTCGCCGCCGACTGGGACATCGCCAGGCTGTCTGCGGCGCGGGTCAGGTTTTCATGGAAGGCCGTGGCGAGAAAAACTTCCAGTTGCCGGAGGGTATACTTCATTATCGGTTTTCCCGGATAGGCAAATTAAAATAAGTCATTTAACCGGTAGATTAGCTGGACGGTAGAATGGCTGCAATTCGAAACCATCCCAAGCGGAGAACCACCTGGATGTCCAAATTCAGAACCGAACGTGTCCTCAGTGTCCACCACTGGACCGATACCCTGTTCAGCTTCAAGACTACCCGTGATCCGGGTCTGCGCTTCAAGAACGGTCATTTCATCATGATTGGCCTTGAAGTCGACAGTCGTCCGCTGATGCGCGCCTACAGTATCGCCAGCCCGAACTACGAAGACACCATGGAGTTCTACAGCATCAAGGTACCGGATGGCCCGCTGACCTCGCGCCTGCAGCATATCAAGGAAGGCGACAACATCATCGTCAGCAGCAAGCCCACCGGCACCCTGGTTCTGGACAACGTGCTGTCCGGCCGTAACCTGTACCTGCTCAGTACCGGTACCGGCCTCGCGCCCTTCATCAGCATCATCCAGGACCCGGAAACCTACGAGCGCTTCGACAAGGTCATCCTCACCCACGGTTGCCGCTGGGTACGCGAACTGGCCTATCAGAAGCTGATCACCGAGGATCTGCCGGATCATGAGTACTTCGGCGAGCAGGTGCGCGAGCAACTGATCTACTACCCGACCGTGACCCGCGAGCCCTACCGCAATGAAGGCCGCCTGTCCGACCTGATGAGCAACGGCAAACTGTTCGAGGATATCGGCCTGCCCAAGCCGAACCTGGAAGACGACCGTTTCATGCTGTGCGGCAGCCCGGCCATGCTCAAGGACCTGACCGCCATCCTGGATGACTGGGGCTTCGAGGAATCCCGCCAGGGTATTCAGGGCCACTACGCCATCGAGCGGGCCTTCGTCGAGAAGTAAGCCTCTGCATTACCGGCGCCCGGACTTGCGATACCGGGCGCCTGCTTATCTCCCCCCACTGTTGCCGCCCTATTCCCGATAGATCATCTGCCGGGTCATGCCGCCGTCGGCAACGATATTCTGGCCGGTAATGAACGCCGCTGCCGGGCTCAACAGAAACGCCGCCAGTTCGCCCATATCCTCCGGCTGCCCTACCCGACCGACCGCATGCTGCTCATGATCCACCTGACGCAGCGGGTCAGTGGCCTGCAATGATTTCGGGCGGGTATCGATCCAGCCGGGGCTGACCGCATTGACGCGGATATCCGGGCCGAGACTCACCGCCAGCGCATGGGTCAAGGCCACCAGGCCGCCCTTGCTCGCCGCATAGGCTTCGGTATGGGGTTCGGATTGCAACGCTCGGGTCGAGGCGATATTAACGATGGCACCACCACTCTCGCGCAGCAGGCCGATACACTGCCGGGAGACCAGAAAGGCGCCGGTGAGGTTGACCGACAACAGGCGATTCCAGGCCTCCAGCGTCAACTGCTCCAGGGGTCCGTTATCCGGATCAGCCAGACCCGCGTTATTGACTACGCCGTCGAGCCGCCCGAAGTCTTCCTCGATCTGCTCGACCACCGCCTGCACACTGGCCTCGTCTGCCACATCCAGCGGCACGAACTCCACCGTTCCCAGCCGCGCCAGCTCCTCTGCAGCGGCCAGCCCTTCAGTTTCATCCACATCACCCAGCACCACCGCCCAGCCGGCGCGCAGCAGACTGGCGGCAATACCTTTGCCAATCCCCCGCGCCGCGCCAGTTACCAGCGCCACTCGCACGCCTGACTGTTCATTCATGGGCGTCGCGGCCCCTTGCGCCACCATAGAGCCCAGCCTGCCAGCGGCACGAGGGCCACCAGAGCGATCCAGCCGGTTTTATGGCTGCGTGATTCGGTGCTCTGCGCAATACTGCTGATAGCCGACAGCGCCAACAACAGCAGTGCCAGACCGCCCATCACGACAATGAAATTGGTATTCATCCCGCCACCTCCTGTTCCGCCCCACTATAGACCATCAGCTGGCCCGACCCGGCATCCAACGCAGCAGCAACAACGCCGCCAGCGTCGCCGCCACGCTGGCCAGTGCGAAGGTCCAGCCGGCGCCCAGGGCATTCCAGCTGTAACCGGAATACAGCGCACCAAGAGCCCCGCCGCAACCGGACAGCGTGGCATACAGTGCCTGGCCCTGCCCTTGATAACGTTCGGCAAAGCTGCGCTGGACGAAGTGCACCGCCACCACATGGAAGCAGCCAAAGGTCGCTGCATGCATTATCTGGGCGAGCGCCAGCAATACGAGGCTGTCCGCCCAAAACCCCAACAGCAGCCAACGCAGCGCCGCCAGAATAAAACTGCCGATCAGCAGCTGCTTGAGTGAAAAACGGGCCAGTATCACGCTCATCACCATGAACAGGATGATCTCCGCAACCACCCCCAGCGCCCACATTGCCCCGATCAATACCCGGTCGTAACCCAGCGCTTCCAGATGCAGTGTCAGGAAGGTGTAGTACGGCCCGTGGGACAATTGCATCAGCCCGGCGCTGAAAAAGAACACCAGCACCCCGGGCCGCCATAATTGCCGCAGAAAACCATCACCCGGCAAGGCGGAGCGGGTCGCAGCCACCGGGGCTGGCGGCACCAGCAGGCTACAGCAGAAGATCGCCAGCATGATACTGAGCATGGCCTGGGGATAGATTGCCGGACTGAACCTGTCCAGCAACAGCCCCAGGACCACCACCGTGACGATGAAGCCGACCGAGCCCCACAGCCGGATTCGACTGTAGCGTGCCGATTGTTCACCCAGATGGCCAAACGTAATGGTTTCGAACTGCGGCAGGACCGCATGCCAGAAGAAACTGTGCAGGGCCATGATCAACGCCAGCCACAGATAATCCTGACGCCAAAGGATGCCGGTGAAAGTCAACGCGGTAAGCAAGGCACCCAGCCGCACGATCAACAGCCGCTGCCCGCTGCGATCACCCAACCAGCCCCACAGCACCGGAGCGAAACAACGCATCAACATGGGAATGGCCACCAGCTCACCGATCCGCGCCGCGGAAAAGCCCAGATGATGGAAGTACAGTGACAGGAAGGGAGCTACTCCGCCGAGCAGGGCGAAGTAGCAGAAATAGAAGCCGGACAGACGCCAGTAGGGCAACATCTCAGCGATGTCGAAGCGTTTACGTCGGCGTGCCCATCAGAGCTGTCCCAGCACCGGCGTATCGACCCGCACATCACCATTTTGCGCCCGATGACGCAGCAGGTGGTCCATCAACACCAAGGCCATCATGGCCTCCGCGATGGGCGTCGCACGGATGCCGACACAGGGGTCGTGACGACCCTTGGTGATCACCTCAACCGGGTTGCCATGCACATCGATGGAGCGGCCCGGGGTGGTGATGCTGGAGGTCGGCTTGAGCGCCAGATGAGCGATGATCGGCTGGCCGGAAGAAATGCCGCCCAACACGCCGCCGGCGTTGTTGCTCAAAAAACCCTCGGGAGTGAGTTCATCCCGGTGCTCGGTGCCGCGCTGGCTGACCGAGCCGAAACCGGCGCCGATCTCCACCCCCTTGACCGCATTGATGTTCATCAGCGCATAGGCAAGCTCCGCATCCAGGCGGTCGAAGACCGGCTCGCCCAAGCCCGGCGGCACGCCTTCGGCAATCACGGTGATCTTGGCACCGACCGAATCCTGATCCCGGCGCAGCTGGTCCATGTAGGCTTCCAGCTCCGGCACCTTGTCCGGATCGGGGCTGAAGAAGGCATTCTGGCCGACCGCCTCCCAGTTCTTGAACGGAATCTCGATCGGCCCCAGCTGGCTCATGTAGCCGCGCACGGTAATGCCCTGGCTGGCCAGGTATTTGCGCGCAATCGCGCCCGCAGCCACGCGCATCGCGGTTTCCCGCGCGGAGGAGCGTCCACCGCCGCGATAATCGCGCTCACCGTATTTGTGGTGATAGGTATAGTCCGCATGGGCTGGGCGAAACAGATCCTTGATCGCCGAGTAATCCTTGGACTTCTGATCGGTATTGCGGATCAGCAAGCCAATCGGGCACCCGGTAGTGCGCCCCTCGAACACCCCGGAGAGGATCTCGACCTCATCCGGCTCCTGGCGCTGGGTAGTATGCCGACTGGTGCCAGGCTTGCGCCGATCCAGGTCCGCCTGCAGATCAGCAGCACTCAGCTCCAGCCCCGGCGGGCACCCATCAACAATGGCAACCAGCGCCGGGCCATGGCTTTCGCCAGCAGTGGTGACGGTGAACAGGGTGCCAAGGGTATTTCCGGCCATGCGTGCCATCCATTTCCAGATCAGAGAAAGGCAGGCAGTATAACGCTCGGCCGGCACGGGTGACAGCCTGAGATGGCGGCGGTAGTCTTGTCGGCCCGACCTTCTTGAGCCAAACCGACCGATGCAAGCATTGCTGGAGCTTTTGCTGCCCGCGGCCCTGCCGCCGCTGACCAGTGCCGCGCTGGTGGCCGTTTCCGCCCTCACCTCGGCCATCACCGCCTCACTGGGCATCGGCGGCGGCGTGTTGTTGCTGGCGATCATGGCCATCGTCATGCCCCCAGCCGCGATCATTCCGGTGCATGGCATGGTCCAGCTGGGCTCCAACCTCAGCCGGGCGAGCATGACGCTACGCCATATCAATCTGCGGTTGATTCTCTGGTTCGCCCCCGGTGTTCTGCTCGGCGCCTGGCTGGGCAGCCTGTTTCTGGTCGACCTGCCATTGGCGCTGGTACAGATCTGCATCGCCGGGTTCATTCTGCTGCTGTGCTGGGGGCCGCCCATTCCGGCGGTGGCTACCGGCCCAGTGGGCACCTTGCTGGCCGCCGGACTGACCACTTTCGTCAGTCTGTTCGTCGGTGCTACCGGGCCGCTGGTTGCCGCTTTCGTCAAGCAACAACAGAAAGGCGAGCGCTTTTCCACCGTGGCTACATTCGCCACCGCAATGTGTTTACAACATGCCCCCAAGGCGGTGATCTACGGCGCCGCGGGCTTCGTGTTCGCCGAGTGGCTGGGCTTGATTCTGCTGATGATCGCTGCCGGTGCGGCGGGCACATGGGCCGGCCTGCGCCTGCTCCGGCGGTTGACCGACAGCCGCTTCACGCTGCTCTTCAATGCCCTGCTGACGCTTCTGGCGCTGCGCCTGATCTGGCAGGCCATCAGCGGATAGTCACACTGCATGTCACATTCAAGAACAATGGCAATCCGCCGATAACGGAATATGCAGGCAGGAATCACACCCATGAATGAAGATCTGACCCACCCCGAGGCTCCCGAGTCGCCTCCCGTGCGCGATCCCTTCGCCCATGCACGGCCCTCGGAATACTATTGGATCCAGCTCAAGCCGGTATTCAAGGGCAGGCTGATGCTGCACGGCGAACGCCTGGCGCAGATCGCCGTGACCCGCGAGCGGGTTGCCCAACTCGAACTGCTGCGCCTGCAGATCCGGATCGAAGACGAAACCGTGCCGCCGGATACCAATTTCATGGAAGTGCTGATCGACCACCGCCACCACCGGGTTCGTTTCGGGCCGCTGTCGGGCCTGCGCATCTTCCCGCCCCAGCGGGGGTTGGCCGGATTCATGCTCGCCCAGTTGATCGACTGGTGCCAACGCCACTGCGCCGACTATGCGGTGACACCCATCGTGCTCCATGCCAGTGAAGTGCCCAGCGAGGAGACTCGGCAAATGCGCGAGCGGCTGCTCAAGCGGGCGGGCTTTCATCTGACCTGGAGCAATGACGCCCGCACCGAAGGCAAGGCCCAGGCCAACCGGGTCAGCGACCTGGTTGCCAGTTGGAATGTCGAGCGGGTTCAGCAACTGCACATCGCCGACACCCTGCGTCAACTGCGCGAACAGGAAACCCTGAACCGCCAGCAACAGGCCCAGCTCACCTCGCTGCAGGCGACCCTTGATGAGTACAAGCGCAACGATATCGGCCATCGTTTCGCCATCGGCTGTCTTATCGTGTTTTCCATCTTCCAGGCATTGATGCTGCTCTGGGTGGTCCTGCGCTGATCGGAACCGGCGACGCTATCTGATAGACTGCCGGCCTGTTCAATGAGCCGAACCAAGCCGCAACCATGACCCAGGATAACGATGATGCGGATGGCCTGGAGCTGTTCCGCCAGGCCATCCGGGGCGCCCGCCCCATCACTACCGACCGCGCCGACACCGGCAAGCCGCGCAGCGACCGCGCCCAGCTCCGGGCGCTGCGCCAGCGCGCTGTGCAGCCACAGCAGCAGACCCGAGTGGATGGGCTGTCCGATCATTTCGTGATTGATGTCGCGCCCGAGGAAGAACTCGCCTGGACCGCCAATGGTGTGCAGGAAAGCCAACTGCGCAAGCTGAAGAGCGGACAGATTCCCTTTGATGGCAGTATCGATCTGCATGGCATGACCGTGGAGAAGGCCCGCGAGCTGCTGTGGGAGTTTCTCGCCGAGGCCACCCAGCTGGAAGTGCGCTGCGTGCGCGTCACCCACGGCAAGGCCCAACGCAAGGACGGCCGCACCCCGATCCTCAAGAGCCACGTCAACACCTGGCTACGCCAGCACCCGAAAGTGCTCGGCTTCACCTCCTGCATCCCGCGTCACGGCGGCACCGGGTCGGTGTATGTACTACTGAAGCGAGAAATGCTCGAAGGCCGCGACGACTGATTTCGCAGAGCACGGCGGGAGCGGCCTTGCCCGCGAAGCCTTCCTTCCACCGCCTTCGCGGGCAAGCCCGCTCCTACAAGTGGTTTTCCGCGAGCGGCGCTATAAAGACCGTCCGTCCTGCAGATAGCCGATCACCGCCTCCCGATCTCCGGCAAACACGATCCGCTCTTCCTTGGCTTCACGTTGATAGGCATACATCGGGTCGTAGTAATCGCGTAGCAACCCTTCGATCCAGCCACGGTGGCCTTGAACATCATCGTTGCGTTGCTGCTGCTCCAGCGCTTGGCGCATCAGCTGATCCAGCGCCTGGAAATGCTCCGGCCCCAGGCGCTTGCGGATGCGCAGCAGACTCCCCAGCAGGTACGCGGCAAACGCCTCGAAGGCCTGCTCCGGGCTCTGCGGATACTGCAGGGCAAATTCGGCCCGCATATCGATGACATAGTCGCCGAGAATGCGCCTCACCCGATTCTCCAGGCTATCATCCAGCCAGATCAGCGGCGCGGTCTGCATGACGCGGAACAACTCCAATGGCACCGAACAGCTGCCGACCATGCGGCCCTCGTCTTCCAGCACCAGAGTGCGTGCGCCCCGCTCGCGCACCTGCAACGCTTCGATCGCCAGGCGGTTCTCGAAGTCGATCTGCACTGGCTGGGGCGTGGCATGACGGCCGAAACTGGAGCCGCGATGATGGGCATGGCGCTCCAGATCAAGGCTGTTGTCGAGCGCTGTAATGATTTCGGTCTTGCCGGTACCGGTCAGGCCCGCCACCAGTTGCAGCGGGCAATCGCGCACCGCCTCATCCAGCGTATCGATGAGAAACCGGCGCATGGCCTTGTAGCCGCCGATCACCCGCGGATATTCAACCCCTGCCTCGGCCAGCCACTGCTGTACCAACTGCGAGCGCAACCCGCCACGAAAGCAGTACAGATAGCCATTGGGATTGGCCTCGGCAAAGGCTTTCCAACTGGCGATACGAGCCGCCTTGAGATCGCCCTTGACCAGCTTGTGGCCCAGCGCGATAGCCGCGTCCTGCCCATGCTCCTTGTAGCAGATGCCCACCCGGCGGCGTTCTTCGTCATCCATCAGCGGACGATTGAGCACACCGGGAAACGCCCCCTTGCCGAACTCGATCGGCGCACGCACATCCATCATCGGCACGTCGGTCAGAAACAGGCTGCGGTAATCATCGCTATTATCCCGCATCAGACAACCTCGACCCAGTGACCACCGCGGTGCTCCAGCAGTTCACCGATCGGTTGCAGGTTCAGCCCTTCCTCCCGGGCAACGGCCAGGAACGCCTCATCGACCGCAGGATCGACCGCGACCAGCAATCCGCCGCTGGTCTGCGGATCGCATAGCAGGTGACGCCACTGCTCCGGCATGTCTGCCAGCTTGTGACCATAGCTGGCGAAGTTGCGCCCGGTACCACCAGGTATGCAACCGGCAGCAAGATAATGCTCAACGCCGGCAATCCGCGGCACGGCGGACTCGGTAACGCGCGCCAGTACACCCGAGCCTTCGGCCATTTCCGCCAGATGGCCGAGCAGACCGAAGCCGGTGACATCAGTCATCGCCTGCACGCCGTCCAGCTGCGCGAAGCGCGCACCGATACGGTTGAGCTGGCACATCAGATCGCGGGCCACGCCGATATCTTCCTCACGCAACTTTTTCTGTTTTTCAGCAGTGGTGAGAATGCCGATACCCAGCGGCTTGGTCAGATATAACCGGGCGCCAGCACGGGCGGTGTCATTGCGTTTGAGTTGCTGGCGGGTGACCTGGCCGGTCACCGCCAGACCAAAGATCGGCTCGGGCGCATCAATGGAATGGCCGCCGGCCAGGGGCATGCCGGCGTCGGCACAGACGGCGCGGGCACCGGCCATGACCTGGGCAGCCACCGCGGCCGGCAACACATTCACCGGCCAGCCGAGAATGGCGATGGCCATCAAGGGTGTACCGCCCATAGCGTAGATATCACTGATGGCATTGGTCGCAGCGATACGTCCGAAGTCGTAGGCGTCATCGACAATCGGCATGAAGAAGTCGGTAGTGCTGACGATACCGCGCTCGTCATCGAGACCGAATACCGCAGCATCATCACGACTGCTGTTGCCCACCCAGAGCTGCGAATACGCAGGTGCCGGCTGGTTGCTGGCGAGGATTTCATCCAGCACCTTGGGAGAAATCTTGCAACCGCAGCCAGCCCCATGGCTGTATTCGGTCAAGCGCACTGTATCGGTCATGACTGCCTCCGCTGAAAACTCAGCGCGCATTCTACCAGCCCTCCAGCCAACTCGCTGGTCAAACCGGCGGCTTGCCCTGCTCGAACCGATCAAGCGTATCGCTGGCAATCATCCGGCCAAGCTCGATCAGTTCCGGTGCGCGCTGGAACTCAAAGAACTTGCACAGCCGTTTGGGCACGTCGAAGATCACATCCGGCGGATAGCCAGCGATCTTGTACTTGGTCAGCGAGGCCTGCATGGTTTCGAAGGACAGGTTGACCAGCTCCAGCATGCTGGCCGGCCCTATCGGGATGTCCGCGCGCACCGGCTTGGTCTCATCCTTCTGACGGTTTGCCGCCACCTCAGCGTCGCTCGGCTCCTCGCTGATATCCAGCGTGCCCTGCCGCTCACCCTCCTCCTCTTCACTGTTCCAGTGCAGCAGATTGCGCAGGCTCAATGAGTCCATCCACTGCTCCAACTGCTGCCGTATCGGTGCCGGCCGCTCGATGACCGGCAAGGTATAGCCATTGGTGTGGTTGGCATTGAGGTTGACCGCCATGATCAGATCGCAATGGGCGGAGACCACCGGGATGATCGGCAGCGGGTTCAGCAACCCGCCATCCACCAGCACGCGGCTGCCCTGGCGCACCGGCGAGAACAAACTGGGAATGGCCGCCGAGGCGCGCATGGCCTGCTGCAGACTACCTTGCTGAAACCACACTTCCTGCTGGTTGGTCAGGTCGGTGGCCACGGCCGTGAAAGGAATGCGGAGTTCCTCGATATTCAGATCACCGACGATTTCATGAATCCGGGAGAAGATCCGCTCGCCGCGGATAGCACCCAGATTGCCGAAGCCAAAGTCCAGCAACCGCAGCACATCAAGATAGGCCAGCCCGGACACCCACTCACGGTACGCCTGGAGCCCACCGGCAGCATAGACGCCACCGATCACCGCCCCCATTGAACAGCCAGCGATACACTCGATCGAGTATCCACGCCGCTCGACTTCCTCGATGACACCAATATGGGCATACCCTCTGGCACCCCCACTACCAAGCACCAGCGCAACGCTTTGTGCCATATTTCATCATCTCCGTATTGAATCCCGATTGACGCCGGAGCGCTGTCTCAGCATGATGCCCCGCTCAGGAACCATTCTCTGTTACAAGGCCAGCCGTGATCCAGCCTCGCACCCGTTTCCGCTTGAAGATTGTTGCCGCCCTGCTCGTCGCTGCTGTCGGCTTGACCACCCTTGGCCATTGGATACTGCACACTGCCGAAGCGCAGCGCAGCGGCACATTACGCCTGAAAGGGCTCCAACAGGAAGTGTCGGTTTATTTCGATGCCTGGGGTGTGCCACACATCGATGCGCAGAATGATGAGGACGCCTACCGCGCCCTCGGCTATCTGCACGCCCAGGACCGCCTGTTCCAGATGGACATCCTGCGGCGTATCGGCGGCGGGCGCCTGTCCGAGCTGTTTGGCCAGGAGAGTTACGCCACCGACAGGTTCTTCCGCACTTTGGGTATCAGTCGTCATGCTCGTCAATATGCCGCGCAGCTGGAGGAGAATGCCGATCAACCCCATGTGCAACTGATCAAGGCTTACCAGGACGGCATCAACCAATATATCGACCAGGGCCGCACTCCTGTGGAATACCGGGCGCTGCTGACGCAGCCGGATTATTTCTCCACAGCGGACATCGCCCATGTCATGGGTTACATGGCTTATTCGCTCGCCGAAGCCTTCCGCACCGATGCCCTGGTGGATCACGTCCGCGGCACGCTCGGCGAGCGCCATGTTCAGGACCTGGTACCGGGTGCGCCCCAGGGATTGCCGCCGCGCCCCTCCGGCAACCCGCTGACCGTCGAGCTGCTCCAGCCGCTGCTTGACCAGGTCGCGCAGGTACAGCAGCAATTGCCGGCCGGGCAGTTTCAGGGCAGTAACGCCTGGGCAGTCCGAGGCGCCCTGAGCGCCAGCGGCCGCCCCCTGCTGGCCAACGATCCGCATATCGGCTTTGCCGTGCCGGCAGTGTGGTACGAAGCGCATATCCGCACACCGCAACATGAGGTCTATGGCCACTTTCTCGCCGGCCTGCCTTTTCCTCTGCTGGGCCAGACCCGTCAGCATGCCTGGGGCCTGACCATGCTGATGAACGACGAAATCGATTTCTACCGCGAGCGGCTGAATCCGGACAACCCGAATCAGGTGCGGGTCGGTGATCGCTGGCAGAACCTGACCGTGCATGAAGAAGTCATCAAGGTCCGTGGCCAGGAAGATCGCCTGGTGCGCCTGCGCAGCTCGCGTCACGGCCCCATCATCAATGATCATCTTGCCACCACGACGGACGAGAGCAGTACGCCGCCTCAGCCGGTCAGTCTATTCTGGACTTTCCTGACCCCCGGCAGCGATTCCACCGAAGCTTTCTATCGCTACTCCCGCGCCACCAATATGGCTGAGTTCGAGGCCGCTGCCGCGTTGCACTGGTCGCCGGGGCTGAATGTCATCTATGCCGATGTCGACGACAACATCGCCATGTGGGCGACCGGCCGCCTGAAACGCTGGCCCAACAGCAACAACAGCTTCAGCCTGCTCGATGGCAGCAATCGCCGTGATGACTTCCTCGGCTATCAGCCCTTCAGCGCCAACCCCAGATTGATCAACCCCGCGTCCGGCTTCATCTACAGCGCCAACAACCCCTATCCGGAAAGCAGTGTGCGCCGTATCCTGCCGGGTTATTACGCACCCGCGGAACGGGCCGAGCGTCTGGCTGAATTGCTGAAAAGCCGGGACAAGCTCGACTTTTCCGTTTTCAAGGCCATGCAGCTGGACAGCCAGCGGCCCCATGCTGTGGCCATGGTTCAGGACGCCCTGCCATTATTTGACGGCGAGTTGCTGGAGCAGAATCTGCGCCCCACAGCCGAGCAGGCCAAGCAGATTCTGACTGACTGGGATGGCCGCTTTACGCCGGACAGCGTCGGCGCCGTGCTGTTTCAGCGCTGGGAAGACAATCTGATGGAAGCACTGTTCGCCGATGAACTGGGCGACCACTACCTGCACTTCCGCGACACCTTCATGGCCCGAAAAACCCTCGCCAGCCTGTACTGGAAACCCGCATCGCCCTGGTGGGACAACCGTCAGCAGCCAATCATGGACGGCCGCCAGTCCGCCATCGAACAAGCCTGGATCCGCACCATCGAAGGGCTGACGGAACAGCTAGGCATGGAACCCGAGGAGTGGACCTGGGGCACCGTCGCCAGCCTGCAGCACAAGCATCCGCTGGCAGACAAGATTCCCTTTGCCGGGCGACTCAACAGCGCTCGGGTAGAGGTCACCGGTACTGATGGCAGCATGAACAACATGGCTTTCAAGCGCGGCGGCGATCATTACGACGTGGAGGCAGGCCCCTCGACCCGCCGACTGATCGACCTCGGCAACCTCGAGTCGGCATTGGGCATCAACCCTCTCGGCCAATCCGGCAACCCCTTCGATCCCCATTACAACGACCAGGCGCAGCTATTCGCCCAGGGTAACTATCGCGCCCACCTGTTCGACTGGCTGGGTATTCGCGCCCTGCCCGACCGGCTCGTCTTGCGTCCTCGGGGTAAGTAAAGCGACTCGAAGATGAGGCCGGAACAGCTCTGTTCCGGCCCTGGCACCACGGTTTTGCCAACTGACTCACAACCCTGCTTACCCAAGGAAGCCTGGCCGGCCCCGGTCTGATATAACGGCGGCTTTGTTCGTCAGACAAGGGAATACAGGATGTTCGCCCCGGCCAATACCGCGCACTTCAGCCTCGCCATTCCGTACCTGGAACACGACTTCAAGGTGCTGGCCTTCCAGGGCACCGAAGCCATCAGCCAGCCTTATTGCTTCGAACTGGACCTGGTCAGCGAACGGCCGGACCTGGATATCGAAGGGTTATTACATCAGCCGGCATATCTCAGTTACGCCGGGCCGGACCAGGGCGTGCACGGCCTGATCCACAGCGTCGCCCAGGGCGAATCCGGCAAACGCCTGACCCGCTATCGCATCACCCTGGTCCCCCGGCTGGCCTATCTGCAGCAC
>NZ_QEYQ01000004.1:0-314070 GCF_024031555.1 Pseudomonas sp. G11-1 | reverse complement strand
GAGCTAACCAGTACTAATTGCCCGTGTGGCTTGACCATATAACGCCCAAACAATTTGGGCCATGGCCTGACACATTGATTGAACGACAAGCTGGAACGGCACGAGATTACAGTGACCTCCTTGTTAAATGACTATCACTTTTCCCACCCTTTCGTTGTGTGGACTCAACACCCACCCGACAACCGAATTGCTTGACGACCATAGAGCATTGGAACCACCTGATCCCATTCCGAACTCAGCAGTGAAACGATGCATCGCCGATGGTAGTGTGGGGACTCCCCATGTGAGAGTAGGTCATCGTCAAGCTTCAAATAAGAAACCCCGCCAACTGGCGGGGTTTTTTTATGCCTGAATCGCCACCTGTCTGCGCACCTTGTGCCTTGTGCTACGAGTTCGGCCCTGGTGATGGGAGCGGCCCTGGCGGCGATGGGCTGGCCGACACACACAAATGCCCGGCAGGCATGCGGTATACTTCTCCGTTACGGCTTGTGTTACCGAGGAGATAGGCAGATGAGTCAGGATCGCGTCATCATTTTCGACACCACCCTGCGTGACGGGGAGCAGAGTCCTGGTGCGTCCATGACCCGGGAAGAGAAACTGCGTATCGCCAAGGCGCTGGAAAAGCTGCGCGTAGATGTCATCGAGGCTGGCTTTGCAATCGCCAGCCCGGGTGATTTCGAAGCGGTGAAAGGCATTGCCGATACCATCCAGGACAGCACCATCTGTAGCCTGGCTCGTGCGGTAGATGCGGATATCGATCGGGCGGCCGAGGCGCTGGTCAATGCCAATTCCGGTCGCATTCACACCTTCATCGCCACCAGCCCTATCCATATGGAGCACAAGCTGCGCCTGCACCCGGATCAGGTCATCGAGCAGGCGGTGCGCGCCATCAAGCGCGCGCGTAACCTCTGTGCTGATGTGGAGTTTTCCTGTGAGGATGGTGGACGCTCCGAGATCGATTTTCTCTGTCGCATCATCGAGCAGGCAATCGACGCCGGCGCGCGTACCATCAATATCCCCGACACCGTGGGTTATGCGATCCCGCATCAGTTTGCCGAGACCATCCGCCAGGTCATCGAGCGGGTACCCAATGCGGACAAGGCCATCTTCTCGGTACATTGCCACAACGACCTCGGGCTTGCGGTAGCGAATTCGCTGGCTGCGGTAACTGCCGGAGCGCGGCAGGTAGAGTGCACCATCAACGGCCTGGGTGAGCGTGCTGGTAACGCCTCGCTGGAAGAAATCGTCATGGCGATCAAGACCCGGCAGGATGTCCTTGGCGTCCACACGGGTATCGTTACCGAGCATATCCTCAGTACCTCGCGGCTGGTGTCCAGCATCACGGGTTTTCCGGTGCAGCCGAACAAGGCGATTGTCGGCGCGAACGCCTTTGCCCATGAGTCTGGTATCCACCAGGACGGCGTGCTCAAGCACCGCGAGACCTACGAGATCATGAGTGCTCAGTCGGTCGGCTGGCATGCCAACAAACTGTCGCTGGGCAAGCTGTCTGGCCGTAATGCGTTCCGTACCCGCCTGCAGGAGCTGGGTATCGAGCTGAGCGATCAGGATGAGCTGAACGCCGCCTTTGCGCGCTTCAAGGAACTGGCCGACAAGAAGCACGAGATATTTGACGAGGATCTGCAGGCACTGGTGTCCGATACCGTGACCGATATGGTGGAGCGGATGCGGCTGGTGTTTCTGGATGTCCGCTCGCGCACCGGTGAAACGCCTATGGCGACGCTCATGCTGGAGGTTGATGGCGTGGAGCAACAGGCGACCGCGTCTGGCTCCGGTCCGGTGGACGCCGCCTTCCGTGCGGTGGAGCAGATCGCCAACTCCGGCGCCAACTTGCAGCTCTATTCGGTCAATGCGATCACCGAGGGCACTGACTCCCAGGGAGAGGTGACTGTCCGCCTGGAAAAAGCCGGACGCATTGTCAACGGTAATGGCGCCGACACCGATATCGTCATTGCCTCGGCCAAGGCCTATATCAATGCGTTGAACCTGATGCACTCGGGAGCACTCAAGGCGCATCCACAAGTGGAAGGCATCTGATGCAGGAATCGACGCGTCTTGATTATCTGGCGGCCATGGGGGTGGTCGGCTGGGTGCCTCGTCAGGCGTTACCCCATGCAGCCTTTCGCGTTCCACCGGAGTTGCCTGAGCCGGTAGAAGACTCCCTGCCGGCAGCGGCAGTCGAGACCGCTGCTCCGGTGGTCAGTATCAGCTCATCCAGCGGGGCGGGACCGGCCCGGGCGAAGATCATTGTGCGTCCGAGTAAGCCGGACCCAGAGCCTGCTGCGTCCGTCACCCAGCCGGTTGCCGAGCCTCAGCCCCCAGCAGTTCCGCTCGCGCCGTTCTATCTGCAGCTGTGGATGGCCGGTCCCTGCGCATTGTTGATTGAGGTCCCCGAGCCGGGACTGGAAAGCGCCTCACCAGGTTTGCGCCTGCTCCAGGATATTTTACGCGCGGTGCGCCTGCCGCAGATGCCGCACCTGTATGCCGACTTCCACTGGCCATTGAATAGAAACCCGCAATTCGACCGCAGCGCCAAGGCCGCCAGCCTGGCGTTGCAGGCCTTTATGCAGGGGCGATTGGAAAGTGAGCCGGTGGTCTCCATTGGCTGTTTTGGTACCCATCCTCGTTTGTTGATAGGCCCGGAGCTGGATGAGGAGACCCTCCCTCATGACCGGGAGGAGGCGCTGGAGCAATTGCCTCCGGCCTGGTTCGCCCCCGACCTGGATACCCTGATGCAGGATTCCGCAAGCAAGGCGCAGCTGTGGCAACAGCTCAAGCGTGTCATGTCCCGTTGGCAGAGTGAAGAATGATAGAACCGGTATTTCGCCCGATGACCGAGGCGGACGTAGAGGCTGTGCTCGCTATTGAGTTCGCGGCCTTCAGTCATCCCTGGACCCGAGGCATATTTCTCGATTGCGTGACTTCCGGTCACGAATGTTGGCTGATGTTTCTCGGTGACCAGCAGGTCGGTCACGGTGTGTTGTCGGCAGCAGGGGACGAATCCCACTTACTGAATCTGACGGTCAAGCCGGCAAACCAGTCCAATGGGCTAGGCGGCAAGCTGCTTGCGCATCTGATGCAAAGGGGCAAGGAGCGGGGGGCAGAAACCGCCTTTCTGGAAGTCAGAGAATCCAATCACCCGGCCATATATCTGTACGAACGCTTCGGATTTAATGAAATCGGGCGGCGCCGGGACTACTATCCTGCTGTAGGGGGGCGCGAGGATGCTCTGGTTATGGCCTATTCACTAATCGACTGAGTCAGCGCTCAGCTTACATCCGAGTTGTTTATGTCTGCGCGTCACTGGGCCGTCGTCGGCCTGTTGCTCACTGCCCTGGCCTGGGCTGGAAACGCTCTCATTGCCCGCGCCAGTGCGGGTACGCTGCCACCGATAAGTCTATCGTTCTGGCGTTGGACTCTGGCCCTGCTATTGTTGCTGCCCTTCACCATCAGGGGGCTCTGGCAGTACCGTGGACTGTTGCTCGACAACGGGTTGAGGGTAGTTGTGCTGGCCGCGCTCAGTATTTCTTCCTACAACACCTTGTTGTATCAGGCGGCGCAGAGCACCAGCGCCATCAACCTCACCCTGGTAGGGACCGGATTGCCGGTGACCGCGTTCTTCTGGTCTATCGTTCTGCTGCGTCAGTGGCCGGCCCGCGCGACGATAGCGGGCGCGTCGCTCGGGCTCTGCGGGTTGCTGCTTATCCTGACGGGAGGGCAGCCAACGCGGCTGCTCGGACTGCACTTCAATGACGGTGACCTGATCATGCTGGTGGCGGTGCTGTCCTGGGGGCTGTACACGGTGCTGTTGCAGCGCTGGGTAATGCCGGTACCGGGTCTGGTGTTGATGGCCGCAATGCTGCTCTGTGGCGTGCCGCTGCTCGTCCCCTTCTTCCTCTGGGAGCTGATGCATCGCGGCTCGATGCCGATCACCTGGGAGGCTGCCGGTGCGGTGGGTTATACCGCGGTATTTGCTTCTCTGGTGGCTTATGTGGCCTGGAACAATGGCGTCAAGGTGCTGGGGCCGGCGACGGCCTCGTTGTTCAGCTATCTGGTTCCGGCGTTTACCGCCTTGTTGGGGATCATGCTGCTGGGTGAGCAGCTGCACTGGTATCACTTGGCTGGCGGCGCACTGACCTTCACGGGACTGCTAGTGGCGACACGCTGGCGTTAGCCTGCCGCGGCGCTGGGAAGAGGGCGGCGGTCATATTCCGAAAAGCAGAAACAAAAAAAGGCCTAGCCGAAGCTAAGCCTTTGAAAAGGTTGGTGGCTACACCTGGACTTGAACCAGGGACCCCAGCATTATGAATGCTGTGCTCTAACCAACTGAGCTATGTAGCCATCCGAGGCGCGCATTATTCCCAGAACCCGGATTGTTGTCAAGGGGTGGTGCGCTTAATTGGTAAAATTTTCAACCGCTTAGCCTGGCCCTTGGCCCGCCGGCAGCTTGCGGCTGCTGCCGGCTATTGGAGACGGCTGGATGCTGCTCAGCGGACACCCAACTGCAGTTGGGTAGCGACCTTACCGCCACCGTCGGCTGTCCCTTCGCTGGCGTCCAGCAGATGGATGCGTTCGGCTTCCAGGCCGCCCTGGTCCACCAACCAGTCCTTGATGGCGGAAGCGCGTTGCTGCGCCAGTCGCCGCAGTGGCAGGGAATTGTCGCTCCAGCTGTCGATCAAGGCCTGGCGCATGGCGCGGTCCCGCTCTTCCCGGGGTAGTTCCAGCACCTGCTCAGGCAGCGATAGCTGACGCTGTTCATGCAGTTTGCGGATCAGTTTGATCTGGTCCCGGTCATCCAATTCCAGTTCTGCCGGGTTATCCGGTGGGCGACGCATCGTGCTGGCGGCCAGTAGGCGCATTTCCCGTTCCAGGCGTTGGGTTGCCAGAGGCGGACCATCTGCGCTGGTCGCGCTGATACCTTCGACTTCCAATATCAGTTGCGGACGCTCCTGCAGGGCGCTGGACAGCGTGCCCAGAACTTTCGTGGCCTGCTCGTCCAGCTCAGCACTACCGGCAGCGAAGCTCAGCTCGCTGAGATCTGCTTCGCCGGCACCGGCAAGCCCGGCGATGAATTTGAAGGGCGCCTGGGTGGCACGCAGCATCAGGTTGCGCAGGGTCTGCCAGACAATGGGCATGACGCTGAACTCGGGGTTATTCAGATCGCCGGCGACAGGCAACTCGATATCAATATTGCCCTTGGTGTCCTTCAGTAGCGCCACTGCCAGACGTATAGGCAGATCCACGGCGTCGGGACTGTCGACCCGCTCGCCCAGCTGCAGGTCTTCCAACAACACCCGGTTGTCGGCCTTCAGCTGACCCTGATCGATCTGGTAATGCAGGTCCAGGTTGAGCCGGCCCTTGCGGATGCGATAACCGGCGAATTTCCCGGAATAGGGGGTGAGCGTCGTCAGCTCGACATTCTTGAAGCTGGTGGCGATATCCAGGCTGTTGAGCGGATCGAAGGGAGTCAGGCGGCCCTTGATGGTCACCGGCGCATAGCGATCCACCTTGCCGTTGAGATCGACCGCGGCGGCTTTTTTGCTCTGATTATCGAGGGTGCCAATACTGCCGTTCAGCTGTTCAATGCCGGCGGCAAAGTTGGGCGTCAGGCTGAAATCGGCGAAGTTGGCTGAGCCGTTATTGATACTGACGCCGCCGATGCGGATGCCGAAGGGGTCGCTACTATCACTGGCGGCGCTGCCCGGGGCAGCGGGCTGCGGCACCATCAGGTCACTGAAGTTGGTGCTCATGTCCCGGTTGATGATAAAGCGCACATAGGGTTGCTGGAGGCTGACCTTGTTGATGCTCAGGCTGTTGCCAGCGTAGTTGAGGTCATCCAGTTGCAGACTCTGCCATTTCAACAGGTCACGCTTGGCTGGGCCGTCTACCACATGCAATTGCTGCACACCTGCCTGGCCGGTCACGCTCAGTTGCAGTGGCTTCAGTTGTTCAAGTTGCACCTGTACGGTGCTGTCCAGCAAGCCAGACCTGAGTTCCAGGCGCATCAGGGGCTCGATATAAGCTTGCGCCACGGTCAGGTCGATCTGCCGGGTTTCCACCTGCAGATCCGCGGTGATCGGGTTGATGCCGACTTCACCCGAGACAGCCAGCTTGCCTTCCTGGTTCAGGGCGGTATCGATGCTCAGTTTGAAGGGCGACTCGGACTGACTGTCGAACTCGCTGAGATCGAGATTCAGCGGGCCGATGTCCAGTTCGACCGGTGTGGTCGGCTGGTGATCGGTCAACTGCAACCGGTAATCGTGCAACTGCGCCTGGTTCAGCAGGATGCGCCAGGGCTGTTCAGGCTCGCTGCTGGTGTCCGTTGCTGCAACGGACGGTACATCCTCTTCTGCAGGCGCTTCTGTGGCAGGAGGCTCGACGGATTGGTCGGTGGTTGAGCTGGTTGGCGTTAATAATGCCAGCCAGTCGATCTGGCCGTCCTTCAGGCGGGCGGCTTGGGCATTCAGTCCCTCGCTGTGGATAGCGCCCAGGCGCACTTCACGTTTGGCCAGATCCATGGAGGCATCGCTGATCGCAAGACTGTTCAGACGCAGCAGCGGTTTGTCTTCGGCTGCCAGATCAAGATCGCTCAGTTGCAGGCGGATATCGGAAAGCTGCAGTTCAGTGCTTTCAACCAGGCTGAGCTGGTAGGTACTGGTGACGTTCAGTGATCCCTGGTTCAGCGTCAGCGGCAATTGCTCCTGGACATAGGGCCAGAAGGTGCTCAATTGCGCTTCGTTGATTGCCAGTGTTCCGCTGGAGGTCAGCGGGCTGATACTGAGCTGGCCTTCCCAGTCGATGCGGGCGCCATAGGGGCCACTGGCACTGATCTGCATCAGGGTATTGTCATCTGGCAGCGTGCTGAGATGGGTCAGTTCGATATCCACCGCGTCGTACCCGAACTCGACTGGTTCGGCGGGGCGCAGATCCTGGAACTGCAGACTGTTGCCAATCAACGCCAGGCGGTCGATGCGTAGCGGGAAGGGACCGGAGTCGTTGTCGTCAGCCGGTTCACTTGCTTCTGGCAGGATAAACAACTCAGTCAGGTTGAGCGTGCCGTCTTCAGCGAACTGCACGCGGGTGCTGGCTTGCTCCAGCTCGACGTCGCGCAGGTGTACGGCCCGGGTCCAAAGACTGTCTATCTGCAGGTTGGCGTACAGTCGGGCGAAGGACACCTGGGGCTGCTCGGGCTCGCCGATATGCAGGCCGGCGAGGGTCAGCTCCAGGGTAAAAGGGTTGAGCTTGATACTCTCGAGCCGGGCGGGAACCGTCGCCCGTTGCTCGAATTGCTTGTTGACCAGGTGCAGGGCGACGGCCGGTATTATCAGAAAGCCCAGCAGGGCATACAAGGTGATCGCCGTGGTCAGACTGATCAACAGGGTTTTTGGTCTCATGCGCATGGTCATCACCGGCTCGCTTCAAATAGTCGGAAGTATGGCATGCTCCAGGACAAAGCTGGACCACTGATGTGGTTGCGGTGTCAGGATGGGACTGCGCGGGCCGAGTCAGAGCAACCATTCAATCGGGAGGATCGACATCAACCATATGCCGCTGCGCTTCAGCAGTCCGGTATTGGGCTCGCGATCATGACGTACTTCACGCGTGCCGATACGCTCGATCCAGTACAGCCTATCATCGTTGTCCAGCTGTACCTCATAGGCATTGTCCGGAATAACGCTGTCGAAAGCCTGGTGAACGGCCTGGGCCAGAGCGGGGCTATCGATGACGAAGCCGAGTTCGGTATTCAGGTGCATCGACCGGGGATCGAAGTTGAACGAGCCGACGAACACCCGCTCGTCATCCACGGCAAAGGTCTTGGCATGCAGGCTGGAGCCGGAGCTGCCAAAGGGGCCGGCACTTTCGTTGCGTTCCAGGTGAGGGGAGAGGCGGCGCATTTCAAACAACTGGACGCCGCCCTTGAGCAGATCCCGGCGGCGCTTGGCGTAGCCGGCATGCACCGCAGCCACATCGGTAGCATCCAGCGAGTTGGTCAGGATGCGTACATCAATGCCTTGGTCCGTAAGATCGGTAAAGGCATCCACACCGGCGGCGGTTGGTACGAAGTAGGGCGAGACCAACGCCACCGCGCTGCGCGGCTGCTCCAGGATCTGCCCCAGCTGGTGGGTCAACAGTCCCTCTGGTTTCGCCTTGCCCAGCCCCTTGGCGGGGTCGTCGGTTACCATGCGGGTAACCGCCCACTCCAGCGGCAGGTCGCCTGCCAGCAACCGACGGCTGAAGTCGGAGCGGGACACGGCAGTGACATACTTGGCCGCGTCGGCACTCACTTCCACCAGGGCAGCGGCCTGACTCAGTTGGTCCAGATTCTGCGCTGACACTGCCGGCAGAACCTGCTCCACGGGGTAGACGGAGCCGCTGGACCAATAGCGGTCGAAATCCGTCGAGACCTGCCCGACGATCGGGCCGACGGAAAGCACATCCAGGTCGGCGAACAGGATACCTTCGGTGGCCCCGAAATATTCATCGCCGATATTGCGCCCACCGATGATGGTGGCCTGGTTGTCGGCGGTGAAGGACTTGTTGTGCATGCGCCGGTTGGCTCGAGAGAAGTCGGTGATATAACCCAGCCACTTGGGCTTGCGCACGATGAACGGATTGAACAGGCGCACTTCGATCTGCGGATGCAGGGCCAGCGCTGCCAGTTCGGTATCCAACCCGGCGGTGCCATTGTCATCCAGCAGCAGCCGGACCCGCACGCCCCGGTCCGCCGCCGCGTGCAGTTCTTCCAGCAGCAGGGTGCCGGTCATGTCCCCATGCCAGATGTAATACTGCACATCCAGGGTGCGCTCGGCAGTTCGGGCCAGTAGTACTCGTGCGGCAAAGGCAGCATGCGGATCGGATAGCGCATGGATGCCGCTCTGGCCAGGGTGCGCCGCCACATCGGCGGCAAGGGCCTGACCGAGGCGGGTGGCGCGGGCAGACTCGGGACTCAGCGCGAAGGATTCGGTCAGGTTCTGGGCCGGCAGGCTGCAGCCGGTCAGCAGGCTGGTGCAGAGCAGCAGGACGGGCAGCCAGCTGCGTGCCGGTATGGGTGAGTCGAGGTGCAGCATGGCGGTTATGCTCCTTAACGTGATTGCCGGAGGGAGGCGATATATCCGGCAAGCTCCTGGGGAAAAAGAAAAACCCCTTGAGACGGTAATCATCAAGGGGTTTTTCATTCGCGGGACTGCCTCAGACGTTGAATCTGAAGTGCATTACATCCCCGTCCTTGATGATGTATTCCTTGCCTTCCAGGCGCCACTTGCCGGCTTCCTTGGCGCCGGCTTCGCCGTTGTACTGGATGAAGTCATCATAGGCGACCACTTCGGCGCGAATGAAGCCTTTCTCGAAATCAGTATGAATCACGCCAGCGCCCTGGGGGGCGGTGGCGCCGACCTTGACGGTCCAGGCGCGGACTTCCTTGACCCCGGCGGTGAAGTAGGTCTGCAGATTGAGCAGCTCGTAGCCGGCGCGGATCACGCGGTTCAGGCCCGGCTCTTCCATGCCGATGGCTTCAAGGAACATATCCTTCTCTTCACCGTCATCCAGCTCGGCGATTTCCGCTTCGATCTTGTTGCATACCGGTACCACCACAGCACCTTCGGCGTCGGCGATCTCACGCACGATATCGAGGTAGGGATTGTTCTCGAAGCCTTCTTCGGAGACGTTGGCGATGTACATCACCGGCTTGCTGGTCAGCAGGTGAAAGCCCTTGACCAACTTCTTCTCGTCGTCAGCCAGATCCTTGATCAGAGTACGGGCCGGCTTGCCTTCGCTGAAGTGGGGGATGAGCTTTTCCAGCAGAGCCTTTTGCGCTACGGCTTCCTTGTCGCCACCCTTGGCATTGCGCGCGACGCGCTGCAGTTGCTTCTCGCAGCTGTCGAGGTCGGCGAAGATCAGTTCCAGGTCGATGATTTCGATATCGCGCTTGGGGTCGACACTGTTGGAGACGTGGATCACGTTTTCATCATCGAAGCAGCGCACGACGTGGGCGATGGCATCGGTTTCGCGAATATTGGCCAGGAATTTGTTGCCCAGGCCCTCGCCCTTGGAGGCACCCTCAACCAGCCCGGCGATATCGACGAACTCCATGGTGGTCGGCAGTACGCGCTCGGGCTTGACGATGGCCGCCAGGGCGTCCAGACGCGGGTCCGGCATGGGGACGACACCGCTATTGGGCTCGATGGTGCAGAACGGGAAGTTCTCGGCACCGATGCCGGCTTTGGTCAGTGCGTTGAACAGGGTGGATTTGCCGACGTTGGGCAGTCCGACGATACCGCAATTGAATCCCATACTGGTGTCCTCTGCCGTTTTCGGCGGCGAAAATGATCAGGCCTTGAAGCTGTGCAGGCGTTGCATGACGCGAGTCCAGTCACCGGCAACCATACCGGGTACTTCGCGCAGTGCTTCGTCGATGCAGGCATCCAGTGCTTGCTGCTCGGTTTTGGGCGCGCGGCCCAGCACAAAGCCTGTGACCTGCGAGCTATGGCCGGGGTGGCCGATACCGAGCCGCAGGCGGTGGAAAACATTCTGATTACCCAGGCTGGCGATAATGTCGCGCAGCCCGTTATGGCCGCCGTGGCCGCCACCTTGCTTGCATTTCACCACACCTGGGGGCAGGTCGAGCTCATCATGGGCGACCAGGATTTCCTCGGGAGTGATGCGATAGAACCCGGCAAGGGCGGCAACAGCCTGACCGCTGCGGTTCATGAAGGTGGTGGGGATCAACAGGCGAACATCCTGACCGTCTATGGTCAGGCGGCCGGTGAGGCCGAAAAACTGTTTTTCCTGGCGCAGGGCCAGGTTATGCCCGGAGGCGAGACGCTCAACAAAAAGGGCGCCCGCGTTATGCCGGGTCATGTCATATTCCGGTCCCGGATTACCGAGACCGACGATCAACTTGATTCCGTGCGTCACAACGGGCGCCCTCTGGGGTTTCAGCAGGAAATTACTCCGCTGATTCCTCACCTTCACCAGCGTCTGCATCGGCAGCAGCAGCGGTACGCTGAGCCATGATGTTGACTACCGGCAGGTTGTGGTCGTCGCCCAGCGCCAGGCTAGGGATGACAACGCCTTTCGGCAGCTTCAGATCAGCCAGGTGCAGCGACTGGCCAACTTTCAGGTCCGCCAGGTCAACTTCGATGAAGTCGGGCAGGTCCTTCGGCAGGCAGCTTACTTCCAGTTCCGGCAGGTTGCGGAAGACCATGCCGCCTTCCTGCTTCACACCCACGCAGCTGTCTTCGTTGATGAAGTGCAGGGGTACGTGAACGGTAACCTTCTGGCCGGCGACGATGCGCTGGAAGTCGGCATGCATGACGCGCGGCTTGGCCGGGTGACGCTGCAGTGCCTTGAGCAGTACTTCTTCTTTCTTGCCATCAATGGACAGGCCGATGATGGAGGAGTAGAAAGCTTCGTTTTCCAGAGCCTTGTTCAGCTCGCGTGCTGCCACGGAGATGCTCTGCGGCTCCTTGTTGCCACCGTAAACGATAGCTGGAACCAGATCAGCGTTACGACGCAGGCGGCGGCTCGCACCTTTCCCCAGGTCATCACGCGCATTCGCATTCAAAGTGAAGTCGACCATGTGTAGTCTCCTTGCTGTGCGTCCGGGCACTTGCGACCAGCGCGTCGGACGATTGATAAAACCCGGCGATATTGCCGGGCTGTTTGATCAGTGCCGGTTCCTAGCGGAACATGGCGCTGATGGATTCTTCATTGCTGATCCGGCGCATCGCTTCGGCGATGATCGGTGCCATATCCAGCTGGCGAATGCGCTCGCAATGATCTGCGGCGGCCGACAGCGGAATGGTGTTGGTGACCACCAGCTCGTCGAGTACCGAACCGTTGATATTGTCGATCGCCTTGCCCGACAGGATCGGGTGGGTGCAATAAGCGGAGACCCGGGTGGCACCAAAATCCTTGAGCGCCTTGGCTGCGGCGCACAGGGTGCCGGCAGTATCGACCATATCGTCGACCAGGATGCAGTTGCGGTTTTCCACGTCACCGATGATGTGCATGACTTCCGACTGGTTGGCCTTGGGCCGACGCTTGTCGATGATCGCCAGGTCTGCACCCAGGGACTTTGCCACGGCACGGGCGCGAACCACGCCACCGATATCCGGGGAAACGATCAACAGGTTGTCCAGGCGCTGATCCTGGATGTCATCAATGAGTACCGGCGAGCCGTAGATGTTATCCACCGGGATATCGAAGAAGCCCTGGATCTGGTCGGCGTGCAGGTCAACAGTCAGTACGCGATCGACACCGACCACGTCCAGCATGTCGGCCACCACCTTGGCGCTGATGGGCACACGGGCCGAACGCGGGCGACGATCCTGGCGGGCATAACCGAAGTAGGGGATCACGGCGGTGATGCGGGAGGCCGAAGAGCGGCGCAGTGCATCGGTCATGACAACCAATTCCATCAGATTGTCATTAGTGGGCGCGCAGGTGGGCTGGATGACGAACACGTCCTTGCCACGCACATTTTCATTCAATTCAACGCTGACTTCGCCGTCGCTGAAACGACTAACCAACGCGTCACCAAGGGGGATATGCAATTGACGCACGACACGTCGCGCCAGATCGGGGTTCGCATTCCCGGTAAAAACCATCATCTTGGACACGCTGCAATACCTTTCTGGGTAGTGGTCTATGCGATGAGTCAGTGAGAGAGCCGGGCGAGCAGAAACACGCCTGGCCGGTCAAGCCGGACTCAAGATGTCATGAATTATTGCTGCCGGAGAAAATGGCAGGGGCGGCTGGATTCGAACCAACGCATGGCAGGATCAAAACCTGCTGCCTTACCGCTTGGCTACGCCCCTGTAACTGTCCGGATGCTAAGGTTGCATCCTTCTTACGTCGCTTTGTCGAGTAAAGCATGTAACGGTGAAACGTTACACCCCTTCGCAACAAAGGCTTGCAGAGTGGCTGGCAACCGGGCGCGAACTTTATCAGCTTCGCGTTCGTTTGGGAAGGCCCCAAACAAGCAACTGCCAGTTCCGGTCATCTTAGCTTCACAAAATTTGTTTAGCAAGATCAACGTGTTACGAATTTCAGTGTAACGCGCTGTGACTACCGGCAAGCAGTCGTTCCGACCACCGTGCTCTCGAAAGGCCGCTAATGTAATCGCCGGCGTGTCCCGAGTCAACCTTTCATCGGAGAAAATTTCCGCAGTGCTGACCTGGCAGGGCGGCACCACCACCAGATACCAGGGTTCATCGAGCTCGACCGGGGTCAGTTGTTCGCCAACGCCTTCGGCCCAGGCCGCGCGGCCCCGGACGAATACCGGCACATCAGCGCCGAGAGTCAACCCCAATTCGGCCAGCTGGTCGAGGGACAGGCCGGTCTGCCACAGGTGATTGAGGCCAACCAGGGTGGTGGCAGCATCCGAACTGCCGCCGCCGATCCCGCCGCCCATCGGCAGGCGCTTGTCCAGCTGGATATCCGCACCCTGCATGGTGCCGCTGGCCTGTTGCAGCAAGCGGGCGGCACGGATGATCAGGTTGTCTTCGGTGGCCACGCCGGGCAGCTCGGGTTGCAGGTGCAACTGGCCATCTGCGCGCGGCGTGAAATGCAGAATGTCGCCATGGTCGAGAAACTGAAACAAGGTCTGCAGCAGATGATAACCATCGGCGCGGCGGCCGGTGATGTGCAGGAACAGATTCAGCTTGGCCGGGGCGGGCAGGCTCAGGGTCGCGGTTGTCATTCGGGTAAATGGGGTTCCCAGCGGGTGATGACCAGGGTCAAGAGCACATCGTGCCCGGACAGCTGCAGGCGCTGGGGCAGCGTCAGACCATCGACCTGCTGATAGCGACTGTATTCCACGGTCCAGCCGGCCTGCGCCAGGCGGGCCAATTGACTGTCGGGGTTGAGTTGCAAGCGGCTCGGGCTGTCGGGGGCGGGCAGGCCCCGCACCCACCACAACAGATGCTCGACCGGCAGCCGCCAGCCGATCTGTTGTTCGAGCAGGATTTCTGCCGACTCGGCGGTAGCCGGCGGCTGACCAGCTACTTCCAGGGTTACCCCGGCATCACTGCCTTCGATGCGGGTGGCGCCCCGGCCAAGCGGGCCGGAGAGGCGGATATCATAATGGTCCTGTTGTTGCAGCCACGACAGGGTGCCGCTGCCGGACTCCCGTGGCGCCTTCACGCCCAGCTTGCCCTGCAGCGTCCAGTTGGCGAGCGGTGCGACGGCGCTGCGATGTGCCTGCCAGGCGGCCGGGTCGCCGCCGAACTCCAGGGTTTCACGTTGATGCAGATTGCTGCACGCGGCCAGCGTCATGGTCAGTGCCAGCAGGCAGCAAAGTCGTAGCGTTGCCTTCATCAGTCAGCCTTCAGTCGTTTGCGGGTGGCGTCGATCAATGGGGCGTCCTCCGCCGCCTCTGCCGCCTGGTCCCAGATGTCGCGGGCTTCGCGGCGCTTGCCCTGCTGCCATAGCACTTCGCCCAGATGGGCGCCGACCTCCTCATCGGGGAAGGCTGCGAAGGCGTCGCGCAGCAATTGTTCGGCGCGTTGCAAGTTGCCCAGGCGGTAATGGACCCAGCCGAGACTATCGAGGATCGCCGGATCGTCCGGCTTAAGTTCATGGGCCCGTTCGATCAGTTGCAGCGCTTCATCAAGCCGTTCATTGCGGTCGGCAAGTGTATAGCCCAAGGCGTTGAGGGCCATGGCATTGTCCGGCTCGCGCTGGATGATCTGGCGCAGGTCGGCTTCCAGTCCGGCCGGGTTGCCCAGGCGTTCGGAAAGAATGGCGCGGGTATAGAGCAGGCGGCTGTCGGTGGGCAGCTGCTGGACGGCTTGATTGGCGCGCTGCATGGCCCGTTGCGGCGCAGCCTCCGCCAGGGCTTCGATTTCCAGTAGATAGAGCTCCGGCGCCAGCTGAGGTTGCCGGGCGCGCTCGCCGTCCATGATCTCGCCAAGCTGGTCGGGGCGCTCGCGGGCCATCAACAGCTGGGTGATGCGCAGGCGCGAGGGCAGATAGTGCTCGCCGGCACCGATGCTTCGCCAGGTGCTGATGGCCGCATCCCAGTGTTCGGCTTGTTGATGGGCAGCGCCAAGGTGAAAGCGCGCCGCCTCGTTCTCGGGGTCGAGTTCAAGCAGCGCTTCCAGCTCGCCGATGGCGGCCTCGGTTTCGCCGCCTTCCAGTTCCACCAGGGCCAGGGCCAGACGGACGTCGTCATCGTCCGGATGTTGCCGGACCAGTTCCTGGAAATGGACAATCGCTGCCGGATGGTCCTCATTGCTGACCAGCATTCTGGCCAGCAGCAGGCGCATGCGGCCGTCATCGGGGAACTCGCGTACCCCTTGTTGCAGCACCTCGATGGCTTCATCGGTTTTGCCCAGGCCGGCATGCAGGCGGCTCTGCAGCATGATGGAGGCGGCAGTTCGGTTCTGCTGGGTATGCTTGTCGAGCAATTCCAGGGCTTCTTCGCTACGTTGCTCTTCCTGTAACAGCAGGGCGGCAGCAAAGCTCAGCTGGGGATTATTGGGGTGGCGCTGCAGTAGCCGCTGCAGATTCTCCAGCATGGCGGCACGGGTGACTCTGTCAGCTTGCAGTGCAGTGAGAGCCAGCAGATCGAAATGGGTGTCGTCCTGCAGCAGCAGGACCTGCTCCATCATCTGCATGGCCTGATCGTGCTCGCCGGCTCGGGCCAGTTGCAGAGCGGCGGCGCGCAACGCTTCGGGGTTGTCCGGTTCCACCTCGCTCCAGAGTAGGGCCATATCCATGGCCTGGCGGTGGGCGCCAAGGAACTCGGAGATTTCCATGGCGCGCTCAATGATGCCGGCATCGCGGGTGCGCTCGGCCTGTTGGAGATAGTTGCTCAGGGCGATATCGAAGCGGTTGCGTTGCCCGGCAATCTCGGCGGTCAGCAGCGCGAACAGGGTGTCAGCCGGAAACTGGCCATAGACTGCCGGTTCCTCTTTCTGCTCAGGAGTGACAGGCACCGGCGGCGCCGGGGGCTGCTCGGGTGCGGGCTCGTTGACTGCGCAACCGGCAATCAGCAGGCTGATTGTCAGAGCCAGGAGCGAGTGGTGAAATCGTGCCGTCATGGATACTCTCTTTGCTGCGCCGGTCTGCCAGATGAGGCTGGCAACTGATGATACAGGATGAGTTGCAAACCCACAGCGCGCAAGTGCAAAGCGGCCTGGCTGCGGCTGCAGGAGCCGGCCGTGGTGGGTTTTATACGGCTTTCCATGGAAGGAATTGATCGCCATCGTTATAAATAGGACAATTAGCTGTTTTTACCCCGTGCTTTCGGGCGACTATTGAGGTGCCATGGGCTTTCTCGCATTCGGGATCAATCACAGGACGGCGACGGTTGACGTGCGTGAGCGGGTCGCTTTCGCCCCGGATCAGCTGGCCGACGCGCTGCAGCAGCTACGTGATGAGACGCTTTCCCGGGAAGTTGCCATCCTCTCTACCTGCAACCGCACGGAAATCTACTGCACCCAGGACCAACCCGATCCTGCGGCGCTGGCTGACTGGGTGGCGCGCTATCACGGTCTGGAGCCCGGTGCGATCCGGGGCAGCAGCTATGCGCACAAGGATGCCGGCGCGGTGAAGCACATGATGCGCGTGGCTGCCGGACTGGATTCCATGGTACTGGGCGAACCGCAGATCCTCGGGCAGATGAAGGACGCCTGGCAGTACGCGCGTACCGCCGGCACCCTGGGGCCATCTCTGGATCGGTTGTTTCAGAGCACCTTCAACACCGCCAAGCAGGTCCGCACCGACACTGCCATTGGCGCCAACCCGGTTTCCGTGGCCTTTGCCGCGGTCAGTCTGGCGCGGCAGATATTCTCCGATCTGAGCCGCAGCACGGCGCTGCTGATCGGCGCCGGCGAGACCATCGAGCTGGTGGCGCGGCACCTCAACGAGCAGGGCATCAGCAAGATCATCATCGCCAACCGTACCCTGGAGCGGGCCGAGGCGGTGAGTACGCCGCTGGGTGGCCGGGCGATTACCCTCAACCAGATCCCCGACGTGCTGGCGCAGTGCGAGATTATCATCGCCTCGACAGCCAGCCCGCTGCCGATTCTCGGCAAGGGTGCGGTCGAGCGCGCGCTGAAGCAGCGTCGGCACCAGCCGATGTTCATGGTCGATATTGCCGTACCGCGGGATATCGAGCCGGAGGTTGGTGACCTGGCGGATGTATACCTGTACAGCGTCGACGACCTGCAGGAAGTCATCCAGGAGAACATGCGCTCCCGGCAGGACGCCGCCGAGGCCGCGGAGCGGTTGATCGAGATGGGTACCGACGAATTCATGCAGCGTCTGCGTTCGCGGGCGGCTGTGGATGTCCTCAAGCGCTATCGGCAACAGGCGGAACAGCAGCGCGATCAGGAGCTGGACAAGGCGCTGGCGCGCCTGGAACGGGGTGGCGATCCGGCCGCAGTGATGGCGGAAATGGCGCGGGCGCTGACCAACAAGCTGCTGCACGAGCCCAGCGTGCAGCTCAAGCGCATGAGCGCCGAGGGCCGCAGCGAGTCCCTGTCGCTGGCCATGGAGCTGTTCGCTCTGGATGATGAAACGAATACTGCACAGGGCAAATCATGAAAGCGTCACTACTCAATCGCCTGGACACGCTGCGCGAACGCTTCGAGGAGCTTTCCGCGTTGCTCAGCGATGCAGAAGTCATTCAGGAGCAGAGCCGGTTTCGGGCCTACTCCCGCGAATATGCGGAGCTGGAGCCGACCGTCCAGTGTTATGGCCAGTGGCTCAAGACCAGTGCTGATCTGGCGGAAGCGCGCAGTCTGCTCAAGGACGCCGACCCGGATATCCGGGCCATGGCCGAGGACGACGCCGAGGCCTGCAGCGGCATCCTGGCCGACCTGGAAGCACAGTTGAACCTGCTGTTGCTGCCCAAGGACCCCAACGATGAACGCAACGTATTTCTGGAAATTCGCGCCGGCACTGGCGGTGACGAGGCGGCCATCTTCGCCGGTAACCTGTTCCGCATGTACTCGCGCTATGCCGAGCGGCAGGGTTGGCGCATCGAGATCCTGTCGGAAAACGCCGGTGAGCACGGTGGTTTCCGTGAGGTGATAGCCCGCGTCGAAGGCCAGAGCGTCTATGCCAAGCTGAAATTCGAATCCGGCGCCCACCGCGTGCAGCGCGTGCCGGAGACCGAGTCCCAGGGCCGCATCCATACCTCCGCCTGCACCGTGGCGGTGATGCCCGAGCCCGATGAACAGGCAGTGGTGGAAATCAACCCGGCGGATCTGCGGGTGGATACCTATCGCTCCTCCGGCGCTGGGGGGCAGCACGTCAACAAGACCGACTCGGCCATCCGCCTGACCCACCTGCCTACCGGCATCGTGGTGGAATGTCAGGAAGAGCGCTCGCAGCACAAGAACCGCGCCCGGGCGATGGCCTTGCTGCAGGCGAAGCTGGCCAACCGGCAGCGCGAAGCCCATGAGAAGGAAATCTCCGATACGCGGCGTTCGCTGGTGGGCTCAGGTGACCGTTCCGAGCGCATCCGCACCTACAACTTTCCCCAGGGGCGGGTCACCGATCACCGTATCAACCTCACCCTGTACAGTCTGGACCAGGTGATTGAAGGCGAGCTGGACGGTATCGTCGAACCGTTGCGCCGGGAGTACCAGGCCGATCAGTTGGCTGCCTTGGACCAGGCATGAAGCGCAACATTGCAGCGTTGCTGGCAGAGGCCGAGGTGCCCGGATCGGATAGCCCCGGGCTGGATGCCGAGTTGCTGCTGGCCCATGTGCTGGGCAAATCCCGCAGCTATCTCTTTACCTGGCCGCAGAAAGAGGTATCGGAGCCGGAAATCGAACGCTTTTTCACGCTGCTGGCGCGCCGCCAGCGCGGTGAGCCGGTGGCCTATCTGCTAGGCGAGCAGGGGTTCTGGACACTGGACCTGCAGGTCAGCCCGGACACGCTGATACCTCGCCCGGATACCGAACGGCTGGTAGAAGTGGCCCTGGAACTGGGCCCGCCGCAGCCGGCACAGGTGCTGGATCTGGGCACCGGCACTGGTGCCATCGCCCTGGCGCTGGCCAGCGAGCGACCCCACTGGCAGCTGACGGGCTGCGACCGCATGCCCGGCGCCGTGGTGCTGGCCGAGCAGAACCGCGCGCGTCTGGGGTTGGGAAATGTGCGCTTTCTGCAGAGCGACTGGTTTGCCGCCCTGGGCCGCGACCGGTATGACCTGATCGTCTCCAACCCGCCCTATATCGCCGCCGATGACCCGCACTTGACTGAGGGTGATGTGCGTTTCGAGCCCGCCAGCGCCCTCGTCAGCGGTGCCGACGGGCTGGATGATATCCGGCAGATCATTGTCAGCGCACCAGCCTATCTGAACGACGCTGGCTGGCTGTTGCTGGAACATGGCTGGCAGCAGGCCGAGGCCGTGCGCAGCTTGCTCGAGGAGCGCGGCTTTCACGTTGTGCAGTCCTGGCAGGACCTGGGCGGGCACCAGCGGGTCAGTGGAGGGCAGTGGCATGGATGACCAGCAGCTGCTGCGCTACAGCCGCCAGATACTGCTGCCGCAGATCGATATCGACGGTCAGCAGCGTCTGCTCGACAGTCGGGTATTGATCGTCGGGCTGGGCGGGCTGGGTGGCCCGGCGGCGCTCTATCTGGCCGGGGCCGGGGTCGGTACGTTGGTGCTG
Organism: Pseudomonas sp. G11-1; assembly: GCF_024031555.1. Classification (NCBI taxonomy): domain Bacteria; kingdom Pseudomonadati; phylum Pseudomonadota; class Gammaproteobacteria; order Pseudomonadales; family Pseudomonadaceae; genus Pseudomonas; species Pseudomonas sp. G11-1. The sequence continues at coordinate 294,424 of NZ_QEYQ01000004.1, read as the reverse complement.
GCGGACGACGATCATGTCGACCTGACCAACCTGCAGCGCCAGATTATCCACGGCTGTGCTGATCTCGATCGGTCCAAGACCGAGTCGGCCCGCGACCGACTCGCCGCACTCAACTCCGATATCCAGCTGCGTCAGCTGCAGCAGCGGCTGGTCGGTGAGCAACTGTTGGCGGCGGTAACCGACGTGGATCTGGTGCTCGACTGTACGGACAATTTCACCACCCGCCAGGCGCTGAATCAGGCCTGCGTGGCGTTACGGCGACCGCTGGTGTCCGGCGCTGCCATTGGCTTGCAGGGCCAGGTCAGCGTGTTCGACGCACGGCGCGCAGAAAGTCCCTGCTACCAGTGTTTGTATGGCGACGGTGATGATGTGGCGCCCAGCTGCAGCGAGGCTGGGGTGATCGGGCCGCTGGTCGGCATGGTGGGCAGCCTGCAGGCGCTGGAAGCGCTGAAATTGCTGGCCGGGTTCGGTGAGCCTCTGGTGGGGCGACTGTTGCTGATCGATGCGCTGCGCAGCGGGTTTCGTGAGCTGCGTATCAAGCGCGATCCGGGTTGTGGCTGCTGCGGGACTGGAGCTGGTAATGAATGACGCACCCATAGGCGTGTTCGATTCCGGCGTCGGTGGCCTGTCGGTGCTGCGCGAGATCCGCCAGTTACTGCCGGCTGAGTCCCTGTTATACGTGGCTGATAGCGGCTTCGTGCCCTATGGCGAGAAGTCGCCGGAAACCATCTGCCAGCGCAGCCGAGCGATTGCCGAGTTTCTGCAGGCGCAGGGGGCCAAGGCGCTGGTGCTGGCCTGCAATACGGCCACCGTGGCGGCGGTGGCTGACCTGCGGGCCCGTTACCCGCTGCCGATCATTGGCATGGAGCCGGCCGTCAAGCCGGCTACTCTGGCTACCCGCAGCGGGGTGGTTGGCGTGCTGGCCACTACCGGAACCCTGCGCAGCGCCCGGTTCGCCGCGTTGCTGGACCGCTTCGCCGGTTCGGTGACGGTCATCACGCAGCCCTGTCCGGGGCTGGTCGAATGCGTCGAACGCGGCGACCTGAACGGGCCGCAGGTGATTGCGTTGCTGACCCGCTATACTCAGCCCCTGCTGGAAGCCGGGTGCGATACCCTGATTCTCGGTTGTACGCATTACCCGTTTCTGCGTCCGGCCCTGGAGCAATTGTTGCCCGATCACATTCGCCTGGTGGATACCGGAGCCGCTGTAGCCCGCCAGTTGCGGACGCGGCTGACCGAGCATAATCTGCTTGCCGCTGGCCCGGCTGCGCCGGCGCGGCTATGGACCAGCGGCGATGTGGCGGCCCTGGAGGGTGTGCTGCCGCTGTTATGGGAAAGGAACGCAACGGCTGAGCCGTTGTCGGTTTAAATCGAAGACTGCCTCTGAATCGACCACGCTTCAGAGGCAGTCTTCGACTACGGTGAAATCAACCATCGCAAGGAAAATACGAGATGAAGAAAACTGCCTTGGCACTATCCTGCGCTCTGTCTGCGCTGTGCAGCGTTCCCGCTGCCCATGCCTTGGACGGTATCACGCTGCAGATCGGTGAGTCTTCCGAGAACACCACCACCTACCGGATCGGAGCGGAGTTCGAATTCGGCCGAACCCTATGGCAAAGCCAGTCGGGCGGTGTGCAGCTGGATGGTTACTGGGATGCCGGAGTGACTCGCTGGAGCAGCCTGGATGCGACCAGTCTGACCCTCACTCCCATGTTTCGACTGAGTTTCGGTGCCAGTGACGGCGGCGTGACGCCTTTCCTGGAAGGCGGCATTGGCGCCTCCTATTTCACCGACACCAACCTGGGTGATCAGGACCTGGGCGGCAAGTTCCAGTTCGAAGATCGTCTGGGCGCAGGCTTGAAGTTTGCCAGCGGCTCGGAAGTGGGCGTGCGCTACTACCACTACTCCAACGCCGGCCTCAAGCAGCCGAACGACGGTATCGACATGGCTGCGCTGTACTATCGCCTGGGGTTCTGACCCGGAGAGGGCATGGATGCCCGCCAGTCCCTTTCACCAGCTCTTCCGGCTTCCTCAGTTTCTCGACCGCGTCACACCGTATTGCTCCCGGTACAACTGGGCAAAGCCATGCAGCAGCGGCAGCATGATCGCCCAGGCCAGCGCGATGAGTAACAACCCCGGTATCAAGCTGAGGGTCAGGGAGACATCCTCCCGTTGCACAATCACCCCGTACAGCATGGGCCCGGCGACCGCGCCCAACAGGCTGGCGCGCCACCAGGGGCGGGCGCTCCAACGTAAAGCATGATTGAGCGTGGTGCCTATCAAGGCCCAGCCGAGCACCAGCCACAAAGGGGCCAGAACCTCATGGCCGCGAATTGTCAGCCAGCCCATTTGCAGCATCAGTGAATCCAGTACCGCACCGGCCAACAGGCAGGACACCACCAATTTTCCTTCGGCGGCCCAGTTGCTGATATGGAAAAAATGCACCAGCAGCGCCGCCCCGGGAATCAATAACCAGGCGCTGTTACCGCCCAGCACGCAGGCCAGCCAGCCGCTAACGAACAGCAGGGCATTGAACAGGTTCTTTGCTGGCATGGGTGAACATTCTCCATTGGCTGGTTATCCGGTTCGGCGATCGTCCCGGAATCGACGTTCGGCTGCAAGGGGCGCGGGCGATATGTTCAGGCAATGATGTCCATAGCCATGGCGACAGGGTAAAACCCGCGCCGGCAGGGTACAATCCGGGTTTTCCACCCACCTGCAGATATTGATGTCACAAGGGGAAAGCCTGATGTCCGACCGAGGGATCCTGTTACTGAATCTGGGTTCACCCGCCAGCACCGAGGTGGCGGATGTGCGTCGTTATCTCAATCAGTTTCTGATGGACCCTTGTGTGGTGGATCTACCCTGGCCGGCGCGTCGGCTGCTGGTCAGCCTGATCCTGCTGCGACGTCCGCGTGAGTCCGCGGCGGCTTATGCGTCGATCTGGTGGGAAGAAGGCTCGCCGCTGATCGTCATCAGCCGCCGGGTGCGCGATCAGTTGCGCGCCCGGTTGGATATGCCGGTAGAGTTGGCCATGCGTTACGGTGAGCCATCGGTGGAGCAGGGCATCCTGGCGCTGGCCGGGCAGGGCGTGGGCGAGATCCTGTTGATGCACCAGTATCCGCAGTTCGCCGACAGCACCATCACCACCTCCATCCGCGAAGCACAGCGGGTCATCCGCAAGCACGACCTCAAGGTGCGGCTGACGGTACTGCCGGCTTTTCATGGCCGGCAGGATTACCTGGACAGCCTGGTCGCCAGTGCCCAGCCCCATTTGCAGCAGGGCTTCGATCACTTGCTGTTCAGCTACCACGGTCTGCCGGAACGCCACCTGCGCAAGGCCGATCCCACCGGCAACCATTGCCTGTCCAGCGCCGATTGCTGCGCTCGCCCGTCGCCGGCGCATGCCACCTGCTACCGCGCCCAGTGCCGGGCGGTCAGCCATGCCTTTGCCGAGCAGATGGGCTTGCAGCCTGACCAGTGGAGCATGGCGTTCCAGTCCCGGCTGGGGCGTGACAAGTGGATCGAGCCCTACACCGAGGAAACGCTGGACGAACTGGCGGCCCGGGGCGTGAAGCGGCTGCTGGTGATGTGCCCGGCCTTTACCGCCGATTGCATCGAGACGCTGGAGGAGATCGGTGACCGTGGCCGCGAGCAATTCATCGAGGCGGGCGGGGAAGAGCTGGTGCTGGTGCCATGCCTTAACGATCACCCGCAATGGATGGACACGCTGGCTCACTGGGCGCGCACCGAGCCGGTCAGCGCCTGATCGTACCGGTGGGGTGGCTCAGGCGCGCTTGAGCCACTCCGACAGGGCCAGATGCAGCCCCAGCGCCACCAGCACCGCGCCCATCAACCGATCGAACCAGTGGCCCATACGCGCAAAGCTGCTGCGCACGCGCGGTTGGCTGAACAGCAGCGCTACCAGGCAGAACCACAACCCCGTGGCCGCCGCCAGATAAATTCCGTAGCCCGCCTGGACCAGTAGTGGCGTCTGGGGGCTGATGACCAGCGTGAATACCGACAGAAAGAACAGCGTCGCCTTGGGATTCAGGCCATTGGTGATGAAACCATTGACGAAGGCCTTGCGCGCCGGCATCGCTACTGTTGCCAACGCCACCTCACCCGTGCTGCTGGCTTGCGGGCGGGCGCGCAGCGCCTTGATGCCGATATACAGCAAATAGGCCCCGGCAAGCAGCTTCAGCGCATTGAACAGCCATACCGACTGCGACACGATGATGCCAATGCCCAGTAGTGAATAAGCGACATGCAGGAAAATGCCTGCGCCGATCCCCGCCGCGGTGATCAACCCGGTCTTGCGTCCCGCGCTCACACTGTTGCGGATGACCACGGCAAAATCCGGCCCCGGACTGATTACCGCCAGCAGGTGGATCATTGCCACCACCAGAAACTCGTTCAGATACAATGGACTGCTCCGGTCAAAACCGCCATTCTAAACCAGCCTCAGTCGAAACGGGTTCCGAGATGAATAAACTGTCAGTGGTATTTTTGGATCAGGCGTCATTGGATCAGGGTGATCTGGATATGCAGGCGCTGCACGACGCCGCAGCGACCTTGACGCTGTACCCCGCCACCATGGCGGAGCAGGTGGCTGAACGTATCGCCGACCATCAGGTAGTGATCACCAACAAGGTGATGATCGACGAGCAGGCCATGCAGGCCTGTCCGCAGTTGCAACTTATCCTGGTATCCGCCACCGGAACCAATAATGTCGATCTGGAAGCGGCCCGCAAACGGGGTATCACGGTCTGCAACTGCCAGGCCTATGGCACCCCGTCGGTGGCGCAGCATGCGCTGATGCTCATGTTGGTACTCATTACCCGCTTTGAATCCTACCGTCAGGCCGTGCGTGACGGTGCCTGGCAGCGCAGCAATCAGTTCTGCCTGCTGGATTACCCCATCGGTGAGTTGTCTGGCCGCACCCTGGGCATTCTCGGTTATGGGGAGCTGGGACAGGAAGTCGGTCGACTGGCCAGTGCCTTCGGGATGAACATCCTGGTCGGCTCGTTGCCGGGCCGCGAACACCCCGACCGTCCGCCCCTGGCCGAGCTGCTGCCCCAAGTCGATGTGCTCAGTCTGCATTGCCCGCTCACCGAGCAGACCCGGCACCTGATCGGTGCCGAGCAACTGGCACTGATGAAGCCAGGCAGTCTGCTGATCAACGCCGGGCGCGGTGGGCTGGTGGACGAGCAGGCGCTGGTCGACAGTCTGCGCAGCGGCCATCTGGGTGGGGCTGGATTCGATGTGCTGACCACCGAACCGCCGGTCAATGGCAACCCGCTGCTCGACGACTCCGTACCCAACCTGGTGGTGACGCCGCACAGTGCCTGGGGCAGCCGGGAAGCGCGCCAGCGGATTGTCGGTCAGTTGGTGGGCAGCCTGGTGGATGAGGTCCAGCGGGAACAGCGCCGCATTGTCTGAGTGAACCGGTCCACAGATTCGCCATGACGGGTTTCACAGATTGATCAGGTCCACTCCTTTGGGTGGTGCGCGAAGCGGCGGGCATCGATAATTTTCCAGCCTCGATCAGGAGCAGGCTTTCCCTGAGCCATAGTCTGCTTCTGATGAGGACCTGTCATGGACAAGGAACGACCGACGCCGCGTCGGGTAGCCCGTCTGTGGAGTGCGGCCACCGCCCAGCGCGGCGTCAGCCTGCTGGAAGTGCTGGTAGCGGTGTTGGTGCTGGCCATCGGCGTGTTAGGTGCCGTCTCCCTGCAGATCAATGCGCTACGCTACAACGCTAGTGCCGCCTACAACACCCAAGCCAGCTTTCTCGCCTACGACATGCTCGATCGCATGCGGGCGAATGCCGATAACCTTTCCAGCTATACCATCAACATCAATTCGGCTTGTGCGGACAGCAGCCCCGGCGCATCGATCCTGGCAACTGATCGACAGGACTTCGCCCACGCGGTGAGTTGTCTGCTGCCAGGCGGCTACGGTAGCGTCGCCGTCAATGGCAACCTCGCCACCGTCACCATCGGCTGGTCGGAAGAGCGGATCGTCGCCGCCGCCGGCAACACGGAATTCGTCATTTCCTCGATGATTCGGGGTGATCTGTGAGTCGCCGCCTGTCAGGCCGCCCAGCCAGCGGGTTTGGCCTGGTCGAGTTGATGATCGCGATGACGCTCGGGCTGATTCTGATTCTCGGGGTGTCGCACATATTCATCGCTGGCAAGCAGAGCTTCGTGCTCCAGCAGCACACCGCCGCGCTGCAGGAAAACGCTCGCTTTGTACTCAGTCGGATCAGCCGCGACCTGCGCCAGGCTGGCATGTTCGGCTGCCTGGATATGTCCCGCCTACCGGCGGCCACCCGCAGCCAGTTGCCGGTGGAGTTCGCCGCGCCCGTCAGTTTTTCCAGTAGCGTGCTCAAGGTGATCAGCGCCGTGCCGGTACACGACCGGATAACGGCCAGCGGCACCCGCCAGGCTACCGATTACGGCGCCCAGTGGCTGCTGGCAACCAACTGCCTGGATGAGCTGCGTATCGCATCGGGTAATACCAGCCTGGCGGTCGAACCAGGCGACTTGCTCATTCCCATCCGCCAGATCGAGTACCGCCTGGATCAGCACCGGCTGCAGACCCGACTCAACGACAGCGGCAACTTCGAAGTGCTGATCGACGAGGTCGCCGGGTTCGATCTGCAATTCGGGCTGGCGGCCACGGCGGCGGACCGGACGGTGGACGGCAACTATGTAACCACGGTAGCTGCGGCGGACAGCGAGCGTATCCGCAGTATCCGCATTGCCCTCAACTTCAGCGACAACCCGGCCAATACCAGCGCTGGTCAGGTTCGGCTCCAGCAATACACGCTGGTGACCGCGCTGCGCAACCGACTGGACTGAACGGAGGCAAGCATGACATCCGGTAATTCACATGCGGCTCAGGCCGGCTCTGCCTTGGTCATCAGCATGGTGCTTCTGTTGCTGACCACGCTGACCGCCTTGGCAGGCATCAGAACCTCCACTGGTCAGGAACGCATGGCCCACAACGTCAAGCTCAAGAACGACAGCTTCCAGGCGGCGGAAAGCGGTATGCGCCATGTCGAACAGCAGGTTCGCAGCAATACCTTGCTGCTGCCCCTGACCATCTGCAGTCAGGCCGCCTGCGAGCTGCCTGCACCGGCGCTTGATCCCGATCATCGGACAGCACCGGGCGCGGATTGGGTCGCGATACCGTCCTCGGTGGCGGGCAACGGTATGACCGCCTGGTATCGCATCGTGCGCCTCGGCGACAGCGCCATTCCCGCCAATGTGACCGCGGCTGCGCCTAGCACGCTGTACCGCATTTCGGTAGTCAGCCACAAGGGCGCCACACGGACAGTACTGGAGAGTATCTATGCCTTCACACGGATTTGAAGCCCGGCGCCTGCGCGGTGTGGCTATAGGGCTGGCGCTGGGGTTGCTAACAGCCTTGCCAGCGCAGGCCTTCAGCCCGCTGAGCGGGCCGGTGTTATCCGCCTCGGCGGTGGCGCCCAACGTGCTGGTGTTGTTCGACAACTCCTCCAGCATGGTGCTGAACTCAATCGGTGGCGAGACCCGCTTGGATATCGCCCGGGAGGTAACCAAGGACGTCATCGCTGCCAACCGGGAACTGCGTTTCGGACTGTTCACCTTTCGTCAGGCGACTGGCAACGACCGGGCTCCAGGTGGCCTGTTGCGCGTGGAAGCGGGGAATATCGCAGCAGGCTTGGGTGATGCTCGCTTCAATCAGCTCAATCAGGCGCTGGACGCGTTGGCCCCGAATACTCGCAACGATCTGACCTGGACGCCGCTCGCAGAAACCTACTACGAAATGACCCGCTACCTGCGGGGCATGCGCGCCTTTTATCCGCAGAGCCAACCCGAGTCCCAGCGCGAGCAGTTCCGAAGCCCCATTCAGTACCGCTGCCAGAAGAACTTTGGTCTGGTAGTGACTGACGGCCTGCCCACTTATGATGCCGAGTTCCCTACCACCCTGGCGCAGGAGCCAGACGGCAATAATCCCACGCTGAGCGGTGCGTTCAACCTGCCAGACTGGGATGGAGACGGTGCTGATATTACTGGCTCCGAAAGCAGTGAGGGCGGCACCTTCTACCTGGATGATATCGCCCGCTTTGCCTACGAGATCGACATGCGAACCACGGGCACCGACCAGGCCGGGCAAAGCTGGAATGATGCCCAGTTTCCCCGGCAGAGCCTGCAGACCTATACCGTGGGGTTTGCCCTGGACGATCCCCGGCTCAGGCAAACCGCCACCGCGGGAAACGGCCGCTACTTCACGGCCACCAATCGCCAGCAACTCAAGGAAGCGCTCAGCAGCGCACTGCAGGAAATCATCGCCTCGGCGGGCTCGGGTGGTGGCGCGGTTACCGACAGTCAGCAGCTCAGTGCCGGGGTCAGCCGCTATTATCAGACCCGGTTCGACCCCCAGGATTGGAGCGGCAGCCTGCATGCCTACAGCATGAATGGTACGGGTGAGCCGGATACCTTGTTGTGGTCCACCGACCAGACCTTTACTCCCGGTACGCAGGCCGGTGCATTCCAGACCTGGCGCAGTGCGCAGGGCAACTCACCGGCGGGCCCGGTGACCTTGGGTGCCAATACCTGGGCCATGCTGCCTGTTTCACAGCAGGCAGTGCTGGACGCCGAGGCGTTGCTGGCCGGCCTGACCGGCAACAATGCCGCGCAGCGTTTGCTCAATTGGGCGCGGGGGAGTGCCGATGCCGACCTGCGCCAGCGCAGCCGATTGCTGGGCGATATCATCAACTCGGCACCGGTGCTGGTGGGTGCGGGTCATCATGCTGGACGCGATCAAAGTGCCGCTTATCGTAACTACTTGCAGGACCGGCGCAACCGCATGTCCGAGGCCCTGGTGTTCGGAGCCAATGACGGCTTCCTGCGCCTGTTCGATACCAGCGGTGCGCATCTGTACTCCTACCTGCCTGCGGCCTTGCATCACACCCTGGGTACCCGCGCTCGCAGTGATTATGGTGCCGGCAATCATCACCGCTCCGGAGTGGATGGGCGGGTGGTGGTAGCTGATGCCAAGCTCGGCGCGCACTGGAGCACGCTGGCCGCCAGTGGTCTGGGCGCCGGTGGCAAGGGGCTGTTCGTCGTCCGCCTGTTCGACGCTGCCCTGGGCAGCAGCGCACGTGGCGCACTCTGGGAAGCCGACGCCAGTCAGATAGCGGCCATCGGGCATATCTATGGGCGGCCGGTCATGGCTCAATTGCACGGTCGCAGCGTGCTCATTACCGGTAACGGTTACGGCAGCGCGGCGGGGGGCGGGGCGTTGCTGATTTTCGATATGCTCACCGGTGACCTGCTCAGCCAACTGGATGTGACCGCGCGCGCAGGCTCGACGCACGGCAACGGGCTATCCGCCCCGGCGCTGCAGTTCGATGCGGCCGGCGAGGTCCGTGCGGTCTTTGCCGGCGACCTGCATGGCCAGCTGTGGAAGTTCGATCTGACTGATCCGGCCCCGGCCAACTGGGCGGTAGCTCATAACGGCACGCCTTTATTCACTGCAGCGGCAGGCCAACCGATTACGGTACAGCCGCAGCTTCATCCCGGCATGATTGGTGGTGCAGATCTGGTTCTGTTCGGCACTGGTGCCTTTATGCAGGCCGCCGACCTGACCGACACCACGGCCCAGGCATTCTATGCGGTGCTCGATATACCGACCGTACCGAGCGGCGGTCTGACACCAGCGCTGTTGCAGCAACAGCAGATCGACAGCATGTCCACCGACCCCACCAGTGGCCAGGCCGTGCGCACGGTCAGCCGCCATGCGGTGGACTGGAACTCGCGCTACGGCTGGTATCTGCCGCTGCTGCACAACGGCCAGGCTGAAGGCGAACGGGTTACCCGCGATTTCGTCATCAAGAATGGGCGCGTGCTGTTCACTACCGGGTTTATCAAGAGTGGTACCCAGGATCCCTGCATGACCCAGGCCGGCGGCTGGTTGATGGCGGTAGATCTGGGTACCGGCGGTATGCCGACCCGCGAGGTGCTGGACACCGATGGTGATGGACAGATCGATGACAATGACCTGCCGGCGGCGGGGTTGGAGCTGAACATCGGCCTGCCAGGAGATCTGAATGTTCTGGACCAAGATGAAGATGGCATGCAGACCGGCTGCAGCGGCGAGGTTTATCTGGTGCAGGGATCGAGTGACGTTGCCGTGGTGGCCGGTCGGCCCCACTGCCAGTTCAATCGCATCATGTGGCGACAACTGCAATAGGAGCGGGAAATGCAGTCCGAAACACAACAGGGGTTCACGCTGATTGAAGTAATGATCGTGGTAGTGATCATCGGCATCTTGGCGGCGATTGCCCTGCCGTCATATCAGGAGCATGTTCGCCAGACCCGGCGGGCCGAGGTCTCGGCGGTACTGCTGGAAAATGCCCAGTTGCTGGAACGTCACTACACCCGCAACGGCGGCTATGACACCGGTACGGTCAACGGGCTGATCGGCCAGAGCCCAGCCAGTGGTACGGCCGTATACACCATAGTGCCGACCCTCACACCGGAAAGCTTCATTCTGACTGCGACAGCGGTATCCGGTGGCATCATGGCGGGGGACGCCTGCGCTACCTATACCCTCAATCAGGTGGGACAGCGCACGCCAGCGGCTAGCAAATGCTGGCGGCGCTGAGCGCTCACTCGGCAGTGGGCGTGACGGGGGCCGGTTTTTCCGCCGGCAACAGCAGATTCAGCAGGATGGCTACCACTCCACAAAGGCTGATGCCCTGTAGGGTGAAATCCTGGTAACCGATGGCCATACCGCCAATGCCGAATACCAGTGTCACCGAGACGATGCACAGGTTACGCGCCTGGCTCAGGTCCACCTGATTGCGGATCAGGGTATTCATTCCGACCACGGCAATGGAGCCGAACAGCAGGCAGAGAATACCTCCCATCACCGGTACCGGCATGGTCAGCAATACGGCGCCGAACTTCTCGACGAATGCCAGGCCGATGGCGAACACCGCGGCCCAGGTCATCACTGCGGGATTGAAATTGCGCGTCAGCATGACCGCGCCGGTCACTTCCGAGTAAGTGGTATTGGGCGGGCCACCGAGGAAGGCGGCGGTGGAGGTGGCCAAGCCATCTCCCAGCAGGGTGCGTTGCAGGCCCGGCTTGCGAATATAGTCCTTGCCGGTCACCGAGCCGATCGCCAGGACGTCACCGATATGCTCGATGGCCGGGGCGATAGCGACGGGGAGCATGAACAGGATGGCCGGCAGATAGAATTCAGGGAAGACGAAGCCAGGTGTTGCGACCCACTCGGCATTGTCGACAGCGGTAAAGTCCACGACACCCAGAAACCAGGACAGGCCGTAGCCCACGGCAACGCCGGCCATGATCGGAACCAGGCGCAGCACCCCGCGGGCGTACACGGCTACGGCCAGGGTGGTGGCCAGCGACGCCATGGAGATGATCAATGCGGTGGAGTGATCCACCAATTGGATGCTGCCATCCCCGCTCTTGCCGGTAGCCATGTTCACTGCGGTGGCGGCCAGGCCCAGGCCGATGACCATGATGACCGGGCCGACCACGACCGGCGGCAGCAGCCGCTGAATGAAGCCCGGGCCGCGCAGGTGCACCAGCAGGCTCAGCAGGATGTAGGCCAGCCCGGCTACCGCCAGGCCACCCAGGGTCGCCGGTAGCCCCCAGGTCTGGTTGCTATATAGGATGGGTGCGATGAAGGCGAAGCTGGAGGCCAGAAACACTGGCACCTGACGTTGGGTGACGAACTGGAAAATCAGCGTACCGATACCGGCAGTGAACAGCGCTACGCTCGGGCTCATGCCGGTGATCAATGGCATCAACACCAACGCGCCGAATGCCACGAACAACATCTGCGAGCCGGCCAGCACACTGCGCCAGCCGGTCGTGTCCATGTTCTGCATCAATGCACGTCCTTTTGCCGAGTGCCGAAGATCTTGTCGCCCGCGTCGCCCAGACCGGGAATGATATAACCATGTTCGTTCAGGCGCTCATCCACCGAGGCGGTGAAGATCTCCACATCCGGGTGGGCGGCATTGACCCGGAGGATGCCCTCGGGAGCGGCAACCAGCACCAGGGCGCGGATCTCCTGCGCGCCCGCGCGCTTGAGCAGGTCAATGGTGGCAATCATCGAGCTGCCGGTAGCCAGCATCGGGTCGATGATCAGCGCCCGGCGCTGATGCAGTTCGCTGACCAGCTTCTCCAGATAGGTGTCCGCTTCGAGGGTCTGTTCATTGCGCACCATGCCGATCACGCTGACCTTGGCACTGGGGATCAGACTGAGCACGCCGTCGAGCATGCCGAGGCCGGCACGTAGAATAGGCACCACGGTGATCTTCTTGCCCGCCAGCTTCTCCACGCTGACCTCGCCGCACCAGCCATTGATGGTCTGCGGCTCGACAGGCATGTCCTTGGTCGCTTCGTAGGTCAGCAGCGCGGCGACTTCCTGGGCCAGTTCACGAAAATTCTTGGTGCTGATATCGGCGCGGCGCATCAGGCCGAGTTTATGGCGGATGAGGGGGTGGCGGATTTCTTGAATCTTCATCGACAGGTTCCAGGCGGCGGCTAAATGGCATTCAACATGTTCGAAAAGGCGCAAGTGCGACTATTTTCGAAATTGCGTAAAGGGTAAACGAATGTTTTATGCTGGTCATCCGATTCTCTGCGGTCATTCGGCAGATTGCTTGCGTTGCTGGCACCGCTGCAGTATTTTCGCTCCCTTTTTCAAGCCGCCCCCGGAGGTTTTGCATGCCCATCGATCTTGACCACGTCAAGCAGGTCATGAAAGAAGCAGATTGTCTGTACAACCAGCAGCAGATCGAAGCCGCTATGGATAGCATGGCCGCCGATATCACCCAGACCCTGCAGGACAGCAACCCGATCGTCTATAGCGTGATGAATGGTGGGCTGATCATCGCCGGACAACTGCTGACTCGCCTCAATTTTCCGATGGAAGTCGGCTACCTGCACGCGACCCGTTACCGCAACAAGCTGTCCGGTGGCGAGCTGTTCTGGAAGGCGCGTGCCGAGCATTCCCTGGTCGGGCGCAGTGTGCTGATCATCGATGACATTCTTGATGAAGGCCATACCCTGGCGGCAATCGTCGAATATTGCCGCGATGCTGGTGCTGAACAGGTATTGACCTGCGTATTGCTGGACAAGCGCCATGACCGCAAGGCCTATGAAGGCATGCGTGCCGACTTCACCGGCCTGGATGTCGAGGATCGTTATCTGTTCGGCTTCGGCCTCGACTATAAGGGTTACTGGCGCAACGCCGCAGGGATCTACGCGCTGAAGGATCACTGATCAGCCCGGCGCAGCCGCCGCCAATCGTTGCCGGATCATTTGCGCTGCCCGTTGCGGGGTGGCTGCAAAGGTACGCAGACCCCGGCTGGCGCTGAGTCCGGCGCGTTTTAGCTTGAGCCGGATCGGTGCCCGAACGCCCACCAGATAGACTGCTATGCCCCGGTCGGTGAGTCCTTGCACCGCCTTCTCGAACAGTACCAGGGCACTCATATCCATACTTGGCACGCTGCGCATATCGATTACCACATAGCGGGTCTGCGGATCGAAGCGACTGATGGCGTCGAGCGCCTTGTCGGCGGCGGCGAAGAACAGCGGGCCATGAATGCGGTACAGCACAACACTATCCGGCAGATCGGCTAATGCCTGATCATGGGCGCGGGGTTGTGCGCCGCCTTCGCTCAGATCCGCCATGCGCTTGATGAACAGCGCCGCAGCCAGCAACAATCCCACACCGACCGCCAGCACCATATCGAACAGTACAGTCAGCAGCAGGCAGATGACCAGCACCAGCACGTCCTGGCGCGGACCGGTGCGCAGCAGGTGCAGCACCCGCGGCGCCTCGCTCATGTTCCAGGCGACGATCAACAGCATGGCTGCCAGCGACGCCATGGGTAGCCAGGCAAAGAGTTTGCCCAGCAACACCACCGCCAGCAGGATGACCAGCGCATGCACCACCCCGGCGATGGGAGAAAAGGCGCCGTTGCGTACGCTGGTGGCGGTGCGGGCAATCGCTGCAGTGGCGGTGATGCCACCGAAAAAGGGCACAACCAGGTTACCCAGGCCCTGGCCTACCAGTTCCGCGTTTGGATCGTGCCGGGTATTGGCCATGCCATCGGCAACCAGCGCGCACAACAGCGACTCGATGGCACCCAGCATGGCCACCGCCAGGGCCGAAGGCAGCAGTTGCTGCAGCAGAGCGAAGTTCACTACCAGCGGTTGACCATCGGCCCCGGGCAGTTGCCAGGGCAGCACCCACTGTGGCGCAAAGGGCGGAATGCCTGCATGGATAACGCCATCGAGCTCATAGCTGAATCGCGCCCCGAGGGTGGCCACCGGCACATCCATGGCCAGCAGCAGCGCACCCAGCAGGCTGCCGACGAGCAGGGCGACCAGGTGGCCGGGAATGCGCCGGGTCAGCCGTGGCCAGAAGATCAGCACCAGCAGGGTCGCGACGCCGACCAAGGTGTCGCCCGGTTGCAGCGAGGGCAGGGCGGTGATCAGCAGTTGCCACTGTTCAAGATAATGGCTGGGTTGTGCCGCCAGCTGCAGGCCGAAGAAATCCTTGATCTGCAAGGTGGCAATCACCACCCCGATCCCGGCGGTAAACCCCATGACCACCGGATAGGGCACGAATTGAATCAAGCTGCCCAGGCGTGCCAGCCCCAGTATCAGCAGAATCAGCCCGGCCATCAGCGTTACCAGCAGCAAACCACCCAAGCCGTACTGTTGGGTGATCGGCAGCAGGATTACCACGAAGGCGGCGGTCGGCCCGGAAATATTGAAACGCGAGCCGCCGCACAGCGCGATGAGCAGGCCGCCGACAATACCGGTATACAAACCATGTTGCGGCGCCACCCCTACCGCAATGGCCAATGCCATCGCCAGGGGGATTGCGATGATGCCGACGGTGATGCCGGCCAATACATCGCTGCGAAAACGAGCAAGAGAATACCCTTGCCGGAAGCTGTCGCGTAGCGCGACAAACAGCGGCAATCTGAACGAACGGCTGGTCATGATCTTTCCCATGTTGACAACGCGGGGGGCGGCTGCCACAACAGATCTTTCTGTCTGCTCGGGAAGCTGTCCCATGAAAATCGGCACCAAGGTATTGACCAGCATACTCCTCGGCACCCTCGCAAGTGTAGTGGCGGCCGCTTCGTCGCCTCTGCCCCATGAAGACTTCATGCCGCCGGATCGCTATGCCGCACGGCAGGACCGTCCAGAGCAGATGTTGCTGGAAGTGGACAACTACCGGCTGACCATCGCCAGCGAATCCCGTCAGGCCGGTACCGGCCGCACGCAGGAAAGCAGCCTCTGGCTGTTTATCGCAGGTCGTTCATTGTTGCGTGGCAGCCAACTGGACAGTGTGCGGGTCGGCTTTATCGACGGCCCCGGCTCACTGCCCCCGGCGCGGCACGAGGCGGCGACTCAGACCCTGACGATGTATTATCCGTTGAGCTACCTGGATACGGTGCGCGGTCTGCTTGAGGGCCCCGGTCCGCATTTCGTGCAGGTCCGCTTTTATGGCAATGGAACGGTATGGGCGGATATCCACGCCGGACCGATCACTGTCAGATGAAAAAGGGCCGGGGAGGCTGCGGTGCTGGTGGCCGCGCGGCCGGATGGTTACAATTCGGGCTTTCCGGATCAGATTGAGGAACTATCGTGCGCAAAGACAAGAAAAAGGTGGTTGGCGAGCCCATGAGTGATGAGCAGGTCGCCGTCTTCATGACCTTTCGTCCCCGTGATGCTGGCGAGTCCGTCGACCTGTACATGTTGACGCGCGCCTATCGTGGCTTGCGTGCCCATGACTTCGCGCGCTTTTTAGAGATGTTCCAGGCCGCTGGCCATGACGTGAATGCCGTTGATGCCGACGGTCGCACCATGCTGCAGATCCTGCGCGAACATGCCCAGGCCGAGGAATACGTCGCGGCACTGGAAGCTGTCGGGGCACGCGCCATTGACTGATGCCATGCGCATTGGATCGGCAAGTCAGGTTCATTCATCTCAGATCTATCCATCCCTCGCTGAAGGAGTGCAAGCATGTTGAAACGTCTGGGTTTCCTGGCGGTAGCGGGACTGGCCGTGGTGTTATCCGGCTGTGCCCATAGTCCGCAGCAATTGAACGTCACGCCGAGCGTGACCATCCCCCTGAGCCAAGTGGCCCGACAGCAGCCGGTGGTGGTCACGGTAAAGGACGGCCGATCCTCACCGGTATTGGGCACGCGCGGCGGCCTGTATCCGGACTCCAGCAATCTGACTATCAGCGAGCAGACGATGCCGCATGTGCGTCAGCAGGTGGAGCAGGCGCTCGGTAAGCTGGGTTTTCAGGTGGTAGCCGAAGGCACGCCCAATGCCAACAGCATGATGGTGAGCCTGGCGGATCTGTCCTACGTCTCGCCGAAGGAAGGGGTGTACGTGACCCAGGCGGATATCGGCGCGGCATTTGCCGTTGAAGTCCGTTCGATGAACCAGCGCTATAACGGCCGTTACAGCGCGTCAGCTCAGCACCGCTTCGGTTATGCGCCGAATCAGGCGACCAATACCCGGCTGGTTACCGAAGTGATGAGCGATGCCCTGTCGCGCATCTTCAAGGATCCGGAAGTCATCCGCATCCTGCAGCAGTAATCCCGCCGTTTACAGCGGGCCGTTATGACGGCCCGCTGTCACCTTCTTACTCTTCCTTGGAATCGTGCGGCGTCTGCAGCATCTCGTCATGCTCGGCCATGTTCCAGGGCAGCACGCCCGGCGTCAGGTGCAGGAAATGCAGGTACTTCTCGAAGTGATCGAGAATGTCACCGATGAGCTCCTGCTGATCGTAGCCATAGACGTCATAGGCCTGGCCACCGCGGCGCAGGAACACCTCGGCCCGGTAGTAATAGCTGTCATCCGCCGCGGTTTCCTCGACCTCTGGATGGGCGAAGGCCGGGCGCAGATAGTCGCGCAGCCGGATCTCGTAGAGGAAGTCCAGTTGCTCCGGCACAATCACTTCCAGATATGCGCGCCGATGCTCTTCGTCATAGTGCACCTCCGCCGGCCAGGATTGGGCCTGCAACCCTTTGGCGACACGGATCATCGCCGTCAGCGCGGTGTCCTTGATAAACAGCTCGACTGCATCCTTTTCCGGGTAGTTGACGATACCGGCCAGGCGCTTCTTCCATAGCGATGTGTTGCTGCCAGTACTGCTGCGGCCTGGTTGCATGCCGGCGCTGACAGTCTGATGGTGGCTTTCGATCACCAGTGCCCGCCACATGCCCAAGGCCGAGATCAGCATGATGATGGCGAAGGGCAGGGCGCTGGCTACTGCCATGCTCTGCAAGGCCTTGAGCCCGCCGGCCACCAGCAGTACCGAAGCCAGAACGCCACTGAGAATGGCCCAGAAACCGCGCTGCCATGCCGGTGTGGCCAGCGCCCCGCCGGAGGCCAGCGAGTCGACCACCAGTGCACCGGAGTCGGCCGAGGTGACGAAGAACAGCGTGATCAGCACCACGGTGATGGTGGAAATGATAGCGGTCAGCGGCAATTGCTCGAACAGTTTGAACAGGGCAATGGCGTTATCCGCCTGTACCTGGTCGATCAGCTCGGAATAGCCCTGGTTGATGATCAGGTGTAGCGCAGTATCGCCGAATACAGAGAACCAGAAGAAGGTGAAGATGGTGGGGACCAGCATCACCCCGAAGACAAATTGGCGAATGGTCCGCCCGCGGCTGATCTTGGCGATGAACAACCCGACGAAGGGGGCCCAGGCGATGGTCCAGCCGAAGATGAACAGCGTCCAGTTGCCGATCCAGTCACTGCGCGAATAGGCCTGCAGATTGAAGGTCCGTTCGACGATGTTGTTCAGATAGCTGCCGGTGTTCTGCAGGAAGGTTTCCAGAATGAAGATGGTCGGCCCGACGAAGAACACGAACAGCATCAACCCGGTGGCCGTTACCATGTTGACCAGGGCCAGGTTCTTGATGCCCCGGTCCATGCCAGCGACCACCGAGCCCATGGTCAGCACGGTGATGCCCGCGATGCAGGCGACCTGAACGCCGGTGCTCACGGGAATCGCCGGCCACAGATAATTGAGCCCGGCGTTGATCTGCGCCACCGACAGCCCGAGTGTGGTGGCAATGCCGAACATGGTGCCGAGAATCGCGAAGGTATCCACCGCATGGCCAATCGGTCCATGGATGCGCTCGCCGATCAGCGGATACAGCGCTGAGCGGATCGACAGCGGCAGACCATGACGGAAGGAAAAGTACGCCAGAACCAGTCCGGTCAGCCCGTAGATCGCCCAGATATGAAAGCCCCAGTGGAAGAAAGCGATCTGCATTGCCTGTTTGGCTGCATCTACGGTGAGCCCTTCGGCACCTTCCGGCGGCTCGGCGTAATGCAGCACCGGCTCGGCCACGCCGAAGAACAACAGGGCAATACCATAGCCGGCGGAAAACAGCATGGCGAACCACGCCGGGAAACTGTATTGCGGCTCGGCATGATCCGGCCCGAGCTTGATATGTCCCCATTTGCTCATCGCCACGATCACGATGAACACCAGGAAGATTGCTACCGACAGCATGTAGAACCAGCCGAAGGTATTGGTGATGTAGCCCAGCACCGAAGAAAACAGCTCTCCTGCCAGTTCGGGTTGGCTGGCAGTACCGATGACCAGTAGCAGGATGAAGAAGAACGCCGGAATGAAGACCGGCAACAGGATGGTGGTATTCCAGAGGCGGGGTCTGGTTGTTTCCGGCATGTGGGGAAGGCTCCTTTGCCTGGATGCGCAGCTTGTGCCGCGGTGTCTGGAGACGGCTTGCCGAAGTATAGCAGCCGCTCTGGACGTCAGGATTCGAGGGTGTCGCAGGTCTCTACCCGGACGCGGGCGATGCCGGCGCGCAGCATGCCCAGTTCCTTGGCGGCGGCGAGCGACACATCGATGATGCGGCTGCCCACGAAGGGGCCACGATCATTGACACGCACGGCGGTGCTACGGCCATTGAACAGGTTGGTGATGCACAGCTGGGTGTCGAACGGCAGGCTGGGGTGCGCTGCCGTCATCGATGTTTCATCGTAGGGTTCGCCGCTGGCGGTACGTCGACCATGCAGGCGGGAGGAATAGTAGGATGCGCGGCCCTCGGCGCTGTAGCTCAGGCCGCCATCCTCATCGTTGAGACTGTCGCCGACGGCGGCGTAGCCGGACATCGACAGCAGGGCCGCCAGCGCCATCTGGCTCAGCCACACCGACTTGTTGCCGGTGCGGCCGGGGCGGGCACGACCTGAGCGCTGGCTAGCCATCGGGTTAGCCATCCAGCTTCTGCTTCAACAACTGGTTGACCTGCTGCGGGTTGGCCTTGCCTTTCGAGGCCTTCATC
Organism: Pseudomonas sp. G11-1; assembly: GCF_024031555.1. Taxonomy (NCBI): domain Bacteria; kingdom Pseudomonadati; phylum Pseudomonadota; class Gammaproteobacteria; order Pseudomonadales; family Pseudomonadaceae; genus Pseudomonas; species Pseudomonas sp. G11-1. Next base: position 275,031 of record NZ_QEYQ01000004.1, on the reverse strand, counting down.
GCCTGACCGACGAAGAAACCGAACATCTTGCCGCGCTTGGCTTCATCGCTGGCGCGATACTGCTCGACCTGGTCGGCATTGGCCGCCAGCACGTCATCCAGCATGGCCTCGATAGCACCGCTGTCGGTGACCTGTTTCAGGCCTTTGGCTTCGATGATCTGGTCGGCATCGCCTTCGCCATCGGCCATGGCTTCGAACACCATCTTGGCGATCTTGCCGGAGATGGTGTTGTCCTTGATCCGCAGGATCATGCCCCCCAACTGGCTGGCGCTGACCGGCGACTGATCGATCTCGATGTCGGATTTGTTGAGCAGGCTGGACAGCTCGCCCATCACCCAGTTGGCGGCCAGCTTGGCATCGCCACAGACGCGCTGCACTTCCTCGAAGTAGTCAGCCAGCTCGCGGCTGGCGGCCAGGACACTGGCATCGTAGGCCGACAGGCCGAATTCGCTCTGGAAACGCTCGCGCTTCTGCTGCGGCAGTTCTGGCAGCTCGCCGCGCACGGTCTCGATGAAGGCCGGCTCGATGACCACCGGCAGCAGGTCCGGATCGGGGAAGTAGCGGTAATCGTTGGCTTCTTCCTTGCTGCGCATGGAGCGCGTCTCGTCCTTGTTCGGGTCGTACAGACGGGTTTCCTGAATCACCGTGCCGCCGTCCTCGATCAGCTCGATCTGCCGCTGCACCTCGGTATTGATCGCCTTCTCGATGAAGCGGAAGGAGTTGACGTTCTTGATCTCGCAGCGGGTACCGAACTCGGCCTGGCCCTTGGGCCGTACCGACACGTTGCAGTCGCAGCGCAGCGAGCCTTCGGCCATGTTGCCATCACAGATGCCCAGATAACGCACCAGCGAGTGAATGGTCTTGGCGTAGGCGACCGCTTCCTTGGCGCTGCGCATGTCCGGTTCGGAGACGATTTCCAGCAGCGGGGTGCCGGCGCGGTTCAGGTCGATGCCGCTCATGCCCTGGAAGTCTTCATGCAGGCTTTTGCCGGCATCTTCCTCCAGGTGCGCGCGGGTCACGCCCACGCGCTTGACGGTGCCGTCGTCCAGGGTGATGTCGAGAAAGCCCTTGCCGACGATGGGCAGGTCCATCTGGCTGATCTGGTAGCCCTTGGGCAGGTCGGGATAGAAGTAGTTCTTGCGCGCGAAGACGTTGGTCATGCCGATCTCGGCATCGATCGCCAGGCCGAACTTGACCGCATTGCGCACCGCCTGGGCGTTGAGCACCGGCAGGGTACCGGGCATGCCCAGATCAATCAGGCTGGCCTGGGTGTTGGGTTCGGCGCCGAAGCTGGTGGCGCTGCCCGAGAAGATCTTCGAGGCGGTGGTGAGCTGGGCATGAATTTCCAGCCCGATAACGATTTCCCATTGCATGATCTGTCCTCAATCCTCTCAGATGCCGGCCGGAGCGCGGGTGTGCCAGTCGGTGTGCTGCTGGTACTGATGCGCAACATTCAGCAGGCGGGCCTCGCTGAAATAAGGGCCCAGCAGCTGCATGCCGATCGGCAGGTCGCCAGCGAAGCCGGCCGGCAGGGCGATGCCCGGTACGCCGGCGAGGTTGGCGGTGATGGTATAGATATCGGTCAGATACAGACTCACCGGATCGTCGATCTTCTCGCCAATACGAAACGCCGGAGTGGGCGAGGTCGGGCACAGGATGACATCCACCTGCTCGTAGGCGGCCATGAAGTCGTTCTTGATCAGCCGCCGAACCTTCTGCGCCTGCAGATAGTAGGCATCGTAGTAACCCGCAGACAGCGCATAGGCGCCGACCATGATGCGGCGCTTGACCTCGTCACCGAAGCCCTCGGCGCGCGAACGCTTGTACAGGTCGGTCAGATCCGCCGGGTTCTCGCAGCGGTAGCCGAAACGCACGCCATCGAAACGTGACAGGTTGGAGGAGGCTTCCGCCGGGGCAATGATGTAGTAGGCCGGGATGGCCAGCTCGGCATTGGGCAGGCTGATGTCCTTGATCTCGGCGCCCAGGGCCTGGAACTGCTTGACCGCGGCGGCAATGGCGTCGGCGGTGGCGGTATCCAGTCCACTGGCGAAGTATTCCTTCGGCAGACCGATGCGCAGCCCGTTGAGGGGCTGGTTGAGCTCGGCGCTGTAATCCGGCACGGGCTCGTCGACACTGGTGGAGTCACGCTCATCGAAGCCGGCCATGGCCTGCAGCAGCAGGGCGCAGTCTTCGGCGGTGCGGGCCATCGGGCCGGCCTGATCCAGGCTGGACGCATAGGCGATCATGCCCCAGCGCGAAATCCGACCATAGGTCGGCTTGAGACCGGTCAGTGCGGTGTAGCCGGCCGGCTGGCGGATCGAGCCGCCGGTATCGGTGCCGGTCGCCGCCGCACACAGCCGCGCCGCCACGGCAGCGGCCGAGCCGCCGGAGGAGCCGCCGGGTACATGTTCGGTATTCCACGGATTGCGCACTGCACCGTAATAGCTGGATTCGTTGGACGAACCCATGGCGAATTCGTCCATGTTGGTCTTGCCCAGGGTCACGGTGCCGGCGGCCAGCAGCCGGGCGGTGACGGTGGACTCATACGGTGCGATGAAGTTGTCGAGCATCTTCGAGCCGCAGCTGGTGCGTATGCCCTGGGTACAGAACAGATCCTTGTGCGCCAGCGGGATGCCGGTCAGCGGACCGGCGTCACCGGCCGCCAGGCGTGCATCGGCGACACGCGCCTGCTCCAGCGCCAGTTCCGGGGTGACAGTGATATAGCTGTTGAGCGCACCATCGAACTGCTCGATGCGCTTGAGGTAGTGTTCGGTCAGCTCGACGCTGGAAATCGCCTTGCTGTGCAGGGCTTGGGACAAGCCGGCGAGGGTTTTCTCATGCATGTAATTTGTCTCGTTTCAATGCGCGGCAGCAGGGTTCGATATCACTCGATGACCCGGGGTACCAGATACAGGCCCTGTTCGGTAGCCGGCGCAATGGCTTGCAGCGCGTCGCGCTGATTGATTTCGGTGACCGCATCGGTGCGCAGCCGCTGGGTGGTTTCCAGTGGATGGGCGAGCGGCTCGACGCCGCTGGTGTCAACGGCCTGCAATTGATCGATCAAGCCCATGATGCCGGCCAGCTTGTCAGTGGTGGCGGTAATGTCGTCGCCGTGGAGGGCAATGCGCGCAAGATGGGCAATCTGTTCCACGTCAGAGCGGTCTAGGGCCATGTGTTTTCTCCATGAAGCCGGACGATCCGGTGTTATATGCCGATGTTGCCGGGCAAAGGGACGAATTTACCACATCCGCGCCTTGCCCAAAAACCCCGCCATTGTTAGAGTTGCGACACTTCGGGAAGTACCGATCAGTTGCCTGTGTTGGAGTCGTTCCGCCACTCTTCATTTGTGTGTGTCAGTGGCTATTTGCCAGGCAACCTGCATATCAGTGTTTCTTTCATTCAACCCACGTGCCCTCGGGGTATATTCAACGCATGTTCAAAAAAATTCGCGGCATGTTTTCCAGTGACCTGTCCATTGACCTGGGGACTGCCAATACTCTGATTTACGTTCGCGAGCGGGGCATTGTACTGGATGAACCGTCCGTCGTAGCCATTCGCACCCATGGCAACCAGAAAAGTGTGGTGGCGGTCGGTACCGAAGCCAAGCGCATGCTCGGTCGCACGCCCGGCAACATCCAGGCCATTCGCCCGATGAAGGATGGCGTCATCGCTGACTTCAGCGTGTGCGAGAAGATGCTGCAGTACTTCATCAACAAGGTCCACGAGAACAGTTTCATCCAGCCCAGCCCGCGCGTCCTGATCTGCGTGCCCTGCAAGTCGACCCAGGTCGAGCGCCGGGCCATTCGCGAATCGGCGCTGGGTGCCGGTGCCCGTGAAGTCTATCTGATCGAAGAGCCCATGGCGGCGGCCATCGGCGCCGGCCTGCCGGTCGAGGAAGCCCACGGCTCCATGGTCGTGGATATCGGTGGTGGTACCACTGAAATCGCGCTGATCTCGCTCAACGGCGTGGTCTACGCCGAGTCGGTGCGGGTCGGTGGCGATCGGTTTGACGAAGCCATCATCACCTATGTACGCCGCAACTACGGCAGCCTGATCGGTGAATCCACCGCCGAGCGCATCAAGCAGGAAATCGGTGTGGCCTTCCCCGGCGGCGAAGTGCTGGAAGTGGACGTGCGTGGCCGCAACCTGGCCGAGGGCGTGCCGCGGGCCTTCACCCTGAACTCCAACGAGGTGCTGGAAGCGCTGCAAGAGTCGCTGGCGACCATCGTTCAGGCGGTCAAGAGCGCCCTGGAGCAATCACCGCCGGAGCTGGCCTCGGATATCGCTGAGCGCGGCCTGATCCTGACGGGCGGCGGCGCGCTGCTGCGCGATCTGGACAAACTGCTGAGTCAGGAAACCGGCTTGCCGGTGATCGTCGCCGAAGAGCCCCTGACCTGCGTTGCCCGTGGCGGTGGTCGTGCGCTGGAGATGATGGACCAGCACGCAATGGATCTGCTGTCCACCGAGTGATCGGTGCCATGGCGGCAGGCTTGAGCCTGCCGCAACAGCCTATCCTGCTGCCGCAAGGAGCCCACCCATCAAACCGCTTTTCATCAAGGGCCCGTCACTTGGGGTCCGCTTCCTGGCGCTCACGGTGCTGTCGATTGCGCTGATGGTGGTCGACGCCCGTTTTTCCGCATTGAAACCCCTGCGCTCGCAACTGGGTATGGCGCTCATGCCGCTGTATTACGTGGCCGAGCTGCCGGTGCGCGCCTGGGATACCATCTATCTGCAGTTGACCAGCCGTGCCGATCTGATCGCGGAGAACGAAAGCCTGCGCGCCGAAGCGTTGCTGACCAAACGCAAACTGCAGAAGCTGGCGGCGCTGACCGAGCAGAACGTGCGTCTACGTGAACTGCTCAACTCCTCCGAACTGGTGGATGAACGGGTACTGGTTGCCGAGCTGATCGGCGTCGACCCCAACGCGTTCACCCAGCGCATTCTGATCGACAAGGGCGAGCGCGACGGCGTGTTTCTCGGCCAGCCGGTGCTGGATGCGACCGGCCTGATGGGCCAGGTGGTAGAAGTGTTGCCGTTCAGCGCCCGGGTGCTGTTGATCACCGATTCATCCCACAGCCTGCCGGTGCAGATCAACCGGAACGGCCTGCGCGCCATTGCCAGCGGTACCGGCAGCAGCGATTGGCTGGAGCTGCGCCATGTAGGCGATACCGCTGATATCCGCGTGAATGACATTGTGGTCAGTTCCGGTCTGGGGCAGCGTTTTCCCGCTGGCTACCCGGTCGGTCGGGTAGCGGCGGTGGACCGCGACTCATCGCAACCCTTTGCCGAGGTGCGGGTCGAACCTACTGCGCAGCTCAACCGCAGTCGCTATCTGCTGCTGGTATTCAGCGCGGAAAGTGGTTACGGCGATGTTCTGCCGGCATTGAGCCTCGATAGCGAGGCGGTGGAAGCGGACGCTGGTGACGACGTGGCCCCGACCGACGCGCCGCCGCCGAGCGAGACCCCGCCAGCGGCGCCGGCCGCAGAGGAGCAGAACGATGCGCAGTAGCCTGATCGTGGGACTGACCTTCCTCGCTGCGCTGATCCTCAGCGTGGTACCCATGCCGGCGCCCTTCGATACCGCTCGGCCCATGTGGCTGGCCATGGTCGTGGCCTATTGGGTGATGGCGCTGCCGCATCGGGTCGGCCTGCTGACTGCCTGGGTGGCCGGGTTGGCGATCGATGTGCTGGCCGGAGAACTGTTCGGTCAGAACGCCCTGGTAATGGTCTTGGTAGCCTGGTTGATGCTGCTGCTGTACCAGCGTATCCGGCGTTTTCCGTTGTGGCAGCAGAGTCTGGTAATGCTGCCGGTGCTGGGTATCGCGCAGATGGTAGCGCTGTGGTTGAGCAGTCTGGTCGGTAATCGGCCCCCAACGTTGTTGTATCTGCTCCCGGCAGTGATCAGTGCGGTGCTCTGGCCCTGGGTATTTTCCGTGCTGCGGGGCGTAAGGCGGCGTTTCCATGTGCTCTGAGTCCACCTTGCCAGTCCATCTGGCTTCGGCATCGCCGCGCCGCCGGGAGTTGCTGGAGCAGATTGGCGTGCCGGTGCAGCGGGTGATATGCGCGGTGGATGAGCAGGTGTTGCCCGGGGAAGCGGCGGCAGACTATGTACAACGGGTGACCCGGGACAAGGTGCGCGCCGGCGTAGCGGTGGCGCCGGCCGGGGCGGTGGTGCTGGCGGCGGATACCGCCGTGGTACTCAATGGGCGGATCCTCGGCAAGCCGACTGACCAGGAACATGCCCTGGCCATGCTGCGGGCGCTATCCGCCCGGGAGCATCAGGTGATGACTGCCGTGGCGGTGGCACGTGGCGAGGAGTTGCGACTGCAGTTGGTTACCACCCTGGTTCGCTTCCGGCCGTTGAGCGACGCGCAGATGCTGGCCTACTGGCAGACCGGCGAGCCGGCGGACAAGGCGGGCGGCTACGGTATCCAGGGGCTGGGCGCTATTTTCATCGAGCATATCGAGGGCAGCTACAGCGCCGTGGTCGGCCTGCCCCTGGCCGAAACCGCAGAGCTTCTCGGAGAATTTTCCATCCCCTGTTGGCAGTTGCGCTGACAGAGCGCGGGCGGGCCGGTATCCTGACTGTCTGACACAGAGGAAGAGGGCTCCATGAGCGAAGAAATCCTGATCAATATCACGCCAATGGAGACCCGGGTCGCGCTGGTGGAAAACGGCGTCCTCCAGGAAGTCCACATCGAGCGGACCCAGCGTCGCGGCATCGTCGGCAATATCTATAAGGGCAAGGTGGTGCGGGTGTTGCCGGGCATGCAGGCGGCCTTCGTGGACATCGGCCTGGAGCGGGCAGCCTTCATTCATGCGTCGGAAATCTCCGAACGTGAAGGCGCTGCGGTCGAGCCGATCAGCGCGCTGGTGCACGATGGCAAGGCGCTGGTGGTGCAGGTTACCAAGGACCCCATCGGCACCAAGGGTGCACGGCTGACCACCCATCTGTCGGTACCCTCGCGCTACTTGGTATACATGCCGCGTACCCCCCATGTCGGCATCTCCCTGAAGATCGATGAAGAAGCTGAGCGCGATCGGCTGCGTGACATCGTCACTCGCTCCGTTGAGCAGGAGGGGGGTGAAGAGCGCGGCGGTTTCATCTTGCGTACCGCCGCTGAAGCCGCCCGCGAAGAAGATATCCTCATCGATATCCGTTATGTGCGCCGCCTGTGGCAGCAGATTCAGCAGCAGATGAATACCGCTCCGGCACCCTCGGTGCTGTATGAGGATCTGCCGCTGGCGCTGCGCACCCTGCGTGATCTGGCCAACCCGCGGTTGGAGAAAATTCGCATCGACTCGCGGGAAACCTTCCAGAAGGTGGAGCAGTTCGTCCATGAGCTGATGCCGGGAGTGGAAGACCTGCTGGAGCATTATCCCGGTGAGCGCCCGATCTTCGATCTGTACGGGATTGAAGATGAGATCCAGAAGGCGCTGGATCGTAAGGTCTTGCTCAAGTCTGGCGGCTATCTGGTGATCGACCAGACCGAGGCGATGACCACCATTGACGTGAATACCGGTGCCTTCGTCGGTCATCGCAATCTGGAAGAGACCATCTTCAAGACCAACCTGGAGGCGGCGACCTCGATTGCCCGGCAGCTACGGCTGCGCAACCTGGGTGGCATCATCATCATCGACTTCATCGACATGGAGGATGAGGAACACCGCCGACAGGTACTGCGCACGCTGGAGCGTCAGCTGGAGCGTGATCACGCCAAGACCAACATCATCGGCATCACCGAGCTGGGGCTGGTGCAGATGACCCGCAAGCGCACCCGCGAAAGCCTGGAGCAGATTCTCTGCGAGCCCTGTCCATGCTGCTCGGGGCGCGGCATCCAGCGCACTGCGGAAAGCGTCTGCTACGAGATATTCCGCGAGATCATGCGCGAAGCCCGGGCCTATCAGGCCGGCGGCTATATGGTGCTGGCATCCCAGGCGGTGATCGACCGGCTGCTCGATGAGGAGTCGGGCAATGTGGCTGATCTGGAACTGTTCATCCAGCGGCCGATCAAGTTCCAGGTGGAAACCATGTATACCCAGGAACAATACGACGTGGTGCTGACCTGATCCACCCTGACCGGAGTGACTGACTTTCCATGAGCTGGCAGCGCTGGTTGCGGCGTTTTCTCGACGGGCTGATCCTGCTGCTGGTGGGCTGGCTGCTGCTGTCCGCGGCTTACATCAGCCTCGGCCGTCAGTTCGTGCCAGCGGTGGCGGATTATCAGGTTGAACTGGTCGAGTGGGTCGAGCAACAGACCGGGCGCGCCATAGAGCTCCAGGATCTGCGCGGGGAAATGCAGGGCGCACATCCAGTCTTCACCTTGCGTGGGCTGCGGGTTCACGAAGCGGCCGACCCCGCCAGCCCGGTACTGTTCGATCTGCAGCATGTCACCGCCCGGGTCGATGTGTTCGCCAGCCTGTGGCACCGCCAACCGGTGATGGACGCGTTGCAGCTCGAAGGTCTGTCGCTGGAGGTTATCGAAGATGCCGACAGCCATTGGCGACTTGAAGGGTTGGGGCAGAATGAGACGACCGGAGACGGCCTCGACCGCGCGCTGGAGCAACTATTCGATCAGCGCCGCATTACCCTGCTGGATACCCGTATCCGCATCAGCCCCTGGGCGCAACCCGACTGGGTGTTCACCGACGGTGATCTGACGCTGGTGAATGAGGGTGCCCGCCACCGCCTGGATGCTCAGGTGCGGTTGCCGGATGAGCAGCAAGTCCGGCTGCAACTCAACGGCCGTATGCCGGACCGGGACTGGCGGCGGGCCGAGCTGGATTTCTTCGCCGCGTTACCGGCCAGTGACTGGAGCGATTGGCTACCAGCCGAGGTATTGCGCGCGGCCCGCATCGAGCGGCTGGTGGCCGGCGGCGAGCTGTGGGGGCGCTGGCAGGACAATCGCATGCAGCAGCTCCGTGGGTTGCTGCAGGCTCCGGCGCTCGAGTTGGATCTGCTGCGGCCGGCGCCGTCGGTGCAGGATCTGAGCATGGGCTTCGAGCTGCAGCTATCCGATGAGCTGCAGCGGCTGAATATCGACGATCTGCGTCTGCGCCTGGACGAACAGAGCTGGCCTGCCACGCGGGCGCAACTGCAACGTCAGCCAGCGGATGGGCACTGGCAGGCCCGTATCGATCAGTTGCCGCTGGATCTGCTTGGCCGGTGGCTGGGCGGTGTGTTGCCGGACGAGCAGAGCGCCGAGATCCTCGACACCCTGGCGCCGGAAGGTACCTTGCGGGATGTATCGCTGAGCGGCAGTGACTGGTCCGATTTCCTCGACTGGTCGGTGCTGGCGCGGCTGGAGAACGTCGGTGTGCAGGCCTGGGAAGGCGTGCCGGCATTTGCCGGTATCAGCGGCGTGGTTGCCGGCACGCCGTCCGCTGGCGAACTGCGGGTCGACAGCCGCGACTGGAGCATGCATCTGCCGCGGCTGTTTCCCGAGCGCTGGGAATACGACAGCCTGGTCGGCGCACTGAACTGGAATTGGTCGAATGAAGAAGGGCTGAAACTGGCGGTGCCAGGCGCGGCGGTAACGGGGGTTGAAGGCGCTGGTGCCGCCACCCTGGAGCTGCATCTGCCGCGGCCTGGTGGCATACCGACCATGAACCTGCGTGTGGCCCTGCGTGACAGCCGTGCCGAATACCACAGCCGCTATCTGCCTACCCTGTCCTCGGCGATGAGCCCGGCACTGGCCGAATGGCTTGCCGCCTCGCAGCTCGCTGGCACGGTGCCGCTGGCGATCTTTGCCTACGAAGGGTCGCTGCTCAAGGCGGCGACCAGTGACGAGCGGCAAATCAGCCTGTTCGGCCGGCTGGAGCAGGGCCGCCTGCTGTTCCAGGACGGGTGGCCAACCTTGGAGCAGGTCAATGGCTCGCTGCATCTGCATAACACCGACCTGACCGTCGATCAGGCGCAAGGGCAACTGCTGCAGACCCAGCTTGACGATATCGAGGTGACTCTCGGGCGTGACGCGGAGCAGAACCTGCAATTGCTGATCGGCGGCGACTTTGCCGGGCCATTGCAGGACGGTTTGCAGTTGATGCAGCAAACCCCATTGGCCAGACTCACAGGTGATCCATTGCAGGGCTGGAGCGGGGCGGGGGAGGTGCAGGGTGACTTGCAGTTGGGTATTCCGCTGGGAGCTGGCCGGCAACCCGCCGTCCTGTTGCGGATGCAGGCCCGGGCGCAGCAATTGAATATTCCACAACTGCAGGCGCCGCTGAATGAACTGGTTGGTAATTTCAGCTATGAGCACGGCAAAGGGCTGCTCAGTGAGGCGGTCAATGCGCGGTTTCTGGGCCAGCCGGTCACCGGTCGTCTCGATCTGCGCGGTGCCGATCAGCGCCTGCGCCTGCAAGGCCGTCATAAGGTAGCGAATCTGCACGATTGGCCACTGCTGGCGGCGTTGCCGGAGCAATTGGCCGAAGGCAGCTTCGGCTGGAACGCCGAGCTGTTGCTGGGCGACGATCTGCGCCGCCTGCTGGTGCGCAGTGACCTCAAGGGCGTACAACTCAACCTGCCAGGCCCCCTGGCCAAGGCTGCCGATACCAGCCTGCCGAGTGAGCTGCAGCTGGACATGGGGCCAGCGCTGCGCTGGCAATGGCGGCTCGGTGACGACCTGCACGGTCTGTTGGTTGATCGCGATGGTGCGCTATCAGGTGACATCCGCTACCGCCAGGGCACGGCTCGCCTGACAGCGAGGCAGGGCGTCTCGGTCAGTGCCCGGTTCGACGAATTCGACTGGAGCCAGTGGCAGAACTGGTTCAATTCCGGGGTGTTGCCGCAGGAGGGGTTAGCCGAAGCGCTTGAGCAGCAGGATCAGGGGCCCATGCAGTGGTTGAGCGGTGTGCATGTAGAAACCGGGCGCTTCACCGGGTTCGGGCTGGAGTTGAGCGACCTCGCTGTGGTTGCCAGGCCGTTGCAAGGGGGCTGGGAGCTGAACACCAGTCATCCTGATCTGCAAGGCAGCATTACTCTGCCCACGGCGAAGGATGGCGTGATCGCCGTGAAGCTGCAGCGCCTGGGCTTCCCCAAGGCTAATGATCTGCCAGCGCAAACCGATGGTTTCATCGAACCGCTGGTCAGCGAAGATCCGCTCAAGGATATCAATCCGGCCAACCTGCCGGCGATGGATATTGCCATTGATCAGCTGTACTGGGGTGAAGACCTGGTTGGCGCCACCTACTTCAAGTTGCGCCCAGACGCCTCGGCGTTGGCAATCCGCGATATCGATGTGGCCCTGCGGGGTGGCTTGCAGCTCAACGGCAACATGCACTGGAATGCGCAGCGCACCCGGTTCGATGGCAGCCTGGCGGCGGGTGATATCGGCAAGGTGCTGAGCGCCTGGCGTTACGCTCCCACATTGACCAGCAAGCGATTCTCCGCCAGCGCGGGGCTGGAATGGCCCGGTTCACCCGCCTGGTTCGCGCTCAAGCGCGGCACGGGCTCGCTGGCCGTGCAGGCCGAAGATGGCATGTTGCAGAGCGGAGAAAGCTCTGCCGACGCGCTGCGGGTCTTCGGTCTGCTCAACTTCAACGCGCTGGCGCGACGGCTGCGGCTGGATTTCTCCGATCTGTTCGGCAAGGGCACGGCCTATGATACCTTCACTGGTGAAGTCGCCCTGACCAACGGCCTGATGCACACCATGTCCCCCCTGGTGATGGATGGCCCCAGCGCCAAGTTGCAACTCGATGGCACGGTGGACCTGCCGGCGGACCGGATCGACATGGGCCTGCTGGTGACCCTGCCGGTGACCAACAATCTGCCGCTGGCAGCGATCATCGCCGGCGCACCGCACATCGGTGGCGTCCTGTTTCTGGTGGACCGCATCCTGGGAGACCGCGTGGCGCGTTTTGCCTCGGTCAAATACCGCATCAGCGGTGACTGGACCCAGCCGCTGGTCGAATTCGACCGGGCATTCGACGACAAGGCCGCATTGGAGGATTGAAATGCCGCAGGTAGCCGCCATACAGATGATCAGTGGCGCGGATATCCAGGCCAACCTGGATGCCGCTGCCCGTTTGATTGCCGAGGCCGCTCAGCAGGGCGCGCAACTGGTGTTGTTGCCGGAGTGCTTCGCTGCCTTCGGTAACCGCGCCCTCGCGGATATCGCCGCTGCCGAGTACGCCGGCACCGGGCCGATCCGTCCGTTTCTCGCCGAGCAGGCACGCCAGCACGGCATCTGGCTGGTGGCCGGCAGTATCCCGCTGCCCGCCGAACCCGGTGGCAAGGCCATGGCCTGCTGCCTGGTACTGGACGAACAGGGCAATGAAGTGGTGCGCTACGACAAACTGCACCTGTTCGATGTGGAGGTGGCAGACAGTCAGCGCAGCTACCGCGAGTCGAAGGATTACGCTTACGGCGACCGCTTTGTCTGTATCGATACGCCGGTGGGGCGGCTCGGTCTGAGCATCTGTTACGATGTGCGCTTTGCTGAACTGTACGCCGCGTTGCGGCGTGCCGGTGCCGAATTGATCGTGGTGCCTTCGGCCTTCACTGCGGTGACCGGGGCGGCGCACTGGGAAGTACTGCTGCGTGCCCGGGCGATCGAGACGCAGTGCTACATCCTTGCCGCCAACCAGGGCGGCACCCATGCCAACGGCCGCGAGACGTTCGGCCACAGTTGTCTGATCGATCCCTGGGGTGAGATCACCGCCTGCTTGCCGCAAGGCGAAGGTGTGGTGACCGGTACGATCGATTTGCAGCACCTCAATACCATTCGCGGACGCATGCCGGTAGCCGGGCATAGCCGCTTCGAGCCGGTCGACGCCATCGTCCCGGCCTCAACGGAGTTCTGACTATATGAGTAATGTGCTGAGCCAGGTCGAAAGTCGCCTGCTGCTGCCCTCCGAACTGAGCCCCGACAGCCTTGCCAGCGTGTTGGGGCAATTGGTATCCGCCCCCGGGGTGGACGCTGCGGACCTGTATTTCCAGCACCAGATCAGCGAGTCCTGGGTGCTGGAAGACGGTATCGTCAAGGACGGCAGCTTCAATGTCGATCAGGGCGTGGGCGTGCGCGCCCAGGCCGGTGAGAAAACCGGTTTTGCCTACAGCAACGATCTGCGCCTGGCTGCCCTGAGCCAGGCTGCCGGCGCGGCGCGCTCGATTGCCCGCAGTGGGCAGAGCGGTGCGGTGCAGGCCTGGCAGCGCAGTGACAACACCGCCCTGTATGCGGCGGACAATCCATTGGATGTCATGCCCCAGGCCGACAAGGTAGCGCTGCTGCAGCGGCTGGACGCCTACACCCGCAGTCTCGATCCGCGCATCACTCAGGTCTCGGTCAGTCTCGGCGGTGTGCATGACACCGTGCTGGTCGCCGCCAGCGATGGCACCTGGGCTGGCGATATCCGGCCGCTGGTACGCCTGAACATCAGCGTCATCATCGAGCACAACGGCCGCCGTGAGCGCGGTAGCTTTGGCGGCGGTGGGCGCACCGATTACCGCTTCTTCGAGGCCGAGGAACGGGCCATGGCCTACGCCCGCGAGGCGGTGCGCCAGGCTACTGTCAACCTCGACGCCATTGCCGCTCCGGCCGGCAGCATGCCGGTGGTGATGGGGCCGGGCTGGTCGGGCGTGCTGTTGCACGAGGCGGTCGGCCATGGCCTGGAAGGTGATTTCAACCGCAAGGGCAGCTCGGCCTACAGTGGCCGGGTGGGCGAGAAGGTCGCTTCCAGCCTGTGCACCATCGTTGATGACGGCACCCTGCCGGGCCGTCGCGGTTCGCTGAGTGTGGATGACGAAGGCAACCGCACCAACTGCACCACCCTGATCGAGAACGGCATTCTCAAGGGCTACATCCAGGACAAGCTGAACGCCCGGTTGATGGGTGTGGCGCCGACTGGCAACGGCCGTCGCGAGTCCTACGCCCATCTGCCGATGCCGCGCATGACCAATACCTACATGCTGGCCGGCGAGAGCGATCCGGAAGAGATCATCCGTTCGGTGAAGAAGGGCATTTATTGCGCCAATCTCGGCGGCGGACAGGTGGATATCACCAGCGGCAAGTTCGTGTTCTCCACCAGCGAGGCCTATCTCATCGAGGACGGCAAGATCACCGCCCCGGTAAAAGGTGCCACCCTGATCGGCAACGGCCCGGAAGTGATGAACCGCGTTTCCATGGTCGGCCACGATCTGGAGTTGGATAGCGGCGTGGGCACCTGCGGTAAGGATGGGCAGTCGGTGCCGGTGGGAGTGGGTCAGCCAACGCTGAAAATTGATCAGATCACGGTGGGTGGCACCGGGGCTTAACGGCCTCTTTCAGCATGCTGGCAGGGGATGCAGCGGCGATTCGTGCAAGGCTGCGCAGCCCGACAGGGCCGCGCCGACACGCCGTAGATACGTCCCTGTAGGCTCGCGGTCGCCATCCCTGGCGACCGACGGTCGGCGCAACCCTGTCGGGCTGCGCCGCCGGAGAGTTTTGTGTTTCCGGTGAGTTTTTAAACCCCTTCAAATCGTCCCGCCAGCCGATTCTTGCGCACTCCATCTGCTGGGAATACCTTTCCGCTCATCGCGATATACACACCTGGCTGGCATACATTCAGCGCGCCGACGGCCAGGCCCAGATTGAACAGGGCATCCGAATCGCGAAAGCGTGCCGGTTGCATGGCGCCGGTCAGTACGATCACCTTGTCGTCGATATTGGCCAATGCCGCAGCGGTGACCGTCATGGTGTCGGTGCCATGGGTGATGAGGATATGGTCATGGGGGCAGGTGGCGACTTTGGCGTGGATCAGTGCGCGGTCGGCATCGTCCAGTTCGAGACTGTCCTTTTTTACCAGCGACTCGATGGCATAATCGAACCCGACCCGGGCCTGCTGCAACAGTTCGCCGGCCATGGGTTCACCGATCTGATATTCACTGAGCGCGTCGAAATACAACTTGTCGAGGGTACCGCCGGTGCTGAAGATCTGTATGAACATGACTTTCTCCCAGGATGATTGTCGCCAGTATGCCGTCTGATATCGCCGAACACAGCCCCACCATTGCCGTTACCGAGACGCTCTGGTGGGTATACATGGTGCGTGCCGAGAATGGCCATCTGTATACCGGCATCAGTACTGATCCCGAGCGGCGGTTCCGGGAACATGTCAGTGGCAAGCGCGGCGCGCGCTTCTTCAATCGTAGCCCGGCCAGCGCGCTGGTGTGGCGCGAGCGTTGCGCGGATCGTTCCGCTGCGCTGCGCCGCGAGTTGGCGGTGAAGGCGCTGCGCAAGTCGGCCAAGGAGCGTTTGATCTGCCAGCAGCCGGAGCACGAAGGCTGAATGACCTGCATCGTCAATGATCTTTGATTGACGATGCAGGGCCCGTTGGCACAGGCTAAGCTGACCTTCATCATTTGATCGGAGATTGTCATGAGCGAACTGATTCTGCACCACTATCCCCAGTCACCTTTCGCTGAAAAAGCCCGCCTGATGCTCGGTTTGAAGGGGCTGTCGTGGCATTCGGTGCTGGTTCCGCCGGTCATGCCCAAGCCCGATCTGACCGCCCTGACCGGTGGTTATCGGCGCACTCCGGTGTTGCAGGTAGGAGCGGATATCTATTGTGACACGGCGTTGATTGCCCGCCGCCTGGAGCGGGAAAAGGCAGTGCCGGCACTGTTTCCCGAAGGCCGTGAGGCGATTGCCGCGGCGCTGGCGCAGTACGGCGATCAGGTGCTGTTTCACCACTCCATCGCGATCAACTTTCAGCCCGAGGCGGTGGCGGCGCGCTTTGCCGAGTTGCCGGAAGAGGTCATGAAGGGGTTTGTGCGCGACCGTCAGGCGATGTTCGAGAAAGGCAAGGTCAGCCGGCCGTCGGCGGAGGAAGCCCTGGCCCAGTGGCCGGTACTGATGCGTCGCCTGGAAACCCAGTTGGAGCGTGACGGCGAGTTTCTGCTTGGGGATGAGCCGAGCATCGCCGACCTGGCCTGGTATCACCCGCTGTGGTTCATGGCGGCCAATGCCGTGGTTTCTGTCCTGCTGGATGATTATCCGATGATCCGCGCCTGGATGGCGCGCATTGCCGATCTCGGCCAGGGCGCATCGGCGAAGATGGACGCCGCGGAGGCTATCCGCATCGCCCATGACGCTACGCCGGAAGAGTTGCCCGAGCACGGCTTTGTCAGTACCAAGGGCTTGACGCTGGGCCAGTCGGTGACGATCATCCCGGTGGATTACGGCTGTGATCCGGTGGCTGGCAGCCTGGTGCATGAGGCGTCGGAAGAAGTCGTCATTGCCCGTGAAGATGAGCGCGCCGGGCTGGTCCATGTGCATTTTCCGCGCATCGGCTACCGGGTTGATGCAGCCTGATGTCAACCAGTGAAACCGTCATCGCCGTCAGCGGGCTGGGCAAAGTCTATCAGTCGGGTTTTCAGGCCCTGAAGTCGGTTGATTTGCAGATCCGGCGAGGCGAGATTCTGGCCCTGCTCGGGCCCAACGGGGCGGGCAAGACCACGCTGATCAGTATCATCTGCGGCATCGTCAACCCGAGCTCCGGCAAGGTCACGGTGGATGGCTACGACATTACCCGCGACTACCGCCGGGCCCGTAGCCTGATCGGGCTGGTGCCCCAGGAACTGACCAATAACCTGTTCGATACCGTCTGGGCGACGGTGACGCTCAGCCGTGGGTTGTTCGGCAAGCCGCCGAACCGCGCCTATCTGGAGTCGCTGCTGCGCGACCTGTCGCTGTGGGACAAGCGTAACGAGAAGATGATGGCGCTGTCCGGCGGCATGAAGCGCCGGGTGCTGATTGCCAAGGCTCTGGCCCATGAGCCGCAGATCCTGTTTCTGGATGAGCCCACCGCCGGGGTTGATGTGGAATTGCGCCGGGACATGTGGGCCATGGTGCGGACGCTGCGGGACAAGGGCGTGACTATCATCCTCACCACCCATTACATCGAAGAGGCCGAGGAAATGGCCGATCGCATCGGCGTCATCAACCGCGGTGAGCTGTTGCTCGTGGAGGACAAGGCAGTATTGATGCGCCAGTTGGGCAAGCGTCAATTGATCATCCAGCTGCAACAGCCGCTGACCTCGCTGCCGGCTGCGGTAGCGGGCAAGACGGTGGAGCTGACCGATAACGGCTCGACGCTGGTCTACACCTTCGATGCCCAGTGCGAGCAGACCGGCGTGGGCGACCTGCTGCGGTCGCTGGCGCGTGAGGGTGTCGAGTTCAAGGATGTGAATTCCAGCCATAGCTCCCTGGAGGAGATCTTCGTCGGGCTGGTGCATGACAGCAATCAACAGCGGAGTAGGGCATGAACCTGTATGGCATGTGGGCGATCTACTATTCCGAGCTGTCGCGCATGTGGCGCACCCTGTTCCAGAGCATTGCCTCACCAGTGATATCCACCTCGCTGTACTTCATCGTGTTTGGCGCGGCGATCGGCGCGCGGATGGAGGAGATCGACGGGGTCAGCTATGGCGCCTTCATCATCCCCGGGCTGATCATGCTGATGCTGCTCAACGAGAGCATTTCCAATGCCTCCTTCGGTATCTACATGCCCAAGTTCACCGGCACCCTCTACGAGGTGCTGTCTGCACCGGTCTCGCCGATTGAAATCGTGGTGGGCTATGTGGGCGCGGCAGCGACCAAGTCGGTGCTGCTGGGGCTGCTGATCCTGATTACCGCGCGCTTGTTCGTGACCTACGAAATCGCCCATCCGGTGTGGATGATGTCTTTCCTGATCCTGACGGCCGTTACCTTCAGCCTGTTCGGCTTCATCATCGGGGTCTGGGCCGATGGCTTCGAGAAGCTGCAGATCATCCCGCTGATGATTGTCACGCCGCTGGCCTTTCTCGGCGGCAGTTTCTATTCGATCAGCATGCTGCCGCCGGTGTGGCAGACCATCACGCTATTCAATCCGGTGGTTTACCTGATCAGTGGTTTTCGCTGGAGTTTCTATGGGCAGGCCGATGTGCATATTGCGACCAGCCTGGCCATGACCTTTGTCTTCCTGGCGATCTGCCTGACGCTGGTGTGGTGGATTTTCCGCACTGGCTACAAGCTCAAGCCCTGAGTCGCTGCCAGCAAAAGGGTTGAACAGTCTGAGTCCGGGTCGGTCCCTGTAGAAAGGGCAATGACAGGCGGATGACGATGATTTTCGCTGATCGCAAGCAGGCCGGCCAGGCGCTGGCCCAGTCACTCAGTGAATACGCGGGCCGTGCGGATACGGTGCTGCTGGCGCTGCCGCGTGGCGGCGTGCCGGTGGCGGCGGAGATGGCCGCTGCACTGCGATTGCCGCTGGATATCCTGCTGGTGCGCAAGCTCGGCGTGCCTGGGCATGAAGAGTACGCCATGGGGGCGATCGCCGAGGGCGGCAGTTGCTATCTGGATCATGCGCTGATCCATTCACTGGGCATCACTGACGAGCAGGTCGCGGCGATCCGGCGCCGGGAAGAATCCGAGCTGCAGCGTCGCGGCCAGGCCTACCGGGGCGCGGCGGCCATGCCCAACCTGTCCGGGCGCACCGCCATCCTGGTCGACGACGGTCTGGCCACTGGCGCCACCATGCTGGCGGCCATCAGCGCGGCGCGTGACATGGGCGCCGCGGCGGTGGTGGTCGCCGTACCAGTGGCCGCCGCCGAAACCGGACACCGCCTCGAAGCGCTGGTCGATGCGCTGATCTGCCCTCACCTGATCGAACCGCTCCGAGGCGTCGGCCTGTGGTATGAGGACTTCAGTCAGGTGTCCGATGAGGTTGTCACCCGTTTGCTCAGCCAGCATCGCCCGGGAGGTGATCATGACCGAAGCTGATTCCATTCTGGTGCGGACCATGGAAAAAGCAGCCGTGCCACTGACCGGCCAGCCGGGGGATTTCGATGCGATCATCGAGGCGGCGCGGGGCAAATCGCTGGTCATGATTGGCGAGGCGACCCATGGCACCCGCGAGTTCTATCACACACGTGCGCAGATCACCCGCCGGCTGGTGACGGAGCTGGGTTTTGCCGGTGTGGCGGTGGAGGCCGACTGGCCTGATGCTTACGCAATCAACCGCCACGTCTGGAATCTGGATCCGGGCCTGCCCGCTGAAGCAGTCATGCGCACCTTCGAACGCTTTCCGACCTGGATGTGGGCCAACACCGAGGTGCTGGATTTCGTGCGCTGGCTGGCGGGGTTCAATGCAATGCCCTCCCGGGCGGAGGCGGGGCTGCGCCCGGTTGGTTTCTATGGGCTGGACCTGTACAGCATGAGCAGTTCAGCGCAGGCGGTCATAACCTATCTGGACAAGCATGATCCACCCGCGGCGGTGCGGGCGCGGGAGCGGTATGCCTGCCTGGACCAATATCTCGACGAGCCGCATCTCTATGGCCAGTCGGTCGAGTTCGGCCTCAGTGCGTCCTGCGAACAGGCGATTACCGAACAGCTGCAGGAAATGCAGACCCGGGCGTTCCGCCGGTTGGAGGGCTTGGGGCTGGTGTCTGATGAGCAGCGCTTCTGCGCGGAACAGAACGCCCGCCTGGTGAGTAACGCCGAGGAATATTATCGGGCAATGTTCCGCGGTCGGCCGAATTCCTGGAACGTGCGCGACAGCCATATGTTCGAAACCCTGGAGGCGTTGTGCGGCCACCTGGGGCATCAGCTGGGTGAGCCGGCGAAGGTAGTGGTCTGGGCGCATAATTCCCACGTCGGTAATGCCGCTGCTACCGAGATGGGCGCCCGGGGCGAGCTCAATATCGGCCAGCTGGCGCGGGAAAAGTATGGCGAAGATGTGCTGCTGATAGGTTTTTCCACCGCCACCGGGGAAGTGACGGCGGCATCGGACTGGGATGGTCCGGCGGAGCGCAAA
This sequence comes from Pseudomonas sp. G11-1, assembly GCF_024031555.1. Taxonomy (NCBI): domain Bacteria; kingdom Pseudomonadati; phylum Pseudomonadota; class Gammaproteobacteria; order Pseudomonadales; family Pseudomonadaceae; genus Pseudomonas; species Pseudomonas sp. G11-1. The sequence continues at coordinate 255,261 of NZ_QEYQ01000004.1, read as the reverse complement.
CAGGTCCGCCAGCCGCTACCCGGCAGCTATGAGGCGCTGTTCCAGGCGGTGGCGCGGGAACGTTTTCTGCTTGATCTGCGTGGCGCGAGTCCGCTGACGTCGCAGTTGGCTGAAGCGAGGTTGCAGAGGGCGATTGGCGTGATCTATCGGCCGCAGACGGAGCGTCACAGTCATTACTATTACGCGCGGCTGGCCGAGCAGTTCGACTTCATGCTGCATTACGACCGGACTCACGCCCTGCAGTCGCTGGTCAGCGAGCCGGTTCCCGGTGAAGACGTTGCCGAAACCTGGCCCAGCGGCCTTTAGATCACCGGTTTGTAGGAGTGGCGTTCAGGTTCGCCACCGTGGTGAACCTGCTCGCAGGCCTGGAGCAAATAGGCACTCTTGACCAAGGCCAGATGGGACAGGGCCTGGGGGAAATTGCCGATCAGGCCATAGCGCGGGTCATATTGTTCGGCCAATAGGCCAACATCGTTACGCAGGGCCAGCAGATGGGCGAACATGTTCTCGGCATCGCCGTCCCGGCCACTCATGACCAGGGTGTCGGCAAACCAGAAGGAGCAGGCGAGAAAGGCGCCTTCGTCCCCACTGAAACTGTCCTGCGGCGGGAAGCGATGCACCACGCCGTCGCGTAACAGGTCCTGCTCGATCCAGGCAATGGTGGCCTGTACCCGTGGATCATCGATTGGCAGGAAGCCCAGCAAGGGAATCATCAACAGGCTGGCGTCCGGGCAGGCACGCTCATAGCTCTGCTGAAATGCGCCGCGCTGCGCATTGATGCCCTTGCGGCAGATATCCGCATGGATCTCGTCGCGCACCGCACGCCACTCCTCCAGCGGAGCCTCCAGCCCATATTCCTCCGCATCACGGATACTGCGATCCAGCGCCACCCAGGCGTAGACCTTGGAATGAACATAGTGGCGGCGTTGATCGCGCAATTCCCAGATGCCTTCATCCGGTTGTTGCCAGCAGTCGATAACTTTCTCCAGCAACCGACGTTGATCCTGCCAGTCCTGCTGGCTCAGGTAGGCGCCGCTGCGCCGGGCGATATGCAACAGGTCGACCAATTGACCATACACATCCAACTGGTGCTGATCGTAGGCGCCATTGCCGACCCGGACCGGCTGCGAATCCAGATGGCCTGGCAGCCAGTCCATTTCATGCTCGCCATTCGCCGATTGGCCATCGACGCTGTAGAGCACGCGCATATCACCGTCGTTGCGCTCGATAACCCGCTGCAGCCAATTGATCCAGGCATGAACCTCGGTCAGATAATTGGAGTCGATGAGGATGTCGAGCGCCCATACCGCATCACGGATCCAGCAGAACCGGTAATCCCAGTTGGCACCATGCCCCGGTGCTTCTGGCAGCGAGGTGGTGGGCGCCGCCACCATGCTGCCGCTGGGCTCATGGGTCAGCGCCTTGAGAGTGATCAGCGAGCGGATTACCGCCTCACGCCAGCGGCCATGATAGGAGCACTGGCGGACCCAGTCGCGCCACCACTGTAGGCAATCATCGAGCAGTTGCTGCGGGTCGGCATCCACGCCAGGCTGCTGCTCGGGTAGCAGATGATAGAGGGTGAATTCATGCATCTCGCCGGCGCCCAGAGCGAAGCTGGCGCTGACGTTATCCGCGCCGATACGTAGCGGTGATTGGCTTGTGAGCAGCAAACGCTGGCCGTCGGTATCCCACAGGCTGACGCCTTGGGCGCCTTCTTCGCAGCGCGCCGCGCGTGCGCCATAGCCGAAGCGCGGGACCAGTTGCATGTCCATCTGCACGCTGCCTTCGAGTCCTTCGACCCGGCGTACAATCAGCGCTTCACTGTTCAGCGGCATGAAATCGGTGATACGCACCCGACCGGCATCGCCACAGTCGAACTCGGTGCAGAGCACCAGGGTGTCGGATTCATAATGACGCTGGATTTTCTGTGCCGGTGGTTGCGGAGCCAGCTGCCAGAAGCCGTGCTCCTCGTTGCCGAGCAGCCGGGTGAAACAGGCGGGTGAGTCGAAACGCGGCGGGCAGAACCAGTCGATGCTGCCGTTGCGCCCGACCAGCGCCGAGCAGCGCAGATTGCCGAGCAGCGCATAATCCTTGATAGGCTGGGTCATATGGGCAAATTCCCGGTGATGGGCTTCAACGTTTCTTGCGTAGCAACAGCATAGCCAACGGCAGCAGGGGCAGCAGCATGGCGGTGGCCACCGCTCCCCGGTGCATGGTCAGCCAGAGTTGACGGCTGTGGTTACGGGCATCGGCGTCAAAGCGGCCATGACTGCCCATGTCGCGATCCACTGGCTCGAACAGATTGTCAGGGCGCCCGGGCGGCAGCGGCACATCGTCCTTCTGGCCCTGATAGCCATCGTCCTTGAGCATCTGATCGGCAATGAGCGGAAAGAACTTGTTACCCCAGATCGCCTTCACAGCGGGAAAGCCCACACATACCTCGCGCCGCCGTTGCCCGGCCGCCCAGACGATGCCTCGCGCTGCGACTTCCGGCTGGAAGATTGGTGGCATCGGCTGGGGTTTCTTGTCCAGGCGGGTGCGGGCCCAGTCAAACTGGGGGGTGTTGAAGGCCGCCAGATGCACGGTGGTGACATGGATGGAGCTGCGTTCATGCTCAAGCTCGACCCGCAGCGAATCGGTGAAACCGCGACAGGCAAACTTGGCTGCGCAATAGGCCGACTGCAGCGGAATGGCCCGATAGGCCAAGGCGGAGCCGACCTGCACGATCATGCCCCGGTTGCGCGGGCGCATATGGCGCAGCGCCGCGCAGGTGCCATGTACCGTGCCCAGATAGGTCACTTCGGTGACCCGGCGATACTCCTCGGCCTGCATCTTGCTGACCGGTGACAGCACGGTGACCATGGCGTTATTGACCCAGATATCGATCGGGCCCAATTCGGCTTCGATCTGCGCGGCGGCGTCATCCACCTGCTGCGCATCGGCCACATCCACCGTTTTGACCCAAGCGGTTGCGCCCAGGGCTTCCACTTCCGCCTTGGCGCCCGCCAGGCCGGCAGCACCGCGTGCCAGCAGGGCCACGGTGGCGCCGCTACGGGCAAATTCGATGGCGGTAGCTCTACCGACGCCGGCAGAGGCACCGGAAATCACAATAACTTTGCGCGAATGAAGCATCACAGGCTGCTCCTGAAAATGGCATTTGTATAGAGCAAATGACCCTGCCAGCGCCTGCGGTGTTCAAGTTAAAGAGAGAAGCTGTTGAGGGGGAAATCCGACTGATGTCTAAGCGCTATATTGATGTTATATTTTTGAGCTTATTGGAATAACGAAAGGGATTGGCGCATGAAAGATGTTTTGTTTTTTAATTCAATGCTGACACCGAAAATTCTCACGGGTGTTTATTGGTTGTTGCTGGTTATCGTCATAATCGGTGGTCTGGTCAGCATGTTTACCGTTAGCTTCTGGGCTGGGCTGGGCGCGCTGGTTGGTGGGGTGATCGGGGTTCGCATCTGGTGTGAGCTATTGATTGTGATGTTCAAGATTCACGAAAATCTGAAAAAGATTGCAGATAACCAGGCGTGATCCTGAGGCGGAGGCAAATGGCTTGCCTCCGCCTTACTTTCAGGGCTTACGCTTGTTACGCAACTGCTGGATCAGCCCTTTCGGCGGGTGCTTGATCACCAGCGAGTCATCGCTTTCGTCATACTCCACCCGGTCACCCAAAAGGTGCGCTTCAAAGCTGATCGACAAACCGTCAGCCTTGCCATAGAACTTGAGAAAGTTGTTCAGGGTCTTCTTATCCGGAGGAATCTCCGGGTTCAGCCCGTAATCCTTGTTGCGGATGTAGTCGTAGAAGGCCCGCGGCTGTTCCTCATCCATCAGCCCCGACAACTCCTCCAACGCTACCTGCTCGCCCTGGCGGGCCTGGCCGCTGACGTAGCCGCTCATGGCCTTGGTCTTGTCCTTGAGCTGGTCGGAGGGTAGGTCCGCCTCGCCGACGTAATCCTGGAACGCCTGCAACAGCGTGGAGGTTTCCTGCTCGGGGTTGGCGCCTTCGATACAGCCGATGAAATCCCTGAAATAATCCGATACGCGCTTGCCGCTGCGCCCGCGGATGAAGGAAATGTACTGCTTGGACGCAGCGTTCTGTTTCCACTCGGTGAGGTTGATGCGTGCCGCCATGTTCAACGCCGACAGATCCAGGTGGCGGGCCGCAGCCACTTCCAGATCATCCGTCACGGTTACGCCTTCGGTGTGGTGCAGCAGCGCGATGATCAGGAAGGCGGTCATGCCCTGGCGGTAGCGAATGAACAGCACATGGCCGCCAAGCGCCAGGTTGGAGCCTTCCATCAGGGTTTTCAGGTGTTCGGCAGACTGTTTGGTAAAGCCGACAAAGTCCTGTTCCTCATCCAGCAACTGCTGCAGCCAGCCGCTGAACGGATAGGCGCCGCTTTCCTCGTGGAAATAACCCCAGGCCTTGTTCGGCTTGCTGTTATATGCCTCTATCAGTCCCGCCAACAGCTGTTCCAGCGCCTCGGAATTGCCCAGCTCGGCATCGCGCAGGGTCAGGCTGGCGGGCTGGCCGTCAGGCTTCTTGTGAATCTGATGAACAATACTGTTGTCGATGGGCATACTGGTATCCGGAGCGGTAGAACAGGTAAACAACGATCGGCTGAACCGATGCGGTCAGCTGCAGCAAGGTACTCCAGTTGCCGATATGTCGCAAATCACGATGCGCTGGGGCCGGAGTCATTTTGGTTTTTGCATGGGAGTGGATATGAAGCGGATGATGCTGAGTGGGTTGTTGTTGAGCTGGGCCGTGCTGGCGACCGCCGAGCCGCTGCCGCCGTGGCACAACACACCCATGGCGCAGGCGGAGCGAACCGGGCAGGTGCTGGATACGGCCACGGGGTTGTGGCTGTCGGCTGATGATCTGGTCGAACGTCTGGCCCAGGCCGAGCATGTACTGGTCGGCGAGCAGCATGACAATGTGGACCATCATCAACTGCAACTCTGGCTGTTGCGTCAATTGCAGCAGCAGCGGCCGCAGGGGAGCCTGTTGCTGGAAATGCTTACGCCCTCGCAACAACCGGCCGTGGACAGCTTGCAGAACGACGATATCGAAGCGCAGCCTGAACAACTGGCGGAGCAACTGGACTGGAGCCCCGGCTGGGATTGGAGTTTATACGGGCCCATTGTTATCTGGGCGTTGGAGGAGGGCGTCAACCTGCGCGCCGCCAATCTCGATCGGGAGGAGATCACCACCCTGTACCGTACGCCGGCAGCTGTTTCGCCTCGCTATTCCGATCAGGCGTTAGCCGAACTGCGAGAAACCATCGAAGCATCCCATTGCGGGCAGATAGCCGAGCCGCAACTCAGCGCCATGCGCGGCATCCAGCAGCAGCGTGATGTACGCATGGGTGAACAACTGATCGCAGCACCGGCTCCGGCATTGTTGCTGGCTGGCAACTTCCATGTACGCAAGGACCTGGGCGTACCGCTACACCTGGACGGGCCTGCGCCAGTGGTGGTCATGTTGCACGAGGCGGGCAAGTCGATGCCAGGCGCTGAGCAAGCCGATTATCTGTGGCTGACCCCGGCTGGGCCGGAAAAGGATCATTGTGCGCAGTGGCAGCAAACTGACGACTGAAGCCCCGCCGCAATGGTGGAGGACAGATTCGCTACGCCGATATCTACAACGGAAAAATCACCGGCACCAACAACAGGGTAATGATCAACACCAACACGGTGAAGGGCGTGCCGATCTTCAGAAAGTCACTGAAGCGGTAACCGCCCGGGTCCAGTACCAGCGTGTTGACGGGGGAAGAGACCGGCGTCATGAAGGCCGCCGAGGCGGCCAGCGCCACGGTCATCACGAAGGGGTAGGGCGACGCTCCCATGGCCTGGGCGGTCGCTACCGCCACCGGTGCCATCAACACCGCAGTGGCGGTATTGGAGATAAACAGCCCGGTCACTGCAGTGGCAATGAATAGCGTGGCCAGCAGTGCACGCGGCCCGGCATCACCGAACAGGCTCAACAGCCCACCCACGGCCAGGTCGATGCCGCCGGTTTTCTGCAGCGCCAGGGCAAAGGGCAGCATGCCGACAATCAGGATCAGGCTGGGCCAGTGAATCGCCTTGTAGGCCGAATCCATGGTGATGCACTTGAAGGTGCCCATCAGCAGACAACCGATCAAGGCGGCCATCAGGTTCGACACCACACCGGATACCATCAACGCCACCATCACGCCCAGGCTGAACAGCGCATAGGGCGCCTTGCGGGCGGCGGGCACCACTTCCTTGATTTCGGTTGGCAGGCTGAGCAACACGAAATCCCGGGTCAGCAGGTGCAGCCGATCGATATCCTTCCAGCTGCCGGCGACCAGCAGCGTGTCTGCGGCCTTGAGCTTTTCATCCACCAACAGCCCCGGCAACGCCTCACCATGGCGCCGTAGGCCCACCACATTGAGCCGATGACGGCTGCGAAACTCCAGTTCCTGAATGGTCTTGCCGGGCAGGCGCGACTCCGGCGGCAGGGCGACCTCAGCCAACCCCAACTGATGGGAATGGGTACTGTAGTAGGAGGTTTCCAGCTCCAGCGGGGTGACACCGATTTCCTGATAGGCGCCCAGCAGGGCAATCGCCGGGCTGGCCAGGTCAACCAGGAGGATATCGCCCGGTTGCGCTACCGTATTGCCGGTGGCCACCTGCAGCAGATTGCGAAAGCGTCGCTGGCGCTCGATGGCAATGACATTGATGCCGTACTCGCTGCGCAGCTCCAGTTCGTTGAGCGGGCGACCGATCAACGGCGAATCCGCATTGATACGCAGCCGGCGCTCGCGCTCCGGCAGGCGGTACAACTCCGCCAGATCATGCATGGTCTGGCGATCCGGCTCGTCCTTGCCGGCACCGGAACCACCGAGCCAGCGACGCACAAACAGCATATAGCCGATGCCACAAACCAGTATGGCCAGGCCGATGGGGGTGAAGCTGAAAAAGGAGAACCCTTCCAGCCCATTGCGTACCAGCTCGCTGTTGACCACCATGTTGGGCGGCGTGGCCACCAGTGTCAGCATGCCGCTGATCAGCCCGGCGAAGCTCAACGGCATCATCAGCCGCGAGGCGGGAATGCCCATGCGCACGCTCACGCTCATCACCACTGGAATGAAAATCGCCACCACGCCGGTGGAACTCATCACCGAACCCAGCCCCGCCACGGTCAGCATCAGCAGCAGGATCAGGCGGGTTTCGCTGCTGCCCGCCTGCCGCACCATCCAGTCGCCCAGTTGGTAGGCAATCCCGGTGCGCACCAGGCCATCGCCGATCACGAACAGCGCCGCGATCAGCAGTACGCTGGGATCACTGAACCCGGCAACCGCCTCCTGCACGCTGAGCACGCCGGTCAGTGGCAACGCGACGATCACCAATAGCGCCACCACATCCATACGCGGCTTGTTGCGGATGAAGAGCACCATGCTGCCGAGCAGCAGGGCAAGAACGATGGTCAATTCGGTATTCACGCATCCATACTCATATGCCGGTGATTCGACGGGCGCGGCGGTGATGGCATCCCGGGAGGACAGTTCCTGGAAAGGACGATGCGCACAGTCTATGCGCATCATGTTGTGCGGGCTAGCGGGGGCAGACATGTCGATGGGCGTCAGGGTGTCTTCCTGCGGAGCACCAGTCCGATCCCGCCGAGCACAGCGACCGAGGCCGCGACTATCCGCAGAGTGAGTGGTTCGCTCAATAGCGCGACGCCGGCGAACGTCGCGATGATAGGCACACTCAGCTGCACGGTTGAAGCTTGCACGGCATTCAGGCCGCGAAGTGCGCTATACCAGATGGCGTAACCCACGCCGGATGCCAGGACACCAGAGAGGACGGCATAGAATGCGCCCCAGCCATCGAGCCGCAGCTCCCCCAGGAAGGGCAAACACAGCACCAGTGTGATGGGGAGGCTCCTGCGAAAGTTCGCGGCGGTCAGCGCGAGCGGATCGGCGGCTCCCCGGCCAAGCAGGGAATAGGCGCTCCAGGCGAGCCCCGAGATGATCATCAGTGCAGCGCTGCCGGCTGGAGGAGCGCTGGCTCCCGGCAGCAATAGCAGCACGAGCCCCGCCAGGGCCAGCAGCAGTCCCGCCACGGCCAGCGGGCCAAGCCGTTCGCCACGATAGATGCCATAGGTCAGCATGCCCAACTGGACCGAGCCAAACAGCAGCAGGGCGCCGACTCCCGTGTCCAGCTGGATATAGGCGAAAGTAAAGGCGACAACGTAAATGCTCAACGACAGCGCACCGGACCACGAGCCGGTACTGCGATTGCCGCGTTGGCGTAGCGCGAGCAGCAACCATAATCCCAGCGCACCGCTAATCAGGCGTATTAGAGAGAAACTTGCAGCGTCTATCTCGGTATTCTTGAGCGCCAGCCGGCAGAGTATCGAATTACCGGCAAATGCCAGCATGGCGATGCAGGTAAACAGGACGGTTCTCATCGAAACGGGTGGGTTCGGTTGCAACGTCGACTCATTCATAACGGTTCCTGCCTGGTCGGGATACAGGCGCTATCTTCATCTTATGCCTGTTTCGCTTTTTTGCTCATCAAAGGTGCCAATCATGATCACTTGCCATCAGTCGGATTACCTGGAAATTGCCTGTCTCTATCGCATCCCCATTGCTCTGATCTGGGCGGATGGCCGGCGGCTGGAAGGGACGCCGCTGGACACCGGCTATAACGAGCAGCGGGAGGAGTGCTTGTTGATGGATATTGGCGGGAACAGGGAATGGGTGGTGGTGGAAGAGGCGCAGGGCATGACCGCTTTGGCCGAGAACCCGCACTTTCATGAGGTTCGCTTTGGTGCAGAGTCTTAGCGATCACCGCAGGAGGCACAAGGTTGAACAAAATGGCGCCGGCTCGTAGCATCCCTTGGCTTGGCGGCTCACCCCACGAATAGCCAGCCCAGCCTTGTCCCTCATCAAAAGGTGATCCCGTTGTCTGAACTGAAAACGCTCGGTCTTTTCCTGATTACCGCCCTGGCAGAAATCCTCGGTTGCTATCTGCCCTATCTCTGGCTGCGCGAGGGGAAAACCATCTGGTTGCTGGTGCCCGGGGCGCTGTGTCTGGCGGCCTTTGCCTGGCTGCTGTCACTGCACCCGACGGCGGCGGGCCGGGTCTATGCGGCATACGGTGGGGTTTATATCTTCATGGCGATCATGTGGCTCTGGACCGTCGATGGGGTCCGGCCAACAGTCTGGGATCTGGTAGGCACGGCGGTCGCGTTGAGTGGCATGGCGATCATCATGTTTGCGCCGCGCAGCCTGTGATATTGGCCGAGGCGCCTTGCTCTGGAGCGAATCGCTACCCTTGCTTCGGCTTTATCATCAGGAGCATGCGCGCAATCAATCAAAGTCCTGCTTTTCCATCCACGGAATGATGCGCTCGAAGGCCTTCTCAAGATTGTCCAGAGAGGTGGAGTAGCTGAGCCGCAGGGCGTTGTTACTGTGATTGCCGAAGGTCTCGCCGGGGATGGTGCACACGCCGGTTTCCTTGAGCAGCCGCAGTGCCACATGGGTGCCGTTTACGCCTTCGGGCAAGGACGGAAACATGTAGAAAGCACCCTCCGGCTTGTAGCCCGTGAGGTGGGGTGTGGCCTCGACCAGCTCTATCAGCCGATCCCGACGACGGGTGTATTCCTCCCGCATGTTGTCGATAAAGTCATTGTCGCCGTGCAGGGCGGCCACCCCGGCCCACTGGAACGGTGTGTTGGCTACCGTGGTGGTGAACATGTGATAGCGCCGCAACATCTTGATGGCCGCCTGGCTGGCGAATATCCAGCCGATGCGCATGCCCGCCATGCTGTAGGTTTTGGAAAAGCTGCTGATCACCATGACGTTATCGAGGTCGCTGCAGGTTTCCAGCACTGAAGGGTATTCGATACCGTCGTAAATCAGGTGGTCATAGACCTCGTCGCTGATCACCTGAATGTTGCGATAGGCCGCCTCCTGAAGAATGGCGTCGAGGGTTTCCCGCGGGTAAACGGTGCCGGTCGGGTTGTTGGGGGAATTGAGTACGATGCCATAGGTGTGGGGTTCGATGGCATCGATCACCGCCTGGGGATCGAGTTGGTGGTTGTTTTCTGCATGGGTAGGTACTGCAGTGACCTCACCGCCATTCATGCGAATCAGCGGCGCGTAGAGAATGAAGGACGGGTCGGGCACGATAAAATGCCGGCCCGGGGCCGACACGGCGGTAAGCGCCAGATAGATGGCCTCGGTGGCGCCCGTGGTGATCAGCACATTCTCCGGGGTCAGCGGTTTCTGGTAGCGGTCTCCATAATAGGCGGCGAGGCTTTCGAGTAACTGGGGCAGACCGGCGTCCATGGTGTAGCCGGTCTGTCCGGCACGAAGGGCCTCGACGGCGGCGGTGACGACATTGTCCGGGGCCGGCAGATCCGGTTGACCTATGGACAGGTGGATCACGTCCGGCATCGACGCCGCCATGTTGACCATCTTGCGGATGCCCGGCATGGGCATGGCGCGCACGGACGGGTGCCACAGCGGATCTTCCGATTCGTACATCTCGATATCGATATTACTCAAAGACATGGCCTTACTCCGTCTCAACCCGGGAATCGAACAGTGCTGGTCGATGGTCAGTGAGGGGGGCTGCCTGCTGGTAAGCATGACCGGCGCGCAGCACCAGCGCGTCGTTGAACCGGGCGCCGACCAACTGCAGGCCAATGGGCAGGCCGTCATTGTCAAAACCGCAGGGAACCGACAATCCCGGCTGGCCGGTCATGTTGAAGGGGTAGGTGAACGGGGTCCAGGTGGGCCAGCGGGTATGGGGCCAATCCTCGGGCACTTCTCGGCCAGTCTTGAAGGCGGTGATCGGCAGGGCCGGGGTCAGTAGCAGGTCGTATTTCTGATGGAAGTGCGCCATGCGCTCGCGCAGGGCCATGGATTCATTGACTGCTCCCAGGTAATCGAGCATGGACAATTGCGCTGCCTTGTCCGCTACCGCGATCAGTTGCGGGTCCATCAGGGCGCGTTTTTTTGCCGATAGATCGCGGATGGCGTTGGCGGCGCCGCCATAGAACAGGTGACCGAAGGCGCCCAGCGGATCACCAAACCCAGGATCGACCCGCGTCACCTCTGCGCCCAGCGCGGTAAATACCGCTACTGCTTCGGCCAGTGCAGCTTCCACTGCGGGGTCTACATCGACGAAGCCGAGGTTAGGGCTGTAGGCGATCTTCAGCCCCTTCACTCCGCCTTCCAGCGCCGCCAGGTAGTCGATGGAGCGGCGGGGTACGGCGTTGCTGTCGCGGTGATCGGCTTCGGTCAGGACGTTCATCATCAATGCGCAGTCCTCCACGGTCCATGCCATGGGGCCGGCATGAGCCAAGGTGCCGAAGGGGCTGGCAGGCCAGTGGGGTACTTCACCGAAGGAGGGCTTGAAACCGACGATGCCGCAGAAGGCGGCGGGAATGCGGATAGAGCCACCGGCATCGGTGCCCAGTGCCAGAGGCGCCATACCCAGTGCCACCGCCACGGCGCTGCCGCCGCTCGATCCGCCAGCGGTTTTGGCTGGATTCCAGGGGTTGTTGGTGACGCCGTCAATGGGATTGTCGGTGACGCCTTTCCAGCCCAGCTCCGGGGTGGTGGTCTTACCGATCGGCACAAAACCATGGCGTGCCAGGGCCGCTACTGAAGGGGCGGCCTTGTTCAATGTGGTGTCCGGGTCGACAGTGTGCGAGCCGCGCCGCGTCGGCCACCAGGGAGTGAGGAAGACATCCTTGACGCCCACCGGCACGCCGTCCAACAGACCCTGCGGCTCGCCGCGCTGGTAGCGCGTCTCTGATTCTCGGGCGAAATCGAGGCTGGTCTTGCGGTCGACCAGGCAGAAGCCATTGGTATGGCTGTCGAGGCGCTCAATCTGATTGAGCATGGCTTCGGAGACTTCTACGGGGGAGAGCTTGCCAGTTCGATAGTAGCCGAGCAGGTCGGTGGCGGTCATGGTCAGGATATCGTTGCGCATATCGCTCCTCCAGTCATAGCCAGTGGGCCGCATTCACGTCGCACCCCCAGTGTAGTGCAGAAAAGGGAGGGCGGATCAGGGCGGGAGCTATTCCTCGAACAGGCGCCGGCGATGATGTCACTGTTCAGCGTCTCGACCGGATTGTCGGTGACTACGCTGGGGCAGCGACCGACGTTGAGCAGGGGCGCAGCGCGCCCCGGTAGTCAACGTTCACATGTACATCAGTAAATACACCGCGGCCCCAGCGGTATAGCCGAGGAACGCCAGCAGGCTGACCCGCTTGATGTACCAGAAGAACCCGATCCTCTCCATGCCCATGGCTGCCACACCCGCTGCCGAGCCGATGATCAGGCTGCTGCCGCCGGTGCCGGCGCAGAAGGCCAGGAACTGCCAGAACCGGCCGTCGGTGACGAACTGGCTGAGCCATTCGGTGTCGGTGGTGGCAGAGGCGAGCATGCCATCGGTGACTGTCGGGTACATCTTCATGGCGCCGGCCACCAGTGGCACGTTGTCCACCACGGCGGAGAGCAGGCCGATGGCATAGTTGATGGCAAAAATATTGCCCAGACCATCGCGCAATGCCACAGCGATCTGGCCCAGGTGGCCCGCCGTTGCCAGGCTGGATACCGCCAGCAGAATACCGAGGAAGAACAGAATGCTTGGCGTATCGACCCGGTGCAGAACGCCGATGACCGACAGCGGATGCTTTAGCTCCGGCTTCTTGTCCCGGTGCATGATCTCGGTGGCCACCCACAGCACACCCAACCCGAACAGGATGCCCATGTACGGCGGCAGGCCGGTGACGGTCTTGAACACCGGGACGAACAACAGCGCCCCGATACCCATGGCCAGCACCGCATTGCGCTCACGATCGGTAGTGGCATGACCGCCCTCAGCGACATGGGCACGTAAACGCGGGCGCGGCGCCTCACCTTTCAAGCGCAGGCTGAGAATGGCCAGCGGAACCAGCAGGCAGACGAGACTGGGCAGGAACAACTCGACGACCACCTGTTGCGCGGTGATCTGCCCGCCGATCCAGAGCATGGTGGTGGTGACGTCGCCAATCGGCGACCAGGCACCGCCGGCGTTGGCGGCAATAATCACAACCCCTACATACAACCAGCGCTCGGGGCGGCCCCGTACCAGTTTGCGCAGCAGCGAGACCATCACGATGGTGGTCGTCAGGTTATCCAGCACGGCGGAGAGAAAGAAGGTCAGCAGGCCGATGATCCACAGCAGCGAAACGCGCCGGCGCGTGGTGATGCGATCAGTGATGACCTTGAAGCCGCCATGGGCATCGATGAGCTCGACGATGGTCATCGCGCCCAGCAGGAAGAACAGGATCTCGGCGATTTCGCCCAGGTGATGACGCAGGGCGCTGACGACGATAGCCGAGGAGTCGGCAGGGTCATTGCTGCCCAGGGCCAGGGTTGGCAGGATCTCGTTGGCACCCAGCACCAGGACCGCCCAGGTCATGGCCGCCGTGAGGAGCGCGGAAGCCGCTTTGTCGAGTTTGAGGGGGTGTTCCAGCGCGATACATAAATAGCCAACCACAAAGATGACTGCCATCAACACATACATGAACAAGACTCCGTCTCGATTTTGAAATCTGCGTGCAGGCGCGGGCCGGCCTGCGGGTCAGGGGCGAGCTGTCGCCGATGACTGGAATGGGGTGCGCGTATTGTCCGCGTTGCGCGGGCAGGCTGACTTGTCAGAGATCAATTCTGCACGGTGATATGCACTTGCTATCAGCGTGAGCGGCCTGCGAGCGCAGGCCGCGGTATGTTTACCACTTACCCCAGCAGCAGGGCGTCATCCGCCAGCTTTTCCCCGCGCACTTTCTCGAACATGTGCAGCAGGTCAGGGACATCCAGGCCCTTGCGTTCATCGCCAGCGACATCCAGCACCACCTGGCCCTGATGCAGCATTACCGTGCGGTCGCCGATATCCAGCGCCTGGCGCATGCTGTGGGTGACCATCATGGTGGTCAGCTGTTTCTCGGCGACGATGCGTGCGGTCAACTGCAACACGAAGTCCGCGGTGCGCGGATCGAGTGCGGCGGTGTGTTCGTCCAGCAGCAGAATGCGTGACGGCTGCAATGCGGCCATCAACAGGCTCACAGCCTGACGCTGACCACCAGAGAGCAGACCGATGCGGTCGGTCAGGCGGTCTTCCAGGCCCAGGCCGAGGGTGGCCAGATGGGCGCGGAACTCATCACGCATGTCCACGCGCACCGCCCGGCGCAGGCCGCGGCGCTGCCCGCGCTGTTGCGCCAGGGCCATGTTTTCCTCGATGGTCAGGTCTTCGCAGGTGCCCGCCATGGGGTCCTGGAATACCCGCGCCACGCGGGTAGCACGGCTCCACACCGGCAAGCGGGTGACGTCATCGCCATCAATCAGGATCGCGCCGCTATCCACCGGCAGGTCGCCGGAGACCGCATTGAGAAACGTCGATTTGCCCGCGCCGTTGGTACCGATCACGGTGACGAACTGGCCAGTGGGAATCTCCAGCGACAGCCCCTGCAGCGCCTTGGTCTCGATCGGCGTGCCGGGGTTGAAGGTGATTTTCAGGTTCTGTGCGCTGAGCATCAGACATGCCTCCTGCGGGTCAGACGTTGCTTGATCAGCGGAATGACCAGCGCAATCACGACCAGCACTGCGGTAATCAGGTTCAGGTCCTGCGCCTGCAGGCCAATGAAGTCGCTGTTCAGCGCCAGGGCGATGAAGAAGCGATAGATCACCGCACCAATGACCACAGCCAGCGTCAGGTAGAAGATCCGCCGTGCCGGCAGGATGCTTTCACCGATGATCACCGCAGCCAGACCGATGACGATGGTACCGATGCCCATGGAGATATCCGCGCCGCCCTGGGTCTGCACGAACATCGCCCCGGCCAGCCCGACCAGCGCATTGGAAATGGCCATGCCAAGAATCACCATGGCGCCAGTATTCACGCCCTGGGAGCGGCTCATGCGCGGGTTGGAGCCGGTGGCGCGGATGGCCAGGCCCTGGCGGGTGGCGAAATAGGCATCCAGCAGCAGCTTGGCAGCAATCACCACCATCACCAGGATCAGCGGCCGGGCAATGTAATCAGCCAGCCACTGCGGCTGCAGGATGCTGAACATGGTCGGTTCCATGATCAGCGGAATGTTCGGCCGGCCCATGATGCGCAAGTTGATCGAATACAGCGCGATCATCATCAGGATACTGGCCAGCAGATCCATGATCTTCAGGTGCACATTGAGCACCGCAGTAACCATCCCGGCCAGCGCGCCAGCCAGGGTAGCGATGATGGTCGCCAGAAAAGGGTCCATACCGTTGGCAATCAATACCGCGCAGACCGCGCCACCCAGCGGGAAGCTGCCGTCCACGGTCAGGTCGGGAAAACGCAACAGACGGAAGGAAATGAAAACACCCAGCGCCACCAGACTGAAGATCAGGCCGACTTCGAGGGCGCCAAACAGGGAAAACAATGACATGGAATGTTAGGCCTTTGGTGAACGGCTGCGCCGGCGTGGGAGCACCGGCGCAGGTTGGATCAGTCGATGATCTCGGCGGCCGAGTCGATCAGTTCCTGGGATAGGGTGACACCCTGAGCCGCAGCGGCGGAACGGTTCAGATACAGGCTCAGCTCACCACTCTTCTGCGGAGCGATGGAGCCGGGCGCTTCACCCTTGAGTACGCGCACAGCCAGTTCACCGGCTTGCACGCCATGCTTGAAGTAGTCGATACCCAGCGCGGCGATGGCGCCACGCTTGACGCTATCGGTATCGGAAGCAACCAGCGGGGTCTTGGTATCCATGCCCACCTTGACCAGCGACTCGTAGGCGGACACCACGTTGTTGTCGGTGTTGGTGTAGATCACATCGACCTTGCCGACCAGGCTGCGGGCAGCAGAGCCCACATCTACGGTACGCGGCGCAGCGGCTTCAACCAGGGTCATACCCATGGTTGGCAGCAGTTCGCGCAGACGCTCGACCACGACCACGGAGTTGGCTTCACCGGGGTTGTAGACCATCCCCACGCGGGTGGCATCGGGCACAACACGCTTGACCAGCTCCATCTGACGGTCCAGTTCCAGCTCATCGGATACGCCAGTGACGTTGGTGCCGGAAGGCTCCCAGTTACGCACCAGCTGGGCCGCGACCGGATCGGTAACGGCAGCGAATACGGTGGGCACCGACTTGGTGCTGGACACCACCGCCTGGGCGGAAGGTGTGGCGATGGCGACGATCACATCCGGGCGATCACCCACAAACTTGCGGGCGATCTGCCCGGCGGTAGCCGTGTTGCCCTGGGCCGTCTGGTACTGCCACTTGAGGTTGTCGCCGGTATAGCCGGCTTCTTCCAGGGCAGAGCGGACGCCGTCGCGTACCGAGTCCAGCGCCGGGTGCTCAACGATGGCGGTAGCCGCCACCGACTTGGTCTCAGCGACCGCGCTGGAGAACGGGGTAGCCAGGCTCAAAGCCAGCGCGCCCAGGGACAGCCATTTACTGATGGGTGACTTCATTGCATTTCCTATCGGGCCGGCAGAGGCCCTGTTTGCTTGTTGTTGTGTCCGTGTTTGATGTCAGAGCCACGGGTTCCAGATTACAGATTGGCGATATGCGCCCGTTGTTCGCTGAGCTGAGCCACAGCCTTTTCGGCTTCGGCCAGCTTGGCGCGTTCCTTGTCGATCACCGCCGGCGGCGCCTTGGCGACAAAGCCCTCGTTGCCGAGTTTACCGCCAATTCGCTTGACCTCGCCTTCCAGGCGACCAATTTCCTTGTCCAGACGGGCCAGTTCGGCAGTCTTGTCGATCAGACCGGCCATCGGCACTAGCACTTCCATCTCACCCACCAGCGCGGTAGCGGACAGCGGCGCTTCGTCGCCCTCGGCCAGCACCTGGATGGACGACAGCTTGGCCAGCTTGCGCAGGAAAGCCTCGTTCTCGTTCAGACGGCGCTGGTCTTCGCTGCCAACCTTGCGCAGCAGCAGTTCCAGCTCCTTGCCCGGAGCGACGTTCATTTCACCACGGATATTACGCACGCCGAGAATCAGATTCTTCAGCCACTCGATATCACCTTCGGCGGCGCTATCGACACGGCTGTCATCAGCGACCGGCCAGGGCTGCAGCATGATGGTGTCGCCAGTCTTGCCAGCCAGCGGCGCGATACGCTGCCAGATTTCTTCGGTGATATAAGGCATGAACGGATGCGCCAGGCGCAGGGCCGTTTCCAGCACGCGCACCAGGGTGCGGCGGGTGCCGCGCAGGCGCTCGGCCGGGGCGTTCTCGTCCCACAGCACCGGCTTGGACAACTCCAGATACCAGTCGCAGTACTGGTTCCAGATGAACTCGTACAGCGCAGTCGCGGCCAGGTCGAAACGGAACTGATCCAACTGGCGAGTTACTTCCGCCTCGGTACGTTGCAGCTGGGAGATGATCCAGCGGTCGGCCAGGGTCAATTCCACGGGCTCACCATTCACACCAGTGTC
Organism: Pseudomonas sp. G11-1; assembly: GCF_024031555.1. Taxonomy (NCBI): domain Bacteria; kingdom Pseudomonadati; phylum Pseudomonadota; class Gammaproteobacteria; order Pseudomonadales; family Pseudomonadaceae; genus Pseudomonas; species Pseudomonas sp. G11-1. The sequence goes on along the minus strand of NZ_QEYQ01000004.1, from coordinate 237,799 downwards.
CTTGTCCTCGCACTGCATCATCACGTAACGCGTAGCGTTCCAGATCTTGTTGCAGAAGTTGCGATAGCCCTCGACGCGGCCCATGTCGAACTTGATGTCGCGGCCGGTGGACGCCAGCGACAGGTTGGTGAAGCGCAGCGCGTCGGTACCGTAGGCAGCGATACCCTCGGGGAACTCGGCGCGGGTCTGCTTCTCGATCTTTTCCGCCAGCTTGGGCTGCATCATGCCGCTGGTGCGTTTCTGCACCAGGGATTCCAGGTCGATACCGTCGATGATATCCAGCGGGTCCAGCACGTTGCCCTTGGACTTGGACATCTTCTGACCCTGACCATCGCGCACCAGACCATGCACATATACGGTCTTGAACGGAATCTGCGCGCTGCCATCGCCATGCTTCATCAGGTGCATGGTCAGCATGATCATGCGTGCCACCCAGAAGAAGATGATGTCGAACCCGGTCACCAGCACATCGGTGGGGTGGAAGGTCTTCAGCGCTTCGGTCTGTTCCGGCCAGCCCAGGGTGGAGAAGGTCCACAGTCCCGAGCTGAACCAGGTGTCCAGCACGTCTTCATCCTGACGCAGGTTGGCGTCGCCCAGATTGTGCTTGGCGCGTACTTCCGCCTCGTCGCGGCCGACATAGACATTACCAGCATCGTCATACCAGGCCGGAATGCGGTGGCCCCACCACAGCTGACGGGAAATACACCAGTCCTGAATGTCGCGCATCCAGGAGAAATACATGTTCTCGTACTGCTTGGGCACGAACTGGATACGGCCATCTTCCACCGCGGCAATCGCCGGCTCGGCCAGCGGCTTGGTGGACACATACCACTGATCGGTCAACCAGGGCTCGATGGCCACGCCAGAGCGGTCGCCCTTGGGCGTCTTCAGGCTATGCGGCTCAATCTTCTCCAGCAGGCCAGCACTATCAAAGTCTTCAACAATCTGCTTGCGGGCAACGAACCGATCCATGCCTGCGTAGGCGGCGGGCAGGGTAGCGTCCACTTCATCATTGACGCTGCCATCAATATTGAACACCTGGCCACGGGCCAGAACCGCCGCGTTCTTGTCCAGCACGTTGATCAGCGCCAGGTTGTGGCGCTTGCCGACTTCATAGTCATTGAAGTCATGGGCTGGGGTGATTTTCACGCAGCCGGTACCAAACTCGGGGTCGCAATAATCGTCACCCACAATCGGAATACGCCGGCCGACCAGCGGCAGCTCGACGAACTTGCCGATCAGCGCCTGGTAACGCTCATCTTCCGGATTCACCGCCACAGCGGTATCACCGAGCACGGTTTCCGGGCGGGTAGTGGCAACGATCAGGTAATTCTTGCCATCAGCCGTGGTCGCACCGTCAGCCAGCGGATAACGCAGATGCCACAGCGAACCGGTCTCGTCGTGGTTCTCCACCTCCAGATCGGAAATGGCCGTATGCAGCTTCGGGTCCCAGTTCACCAGACGCTTGCCACGGTAGATCAGCCCGTCTTCATGCAAGCGCACAAAGGCTTCCTGCACCGCCGCGGACATACCCTCATCCATGGTGAAGCGCTCACGGCTCCAATCCACCGAACTACCCAGACGACGAATCTGCCGAGTAATGTTGCCGCCGGACTCCTCCTTCCACTCCCAGACCTTCTCCAGAAACTTGTCCCGGCCCAGATCATGACGGCTTACACCCTGCGCGCCCAGCTGACGCTCCACCACCATCTGCGTGGCAATACCCGCATGGTCGGTACCCGGCTGCCACAGGGTATTGCGGCCCTGCATACGGCGGAAACGGATCAGCGCATCCATGATCGAGTTATTGAAACCATGGCCCATGTGCAGGCTACCGGTCACGTTCGGCGGCGGCAGGGCAATGGTGTACGACTCGCCAGAACCCTGCGGAGCAAAGTAATTGTTCTGCTCCCAGGTCTGGTACCAGGAAGATTCAATAGCGTGGGGTTGGTAGGTTTTATCCATGGGTGTTTTGGCTGTCCGGTATATGGCTGGCGACGGTAAAGGGTGCCACGGCAGCTTACAGGAGTCCCGCCTGGCCCGCCGATCGGTGGGGCTATATAAAGCAGGAACTCCGCGCGCCATGAGACAGAGTCGCAAAAACGGCCATTATAGCGAGGAGGGAGGGTGGTCGCATCCTTGTTTGTATGGCGTGCAGGGTGCATTGAGCGCAGGTCATACGGCGCCCCGACATCTGCATTCACACTCTATGACTTTCCGACTATGGCCAAGCGCCATTCTCTGGGCTATGTTGACCCCAAAGCATGGATCGCAGCCGTTCCCGCCCAAGGGGCAAGGACAGCCTACCTTCCATACCCGAATCGAGAGCGTATTGGCTTGCCCGCCTGTTGAGGGGCGGGCGGTAGCGTGCCTGGCGGGGTGGGTTTGTACCCAGTAGTAATGGATTCATGAAAAGACGCAGTCAAGCGAATACGGGGTGGGCTGTGGTGTGAGCTGTAAGTTATTGTTTTTAAAGTATATTTCTGGCGGCGTGATTTCGGTGAAGCGGAGTTATGTCGCAGTCACTGTTATGTATTAGTGCTGCGTGCGATCTAATCACTGTTACATACAAAACCAATGAGTGATCACACAATGATAGATTGGCTAAATACCTTAACTGGAAATGATATAGCAACGTATATAGGTGCGCTTTTAGCCCTAGTGGGTTTGTTCTTTGTTGGGTCGAAAATGATTAATAAGACAACACAAAAGCAGAACGTTAAAAATGGAACAGGAATTCAGGTTGGCGGAAATCTAACAATAGGCGAGAAAGATGAATCAGAAAGCAACAGTTAAGGAAAATTCTACCTCCATTCAAGTCGCAGGCGATATGTCAGTAGGGCTAACTTTTGAAAGTTGTGAAAGGTTATTCAACCTACTGCTGCACGAGAATTTCCCAAAGCTGGAGGCCGCTGCAGCTCAAAAGGCACAAGAAAACGTAAAAACGCTTGTCTCTTCAACCTATCAAAAGCTTGAGGCTAGATTAGATCAGATTGAAGTATCTAAGTTAGCTGAGCCAGATGTACAAAGTACATTTAATTCCGCAGTCCAAAGCGCCGCTAAGAAAGGCAAAAAAATAGATATAAATCTATTGTCCGAATTACTACAAGCTCGGCTAGAGAAAGAGAATGATGATTACGTTGATAACTGTATTGAATATGCAATAGATATCATACCAAAATTAACGCATGAGCTACTTTCTGTCTTGCCAATTGTTCACTTCATTCAATCTTTATCATTCAGTAATGAAGCGGCTTTAGATCAAGTGTTTGTTGAGTTGAATAGACATTTTTTGTCCCAGTGTAAAAGCATCTCCATAACTAAATTAAAGACAATAGCTTCATCAGGCGCGGGTAGCTATATCAATATAATGGGTGGGAACACACTTCAAGATAGCTTCAAAAAGAAATATCCAACCCTGCAAGTCGAAGACGTTAAAGTAAAATTTCCTAATGTGTGCAGCTTTCTTGAAGAATATGACAAACTTTCTCTTCATCAGCTTACTTTAACTACTGCCGGGCAAGTGATAGCAACAAAAATGTTAGAAAAGATATTTGGAAGAATGCCTATTAAAGATTGTGTGCGGTAAAGTATGTAACAAGCGGCTATTGTCGCCCCTTCGGGGCTGGGACGGCCTTTCCGCCGCTTCGCGGCTCCAAGTCCGCCCCAAAGCCGAGCGTTAGGCAACACTAAGGAAGATCATGCCTTTAAAAGAAGAAACTAGAAATCTCATCCATGATTATTGTGTAAGAGATCTCCCTGGAGATATGTCTTGGCACATAGATAAATTCTCATTTATTGACGACGCTGAGCTTAGGCTTCGATTGGGAAGAGCTTTTTACTCTGCACGTTATGTCTACAAGCTAATGGAGGCTACATTCGTTCAAAATGACGAGCAGCATCCATTTGTGAAGTTTCAAATTATGCAATATGCCTCAATATACGAAGCCGTGATAACCAACTTGTTGTGGGGGTTGCTTAAAGAGCATCCGGAAGTTATACAGATCCAAACTCATAAGGCATATAAGCCAGTGAACGCCTTGGGCAGTCTAACCAAGGTTAAGTATGGGGACGAAGATATATTCACCTGCGTATATCGCGACGCAAAAACTCCAAAAAATTCAATACCATTTAAAGATAAAGTTGACTGTGCAGTACGCATTGGCTTTCTCGAAGCGGCTTACGCTGAGGATATTAAGCGTACCTATGAGCTAAGAAACCTAGCGCATATTGAAACAGAAGCATCGAAACAGCTTGATGTAGAAATAGCTCAATCAAAAACTGCATATTGGCGTCTCGGCCCGTTTCTTGATTATGCTGCATCGTTTGTAAGTAGCTGCAATACCTAACAGATCAATCAACTACGCGCCTGCGGCGCCGGACAGCCTACCTTCCGCTTCGCTGCATTGCGGCTGCCGGTTATTGAGGCGTTATGTTCCGGAGGTAGTCATTGGACTACGCTGAAATATTAAAAATTGTCTCACCTATTTTTGTAGGCTTCATATCTGCTTACTGCGGATCACTACTAGCGCTAAATAAATTTAAAAAAGAAAAGTTCTGGGATGAGAGACGCAACTCTTACAAATCCGCAATTGAGGCATTGGAGGAGCTTCTTCATTGGTCTGAACAAGTCCGTGCTGATCACCATTGCGAACCATCAAACAGCGTAAAAGCTGAGCCAGAGTTAGCGCTACGGTTAATATCAAAGCTGGCCAGAACGGGAAATCTCATATTTTCCACAAAATTCTCTGAAACTCTAGAAACCATTGACCAATCAATTTCAAGAGCGGCATTTCAAATCCATGACCAGAGCCTTGGAAGTTACGAATCTGAAAGGGAAAGAGCGGAGTGGTTTCTAATTGAGGCAAATGAAATCAGAACGATTGTAGAAGCAAATCTTCCAAAGCTAATAGAAATAGCAAAAGATGAGCTTCCCAAAAAAACATAACAACTGGTTCAAACCGTTAGCTACGCTCACTGGGACGGGCTAAAGCCCGCCCTTAACCAAACGTTATAGGCAAGACAGGTTTGTCTAAAATATAAACATCGAAAAATTGGAGAAAGCTGTGTTCATTTTAACGGAAGCGAAAATTAATAAATACAAGAGCTATACCAATGAACAAGTTATAAAGCTTGAGGATGACGTAACTACTCTTGTTGGTAAGAACGAAAGCGGAAAGACAGCATTCCTTGAGGCGCTGGCAAAGTTCAATTACTTTACCGATGATGATGATTTCAAATTCGATGAGGTTAGAGATTACCCCCGAAATGAACTGAAAAAGTATCAACGATCGGAAGAGGATGCAGTTGTAATAACATGCACTTTTAAAATTGACGAAGAAACAATTGATGAAATAAATTCGGATTTAGGCAAAGGCGTTCTTACTGCCGAGCAGTTCAAGGTTGAAGTCAAGTATAAATCTGGTCGTGCTTGGTATTATATCAAATCCAATGAAGAAAAATTTCTTGAAAACTTACAAAGTAAGCTGGGATTTGAAAATGAGATTAAAAACCACTTATTGAAACTAGGTACAGTGAAAGCGGTAGTAGAGTGCGATGCAGGAGAAGATGAAGAGCTTAAGAAAGTCATTTCTCATATTAACGAAAACATCGTCAAAGAAGCTTTTGGTTGGAAAACGAACCTAATAGATGCCTATATAATAAAGAGATATTTAAACCCTCGTATTCCGAGGTTCTGGTACTTTGACGAGTATCATGAGCTTCCATCAAGAGTAAGCATAGAATCAATTCGAAAAAACGCACCAACTGGTGAGCTAACGAAACATCAATTGGAAACGGCAAAGGCGCTGTTCGAGCTTGCTGTTGTTGATATAGATGAGCTGGCAAGTTCATCTAGCTTTGAGGCATTCATTGCTGAGTTAGAAGCTACTTCTAATGAAATAACAGACACTATTTTTGAGTACTGGTCAACCAATAGCAATCTCGCAATCGAGTTCAAAATTGACTCTGTTATAAGACCAAATCAACAGCCAGAAAAAATCTTAGATATACGTGTCAGAAATAACAGGCACAGAATATCGTTGCCACTCAAGAATAGAAGCAAGGGATTCAATTGGTTTTTTTCATTTATAGTATGGTTTAGTAAAATTCAGGATGACAAAGATAGCAACTTCATTCTTTTATTAGATGAGCCAGGCTTAAATTTGCATGCTTCTGCGCAAGCTGATTTGCTGCGGTTCATTAAGGATCTTTCAAAGGAATATCAGATTGTTTATTCAACTCACTCGCCCTTTATGGTGGAATCGGACTCGCTGAACAGAGTGAGAACTGTGTATGACTCGGAAAGCGGAAGTATTATATCAGACGCAATTCAAGAAAAAGATCCAGACACCCTTTTTCCACTTCAGGCTGCGCTCGGATATGATATAGCGCAAAATCTATTTGTTTCAAAGAATAATTTGCTAGTTGAGGGGCCTTCAGATTTAAACTATCTAACCTATATGTCTGGCCTTTTGGAGGGAGAAGGTCGTGAGGGCTTGAGACACGATATTACCATTGTGCCGGTGGGTGGCCTGGACAAAGTGGTTTCCTTCATTTCATTACTCCGAGGATCAAAGCTAAAAGTGGTTTGCTTGCTTGACTCATTTAATAATTCCAGCGGTTCTCAGCGACTGGAAGGATTGATTCAATCAAAAATTATCAAAGACAAAAGCGTTAGATTCTTCGACGAGTTTGCTGGTGAGAGTTATAGCAAAGCAGATATTGAGGATTTGTTCGGCAGATCAGAATATCTAAATATTTTCAATCAATCATTTCCAGAATATAAAGACATAAGTATTTCTGAATTAGATGATGGCAAGCCAACTATTTTGCTTCAGTTAAAAGCGGCGCTTGGAGGCAAGAGGTTTAATCATTACAAGCCATCACAGTGTTTGCTGGGTTCAGGTATTGATGCAAAAGGCTTTTCTAAAGGCACTCTCGATAAATTTGAAAATATGTTTAAAGAAGTCAATAAGCTATTTTGAGTGTGGTTTGTGCAGACGTTTTTAATTTATCGAGTCCTATAACAATGCACTGCACCGGACAAGCCGGTGAGCGCGGCGTTATACGAAAATCTATAGTGGAGTGAATACTTAAATGTCAGGGAAGTTATGTCAATAAATAATATACAAAAATTAAAGCAATTCGGTATTTTCAAAAATCACACGAATGCCAATGCTAAGGATTTCGGAAAGTACAATCTATTTTATGGGTGGAATGGAAGCGGAAAATCTACCCTTTCAGGTGTTTTTCGATGTATCGAAAATAGCACCACTTCAGGTAAATTTCCTTCTTCAGAGTTCACTGTGAACATTGGTAACGGTACGTCAATTACACAAGCGAACGTATCGAGTGCTGACCTAAATATTCACACCTTTAACCATGACTTTATTGACGAAAACATATCATGGGACAGCGTTGTAAAAAGTCTATTGCTTGTTGATAAAGAGAAAATTGAAGAACGTGAGAAGCTAGAAAAGCTAAAAAAGGAACAGGAAGCTGACACTAAAGCACACAACGTAGAAGCTGAAGCGATAGGGAAACTTGATGGTGCTGTTTCAAAATTTGGAACTGATAGTGCGCGGCACATGAAGACAAGTCTTCAGTCAATCGACACAACTGATAATTACTACCTTAACTACGACAAGCGTAAGTTTGAAAAATTTATCAACGATAACCTTGAAGCAAGTAAATCAGACGCCCCGCTTCTTGACGATCAAAAAATTGTTGAATTGACCAACGCTGCTAAGCCTGATCAAAAATCTCCGATTACCTTTAATCAATATGCTATTAATCAGGAAACTTTCACTAAAGCTAAAGAGCGCCTTGATGATCTTTTGAAAACCAGTGTGGTCAGTCAAACTCTTCAGCGGCTTGTTGAGCATGGTGATATAAAGTCTTGGGTTGAAACTGGCCTTGACCTACATAAGCGCCACGATACAAACCAATGTGAGTTTTGTGGCAGTACCATCACCGAAGAACGCACTAAACAGCTAGAAGCCCACTTTAATGACGATTACAAAGTCTTTCAAACTCGGCTTGAAAGTGCTGATGGATGGCTTTCTGGTCAATATATTCAGCCTCCAATGCTTCCAGCAAGTAGTGACTTTTACGACGAATTCAAAAATGGATACGGAGAAGCATGTAAAGCTTTAGAAGAAGCCATCAAAACCCTAAACGATGAAATAACAGTGTGGCACGCTGTGTTGAAAGAAAAGACAGCTAATCTACTTGAAACTGGTCTAACGGTTGAAGCTATTAGCGAATCATCTGTAAAGGCGTTTAATGATGCTATGACCGCTATTAGCGCGGCTGCTGGTAAACATAATCATAAATCAGGTAACTTCAAAGAAGAAACTAACAAAGCAAAAAAACAACTTGAACTTCACTATGCAACTACTGAAGTGAAATCATTCGGTTATCACGATAAGAAAAAAGAAGTTGTTGACCGAACAACCGCAAATGGATTGCTAAAAACAGCGATCAATACAAGAAAAATTGAAATTCTAACGCTTGAAGATTCACTATCAAATGAAGGCGTGGGCGCTGACCAATTTAACGAATCACTTCATAAGTTTCTTGGTCGCAGTGAGTTAACCCTCCGGTTCAATCCAGTTAAAAAAGGGTATGAAATACTTCGGAATGATTCCGAACAAGTTGACGGAAATCTAAGTGAAGGTGAAAAGACGGCTATTGCGTTTGTCTATTTCATAACCAAGCTAAAGGAGAACGACAATAAAATTGAAGACACTATTGTTGTCGTGGATGACCCTATTTCAAGTTTCGATTCCAATCACCTTTTTCACGCATATTCATTTATGAAAGTGAACTGTGAAAAGGCAAAACAATTATTTGTTCTTACCCATAATTTCACGTTCTTTAAGTTGGTGCGCGATTGGATTTCACGAAAAAATAAGCGTGACAACCAGAATATTGCAAACTTCTATACTGTTAAGGCAAGCAACGAAGTGCCTCGAACTTCAACTTATACAGACGCCGAGCCAGCGCTAACTTTATATAACTCAGAGTATCACTATATATTTTCGCGCCTGTATTCGTTAAAAACTCAACAGACCCTTGAAACGGATGATCATTTCCTTGCCGCCAACTTGTCCCGCAAGCTACTTGAATCCTTCTTGTCCTTCAAATTCCCTAAGAATCGGGGGAACTTCGCTAACTTGTTTAATGTGGCTGTTTCGGCAAGCCAAAATCCGGAAGATGAAGGAAAAGAAAAGATTCGAAAATTCATCAATGAGTATTCACATAATGACCTCATCGAAACTAATGAAGACTTTGTTGAAAACCTGATGGGTGAAGGGGTTACGGTTATTTCAGATATATTTGACTGGATAAATGAGCTAGATGAAAAGCACTACAAAGAAATGATGGAAGTTGTGGCATGAACAGAAATGCGTATAACAAGTTGCTGCACTCAGATAATTTACTCGCTATGCTCCCAGATTTTAGGTAAGCAAGGCGTTAGCCAGGAGCAAATCGTGCCTGTCAATTTCGGAAATGATTTATCCAAAAATATTGAACATTTTAAAGTTGTGTGTGCTGGTTTAGGCATACCATTCATTCGCGCAGACATTCACGGCTTGCTTGATACGTGTTATCTAGATTTAGATGAGCCATCCTTTCTCTTCTTAATTTCACATGAGAAACCATCAGCAATTTTTTATGAGTCGATCATCTATGACCCCGATCGATTCATTCTTGGCAAAATGATATCTAATGGCTGGAAAGAAAGTGTTGAGCACAGCCGAGAGTCTATCTGGCCAACACCTGGTGAGATCAAGGTCGAATTACACGTTGAGTTTTCTCAAGCAGAACAGAATATTGGGCTTCCTCGTTCCCTCATGGTGACATATGCAATCCATGGCCAGAATCGTGTTTGCTGGATATCTGCTGAGTGGGCCGAAGATCTTCATGAAAAAATTTCTGACATTCTGGAGACGCGACATGATCGCGCTGAAGTAGCCCGAGACCAGATCGCGCTGACTCTTGAGTCCCTAATTGTTGAGGTCGCTAACGACTCTGAATTTAAAGAGATTAGAGGCCGCCCCAAAAAGTTACTTTTCCTGCAAAAGAAATATGGTGATCGCATTCCCCCTCATCCGCGAGGTCAAATTTCTAAGCCTGCGCAGAACTGTGATTATGTAGATGCAAATATTGCAATTGTGCTTATTAAAGCGGATGAGCTTGCTTGGTCTTCAGAAAATCTAAATTGAATTTCAAAAAGTTAGTGCAGAGCAATACAAGCAAGGCTAGCAACTGGTTCAACCGTTCGCTTTGCTCAATGAATCAATAAAGGGGAACAAACAGGGGGGGTAGTTCATATTGAACTGTCCCCCTTTTTTTCAGATTGAGCACTTCAATCAGCCTTGGGGAAACAGGATTAGGTACAATTTTTTTATCATGAAAGAGTTATCACGCATGATATCTGTTGCCTCGCCTCTGGCGTTGCGTTCACGCCAGGCTGTCTGGTCGAGGCGGGCACGAATCGTGTTGACTGCCGGCATTGGTAGATCCATCCATTAAGCGGCTGCGCAGCGAGGGCATCACCTCTTACTGCCAGCAAATAGGTGGAGCCCATAGCTGCGGTCCTGGCCAGAATTGTAGTGAAGGCATTAACTCCCTGGCAGAAATGAACGTCATTATGGAAGCTGCAAAACTTCAAAGACATTGATCGGCAGGGTTACCTTCCATGCAGACGCTGGAGTCAACCTCACTCCAGCGCCCTAGGCTGGCTTTACAGCCAGATGCTAAACGTTAGCTCTGTGGTTTGATCAGGAACTTCTCTCCGGTAGCCTGTTTGCCGTAAACCGAGATCGCATCCAGTTGCAAGGCGCCGGCCAGGGATACTTCGTGAGTGTAGTGACTGGCGAACGTGGTCTTGATCTCGGCGGCTACGCGTTTGCGCATGGCGGCGGCGGTGTCCTTGCCCAGCTTTCCCAACGCATTGAACAGCAAGAAGCCGTTCACACCCCAGGCAAAACCGAAGCTGCGGTTCAGAGTAATCGGGCCGCGATCAAGGCCTCCATAAATATAAACCTGTTTATAGGTGTCAGATCCGTACACGCTGTATTCAGTCATGTTGCGAGAAACGGCGGCTTCCATGCAGGTGAGAATATCGCTGGCCAATCTACCGCCACCTATAGGGTCGAAGGCGATGGTAGCGCCGGTTTCGATAAGTGCTTCGGTCAGGTCTGCCATAAAGCTGTCGCTGCTGGAGTTGACCACGTATTTGGCGCCCATGTCGCGCAGCAATGCTTCCTGTTCCGGCTTGCGGACGATGTTGACCAGGTCTATGCCGTCGGCGATGCAGATGCGGTTGAGCATTTGTCCGAGGTTGGAGGCGGCGGCAGCGTGAACGATCGCCTTGTGACCTTCAGCTCGCATGGTTTCTACCATGGCCAATGCAGTAAGCGGATTAACAAAGCTTGAAGCGCCTTCGGCTGCGGTCGTACCCGGCTCCAGTTCCAGACAGCTTTGAATATTGGCACAGAGATATTTGCGGTAGCTACCACCGCCAATGAACGCAACGGTTTTGCCCAGCAGGCTTTGCGCAGCGGCTGATGAGCCAGCAGCGACAACTGTACCGGCTCCTTCGTTGCCTACGGGTATAGACTTGCCAACCCGCTTTTTAACGGCACCCATGAACTTGGCCGGGACATCGGCACTGATGACCGGGCGATCGGCGCTACCGGATTGGCTGGCGGTTGTCATATCGGCCGCGCTGAACATCACACCCAGGTCAGACGGGTTGATAGGAGCGGCTTCGATGCGGATGACCACTTGGTTCTCGCCCGGCTGCGGGATCTCAATCTCGCGCAGGGCAAGTTCCAGTTTGTTGTCTTCGCTAATGGTCGAAGTGAGTTCGATGTTGGTATCTGACACTTTGTTCTCCTGCAAAGGTTGAGTGGTCTGGTATTTCGCTAACCGGTGTTACCGCACAAGATGCGGGGCAAGCCCTTAGCGCTTGCGTGATCCGCCGCTCCGCGGCTACAAATCGGCACGTGTGCCGAGCGTTACAGCATTAAAGCAACATAGCAAGATTCGGGTCGGCAAGCTCGAATCGGCCTCTTAGTATCGTTTCTGTTCCGGTTAGATCCCCATCCATTAAGAACAGAGTCAAAGAGGTCAATTATATGAGTACCCTCGAAAATAAAGTCGCTATTGTTACTGGCGCCAGTGCAGGCATTGGTCGTGAGTCGGCTACACAGCAGGTATGCCGGGAATGGCGGCATATGCAGCTAGCAAGGCAGGGCTGATTGGCCTGACCCAAGTGCTTGCATCTGAGTATGGTTCCCATAACATCCGGGTGAACGCGCTTCTGCCAGGTGGAACTGATACAGCGGCGGCACAGGAATTTGCGGATACTCCTGAGGCGAAAGAGTTTGTATCTAATCTTCACGCGCTCAAGCGTATCGCGCAGCCTGAAGAAATTGCCCGATCAGCGCTTTACCTGGCTTCCGATGCTTCCAGTTTTACTACTGGGTCAGCGATGCTGGTAGATGGCGGCATATCCATAAATCGTGTCTGAGAGGCGGTGCCACATGTCAGACTATGACCGAATCGCGAGCGCTATGACTTATCTTGTGAATAGGGCGTCTGATCAGCCCAATTTGGAGGAAATAGCCGCCCATGTGCATTTGAGTCCTTATCATTTTCAGCGGCTCTTTTGTCGTTGGGCAGGCACGACACCGAAGCGATTCTTGCAGGTCCTCACATTGGAGCGAGGTAAAGGATTGCTGGATAAGTCTAGTTCTCTGCTCGACGTCTCACATGAACTTGGGTTAAGCGGCAGCTCAAGGTTGCATGACCATTTTGTGCAGCTGGAAGCAGTCACACCTGGGGAATACAAGAATCGAGGAAAGCAGCTAAAAATAGAGTACGGCGTACATTCTACCCCGCTGGGGGCCATGTTTGTGGCAGTGACTCCGCGTGGTGTGTGTCGGGCGGGATTCATGGACTTCAACAGCAAGGACGAACTGCTGGATGACCTTCGTATCGCTTGGCCATTCAGTTCAATCACGGAAAGCACCTCGTCTACGCGCCATGTTATCGACGCTATTTTTAGCGGCAATGCCGGCTCCAAGGAGGGTCCGCTTTCGCTCCATGTGGCAGGGACCAATTTTCAGATCGCCGTGTGGCGTGCGCTGCTGAAAATACCTCCGGGCACCGTGGCTAGCTATGGCCAAATAGCAGAGTCATTGGGTGCCTCTAATGCTGCAAGAGCCGTCGGTAATGCCATTGGCTCAAACCCGGTCGCTTTGCTGATTCCCTGTCACCGGGTTATACAGAAAAGTGGCGCGCTTGGCGGATATCGTTGGGGTCCCACAAAGAAACTGATGGTACAGACTTGGGAAAGAATGCAGGATGCTCCGCCTAACAATTCGTTTGAGCCGCCTCCGCGTCCCGACGGGCCTTAACTCAAGCGTTGAGGCCCGACTTACATGCCCCCGTCACCATCACGACGCTGAGTGCGCTGCTATAACCCCAAATACTCTGCTATCAAAAACGCTTCACCCTTGCCTTCATACTTGCCGAAATAGCTGACTGGCTCGCGGGCATCGTCTTCGATATAACCCACCTCGCAATCAATGCCATATTGCTCGGCCAGCTTGTTGAACAGGTCCACTGGGAAATTAAGGTGAATGTTCTTCGTCACGGGCTGACTTATTCCCAGCTGCCAGTCTTGGCAATCGTCGCTTTCGCACTCGTTGATCAGCGTGACATTGTTGGCCGCATTGGCATCAACATATGCCTGCAAGGCCGCTTGCAGCTCCGGCAGGTTCTGCCTCAGTTTTTTCTCTCGCTTTTCTTCAAGGCGGTCGCAGGCGATCAGCAGGTATATAAGCATTTGAACTGTCCGGGTTGAATTTTGTGGCTACTTTACCATAGGGGCTTTGGTTTCCATGGCTGGCAAACCTTGGGCTCCGGTAGGGCCTCTTACCGGGAGGGGGTACCGTCAACTGGCTGGAGACTGCTTCATGCAAATCGTTGTGTTAACCCTGACATTTTCACTCCCAGGCTGCCGCTCGCTGAAGGAGAAGCGCCAGCGAATGGGTGGGATTCACGAGCGCTATGGGCGTAACCCTGCGGTGGCCGTTTGTGAAAGTGGTGATCGTGAACGACTGGATGCAAGCGAATGGACTTTCGTTGTGGTAGGCACCTCGTCACAGGAACTGGACTCGCTGTGTAGCGAGATCGAAGACCGGATACAACGTACAGTCGAGGCCAGGGTGACGGATGTGGTTCGCGAGCGGTTGTAGTGGTCAGCAGGTTTGCCAGAGCAAGTATCTCAATACTCACCCAACACTGCCTTGAGCCGCTGAACCGACGCCCGTGCTTCTTCCGCAGTTGCAAAATTGGCGAACCCCATCAGTAAACCTCCCTGTGATGACTTGCACATCTGCCAGTCGCTCAAGGCGTGAACCGCGAGCCCGCTGGTTTGGGCAGCCTCCGCCAGAGCCCTGTCATTCTGCTCGGTGCGCAGATGGGCTAGGACATGGATGCCGCCCGCCTGTGGCTGGATATACAAGTGCTCTCCCATCTCCTGTTTCAACGCATCAACCAGATAGCCCCGCCGGGTTGCGTATAAGGCTCTCATCTTGCGCAGGTGCCTGCCAAAGTGACCCTGTTCCATGAAGTCAGCCACCATGGCTTGGGGCAGGATGGAGCCTGAGCCTGAGCGGTGATTCACCGCATCCCTGAACTGGCCGATTTGAGAGACAGGGACCACCAGATAGGCCAGACGTAAACCGGGAAACAGCACTTTGCTGAAAGTCCCGGTGTAGAGTACCCGCCCATCGCGATCCAGGCTTTTCAGCGCGGGCAGGGGCCGGCCGTGGTAACGGAACTCGCTGTCGTAGTCGTCTTCGATAATCCAGGCCTGGCGATGGTTTGCCCACTCCAGCAGCTCCAGCCGTCGCGGCAATGACAAGGCAACACCCAGCGGACTTTGATGGGTCGGGGTGACGACGGCGAAACGCGCATGGGGTGCCCGGCGCTGACCAGCCGCCACGTTCAGACCTTCCTCATCGACCGGCACCGGCTCCAGGCGCATCCCCGTACGCTCCAGGAACTGCCGGGCGAGGATGTATCCCGGGTCCTCGTACCATCCCAGGTCACCCGTCTTCAATAGCGCATGGCATACCAGTTCCAGCGCTCCCAGATAACCTGTCGTCACGAACACCTGCTCGGGCGAACAGGCAATCCCGCGTGAGATTCCCAGATAAGTCGCAATGGCGCGCCGCAGAGGCTCATAGCCTGCTGGATCGGGGTAGGTCATGGCCGTGGTCTGCAACGAGCGCATAGTGCGGCCAGCCAGGCGCGACCAGGTCTTTCGTGGGAATGCATCCAACGCCGGCAAGCCGAGCTGAAACGGCAGCACTTCACTGGATATCGCGTGCAGTGCCGGTGATGCAGGAGCGGGAGGCTCTGACAGCTTGGCGTGATCTGCGGCCAGGCTCTCCAAGCGGGGCGAGATGATGGTTCCCGCGGCACCACGCGTCACGAAATAACCTTCGTTGGCCAACATCTGATAGGCCATTTCGACCGTGCCACGCGCCAGCGTCAACTCACTGGCGAGGTTGCGCACGGACGGCACGCGGTCTCCAGGACGGAGTTTGCCCGCAGCAATTGCCTCCCGATAGCGCCGATACAACTGCAGATAGAGCGGCACGCCCTGTTCCTGACTCGGTCTGAGGTGCTGCAAGTCCATATCGAATGCCCCATTAAATTAGTCAATTCTTGCACCTACCTGCTAGGTCATGATTTTCCTACAGTACTGTCCATGCAACAAGGATCTTCACCTGAGGAAAATCTACATGAGTACCCCAAAACGTTTGCCCTATCACACGCTCTCTCCCGAGGCCTATCGCGGGCTCGGTGCTACGAAAGCAGCGCTGGAGAAAAGCAGTCTCGGTATGGAGCTGATCCAGCTTGTATGGCTGCGAATGTCGCAGATCAATGGCTGCGCTTTCTGCCTGGAAATGCATGCGCAAGCACTGCGTGCCGACAACGTTCCAGATGCCAAGCTCGACAGCGTGGCGGGATGGCGCGTGAGTGATCGTTTCAGCGAGCGTGAGCGTGCCGCACTGGCTTGGACAGAGGCACTGACGCACGTAGATCGCACGCACGCACCCGACGAGGATTTCGAGCCGCTCAAGGCGTATTTCAACGAGGTTGAAATTTCCGACCTGACCTTTGCCATTGCCTTGATGAGCGCATTCAATCGCCTGGCGATCGGGATGCGTCAGTAAGTATCAGTACACCCCCACAGCCGCCAGGTTCCTGGCGCGCGATTTGATTCAGGAGCATAACGCATGTCGCAACGTATTCTTGTCATAGGTGCCGGTTTTGCCGGTATGTGGAGCGCGCTGGGCGCCGCTCGTCTGCTCGATCAGGCGGGGCGTACAGACGTGGAGGTCGTACTGATCGCGCCAGAACCGGAGCTGCATGTCCGGCCCCGCTTGTATGAGCATAATCCCGAGGGAATGAAGGCATCGTTGCAGGACATTTTCCAGGCGACCGGTGTTGCGTTCATTCAGGGGCTGGTTGAGCACATCGATGTGACGAACCAGCAGGTGAACATTGTCGGTACCGGCATGGACACATCGCGCCGGTCCATCAGCTATGACCGCCTGGTACTCGCTGCGGGCAGCCGGCTGAATTGTCCGCCGATCCCGGGGCTGGCTGAGCATGCATTCAATGTTGACCAGATTGCTGACGCTGCGAAACTCGAGGCACATATCCATGGTTTGGCCAGCCGGGCGGAAAGTGCAGGGCGCAATACCGTGGTCGTTGCCGGTGCCGGCTTCACCGGCATCGAGACGGCGGCCGAAATGCCAGCCCGCTTGCGCGAAGCCCTCGGTCAGGATGCAGCAGTGCGCGTGATCATGATTGAGCGCAATACAGACGTGGGCCCGGATCTGGGTGCCGGTCCGCGGCCAGTGATTACCCAAGCGCTGGCTGAGCTGGGAGTCACTTGGAAGCTCGGCTCCGGCGCTGCTGGCATCGATGCGAAAGGAGTGACGCTCGAGAATGGGGAATATATCGAGGCTGATACTGTTATCTGGACCGCTGGCGCGCGCGCCAGCAAGCTGACCACGCAAATCCCGGCGCAGCGCGACAACTTCGGTCGGCTTCATGTTGATCGTAATCTGAAGGTCAACGGCCTCGATACGGTCTACGCCACGGGCGACTGCGCCTACGCGGCCACCGATGAAGATGGGAATTACGCAATGATGTCCTGTCAGCACGCCATGAATCTCGGGCGCTCCGCAGGCCATAATGTGGCTGCAGATCTGATCGGTGAGGAGCCGATCCCGTATAGCCAGCCGCAGTACGTGACGTGCCTGGACCTGGGCCCCTGGGGCGCCGTCTACACGGAAGGCTGGGATCGCCAGGTAAAGCTGGCTGGTGCGGAGGCCAAGGCGCTGAAGACGAAGATCAATACCGAGTGGATCTATCCCCCGAGTGGCGATCGCGCTGAAGTCTTTGCCCTGGCGGATCCCAGCCGCATCGTTGTTGCTTGAACGAACAGAGCGGTCTTACCCGATCGCTCTGCTCCTTTCACGAGGCCATGGCCGGAGGTGATATGAACATACTGCTGATTGACTGTAGTCCCAGGCCCAATTCGCATAGCCGGAAATTGTCGGCAGCCATCATTGCGCGGCTGCTCGCCGTGGATCCCGCTGCTCATGTCACTCGCCGTGATCTGGGGCGGGAGCCCATACCGCACGCGGAGACCAGCTACGCCACGGCGATCTCGTCACCTGGGGAGTTGGCAGCGTGGCAGTCGGATAGCGCCGTGCGTCTGTCGGAGCAATTGATCCAGGAGGTGGAAGCCGCGGACGTTCTGGTCATTGGTACGCCGATGAACAACTTCACTGTGCCTTCGGTACTCAAGGCCTGGATCGATCAGGTTCTGCGGATGGGCCGCACGATTGGTGCCGCATCCACGGGAGAAAAAATTGGCCTGCTGCAAGACAAGCCGGTCTATATTGGCATTGCCTCCGGCGGTATATTCACAGGTGACCACGCAAAACAGCCCGATTTTCTCATCCCTTACCTGACTGCTGCATTTGGATGCGTGGGCGTAACTTCGTTGCAGTTCTTTCCTCTGCAAGCGACGGCATTTCTCGATGAGGAGCAACTGAACGCAGATCGGGAAGCTCTGATCTCAACCATGGATACGACGAATATTGGCAGAACCATGCTTGGAGCGGCTCCTGCCGAATGGTGAGTGCGGTAGCCGGGCACTGCAGTCGATACTCCTCATCCTGCTATCAAAATAGGATTGATTGATGCGTAACTATCTGATCCATATAAATAAAATTATTTTCATGATGCTGTTCATTGCCACTCACTCCGTTGCCGACGGTTTACCTGATGAGCTGTTGAACGCGCCCATACACCTTATCTCAGGAGAGACTGTCAGCTTGGCCGAATACAAAGGTGAAAAGCCTGTGTATTTGAAGTTTTGGGCAACCTGGTGCCAGCCATGCCGCCAGCAGATGCCGCACTTCGAGCATGTTCAGGAAAAATATGGTGATGAGATCGAAGTCATCGGCATAAACCTGGGCCTCAATGATGACCTGCGTGCGGTACAAGACACGATTGCAGAATTTGGATTAACGATGCCGATGGCCATTGATGAAGGTGGTGACCTGGCCCAGAAATTCCGCCTTATCGGTACGCCTTACCATCTTTTATTTGATAAGCAGATGAACCTGATTCATCTGGGGCATGAAGCCGATTCCTCACTGGATAATAAGATTGACCTGGTTTCCCGAAGCCTGTCGGAGAAAGACAAGATAATTGACTCGTCCGTGTTGAATGAGGACGAGCCTGATATATCGATCAACACCAATGATGGTGACGTACATGCTCTGTTTTTCACTGCCACTTGGTGTGACTGGTATTTGAAAGAAACGCGGCCAGTGTCCGCTGAGCGCTGCGCTGCAGCGCAAAACACAATAAATTCTGTTTTCAAGGAAACAGCCGATATCTCCTGGCTTGGTGTGATAAATCGCTTGTGGACTGGCGATGAAGACATGGCGGAATACAGAAGAAAATACTCAATAGCGCATTCTATGCAGATAGACAAAAGCAATCGGTTGTTTCATAAATACGCTGTCCATGATCTCCCAACACTCTTGATTATTAAGGATGATGCGGTCGTGGCGCGGATAACGGACTTTTCTGATGAAAACAGAATAGTCAGTGAGCTGAAAAGCCATAAAAAATAAGGATGGGGAGCTCTCTCATCCATTGCGCTGCTAAGGACCTGAGTGCATACCGTGAAGAAAATTCTACTTGTTCTGGCCTTTGCTTTTGGCCTGTTCCAACTTCAGCAGGGTGGGCATCTCGATGGCTTGCTTGATGGCGCCGGCGTTACTCAGTCCGGCGCTGCCAACCACTCGCAGCTGTCGGCGCAGGACCAGCAACTGCACAACACTTTGGAGCGGATTAGTCGGAATGGGCCGTTTCCCTATCAGCGTGATGGCATCACCTTTGAAAATCGGGAACGGCTGTTGCCGATCAAGCCGAGGGGGTACTACCGGGAATACACGGTGGACACGCCGGGCTTATCACACCGTGGCCCGCGGCGAGTGGTGACGGGTGGCAATCCGCCTGTGGAGTTCTATTACACGGAGGATCATTACCGTTCCTTCACCCGCATCAAGGGGCACTGAGATGAGCACAGCAGCCAGCCAGCCAGCGGCAATCACCTGGCGGTCCAGAGGCCAGCTTGATCAACCGGCCATCGCGCTGGATGCAGGTAACAAGCTGAACAAGTCGACCCTGCTGCGGGCGCTCAGCGAGTCCTTCCGTTTTCCGGATTATTTCGGTGGAAACTGGGATGCGGCCTATGACCTGTTGCTTGATGAGGTGGATCAGCTAACAGCACCTGCGCTCTGGCGTTTTTCAATTGATGGCGCGGCGGAGGTGGATAAAGCAGATCTGGCAGACTGGATTCAGTTGATGGCGGACCTGTGTGCTTATGCTGAGTCCCGGGAGCATGGATTGCGGGTGGAGATATACAGTGATGCACAGGTCGAGTGACTCGACTCGAGCGGCTTGAACTGAGCACGAGCGAGTGCCGGGAGAAAAGCCAGGTATGACGCTTTGCAGTAACAGGGGAACTCCCCTTCTCCCAGTGCCGGGAGAGGGGGAACTCATCAGACCTCTGTTACTGTGGCCTCGGGGGCGTTCTTCTTGACGGACTCGATACCGTTGTCGCGGGACGCTGTTGATTCATATAGCTGGCTGGAGCCGATGATCTGGTGGTTTGCTGCCTTGAGATTGAACATGAACTTGCCAGAGCTGGACTCCTTGCGCTCGTAGCGGCCGTCTTCCGGGGCGTTGGCCTTGACTGATTCGACACCGTTCATACAACTGGCTTTGGTTTTGTACCCTTCACTGGCAAGGATGTTCTGCCCATTGGATGCCTTGAGTCGGAAGCGGTATTCACCAGCCTTGTCCTGATAGACCTCAAATTTACCTGCCATATTGTTCTCCTGGAAAAATGAACCACGGCGAATGTCGGTTCATTGTGTCAATTAAAGCTCAGAGTTTGCCGCTTCGCTAATGCCGGACTGCACAAAAGATTGCCTTGAGGCGGCTCGCCGCACCGCGGGCAGTGCGGCTTTTCTCGGGTTTTGGTGCTGCGGAGAAGTTTCAGCTGCGGGCTTCCGATATCATGGCGGCTGATCCGCTGTGCGTAACTGCAGACACGCCGCCGGATGAGGTGGCGTATCTCATGTCGGAGAGAAGGGTTGGCAGTGTGACCATCGATAATGTGGGCGGTCACATTGCTGGAGATCTTTACGGCTACTGATGCACTGAATGCACTGATTGAAATAGTCCGAGCAGGCAACGCTGCAGCCGCCTCGGAGTGAGGAACAGATGACTGAACAAAGATCGAACGACCCCTTGCATGGCGTCACGCTGGAGCAGGTTGTTACCCGGTTGCAAGGCCACTACGGTTGGGACGGCCTGGCTCTGCGGGTCGATATCAACTGCTTCAAGAATGATCAGTCAATCAAATCATCCCTGAAGTTTTTGCGTAAGACCCAATGGGCCCGGGACAAGGTAGAGAAACTGTATGTTTCAACCTTTCACGGTAAAGCTTACTAAGCCTGGGCAGGCGTTTGTAATTGGAGAGAGCTGGTGCTTTGCAGCAAAGCCGTACATTTTTACGCGCATAAAAGTGTGAATTTATCCATTTTTACGCGCATAAAAATGTAAATTCCTGCCCAATGCAAGTCGCTACGAAGAAGGTGCCAAGGTGGAAGGCGGCTCTGGCGCATGGATCGGAAGTGCAGATGAAGCATCGGAAGATTGAGGTGCGCCCGGGTAGTCTGGAGTTCCACAGATCATACGCTTGACGGAACCGGTGCCCCAGCCAACGCCCGATACACATTCACCATCGCCAGCACCATGGCTGTCTGGCTCTGCACCAGGTTATCCCGCATGGCGGTCAGTTCCTGCTCCGCTGCCAACAGTTCGAAGTAGCCGATAAAGCCCTGATCATAACGGTCACGCGCCTGCTCCACGGCCTGGGTGGCGGCGTCGGTGGCGCTTTGCAGCAACGCCGTGCGTTCGTGGGATTGCTGGTAGCGCAGCAGCCAGGTTTCTGTTTCTTCCAGTGCCAGCAGCACTGTCTGCCGGTAGTCGGCGAGCAGTTCTGCGTAGCGGGCGTCGGCGGCGTCTATGCGTGCCTGAACCATGGCCCGATCAAGAAAGGACCAGTCGATACCCAAGGCGACGCGCCCGGTTTGGGCGCCGCCGGTAAAGAGGTCTGACCCGGTGCCAGCCAGGGAGCCGAGCAGGGCACCTAGGGTGAAGCGGGGGAACAGGTCGGCGGTCGCGATGCCGATGCGGGCGTTGGCTGCGGCCAGTCGCCGTTCAGCGGCCTGGATATCCGGGCGGCGGCGCAGTACATCACCGGGGCTGCCTGCCGCAATGGACGGCCGACTGTCCGGTAGGTCCGCAGGGACTTCAAGCAGGGAAACCAGTGCGGTGGGTGTCTGGCCGGTCAATACGCCGATACGGTGCATGGCGGCGCCTATGTCGGCTTTGAGTTGGGGTATCTCTGCCCGGGTGGCATCCAGCTGGGCGCGGGCCCGCACCTGATCGAACAGGGTGCCGCGGCCGGCTTCCAGTCGTGCGTTGACGATATCCAGCGAGGCCTGCTGCAGGCTGACGTTCTCCTCGGCTACCCGCAGTTGCTGTTGCAGGCCGCGCAGCTGGAAGTAGCTGCTGGCCATCTGGCCCGCCAGCGCTACCTGCAGGGTCTGCTGGTCTGCACCGGCGGCCTGCAACTGTGCTTCGCTGGCCTCGGTGGCGCGGCGCAGTCGCCCGAACAGGTCCAGTTCCCAACTGAGCGCGACTCCGGCCTGGTATAACTCCACTCGCTCCTGACCCGGCTGAGTGCGCTCCACTTCTGCCAGGCGTTGGCCGGCAACATTGGCACCGGCGGTGACGCTGGGTAACTGATCCCGGCGCGAACCGCGCAGCAGGGCTTCAGCTTCCTGATAGCGGGCCAGGGCAGCCTGCAGGCTCTGGTTGTCGGCCATGGTTTGCTTGATCAGGTCGGCCAACAGGGGGTCGGCAAAGCCTTGCCAGAACTGCTGTTCGTTGCGTTCCAGCGCCGCTCCGGCAGCCTCTGTGGTTGCCTGGTCGTGGGCAAACTGCTCCAGCTGTACTGGCTCAGGCGGCTGATAATCCGGGCCTACGGCGCAGGCACTGAGCAGCGCTGCCATCGAAAAGATACCTGCCAGCTTACTCATGTGACGCTCCTTCAAGTTCTGCTTGTACATCGCTTTCAGGCTTTTCTGCCTTCTCAAAATGCTTGGCCAGCGTCCGCAGCGCGACATAAAACACCGGTGTCAGCAGCAGGCCGAACAGGGTTACGCCGATCATGCCGGTGAACACGGTGATGCCCATGGCGTTACGCACTTCGGCACCCGCACCAGTGGCCAGTACCAGCGGCACGACGCCGGCGATAAAGGCGACCGAGGTCATGATGATCGGGCGCAGCCGCAGGCGGCTGGCTTCCAGCGCGGCGCTGATGGTGTCGCGCCCTTGCAGTTCGAGTTCACGGGCGAACTCGACGATGAGGATGGCGTTCTTGCACGCCAGGCCCATCAGCACTACCAGGCCGACCTGCACGAAGATGTTGTTATCGCCGTCTACCAGCCACACGCCAAACAGCGCAGCGAGCAGACACATGGGCACGATCAGGATCACCGCCAGCGGCATTACCCAGCTTTCATACAGCGCGGCGAGTACCAGGAACACCAGCAGCAGGGCCACCGGGAAGACCACCATGGCGGCATTGCCCTGGGTAACCTGCTGAAAGCTCAGGTCGGTCCATTCCAATGACATGCCGGCTGGCAACACCTCACCGGCCACGCCCATGACCGCGGCCAGGGTCTGCGCCGAAGATAGCAGGGCGGGGTCGGATTGGCCGATCAGATCTGCCGCCGGGTAGCCGTTGTAGCGGATCACCGGGTCCGGCCCGAAGCTCTCGCGTAGCGTGACCATGGTATTGAGCGGCACCATCTGGTTGTTGGCGTTGCGGGTATACAGGTGGTCGATGTCGCTGGGGTTGTCGCGGAACGACGCATCCGCCTGGGCCATGACCCGGTAGGTGCGGCCGAACAGGTTGAAGTCGTTGATGTACTGCGAGCCGAAGTACAGCTGCAGGCTGCCGAACAGATCATCCAGCCGCACACCCTGAGCCTTGGCCTGGATACGGTCTACATCGGCATCCAACTGGGGAACGTTGGCCTGGTAGGAGCTGAACGGGTAGAACATGCCCGGTGTTTCACTCAGCGCCAGCGCCAGATCATTGGTGGCGGTTTGCAGTTCGCCATAACCGGCGCCGCGTCGATCCTGTACATAGAGCGAATACCCCGAGCCTGCGCCCAGCCCGAACACCGGTGGCGGCATGAAGGTAATGGCGAAGCCTTCGTTGATGTCGGCCAGCTTGGCGTTGATCTCATCGGATATCTCTTGGGCGGTGCGGTCGCGGTCGGCAAAGTCGTCGAATACCATGAACACCGTGCCGACGTTCGGCGTGTTGGTGCCCTGCAGCGCATTGAAGCCGACAAAGGCCAGCGCGTCGGCGACGCCCTCGGTATCCATCGCCAGCTCACTGACCCGCCGCGCAACGGCTTCGGTACGATCCAGCGAGGCGCCTTCGGGCAACCGAATACTGCCGATCAGGTAGGTCTTATCCTGGGTGGGGATAAAGCCGCCGGGCACCTGGGTGAACATCATGGCGGTGCCAGCCAGCAATAACAGGTATATCCCGAACACCCAGCCGCGGCGGCTCAAGCTGCGACCGACCAGGGACTCGTAGCGCTGGGCGTTGCGCAGAAAGAAGCGGTTGAAGGGACGGAAGATCCAACCGAACAGGCGATCAATGATGCGCGCCGGCAGATCCGGTGCTGCCCCATGGGGCTTCAGCAGCGCTGCTGCCAGAGCGGGCGACAGGGTCAGCGAGTTGATCGCGGAAATTACCGTGGCGATAGCGATGGTCATCGCAAACTGGCGGTAGAACTGACCGGTGATGCCATCCAGAAACGCCATGGGCACGAATACCGCGCAGAGCACCAGGCTGATGGCGACGATAGGCCCGCTGACTTCGCGCATCGCCTGATGCGCCGCCGCCAGCGGCGCCAGCCCTTCTTCGATATTACGTTCGACGTTTTCCACCACGACGATGGCGTCGTCCACCACAATGCCAATCGCCAGCACCATGGCGAACAGGGTCAGGGTATTGATGGAAAAGCCCAGCAGCAGCAGGACCGCGAAGGTGCCAACGATGGACACCGGCACCGCGAGCAGGGGGATCAGCGAGGCGCGCCAGGTCTGCAGGAACAGGATCACCACCAGTACCACCAGCGCGACGGCTTCCAGCAGGGTCATGATCACAGCCTTGATGGAGGTGCTGACGAACACGGTCGGATCGTAGGCAATCTCCCAACTGAGGCCCTGTGGAAAGTTATCTTCCAGCTCGGCCATTTTTTCGCGTATCGCTGCCGAGACTTCCAGCGAGTTGGAGCCGGGAGCCTGGAAGATGGGTAGTGCAACCGCTTGGCGGTTATTCAGCAGTGCGCGCAATGCATCCTGCGAGGCAGCCAGCTCGACCCGGGCCACGTCCTTGAGCAGAGTTACCTCACCCTGCTCACCGGTTTTCAGCACGATATTCTCGAACTCTTCGACCGACTCCAGCCGGCCCTTGGCGTTGATGGAAATCAACAGGTCGGAGCCATTCGGCATGGGCGGTGCGCCGATCTGGCCGGCGGAGACTTGGATGTTCTGCTCGCGTACTGCGGTGCTTATATCGCCTGCGGTGACGCCCAGAGCGGCGGCGCGCTGCGGGTCGATCCACAGGCGCATGGCGTAGTCACCCGAGCCAAACAGACCGGCCTGGCCCACGCCGGGAATACGCGCCAGCTCGTCACGGATATGCAGTACCGCGTAGTTGCGGATATAGGTGGCGTCCAGGCTGTCATCCGGCGAGGTCAGGTGCACCGCCATCATCAGATTGGGTGACTGCTTCTGGGTGGTTACACCAAGCTGGCGCACGTCCTCGGGCAGCCGCGGCAGTGCCTGGGATACCCGGTTCTGTACCTGCACCTGCGCCTGATCGGGGTCGGTGCCCAGAGCGAAGGTTACGGTCAGTGCCAGGCTGCCGTCACTGCCGGCCACCGATTTCATGTAGATCATGTTCTCGACGCCGTTAATGGCTTCTTCCAACGGCGTGGCCACGGTTTCGGAAATGGTCTTGGGGTTGGCTCCGGGATAGCTGGCGCTGACCAGCACGCTGGGCGGCACCACCTCGGGGTATTCGCTGACCGGCAGCAGTGGAATGCTGATCAGCCCGACCACGAAGATAATGATCGACAACACCGAGGCGAAGATCGGTCTGTCCACAAAGAAACGCGAGAAATTCACGGCAACAGTCTCCCGGAACGCATCCGGGAGACGCGCCCGTATCAGTTAATTGAAAAATGCAGGCGGGGTCGGGGCGTTACGGCGCCGTGGCCACTACCATGGGCGCCGGGTCGGGGCGCATCGCTACCCGCTGGGGCAGCACTTCCATTCCGGGGAACGCAATCTTCTGCAGGCCGTTGACCACCACCCGCTCGCCTTCGCTCAGACCGGCGGTAATGACCAGCAGCTTGCCCACCCGGCGGCCGGTTTCCACGGTGCGCCGCTCGACCTTGTTGTCGTCACCCAGTACATACAGGTAGCGGCGATCCTGGTCGGTCAGCACCGCCTTCTGATCCACCAGCAGGGCAGCGGAGGCGTTGGCCACGGGCATTTCCACCCGGGCAAACTGACCGGGACGTAATTTGCCGTCGGGGTTGGCTACCTGGGCGCGGTACTGCAGGGTGCCGGTGCGTGCGTTGTACTGGTTGTCGACGAAGTCCAGTTGGCCCCGGTAGGGGAAGTCCTGCTGGCCCGACAGCCCGATACGTACCGGCACAGCCTGACCGTGGGGGTTGTCCTGCGCGGTCTGCTGATCACTTTCGAAATACACATACAGCGGATTAACTGAGACGAGAGTTGCCAGCAGGGTGGCATCGATGGTCGCCAGGTTGCCACGGGTTACCTCGGCGCGGCCGATACGGCCACTGACCGGCGCCTTGATCTGGGTGTATTCCAGATCCAGCTGGGCGCTTTGCAGTGCCGCAGCTGCGGAATTCACCGCGGCCTGGGCCATGGTCTTCGCCGCATTGCGCTGTTCGAACTCTTCGCGA
The DNA here is from genome assembly GCF_024031555.1 of Pseudomonas sp. G11-1. Classification (NCBI taxonomy): domain Bacteria; kingdom Pseudomonadati; phylum Pseudomonadota; class Gammaproteobacteria; order Pseudomonadales; family Pseudomonadaceae; genus Pseudomonas; species Pseudomonas sp. G11-1. The sequence continues at coordinate 211,004 of NZ_QEYQ01000004.1, read as the reverse complement.
GAGATCGCCCGGCGCTCCCATAACTGTTCGGAGCGGGCCGCCTCGCTGCTGGCCAGCGTCAACTGGCTGCGCATGCGTGCCAGTTCGGCCTCGGCCAGTTGCACGTGGGCTTTATAAGGGCGTGGGTCGATGACGAACAGCACGTCGCCTTCGCTGACCAGTTCGCCTTCTTCGAAGTTGACCTGATCAATGTACCCGCTGACCCGCGGGCGCAGTTCCACGGTCTGGGGTGCTTCGACCCGGCCGCTGAATGCACCCCAGATGGTCACCGGCTCGGCGTTGACCTCGGCCACCTCAACTTCGGGTGGTGGTGGCGTAGCATTATCCTGGGCTTGGCCCCGAGCATCGCAGCCGGCCAGGACGAGCAACAGCAGGCCGCCGAGCAGAGCCACTTTGGCTTGATTGAAGGGGATTGCATGCATGGTCTGTTCTCGCTTCCCGTCAGGGATCACTGGTTCAAGTCGTTGGCGCGGGGCACCGTGGTGGAACGAACATTAAAGCCAGTGTTGTTGTAACGGGTAGCGCGTTACTGCCGCATGATTGCCTGATCCTACTTATAGCGGTTTCGCAATCTTGCGTTTTCCGGCTCTCGAAGATTGTCAAAACGTGATTGTTTCACCTTTGCAAGGCTTTACACGTGATAGCTTGAGCGATCCTGCTGGATTGTTGCCTATTCCTGCAGATCGTCGGCTCGGGGCTTGGGCCTTGTCTGATCCTGTATATACTGCCTTCACTCTCTGGAGGTCTGCTATGCTCAGTATTGTCCACTCGCCCCCTGAACTTGCCTCGATACAGCCCCCCGCCGAACCTATGTGCCGGCAACTGGCCGATCTGGTCTCATCCAGGATCACCACCGAGGGCATCCACAAAACCATCATTCCCGGCCTGGAGCTGTTTCGCATCGATGCGCCCTCCGGTTGTGTGTCTACCGTGTATGAACCCTCCTTGTGCGTCATTGCTCAAGGCCGCAAGACGGTTGAGTTGGGCGACCGGGAAATCGTTTATGGCGCGCTCAGCTATATGGTGTCCAGTGTCGATCTGCCGGTGCAGGGGCGAGTAATAGACGCCTCTCCCGAGCAACCCTATCTGGCGGTAAAAATCAGCATCGATCCGGCGGAAGTGGCCGATCTGGTACTGCAGTTAGGTGACTCCGCGGCGAGTGACGAGCAAACTGACTGCCCTTATTCAGGCTGCGGTCTGTGTATTGCCCAGATCGATCTGGGCATACTCGATGCCATGACCCGGCTGGTGCAGCTACTCGATTCGCCAACCGACGCGAAGGTGCTGGCACCCCTGATCCAGCGCGAAATCATCTACCGCGCGCTGGTTGGCGAGATGGGGCCGCGTATGCGTGAGTTTGTCTCGGCCGATAGCCAGTCACACCGTATTTCCAAGGTGATTTCGGTGCTCAAGAGCCGTTTTGCCGAGCCCCTGCGGGTGCGCGAGCTGGCGGAAGACGTGAATATGAGCGAGTCGGCGTTGTACCACAGCTTCAAGCAGGTCACGCGTATGTCGCCGGTACAGTTTCAGAAGAAGCTGCGCTTGCACGAAGCGCGAAGGTTGATGCTTAGCGAAGGGCTGGAAGCTGCCACTGCAAGCTATCGGGTCGGCTACGAAAGTCCTTCGCATTTCAGCCGCGAGTACAGCCGCATGTTCGGTGCGCCGCCGCGCGCAGACGTTACCAAGCTGCGCCGTGAGACGCGCATGGGTATGCCGGCCTGAGGGTTTCTGAACTATGCTTGAGGCGTGCTGGGAGCCCTCCGGAGGATTATCATCATGTCCCGTTTATTCATGCTTTTTGCTGCATTGATGCTCAGTTCTGCCGCCTTTGCCATGCATTGCCCCCAGGATATGGCAAAGATCGATGCCATCCTGGAAAACAATCCCCCCACCGATCAAGCGGTATTGGATCAGGTAGTGGCGTTGCGTGCGCAAGGAGAGGAGTTGCACGATGCTGGGCGGCACGAGGAGTCGGTAACGGTGTTGGCTGAGGCGCTTGAGCTGTTGGATGAGGAACCGCACAGCCATTGATTACACCGCAGGAGTAAGGACCTTTCTGGGCGCGGAATCAGGATCGGTTGCACATGACGTCTATGCTCCCGACCCTGACTCCCGCTTTACGCTACAGCGTTACAGTACGACCGCAGCCACACTGTTACTGTCGTAAACCAGCTCCACGTCTACGTCGCCTGCATCCACGCTATCAAACGCCCCGGTCACCGCCTGACCGGAGAGCAGGGTAATCTGCGTGCCGGTCGCAGGGGTGTTGGCGAAGTCCAGTTGCAGCGAACCTCCATCGATATAGACGATGCCACTGGCTTTCACCGGGATGTCGTTACCATCGGTATTCAGCGACAGGGTGCCGGCATCCATGGTCAGGTTCCCCACGATCGTCAGCGTACCTTCCACGTCTACTCGCACGGTACCGTCTTCCACATACAGATCCCCTTCGCCGAAGGCGCTGGTGGAACCGGCTTCCAGGGTGCCGCCTTGCACCAGAGTGCCGCCGGTATAGATATTCTCACCGGTCAGAACCAGGTGTCCGCTGCCGGCCTTGGTCAGGCGGCCTTCGCCGGAAATGTCGTTGCGCCACTGGTCGCGCTGGTTGAAGCCATCCTGGCTCGCATCCATGTTGACCGTGACGTCGCCAATGAAAGCGCCGTAGCCATCCGCTGCGGTGACCAGATCAAGGCGCCCCCAGCCATTGGTGTCGTCCAGTATCGGGTAGCCCGAATCGATCGCGGTGGTGTACAGCACTGCGCGGCGCTGTTCGGCGGTCAGATAGGGTAGGCGGGTGGCCAGCAGCGCTTCGGCACCTTCGGGTACCACAGGGGCCTGACCTGCTTTGGTCTCGTCATGGGGCAAGCCGTAGGTCATGCGGAAGCGGTACAGCTCCTTGTTCAGCTCGTTGTCGTCATACTTGCTGGTATTGAAGACCTCGGTGCGAACCAAGGCGCCATCGATCAAGCCAGGCTCGTTATCCACCGGACGATGGGCGTATTCGTACAGATCCATATCTTCGGCTGCTGCCATATCACCGAAGTACTGCTGCGCGGCCTGGTAGGCGGCCGTGGCGTCATCGAGAAGATGCGGCTGGTTCAGCGCATGGGCGGTGACGATCATGGAATGGATACGACCGCCGATGACATCAACCGGGGAGTGCATGCCGGCAATGATCCGGCTCTCACCCAGCAGGGAGGCGCGGGTGAGCATTTCCGAGTAGCGCTGGGGCAGGGCGTAGGCGTAGGCCATGGCGGCGAGGTAGCCGGCATTGGTGTGTCCGCTGGGATAGCCGCCATCCTTGCGGCGGTTCTCGGTATCGATCGTATACAGGCCTTTATCGTAATCGCCGGCGCTGTGCTGACGGCGGGCGCACATCAGGCCGGGGACGACGCTGACGCTGGTGATATAGGTGTCGATGACGCGGCTGGTTGTTGTTCCGCTGGAATCCATGCACTGGTAGTTCTTGTCGGTGCCGAGATACTCGATCTCGCCGAGATCGTTCATGCGCCAGGGGCGCGGGGTCGAGAAGATGTATTTGGACGCATTGGTCGAGGCTGGCGAGCGCTGGCGGAAGGCGTCGACCAGGCGCACCACGGCGCCCAGTTCCGGGGCGTTCTGATCTCCGGCCCAGGCGATTCCGTCATTCACGCCGGATTGAAAGTGCTCGTCCTGCAGAACCTGACTGACGCTGGGTACCGGAATATCGGTATAGGCGCCGGAGGCTGCTACGTAAGCTTCGGTCAGCGGCCCGAGGCCATCGATGACGCTGTAGTTCTTTGACCGTACGTCATCGAGAAAGGCCAGGATCGCTTCATCATCGGACCGGTCCTTGGTGACGTCGATCACATATTGAATGTTGGCTTCCCAGGCTGCGGCATCGACGATGGGGTCAGCCAGATAATGGTCTGGACCGTCACCGGATGCGCCTTGCTGGTAATGATCCGAGGTGCCCTGCCATATGGAATTGATACCGTCCAGGAGGTGGGCCATGGGGTTGTCAGCCAATACCCAGCGGGCGGTGCCATCTGCGTTATTGTCCGCAAAGCGGATGGCGGGTAATGGATAGCTGACTTCGGGCAGGGCGACGGTCTGCTCGTTGTCCAAACCGGCAGGCTTGGCAGGTTTTTCAATTGCGATGGGTGAGCGGTCGTTGCTCGAGCTGCTGCTTTTGCATGCGGACAGGGACATGGCGACCGCAATCGCCAAAGCCAGGCGTGCCGGCAGGGCGCCACGTAGGGAGTGATAGTGCATGAGTGTCTCGCTTTCAGGGCTGAATGAAACGCGCAAGTGAGGTGCGACTGCTGCTGCAGCGCAGCGACGTGTCTAGCGTGGCACTATAGGAAGGCTGTGTTACGTGGCTATTGCAGTTTCAAGGCAGGAGCCAGGGGATGTAAACGGGTCATGCTTCAGCGCATGACCCGTTTCAGTCAGGATTGTTTTCCTTGCTGACAGTTCCCGGCTGGGGGATGGAACAGATTCACTCATCCAACAGCATGCGGAAGCCACCATAGATCAGGCGCTTGCCGTCGAAGGGCATGGGATTGGCGTCCGGTTGCAGGCGGGGGTCCTCCATGACCTTGGCCATGCCGGCATCCCGTACCTCGCGGGAGGGCCATTCGATCCAGGCAAAGACCACCGTTTCCTCGGGCTGGCGCTTCACGGCCATGGAAAAGGATGTGGTCTGGCCCTCGGGCACATCATCACCCCAGCACTCCGTTACCCGCAGTGCGCCATGTTCCTTGAAGACCTGGGCAGCCAGGCGGGCGTGGTGGATATAGGCTTCCTGATTGGCGGTGGGCACCGCGGCGACAAAGCCATCAATGTAGTTCATGTCGATCTCCTGTTCCGCTGTTCTGGATGTTCAGTCTTTCGGTGGTAGTTCACGGGTGGGCCGTACTTCGATACTGCCCAGGCGCGCCGGCGGAATGCGGCTGGCGAGTCGGATTGCGTCGTCCAGGTCATTGGCCTCGAGCAGGTAGAAGCCGGCGAGCTGCTCCTTGGTCTCGGCAAAGGGACCATCGGTAATCAGCGTCTCGCCGTTGCGCACCCGGATTGTGGTGGCGGTTGTCACGGGTTGCAGTGGCTGACCGGTGACGTACTTGCCCTCGGCGGTCAGCCGTTCGACCCCGGCGATGCATTCCTGGTTGAGGTCATGCCATTCCTGCTCGGTCATGGCTTCGATAAGGCTCTCCTGGTAGTACACCAGCGCGACATATTTCATGGTGCGTTAACCTCCTCTGTGTTTGCGTTTTGGGGACATTGACCGGTGCCGTAACCGATCATCCAATGGGTGCCGAAGCGGTCGGTGGTCATGCCGAAGCGCTTGGCCCAGAAGGTTTCTTCGAAGGGCATGATGATCTGACCGCCCTGCTGCAACTGATCGAATACTTCGGCGGCGCGTTCCAGGGTGTCGAATTCCAGATGAACGCAGCTGCCCTGCATCGCCTGATGACAATCGCCAGCCATGTCTGCGCCCATCAGGCGTCGGCCACGAATGTTCAGGGAGGCGTGGATGATCCGGTCGGCCAGCTCGGCCGGCACTTCCGTGGCGGCGGGTGTTTCACCATAGGGAATCATGGCTTCCAGGACGCCGCCGGTGACCTGCTGGTAGAAGGTCATGGCTTCACGGCAGTTGCCGGGGAATGACAGGTGGATGTTCAGCTCGATCGGCAGCCTGGTGTGACGCTGATGTTCATCCTTGAGCGCACCGGGTTCGAAATCGCTTAGCTCGAAGTAGCGCCGTAGCTCCAGGGTGACGTTGCCATTGCTGTCTTCGCGTGGCCACTGCTTGGCCCAGTCGATGGCCTCTTCCAGGGAATCCACTTCCAGCACAGAATAACCGGCCAGTTGGTCCGAGACGGGGGTGAAAGGGCCGCGGGTGACGGTGGCTTCACCGTTGCGAAAGGCGATGCGACAACCTTCGCTGGTGGGCCGGACGCCATTGCCGAACAGAAATACACCTGCCTGGATCATGCGCTCGTTGTAATCGAGCATGGCTCGATAGACCTGATCGGATGGCAACGAGCCTTTTTCGGTGTCCTCGTCCGCTTTGCGCATCAGCATGAATTTCATTTTTATCGCTCTCCTCTGGTGGGTAGTTACCCTTGAGTCGTGCGGATGTGAACCAGATCGACAGCGGTATCGACTTTCTGATGAAGTTTTTATGACCGGCTGGCGAGTTGCTCTTCCAGTAGGCGCAGTTGGCGCGTCAGAAAACGCCGTTCCGGCTCCTGTACCACCAGTGTGAGTGCTTGCTGGTAGGCCAGTCGGGCCGATTCGAGGTCACCCGCACGGCGCAGCAGATCGGCGCGCGCTGCATGAAACAGGTGATAGCTGAGGACTTCTTTGCTGGAGTTGAGTTGCTCCAGCAGACGCAACCCGTCCTGCGGTGAGTCGCGCATGGCCACCGCCACAGCCCGGTTAAGGGTTATTACCGCGGACGGTTGTTGCCGGTGCAAGGCGTCGTAGAGCAGGACGATCCGCTTCCAGTTGGTGTCATTGGCGCTCTTGGCGGTAGCGTGTTCCGCTGCGATGGAAGCCTGCAGCGTGTAAGGAGCGACAGGCGTGAGGCGCAGCGCCTGGGCCAGCCAATCAAGGCCGAGGCGAATATCCTTCTGGTGCCAGAGGCTGCGATCCTGCTGTTCCAGCGTGACCAGTTCGCCATCCTGGTCCTGGCGGGCATCCCGGCGCGAGTGCTGCAGATACATCAGCGCGGCGAGCCCGAACACCTCTCCGTGAGGCAGCAGCCGAGCGAGTGATTCGGCCAACTGGATGGCCTCATCCACGAGGCTGACATCGAGGATATGCTGCCCTTCGCTACGTGAGTAGCCTTCATTGAAAACGAGGTAGATCACCTTGAGCACATCGGGGAGCCGTTGCGGCAGCTCATGCTGGTCCGGCACCTTGTAGGGAATGCCGGCATCGCGGATCTTGCGTTTGGCGCGGACGATGCGCTGCGCCAGAGTGGTGGGTCGCTGCAGCAGGGCACGGGCAACCTGCTCGGTAGTGAGGCCGCACATTTCCCGCAGGGTCAGCGCCACCCGCGCTTCCATGGCCAGCGCTGGATGGCAGCAGGTGAATAGCAATCGCAGCAGATCATCATCGATGGATATTTCGTCAGCTTCCACCGTCGATGGGTCGTCAGACTCCACCAGATGCGCATGGCGGCGCACTGTCTGGTTGCGGCGGATCTGGTCGATGCCGCGCCGGTGGCCGGTGCTGATCAGCCACGCGGTGGGGTTATCCGGAATGCCATTCTGCGGCCATTGCCGTAGAGCCGCTATGAAGGCTTCCTGCAGACACTCCTCGGCCAGATTGAAGTCGTTGAGCAAGCGGATCAGCGTCGCCAGGACCCGGCGAGAATGGTCCCGATAAATCTGCTCGATGTGGGCGGGAGAAGCGGGCATGACACTCATAATCGATAGCTCATCTGTCGTGAACTGCAGTATGGCAACGCTTGCTGCGAATATTGAGCCTATATTGATCTGACACCCTTTTGCTACCGGAACCATGATGCCCAAGCAGCCATCCGCAGCCGAACAACGCGCCATACTCGAGCGGCTCGATAAATTCAGCCGTTTCACTGATAGCAGCATTGGTCTGCCTTTCACGCGGTTCAAGATTGGAGTCGAGGCCATTATTGGCCTGGTGCCGGGTATTGGTGATCTGATTGGCTTGATAATGTCTGGCTACGTGCTGTTGGAAGCACAGCGGGCGGGGGCGAGTAGCAAGGTGAAGCGGCAGATGCTGCGTAATATCGGCATCGACTTTGTTGGTGGCCTGATACCGGTGGTGGGGGATGCCTTTGATGCTATCTACAAGGCCAATACACGCAATACTCGCCTGCTGAGAAACTATCTGAACGAGCAACTCGCCATAGAGCCGCCCCCGGCAACTTTTCCCTGGAAGGTATTGGTTGGTTTGTCTGTGCTGTTTGCCGTGGTTATTGGCGGGGTGGTGATATTGCTGTGAAAGCGGGGAAGTTGATCAGGTTATATTGAGTCCCGCTTGCATGAATACACCTCTCACTTGTTCCGCGCAGCAACCGTCTGGCTCAGCTGTTCACCGACCTCTGGGCGAACTGTTCCTGAATCAGCTGCTCGAGCCTGGCGCTCAACCGCTTGCGCAATTCCGCCTCGATCACCGGCAAGATCTCGTCGATCACATCCTGCATGACCAGTTGCGCTTCGGCCTGCAGGCGAGCCTCCATTCGTACCTCCCGCGCGCCAGTATGCAGCCCGCCGGATGAGGGCTGTTGCATGCTCTGCTGCAGCAACTGCTCAAGATGCACTCGCTCACCGGCGAGGCGGGCCAGTGATTCGTAGGGGAGGAAAGGATTTACCTTGAGGGAAGCAGGCGCTGCCGCTGGCGTGACAACGGGCGGCGCGTCACTGCCGGAGGTGATGATGTCCTGCAATAGAGGAATGTCGAGCTGTAGGTCTGGTTGCTGATCCGTCCCGGAGGAAGGCTCATCCAGCAATGTGCGGATGGACTCCAGGTCTTTCAGCAAGCGAGACGGGTCCGTTGGTTCGCGCTGCGTCATACATCATCCTGCTATCCGTATCTGATGTGTGCTCAGAGGATAGCCCCGTTTGCGGTAAAAACGAAATCGTTCCCGCCCCGGAACCAGGATTGGGTCGTGTTCGACCAGTATTTCCGCCAGACGGTTGAAGCGGCTGAAGAAATCGGGGGTGTCATTGCTGAGATTGATCAGCAGATCATGGTGGGGTGTCGGATCATCTCCCCAACCACAGACCACCGCCTCGTTAGGTTGGTCGGCATGCAGGGCGTGCGGCAGAAAGCTGTCTGCCCGGAATGACCACAGCAAGTCGTCCAGCCGGCTGGCCTCGGCCTCGTCCGCGCAATGCAAATAGACATGCCGGCTCTGCTGCCAGGCCTTGTGCGCCAGGCGGCAGGCATATTGCAGGCGGGCGTCGGGGCTGGGGCTGTTGAGGATGTAGAAGTCGATTCGGGTCATGGGTGCCGTTGGTTGTGGGAAGTGCGGTTAGGTTCCGGAAATATCGACGGCTCGCGTTCGGGTGTCGCCAGCGCCGGTAGCGCCGGTCATACACACGCGGCAAGTACATCCCTGTAGCTCGCGATAGCCATCCCTCGCTATCGACGGTCTAGGTCTGGCGTTACCGGCCCGGCTTGCGCAGGTCGGTGTGGTCAATATTCCCGGATTGCGCCGTGTAGCCTCAGCCCTGCACCTGATTCAACAGATACTGGGTCAGCAAGGGCACTGGCCGCCCAGTGGCGCCCTTGTCCTTGCCGCCACTGATCCAGGCGGTACCGGCGATATCCAGGTGCGCCCAGGGGTAAGCCTTGGTGAAGCGTGACAGGAAGCAGGCGGCGGTGATAGTGCCGGCTTTCGGGCCGCCGATATTGGCGATGTCCGCGAACGGGCTGTCCAGCTGCTCCTGATATTCATCGAACAGCGGCAGTTGCCAGCCGCGGTCGTCAGCCTGTTTGCCGGCATCCAGCAGTTGCTCTACCAGTACGTCATTATTACCCATGACGCCGGTCGTGTGGCTACCCAAGGCAACGATGCAGGCGCCGGTGAGAGTGGCGATATCGACCACGCTGGCGGGCTTGAAGCGCTCGGCATAGGTCAGCGCATCGCACAGCACCAGACGGCCTTCGGCGTCGGTATTGAGGATTTCGATGGTCTGGCCGGACATGCTGGTAACGATGTCACCCGGCTTGGTGGCGGTGCCACTGGGCATGTTTTCGGCGGCGGCGATGAGTATGGTCAGATTGATCGGCAATTGCAGGCTGACAACCGCCTTGAACACGCCCAGTACGGTTGCCGCGCCGCACATGTCGTATTTCATTTCATCCATACCAGCGCCGGGCTTGAGGCTGATGCCGCCGGTGTCGAAGGTGATGCCCTTGCCGACCAGCACATGGGGCTGGGTCTTGGTGTCCGCTCCCTGATAGCTGAGGCGGATCAGTTTGGCCGGTTCGGCGCTGCCGGCGCTGACCGACAGCAGTGAGCCCATGCCCAGTGCCTGCATGTCCTTCTCTTCCAGCACTTCGACTTCGGTGCCCTTGAACTGCTTGGCCAGCACCTTCGCTTCCTTGGCCAGGTAGGTTGGGGTGCAGACATTGCCGGGCAGGTTGCCCAGGGTGCGGGTCAGGTCGGTACCGTCACTGATGGCCTGTCCGTGGGCGACGGCCTGTTTGAGTACGCTGGCGTCGGCCTTGTCGGCAGACCAGAGCACGCATTTCTTCAAGCGTGGCTTGTCGGCTTTCTTGCTCTTGTACTGATCGAACTGGTACAGGCTTTCGCGAATGGTTTCCACCGCCAGGCGCGCCCGGGAATACAGATCCCGGCCCTGGACGGGCAGCTCGCTGAGGGTGAGCAGCGCGTCGGTAGCGCCACCATCCTTGAGAATCGCCACGGCTTTCTGCAGCAACTTGCGATAGTCGCGATCGCTCAATGCCGGCTTCTTGCCACTGCCGATCAGCAATACACGCTGGGCGCTGATGCCGGGGAGGGCGAACAGCATCAGGGTTTGCCCCGATTTGCCGGTGATGTCGCCACGCTTGACGGCAGCGCTGATCTGGCCGCCGCAGACACTGTCGAGGTGGGCCGCGGTGCCGGTGAGGGTGCGTGCTTCGTTGATGCTGACGACCAGGCAACCGGTTTTGATGGTTTCCGGTGCGCCGTGTTTGACGTTGAACTCCATGGTGCTCCCCAAGACAAATCGTGTGGATTGACCGATAATGCAGCCCATTATGACCGGCATCGTGCCGACGCTGGCCGAACAACTGCAGACAGTCACGCTGTAGCTGCATTCTGGCCTATTCCCGAGAGCCCTTAAAGCCCCCGGAATCAAGGAAACCAATGTGATCATATTCCGATACCTCAGTCGTGAGGTACTGACCACCCTTGCGGCCGTCAGCGGTGTGCTGCTGCTGATCATCATGAGTGGGCGTTTCATCAAGTACCTGGCCCAGGCGGCGGCGGGGCAATTGGACCCCGGTGTGCTGTTCATGATCATGGGTTATCGCCTGCCAGGTTTTGTCGTGCTGATCCTGCCGCTGGGCATGTTCCTCGGCATCCTGCTGGCCTACGGCCGCATGTATCTGGACAGCGAGATGGCCGTGCTGTCGGCGACCGGCGTCAGTGATCGCAAGATCCTCGCCTATACCCAGGGCCCAGCGTTGCTGGTGGCGTTGCTGGTGGCCTGGTTGAGTTTGTGGGTGGCGCCGGCCGGCGTACTCAAGACCCAGCAATTGTTCAATGAGCAGGATGCCATGACCGAGTTCGATACCTTGGCGGCGGGTCGTTTCCAGTCGCTGGGCAGCGGTCAGCGCGTCACCTACGCCGGTGGGTTGTCTGACGACCGCACCGAGCTGGAAACCATCTTCATCGCTGAAAGTACTGGCTCGGGCGAGGATGCCAGTGTCGGTGTGCTGGTGGCCGAAACCGGACGACAGCAGATGAATGCGGATGGTAGTCGCTATCTGGTATTGCAGAACGGCTACCGTTATGACGGTCGTCCCGGCGCGGCGGATTTCCGGACTATCCAATACGATACCTACGGCGTACTACTGCCCAAGCCGGAGGTGGTCACGGAGGTAACCGACCGCGAGGCGATGCCATCCGCTCGGCTGTTGGATAGCCCGGACCTGAAGGACCGCGCCGAGCTGCAATGGCGTCTGGCGATTCCGCTGCTGGTGCCCATTGTGGCGTTCTTCGCGGTACCGCTGTCCCGGGTCAATCCGCGGCAGGGTCGCTTTCTCAAGCTGCTGCCGGCGATCATTCTGTATATGGCCTACCTGGCATTGCTGGTCAGCGCCCGCGGCTGGATGGAAGCCGGCAAGACCCCGGCAGCGCTGGGGCTGTGGTGGGTCCATGGTCTGTTCCTGGGCATCGGTGTGTTGCTCAACTTCCGTGCCCTGACCGCACCCAATGCCCCAGCGGGAGGCCAGCATGCGACTGCTTGACCGCCATATCGGCAAATCGATCTTCCTCAGTGTGCTGACGGTGGCGCTGATCATTGTTGGCCTGGATCTGCTGTTCGCCTATATCAGCGAGCTGGAAGACCTGGAAGGCAACTATGGTGCTATCGAAGCGCTGACCTATATCTTCCTGACCAGCCCGCGCCGTCTCTACGAGCTGTTGCCGATGGCGGCATTGGTCGGCTGCCTGATTGGACTGGGGACGCTGGCAAGCAATTCGGAGCTGACCGTCATGCGTGCCTCGGGCGTCTCCATCGCCCGAATCATGGGCGCGGTGCTCAAGCCGCTGCTGGTCTTGATGGTGGCCGGCGTGCTGCTGGGCGAGTATGTCGCGCCCTACAGTGAAAATCTGGCGGAAAGTCGGCGGGCGCTGGCGGTTGGCAGCGGCGACGCGGTCAAATCCAAGGGGCTATGGCACCGTGAAGGTGATGACTTCATCCACATCAATGCGGTGCAGCCCAACGGCGTGCTGCACGGCATCACCCGCTATCGCTTCGATGACCAGCGCGAACTGCTGGAGACCAGCTTCGCCCAGCGGGCCAGCGTTCAGGATGAGCATTGGTTGCTGGAAGAAGTCGCCACCACCTTGTTCGACGTTGATGGCACCAGTAGGGTCGAGCAACATGAGCAGCAGCGCTGGGATGTGGGATTGTCTCCACGGCTGCTGCGGGTGGTTCTGCTCGATCCTGACGTACTGCCGCTGACCGGTATCTGGCACTACCAGAATTACCTTGCCGAGCAGGGCCTGAACAACAGCCAGTACTGGTTGGCATTCTGGAAAAAGCTGCTGCAGCCACTGACCACGGCGGCGCTGGTCTTCGTTGCCATTTCCTTCATCTTCGGCCCGCTGCGCTCGGTCACACTGGGGCAGCGCGTCTTTACCGGAGTGCTGGTTGGTTTCAGCTTCCGTATTCTGCAGGATCTGCTGGGGCCATCCAGTCTGGTATTCGGTTTCTCGCCATTGATCGCGGTGGTACTACCTATCCTGATACTGGTCGTGATGGGTGGCTGGTTGATGCGTCGAGCTGGCTGAGCCTGATCATCCGCTGGGCAACTTATTGCACAGCGGATCATTGATAATCCTGTTGCGACGATCCTGCAGGCCGCATTCTGAAAGGCCTGCAGGGCTATGCGCAAAAACTTGCACAGCTTTGCGCAACTTCTTGCGCAGTTTCATGTGATGGTGTTCACAGTAGCTTGGCTGGGCTTACCAGATTATTAGTAACCTACTGATTTATATTAACTATTTTTAGCTGGCACGGCTCTTGTAATACGTCTGGTTCCCGGATCGTTGTGATCCACTCAATCCAGGCAAGGAGAGCATCATGCCAACACCCGCGTATATGACCATCGAAGGCACCAAGCAGGGCCTCATTACCGCCGGTACCTTCACCGAAGATTCGGTCGGCAACATCTTCCAGGAAGGTCATGAAGATCAGATCCTGGTTCAGGCCTTCGATCATCAGGTCATCATTCCCCGCGATCCGCAATCCGGCCAGCCGACCGGCCAGCGCGTCCACAAGCCGCTGATGATCACCAAGGTCTTCGACAAGTCCTCCCCGCTGATCTTCAACTCGCTGACTTCCGGCGAGCGCCTGAACAAGTGCCGCCTGGAATGGTACCGCACCTCATCCACCGGCACTCAGGAGCACTACTTCACCATCGAACTGCATGACGCCATCATCGTGGATGTGCAGTCGCGCATGCCGAATTGCCAGGATCCGAACCTGTCGCACTTCACCCATCTGGAAGACGTCTATTTCACCTACCGCAAGATCGTCTGGACCCACGAAGTATCCGGCACTTCCGGTTCTGATGACTGGCGTACCCCGATCTCTGCCTGAGCCGCGCAGTAATCGATGCCATCGACCGGAATTCCGGTCGATGGCTTTTTCCATGACATGCAAGGAGCTTCTGGAAAACGCAACGCGTCACCCGGCATGGTCACGCGCGATGGTTTTCCAGAGTCTCCAAGAAGGAATACAGGATGTTCGCCCCGGCCAATACCGCGCACTTCAGCCTCGCCATTCCGCGCCTGGAACATGACTTCAAGGTGCTGGCCTTCCAGGGCACCGAAGCCATCAGCCAGCCTTATTGCTTTGAACTGGACCTGGTCAGCGAACGGCCGGACCTGGATATCGAAGGGTTATTACATCAGCCGGCATTTCTCAGTTACGCCGGGCCGGACCAGGGCGTGCACGGCCTGATCCACAGCGTCGCCCAGGGCGAATCCGGCAAACGCCTGACCCGTTACCGCATCACCCTGGTCCCCCGGCTGGCCTACCTGCAGCACGCCACCAACCAGCGCATCTTCCAGCACCGCACTGTGCCGCAGATCATCACCGAGGTGCTCAAGGGGCACGGCATCTTTACCGATTCATTCCGCTTCCAGTTGCGTGAAGACGGCCCCGAGCGGATCTACTGCACCCAGTACGACGAGACCGACCTGCACTTCATCCAGCGTCTGTGCGAAGAGGAAGGCATCCACTATCACTTCCAGCACAGCCCCGAAGGCCACCAGCTGGTGTTCGGCGAAGACCAGACCGTCTTCCCCAAACTGACCCCGACCCGCTTCAACCAGGGCAGCGGCATGGTCGCCGACGAGCCGGTCATCAAACGCTTCAACCTGCGCCTGCAAACCCGCCCCAGCCAGGTCAGTCGCCGCGACTACAACTTTGAAAAGCCGCGCCTACTGATGGAAGCCACCGCCCACACCGAAGCGCTGCCCGCGTTGGAAGACTACGACTACCCCGGCCGCTTCACCGACCGCGACCGCGGCAAACATCTCGCCACCAGAACCCTCGAAGCCCACCGCAGCGACTACCGTGTGGCGCAAGGCGACAGCGATCAGCCAACCCTTATCAGCGGCCACTTTCTGGCCCTGACCGAGCACCCGCGCCAGGAATGGAATGATCTCTGGCTGCTGACCTCTGTGACCCACGAAGGCAAACAGCCCCAAGTGTTGGAAGAATCGGTGACCAGCGCCAACCCCGGGGATGACTTCACCCAGGGCTACCGCAACTCCTTCACCGCCACCCCCTGGGACGTCATTTTTCGTCCGCCAACGCAGCACAAGAAAAACCCCATCAACGGCACCCAATCCGCCGTCATCACCGGCCCCGAAAACGAAGAAATCCACTGCGACGAATACGGCCGCGTCAAAGTCCAGTTCCACTGGGACCGCCAGGGTCAGGCCAACGACAAAACCAGTTGCTGGCTCCGCGTCGCCAGCAACTGGGCCGGCGACCGCTACGGCGGCATCGCCATCCCGCGTGTCGGCATGGAAGTGCTGGTCACCTTCCTCGAAGGTGACCCGGACCAACCGCTGATCACTGGCTGCCTGTATCACAAGACCCACCAGGTCCCGTACAGCCTGCCGGAGCACAAGACCCGCAGCGTCTTCAAAACCCTCAGCAGCCCCGGTGGCGACGGCTTCAACGAACTGCGTATCGAAGACAAGGCCGGTGAAGAACAGATCTTCATCCACGCCCAGCGCGACTGGGACCAAAACATCCAGCACGACCAACATATCCGCGTCGGCAACGAACGCCATGACCGAGTCGAAGCCAACAGCTACACCGAACTGCTGGCCGAAGAACACCGCACCACCCATGCCGACCGCAAAACCGAGATCATGGCCGACGACCACCTGACCGTCGCCAACAACCAGCACGTCAAACTCGGCACTGCACATCTGCTGGCCGCCGGTCGCGAAATACACCTCAAGGCCGGCCAGAAAATGGTTATCGAAGCCGGCATGGAAATCACCCTTAAAGCCGGCGGCAGTTTCATCAAGATCGATCCCAGCGGAGTCACTTTGGTCGGGCCACAGGTGCGGATGAACTCGGGTGGCAGTCCGGCAAATGGCAGCGGCGTTTCGGCGTTGCTTCCGACAATCGCGGGTGCCGCGGATTCAGACACCGCAGGTCAGATCACTCAATGGCCATTGGCAAATAGTCCGGAGCGGTTAGTAGCGGCTGCGAAAGACAACTTGCTGCTGAGCAGCCAATGCCACCGTCAGCCTGACGGCAACTGTTCGCTGGAGGCGTGCCCATGCCTGAGCAACTGAGCCACCTTCGTTGCGTGCGTTATGGCGAGCTACCTGCGGCTGATGATGGCCTTTATTTGCTACTGGACGGTGCTCTGCTCAATGCTCCCCGACTGGTTTATGAGCACGATAGCAATCCGCAGCTGGAGCAGCTTTATCGCGGTACACGACATGCCTCGGCGTTGGGAGTGAGCCCCTGTCTCGTCAAACCTTCGATCGACTCACAACTGTGGACAGAAGAGCACCGATGGAATACGTCGGGCATCGTGATTCGATCAGAGCTGCCGATGGCTCAATTGATAGATCACCTCCGTAGCCTTATCAGCGCACGCCTGCCCTCAGGTCAATTGGCCTATTTGCGCTATTACTCGCCTGAGTGGTTGCTGCGTTTGTTGAGTTCATTCACGGCTACGGAAGTCAGCGCATTTGCCGGCCCGGTCAGTGCCTGGGTGGTCTTCAGAGAAAATGAATGGTTTGAACTTGCTCCTGACTGCGCCGGCGACTGTCGAAGTGCATCAGAAGAAGGTTGGTTTACTATCCGTTCCGCGCAGCTCGAACAGTGGGAGCAGGAGCAGCGAGAGCAGTTTCTCGAACGCATGGCTGATCACTTTGGTGGCGCCAGTATTGATGAGCAGGAAGGGCTGCAACGGCGTGAGTGGCTTTCTCAATTGATCATGCGGGCAAATGAGTACGGGTTTGATCGGGAACATCTTTGTATCCATTATCTGGAGCTGGCGTGGGCTTTTCCCGATCAGATAAGTTCCGCATCGATCATCAGTTCTTTGACGGATCGAACCCAGGCGGGCGCCGCGAGATTGCGACAGGTAGAAGAACAGCTTTTTGGACTCGCCAGGGAGGCATGATATGTCCTACACCGTGAAATCAGGTGATAACCTCAGCCTCATTGCCCGGGCAAACGGCACAACCGTCGCCACATTGATGCGCCTTAACCCAGATGTTCAGGATGCCAATACGATCTATCCGGGACAACAGATTCAATTACCTGCCGGCCAGCCAAGTCGAGAGACGCGTACTGTGGGTCAGGTAGCGGACTGCAGCGACTGTTCTGACGAATATATAGATCTGATCCACCAGGCAGAGGAAGGGGTTTTCATCCCTATTACTGAGCAGGAACAGCAGCAGATCGAACGGGAAGAGGCGTTTTTGGAACAGATGATTCGTCAGTTCTATGCCGGCCTGGACGGCGCAGAGCAAGACATCGTGGCGCATAAAGCGGCGTTTATGGAGCGACTGATGCGCGAGCGTTTGATTGACGAAAGCAACCCGGCGCAGCCCTTTCAGCTGACCGAAATCCGCCGTCTGGCAGGGAATAGGCATTATGCTTATGTGCGCAAGGACAGCGGCTGGCGCCGTCACAGAAGCTACAGCATCGAATCTCAAGACCGGGCACGACAAGAAGGTTGGTTTGATCATACTACCGGCAAGGTAGATCCGCGCAAGCTGGGCGAGACAATTAAGAAAGATTTGAAAATCCAGTTCAACGCTCCTATTTATCAGGCGTTCGTTGACTGGTGTCTCCTGGAATGGCAAAGCGATGATGCAAAGTGGACGCCGATCGAAGGTATGCCGCCCATCATCTCCAGAGCGGAAGCGCAAGCCATGCGATTCGCCATGGGAGCGAGCTTGAGCGCAGGATACGATCCCAAACAACTGACCGCCCACATTGCCGCCAAGGCTACTGCCAGTGCCAGTCTTGTAGAAGGCAAAGCTTATAGCGAAATAGCTTGGCCCGCCGAAGAAGAAAGCGAGTGGACGATCCGTTATCGAGACGAGACCAACCAACTGCAAACAGCCTCTCTGGGCAGATTCCGCGCTCTCGCCCGTATTGAGCTTGCCGGCTTCGCCGGCGCCAGCGCCATCCTCGCCGCCAATGTACATGTCACCGCTGAGAATGGTATTCCTACACTGCGTGGCGTCGGCGGCACCCAAAGAACCGGCAACGAAGCCGCAAATGCCGAAGCAGGTGCCTTCGCTGGGGTTAGAGCGGATGGGAAAGTGGAGGGCACGATTGAATGGATGGACATGCTGGAGGACCGCCCTACATGGACGACGCTTTGCAGCTTGGGGGTGGGGGCTGGCGCTGCGTTGGGACTAGGGGCGGAGGCTAGAGTGCAATTGAAATGGAGTGCTCGAGCTCAGAGTTTTTATTTCAACGTTCATGCAGGGGTAGTGGTTGGCCCCGGTGCTTCGGGAGAGCTTGGGGCTGAAGTGGGGGCTGGTGCCTTTTTGAGCATGTTGCATTGTGTCTATAACGGGCTGTTGAAAGTAGACTTTCGAAGGCTGGAAGATATTGATGAGAGCGCGTTTGAATATCTATGCAGATTCATGTTGCATGGTGTGTTAACTGGCACATCTATAGCCCGTGAGGCTATGAAGCTAGGGACGGATGTAGCGATCGATGTGGTACGAGAGGTTTCGCGTATATTGCAGCAGCATCAAACAGCGATGCTGCGGGAGCGGTTGGCGTTTCAAACTGCCGATAATGTGCTGCGCGATTTGGACAAAGGGAGCCAGAGCTGGGTAGGCCATGCTCCTCCAGAGGTTAAGGGTGTGCTGTTGGATATTCTATGCTACGACTATTGGTTGACATTGGAGCGAGTAGGAGTCGTGGGGTTTTACAAAAGAGAACGAGCAATACTTAAGATTTTGGAGACCTCGCGTTCTTGGCGTGATTATGAAGAAACGATAACCAGGATGAATTCGGAAGGTAGTAAACAGGAGTTTCATGCAAATAGAGAGCGCCTGATCGATCTCATGACTTGGCTGCATTCGGTGAAATTTCGCTTGTTTGAGAATGAGCTGAAAAATAAAGAGCCATTAGCAGATAGGCCCATGCGGCTAGCACGTCATATTTCACTGACAACGGATCAACATTATGCTTAAGCTATGGAGAGTAATCTTGATTCTCCCTAATATCGCCCTATTAAGTGCTTGCAGCAGTGGGGCTGAGCAGGTCGAGCTCGAATCTAATCTAGTAGAACTGCTCTCAAGAGCAGAGCGCGACCAAGTGTATATTAAGGGGGGGGACTTTGTTATGGGAGATTTCGGTGCTGTGCAAAACGGTCAGTGGTTACCGTATTTTCCACCAACCGCCGAGATAGATGAGGCTCATACAGTGGAGTTGTCTGGCTTCTCTCTATCTGCGTATGAAACCACTTGGAAAGATTATGACACTTATAGCTTGATACATGATAAGCCGATCGTAATCCGAGGCGGGGGAGAGGAATACCCGAGAGAGGCTTATCTGCAAAATCTGGAGCATGATCATGATTTACGGAAGCCGGCACGAGTGACATGGCAAGAGGCCAAGGACTATTGTCTATGGCTTAGGGATAAAACGGGTATTGCCTTCGACCTGCCTACCTCCGCTCAGTGGGAGTTCGCAGCTAGAAACCGGGGTAGCAAAGATTGGATATACCCGACTCATGATGGAAAAGCGACCCCCAACGGGGCGCGAAGGGGTGGTGAAGGATGTATTTTCTGGACGGGTGTATGTTCGGTAGGAACGAACCTTCCGCCCAATCCTCTTGGCCTTTATGACATGGCGGGCAATGAGGAGGAGTGGGTTGAAGACTGGTATTCGGAGACGTATTACCGGGAAAGTAATGGAGTAAAGAACCCCACCGGACCGCTAGAAGGCACGAAAAAAGAAGTGCGTAGTCTGGAGGTGGGGTCACTGAGCTTCAGTTTTTCAAGGCGCGCTATGCCGGCAGTGCTTTCCAATGGCTCCGTTGCCCTCGCAGGCTTCCGCTGCGCGGTTCAAAGCCCAGAACCTATTCACTGATCATTACGGGTCGTACAACCTGGCCGTGATTATCAGTGGTTGCGCCGGCAGTTGGCCGGAGAGCCCGAGCGGCGCACCATGTTCATCGATCCGAGCTGTGACTTCTGTGGCAGTGGTTACGAGACGCAGTACAAGGGCGGGTAACCCGTACTTGGGAAACGGGGTATCAATGGCGCCTGATACTCCGTGAATCCTGGGATAGCCCTTATTTCTTCGGCAACACCACCGTTTGGGTACCGGAGGCGATGTCATGCCAGGTGCGCGATTGCTTGTCCCACAATGCCCACCAGATGCCCAGACCGCCGCAAAGCCAGGAGAGTAGTCCGACGGTGACCCGGATGATTGATTGCCGCCAGGTGATAGAACGGCCGTCGGGCTGCTGCACGCGAACCCGCCAGGCTTGCGCGCCCAGCGTCTGGCCGCGCAGGGTCCAGAACAGGCCGAAGAAGCCGTAGATGGCGAGGATCATCAGGGCGGTCAGCAGCGGATCGCGGTCCAGGGTGCCAGCGTCGGACATCGCCTGCAGTGCTTCGCTGCCATAAACCATGCGCAGAATGCCCTGCTGGTAGGCCAGGATCAGCACCATGAGCAATGCCAGCATCAGCATCAGGTCATAGAAAGCGCTGGCCAGGCGGCGGAACAGGCCGGGAGCGGGGAAATCCCCGGTGGGTAACAGTTGCTTGACCGCCATGCGGGCTCCGTCTGTGTCAGTTTGCCGAAATCGTTCAGCGCCGGGTCAGCGGCGGGTGTTCAAAGGCGATGCCGGCCAGGCCATGTTGCATCAGGGCGCGGATATTGGCGTGCTCGGTACCGTCCGGGCTGGCCAGCACGGCCTGGTAATGCTCAGCGAAGCACTGCAGGGCCTGCTCATCATTCAGCCCTTGATCCAGCGCCATGGCGATAACCTTGCAGGAGCCCTGGTTCTGCTCCGCGCTATTGCGTACTGGCCCGTTGCTGAACGCGCTGGGTTGATAGTGATAGTGCTGCTCGATGAACGCGAGCGTATCGGCAAAGCAATGTGCGGGGGACCCCAGGCGGGTCTTGAGTTGCTCGGCGGTCATGGGCGTTCGGCGCTCAGAGTGATGGACACGGACTCGGCAAACCGCAGGGCGTGGGGTTTATCCACTTCAACCTCGGCATAGCGCACCTGTGCATGCTGCATGATGATATCCAGCAGCTCCTGGGTCAGCCGTTCCAGCAGGGCAAAGCGGTTGTTTTCCACGTGGCTGATCAGCGCCTTGGTGATGGTGCGGTAGTTCAGGGCGTGATCGATCTCGTTCTCGGCCACTGCGCTGTCGGCCGGGTAGAGGATGCGGGCATTGATCAGTACATCCTGCCGGTTGTTGATTTCCTCTTCCTTGATACCGATGAAGGTCCGCAGGCGCAGGTTCTTGATCCGGATGCGCGCCATGCCGGGCTCCAGACGCTCCATATCAGTTGCTCCGACCGATCAGTTGCAGGAATTCCTGGCGGGTATTGACCGACTCGCGGAAGCTGCCGAGCATGACCGAGGTGAGCATGGAGGAATTCTGTTTTTCGACGCCGCGCATCATCATGCACATATGGCGCGCTTCGATGACCACCGCTACGCCTTTGGCATCGGTCACCGATTGCACGGCCTCGGCCACCTGGCGGGTGAGGCTTTCCTGGATCTGCAGGCGGCGGGCGAACATGTCGACGATGCGCGCGACCTTGGACAACCCCACCACCTTGCCGTTGGGCATGTAGGCGACGTGGGCCTTGCCGATGAAGGGCAGCATGTGGTGTTCGCACAGGGAATACAGTTCGATGTTCTTGACGATAACCATCTCGTCGCTGGAGGACTCGAACAGGGCGCCATTGACGATCTCTTCCAGTGACTGGTCGTAGCCGCGGCAGAGAAACTGCATGGCCTTGGCCGCCCGCAGCGGGGTGCCCTTGAGGCCTTCGCGCTCGGGATCTTCGCCCAGGTTGCTGAGGATGTCGTGATAGTTGCTGGTCAGTTTTTCAAGGCTCATCGGAATTCTCTTGTGGATTCACTTCAGGCTTCTGCCGCCATTCAGGTCGAGGCAGGTACCGGTTACGTAGGGATTGTCCAGCAGATAGCGGACGGCCTGATAGACCACCTCCGGGCCGGGCTCGATGCCCAGCGCAGACTTGGCCAGCGCCTTCTCGCGGTACTCTTCGGAGTCACCCTCATTGAACATGATCAACGCCGGAGCGATGGTATTGACCTTGATCCGTGGCGCGAAGCGGGCGGCAAAGGAACGGCTGAGGCTTTCCAGACCGGCCTTGGTGGCGCTGTAAGCGATGTGGTTGGCACTACCGCGTTGGGCTACATGATCACTGATATGGATGATGTCGCCGGTGACCTCGGGATCGAATAGCTCGGCGCAGGCCAGATTCAAGAGGTAAGGCGCCTGCATATGTACCATGAACATCTGCTGGAATGCCTCGGCGGCGTGATCGTCATTTCGCCATTCCGACGCATTGTGGATCAGGGCACGCAGGCGGATATTTCGCCGGGTCAGGGTATCGATCAACTGCTGGATGCCGACCTCGGTGGAAAAGTCGGCCAACAGTACCTCGATATTCTCCAACGGCTCATCCTGCCACTGCGGCCGTGGCCGGCGGCAGGTGATGATCACCCGGAAACCCTCAGCCGCAAGACGCTGGGCACAATGCAGGCCTACGCGCTGAGCTGCTCCGGTAATCAGAATGGTCTGCTGATCGTTCATGGTGCCGGGGGTCTGGTGGTCGATCGAATGCCGCATCTTAGCATGTTCGCCCCGCTGGGTCCGGCAGCCGGATACCGATTCGGGCATACTATGCGCCCGGTTATTCTTCCAAGGGGACGAAGATGCGTTTGGCAATACTCAGTGGTTCAGTGTTCGGCACGGCCGATTTTCTCGCGGATGAGGCAGCCGAGCGTTGCGCGGCGGCAGGGCTGCAGGTCAGCCGTATCAAGCCGGCCTCGGTCGATGCGCTGCTCGATGCTGGTGCGGATGCCATTCTGGTGTGCTGTTCGACCACTGGCATGGGTGAGTTGCCGGAAACCATCATGCCTTTCTACAGCGAAATGCAGACACGCTTTCCTTTGCTCACCGATATTCCCTTCGGCGTCATTGGCCTGGGTGATTCCTCCTATGGCGATACCTATTGCCAGGGCGGTGAACTGATGCGTGAGCTGCTGTTGGAGTTGCAGGCGCGGGAGGCGTTGCCCATGCTGCAGCTCGATGCCAGCGAGACGGTCACGCCGGAAGTAGACGCCGAGCCGTGGCTGGATGAGCTGATCGGTGTGTTGAAAAGCGCCTGACCTGTTTCAGAGCAGATTGTCGGTGCCGGTAGCCAGGCGGGTCAGTGCCTCTTCATCGAGAATGGTGATCTGGCTGTAATGGATGCGAATCCAGCCCGCTTGTTCGAGCCTCTTCAATAGCTTATTGATGCTCTGTCGCGAGCTGTTGAGCATCAGTCCAAGTACTTCCTGGGACAGCTGGATCGACAGCCGCTCGTTCTCTTGCGCCACGTCGCCATAATACTGCGCATGCATCAGCAGCCGCTTGGCCAGGCGGGCGGGCAGTGGCAGCAAGGCGCTGTCTTCCATCATGTTGAAGGATTGGCGCAGCCGTCGGCACAACAGCCGCATGAAATGCGGATACAGCTCGGGGCGGCGTTCGAGCAATTGTTGAAAACCCGTGCGGGGGATCAGCAGGAGTTCGGTGACGCCCATGGCATGGGCATCGTGGGTGCGCGGCAATCCATCGAACAGGGAAATCTCACCGAACCAGTTACCGGGGCTCAGCACCGTCAGCAGGGCTTCGCGTCCATCGGCGCCGGTATTGCTGATGCGCATGGCGCCGGTGCTGATGCCATACAAGCCATCCGGCAGGTCACCGCGGGCGTGCAACCGCTGGCCATCCTCCAGCCGGCGCAGCCGGGCCATCGATACCATCTCGCTGATGCATTCCGCCGGCAGGTCGCGGAACCAGCGGTTGCGCTGCAACAGCGCCGCATGCCGGTCGCCATCACCCGGTGACACTGTAAGCTGGTTGACAGTGCTATCTGCTGTCACGTTCTAGACTCTCCTGAAGATGCCTGGCCGATGGATATGCGCAGTATGCCGCAATTGGCTGAAAAGTCCTGCCCCGGCAAATCCCAACATACAAGAGGATCATCCCTATGAATGCAATGCAGCCCCTGCCCGCAACCGATATCCAGGCTCTGGTAAGCGCCGAGGAATGGCAAACCCGTGTGAATCTGGCCGCCTGCTACCGCCTGATCGCCATGCATGGCTGGGATGATGTGGTCTTCACCCACGTGTCGGCCAAGATTCCCGGTACCGAGCATTTCCTGATCAACCCCTACGGACTGATGTTCGAGGAAATGACCGCCTCCAACCTGGTCAAGATCGACCTGCAGGGCAACAAGCTCATGGACTCGCCCTATGAAATCAATCCAGCGGGTTTCACCATCCACAGCGCGGTGCATGAAGTACGCCATGACGCCGGCTGCGTGCTGCACACCCATACTCCGGCTGGGGTCGGTGTGTCCTGCCAGAAGGATGGCATTCTGCCGATCTCCCAGCAGGCGCTGTTCGTGTTGTGCAGCCTGGCCTACCACGATTATGAAGGCGTGGCGCTGAATGAAGAGGAAAAGGTGCGGCTGCAAGCGCATCTGGGCAATGCCAACAACCTGGTGCTGCGCAACCACGGCTTGCTGACCTGCGGCAAGACGATATCCGATGCTTTCCTGACCATGTATACCCTGCAGCGCTGCTGCGAGATTCAGGTGGCTGCGCAGGCCGGTGGCAGCGAGCTGCTGACCATCCCGCAGGCCATTCTGGATGGGGCCAAGGAAAGCATGCGCAAAGTGACCCGTGGCGCCGGCAGCGGCATTGCCTGGCCAGCCCTGCTGCGCAAGCTGCAGCGGGTCAATCCGGGGTTTGATGTCTGATATGGACCAGCTCGCGGGTATCGCGCTGGCGGATTGGCGGGCCCAGGCGCGGGAATTCGAGTTCCGTGGTTATCAACTGCGGTATTGGGAGGCCGGGCAGGGCGAACCGCTGCTGCTGATCCACGGCTTCCCCTCGGGTTCCTGGGATTGGCATTACCTGTGGCAGCCACTCGCTGAGCGCTACCGGGTGATTGCCTGCGATATGCTGGGTTTCGGCTTTTCCGCCAAGCCGCGTGGGCATGCCTACAGTTTGTTGGAACAGGCTGATATCCAGCAGCACCTGCTGCAGACCCTGGGCGAGTCGCACTATCACATCCTGGCCCATGACTACGGCGACAGCGTGGCCCAGGAGCTGCTGGCCCGGGATCTGCTGGAGGGTGAGCGGCAAATGGGCAGCCTGTGCTTTCTCAATGGTGGGCTGTTTCCAGAAACCCATCGGCCGGTGCTGCTGCAGAAATTGCTGATGAGCCCCATTGGCTTTCTGATCGGTCGGCGGTTCAGTCGGGAGCGGCTGGCGGCGAATTTCGGCAAGGTGTTCGGTGCCGATACCCAGCCGGACGAGCAGGAGCTCGATGCTTTCTGGGCCATGATCGAAGCCAATAATGGCCCGGCGGTGATGCACCGGCTGATTGGCTATATGGCTGAACGGCGGGTGCACCGCGAGCGCTGGGTCGGTGCCATGCAGCGCACCTCAGTGCCGCTGCGGGTGATCGACGGCGCGGCTGATCCAATCTCCGGTGCCCATATGGTGGCGCGGTACCGGGAGTTGATTCCGCAGCCCGACACCATGCTGCTGGAGGGTATCGGGCATTACCCACAGGTCGAAGCGCCGGAGCAGGTATTGGCCGGCTACCTGGCTTTCCGCGACAGGCTGAACTGAGTCGGGCAGCGCCGCTGCCCGCGCCTCATTGCTGTTCGTCGCGCAGGAACACCAGCTTGTCGGGGCTGGAGCTGGCCTTGTCGAAGTAGTAACCCTCGAGATTGAAATCCTTCAGGCCTTCCGGATCGCTGAGGCGCTCCTTGATGACATAGCGCGCCATCAGGCCGCGGGCTTTCTTGGCGTAGAAGCTGATGATCTTGTATTGGCCGTTCTTCTGATCCTTGAACACGGTCTCGATCAGCCGACCCTTGAGTGCCTTGGGTTTGACCGCGCCGAAGTATTCCTGGGAGGCGAGATTGAGCAGCACGTCATCGCCCTGTTCCCGCAGGTCCTGATTCAACCAGTCGGTGATGTGATTGCCCCAGAACGCATACAGATCCTTGCCGCGTGGGTTGACCAGCTTGGTGCCCATTTCCAGCCGGTAGGGCTGCATCAGGTCCAGCGGCCGCAAAATGCCGTACAGGCCCGACAGCATGCGCAGATGCTGTTGGGCAAAGTCGAGGTCGGCTTCGCTGAAATCCTCAGCCTGCATGCCGGTGTAGACGTCGCCTTTGAATGCCAGCAGCGCCTGCTTGCTGTTCTCGGTCGTGAAATCATCACTGTAGCTGCCGAAGCGGGCGACATTCAGCGCGGCCAGCTTGTCGGACAGGGACATCAGCTTGGCGATGTCCTGGGGGGACTTGTCCCGGAGCACGTCGATCAGCTCCCGGCTGTGCTCCAGATAGCGTGGCAGGGAATGGCGCTCGGTGGCCGGGGCTGTCTCGTAATCCAGGGTCTTGGCAGGGGAAATCACCATCAGCATGGCTAGGGCTCCTTGAAATGCAATGCCCGTCATTATGCCGCAAGCGAGACGCGAAGGCTGCTTATGGTGCCGATAAAGCCAGTCAATGGAACGGGCCGGGCAGGGGTGCCCGGCCCGATTGGGTCACAGGTGGGTTTCGGCGTATTCCGCCAGCACGGAGCGTGGTACGCCCTGCAGGTGGATATGCACGCCATGGGGGAAGTCTTTGAAGCACTCGGTCAGATAGGTCAGCCCCGAGCTGGTGGCGTTCAGATAGGGCGTATCGATCTGTGCCAGGTTGCCCAGACAGACCACCTTGGAGCCGGCACCGGCGCGGGTAATGATGGTCTTGATCTGGTGAGGGGTGAGGTTCTGGCTCTCGTCGATCAGGATAAAGCTCTGCTGGAAGCTGCGCCCGCGGATGTAGTTCAGCGACTTGAACTGCAAGGGTACCCGGTCGAGGATGTATTCCACGCTGCCATGGGTGCACTCATCATCCATATGCAGCGCTTCGAGGTTGTCGGTGATCGCCCCCAGCCATGGCTCCATCTTCTCCTTCTCGGTGCCCGGCAGAAAACCGATATCCTCGTCCAGCCCCTGGGTGCTGCGGGTGGCAATGATGCGCCGGTAGGTCTTGCTGACCATGGTCTGCTCGATGGCCGCGGCCAGCGCCAGGATAGTCTTGCCCGAGCCGGCAGCGCCGGTGAGGTTGACCAGATGAATATCCGGGTCCAGCAGCGCGTGCATGGCCAGTGCCTGGAACAGATCACGTGGCCGCAGCCCCCAGGCTTCCTGATGCATCAGCGGCTCGCGATGCATGTCCAGCAGCCGCAGATCCCGCCCATCGACTGCCTTGACCTGACCGACGAAGCCCTGCTCATCGATGATGAAATCATTGATATGCAGGGCCGGCAGGTTGTCGGTGAGTTGAACATCATGCAATGTCTGGCCGGTAAGCTGGCTAGTTTCCACTTTGCTGGCGCGATCCCAGAACGAGCCCTCGATCTGGTGGTAACCGCGGGCCAGCAGGCTGATGTCATCCAGTAACTGATCGGTATGGTAATCCTCAGCGTCGATGCCGCAGGCTCGGGCCTTGAGGCGCATGTTGATGTCTTTCGATACCAACGCAATGCGGTTGTCCGGATGGCGTATCTGTAACTGGCAAAGCTGGTTGATGATCTTGTTGTCGTTGAGATCGTTGGGCAGGCAGTGAGCGGGGAGAGGTGCCTTGTCCATCAGAATGGCGAGAGTGCCGTTGGGTTTCAGTTTGCCGCGCTGGATGGGAACGCCTGATTCGACCAGTTCAGGTGGTGCATCGGCCAGGGTCTGGTCGATCAGTCGGATTGCCTGGCGGCAGTCCGCTGCGGTGCTGGTCTTGCCGGATTTGAGCTTATCGAGTTCTTCAAGGACGATCATCGGGATGATGACGTGGTGTTCTTCGAAATTGAGCAGTGCGTTGGGGTCGTGGATGAGAACGTTGGTATCAAGTACGTAGAAGGTGTGTCGGGTCGCTCCGCACGCTTCCATGGGCTATTACCTCGCAATGGTCGCAGTCACGAGACTGGATCAGGCGCCGGTCTGCACCTGGCAGTCCGCAAGGCCGACTCGCATTACCTGACGGTATCAATGGATCACTGCCAAGCATCGGTCGGTTAATTGAGGTATAGCGCAAATCATGTGACAGCAACAAGCGTCATGGCGTAGAAAAATGACAGTTTTTGACTAGCGGGGCGGGGCGATGGCTCGCCCCGGCTCTTGCATTGCGCGTCAACGACGGTCCCGTCGGCCATCCCGGCGGTTGCTCGAACGCTTGCGGTTGGCTGCCGCCGCAGCGGCCTGTTCGGCTTCGTTGGCATCGCTGGCGGCTTTCTCCTCCGCGGTGCGCTGAAGCTTGGGCACGGGCTTGAGGTAGATCTCCTCCGGTGGGATGCAATCGAGCTTGCCGCCCAGCAACTCCTCGATCGGCGGCAGCTGGAAGGCGTCATCTTCACCGGCGAAGCTGATGGACGTGCCCTTGGCGCCGGCGCGACCGGTACGACCGATGCGGTGTACGTAGTCTTCCGGATCGTCCGGCAGGGTGTAGTTGATCACATGGCTGATGCCATCGATATGGATGCCACGGCCGGCCACATCGGTAGCGACCAGTACCCGCAGCTTGCCCTCGCGGAAGTTCTCCAGGGTGCGTACCCGCTTGTTCTGTGGCACATCGCCGGAGAGCTGGGCGGCATTCACGCCATCGCGGACCAGGCGCTCCTGGATGCGGCGCACTTCATCCTTGCGGTTGGCGAAGACCATGACCCGTTCCAGTTCGAGCTGGGTAACTAGGTTGAACAGCAGCTTGTACTTGTCACTGCCGCTCACGGCATAGACCTTCTGCGTGATGTTCTCCGAAGCGGGCCGTTCCGGCTCGATTTCGACGATGGCCGGGTCGACCGTCCATTGCTGCGCCAGGTTCATGACGTCATCGCTGAAGGTGGCGGAGAACAGCAGGGTCTGGCGGTCGCCCTTGCGCGGAGTCTGGCGGATGATCTGCCGCACCTGGGGAATGAAGCCCATATCCAGCATGCGGTCGGCTTCATCGAGTACCAGCACCTCGACCAGATCCAGATGCACTTCACCGCGGTTGCAGAAGTCCAGCAACCGGCCGGGGGTGGCCACCAGAATATCGCAGTACTTGCGTTCCAGCTGCTTGAGCTGTTTGTCGTAATCCATGCCGCCGACAAAGCCCATGACATTCAGGCCGCAGTGCTTGGTCAGCCCTTCGGCGTCGCTGGCAATCTGCATGACCAATTCGCGGGTCGGGGCGATGATCAGCGCCCGCGGCTCACCCATGAAACGCTCATCCGGTGGCGGGGTTTCCAGCAGCTGGGTGATGGTGGAAATCAGGAACGCCGCGGTCTTGCCGGTACCGGTCTGGGCACGGCCAATGGCATCGTGGCCGAGCAGGGTGTTGCCCAGCACTTCGGCCTGGATCGCGGTGCAATAACTGAAACCCTGGTCCTGAATGGCACGCATCAGGCTGTCAGGCAGCGGGAAGTCATGAAAGCGCGTCTTGCCCTCGGCCGGTTCGACCGCGAAATCCGCAAGCGTCCAGGGTTTGGCTGGCGGCGGGGTGGCGCGCGGTTTGCTCTGGCGGCTGCGCTTGGGGCGGGCTTCGCGCTGGTCCTGCTGGGCTGCGGCGGGCGGCGTCGGCGGTTCGGGAGCCGGGCGTATCGGTGCGGCCGCCGGCTCGATATGCGTCTCATGGTGCGGAGCCGGTGTCTTGCCCGGCTTGAACAGTTTTTTCAGTGCCTTTAGCACAATCGTCTCTCGATGTGATATGGGATCACCGAGCAGTGTAAAGGAAGCTCTGAAAAACTACTATGCGCAGCGGTATTGCCGCCCGGTCAGAGTCCCAGGCGGCTGACCAGCCAGGCGCGGATATCACTGATCTCTTGCGGGCACACTTCATGGGCCATGGGATAGCTGTGCCATTGAGTGGCATATCCCGCCTGCTGCAGCAGGTCGTGGGCGTTGCGGCCCATCTCCGGTTGCAGGATGTCGTCATACAGGCCATGGGCAAAGAATGCATTCAGCTTCGGACCCTGATGGTCGGCCAGCAACTGTTGGAGGGTGGGGCCATAGGTCGACAGCGCCATGATGCCACCCAGCGGCAGCCCACTTTCCAGCGCGGTATGCATGATCACCGCGCCGCCCTGGGAAAAGCCGGCCAGAATGATACGCTCGGCAGCGATGCCGGCAGTGATCTGTTCATCGATCAGCCCGCGCACCATGGCCACGGATTCAGCCAGCTGCGCCATGTTCATCACCCGCTGGGGTGTCACCGCGAGAATGTCGAACCAGCACGGCATGGGATAGCCACCGTTGATGGTCACCGGGCGGGTCGGTGCCTGGGGAAAGATGAAGCGCACCCGGTGATCGGTCGGCAATTCCAGCGCCTTGACCACCGGCACGAAATCGTACCGATCCGCGCCCAGGCCGTGCAGCCAGATAACGCAGGCATCGGCCGGCTGGGGAGATTCGATGATCAGGGCTTGGTTGGACATGATGTTCCTCAGGTTTATCAGGCGCGCGACATGAACTTGCCGCTTTCGGTATTGATGCGGACCACTTCGCCGGTTTCCAGGTATTCAGGAATCTGGATTTCCAGGCCGCTGGCGAAACGGGCGGTCTTGGTACGGGCGCTGGCGGAGGAGCCCTTGATCGCCGGGGGCGTTTCCTCGATGGCCATTTCCACTACTGCCGGCAGCTCCACACCCACCAGATTGCCTTCCACTACCAGACCGTAGAGGCCCGGAATGCCATCATGCAGATAAGGAATCTGTTCCTCAAGGGCATCGGCGTTCAGGGTGAACTGGGTAAAGTCCTCGTTATCCATGAAGGTGTAGCCGTCCATATCCTGGTAGAGAAACTGCACCGCGCGCTTCTGGAAGTCGATGGGCGCGAGGAAGTCATCGCCGGTCAGGCTCTGTTCCAGCTTCTGTTTGGTCTGCGCATGGTTGAAACGCACCTTGTACAGGGTCGTGCCGCTGCGCGAAGAGGGGCTCTTCACGTCGATCTGGGACACGATATACGGCTGATTATTGATCTGGACGATCTGGCCTTTCTTCAGTTCGGCGGCTTTTGGCATCGGTCATGCTCGGTGGGCGGGGAAAACGCTATTGTGCGTTCTTCCCCGATTGGCGCGCAAGCGGCGGCTCATCCCTTGTCGATGCTGATCAGCCGCTCCAGACCTTCATTGGTGCGCAGGTTGACATCCACCTGCCGGGTGGCAATCTCGATGTCGTTCTCGGCAAACAGGCGGTCGATTTCGCGGTTGGTTTCATCGATGGTCAGGTTGCGGTCGATCAACTGTCGCACGTGCATGCGCAGCTCGTGATCCAGGCGGTTGTCATTGAAGCCGAGGAACAGCACCATCGGCTCCGGCTCGTCCAGAACCCGGGGGTTGTCTTCGGCAATCTGCAACAGCAGGCGGCGCACCAGGGTGACATCCGAGCCATAGGCGACGGCAATCTTCACCGTGACCATGGTGATGGTATCGGACAGTGACCAGTTGATCAGATGCTCGGTAACGAAGGTCTTGTTGGGGACAATGATCTCCTTGCGATCGAAATCGATGATGGTGGTGGCGCGGATGCGGATGCGGTTGACCGTGCCCGACAGGTTGCCGATGGTTACCACATCGCCGATGCGCACCGGCCGCTCGAACAGGATGATCAGCCCCGAGACGAAGTTGGCGAAGATCTCCTGCAGGCCGAAACCCAGCCCCACCCCGAGCGCCGCCACCAGCCACTGTAGCTTGTTCCAGCTGACGCCCAGGGTGGCCAGGCAGCCGATGATGCCGACGCTGACGATGATATAGCTCAGCAGCGTGGTAATGGCGTAGCTGCTGCCCTGGCGCAGTTCCATGCGCGATAGCACCAGTATCTCCAGCAGTCCGGGCAGGTTGCGGGCCAGCATGACGGTCAGAATGACGATAATGATCGCGCCCAGCAGGTCGCCGGCGCTGAGTGGCGCCATGAGTGGATTGTCCGCGGTGCCGCTGTTGTATTCCCAGAGGGTGATGGACTCCAGATAGGAAGCTGCGCTGAGCAAGTCAGACCAGACCAGATACACCAGTACGCCGAACAGCACCAGCAGGCCCAGGCGGGCCAGACGCAACGACTGCTGGTTGATCTGCTCCAGCTTGAGTTCAGGTATTTCCACTGGTGTTTCATGCTCGGCGCCATTGGCCTGTTCCTCGGCCTGGCGTTTGCTGATGGCCCGCTGGTAGGCGAGGTGACGCCCAGCCACACCCAGATTGCGCACCACAATGCCCTGCAGCAATATCCAGGCGGCGATCAGGTACAGGGTATCGATCATCCGGTCCGCCAGGCGGATGGCGGTGAAGTGATAACCCCAGATGGTCATCCCGGCCAGCACCAGCGGCAGCAGGATGAGGATCAGCGAGGCACCGAAATGGAAGATCCGCGAATTGTTCAGCGGCTCGCTCCGGCGCATCAGGCGCCCGACCAGCAGGCTGAACAGCGACAGGGTGACGATCATCACCACTCGGCCCACCACATCCTTGTCCAGGTGCTCCGGAGTGGTGGACCCCAGGCTGATGATCAGCACCATCGGCAATAGTACCCAGGCCAGGTGGCGGGTCAGCTTGCGCAGGCGCGCGACCTTGATGGCGGACCAGCGGAAATGGCGGATGGTAATGCCCTGTGGATCGAACAGGCGATACATCAGGTGCAGCGCGAACCAGCTAACCGAGAGCTGCAACAACGCCCGCCCCAGCCTGGGCATGGCGGGGGTATCACCGAACACCAGGCCGAAGCCGGCGCCGCCCAGCAGGATAGGCAGCGGCAATACCGAGACCGCCGTCAGCAGCAGCGCGAGGGGCGTGGTACGTTGATTGTCGAGCCGGTAGTGGCCGACTTCTCCGTGAAGCTGGTTCAGGCGGTTGACCAGGCGCTTGCGCAAGAGCAACGGAATGCTGGCCACGGCCAGTAGCAGGGCGAGCCAGCCGGGGTGATCCCAGAGCGTCAACAGCAGCAGCTTTATCTGGGCCAGCGGCTGCAGACTCTGCAACTGGGACAATATCTGTTGTGGCAGGTTGAGCAGCCACTCGCGGTTGATCGGCGGATTGCTGGCCACCCAGAACAACTGATCATCGATGGTTTGGCGCAGCTTGGTGCTGAGTTGCTGCAGCTGGTTTTCGCTGATCTGCAGGGCGATGGCTTCACCCAGCAGGGTATTGATATGGACGCTGAGTTGTTCGACCAGGGTTCCCCGGCTGCGGATCAGCTGCAGCAGGTCGTCGCGCAACTCGTCCCGCTGGGCCTCAGGCAATTGATTCAGCAGCCGGGTGAGATAGGCGTCCTGATTGCGCAACTGTTCGCGCAGCTGGTTGATCTCGAACTGGCGCAGGCGCATGTCCGCTACCGAGTCGGCGAGGGTGCGGTCGATCTGCACCGCCGGCAGCGCCTGCTTTTCCTGATGCAGGATACGCGACAGGAGCACGCTGCCCTCCAGTACGCTGATCTGCTGGTCCAGAGCGCTTTCCTGCTGGGTGAGCTGATCGATCTGCTGGGTCGTCTGGATATTGCGGCGCGACAGGGTACTGATTCGATTCGATGATGCGAGCAGCTCCTCGCTGATCCGCTGATTGATCAGGCTCTGCTCGTGCAGCAACTGGTGGTTGCTGATCTGCTGTGATTCGGCGGTTGTATCGCTGATCACCTGTTCCGACAAGCTGCGGCGCTTCTCGTCAATCACGTCCTGCAGGACATTGATTTCCTTATCGATGTTGCCGAGTTCGGCGAGCAGGTGGCGGCGCTTGCCGTTGGCCAGTTCCAGCAGCGTATTGTTCGCCGACAACTGCTGGCGCAGCAGCGCGCTGGATTGTTCCAGGCTGACCAGTTCGGCCTCCGCCGCCTCGATTCGGGCCTGGTTGAGCTGGTTCTGCGGCTGGCGTTGCAGTTGGCGCAATTGCTCGTTGAGCTCATTGGTCCGCGCCTGGTTGGCGGAAATCCGGCTCTGGGTTTTTTCCGGGCGGGTTTCGGCGGCGATCAGTTCACTGTTGACGGCCGTCAGCTCGTTCTGCCAGTCATACATCCGGGCGACCTGATCGCCCAGGGTGGCATCCAGGGTCTGCAGCGTGCCGGCGGCAAACCGCTGGCGCAGGCGCTCTTCATCGACCGGACCCAGGGCTTCGGTCTGTTGATTCAGCCGGCGCAGCTCTTCCGGCGCGTCGTCCAGAGTCGCCTGCAGCTCGGTCTGTTGCTCGCGCAGTGACTCGGTTCGTTGCAGTGAGGTCAGTGTCTGCTGCCAGGCTTCCTGCAACTGCTGCTGCTCGGCGGCGGACTTGCCGCTGTCGGGTAGGGCAGCGATAGCCTGCTGCAGGCGTTCGACGGGATTGGCACCGTCCTCGCTGTCCTGCGCATGGGCCAGGGGCAGGGCCCAGAACAGGCACGCGAGCAGAATCAATGGCAACAGGTGGAGGCGTGGCATGATAATGATAATCCGCGATGAACAAAGGGAAGCTTAGTCCCGAGTGCGTGCCAATGAAAGCAGCACCAAGGAACGACGCCTCGGACAATGCGGGTCAGGGGTTGGTTCAGGAGTGGCTGAGGAAGTGCTTACGTCATCGACGGAACGAAGATGAACATGGGGAGCGGCCCGCGGACCGGTAAAAAGGGTTCCGGCTGATCGGTGTCAGCCGGAACTCGCGCAGAAGCGGATTTAGAACCACCCGTCCTGCATTGCCATGCACGTTTGATCACGCGCATCCAGCAGGTTCAGCTCATGGTGGCAGGCAGGCACTTCCCAGGTCAGGAAGTAGCGCGCCGCCTGCAGCTTGCCCCGGTAGAAGCTCTCGTCAGAGGTATTGCCGCGGGCCAGACCTTCCTCGGCGCGAATCGCCTGCTCCAGCCAGCGCCAGCCGATCACTGCATGACCGAAGACCTTCATGTACAGCGCCGAGTTGGCCAGGGTTTCGTTGAGCTTGCCGCTGCCCAGGTCGGTGAGCAACGCCTGGGTGGTGGTCTGCAGGTGTTGCAGCAATTGCTCAAGCGGCTTGCGCAGTTCCTCCAGCGAGGCGTATTCGCCGGCACGCTGGATGCTGCTTTCGATCAGCCCGATCAATTGGCGTAGGCCAGCGCCCTTGTTCTGGGTCAGCTTGCGGGCCAGCAGGTCCAGCGACTGGATGCCATGGGTGCCTTCGTGGATCGGGTTCAGGCGATTGTCGCGGTAGTACTGTTCCACCGGATATTCGCGGGTATAGCCGTGACCACCGAGGATCTGGATCGCCAGCTCGTTGGCCTTGAGGCAGAACTCCGAGGGCCAGGATTTGACGATCGGGGTCAGCAGGTCCAGTAGTTCATTGGCCAGTTGCCGCTGCTCTTCGGTATTGCCGGTCTTGCCGTCATCCACCAATCGGGCGCAGAACAGGCCCAGATCGAAGGAGCCTTCGACATAGGCTTTCTGCGTCAGCAACATGCGACGGATATCGGCATGCTCGATCAGCGCCACCTGCGGGCTGGTCGGATCCTTGCCATCGGGGTGGCGACCCTGAGGGCGCTCGCGGGCGTAATCCAGCGAGTACAGGTAGCCGGCGTAACCGAGCATGATGGCGCCCATGCCGACGCCGATACGCGCCTCGTTCATCATCTGGAACATGTAGGCCAGGCCCTTGTGCGGCTCGCCGACCAGATAACCCACGCAATTGCCGTTGTCACCGAAGTTCAGTGCGGTGGATGTGGTACCGCGCCAGCCCATCTTGTGGAACAGGCCCGCCAGCACCACATCGTTGCGCTCGCCCAGGCTGCCGTCATCATTGACCAGGAACTTGGGCACGATGAACAGGGAAATACCCTTCACTCCGGGCGGCGCGTCGGGCAGCTTGGCCAGCACCATGTGCACGATGTTTTCCGACAGCGGATGGTCGCCACCGGAAATGAAGATCTTGTTGCCCTTGATGCGGTAGGTGCCGTCGCCAGCCGGCTCGGCACGGGTGCGCAGGTCGGACAGGGAGGAGCCGGCGTGGGGCTCGGTCAGCGCCATGGTGCCAAAGAAGCGACCTTCGATCATTGGCTGGAAGAAGCGGCGCTTCTGGTCCTCGGTACCGAACTTGCCGATCAGGTTGCTGGCGCCCATGGTCAGCATCGGGTAGGACGAGGTGGCGATGTTGGCCGCCTGGAAGTGCGCGAAACAGGCGCGCGACAGCAGGTTCGGCAACTGCATGCCGCCTTCCTCGAAGCTGCGCCCGGCGTTCTGGAAACCGGCTTCAATAAAGGCGTCTACCGCCGGCTTGACCTCGGGGATCAGTACCGCTGCGCCGTCTACATACTCCGGCTCGTTTTCGTCGCTCTTGCGGTTGTGCGGGGCGAAGAACTTCTCTGCGATCTGGCGGGCTGTGGCCACGGCGGCATCGAAGGTTTCGCGGTTGTGATCGGCGAAGCGCTCGCGCTGGGTCAGTTCTTCGGCATCCAGCACTTCATATAGTTCGAATGCCAGGTTGCGTGGGTCGAGCAGGGTATCGGTCATGGCAGTTGCCCTTGTTGTGTTACCTCGAACTCGCCGTTCCCGGTTGGCTACCGACGTAATGCGCCGAGGTTGCAGATAATGATGTGCCGCAGTGTATGCGGCACATCATCGGTGGGGGAACAGCCATTGATGGGATTGATAAAGCGGAATCAGGAATTTTCAGAACAACCGCAGGGTCGGCTCATCCAGCGCAGCGCGCTGTTCGCGCAGGGTGAGGATCTGATCGGCCCAGTAGCGCTCGCTGGCAAACCAGGGGAAGTGCATGGGAAACGCCGGGTCATCCCAGCGCCGGGCCAGCCAGGCGCTGTAATGGATCAGCCGCAGACTGCGCAGGGACTCGATCAGCGGCAGCTGGCGCGGGTCGAAATCATGGAATTCGTTGTAGCCATCGACCAGTTCCGCCAACTGCGCCTGGCGCTGATCGCGCTCGCCGGACAACATCATCCACAGATCCTGGATCGCCGGGCCCTGGCGGCAGTCATCCATATCCACCATATACAGCAGCTCATCGCGCCACAGCAGGTTGCCGACATGCAGATCACCATGCAGGCGAATGGTCTGGTAGGGGTGCTCGCGGACGATGTCATCAATCCGTGCGAGCAGGTCATCGGCTACCGAGAAGTACGCCGGACGCAGGTTGGCGGGCACGCTGTCATGTTCACGCAGCCAGGCGATGCTGTCATGGCCGAAGTTCTGCACCGTCAATTCGGGGCGGTGATCGAAGGGGCGCATGGCGCCGACTGCATGAAGGCGACCCAGCAGGCGGCCGAGCATCAGCAGGTGGTCGGGGTTATCCAGCTCCGGTGCGCGACCACCGAAGCGCTTGAACAGGCTGAAACGGAAGCCGGCGAACTCGAACAGGGTCTGGCCTTCGACCTGCATCGGCGGAATGACCGGAATATCCCGTTCGGCCAGTTCCAGAGAGAACTGATGCTCCTCCAGTATCGCCCCGTCGCTCCAGCGGTCCGGGCGGTAGAACTTGGCGATCAGTGGCTGGCCATCCTCGATACCGATCTGGAACACGCGGTTCTCGTAACTGTTCAGCGTCAGGGTGCGGGCATCGCTGATAAAACCCAGCGACTCCACCGCATCCAGCACGGTATCAGGGGTCAGCAGGGCGAACGGGTGACTCATCGACAATTCCTCTGAGCTCCGGGCGATAGCAGCGCAGGAGAGGCTGCCCGCGTGGAGCTATTCAATTGTCCGCAGCTTACAGGTAATCACTGGCGCGTTGTAGGCGCGCAGCCATCTACCAAGGAGCTTCGCGGCCACAGGTCGCAGAAAAATATGACGCCTGCGCCAGCCACCTATGGGGTGCGCGCTACACACCAGATACTGACACTCGCCGCCCCGGCAGCCAGCAAGGTGCGGCTGGCCTCGTTGATGGTGGTGCCGGTGGTCACAACGTCATCGATCAGCGCGATATGCTTGCCGGCCAGACGTTCGGGGTGGCGGCAGGCAAAGGCATTCTGCAAATTCTGCCGGCGCGCCTGGGCGTCGAGACCTTGCTGGGGCGCTGTCGAGCGCTGGCGCACCAGGGTTTTGCGGTCCAGTGGCAACTTCAGCAGGCGGGCGATCGGGCGAGCCAGTTCCAGTGCCTGGTTGTAGCCCCGTTGCGCCTGGCGGGCGCGGTGCAGTGGCATGGGTATCAGCATATCGGGAAGGGCTAAGCTATGCTCCTGATAATGATGGACGACTGCCTGGTGCAGCAGGCGGGCGAGCAGCCGGCCATAGGTCAGTTGGTGGTTGTACTTGAAGGCCGGGATCAGGCTGTCGAGCGGAAAGCGGTAGCAGAACGGGGTGATCACCTGGGTGAAAGCGGGTGGCCGTTGCTGACACTGGCCGCATAGCTGACCCGCCAGGGGTAAGGGTAGTGCACACTGTCGGCAGGCCGGACCCAGCCAGGGAAGATCCGCAAGGCAGCCATTGCACAGACATTCTGATATGCCGGCCGCAGAGCCGAGGCATAACAGGCAGCGGTTGAATTGATCAAAATGCGTCCAGTTGTAAACCTTGCTGATCATAAGTGGTTGACAGTCTCCCTGCCGTCATTATCATGCCTTGCATAAGAATCCCCACCGACTTCAAGGATATGCCTCGATGACCGCGCCTGTAACCCGCCACGACTGGAAACCGGCAGAAGTGCTGGCTCTGCTGCGTCAACCTTTCAATGATCTGCTGTTCCAGGCGCAGACGGTGCATCGCCAGCATTTCGACGCCAACCGGGTGCAGGTTTCCACCTTGCTGTCGATCAAGACCGGGGCCTGCCCCGAGGATTGCAAGTATTGCCCGCAGTCCGGCCACTACAACACCGGCCTGGACAAGGAAAAGCTGCTGGAAGTGCAGAAGGTGCTGGACGAGGCCGCGGCGGCCAAGGCCATCGGCGCGACCCGTTTCTGCATGGGGGCAGCCTGGAAGCATCCTTCCGACAAGGATATGCCCTATGTGCTGCAGATGGTGCGCGGTGTGCGTGAACTGGGTCTCGAAACCTGCATGACCCTGGGCAAACTGACCAAGGAACAGACCGCTGCCTTGGCCGACGCCGGGCTGGATTACTACAACCACAACCTGGATACCTCGCCGGAGTTCTACGGCAACATCATCACTACCCGCACCTACAGCGACCGTCTGCAGACGCTGTCCTACGTGCGCGATGCTGGCATGAAGATCTGTTCTGGCGGGATTCTCGGCATGGGCGAATCGCTGGAGGACCGCGCCGGCCTGTTGATCCAACTGGCAAACCTGCCGGAGCACCCGGAGAGCGTGCCGATCAACATGCTGGTCAAGGTTGCCGGCACGCCGTTGGAGAACGTCGAGGATATCGACCCCTTCGACTTCATCCGCATGCTTGCCGTAGCGCGGATCATGATGCCCCGGTCCCATGTGCGTCTGTCCGCTGGCCGTGAGCAGATGAACGAGCAGACCCAGGCGCTGGCCTTCTTCGCCGGTGCCAACTCGATCTTCTACGGCGACCGTTTGCTGACCACCAGCAACCCGCAGGCCGAGAAGGACATGCGCCTGTTTGACCGCCTGGGCATCAAGCCCGAAGAGCGCCAGGAGCATGATGATGAAGTGCATCAGGCAGCCATCGAGCAGGCGCTGGTCGAGCAGCGCGACAGCCAGATGTTCACCAACGCGGCGGCGGTTTGAACGCCGCTGCGGGCTGCTAGCTATCCGCTTGAACGTGTTTGCCGATAACCGAACCTGACCCTGCGCGGCACGCTGTTACTGACAGCCTGCCGCCCGCATCTGCGTGAGCCTATGTCTTTCGATCTTTCTTCACGCCTGGCCGAG
Organism: Pseudomonas sp. G11-1; assembly: GCF_024031555.1. NCBI lineage: Bacteria > Pseudomonadati > Pseudomonadota > Gammaproteobacteria > Pseudomonadales > Pseudomonadaceae > Pseudomonas > Pseudomonas sp. G11-1. The sequence continues at coordinate 171,259 of NZ_QEYQ01000004.1, read as the reverse complement.
CGCCGCGCCGCCCACCTCTACCGCCAGCGCCCGTTGCTGACCTCGCCGCAGGACGTGCATATAAGCGTTGATGGTCAGCCGCTGCTGGCTTTCTGCAGCAATGATTACCTGGGCCTGGCCAACCATCCCGAGATTGCCGAGGCGATGGTCGAAGGCGTACGCCGTTGGGGTGTGGGTGGTGGTGCTTCGCATCTGGTGATCGGTCACAGCGAGGCGCATCACCAGTTGGAAGAAGCGCTGGCGGCATTGACCGGTCGGCCGCGGGTGCTGCTGATGTCCAGCGGTTACACCGCCAACCTGGGGGCCATCACTGCGCTGGTCGGGCAGGGCGATACCGTATTGCAGGACCGGCTTAACCATGCCTCGCTGCTGGATGCCGGATTGCTGAGCGGGGCGCGTTTTTCCCGCTATCTGCACAATGATGTGGCGAGTCTGGAGAAGCGCCTGGCCAAGGCCACCGGCAACACACTGGTGGTTACCGACGGCGTGTTCAGCATGGACGGCGACCTGGCCGATCTACCCGCCCTGTGCACCGCCGCCCGCCAGCGCGATGCCTGGGTCATGGTGGATGATGCCCACGGCTTCGGCTGTCTCGGCGCCACGGGCGCTGGCATTGTCGAGCAATACGGACTGGGCCTGGACGACGTTCAGGTACTGGTCGGCACCCTGGGTAAGGCCTTCGGTACCGCCGGCGCCTTTATCGCGGGCAGCGAAGAGCTGATCGAGACCCTGATCCAGTTTGCCCGACCCTATATCTACACGACCAGCCAGCCTCCGGCTGTGGCCTGGGCAACCTTGAAAAGCCTGCAATTGCTGCGTGATGAGAGCTGGCGCCGGGAGCATCTGGCGCGACTGATTGCGCGTTTTCGTGCCGGCGCCAGTGCGCTGGGGCTGCAACTGATGGACAGCGCCACGCCGATCCAGCCGCTGCTGGTTGGTGACAGTGCGCGGGCCATGCAGTTGTCCGCCGGCCTGCGCGAGCGCGGCATTCTGGTCACCGCCATCCGCCCACCCACAGTGCCGCAGGGCACGGCCCGGTTGCGGGTGACGCTATCGGCGGCGCACAGTGAAGCTGACATCGACCGCCTGCTGGAAGCATTGCAGCAGACCTTGAGCTATTTGCCGGAGATCGAGGCATGAAGAACATCACCCTGCTGCCGGGCTGGGCGCTGGCACCGCAGAATATGCAGCCGCTGCGTGAAGCACTGCTCGAGCGCCTTTCTGATATCAATGTGGACATCCTGCCGCTGCCGGCGATTCAGCTGTCCAGCCTGGAAACCGACCTGAGCAGCCTGGCCCAGCGGATCAAGCCCGGCGTGCTGATCGGCTGGTCACTGGGCGGCATGCTGGCGGTACAACTGCACCGGCGTTTCCCCGAGCACTTCGGGCAGGTCGCCACCCTGGCAGCCAACGCCTGCTTCGTCGAGCGCAAGAGCTGGGCGGCGGCCATGCCCACGGAGACCTTCAAGGCTTTCTATAACGATTATCGCGAGGCGCCGGAGAAAACCCTCAAGCGCTTCGGCCTGCTGGTAGCCCAAGGCAGTGCCGACGCCCGGCAGCTGGCAAAGCAACTGACCTGGGATAATCAGGACCCCGAGCAGCGTCTGCACGGCCTGGCGGTTCTGGGCATGCTCGACAACCGCGTGGCCTTGAGCAAGCCGACCCAGCCGATGTTGCATTGCCTGGGCGCGCAGGATGCGCTGCTGCCGGAGGCGGTGGCGCAAGATCTCGCCATGTTGCATGAAGGGTCGCGGGTAGCAATCCATTCCCACGCCAGCCATGCCTTGCCGCTGGAACAGCCGCTGTGGCTGGCTGAGGAAATCGCCGGCTGGCTGGAGCGCCAGCATGCCTGAACAGCGGCCAGACAAGCGCCTGGTTGCCGACTCTTTCAGTCGCGCAGCTGCAACGTACGATCAGGCCGCCGCCCTACAGCGCGCGGTGGGCAGTAACCTGCTCGCGCGACTGCCCGCTGAATTTGCGCCGACTGAGCTGGTAGATCTGGGCTGCGGTACCGGTTATTTCAGTCGCGCTCTGCAGGCGCGTTATGGCCAGCAAGTGATCGGTCTTGATCTGGCCGAAGGCATGCTGCGCCACGCCCGGCAAACCAGCCCGCTGATCAGCGGCTGGGTGGCGGCCGACGCCGAAGCCTTGCCGCTGCGGGCGAACTCCCAGGACCTGATCTTTTCCAGCCTGGCGCTGCAATGGTGCCCCGACCTGGCTCGCGTGCTGCACGAAGCCTATCGGGTACTGCGCCCTGGCGGTTGCCTGGCATTCAATACATTGCTTGAAGGCAGCCTGCATGAGCTGCGCACCGCCTGGCGGGCAGTGGATGACTTCGTCCACGTCAACCGCTTCATGCCGGCGGAAGAGCTGCACAGCATTCTTGCGACGGGTGAGTTCGGCGATTGGCGCTGTGAGGTCGAAGAGCACCAGTTGTACTACCAGCGCCTCGGTGAACTCACCCAGGAACTCAAGGCGCTGGGCGCGCATAACGTCAACCCTGGCCGCCCCGGTGGGCTGACCGGGCGGGCGCGGCTGCGCCGCCTGACCGACGCCTATGAGCCATTTCGCACTGATCAGGGGCTGCCTGCCAGCTGGCAGGTGGCGCAGATTCTCATGTTCAAACCCGCATGAAACGGAGACCCGACATGCCCCAGCGTTATTTCATCACCGGCACCGATACCGAAATCGGCAAGACCACCATCGCCGCCGGGTTGCTGCACGCAGCGCGGCAGCGCGGCTTGACCACCGCCGCGGTGAAACCGGTCGCAGCAGGTTGTGAAGTTACGCCGGAAGGTTTGCGCAACGACGACGCCCTGGCCTTGCAGGCCGAATGCTCGCCGCCGCTGGATTACGCTGCGCTCAACCCGGTAGCACTGGCGCCGCCGATCGCGCCGCATATCGCTGCCCGGGAAGCAGGGCTCCAGCTTTCCGCTAGCCGGCTCGCTGATGCCTGTTTTCGGGTCTTCGAGCGTGGTGCCGACCTGACATTGGTGGAAGGCGCTGGCGGCTGGCGAGTGCCGTTGAACGATGACCAGACTCTGGCCGATCTGGCCCAGGAGCTGGGCGAGCCGGTAATCCTGGTGGTGGGCTTGCGCCTGGGGTGCATAAATCATGCGCTGCTGACCGCCGAGGCAATCGCCGCCGACGGTCTGCGGCTGGCCGGCTGGGTGGCCAACCAGGTCGATCCGCAGATGGATCGCCAGCAACATAATCTGGAAACGCTCAAGGCGATGCTGCCGGCGCCATGTCTGGGAGTAGTGCCGCGGGTGGAAGGGGGGCGGCCGGCGGAAATTGCCAAATACCTCGCACTGGACACGCTGCTCGAGCCGACCGCCGGTCTGTCATCCTGAAACGACATGTGCTTGAATGGGCATATTGCCACTATGTGAGCTTATGCCATGGCCTCGCTCGATCTACTTTCCTCCGGCTTTGACGCCGTACGTCAGGGCCAGTACCGCGCCAATACCGCAGCCGCGGAGATCGCCCGCGCCGGCGCGCCGATCAGCGCATCGGCGGCCGCCGCTATTCCCCTGCAACCCGCCACCGGCCAGCCGGCGGCGACCACTCAGGTCGACAGCAACCGGCCGGTGAATCTGGCCAACAGCCTGGTCGAACTGCAGCAGGCGCAACGGGAAGTCGAGGCGGGTGCCTCGGTTATCGATACCGCCGATGAAGTGCTGGGTACGCTGATCGACATCCGAGCTTGACCGGTTTTCCCGGGCGTTATCCAGCAGGCTGTTCGCGAGTAAGCCCGCTCCCACAATAGGACTCCTGATATGGCTGAGCATCGGCTCGACCAGCGGAGTGCCTGAAATATCTTTCATCGAGCTGGTGCTCGACGCCCCCAGGAATGCTGTGCTGCATAACGCACACGCCCGATCCCAACTCTGCGACCTTTACTGCTAATCTCGAACTTCACCATGTTCCCCGGTTTTTCATCCGGCGGGGCTTGACATTGCTGTGGCTGAAACGTAAGTTTCAAACACGCGTTTGAATGGGCCCTGTGGCTCGTCGCCGTCCCGAATCCTGAAATAATCGTTGAGGTCAGTACCATGCCAGAATACAAGGCTCCCCTGCGTGACATCCGTTTTGTTCGCGACGAAGTACTGGGTTATGAAGAACATTACAGCAGTCTGCCGGGATGCGAAGATGCTACTCCCGACATGGTCAGTGCCATTCTCGAGGAAGGTGCCAAGTTCTGTGAACAGGTCATCGCCCCGCTGAACCGCGTCGGTGACACCGAAGGCTGCACCTGGTCCGCCGAGGGCGTGAAGACGCCGACCGGCTTCAAGGAAGCCTACGAGCAGTTCGTCGAAGGCGGCTGGCCGAGCCTGTCGCTGGACCCCGAGTACGGCGGCCAGGGCCTGCCCGACTCCCTGGGTTTGGCCGTCAGTGAAATGGTTGGCCAGGCCAACTGGTCCTGGGGCATGTACCCCGGCCTGTCCCACGGCGCGATGAACACCATTGAAGCCCACGGCACCGACGAGCAGAAGCAGGTCTACCTGACCAAGCTGGTATCCGGCCAGTGGACCGGCACCATGTGCCTGACCGAACCCCATTGCGGCACCGACCTGGGCATGCTGCGCACCAAGGCCGAGCCGGCCAGCGATGGCAGCTACAAGATTTCCGGTACCAAGATCTTCATCTCCTCCGGTGAGCATGACATGGCCGAGAACATCGTCCACATCGTACTCGCTCGCCTGCCCGATGCTCCGGCCGGCACCAAGGGTATTTCCCTGTTCATCGTGCCCAAGGTTCTGCCGAACGCTGCTGGCGAAAACGGCGAGCGTAACGGTGTCAGCTGCGGTTCGCTAGAACACAAGATGGGTATCCACGGTAACGCCACCTGCGTGATGAACTTCGACGGCGCCACCGGCTTTTTGATCGGGCCGCCGAACAAAGGCCTGAACTGCATGTTCACCTTCATGAACACCGCACGCCTGGGCACCGCACTGCAGGGCCTGGCCCATGCCGAAGTCGCCTTCCAGGGTGGCATCAAGTACGCCCGTGAGCGTCTGCAAATGCGTGCTCTGACCGGCCCGAAAGCCCCGGAAAAGCCCGCCGACCCGATCATCGTGCATCCGGACGTGCGCCGCATGCTGCTGACCATGAAAGCCTTCGCCGAAGGCAACCGCGCCATGGTGTACTTCGCTGCCCAGCAGGTCGACATCATCAAGCGCAGCACCGACGAAGAGCAGAAGAAGCACGCCGATTCCCTGCTGGCCTTCCTGACCCCGATCGCCAAGGCGTTCATGACCGAAGTCGGCTTCGAAGCGGCCAACCACGGTGTGCAGATCTACGGTGGCCACGGCTTTATTTCCGAGTGGGGCATGGAGCAGAACGTGCGTGATTCGCGCATCTCCATGCTGTACGAAGGCACCACCGGTATCCAGGCGCTGGACCTGCTGGGCCGCAAAGTACTGATGACTCAGGGCGCGACCCTGCAGAACTTCACCAAGATCGTGCACAAGTTCTGCAAAGGCCAGGAAGGCAACGAGACCATTCAGGAATTCGTCGGCCCGCTGGCAACCCTGAACAAGGAATGGGCTGACCTGACCATGAAGGTCGGCATGGCTGCCATGAAGGACCGCGAGATGGTCGGTGCCGCCTCGGTGGATTACCTGATGTACTCCGGTTACGTCTGCCTGGCCTACTTCTGGGCCGACATGGCTCGCGTAGCGGCCGAGAAACTGGCTTCCGGCGAAGGCGATGCTGCCTTCTACAAGGCCAAGCTGCAGACCGCGCGTTTCTACTACCAGCGCATCCTGCCGCGTACCCGCACCCACGTTGAAGCCATGCTGTCCGGTTCTGCGAACCTGATGGACATGGACGAAGAGAGCTTCTCGCTGGGCTACTGATAGCCTCGCGTTGAGTGATCTGCGAAGCCGCTCCCGGTTGCCGGGGGCGGCTTTTTTGTTGTGTGGTGCGGCTGGTTCTGTGTCGGTGCATAGCCGGCTGGCCCTGACCGGACCCGCTCGAGCCGTCCATGGGCGCTCGTGTGGTGGCCTTCCCTGGCCACCACACGGTCCAGTCAGGGCCAGCCGGCTACGCACTTGCCAACTATATGCACGCTGATAGATTTTTTACGTCATTAGTGACAGGGCGACGGGTTATCCAGACTTGCTTTTGCTTTTACCAGCAGCAGCTTCGATGTAGGTAAGGGCTGAGCCGGTGGAGGTAGTGCGGACCGTCGATTGCCATGGATGGCAATCGCGAGCCTACATGGATGTATTCACGGCGTGTCCGCATTGCCTCCACCGGCTCGGCCCCACCCCGCAAGCCGCCCCAAGCCATCAACGAACAATCGACTAAACGCTATCCCACGCCAACCGCACCCCACTGAACTGCCACCGCGCCCATGCCGGAAAGAAGTTGCGATACGAAGCCCGGCTATGTCCTGTTGGCGTGGCCAGCGAGCCGCCGCGCAGGACCATCTGGTTGATCATGAACTTGCCGTTGTATTCGCCAACCGCTCCCGCAGCGGGCTGGAAGCCGGGGTAGGGCAGGTAGGCGCTGTTGCACCATTGCCAGACCTCGTCGAACAGACCTTCCAGCCGCTGTTCCTCGGAAGCGGCATATTCCCATTCCGCTTCGGTAGGCAGGCGAGCGCCGGCCCAGCGGGCGTAGGCATCCGCTTCATAGAAGCTCACATGGCTGAGGGTCGCATCTTCATTCAGCGGCTGCAGCCCGTGCAGGGTAAAGACCTGCCAGCCGGCGTCGTGGTGTTGCCAATACAACGGAGCGTGCCAGCCTTCGCTGCAAACCTGATCCCAGCCGTCGGACAGCCACAACTCGGAGCGCTGATAGCCGCCGTCACGGATAAAGGCCAGGTACTCGCCGTTGGTCACATTGCGGCTGGCCAGGGAAAACGGCTCCAGCCAGACGCGGTGGCGCGGCAATTCGTTGTCATAACAGAACCCGCGGCCGGCATGACCAATATCCACCAGACCACCGTTGCAGTGCAGCCGCTCAGCGGTTGCACCAGAGCCTGCACGTTGATCATCACCGGTCTCCCGCCATGCCGGAAACAACGGATTACGGGAAAAGTGGTGTTTCAAATCGGTCAGCATCAATTCCTGATGCTGCTGCTCATGATTCAAACCAAGCTCGACCAGTGCGACCTGCTCGGCAGGCATCTCCGCTGCGGCGAGGGCTTGTTGCATGTGCTGATCGACATGGCAGCGATAGGCCAACACCTGCTCCAGCGTAGGCCGTGACAACATCCCTCGTTCCGGTCGTGCGTGGCGGTCACCAACGCCGACATAGTAGGAATTGAACAGCACCTTGAAAGCGGGATCGAAGGGCGCTGGTGGCTGGGCCAGTGCCGCCAGGATGAACGTCTCGAAAAACCAGCTGGTATGGGCCAGATGCCATTTGAGCGGACTGGCTTCGGCGATGGATTGCAGTTGGCAATCCTCCGGCGTCAGCCCTTCGATCAGGTTCAGGCTCCGGTCGCGCACCTGACGGTAGCGGGACAGCAGCACGGCGGCTTCGGTGTGGGGTGGTTGCTGGGTCATCTCAAGACTCCGCCAGAAACACACCGAACCATTGCTGCGGATCGGTCCACAGGTGCTGACAATGGAACCCGGCCTCGGCCAGCAGGGCGCTGAAGCCATCGGTGGTGTATTTGTGTGAATACTCGGTGAGGATATATTCGCCCCTGTGGAAGTGCCGCTCGGTGTGGCCCAGCCGAACACGATGCGGGTGTTTTGCTACCAGACGCATCTCGATCCGATTCTGCTCGCGGTCATAGACTGCCTGATGGACGAAGTTGGCCGGTTCGAAATCGGCATGCAGCAGCTGGTTGACCACGCTCAGCACGTTCAGATTGAACGCGGCGGTCACGCCCTCGGCGTCATCATAGGCCGCTTCCAGAATAGGGCTGGGTTTCACCAGGTCGATGCCGATCAGTAGTTGCCCGCGAGCACCGCACTGCTGACGAATGCAGCGCAACAGGCGCAAAGCATCGGGGCGGGTGAAGTTGCCGATTGATGAGCCGGGATAGAAGAACACCGGCGGACTGGCGCGGTCTTCGGCAAGCAATTCGGCCAGATCGAGATGACGGGTGAAATCGCTGACTACGCCGATGCATTCCAACTCCGGATGATCATGGGCAATATCGGCCAGACAGCTTTGCAGAAAGTCGCCGGCAATATCGACGCCGATCAGCCTGGCCGGAGCGATATGTTGCAGCCAGCGGCGTGACTTGCTGCAGTCGCCGCAGCCCAGGTCAATCCATTGGGCGTGATTGACCAGCGCCAAGCTGATGTCATCCGCGCAGCGCTCGAAGATCGCCGCCTCGGTGCGGGTCGGGTAGTACTCCTCAAGCTCGCAGATGCGGGTAAACAGCTCGCAGCCGGTGTCATCGTAGAAGTATTTTGGATTGATGCGTGCCTGGGGTTGCAGGAGCCCATCAAGCAACTGCTGATATTCATTGTCGTGATCAGGCGGTAGCAGGTTTTCCAGGCGGGGGAGTGGCGTGGCGATATTCACGGCAGGTCCTGTGGCTTGATGTTCTATTTGAACCTAGCACATCAGCCACAGATCGCCATTACACGCGGCTGCGGATTATTCCGCGTTTTCGACGACCTCACGGATCAGCTTGAATAGTTTGCGCGAGGCGGCCGGCGGCTTGCCTTCGGCTGCTTCCTTGCCGGCCTGGCGCACCAGTTGGCGGATGGTTTGCCGATCGGCATCGGGGTAGGCTTCCATGAAGGCCTGCTGTTCGTCCGGCTTGCCAGTCAGCAGCCGGTCGCGCCAACGCTCCATTTGATGGAAGAACTGGGCATGGGCCTGGCTGCTGCTATCGAGTCGAGCGAGGTAAGCCTCTATTGCTTCCACATCTTGATCCCGCATCAGCTTGCCAACGAAGCTGAGGTGCCGCTTCAGCGCGCCTCGGGCGGTGTGGCGGTGGGCCTCGTCCAACGCCTTGCGCATCTCATCGGTGAGGTTGAGCTTTTCCAGCTGGTGAGGCTTGAGTTCGGTCAGTCGGCGCCCGAGCTCCTGCATGGCGTGCATTTCGCGTTTGACCTGACTCTTGCTCTTCTCGTCATCCAGCTCGTCATTGTCGTGTTCTTCAGGAAAATCTGTCATGGTTTGCTGCCCGTTCACCGGTTCTGTTCAAGGCGTCATGATACCCGTTCACAGGGCGGCTGTCCGGGGTACAATGGCCGCCTACAAGGAGATCACATGACCGAACAGCTTCCTGTCCAGCACGATGACGACCCCAGCGCCCTATGCCAGCAGCTCGAGCAGCGCGTGGCATTCATTCTCGATGAGGCCCGTCGGCAAGGTGCTTCGGCCTGCGAGGTGGCGGTCAGTCAGAACACTGGCTTGTCCGTTGGCGTGCGCCGCGGTGAAGTTGAAACGGTGGAACTGAACCGGGACCAGGGCTTCGGCATCAGCCTGTATCTGGGCCAGCGCAAGGGCTCGGCCAGTACCTCGGATACGTCCGACGAGGCGATTCGCTCGGCGGTCGAGGCGGCCCTGGCGATCGCTCGCAATACCTCACCTGACAGTTATTCCGGCCTGGCCGATGCCGTCCTGATGGCGAGGGATATCCCGGATCTGGATCTATATCATCCCTGGGCGCTGGATGCTGATGCGGCCATCGAGCGGGCACTGAGCTGCGAGGCGGCGGCGTTGGCAATGGACCCGCGGTTGAGCAGTGACAGCGCCAACCTCAGCAGCCAGCAGGGTTGCCGGGTCTACGGCAATAGCCACGGTTTCATCGGTAGCTCGCTGGGAACCCGGCACAGCGCCTCGGCGGTCCTGATCGTCAATACTGAAGACGGTATGCAGCGTGACTACTGGTATACGGTGGATCGCAAGGCCGAGCGGCTGCTGGGGCCGGAAGCCCTGGGGCAGAAGGCTGCTGAGCGGGCACTGGCACGGCTGGGCGCCAAGCCGGTGAAAACCGCCAAGGTGCCGGTGCTGTTTGCCGCTGATCAGGCGGCCGGTCTGCTCGGCAGTCTGGTCGGATCGATTTCCGGCGGCGCGGTTTACCGCCAGTCCACCTTCCTGCTGGATGCCATGGGTACTCAGGTATTTCCCGAGTGGGTCACCATCGATGAGCGTCCGCACCTGCTGCAGGCGCTGGGCAGTGCCGGTTTCGACGGCGACGGCCTGGCGACCCGGGCGCAGAGCTTCATTCAACAGGGTGTGTTGCAGAGCTGGGTGCTGAGCACCTACTCGGCCCGCCGGCTGAAGCTGGCCAGTACCGCCAATGCTGGCGGTGTGCATAACCTGCATATCAATTCCAACGCCGGTGACCTGCCGGCGCTGCTGCGGGAAATGGGCACTGGCCTGCTGGTCACCGAGCTGATGGGGCAGGGCGTCAATGGCGTTACTGGCGACTATTCACGCGGAGCCGGCGGTTTCTGGGTGGAAAACGGCGTGATCAGCCACCCGGTGCGGGAAGTGACCATCGCCGGTAACCTGAAGGACATGTTCGCCAACCTGCGCTGCGTCGGCTCGGATATCGAGCGTCGCGGCAACTACCTGACCGGCAGCTGGCTGGTGGATGGCATGACGGTGGGCGGGGTGTAGAGTCAGTCTTTAACGCCTGTTAGCGGGCTTGCCTGCTGGCAGGCCCTGGCTGCGCTACTCGCCTTCACCAAAGTAGTCATTGATCAGCCCGATCAGTTCCGCCATGGCCTGTTCGGCATGTTCGCCTTCACAGCTGATGCAGATCTCGCTGCCCTTGCTGGCGGCCAGCATCATCACTTGCATGATGCTCTTGCCGTCGACCATCTGTTGCTCATCACCGCCGACCCTGACGCTGCACTCGTGCTGCTTGGCCACATTGACAAACTTGGCGGCTGCCCGGGCATGCAGGCCGAGTTTGTTGATGATGCGCACGCGTTCGGTCAGTTGGGTCATGGCAGGTCCCGGTGGCGGATGAGCAGGTTGGAGGAATGCACACTGAGCTCCCTGACCAGGCGTTCGGCGATATATACCGAGCGGTGATGACCGCCGGTGCAGCCGATGCCGATGCTCATGTAGCTGCGCTCACCAGCGGCATAGCGCGGCAGCCACTTCTGCAGAAAATAGAAGATGTCCTGGTACATGTCCTGAACATCGGGCTCGGCGTCCAGGTAATCGCGGATCTGCTGGTCCTTGCCGGAAAACGGCCGCAGGTCGGGCTTCCAGTAGGGGTTGGGCAGGCAGCGAACGTCGAATACCAGATCGGCATCCACCGGCACGCCGCGTTTGAAACCGAACGACTGGATCAGGATCGACGGACTGTTGCTCTGGCTGCTGAGCAGACGCTGCTTGAGCAGGTCGCGCAGCTGATAGAGCGTCAGGTGACTGGTGTCGATCTTCAGGCTGGCCAGGTCGATGATGGGTTCGAGTAGCTTCAGTTCGGCCGCGATGGCTTCACCGAGGGACAAGTTGCCGTCGGTCAACGGGTGCTTGCGGCGGGTTTCCGAGAAGCGCTTGATCAGTACCTCATCGGTCGCGGCAAGGAACAACACATCGCAGTGAATACCGGCGTCGCGTACCTGCTTGAGCAGGTCCGGGAAGCGCTCGAGATCACTGGGCAGGTTGCGGGCATCGATGCTGATGGCGACCTTGGGCAGGCTCAGGTCGGTATTGTTGGCCTGCCGGGCCAACTCCGGCAGCAGGCCTGCCGGAAGGTTGTCGATGCAATAGAAACCATTGTCTTCCAGGAGGTGCAGAGCGGTACTTTTACCGGATCCGGATCGTCCGCTGACTACAACCAGGCGCATCAGTATCAGCCTCCGCCAACCATGACCCGATACAGGGTTTCTGCATCTGGCGCCTGTCGCAGGGCCTCGCGCAAATCTTCCTGGTCAAGTTTCTCGGCCAGCATCTTGAGTATCTGCAAATGCTGCTCGGTGGCCTCGTGGGGCACCAGCAGTACGAAAATCAGATCGACCGGCTCACCATCCAGAGAGTCGAAGTCGATCTTGCTGTCGAGCTGGAGCAGGGCACCGATGGCATGGGTGCACTGCTCCAGCCGGCAATGGGGAATGGCGATGCCATTGCCGAAGCCGGTCGACCCGAGCTTTTCCCGGGCGATCAGGCTTTCATAAATGGCATCGGAGTCCAGATCGGTGTGCTGGGCGACCATATCACCGATCATTTCCAGCACCCGTTTCTTAGAGCCCCCCGGCACACTGGTGAAAGTAAGCTGGGGGGTGAGTACGTTATCTATCTGCATGGGTTCGCTGCTTTAAAGCCTTACCGGTCATTGACGCCTTGCTGGCGGCCAATGTGTTTTTCCTTATGTTTGATCAACTGGCGATCCAGGCGGTCAGCCAGCAGGTCGATGGCGGCATACATGTCGGAATGTTCCGCTTCGGCAACCAGATCGTTGCCGGCAATGTGCAGGGTACCTTCGGCCTTCTGCTGAAGCTTGTCCACCTCCAGAGTGATCTGAACGCTGATGATCTTGTCGAAATGCCGCTCGAGGCGGGCCATCTTTTCGGTAACGTAATCACGCAGTGCGTCGGTGATATCGAGCTGAAGACCAGTGATGTTCATTTGCATAACACTTCTCCTGATTGGCTTGATAACCGGAGTACCATTGTCGGTGACTCCATGGTGCCACTTCTCGTTGCCGATTTCATTGATCCAACAATTGATTCAGACCAGACGTTTCCTCTCGCTGGATGGCGCTATGTTGAGGGACTCGCGGTATTTGGCGATGGTCCGTCGCGCGACATGGATGCCCTGTTCCTCAAGTAGACCAGCGATCTTGCTGTCACTCAATGGTTTCTTCGGGTTTTCCGCCGCGACCAGCTTCTTGATCAGCGCCCGAATGGCGGTGGAGGAGAACTCGCCGCCCTCGCTGGTGCTGACATGGCTGGAGAAGAAATACTTGAGCTCGAAGATGCCCCGCGGCGTATGCATGAATTTCTGTGTGGTCACCCGGGAGATGGTCGACTCATGCATGCCCACGGCTTCGGCGATGTCGTGCAGTACCAGCGGTTTCATGGCTTCTTCGCCATGTTCGAGAAAGCCGCGCTGATGCTCGACGATCTGGGTTGCGACCTTCATCAACGTCTCGTTGCGGCTCTGCAGGCTCTTGATGAACCAGCGCGCTTCCTGCAGATGGTTGCGCAGGTAGGTGTTGTCGTTGCTGCTGTCAGCTCGCTTGACCATGGAGGCATACTGACTGTTGACCCGGACCTTGGGCGCAGCCTCCTGGTTCAGCTCGACGATCCAGCGGTTCTGGTCCCGCCGTACGATGACATCGGGAATCACATATTCTGCTTCACCGGAGGCGATCTCGCCGCCGGGGCGCGGGTTCAGCGTCTGGATCAGCTTTACCACTTCGCGCAGCTGATCCTCCTTCAGCCGGGAGCGGCGCATCAACTGGGCGAAATCGCGGCTGCCGAGCAGCTCCAGGTGGTCGCGGACCACACGTTTGGCCTGCTCCAGCATGGGCGTGGTAGCGGGCAACTGCTGTAACTGCAGGTGCAGGCATTCGCTCAGGTTGCGGGCGCCAACACCGGTCGGCTCGAACTGCTGAATCCGGTGCAGCACCATCTCGACCTCATCCAGCTCCACTTCGAGGGCTGGGTCGAGGGAGGTCAGAATGTCTTCCAGGGATTCTTCCAGATAGCCATCGGCGTTGATGCCATCGATCAGGGCGATAGCGATCTGATAGTCGGTGTCCGACAACGGCAGCAAATTGAGTTGCCACTCAAGGTGGCTCTGCAGGGTCTCGCCAGTGCCGGTGCGCGCGGTAAAGTCCCAGTCTTCATCATCTGAACTGGGCAGGGAGCTGGCAGAGGTCTGATAGATATCCTCCCACTGGGTGTCGACCGGCAATTCGTTGGGAATCTGCTCGTTCCAGTTGCCTTCTTCTTCGCCGTGGCTGTGCTGGTCAATGGCCTCCAGCTCAACGGGCTCGGGCAGGGCCGTGGCGGGGGCATCGTCGTTGCCAGCGGTATCGCTCGCACTGAGGCTGAAATCATCATCGCCGTCGTCGGCCATCTCCAACATGGGATTGGCTTCCAGTGCTTCCTGCACTTCCTGCTGCAGATCCAGGCTGGACAGCTGAAGCAGCCGAATGGCTTGCTGCAGCTGTGGAGTCATGGTCAGCTGCTGCCCCATTTTGAGGACGAGCGTTGGTTTCATAGTGTTGCGGTTTACCTTGTGCGCTGTTCAAGTCATTGAGAGACAACTAAAAACATGGCCAGCATGCCTCATTCCGTTGGGCTTTTACAAACGGAAGGCATGGCCCAGATACACATCGCGTACCAGCTGGTTGGCGAGCACTTCCTCGGCGTCACCTTCGGCGATGATATGGCCGTCATTGACGATATACGCCTTGTCGCAGATATCCAGAGTCTCCCGCACGTTATGGTCGGTTATCAGTACGCCGATGCCCTTGTCCTTGAGGTGCTGGATGATCTGCTTGATATCATTGACCGAGATCGGATCGACCCCGGCGAAAGGTTCATCAAGCAGAATGAACTGCGGATCGGTTGCCAGTGCGCGGGCAATTTCAGCGCGGCGTCGCTCTCCACCGGACAGGCTCATGCCGGCGCTATCACGCAGGTGATGGATATGGAATTCACGCAGCAGGGAATCCAGTTTGCCTTCGCGGCCCTGGCGGTTCAGGTCCTGACGGGTTTCCAGAATCGCCATGATGTTGTCCGCGACGCTGAGCTTGCGAAAAATGGAGGCTTCCTGCGGCAGGTAGCCGATGCCCTGGCGCGCCCGGCCGTGCATCGGCAGGCGGGTGACATCCTGGTCATTGATCAGAATGCTGCCCTGGTCTGCCTTGACCAGGCCGACGATCATATAGAAGCAGGTGGTCTTGCCGGCGCCGTTGGGGCCGAGCAGGCCGACCACCTCGCCACTGCTGATCGACAGGGATACATCCTGTACTACCTTGCGCGATTTGTAGGCTTTGGCCAGGTGGCGTGCTTCAAGTTTCGTCATTGGTTGCCGGCTCGGTGCGCTTGCGTGGCTGGATGATGATCTCGATGCGCTCGGCGGATTCCCCTTCGGCGGCATCGGCTCGACCGGCGTCTACCACCTGGCGCTCGATGTCATAGCTGACACGCTGGCCCTGGAAGGTATTGCCGGATTGTTCGAGGAAGGCCTGGTCGATCAG
Source organism: Pseudomonas sp. G11-1 (assembly GCF_024031555.1). Classification (NCBI taxonomy): domain Bacteria; kingdom Pseudomonadati; phylum Pseudomonadota; class Gammaproteobacteria; order Pseudomonadales; family Pseudomonadaceae; genus Pseudomonas; species Pseudomonas sp. G11-1. The sequence goes on along the minus strand of NZ_QEYQ01000004.1, from coordinate 156,159 downwards.
GACCACGCGATTGGCGGCGGCGTGGTATTCGATGGTCTGGGCCCGCGCGTCCACTGGACTGCCGTCCGCTTCGGGCTGCTGCCGGTAAGTGGCAGGCGAGCCCACCGAGACGACCTTGCTGACGTCGCCGGCGTCGTTGGTGGTCAGGGTCACGCGATTGCCGGTCAGGCGCATGCTGCCCTGGGTGATGATGACGTTGCCTGTATACACGGCGGTGCTGCGACGGTCGTCCAGGGTGGCGGCATTGGCCTGGATGCGGATCGGCTGATTGGCATCATCGGGCAGGGCCAGCACTGGCGTGGCCGCACCCGTCAGCAGGGCCAGGCAGAGGATTCTAAAGGGCTTCATGTTCGCCTCTTACGTTGGACAGCAGCTTGATGGTGCCGTCATTGAAATTCGCTTCCATACCGGTGGCTGTGGTCACGCCGTTGGCGGCCTCGATTCTGACGCTCCGGTCAGTTTCGGCAAAATGCCGGTGGGGGAAGATGCTCAGGGCCGGCGTCGACAGGCGCCGCAGTGGCTGGCCCGTCAACTGCTGTTCAATCACTACGTTCTGGCTCAGGTCCACCCGATCCCCCCCAGCGCTGACTTCGCCGTAGCGGGCCTGCACATCCCAGGGCTGCTGCTCGCCTTCGCGGTAATACAGCAGTTTTGGGTCATCCAGTTCGGTCACGTCGTCACCGACCTGGTGCGCGGCACGTACACTGTCCAGGTCATATACCGGCTGGCCATTGGCGTCGAGCTGGCGGATCCGGGCATTGTCCATGAAGAAATCGGGCTGAAGCGGGTCCTGAATCACCTGTGGCGTGAAACTGGCTGGGCGGATGTTCCAGTAACCCACCGCCAACGCCAGTGCCACGGCGAGCAGGACAATGCCGCCGGTAACCAGATAACGTGGGATCTTCACAGGTAAGCTGCCTGGGCGCTTTCCAGGGTGCCCTGGGCGCGCATGATCAGTTCGCAGAACTCCCGCGCCGCGCCGGCGCCGCCGGCATTGCTGGTCACGCCGTGGGCATGCTGGCGCACGAAGGTATCCGCGGTGCCCACGGCCATGCCGAGGCCGACGCGGCGCATGACCGGCAGATCCGGCAGGTCATCGCCGAGAAAGGCGATCTGCTCCATTTCCACTGGCACCAGGGCGCGCAACTCGGCCAGTGCGGTGAGCTTGTCCTCGCGCCCCTGGATCAGGTGCTGGATACCCAGGTTGGCGGCGCGGCGTTCCACCAGCGGCGAGTTGCGGCCGCTGATGATCGCAGTCTGCACTCCGGAGGCGATCAGCATTTTGATGCCGTGGCCATCCAGAGTATTGAAGGATTTGAATTCGGTGCCGTCAGGCATGAAGTACAGACGACCGTCGGTCAGCACGCCATCGACGTCGAAGATCGCCAGACGGATGTTGCGGGCGCGTTCGAGCAGCTCGTTGTTCATACCACCCCCGCGCGTAGCAGATCGTGCATGTTCAGGGCGCCGACCGGCTTGCCGTCGGCATCGACCACGAACAGGCCGCTGATCTTGCCGTCTTCCATGATTTTCAGCGCCTCGGCGGCCAGTACACCCTGGCGGGCGGTCTTGCAGCGCGGCGTCATCACCTGCTCGATGCGGGCGTTGCGGATATCGATGTCCTGGTCCAGGGTGCGGCGCAGGTCACCGTCGGTGAAGATTCCGGCAAGCCGGCCTTCGCCATCAGTGATGCCGGTCAGTCCCAGGCCCTTGCGGGTCATTTCCAGCAGCGCATCGCGCAGGGGCGTGTCGGGCGATACCAGCGGCATCTGTGGGCCGCTGTGCATGATGTCATCCACCAACAGCAGCAGGCGGCGACCGAGGCTGCCGCCGGGGTGCGAGAAAGCGAAATCCTCGGCGCTGAAGCCGCGGGCCTCCAGCAGGGCGATGGCCAGGGCGTCGCCCATCACCAGTGCGGTGGTAGTGCTGGAGGTGGGGGCCAGGTTCAGCGGGCAGGCTTCCTGTTCGACGCCGGTGTTCAGGTTGGCAACAGCGGCGCGGGCCAGTGTCGAATCGGGGTTGCCGGTAATGCTGATCATGGGAATGCCCAGGCGCTTGATCAGCGGCAGCAGGGTAACCACTTCAGCGGTATTGCCCGAGTTGGACAGGGCGATGACGACATCATCACGGGTGATCATGCCCATGTCGCCGTGACTGGCTTCGCCTGGATGCACGAAAAACGCCGGGGAGCCGGTGCTGGCCAGGGTGGCGGCAATCTTGCGACCGACATGCCCGGATTTGCCCATGCCGGTAACGACAATGCGCCCCGAACACTGGATGAGAGTGGCGCAGGCAGTATCGAAGTGGCCTTCGAGCCGGGTAAGCAGGCTGTCGACGGCGTCACGTTCCATACGGATGGTGCGTTGCGCTGATGCGGTGTAATCGAATTCTGGCATGGGCTTTGATATCTGTTTTCGGTCAGCGCTGAGTATAACGTTTTGTGGCGGGCGGCTCATCTGTGTTGTTGCTGCGCTTTTCTGGTGGAAAACAAATGAAACCCATGCAGCTTGGGCTGCAACGGCGGAACTGGTATATTACCCCGTTCATTTTTCCGTCATTGCGCCGGTTAACAGGTAAGGCCGCCTATAACTATGCCCGAATCATCGGATTTTATCGTCGATCTGCAGCAGGTAACCTTCACCCGGGGTGAGCGGACTATCTTCAATAATGTAGACATCCGGATCCCCCGCGGCAAGATTACCGGCATCATGGGGCCTTCGGGCTGCGGTAAGACCACCTTGCTGCGCCTGATCGGTGCACAGCTGCGCCCCGACAGCGGCGCCATCCTGGTCAACGGCCAGAATATTCCCCAGCTGGGCCGCGAGGAGCTGTTCGCCGCGCGCCAGCATATGGGCATGCTGTTCCAGAGCGGGGCGCTGTTCACCGACCTGAACGTGTTCGAGAACGTTGCCTTCCCGCTGCGGGTCCATACCCAGCTGCCGGAAGACATGATTCGCGATATCGTCCTGCTGAAACTCCAGGCAGTCGGCCTGCGCGGCGCCACCCAGCTGATGCCTGACGAGCTGTCTGGCGGCATGAAGCGTCGCGTCGCATTGGCTCGCGCCATTGCCCTGGACCCCGAACTGATGATGTACGACGAGCCTTTCGTCGGGCAGGACCCGATTTCCATGGGCGTGCTGGTGCGGCTGATCCGTCTGCTCAATGACGCACTGGGGCTGACCAGCATCGTGGTATCCCACGATCTGGCGGAAACCGCCAGTATCGCCGACTACCTCTATGTGGTGGGTGATGGCCAGGTGCTGGGCCACGGCGAGCCTGATGAGTTGATGAACTCCAATAACCCGCGCATCCGTCAGTTCATGCAGGGCGAGCCGGACGGCCCGGTGCCGTTCCACTTTCCTGCCACGGATTATGTGGATGAACTACTGCAGAAGGAGCGCAAGGCGTGAGTATTCTTGCAAATCGGGTGGCCCTGCTGGGGCGATCCGGCCTGAATCTGGTCGCGGCCATTGGCCGGTCCGGCATCTTCCTGTATCAGGCGCTGGCCGGACGTTCCAACTTCGGCAATCCCTTTGGCCTGCTGCTCAAGCAACTGTATGCCGTGGGCGTGCTGTCGCTGGCGATCATCACCGTTTCGGGGGTGTTCATCGGCATGGTGCTGGCACTGCAGGGTTACAACATCCTCAAGGACTACGGCTCCGAGCAGGCGGTCGGGCAGATGGTGGCGTTGACCCTGCTGCGTGAACTGGGGCCGGTGGTGACCGCGCTGTTGTTTGCCGGCCGGGCCGGTTCGGCGCTGACCGCCGAGATCGGCCTGATGAAGGCCACCGAACAGCTCTCCAGCCTGGAAATGATCGGTGTCGACCCGCTCAAATATGTAGTCGCCCCTAGACTGTGGGCGGGCTTCATTTCCATGCCGCTGCTGTCGCTGATCTTCTGTGTGGTCGGCATCTGGGGCGGCGCCATGGTGGCCGTGGATTGGCTGGGCATCTATTCCGGCTCCTACTGGTCCAATATGCAGAACTCGGTACTCTTCAGTGCGGACGTGCTTAACGGGATGATCAAGTCCCTGGTATTTGCCGTCGTGGTGACCTGGATCGCGGTATTCCAGGGCTACGATTGCGAGCCGACGTCCGAGGGCATCAGCCGGGCCACCACCCGTACTGTTGTCTATGCCTCCCTGGCCGTGCTGGGCCTGGATTTCATTCTCACCGCTTTGATGTTTTGATCAGCCAAGGAAACTGCCATGCGCACCCGTAAACTGGAATTGACTGTCGGCCTGTTCATCCTGGCCGGATTGCTGGCCCTGCTGATACTTGCCCTGCGTGTCAGCGGTCTGACCCTGACCACCAGTGGCGACACCTATACGGTCTATGCCCACTTCGACAACGTGTCCGGCCTGACCGCTCGCTCCAAGGTAACCATGGCCGGTGTGACCATTGGCCAGGTCAAACGCATCACCTTTGACAAGAACCGTTACACCGGCTTGGTCGAGATGTCGATCAACTCTGATGTCGATACCCTGCCGGCGGACAGTACCGCATCGATCGTCACCGCCGGCTTGCTCGGTGAGAAATACATTGGCATCTCCGTTGGCGGGGATGAACTGGTGCTGGCTGATGGTGACGAGATCCTCGATACCCAGTCGGCGCTGGTGCTTGAGGAACTGATCGGACGTTTCTTGCTCAATACCGTCAGCAAAGACGACTAACAGGAGAAAACTATGCGCAACGTCATGACGTGGGGCCTGGCCCTGTTGCTGAGCATGCCGCTGCTGGCTCAGGCTGCGGCGGCTACACCCCATCAGGTAGTGGAAGATACCTCCGTGCGGGTCATGGAAGTACTGGACTCCAACCGCGAGCTGTACAAGCAGGATTCCAACGCCTTTCTCGAAGGGCTCAACGAGGTCCTCGATCCGGTGGTCGATTTCAAGGGCATCGCTCGCAGCGTGATGACCGTACGCTACAGCCGCAGTGCCTCGGATGAGCAGATGGAGCGCTTCATCGATACCTTCAAGCGCAGCATGGTCGAGTTCTATGGCAATGCTCTGCTCGAATTCAACAGCGGCAAGATCGCCGTACTGCCGCCGGCCCGGGGCTCGCAGCAGTCTGAGCAGCGTGCCAGTGTGGATATGGAAGTGCAGGCCAATGATGGCAACGTCTACAAGGTGACCTATACCATGGCCAATATCGATGGCCAGTGGAAAGTGCGCAACGTGATCGTCGAAGGCATCAACATCGGCCTGCTGTTCCGCGACCAGTTCGCCCAGGCCATGCAGGCCCAACGCAATGACCTGGATGCGGTCATCGACAACTGGGGCAGTGTGGTTGCCGAGTCCCGCGAGATCGTCGAAGACGAGGCCGGCGAGTGACGGCGCGCTGGGTACCTGACGGCGAGCGGCTGCGGCTGGAAGGCGAGCTGGACTTCGTCAGCGCCATCCCGGTACGTGAGGCGCTCGACAGCTTCCTGGCCAGCTCGGCCGGCAAACGCGTGGTGCTTGACCTGTCCGGCGTGACCCGGATCAACAGCGTTGGCCTGTCGCTATTGTTGTCTGCCGCTCGGTCGGCGCAGCAGAGCCAGGTTCAACTGCAGGCCACAGCGCTGCCGGCCGGCCTCCTGAGCATGGCGGCGGTCTGCGGCCTGGATGATTGGCTGGAAACACTTTCTGCTGCCGATGGCAGCACAACGGAGATACCCCATGCAGGCCAGTGAAGTAAAGAAGCTGCTGGAGCAGCATTTGCCCGAGACACAGGTGGAAGTGGAAGGCGAAGGCTGCAACTTTCAGCTGTTGCTGATCAGTGACGAACTGGCGGCGCTGTCGCCGGTCAAGCGTCAGCAGCAGGTCTATGCGCTGCTCAACGGCCCGATTGCCGATGGCAGCATCCATGCGGTCACCATGAAATTTTTTACCCGCGAAGCCTGGGACAACCGGTAACCGGACCCAGCACGAGAGAACCCGTATGGACAAATTGATGATCACCGGCGGTAACCGCCTGGATGGCGAGATCCGCATTTCCGGCGCGAAGAACTCTGCGCTGCCGATCCTGGCCGCCACCCTGTTGGCTGACGAAGCCGTCACCATCTGCAACCTGCCGCACCTGCATGACATCACCACCATGATCGAACTGTTCGGTCGCATGGGTGTGCAGCCGGTAGTGGGCGACAAGCTCAACGTGGAAGTGAACCCGACCAGCATTACCACCCTGGTGGCGCCTTACGAGCTGGTCAAGACCATGCGCGCCTCCATCCTGGTTCTGGGGCCGATGGTCGCGCATTTCGGCTATGCCGAAGTGGCCTTGCCCGGCGGTTGCGCGATCGGCTCGCGGCCGGTGGATCTGCATATCCGTGGCCTGGAAGCCATGGGTGCCGAGATCACCGTCGAAGGTGGTTACATCAAGGCCAAGGCGCCGGAAGGTGGCCTGCGCGGGGCACATTACTTCTTCGATACCGTGAGTGTCACCGGTACCGAGAACATCCTGATGGCGGCCACCCTGGCCCGTGGGCAGACGGTGATTCAGAACGCTGCGCGGGAGCCCGAGGTAGTGGATCTGGCCGAATGCCTGATCGCCATGGGCGCGCAGATCCGCGGCCATGGTACCGACACCATCACCGTGGATGGCGTAGAGCGCCTGCATGGTGCCACCTATTCGGTGATGCCTGACCGTATCGAAACCGGCACTTTCCTGGTCGCCGGCGCTGCCACCCGTGGCCGCGTCAAGCTCAAGGATACCGATCCGTCGATTCTGGAAGCCTTCCTGCTGAAGCTGGAAGAAGCGGGCGCGCAGATCGATACCGGCAAGAACTGGGTCAGTCTGGACATGAAGGGCAACCGTCCGCGCGCGGTCAACCTGCGCACCGCGCCTTACCCGGCCTTCCCGACGGACATGCAGGCGCAGTTCATGGCCATGAACGCCGTGGCCGAGGGCACCGGTACCGTGATCGAGACGGTGTTCGAGAACCGTTTCATGCACGTGCAGGAAATGAGCCGCATGGGCGCGCAGATTCAGGTCGAGGGCAACACCGCCATCATTACCGGTGTGGAGCGACTCAAGGGTGCGCCGGTCATGGCGACCGACCTGCGTGCCTCCGCCAGCCTGGTAATCGCCGGCCTGTGGGCTGATGGCGACACCCTGGTTGACCGGATCTACCACATCGATCGTGGTTACGAATGCATCGAAGAAAAGCTGCAAATGCTTGGCGCCGGTATCCGCCGCGTTTCCGCTTGAGAGGATTTTCATGAGCAATAGCCTGACCATCGCCCTGTCCAAGGGCCGCATCCTGGACGACACGCTGCCGCTGCTGAAGCTGGCGGGCATCGAGCCGGTGGAAGACCTGGACAAGAGCCGCAAGCTGATCTTCAGCACCAGCGACCCGGACGTGCGGCTGTTGATCGTACGCGCCACTGACGTGCCGACCTATGTCGAGCAGGGCGCTGCCGATCTGGGCGTGGCGGGCAAGGATGTGCTCATGGAGTACGGCAGCCAGGGGTTGTACGAACCGCTGGATCTGAAGATTGCCAACTGCCGGCTGATGACGGCCGGCCCGGTGAATACGCCCGAGCCCAAGGGCCGCCTGCGGGTAGCTACCAAGTTCGTCAACGTCGCCCGCCGTTACTATGCAGAGCAGGGCCGCCAGGTGGAGCTGATCAAATTGTACGGCTCCATGGAGCTGGCGCCACTGGTCGGCCTGGCGGACAAGATCATTGATGTGGTCGATACCGGCAACACGCTCAAGGCCAATGGCCTGGAGCCGCAGGAACTGATTGCGGACATCAGCTCCCGGCTGATCGTCAACAAGGCGTCGATGAAGATGAAGCATGCCCGGATCAAGAGCCTGATTGACCTGTTGGCCGAGGCCGTCGAGCGCCGCGCCAACTGATAGCACTACCCCGAACCCACTTGAGGAATACGCCATGAACACGCCGTTGAAAATCGCCCGTTTGGATATCAATCAGGTCGATTTCAACCATCATCTCGATGGGCTGCTGGCGTGGGAAGGTGTGTCTGACAAGGCGGTCAACGAGCGGGTCGAGGAAATCATCTCCGCCGTACGCGCCCGTGGCGATGCGGCGGTGGTGGAATATACCGCGCGCTTCGACGGACTCGAAGTGGCCAGCATGGCCGATCTGACCCTGGATCGTGCCCGCCTGGAGCAGGCACTCGATCGCATCACCGCCGAACAACGTCAGGCCCTGGAAGTGGCCGCCGAGCGGGTGCGGCTCTACCACGAGCATCAGCGTCAGGACTCGTGGCGCTACACCGAGGCTGATGGCACGGTACTCGGCCAGCAGGTAACGCCGCTGGATCGGGTTGGTCTCTATGTGCCGGGCGGCAAGGCGTCCTATCCTTCGTCGGTGCTGATGAACGCGATTCCCGCCAAGGTCGCGGGTGTGCCCGAAGTGGTCATGGTGGTGCCGACGCCGCGCGGCGAGATCAACGAGCTGGTGCTGGCCGCAGCCTGTCTGGCCGGGGTTGATCGGGTATTCACTGTGGGTGGCGCGCAAGCCGTGGCCGCGCTGGCCTATGGCACTGACAGCATTCCCGGGGTGGACAAGATCGTCGGCCCGGGCAATATCTACGTGGCGACCGCCAAGCGCGCGGTGTTCGGCAAGGTCGGTATCGACATGATCGCCGGCCCCTCGGAAATCCTGGTGATCTGCGATGGCCAGACCGATCCGGACTGGATCGCCATGGACCTGTTCTCCCAGGCCGAGCACGACGAAGACGCCCAATCGATTCTGCTGTCGCCGGACGCGGACTTTCTCGACGCGGTCGAAGCCAGTCTGAACAAGTTGCTGGGCAGTCTGGAGCGCAGCGACATGGTGCGTATCTCCCTGGAGAGTCGCGGCGCGCTGATCAAGGTCGACAGCCTGGAGCAGGCCTGCGAGCTGTCCAACCGCATCGCCCCTGAGCACCTCGAACTGTCGGTCGCCGACCCCGATGCCATGCTGCCACAGATCCGTCACGCCGGCGCCATCTTCATGGGCCGCTTCACACCCGAAGCGCTGGGCGATTATTGCGCCGGCCCGAACCATGTGCTGCCGACCTCCGGTACCGCGCGGTTCTCGTCGCCACTGGGCGTCTACGACTTCCAGAAGCGCTCCTCGGTGATCTTCTGCTCCCCGGAAGGTGCCTCGGAACTGGCGAAAACGGCCTCGGTGCTGGCTCGCGGCGAAAGTCTGACCGCGCACGCCCGCAGCGCGGAATACCGAATCAAATAACAGCCCCAAGCCGGCAGCTTGCGGCTTGCTTCAAATCGAGGATTGACCTGTGAGTCGTTTCTGGAGCCCTTTTGTAAAGGATCTGGTGCCTTACGTGCCGGGCGAGCAGCCCAAGCTGGACAACCTGATCAAGCTCAATACCAACGAAAACCCCTACGGCCCGTCGCCCAGGGTGGTCGAGGCCATCCGGGCCCAGCTGGACGATAGCCTGCGGCTGTATCCGGCGCCCAATGCCGACCTGCTGAAAGACACCATTGCCAGTTATTACGGCGTGACCGCAGCCGAGGTGTTCGTCGGCAATGGCTCGGACGAAGTGCTGGCGCACATCTTCCATGCGCTGTTCCAGCATGGCAAACCGGTGTTGATGCCGGACATCAGCTACAGTTTCTACCCGGTGTACTGCGGTCTCTACGGTATCGAGGCCCAAACGCTGCCCTTGGCCGAGGATTTCAGTATTCGCCCGGCGGATTACCGGGGTGAGAACGGCGGCATCATCTTCCCCAATCCGAACGCGCCCACCGGCATGCTGCTGCCGCTGGCCGGCATCGAGCAGATTCTGCAAGCCAACCCGGACTCGGTGGTGGTGGTAGATGAAGCCTACATCGATTTCGGCGGCGAGACGGCCATCGCGCTGGTGAATCGCTACCCCAACCTGCTGGTGACCCAGACCCTGTCCAAGTCACGCTCGCTCGCCGGCTTGCGGGTGGGACTGGCGGTGGGGCACGCGGATCTGATCGAGGCGCTGGAGCGGGTCAAGAACAGCTTCAACTCCTACCCGCTGGACCGCCTGGCGATTGTCGGGGCGGTGGCTGCCTTCGAGGATCAGGCGTATTTCCAGCAGACCTGCCAGGCGGTGATCAACAGTCGGGACGCCCTGAGCCAAGGGCTGCAAGAACGCGGTTTCCAGGTGCTGCCGTCGGCCGCCAACTTCGTGCTGGCCCGACACGGCGAGCGCGACGCCGACGAACTCGCAGCTGGGCTGCGGGCGCAGAAGGTGATCGTGCGGCACTTCCGCGCGCCGCGCATCGAACAGTTCCTGCGCATCACCGTAGGCACGCCGGAGCAGAACCAGGCGCTGCTGCGCGCCCTCGACGCGCTGCTTTGAGTATCAGGAGCCGAGGGTAGGCCGCACGCCAACCTCGGCGGTGAAGCTCATGGCTTCGCCGTTGCGCAGCACTTCCAGCTGCACCTGAGAGCCCGGCTTGGCACGGGCGACCTGATTCATCGCATGCCGGCCATTGGTAATGGCCGCGTCATCGATCCGCAGGATGACATCCCCCGGCCGCAGGCCTGCGGACCAGGCCGGGCCGTTGCGATACAGGCCGGAGACCACGAGTCCTTCGGTCTTGACCAGACCGAAGGACTCGGCCAAATCGCTGGTCAGCGGCTGCACCTCCACGCCCAGCCAGCCACGGATCACCCGGCCACGTTCGATGATTTCCTCCATCACATTCACCGCCAGGGGGGCAGGAATAGCAAAGCCGATGCCTTGGGAGCCACCGGACTGGGAGAAGATGGCCGTATTGATACCGATCAACCGGCCATGGGCATCGATCAAGGCGCCACCGGAATTGCCCTGGTTGATCGCTGCGTCGGTCTGAATGAAGTCCTCATAGGTGTTGAGGCCCAGTTGGTTGCGGCCAGTGGCGCTGATGATGCCCATGGTCACGGTCTGCCCCAGTCCGAAGGGATTGCCGATAGCCATGACCACGTCGCCCGTGGATTGCTGCTCTTCAGTGCTGATGGTCACCGTGGGCAGGTCCGGCAGATTGATCTTGAGTACCGCGAGGTCGGTCTCGGGATCGGTGCCGATCAACTCGGCAATGGCTTCGCGGCCATCGCGCAGCGCGATGAGAATCTCGTCGGCATCGGCAACCACATGGTTGTTGGTCAGCAGGTAGCCATCGCTGCGCAGGATTACCGCCGAGCCCAGACTGGACTGGCGGCGTGACGGAGCGGGCAGGGTATTGGAATAGTCGCGCAGGGTCGGGGTGTCGAACGGACTGTTGTTGCGACTGGGTATCTGTTTGGTAGTGAAGATGTTGGCCACGGCGGGAGCGGCCTTGCTGACGGCGTCGCTGTACGACACCACGCCATTGCTGCTGGGCAGCGTCAGGGCGGGGGCCATTTGATAGGACGAATGCGCCGGCAGCCCTAGCCATTGCGGGAATTGCTGAATGATCAGCAGGGCGATCAACAGGCCACAGACGGCAGGCCAGCCCAGATTACGCAAAAAACCTTTCATTGGGGGTACCTGGAGTGCGGTCATGATGAATGGTCCGGAAGCGGCCATTATAGGGAGATTTTTTGGATTGTGCAGGTACGTATTGCAACCTTGTATCCTTGTGCAACAGGCACACGAAAACCTTTTTTTCACTGGGGGAGAGTCGTAATGACACAATGTTCCGAGTTGGTCGCTTATTGCAACAATCTGCTGGAGAGGGGAGCCTTTCAGGATTATTGCCCCAACGGCCTGCAAGTGGAGGGGCGCAGCGATATTCAGCGGATAGTCACCGGAGTGACCGCCAGTCAGGCACTGATTGAAGCTGCCGCGGCGCGGGGTGCTGATTTGCTGCTGGTGCACCACGGTTACTTCTGGAAGGGCGAAGCCGCTCCGATCACCGGATTGAAACAGCGGCGGATCAAGGCGTTGCTGGAGCACGGCATCAACCTGGTCGCCTATCACCTGCCCCTCGATGCCCATGCCAAGTTTGGCAATAACGTGCAATTGGCGCAGTTGCTCGGCTGGCATATCACTGGTGGGCTGGAGCCGGATAACCCAAGGTCCATCGGCCTGCAGGGTGAACTGAGCGAGGCGGTTTCCGGGTCCGAACTGGCCCAGCAGCTGAATATCGCCCTGGGGCGCGAGCCGCTGTTCATCAGCGGCCATAGCCGCCCGGTGAAGCGTATCGCCTGGTGTACCGGTGCTGCCCAGGGGTATATCGAAAAGGCGGTAGCGTTGGGTGTGGATGCTTTCATTACCGGCGAAGTTTCAGAGCCCACCATTCATATCGCCCGTGAATGCGGAATCAATTTCTACGCCGCCGGCCACCATGCCACCGAGCGTTACGGTGTGAAAGCACTGGGCGAGCACTTGGGGGAGCACTTTGGTCTCGAGCATGAATTCATCGATATTGACAACCCGGTCTGAGCGGGATCGGGTCGAACTGGGTCGTATATGCTTATAACTTAAAGGTATCGGAGGGCTGCTTATTAGAAGGGGATGGCTTTGATACAATGCCGGCATTCTTATTCATGCCTCCTTCACCGTGAGTAGCCCATGCTGGAAAAACTGACCCATCTCAAACAGCTGGAAGCTGAAAGCATCCATATCATCCGTGAGGTTGCCGCCGAATTTCAGAACCCGGTAATGCTCTACTCCATCGGCAAGGATTCGGCCGTGATGCTGCACCTGGCGCGCAAGGCCTTTTACCCAGGCCGCCTGCCGTTCCCGGTGCTGCATGTGGATACCGGCTGGAAATTCCGCGAGATGTACAGCTTCCGCGAACGCATGGTCGAGGAAATGGATCTGGACCTGCTGGTGCACATGAATCCCGAGGGTGTGGCGCAGGGCGTTGGTCCTTTTACTCACGGCAGCGCGGTGCATACCGATGTGATGAAAACCCAGGGCCTGAAACAGGCACTGGACAAGTACGGCTTCGATGCGGCCTTCGGCGGCGCGCGCCGGGATGAGGAGAAATCCCGGGCCAAGGAGCGTGTCTACTCCTTCCGTGACAAGCATCACCGCTGGGATCCGAAAAACCAGCGCCCGGAACTGTGGAACATCTACAACGGCAAGGTGCACAAGGGTGAAAGCATCCGCGTGTTCCCGCTGTCCAACTGGACCGAGCTGGATATCTGGCAATACATCTATCTGGAAAGCATTCCGATCGTGCCGCTGTACTTCGCTGCCGAGCGCCCGGTGGTCAACCGTGACGGTTCGCTGATCATGGTCGATGACGAGCGCATGCCGCTGAACTCCGGCGAAACCCCGGAGATGAAGATGGTGCGCTTCCGTACCCTGGGTTGCTATCCGTTGACCGGCGCCGTGGAGTCCACCGCGGCGACCCTGCCGGAAATCATCCAGGAAATGTTGTTGACCCGTACTTCCGAGCGCCAGGGCCGCGTGATCGATCATGATCAGGCCGGATCGATGGAAGAAAAGAAACGCCAAGGCTATTTCTAAGCGCCCGCCCGGAGAATTATGTAATGAGTCACCAATCTGATCTGATCAGCCAGGACATCCTGGCCTACCTGGGGCAGCACGAGCGCAAGGAACTGCTGCGTTTTCTTACCTGTGGCAACGTCGATGACGGCAAGAGCACGCTGATCGGTCGTCTGCTGCATGACTCCAAGATGATCTACGAAGATCACATGGAAGCCATCACCCGCGACTCGAAGAAGTCCGGCACCACTGGTGAAGAAGTGGATCTGGCGCTGCTGGTCGATGGCCTGCAGGCCGAGCGTGAGCAGGGCATCACCATCGATGTAGCCTACCGCTACTTCTCCACGGCCAAACGCAAGTTCATCATCGCCGACACCCCCGGCCATGAGCAGTACACCCGCAATATGGCCACCGGCGCCTCGACCTGCGACCTGGCGATCATCCTGATCGATGCACGTTACGGTGTGCAGACCCAGACCCGCCGCCACAGCTTTATCGCCTCGTTGCTGGGCATCAAGCATATCGTCGTTGCGGTCAACAAGATGGACCTGCTGGACTTCGACCAGACCGTCTTCAACAAGATCTGCGCCGACTACAGCGAGTTCGCCAAGGGCCTGGACACGCTGGCCGGGAGCTCGATTCACTTTGTCCCGATGTCTGCGCTCAAGGGCGACAACGTGGTCAATCGCAGCGAGCGCAGCCCGTGGTATACCGGCCCCTCGCTGATGGAAATTCTGGAAACCGTGGAAGTGGCAGCGGACCGCAATCTGACCGACCTGCGCTTCCCGGTGCAGCTGGTCACCCGGCCGAACCTCAACTTCCGCGGCTTTGCCGGCACCATCGCCTCCGGCGTGGTGAACAAGGGCGACGAGTTGGTAGCACTGCCCTCGGGCAAGACCAGCCGGGTCAAATCCATCGTCACTTTCGATGGTGAACTGGAAGCTGCCGGGCCCGGCCAGGCGGTGACCCTGACCCTGGAAGACGAGATCGATATCTCCCGCGGTGACATGCTCGCCCACGTGGATAACCAGCCGGTGATCGGCGACCTGTTCGAAGCCAGCCTGGTGTGGATGTCCGAGCAGCCAATGCAGCCGGGGCGCAAATACGACATCAAGCGGGCCACCAGTTATAGCCCGGGCTCCTTTACCCGGATTCACTTCCGGCAGGATGTGAACACTCTGGCCCATGAAGAAGTCGGCGAGTTGGCCCTGAACGAGATCGCCCGGGTCGAGTTGGCGCTGGAACGGCCCATTGCCTATGACGACTACCGCGCCAACCGCACCACCGGCGCCTTTATCGTCGTCGATCGCATGACCAACGGCACCGTCGGCGCCGGCATGATCGTGGCCAAGGCGCAGGCGGAGCAGCACACTGCGGGTGGTCAGCATGGCGAGTTTGCCCATGTGACGCCGAGCGAGCGCGCTGTGCGTTATGGTCAGGAGCCGGTGACGCTGCTGTTCACCGGCCTGTCGGGCGCCGGCAAGAGTACTCTGGCCTATGCCGTAGAGCGTCGCCTGTTCGATCGCGGCCGCGCCTGCTTTGTGCTGGATGGCAAAGCCATGCGCCAGGATCTGAGCAAGGGGTTGGGACGTGATGCGGCAGGCCGGGCAGAGAATCTGCATAAAGGCGCCCGTGTTGCCCGCCAGCTGAATCAGGCCGGCCTGATCGCGCTGGGCGCCTTCGTCGCGCCCACTGCGGAAAGTCGCGCCACCGCCAAGCATATCCTCGGGGATCGCTGCTTGATGGTGTACCTGGATACACCGCTGGAAGTATGCCAGGCGCGTGATCCGTCCGGGCTCTACGCCGCTGGGGAGGAGGGCACCATTCCGGGTATTTCCTATCCTTACGAAGCACCTGATGATGCCGATCTGATCATCAACACCGCGGAATTGGATCTGGCGGCCAGTGTCGACAAGGTTATCGAACTGCTGCGCGAACGGTCGCTGATCTAAGCTGTATCCCTCCGGCGGGCAGCAATGCCCGCCATTTTCCCTGCATCATTGTGTATCCTTGCCGTCCATGAAGGTGAGACGGGCGGCAAGAGATTCCAGATGAAACCAGCTGATATCGATTTCATGCGTGAGGCCATCGCCGAAGCGCGCAAAGGTGCCGAACTGGGCGAAGTGCCGGTGGGCGCCATTCTGGTGCGCGACGGCAAGATTATCGGCCGCGGTTTCAACCAGCCCATCAGCAGTCATGACCCCAGCGCCCACGCCGAAATGGTTGCCCTGCGCCAGGCCGCCGCCAGCGACGCCAATTATCGCCTGCCCGGCACTACCCTATACGTCACCCTCGAACCCTGCACCATGTGCTCCGGTCTGCTGGTCCACAGCCGCATCAGCCGCCTGGTCTTCGGCGCCAGCGAGCCCCGCTCCGGCGCGGTGGTCAGTCGTAGCCAGGTGCTGGACCAACCGTGGTTGAACCACCGGGTGCAGGTGGAGGGAGGAGTGTTGGCGGAGAAGTGTGGGGAGATATTGACGGAGTTTTTTCGGGCGCGGCGGCAGTAGCGGTAACGGCAGAGAACAATCAAGGTGGCTTCTCGGGGTGTAGCGCACCTGCCGAGCTCAAATCCCCTGCGGCAACTGATCCAGAATCCCCGGCGCATGGTACTGCTCGTCCGGCATCTGCGGTGTTTCCGCCTGCGGCTGGGTCACCCAGGTGAGGATTTCGTAGTAGCGGCGGATGTTCTGCACATAGTGCACTGGCTCGCCACCGCGGGCATAGCCGTAGCGGGTCTGGCTGTACCACTGCTTTTTCGATAGCAGCGGCAGGTGATCCTTCACATCAATCCAGCGGTTGGGGTCGCGGCCATTGTTGCGGGTCAGAATGCGCGCATCATCCAGATGCCCGATACCGACGTTATAAGCCGCCAGCGCGAACCAGGTGCGGTCCGGTTCGGGAATGTCGGTCGATAGCTGATCCCGCACCCACACCAGATAACGCGCGCCCCCGGCAATGCTCTGCGCCGGATCGACCCGGTTGGTCACGCCGACGAACTTGGCGGTGGGCAGGGTCAGCATCATCAGGCCACGCACGCCGGTCGGCGAACGGGCATCCACATCCCACAGCGATTCCTGATAGGCCATGGCCGCCAGCAGGCGCCAGTCCATGCCCTGCTGATCACCCGCCTGCCGGAACAGTTTCTCGAACCGCGGCAGGCGTTGTTGCATATGCCGGGCAAAGGCGCGGGCGCCGACGTAATCGAGTACATCGGCATGGCCGTAGAAACGTTCCAGCAGTTGATCGAGGGTGCCATCGGCGCGGATGCTGTCGAAGAACTGGTTCACTTCCAGCAGCAGGCTGTCATCTTCACCGCCGGGCAGCGCCCAGGCCATGGGCTGGGGCGGGGCGAGATCGAACCCCACATGCACAGCGGGATAGAACGCCTGATTGACAATCAGCTCGTTGGAGTAGACCACCGCAAAATCGATCTCGTCGTCATTGACCATGCGCAGCAGGTCCACGACCTCCAGGTTGTCCGATTCCTCGAATACCAATTGCGGATGCTCGACCTGCAGCTGACGCAACTGATCGGCCAGGGTGCTGCCCTTGAGCACCAGGATGCGCCGATCGTACAGGTCCTCGATTCCCCGCGGCTGGCGATCACCGCGGCGATAGACTACCTGTGGCGTAACCTGCAGATAGGCTTCGGCAAACTGCACCTGATCCTCGCGGGCCGGGTTGGCGGTAACCCCGGCGGCGGCCAGGTGTGGCCCCTTGTCCTGAGCCAGTTGCCGATACAGATCCTCCAGTGTTGGGCTGGTGATCATTTCCAGCTCCAGGTCGAGGCTATCGGCGAAGCGTTTGCTCAGCTCGTACTCCAGACCGGTATCGCCATGCCGGCCCTGGTAATAGGTGGTAGGCGTGTTGCGGGTAACCACGCGCAGGGTGCCATCCTCGCGCAACTGCTCCAGTCGGCTGGGTTGTTCGCAGGCAACCAGCAGCACCGAGCACAGGATGGCCAGGATGGGAACAGCAGTGTGACGAAGGCGGTTTTTCGGCATGCGCTCAGTATATGTAAATCCGCCTCCCGGCAATAGAGCGGGATCGTCACAGGGCAACGATGATATGCGGCTGGTCGCCCGCGCCCCGCCGTACAATAGCCCGAACGCCCAGCATGGGTTATCCTATGCGCCTTCTTTTTCACTTTCCCAAAAATCTCCGAGGCCGAAACCAACATGCATATCCTGCGTGGCGCCCCAGTCCTTTCCGATTTCCGTCGCAACAAGCTGCTTGCTCGTCTGCAACAGCAGGTCCCCGGCGTGAGTGGTGTGTATGCCGAATTCATGCATTTTGCCGACCTGATTGGCGAATTGGCTAAGCAGGAGCAGACCGTGCTGGATCGCCTGCTCAAGTACGGCCCGCGGGTGGCGGTCGAAGAGCCGGCTGGCACGCTGGTATTGGTGGTGCCGCGTTTCGGTACCATCTCGCCCTGGTCGAGCAAGGCCACGGATATTGCCCATAACTGCGGACTGCAGGCCATCGCGCGCCTTGAGCGCGGCATCGCCTATTACGTCAGTGGCGAGCTGAGCGCCGCCGAGCTGCAGCAGGTTACGGCGTTGCTGCATGACCGCATGACCGAGCTGGCGCTGGACAACGTGGAAGCCGCTGCGCAGCTGTTCCACCACACCGAGCCCAAGCCGTTCAACCGCGTGGACATTCTGGAAGGTGGCAAGGCCGCGCTGGAACAGGCCAACATCGAGCTGGGCCTGGCGCTCGCCGATGACGAGATCGACTATCTGGTAGCAAGCTTCACCGATCTGGGGCGCAACCCCAGCGACGTCGAACTGATGATGTTCGCCCAGGCCAACTCCGAGCATTGCCGACACAAGATTTTCAACGCCAGCTGGGACATTGACGGCCAAGCGCAGGAAAAAAGCCTGTTTGGCATGATCAAGAATACCTACCAGATGCGCAGCGAAGGCGTGTTGTCCGCGTACAAGGACAACGCTGCGGTGATCGAGGGTTTTGTCGGTGGTCGCTTCTTCCCCGAGCCCGGCACCGAAGAATACCGCTCGCATCAGGAACAGATTCACATCCTGATGAAGGTGGAGACCCACAACCATCCGACCGCCATTTCTCCGTTCTCCGGCGCCTCCACCGGCTCCGGTGGCGAGATCCGGGACGAAGGCGCGACTGGCCGTGGCGGCAAGCCCAAGGCAGGCCTGACGGGCTTTACCGTCTCCAACCTGCGCATTCCCGGTTTCGAACAGCCTTGGGAAGAGGACAACGGCAAGCCGGGTCGCATCGTCACGCCGCTGCAGATCATGATCGACGGCCCGCTCGGCGGCGCCGCGTTCAACAACGAATTCGGTCGTCCCGCGCTGACCGGTTACTTCCGTACCTTCGAGCAGACCGTACAGTCGCCCCGTGGCCCGGAAATCCGTGGTTACCACAAGCCGATCATGATTGCCGGCGGCCTGGGCAACATCCGCGCTGATCACGTCGAAAAAGCCGAGATTCCGGTCGGCGCCAAGCTGGTGGTACTCGGCGGCCCGGCCATGCTGATCGGTCTGGGCGGCGGCGCCGCTTCGTCCATGGCCACTGGCAGCAGTGCCGAAGATCTGGACTTTGCCTCGGTACAGCGCGAGAACCCGGAAATGGAACGCCGCTGCCAGGAAGTCATCGACCGTTGCTGGCAGCTGGGCGCCAAGAACCCCATCGCCTTTATCCACGACGTGGGTGCGGGCGGGTTGTCCAACGCCTTCCCCGAGCTGGTCAACGATGGTGGCCGCGGTGGCCGTTTCGAACTGCGCAACGTACCAAATGACGAGCCGGGCATGAGCCCGCTGGAAATCTGGTCCAACGAATCCCAGGAACGCTACGTCATGGCCGTGCCGAACGCCGACTTCGAGCGTTTCCAGGCCATCTGCGAACGCGAGCGTTGCCCCTTCGCCGTGGTCGGTGAAGCCACCGAAGAACAGCTGCTGGTGCTCAACGACAGCCACTTCGACAACCAGCCGGTCGACATGCCGCTGTCCGTCCTGCTCGGCAAGCCGCCGCGTATGCACCGCAGCGTCAACCGCGAAGCAGAGCAGGGCGACGACTTCGACGCCACCAGCGTAGCGCTGGAAGAAGCTGCCCTGCGCGTGCTGCGCCTGCCGGCCGTGGCCAGCAAGAACTTCCTGATTACCATTGGTGATCGCAGCATTACCGGCCTGGTCGCCCGCGACCAGATGGTCGGTCCCTGGCAGGTACCAGTCGCTGATTGCGCCGTTACCGCCACCAGCTTCGATGTGCACACCGGTGAAGCCATGGCCATGGGCGAGCGCACCCCGCTGGCCCTGCTCGACGCCCCGGCTTCCGGTCGCATGGCGGTTGCCGAAACCGTTACCAACCTGGCTGCTGCACGGATCGACAAGCTGTCCGACATCCGCCTGTCTGCCAACTGGATGGCCGCTGCCGGTCACCCTGGTGAAGACGCGCGTCTGTACGACACGGTCAAGGCCGTCGGCATGGAATTGTGCCCGGAGCTGGGCATTACCGTGCCGGTGGGCAAGGACTCCATGTCCATGCAGACCCGCTGGAGCGATGAAGGTCAGGACAAGAGCGTTACCTCGCCCATGTCGCTGATCGTGACCGGCTTTGCCCCGGTGCAGGACGTACGCCGTACCCTGACCCCGCAACTGCGCGTCGATCAGGGCGACACCGACCTGATCCTCATCGACCTCGGCCGTGGCCAGAACCGCCTCGGCGGCTCCGCGCTGGCGCAGGTATATAACCGCATCGGCCAGCAGGCACCGGATCTGGACGACGCCGAAGACCTGAAAGCCTTCTTCGCCGTGGTCCAGGGCCTGAACCAGGACGATCTGCTGCTGGCCTATCACGACCGCTCCGACGGCGGCCTGCTGGCCAGCGTCGCGGAAATGGCCTTTGCCGGTCATTGCGGCCTGGATATCAATCTGGATGTACTGGCCGATAACGCCAGCGACCTGCCCGCTGCCCTGTTCAACGAAGAGCTGGGCGTGGTGATTCAGGTGCGCCAGGACGATACCG
Source organism: Pseudomonas sp. G11-1 (assembly GCF_024031555.1). Lineage (NCBI taxonomy): Bacteria > Pseudomonadati > Pseudomonadota > Gammaproteobacteria > Pseudomonadales > Pseudomonadaceae > Pseudomonas > Pseudomonas sp. G11-1. Next base: position 135,817 of record NZ_QEYQ01000004.1, on the reverse strand, counting down.
AAGCCGTACTCAGCCAACTGGCCGCCGCCGGCCTGGGTGATTGCAGTGCCGTAATCGGCCAGCCGAAAGTCGAGCAGCAGTTGGACTTCTACTACGCCGGTGAAAACGTACTGTCCGGCACCCGCGCCGACTGGCAACAGGCCTGGAGCGAAACCAGCTGGCAAATCCAGCGCATGCGTGACAACGCCGAGTGCGCCGACCAGGAGCACGAACGTCTGGCCGACGACAAGAACCCCGGCCTGCAAGCCATGCTCAGCTTTGACATCAATGAAGATGTGGCAGCGCCCTTCCTCAATACCGGCATGCGCCCGGCGGTTGCCATCCTGCGCGAGCAGGGCGTCAACGGCCAGGTAGAGATGGCCGCCGCGTTTACCCGCGCGGGCTTCACTGCCATCGACGTACACATGAGCGACATCCTCAGCGGCCGTGTGGATCTGGCCGACTTCCGTGGTCTGGTCGCCTGTGGCGGCTTCTCCTACGGTGACGTGCTGGGTGCCGGCGAAGGTTGGGCCAAGTCGATCCTGTTCAACGAGCAGGCGCGTCAGGCCTTCACCGACTTCTTTGCCCGCCCGGACACCTTCACCCTGGGTGTGTGCAACGGCTGCCAGATGCTGTCCAACCTGCGCGAACTGATTCCCGGCAGCGAGCACTGGCCACGTTTTGTACGCAACCGCTCCGAGCAGTTCGAAGCGCGGGTGGCCATGGTCGAAGTACAGCCATCGCCGTCGGTCTTCCTCAGCGGCATGATTGGCTCACGCATGCCGATCGCCATCGCCCACGGCGAAGGCTTTGCCGAGTTTGCCGACAGCGCAGCCGTAGATGCCTGTGAAGCCAACAGCACGGTGGCGCTGCGTTTCGTCGACAACCACGGCCGCATGACTGACCGCTACCCTGCCAACCCCAACGGCTCCCCCCGCGGCATCACCGGCCTGACTTCCCGCGACGGCCGCGTCACCATCATGATGCCGCACCCGGAACGGGTCTTCCGCACCGTACAAAACTCCTGGCACCCCGATGACTGGAGCGAAGACGGCGCCTGGATGCGCATGTTCCGTAATGCAAGAGTCTGGGTAGGCTAACAACCAACCCGCACCAACAAAAATCCCGGCCACGCGCCGGGATTTTTATATGTACATTCTGTCAGTAGCGCATTTTTGCTCCCTCTGCCCTCGTGGGGGGAGAGGGGAAGCAACCAGAAGTCCTCCCAGAGCAACTACACTACTTCCAGACATCAACAAACAAGAAAGCTACCCATGAAAACAACAACCCTCATAGCCTCGCTCCTCCTAACCGCCTGCACAACCCAAACCACCCACGTCTACAAACCCGACGGCAACAAACAATGCGAGCCCGTTACCACGTCCTTAGCCGACAGCACCGATCAACTCACCAACGCCGGCATTAAAGCCGTCACCTCAAACTGCGCGATCCAAACCGGCATGGCCGTAATAACCGTCTGCGGCGCCCCGACCCTGGGCATCCATCTTCACGAAATCGCAGCCAGCGATGTGCAGAAAGCCAAAGAGCTCGGCTACGAAGAGGCAAGCAACCTGCTCAACGAAGATCGCGGCATAGGCTATGAAATCACCAGATGCCCGTAACGTCATTGAAATGGCCAGATGCCTGCATTATGGTTAAGCCAAACAGGGATAGCAGACTCTCCTCCAGAGGCATCGGACAGCCATCATTTCCCTCCCAAACATAACGCTAATGCTCGGAGGCGAGGGGTAGGGCGGTAGCGTTCCTGGACTACCGAAATGCTACCCCAGTGGGCTCTGAACACCAGCAAACCCTTGCCCGAGTACATGGGTATAGATTTGTGTAGTACGCACATCCGCATGTCCCAGCAGCGTTTGTACTGTACGAATATCACTGCCACGGCGCAGCAGCTCGGTAGCAAAAGTGTGCCGGAAAGTATGGCAGCCAACAGGCTTCTCCATGCCCGTAACGCGAACAGCCTGCTTAACAGCGCGCTGAATGGTGCTGACGTGCACATGATGGCGGACGCTCTGACCATCTTCATCAATGCAGATCCCGCTTGAAGGGAAAATCCACTGCCACGCCAGAGAAAAAGATGCACGAGGATACTTACGACGCAAAGCAAAAGGGAGAGATACAGGAATCTTGTAAATTTCCTCCTGTGACCGCCACCCGGCTTCGATCTGCCTTATTCGATGTTTAAGAGGGATTATCAAGGGGGCAGGCAGTAAAGTGGTTCTATCCTTACCGCCTTTGCCGTCTCTGACTATGATCGTCTGGTTCAGGAAATCTATATCCTTGACGCGCAGGCGGGATGACTCAACGACCCGCAGACCCGCGCCATACATAAGAGATGCCAATACTTGGTACGGTTGGGATAGCTGCTCAATGATCGACATGGCTTCCTGGTGGGTGAGCACAGTCGGCAATCTCGGCGGACGCTTGACTCTGACCACGTCTCCGATCTCACCGAGAGGCTGCTCAAGAACACGCGCATACAGAAACACGATGGCATTCAAAGCCAGATTTTGCGTCGCAGCTGCCACCTGGCGATCAGTGGCTAGCCAGCTGAGAAACGCGTTTACATCGGATGTACCCAGCTCAAGGGGGTGACGCATCCCATGGAAGCGAATGAAATAGCGGATCCAGTACCAATAGCTTTTTTCTGTACGGATACTGTAGTGATGTCGACGCATCACCGAGCGGAACTGGTCCCTCAGGCGAGGTTTAGGAGCTAGGCTGTCCATGTGTTCTCCTTGACTGTTTTTTTATACAGTAGTAATAGTTGTACGAAAAGACGAAGTCAAGCGAATACAGCAGGAGGGAGGCTGGTCATGGGTAACATATTGGTTTTTAAAGGTTTTCGTAGGGTGTGTAATTCCGCTTACCCGGAGTTATACCGCAGTCACTATTATGTATTAGTACCGCACGCGGTCTAATCACTGTTATGTACTCATTTGGCATTGGAGTAGCCTTTGAAAATATATTACGTCGACGCTGAGAATATCGGCCTCAGCATGCTGGATGAGCTAACGATTTCCATCCTCGATAGAGTATTCGTCTTCACAAACTCAGAAAGCCTTAAATCTGCATGCGGCAATGCTCTATTAACCTGCGTAAGCGGATATCCCTCGGGGCAAAACCAAGCAGACTTCTACATAATCGCTCATCTATCTAATGTCCTGTCACACCTCTCAAAAGCCGAGAAAAAAGCAATAGATTTTAATCTTTGTTCCAAAGACCAAAATCTTTGGAAGGCTTTTGAATTTCAATGCAACCTCGCAGGTGTTAAATCTAGCGCTCCAAATATCGCTATTGAGACCGAAAACAATAATGTTGTTGTCGCAATTGACACATCTCTTGAGGCAAAAATTCTCAAAATAATGTCCCAACCAATCACTTCAATTGAAATTCAACAGAAGCTAAATATCCCACAGTCAAATTTCACTACGTCATTCAACCAGCTTATAAAATCCGGAAAAATCAAGCGTCAGGAAAAATCAAAGAAGCACTGGCAGCGAGTTAAGAGCACATAACAACTGGTTCAAATCGCTCGCTCCGCTCACTGGGACGGGCTAAAGCCCGCCCCTTAACCAAACGTTAACTTACCCAAGGGAGCTACATGAAGTCTCGATCTCGCTTAATGCTTGAAAAATCTATCGCGGCAATGCTGTCTGCAATAGAGATATACAATAAACCTGACTTTAAGTATCGCGAGGAGACTTTTTCTGTTCTGTGTATTAACGCTTGGGAGTTATTGTTAAAATCAAAAGTTCTCAATTTGGCCAGTAATAAAGTGGCTTCACTTTATGCAATGGAGTATAGAACTCTAAAAAGTGGAAAGAAATCTACGGTTAAGAGGCCAAAAACTAATCGATCCGGAAACCCTCTTTCAATTAATCTCTTTGAAGCCTATCGGATCGCTACCGAGGATTATGGCGTTAAGATAGACAAAGCGGTAAATGACAATTTGGTCGCGCTTACTGAAATTAGGGATAATTCAATACATTTCGTGAATGATGACTTGCTCTTGTCCCTGAAGATTCAGGAGCTAGGCAGTGCATCACTGCAAAACTACCTCCACCTTGTATCTAGTTGGTTTGGTGATGTCCTGTCAGGATATAACTTTTACCTCATGCCACTATCTTTCTTTCGCAACTTCAATGAAGCCCCCGGCGTTTCGCTCAACTCAAATGAACGTAAGGTTCTAGAGTACATAAAAAAGTCAGAAGAGGGGTATGATAGCAGCGAAGATGTTGGTGATTACAACTTGACTCTGAGAATTGATGTTAAATTCCAGAAAGTTAAGAGCACGTCTGGTTTACCGGTTCAGGTCACTAATGATCCAAGTGCAACCGCAGTTTATTTGTCAGAAGAAGATTTTTCGGATAAGTATCCGTGGGATTACGATATCCTTAGTACGCGGTTGTCCAAGCGATATTCTGATTTCAAGATGAACGCAAAATATCACAAAACCAGAAAAAAATTGGAAGGAGATAAGAAGTTTGCGTACGAGCGACTTCTGAACCCGAAGAATCCAAATGGTGGGAAAAAGATATTTTATAACCCGAACATTCAGAAAGAGTTCGATAAATATTATACAAAGATAAGTTAACAAGGCATTGCAGCGGACAAGCCGCTGAATGCGGCGTTAGCAGTCAATGGAGAGTTGAGTAACCCCGATGCTCACAGATATTTTTTCTTACCGATACAAAAACACCCCGATATGGTCGGTGTACTCGGAAAATGAGCGGAGATTGCTGACGCAAGCGTTTGGTATCGTCAAAGAGGCTCTGCCGTATTACGACGAAAGCGGCAAGGTCGATAAACGTGGCGAAGAAAAATGGAAGTTACTGCACGACAAACTTTGCAGAGAGCTTGGCGTCACAGAACTTTCTAAGCGGTACTACTCGTATCAACAAACAACCGCGCTAGGCACCCATCCTGTATCCGGTTTCTTTTCGTGGATTCATGTTTGTGAGCAATTTGTCACTGCTCAAGTACCAGGAGACATAAATCCGGATCAATTCATCAAAGAGCGTCTTAGCTTCGTTGAACTTGGCTTACGGTTACGAGGCGAGGAAATTGCTCGACTTAATAAAAATTTGCCTCACGCGATTATGGAAGCAAAGCTTAGCGACTCAGCTCCGCGGCGTGGAATGCGAATCCCCGGAAGCTCAGTTGATCGCGTCAAATCTTGGAATGCGTCGGCAAACGCGGCGTACGACTCCCAAGTAAACGAATTAAACGAGCGTTTCAGGCGAGCGAGTGTTCCTCTCAACTACCACAACGGCTTTGTCCAGTTGTCACGGGATGAAGTGGTGGAAAGTCAGGTAGCCACGCCCTTCTGGGAGATTGTTTCCGATCCACTGTGGGAAAACGTCGATATCGACATGAAAGAAGCTTTGGATAGGAGGGATTCCAATTCGAAGGATCCCGCGCTATTTGCAGCAAAGGCGCTCGAAAGTACCATCAAGATCATCTCCGATAAGAAAGGCTGGACTCGCGGCAAAGAAAAGGGAGCCGCAAATTACATCGACAATCTAGTCAGTAAGGCCAATGGTCAATTTCTGCAGGTTTGGGAGGGCGATATCTTGAAAGACTATTTTCGCAAAGTGCGAAATACGGTGGGTCATGGCCCAGGTTCGGAGCCTATGCCTGTGCTGACCCTAGAACAAACAGATTGGGCAATTGAGGTAGCAATGTCTTGGGTGAAGTCTCTTGTTAAACGTATGTGAGTTGACGGCTAACAAGTGGTTCAAACCGCTCGCTTCGCTCACTGGGACGGGCTAAAGCCCGCCCCTTAACCAAACGTTAAGTTCTCATGGAGGTTCAGATGCCCAAAGAGGCATATATCTTTTTAGGCGCGTTAGTAACCGCTTTCGTTGGTTTTATAGTGGCGCGTTTTACAAGCGGCGTTCAATTGAAGATCGCGAAAGATAATTCCGCCAAAGACATTCGACTTCAATCAGATCGTCTAGATGACGAAAGGCTAAAAAGTGAAGTCGCGCTTGAACGAGATAAGCTTGAAAAGCTACACAAGGTTCTTTCCGTAATCTCGTTTGAAAACTCCCAAACAATGAGCTACATCCAATCGTCAGAAACTGATTTGTCTGATTTTCGTAAGAGGTACATCGCAAATTGTGATCGACTTCATGATGCGCTTGCCATTACAGATTTGTACTATCCAGACATGTCTGAGGCAATTCGAGAGATATTCGGTCAGGCAAATTGCTTCTGGGGTTACCAGGAAGGTGTAATACGAATCGATATAAAAACCAATGAACAAGGTTGGCAGTCCAATCTATCGAAAGCTCTTGAGGCTGGAACAGAAATAAATAAGCGAGTGAAAGTCCTCCAATATCAAATTTCTGATCGCAGTAAAGAACTTAACAAAGCATTGCAGCGGACAAGCCGCTGAATGCGGCGTTAAATTGGAGCGGTATGACCACCACAATATTACTCACCATTTTATCTTGCTGCGCTGGTTTTGTTGCGTCGGCATGTTTTGCTTTCGGTTCAACATTCAACAATGCGCGGAAGCTTGCCGCACTATCACGCCAGACATGGAAAGCAAATGAGCAGCTTCTTGAGTCTACTGTAATGCAGTCCGCTCAATACATGACCGGCTCAATTTTTTGCAGTTTTCGGGCATTGGCTTCGCTATCGCTCCGCAACTGCGCACTGTCAAAAGCCGGGTTGCAGCGCCCTGTTTTACAAGAAGTAAATTAGAGGCGTAAAAAGGTGAGAGAATTTCTCTCACCCTCCCTGACTGCGATCAGCAGGCTGCGTCAGCGTTTGTTGCTCCGGCTGCCCACAGGCGCGATTAGCGGGTACGGCGACATCCATCATTTTGGGATTCGGCAGATTCAGATTGCTCATCAACTCCACGTAGGCCTGCACATCCTTCACTTGCAGGCGCGGGTTGTGCGCCTTTTCTTCATCAATCGTACTCATGGTCCAGCCCTTATAGTCATGGGCGGGATACACCAAGGTATCGCCGGGCAGTTGCAGCAGTTTGGCAAATAAGCTGTGGTATTGATCTACCGCGCTGCCGTTTTGAAAATCCGTGCGACCGGTGCCGCGAATCAGCAAGGTATCGCCAGTAAATGCGTAAGTTTGTCCCTGATGACGCAACACAAAGGTGTAAGAATCGTCGGTATGACCCGGTGTAAACATCGCTTGCAGCGTGAGCTTGCCAATCGTTACTTCATCACCATCGCTCAGCAATTCAGATACGCAGCTGGATTGCGCTTTTTCACCCAGCAAGGTGATACACCCGGTAGCATCGCGCAAATCACCGGCACCGGTTACGTGATCGGCGTGCGTGTGCGTATCCAGAACATAAACCAGTCGAAGATTCAGCTCGTCCAGCAACTGCAGATATTTGGGCACCTCTTCTTTGACGGTATCAATCAGTGCTGCCTCGCCGGTTTCGCGGCAACCAATGAGGTAAGTGTAAGTGCTGGATTCTCGTTCAAACAGTTGGCGAAAAATCATAAGTCACCTCATGCAATATCAATAACAGGGTTTAGTCTTCAGCTGGGTGTAAACATCACTGGCGCCAGCTTTTGTATCAACGTTAACAGCGCAATCATTAACAGCGTCAGGGCAAATAATTTTTGCAGCAGTGCGTTAGCGATTCGGTGACTGACCTTCTGCCCTGACCACATTCCAATCACCCCGCCAAATACCACCAGCGCCAGCAGCGAAACATTATTTTGCTCGCTCAACAGCAGGTGACTAATAAACCCCGAGCTACTGACCAGCGCGATAACCATCAGCGATGTGTTAACCGCCTGCGCCATACTGATAGGGCTTAACGCCAATAACAGTGGCACGATCAGAAAGCCACCACCGACACCGAATAAACCGGACAACAAACCGACCACCACACCGCCGATCAACAATCCACTGACGCATCGCGGCCGTAATTCAAACTGTCCACTCTGACTCAGGTTACACAGCAGCCCCGGCCGCTCGGTGTGCGAAAAATCACCGGCGCGAACGATGGTCGCCGCTTCAGGATCACGCACCGCGCTGTACCACATACGCAGCGCAATAATTAGCGCCAGCACACTGAAACCCACTACGAGCAGCTGTTCATCAATCCGCAATCCCAGCCATTTTCCGAAAGGTGCGGTGAGCGCACCCACCGTGGCCAGAATGACGCCGGGCTTCCATAAAATCGGATGCTGCTGAAACCCGCCCCGCAGGCTGCCATATAAGGTACTGGCGGCGACCGTGCCTAATGACAGGCCCACCGCTTCGGTCATAGGCAAACCGGCGAACATCAACAAAGGCACCGCAAAAACCGATCCGCCTGCGCCGGTCAAACCCAGCACCAAACCAATCACCAGCCCGATCAGGATCAAGGTCATCATGACTCGACTCGCTGCTTATTTATTCCAGGGCGCGCGGGCCAGCAATTTGCCCATCAGGCAGGCATTGGTTACGCCCGCAAAAATCAGCCCCGCGCCGACAAATGCCGAGAGTCCGTAAAAGCCGGCGTGAACCCAGGTTCCTAACACGACACCCACTAAAACCAGTGTTCCCGCCACAATACGCACCTGCTGTTCAAGTGACATTGGCTTTGTTGTCGCGCTCTGCGTCACGGCGATATTGCACTTTTGCACTTCGTTCATGCCGCCTTCAATCACGCACAGTTCCAGATCAACTTTGCCTGTCAATTGCTGCGCCGCCTGTTCCGCCCGCTTACCGCCCTGGCATAACAGATAAACACAAGAACCCTGCTTGCCCGATTTTTCGAGCTCGCTGCGCAAACGCTCCGGCGTCAACTCGTGTAGTGGAATATGCAGCGCTCCGGGCAAGCCCGCCGCCGCGACTTCGGGTGCGGTGCGCACATCTAACACGCACAGCTCGGCAGAGGCATTGGTTAACAAATCTCTCGGATGAATACGTTTCATACTTACCTCTCCTCGGTGGGACAATAAATGGATTGCAACACCGTAATAATTTTGGTCGCGGCATCACCCTTCAGACGGTAATACACCGTTTGCGCTTCTTTGCGCGTCTCGACCAATTCAGACTCGCGCAAACTGGCCAGGTGCTGAGACAGAGCCGACTGACTCAGCGGCACCCGCTCATTGAGTTCGCTCACCGACATTTCGCCACCGACCAGCGTGCACAAAATCATCAAACGATTTTCGTTCGACAGCGACTTCATCAGCGCCGCCGCAGCGCGAGCGTGCTCACGCATAGCGGCCAGACTTTCACTTGTAATCATCAATGACTACCTCAGCGTAAATCGACATTTTTAGTATATTAGCAATTAATAAATTAGCAAGTGCTAATGTATTGATCTGCATCAAGCCAGTGCTAAACAGAGCAATTTACTTTCTCGCCACCTTGCGCGGGACTCACTCCAAACCCGGCCGCTAAAGCCGTATAATGCCCGCCTTTTCTCGATGACTGTTCGCACCCGCATTGCTCACTCTCTCACCGGCGATCCACACGTCGGCACCGCTTACATTGCACTGTTTAACCTGTGCTTCGCGCGCCAGCACGGCGGCCAGTTTTTACTGCGCATCGAAGACACCGATCAGACCCGCAGCACGCCAGAATCGGAACAGGCAATATTTGACAGCCTGCGCTGGTTAGGTCTGGAGTGGGATGAAGGGCCAGACATGGGCGGCCCACACGGTCCCTATCGCCAAAGCGAACGCATGGACATCTACGGTAAATACGCCCACGGTTTACCTCACACCGTACTGTCGGTGATAAAGGATACGGATTAATGGCAGATAGGATGGTTGAGCTGGCTTCTTCACAGCCTGGGTTTCTCGGCATTGAGTCCGCAAGAGAAGAGGTCGATATAACCGTTTCGTACTGGGCCGATATCGAGTCAATCACAGCATGGAAGGCTAATGTTGAGCATCGGGAGGCACAGGAGAAAGGTCGTAGAGAGTGGTATTCTGATTTTAGAGTAAGAATATCCAAGGTTGAGCGCGAATATGGCATTTAACAAGCGCAAGCAGTCAGAAATATTTTCCGTTCCTTGTTTTGCGGTTTAACGCTACGCTACCGCAAAACAATCCACTCCAAATATTCCGCTGTTGCGGGCGTTAAATTCCTCGCTGACCATATTGCCAGTCTGCCATCGCTGATATATGATTCGTATGCATATCGTATATCAAGGGGTTGCTATGGGAATTGTTAAGATTGACGACGAACTACATGGGGAGATTCGCAAGGCGAGTTCAGTTATGGTTCGCTCTATCAATGCTCAGGCTGAGTATTGGATAAAGGTTGGCATGCTCGCCGAGGCGAACCCCAGTATGTCTTTTACTGACATCATGCGCGATCAAATGAAGCTGGCCGAAGTTGATATAAGGAAGGCTGTCGGTGGCTAGCGTAAAACTGAAAAGTGCTGAAGAATTGAGCGTAATGCGGGAGTCCGGTCGGCTTCTGGCGACTGTTTTTGATCACCTTGACGGCTTTATTGAGGTTGGGGTCTCAACGATGGAGATCAATGATTTGGCGGACAGGTACATTACTGATCAGCTGTGTGCTCGTCCAGCAAGTAAGGGTCAGTATGGGTATCAGTATGTTCTGAATAGCTCTGTAAATCGCGTTGTATGCCACGGTGTACCTTCAACCACTCAGAAGCTGAAATCCGGTGATATTATCAACGTTGATATCACGTTGGAGCAGGGCGGATTTATCGCTGACTCCAGCAAAATGTACATGATCGGTGACGTGACTCCCACAGCCAAGCGTTTGGTCGATAAAACCTATGAGGCAATGTGGGAAGGGATACGGACTGTAAAGCCCGGCGCGACCCTTGGCGATATTGGTCACGCCGTTCAGAGCCACGCCCAGAAACACGGCTATTCTGTTGTTCGCGAATATTGTGGGCATGGAATTGGGCGAGAAATGCATGAGGAGCCACAGGTTCTGCATTATGGCCAGGCAGGTAAAGGTTTAGCTCTGCAAGAAGGGATGGTGTTTACCATAGAGCCCATGATTAATCAGGGAAAGGCCAAAGTTAAGTTGAAGAAAGATGGGTGGACCGTTGTCACCAGCGATAAGAAATTATCTGCTCAGTGGGAGCATACAATCGCCGTTACCTCCGATGGTTACGAGGTTCTGACGCTCAGAGCCGAAGAGCGAATTTAACAATCGCAGGCACAGCGACGGCTTTCTCGTTGCTGCTTCCCCTTCACTGCAAAGCCGCGCGTGCTGCGGGCGTTATGTGCAAATATGAAATCCCGCAAACATGAAATGCGTTTCTAAAGAAAATCTAATAAAAACTTATTTAGCATTAGTGTATCTCTTTCTAGCACTAGGTTTTTCAACGCCTGTTGTTACTGACCTCATGTTTTCAAACTCTCACGAGAATTTATATAAATTAGCTGTTCCAGCACTAGCAGTTTTACTTGTGGCATGGTTTCAAAAATCTGCACACGGATTGTTAAATCAAAGCGGTTCATTTGCCGTTCCAGGGGAATACGAGTTAAGGCAAAAACATTTACTTCATGTAAACCGCTTAGAGTGGGCGTGGCTCATTTTGGCTATATTTGGTGTGGTCTATGCCGCATTATAATGCACACAACAAGCCGCTTAAATTCATTTCGGCCATAAAAATCATGGCCTGCATCGGACTCGCTAACGCTCGCCGTTTAGCGGGGCGTTATGCAGGCCGTACATGAATAGAGCTTTAAGTATCTCATTACTGGTTCAACTGCTATTGATCGCGGGATTCCTGGGGCTCGCATGGCAAGCGGATCAAGTAATGGATAAATCCGGTATCGGGGATGTAGAAGCTTGGCGTCGCTTTAGTGCTTTCGCCGGTATCGCTTTCTATGGCTTCGCATTTTTATGGTTGGCCACGATTATTCTGTCGCTTGCTGGTCGAGTCTTCCGAACATCAAAGGCCCAGCTTGCGATTGGGTTGCCGCCGTTAGCTCTGGCTACGGGCTGGTGCCTTTCGTGGGTGATCTAGCAATGCATAACAATCGCAGGCACAGCGACGGCTTTTTCATTGCGGCTGCGCCTCCATTGCAAAGCTGCGCCGGTGTTTGAGGCGTTATGCCTCAAGGGGTAACAATGATGATTCTTGAAAACAAAATTCCGCCACCAATAGTAGCAGTTATTTTTGGAATTTTAATGTGGTGCGTCTCTGATGGACTAAGCGATCCCAGAGAAATTGGTATGGTGAGAGTTGCCGCGATATTTTTAGCGATTCTAGTTGGGGCGCTATTCTGTCTGTCAGGTGTTATGGCGTTTAGGTCTGCCAAAACAACAGTCAATCCGCTCAAACCGGAATCTGCTTCTTCGTTGGTCAAGTCTGGTATATATCGGTTCTCTCGGAATCCAATGTATGTTGGATTTGCTCTCTTTTTGGTTTCTTGGGCGTTTTACTTGGGATCGAATTTGACTATGTTCGGTGTGCTGGGTTTCGTGCTATTTATTACTCGGTACCAAATTTTGCCTGAAGAGCGAGCAATGATTGCATTGTTTGGTGACGAGTTTAAGGAGTATTCAAAGACTGTTCGTCGTTGGCTTTAGGCATAACAAGTCGTGCCATTCGCTGCCTTCGGCAGCTGGGACGCCGCTACGCGGCGCCCATGCACATCCACGTTAATTGGTAAAGCTATGGAACCTGTCATCCAGGAAGAACCAACTGGCTGCGGTATTGCGGCAAGTGCTGCACTTGCCGGTGTCAGTTACGCGGAGGCCAAGCAAAAGGCAAACGCACTGGGCATTTATGCGGCAGACACATCGCTCTGGTCAGAAACAAGTCATGTTCGGACGCTACTTCGTGAATTAGGAATCTCCGTTTCGCCCAAAGAAACACCGTTCAAAACGTGGGAAAGACTGCCGGACAAAGCGCTGTTGGCTATCAAATGGCGCACCGAGCAGGGCAAACCGTTCTGGCACTGGGTTGTTTTTATCAGGGAGTATGGCGAGGTCAAGGTGCTGGATTCCAAGAAAGCACTGAAATCCAATACCCGTAAAGATTTCGGGCGTATCAAGCCGAAGTGGTACATTGAAGTGTCCAATTAACAAGTCGCTGTAGTACGCGGCCGATGGCCGCCGGACGCCCTTTACATTGCGGCTTCGCCTTCATTCCAAGGTCGCCGCTAAGCTCAGCGTTAGACACTGCAAAGAAATCGCGCTGAGCGCACTTTAAGATCATTAAGAGATAAAAAATTGAGAAAACTACTCATAGCAATAGCCATATTGATCTCATACCCAGCCATCACACACGCTGAAAATTATAGATTCGACGGGCTTTATGAAATATCCGCACCAGGAGACTGGCGCGTTGTATCTAGCTCTCATGCGACCGAGCTAATGAAGCAAGCGGGCAAAATCGCTAACACGGCAAAAGCAGAACTCGATGTCGATCTAAAGGATATCGCCACTCCTTTCATGATCTACAAAGAAAAGAGCAATGAAGCATTCCTAACAAGAGTCATGGTCGGACCTCCAGAGCTAACAAAAGAAGAATTTGATGGCCTGACAGTTTCAGACATTAACACTCTAGGAGATGAACTCTCCAAAAGACAAAATGAAATCATGAGAGCTTCTGGAATCAGGCTAATTTCATCGCAGTCCGGCACAGGCACATTCAAAGGCACTCCAGCAGTTAGGACTGAAAGCATATCTTACAACTCTAAGGGCTTTAAAGTTTCGCGGGCGCAGTACATTGTGTATCGCACATCCGCAACCCTGATAATTAGCTTGGAGCACACCGTGCTTAGCGGCGAACCAAACTACAAGCTAATAGAAAACCAAATATCCAGCTTCAATGTCCTAGCGCAGTGATGAACTCGAAACTATCGTGCAAGCAGCGTCTAACAACTGGTTCAAGTCGTTCGCTTCGCTCACTCGGGACCGGCTAAAGCCGGCCCCTTAACCAAACGTTATGTACTCATTTGACATTGGAGTAGCCTTTGAAAATATATTACGTTGACGCTGAGAATATCGGCCTCAGCATGCTGGATGAGCTAACGATTTCCATCCTCGATAGAGTATTCGTCTTCACAAACTCAGAAAGCCTTAAATCTGCATGCGGCAATGCCCTATTAACCTGCGTAAGCGGATATCCCTCGGGGCAAAACCAAGCAGACTTCTACATAATCGCTCATCTATCTAATGTCCTGTCACACCTCTCAAAAGCTGAGAAAAAAGCAATAGAGTTTAATCTTTGTTCCAAAGACCAAAGTCTTTGGAAGGCTTTTGAATTTCAATGCAACCTCGCAGGTGTTAAATCTAGTGCTCCAAATATCGCTATTGAAACCGAAAACAATAATGTTGTTGTCGCAATTGACACATCTCTTGAGGCAAAAATTCTCAAACTAATGTCCCAACCAATCACATCAATTGAAATTCAACAGAAGCTAAATATCCCACAGTCAAATTTCACTACGTCATTCAACCAGCTTATAAAATCCGGAAAAATCAAGCGTCAGGAAAAATCAAAGAAGCACTGGCAGCGAGTTAAGAGCACATAACAACTGGTTCAAATCGCTCGCTCCGCTCACTGGGACGGGCTAAAGCCCGCCCCTTAACCAAACGTTAGCTTTCACGAGGAATCCGCATGACCATTGAAACGCAAGAAGACATCGTTGGATTGAAACGAATTGGGCAAATAGTGTCGTTGGTACTTCAACGAATGCTTGACGCTGCGGAGCCGGGGATGACGACCCGCGAACTGGATCAGATTGGTGATCGGCTGTTGTCGGAATACGGTGCTCGTTCTGCACCGAAGCTGACATACGACTTCCCTGGCGCAACCTGCATCAGCATCAATGAGCAGGCAGCGCACGGAATTCCAGGAGATCGGGTTATTCAGGCAGGAGATGTTCTGAACGTGGATGTGTCGGCAGAGCTGGACGGATACTTTGCCGATACCGGTGGAACCATTGTAATTCCCCCGACCACACCGCTAAAAACTTGCTTGTGCCACGCTACTCGCACAGCGTTGGCTGAGGCAATGAAGTGCGCTAGAGCAGGTAAACCTATCAATGGGATCGGCGCTGCCATACAGCGTACAGCAAAGACATATGGTTTCAGGATCATCGAGAATCTTGGCAGTCACGGAGTTGGCAGAGCGTTGCACGAGGAGCCGGAGCATATCGCCGGGTACTTCGATCCGTCAGATCAGCGAATTCTCAAAGAAGGCATGGTTATTACCATAGAGCCGTTTCTATCGACAAAAAGCCGTATCGTCACAGAAGAGGCTGATGGTTGGACACTTTCAGGAGCGATGGGAAACCTGTCTGCACAGTACGAACATACAATGATCATCACGAAAGGCGCGCCAATCATCGTTACTCAACACTGACCGCAAGTGAAAGCTAATTCAGGCGTTAGCCGAATACCCTATCGAGCATTTTACTATGGACAAACCTTCAATTCTTGATGCGCTTCAAGTGGCCCATGACAAGTACTTTCGTCTTCTGTTGGAGAACTAACCGCTATTCCCCAAAGATGGCCCCTTCGCAGACTTTGGTCCTCCAGAGCTTTGCGACCTGGCTGTCGAGGTTCACTCATGCGTAATAGCGCTTGGCCCGAAAGCACGGCAGCGACTATTCCATCTTGGATTGGATTTGCTTTATCCTTTCGACAATCCAGTTGATCTTTTCAACTGGCGAGTCCGCGTGAAAAAGGAAAACATAGATCACACCACTTACGCATCCATCGCAATCCGGGTCGACTCGGAACTGAAGCGCATACGTAGAGTTTTTGAGCTTAGTGGTGAGGCTACCTATGAAGCCCTTCCAAGCGACGCATTTCTCGTTTCAAAAGATCGCTACAAGTCCGTTGCGGCAAGCGCCGAGGAATGTGACGGCGACGATGAATCTGGGCAAAAGGCACCACAATCGAATATGCATATCGACACAGTGAATATTCAGTACGCCGCTGATTCCCAAGCGGTGAGCAAGCTTGAGGCACTAGAAAAGGAAACCACCATTGGTGCCAATTTCTCCAACATCATCAGTTTTCTTCGGTCACTCTTCGGCAGCTAACCCTGCAGTGCAGGGGACGCTGCGCGATAAAGCCGCCCAGCGCCCCTGACCTTGAACGTTAGAGCTTCGTCATCAACCCGAGGTAAGAGCCATGCAAATCCAGTATCTTGAGATCGTGACCAAGGACGTAGATGCGGTGTGTGCTGTGTACGCCGCAATGAACGGCGTGGAGTTCGGCAAGCCAGACGCCGGGCTCGGCAACGCACGCACCGCCCCGTTGGCGGGCGGCGGACTTGTTGGGGTACGTGCGCCCTTGCGTGAGACAGAGGATCCGGTAGTGCGTCCCTACTGGCTAGTAGAAGACATCGAAGCCGCTGTTTCCGCTGTAGTTGAGGCAGGCGGACAGATCGCCGTTCCGCCCATGGAGATACCCGGCCACGGCACCTTCGCCATCTACCTCCAAGGCGGCAATGACCATGGGCTATGGCAGCTCTAGTCGTATATAGGTCAGTGCAGAAGCGGCCTATCAATTCGTTCAAGCAGCAGGGGGAACACGTTTGTAATCGGTTCACTTTCCCGATGAAGTGCAAGAATATTTTCTCGTTCCTGTCGACATCACGACTTCCTGTTCGACTACCAGAAGACCGCATTGGTGTCGGTTCAGCAACCTGGAGGAAGAGAACAATGTCCCGAATGATTTTCGTGAACCTGCCCGTAATTGACCTTGATGCATCGATGGCTTTCTACAAGTCCATCGGCTTTGAGAATAACCCGCATTTCACTGACGATACGGCTGCTTGCATGGTATGGAGCGAGGCGATCAATGTCATGCTGCTCACGCATGCCAAGTGGCGCACCTTTACCAGTCGTCCAATTCCACCAAAAACATCTAGCGAAGTGATGCTTGCCCTGTCGTGCGACAGTCGCGAGGCCGTCGATGCCATGAACGAGGTGGCTGCCGCAAATGGCGGAACCGCAGATATTAATCCCGTTCAGGATCTTGGTTTTATGTATAACCGTAACCTCGCTGACCCCGACAGCCACGTCTGGGAGGCAATGTGGATGGACCCGGCGGCGATACCACCGAAAGATCCAACAACCTGAAGTGAACGCACATAACATCGCGCTCCAGCCGACCGCTTTACGTTAGGCCGTACGAGCCAGTGCACTCAGACCCTCAATCAACTGGGAGTCATTCCAATGATCCCGACCATTACAGCCTTTGAAAGCTCACCGGATGAGGGGCAGGGACTGGCGCGTGACATGCGCGTTCGCTGGGCGCTCGAGGAAGTGGGTCAACCTTACGACGTTCGTCTTGTTTCGTTTAAAGCGATGAAGGAACTCGCGCATCGTAAACTCCATCCTTTTGGCCAGATTCCGACCTATGAAGAAGGCGATCTTGTTCTGTTTGAGTCGGGCGCGATCATATTTCATATCGCCGAACGCCATGCGGGCTTGCTGCCGGAGGACGCGAATGCGCGGGCGCGAGCGATCACATGGATGTTTGCCGCGCTCAATACCGTGGAACCGCCGATCGTCGAGCGCGAGCAGGTTCTTTACCAGGAGCACGGCAAGCCTTGGTACGAGGAGCGTCTGCCTATCATCGAGGATCGTGTTCGCGCGCGGTTGAATGATCTCTCCATCCGGCTAGGGGCAGCCGACTGGCTCGACGGTGCATTCAGCGGCGGCGACCTCTTGATGGTGCTGGTGCTGCGGAGGTTGGAAGGAACGGGTATTTTGGAGGAGTATCCGAACCTCTCCACCTATGTCGCCCGCGGCGAAGCGCGGCCCGCCTACAAGCGCGCGTTTGACGCTCAATTGGCGGTTTTTACTAGCAAGCAGCCCGGCTGATTGTAAGGTGTGGCCTAACAACACGCAGCACTCGCGGCCTACGACCGCTGGGATATCAGTCTGCTACGCGGATAGTCGCCCCGTGTGCTGTGCGTTAGCGAGACAAACTAGGAGGCATCGTGGATTCTGAAGCGTTTTTCTGGCGGAACTTCTCCGTTGCGGCTTCGCCTACAGTTCAAAGCTGCGCGTGTTGACAGCATCATGTTTTATCGAGGAATGAGCATGGAATTTCAAACAATACCTATCTTGCGCATTTTCGATGAAGGAAAAGCAAAAGAGTTTTATCTCGAATTTTTAGGTATGAGTCTGGACTGGGAGCACCGCTTTGAGGCCAATTTCCCGATATATATGCAGGTGTCAAAGGGGAATCTTGTCTTCCATCTCAGCGAGCATTCGGGCGATTGCACGCCTGGAAGCAAGGTGTTTGTCAACGTAAGTGACCTCGAAGCTCTCTATCACGAGGTTACTTCCCGCCCGTATCAGTACAGTAAGCCGGTAATTGAGCAGGCCCCATGGGGTGATCGTTGTTTTACGGTAATAGACCCGTTTTCAAACAGGGTGCTATTTAATGAGCCAACAAATACATAACACCTGTCTCAAATCCTTAGCTACGCACACTGGGACGGGCTAAAGCCCGCCCTGTAGCCGGGTATTGGCTCGCCAACCACATTGAACTAATAGGAGGCTCAGGTAATGACAACAAATAAGCAACCGCTACCGGAGGTCGTTTCTTCAGACGAATGGAAAGTAGCGCTGGATCAGCTTCTTGTAAAAGAAAAAGAACTAACCCGAGCAAGGGATGCACTGAATGCTGAGCGTAGGAGGCTGCCAATGGTTAAGGTGGCTAAGCACTATACGTTCCAGGGAGAAAACGGCGAAGCGTCCTTAATCGATTTGTTTGAAGGGCGTCGTCAGCTCATTGTTTATCATTTCATGTTTGCCCCAGAGTGGAAGGCGGGCTGTGACGGTTGCTCCTGGGTTGTAGATGCCATGACTCATCCGGCCCATTTGCATGCGCGCGATACCTCATTGGTTTTGGTGTCACGCGCACCAAGGGAAAAGCTCAAGCAGTATAGATTGCGGATGGGCTGGGCTACTCCTATCCCGTGGTATTCGTCTTACGAGAGCGACTTCAACTTCGATTTTGGTGCAACAACTGATAAAGGCGAGAGGCACGGTGTAAGTGTTTTTATTCGCGACGGAAATGACATCTATCGCACCTATTATACCGGCGCGCGTGGTGTCGAATATCTCGGCAGTCTTTGGACATACCTAGACCTGACCCCGTTTGGCCGTCAAGAAACCTGGGAAGACTCTCCCGAAGGCTGGCCGCAGACCGAGCCGTATGTATGGAATCGCCGCCACGACGAGTACGACGTCTGAAGCCTACACGCGCAATGTGCGCGCTGCCGTTACCCGAATACGACGGCATGTGTGTCAACCGTTGGGCAACCAGGAAGTAATTGGCGATTGTCGAATCCGGACAAGATCGAACGACTAGATAGTGACCTTGGTCATTCTGAGCGGGCCACCGCCTTGGAAAATAACTAGTCGGAGATCGTCAATGATTACAGTATATGGATTTGGGAAAGTAACCCCGCAGGTGATCGGGATCACGAGGGATTTGCGGGTATTCTGGGCGCTGGAAGAGTGCGATTTAGCATATCAGGTCCATGGCCTCGACGACTTCGCTGGGGAGCTGCAGAGCTCGGACTATTTGGAGATCAATCCATTCGGCAAGGTGCCGGCCATCGACGACGATGGGTGCATTATTTTTGAATCAGGTGCCATTGTCACCTACCTGGCCGAACAATCAGGGCGACTCATGCCCTCGAGCGGAGCGGAACGCGCGAAAGCCCTTCAGTGGGCGTTTGCCGCACTGGACACCGTCGAAACGCCCCTGACAGAGATCGCGGTGATTGACCTCTTCGAAGCGGATGCTGAATGGGCGAATCAGCGACGCTCCGCACTTGTGAAAATGGCTCGTGACCGCCTTGCGGTGCTAGACCGTACTCTTGTCGAGAAGGCTTACCTGCTCGGGGATCAATTCTCCTATCCAGATATTCTGATGGCGACCTCCCTGCATCAGGTCCAGCATACAGACCTTTTGAAGGCTTTCCCCAATGTGGTTTCTTATCTGGCGCGCTGCGAAGGCCGACCAGCTTGGCGCCAATGCCTCGGCACATACAAGCAGCGCTTGGCGGAAGCAGCAAGGTTATGATTATCTTAACTGCCTGTGCCCAACAAATCGCTTCAGCCGACGCGCTCCGCGATGGCTGGACCTCGTTTCACGCCGCCGTTTATGGCGAACGTTAAATCCACGGAGAAACGCGCAAGTATGGAGAAAATTGTCACCGGCCTGTTGGTGCTCGTAGGGATCATTCATCTCTTGCCCGTTTCTGGAGTTCTGGGCGTGGAGCGGTTGGCCGTCTTGTATGGTATCTCCCTCGGGGAGCCCAACATTGAAATCCTGATGCGGCACCGGGCTATCCTCTTCGGGCTCCTCGGCGTACTTCTGGTGTATGCAGCGTTTCAGCCGCCGCTACAAACACTGGCAATCATCGCGGGCCTCGTCAGCGTTGTGTCCTTTATCGCGATTGCTTGGTCCGTTGGCGGATACAATGAACCCATTCGCAGGGTCATCATTGCAGACATCATAGCCCTCGTCGCTCTCATTGCTGCAGGGGCAATTCATGTCGTCAGCCGCAACCAAATCTAGCCAGGCCGGGCCGAAGAGGTCATAAGAATGCCCGGCCTTGGATGTCTCCAGGCACCGCTACCCACCCAACTCAAACCAGCGCGCTAGGCCCATTCACACAGCTGTGGGGCCAGCATCTGTTTTTGCCGGAAATTAATTGACCGAACGTTACAGAACAACTATTATCCGGTTCTGACTCATCCAAGAGCTCCAGAATATGAGTAAGGAGAAGCTGCCAAGCCAAGGTCGCCCTCGGCAATTCGAGGACGAAGACGTCATTGATGCTGCTGTGGCGGTTTTCAGTGAGAATGGCTTTGCGGGCACTTCCGCTCAGGATCTATGCGATGGAACCGGTTTAGGCCGGGGCAGCCTCTATAACGCTTTTGGCAGTAAACAAGGGTTATATGAGCAAGCGTTGTTGCGCAGTCATGAAAAAAGCATGTCTGCACAGTTGGCCATTCTCAAAACATCAGGCTCTGCAAAAGAGCGGTTGCGCACCTTATTGCTCTGGGGCATTGCGGAAGACCTGGAGCAGGCAGAACAACATGACGCCATGGTTCTGTTCTCGGCATTGGAGCGCGGTAGCAAGGATGAAGCCGTAGCCAGTCTGAACAAGGAATATAGAGAGCGCTTGGAGAAGGCTCTGGTTTCTGTATTTACAGAAGGTCAGGCAAATAGAGAGTTCGGCAAGAAGGCCTCCGCTATCGAAATGGCAAGAGGGTTTTTGGCCGGGTATTACGGATTACGTGTTCTGAACAAGAATATTACGGATCAACGTATTCTTGATGATGTTGTGGCTGGGCTCCTGGCCAACCTGTAAGTTCGCACCCGTCGTTACTTCGATTTTTGTAATAACCATACCTTGATAGTCATCATGCCTCATCAGTGGTAGGGCGATGCGTGGTCATTTATCCATTTTTGTAATGTTTGTTAAATAACGTTGAGGGAAATAAGGAATGCCGTTGGTCATTTATATTCTGGGGTTGGCTATCTTCTCGATTGGTACCTCTGAGCTCATGGTGGCAGGGATGATGACCACCTTGTCTGAGGCTTTTGATATCACCATCGGTGAGGTTGGCCACCTGATTTCATACTTTGCTTTTGGAGTGATGCTGGGAGGCCCGGTGCTCACCTATGCGTTTCTCAAGCTGAAGATAGCTTATCGACCGACCCTGTTGGTATTGCTGGCATTGTATGTGCTGGTGCAGGGTTTGAGTGCCTTCATTTCCGACCATTCCATCTTGATTGCGGTGCGTGTGATTACCGGTGTGCTGTGTGCCGGCTGTCTCAGTTTGTCATTGGCGACCAGTATGGCGTTGGTATCCGCTGAGAACAGGCCTCGTGCTGCTGCCGTGATTATTGGTGGCTTCATGGTTTCCACTGTCTTTGGTGTTCCGCTGGCAACTATCATCAACCAGCATTGGGGCTGGCGCATCAGTTTTGGCCTGGTGGCGGTGCTGGTCCTGCTCTGTCTGCTGGTGTTGATTCGGATGCTGCCAAACTCGGGGGACCAGAACAGCCTGAAAATGACGGAGGAGCTCAAGGCATTTAAGAACATGGCGTATTGGAAGGCTTGCGCAACCAGCTGTTTGATCTTGGGGGCCAGCTTTGCGGCATTCAGCTACTTTGTGCCGGTTTTAACCACAGTGACTGGTCTTACCATGGAGGTGGTTCCCTTCATACTGATGCTCTATGGGGCGGCAAACATAGTAGGGAATATCGTCACCGGGCATTTTGCCTTCCGGCATAGCCTGATCATCATGGTTATCGGGCTGGCAGTGCTGAGCATGTCGTTAACCGGTATGGCATTGCTGGCGCAATATACGTGGTTCGCTGTGGCCTTTGTCATTTTGATCGGGCTGTCCGGGGTGCCCATGAACCCTGCGATGATGGCGCGCATCATCAGTGTGGCCCACCCCGGCCCGATGGTGAATGCAGTACATACTTCTGTTATCAATATCGGCCTGGGTGGAGGGACCTTTCTCGCCGGCTTGGCAATCTCTGCAGGCTATGATGTTCGTGCTGCATTATGGATAGGTGCTGTCCTGGCGGTATTGGGGCTATGCTCAGTGCTGCCTTACCTGCGTCGCGGAAGAGTAGGCTGGACCTGAAATCAGCTGATTCCTGAAAATGATCGGTTCAATCTGTTCCGTTCGCTTCGCTTAATGGGACGGGCCAGATCTCGTCCGTTAACCAAATGTTAGGTTTTTATACGACATGATCGCGAGGTTCCAATGACGTCTTTCGCACTTATTGTTAGGCACCAAACCCAGCCCGGGAAACGGGATGAAGTCCGTAAGGTCTGGGAAAAACACATGGCGCCGGCCGTAGCTGCCAATCCGGGGCATACCGCGTACTTTTACTGCTTTGATAATGCTGATCCGGATTCAATTAGCGCTTTCCAGCAATACGCCAGTGCCGAGGCGTCGCAGGAGTTCTTGAAGACAGACAGTTATGCGGCATATCTCGAAGAGGTTGAGCCGCTTCTGGCTGGCCCACCCCAGGTCACGGCTCTGACTCCGGTATGGACCAAAGAGGCCTGACAATTCATTCAAGCCGCCGCTACGCAGGCCGGCTTAACTCAGACGTAAGTACAATAAACGGAGAGTGAGATGCGTCAAGACGAAATAAAAGCTCTTTTTGATCAACAAGCTGCAAACTACGATACGCAGTGGGCGAAAACGGCATCAATCCGGAACTGCCTGCACTTATTGCTTGGGTCGCTGTTCGCAGAGCTACCTGCAGATGCAAGCATTCTCTGTGTTGGCGTGGGAACGGGCGATGAGCTGATCTACCTGGCGTCTCAGAATCCTGGTTGGACTTTTACCGCTGTGGAACCATCCGGCCCCATGCTTGATATCTGTAGGCAAAGGACCGAGGAAGAAGGCGTTGCATCTCGCTGCGCTTTTTACGAAGGTTACCTCGACTCACTTCCCGCTATCGAGAAGTATGACGCTGCAACCTGTTTTCTGGTTTCTCAGTTTATTTTGGAAGAACAGGAACGTTCCAGGTTTTTCAGCGAAATTGCTGAAAGGCTCCGGCCTAACGGGGTTCTTGCAAGCTCCGACTTGGCATCAGATGTTGAATCGCCAGAATACGATGTGTTGCTTCGTGCTTGGATGAATATGATGTCCGCAGCGGATATTTCACCCGAGGCGGTGGAGCGCATGCGCAAAGCCTACGCCAATGATGTTGGTGTTCTACCTCCGGCCAAGGTTGCATCGATCATTGAGGCTGGAGGGTTCGAGCTTCCTGTTCAGTTTTTTCAGTCTGGATTAATTCATGCCTGGCTCTCGAAACGAGCCTGAAACGGTGTTGCTTAACCAGGCAATACATGGGACAAGCGCGTGATTGCGAGGTTAGATGTCATGATGAATTATGGTGACTAAAGAAGCATACCCAGACGGTTCTAAATCACACGGCTGAGCTGGGCTGGAGAATTCGGAATGAAGTTATTGTTGGTGGGGGCAAGCGGTTTGGTCGGCAGTCATGTGCTGCAACGGGCGCTGGCCGATGTGCGTATCAGCGAGGTGGTGGCACCTTCGCGCCGCCCGCTGGATGAGCACCCGAAGCTGTTCGCGCCCTTGATTGATTTCGAGCAACTCCCGACAGATGCCCCCTGGTGGCAAGCCGATGCGGTGATATGCACTCTTGGCACTACCATGAAGCTGGCTGGATCCAGGGAAGCATTCAGGCGCGTGGACCACGATTATCCCCTTGCTGTAGCGAGACTCGCCCTTCAGCACGGCACGCCGACTTATGTCCTCAACTCCGCGGTGGGCGCCGATGCGACTTCGCGTTTTTTCTATAACAGGGTCAAGGGGGAATTGGAGCGTGATCTGGCCGGTTGTGGTTTCTCTTCGCTCACCCATGTGAGGCCGGGCTTGATCAGCGGTCCGCGTCAGGCGTTTCGGCTAGGGGAGCGGGCGGCGGAATGGGTACTGCAAGCCCTTGGCCCGGTCTTGCCACGGAGCATGCGGGTCAACCCGGCTGAGAATATCGCCCAAGCTTTGCTAGAGGCGGCTATTGACGCGCAGACGGGTATGCACGCTGTCAGGTCAGCGGCGTTGGTTTGAGCGCTACCCTCGGGAGCCCAGTAAACTGTAAATCCAAGATCATCAAAGCGGAGCTCAGCATTGGCAGCACTCAGATACCTGAGCGGTTATAGCCCAGACTTGCAAAACCGGGTGCAGCAGCTGATTGACGCCGATAAGCTCGGCCCCTGGCTTGAGCAACGTTACCCGCCAGAAGCCCAACACCTGATCCAGAGTGACGCGGCCCTGTACAACTACACTCAGCGCCTCAAGCAACAGCACATGCGCAGCAGCGACCCGGTTAGCAAGGTGTATTTTGATACCCGCATGCACGTCATCGACAACGCCCTGGGCCAGCACCAGTTTGTCAGCCGCGTGCAGGGCAGCAAGCTCAAGCGCAAAAACGAAATCAAGGTTTCCGCCATCTTCAAAACCCTCCCTGAACCGCTATTGCGCATGGTCGTGGTGCATGAACTGGCCCACCTGCGCGTGAAGGAACACAACAAGGCCTTCTACCAGCTGTGCCAGCATATGGAGCCGGACTATCATCAGTTGGAGCTGGATTTGCGGTTGTTTCTGACGTTGGGAGAATAGATCGCCATGAATATCACCGATCTTCGCAGTGCCAAGCGGCCCGAGCCTGACCAGGAGTTGGTCGATATCGCCGAGTATGCCGTCAGGCATGAGATCGATAGCACAGAAGCCTATGAGACCGCTCGTTATTGTCTGTTGGACAGCTTGGCCTGCGGCATCCTGGCTTTGCGCTATCCGGCGTGTACCAGGTTGCTTGGTCCGGTGGTCGAAGGTGCAGAGATGCTGCATGGCGTAAAGATTCCAGGTACCCATTACCAGCTTGAGCCGGTCCAGGCAGCCTGGAACATCGGCGCCATGATTCGCTGGCTGGACTTCAACGATACCTGGCTGGCCGCCGAGTGGGGGCATCCATCCGATAACCTGGGCGGCATTCTGGCGCTGGCGGATTACCTGTCCCGTCAGGCTGTACTCCAGGGCAAAGCGCCACTGAAGATGCGCGATGTTCTTACCGCCATGATCAAGGCCCACGAGATTCAGGGCGTGATTGCGCTGGAAAACGCCTTCAACCGAGTCGGCCTGGATCATGTGATGCTGGTGCGCATCGCGTCTGCCGCTGTATGCGCTGCGTTGCTCGGCGGGACCGAAGAGGAGGTGCTTGGCGCGGTTTCCCACGCCTGGATTGATGGCTCGGCGCTGCGTGCCTATCGTCATGCGCCGCAGGCTGGGCCGCGCAAGAGTTGGGCGGCCGGTGACGCGACCAGCCGGGGGCTGCGGCTGGCCTTGATCGCCCTCAAGGGCGAGATTGGCTATCCGGCGGCTTTGTCGGCCCCGGTCTGGGGGTTCGAGGATGTGCTGTTCAAGGGCAACAAGCTGCAGTTCACGCAGGGCTACGGCAACTATGTGATGGAGAACATCCTGTTCAAGATTGCGTTTCCAGCGGAATTTCATGCCCAAACCGCGGTTGAATGTGCCTTGGCCTTGTATCCCAAAGTGCGTGATCGGCTCGATCAGATTGATCGGATCAGGGTCGAAACCCAGGAATCTGGCATGCGCATCATCAACAAGACCGGACCGCTGGACAACCCCGCCGACCGGGATCACTGCCTGCAATACATGATTGCCATTCCGCTGATGTACGGTGAGTTGACGGCGAAGCACTATGAGGACGCCGTGGCTGTCGATCCGCGCATCGATATACTGCGCGGCAAGATGGAGGTGGTTGAGAACGCAGCTTTCAGCAAGGATTACTTCGATCCGGCCAAGCGCTCCATCGGCAACGCCATCCAGGTTTACTTCAAGGACGGCGGCAAGACCGAGCGGGTGGCGGTCGAATATCCGCTTGGCCACCGCCGCCGCCGGGCAGAGGGTATTCCGCTATTGCTGGAGAAGTGCGAGGCGGCCATCGCCGGTCATTTCGGGCCGAAGCAGGCGGCGGCGATCCTTGCCGCCTGCGATAGCCAGCAGGCGCTGGAAGAGATGCCGGTGAACGAGTTCATGGATTTGTGGTACCTGTGACCAGGTTTGATGGAGTAAGGACAACGAACCGGGGTCAGATGAAGCAACAGCACGGGATAAGACCCGCGCCATTGCCGTTCCTCAGGAGCCGCGCTCATGGCTCTTGATCAGGTTGTGAATCAGATCTATCGGCAACGGGAAAATGATCGTGGAGGCGTTGTCGGTACTCATGTCTGCCAAGGTCTGTAAATAGCGCAACTGCATCGCTCCCGGCTCACTGGACATGACCCGCGCGGCTTCGACCAGCTTCTCCGATGCCTGCAATTCACCTTCAGCATGAATCACCTTGGCGCGGCGCTCCCGCTCAGCTTCGGCCTGACGGGCAATGGCGCGTACCATCGATTCGTTAAGATCCACATGCTTGATCTCGACGTTCGCCACCTTGATGCCCCATTCGTCAGTCTGGGCATCCAGAATCTCCTGGATATCCGAGTTGAGCTTGTCCCGTTCGGAGAGCATTTCGTCCAGGTCGTGCTTGCCGAGCACCGAGCGCAGTGTGGTTTGCGCCAACTGGCTGGTCGCCTCGGCGAAATTTTCGACCTGAATGATCGCCCGCTCCGGATCTACCACGCGATAGTAGAGAACGGCGTTGACCCGCACGGTCACGTTGTCCTTGGATATGACGTCCTGGGCGGGAATATCCAGCGCAACCACCCGAAGATCTACCCGAACCATTTGCTGGATGCCGGGAAGAATGAAGATCAGACCGGGGCCCTTGACGCCTTGGAAACGACCGAGGAAGAACACGACCCCGCGCTGGTATTCAGGGAGGATGCGGATGGCTGATGCCAGAATGGCAAGCAGTACGATGAGTGGGGCTAGATAGGGTGCAAGTTCGAACATGATGGATTCTCCCGAGGTTATGGGACGCGTTGGTCATTGGTGGGCTTGAGATGCAATGTCAAACCCTCCACTTTCTCGATAAGGACCGGTTGCCCAGCCTGGATCGGCTGATCAGACACGGCATTCCAGCGTTCGCCGCTGACCTGCACATGGCCACGGTAGTACCCAGGCGGAGCGCCTGCCCACGGCTGGAAGTTGTCGGCAGCGATACCGCCTCGTCCTACCATTGTGTCGATGCCACTGGTTGCCGGTAGGCGCCGGAAACGGGCAAGTCGGGTCAGGATCCACAGCATGAAGCCAGCAGCGACGGCAGCGATGCCCCCGATCATCGGCAGCGACACCTGCTGGTGCGTACCGTCCATCAGGATCACCGAGCCGATAATGAACGCAACGATCCCGCCAACACCGAGAATACCGAAGCTGGGGGCGAATGCTTCAGCCATGATCAGTGCTAGCCCGAGTATGATCAGCGCCAACCCGGCGTAGTTGACCGACAGAACCTGGAACGCGAACAGCGCGAGAATGAGACATACCGCGCCGAGAATACCGGGGAACAATTGGCCGGGGTTCGACAGCTCGAAGATGATCCCGTAGAAACCGATGATCATCAGAAAGAAGGCGATGTTGGGGTTGGTGATGACCGACAGCAGCCGGGTCCGCCAGTTCGGGTCCACCTGCTTGATCACCAGATTGGCGGTCTCAAGGGTCTGGCTACCCGACACCATCACGACACTACGGCCGTTTATCTGTTGCAGCAGGTCGTCGACATCGGTGGCGACGATATCCACGACGTTGCGCTCCAGCGCCTGCTGCGCGTTCAGGTTGACTGCTTCGCGTACCGCTTCCTCCGCCCAGTCGGCGTTGCGACCATGGCGTTCAGCCAGGCTGCGGATGTAGGCTACCGAGTCCTCCAGTACCTTGCGCTCCATCGCAGTGCTACCCCGCCGGGGTTCGTCTTCACTCTCCTTGGCATCTGATTCAGTTGCTGGCTCCGGTTTGTCGGCGTTTGGCATCGGGCTCATCTGCACGGGCGTAGCCGATCCCAGATGCGTAGCCGGCGTCATTGCCGCAATGTGGCTGCCATACAGGATATAGGTGCCAGCACTGGCCGCACGAGCACCGGCGGGCGTCACGTACGTGGCCACTGGCACGGGTGAGGCCAGGATGTCACGGATGATCATGCGCATGGATTCCATGAGGCCTCCCGGGGTATCCATGCGGATGACCACCAACCCTGCCTGCTCTTCTTCCGCCTGTTCGATACCCCGTGCCACATAGTCCATCGTTGCCGGGCCGATAGCGCCTTCAACCGTGAGCACGATGGCACTGCGTTGGCTCTGCTGGGCCTGCGTGCTGGTCATCAGGCTGGCCAGCAGAAAGAGCATGCCCACACCGATAAGACTGGCGGCAAAGGCAAGCATGGCGCGATTGTCAGGGAGGTGGGTAGGCATGGCAGTAGCTCCCCGCTGAGCAGTGGGAGGTATTCATGTCAGCCTAGCAGATCATCCGGGGTATGCTCGAAAACGACCGCAAGCCCGGCCTGGTTTTCGACGAGGGGCGTCATACCCCCCGTTCGTTATTCCAGATCAACACATGCAACTGTGGCAGTACCCGGGGCCGATACCAGTGGTCAGTGGTTACCCGCTCCACCAACCAGCGCAACTGGGTGTTCAGCGCATCCAAATCAGTTTCGCGTTCCGGTTGCTCGGGGGTAGCCGGAGCGGTATTGCATGGCTGCAGATACAGCGGCAGGTGCGGATAGTCGGCTGCCAGCGCTCTCGCCCATTGGTAATCCACCTCATCGGCTATCACCAGTTTGAGACTGACATTGGTATCGGCTCCGGCAGCCGCCAGACAGGACTCGAAGCGCTCTCGGCGAAAGGGCATATCGGAGGAGGGCGGTTTGGGGCTGAGGGTGAGGTGATCGAGCTGGTTGAACCAGGTCTGGGCCTTGCTGCCCTGGGTTTCCATGGCGAAGCGGTGGCCTTGCCGATGGCCGAGTTGTAGCAGTTCCTCGAGCGGCTGCAGCGCTGGATTGCCACCGGAGAGAGTTACCAATATCGGCTCGCCGCCACTCAGCTGGTTCACCTCTGTGAGGATTGCTTCGGCATCCATGCTCTGCCAATCCTTCTTGAAGCGAGGCTCCACCGCGTAGAGCGTATCGCACCAGCTGCAACGAAAATCGCAGCCGCCGGTGCGCACGAAAACGGTGGGCAAGCCGATCAGGGCTCCCTCGCCCTGAATCGTGGGCCCGAAGATTTCACTGACCGTGATCATGGCCGATACTCCGCCCAGGTCTTGGGCGTTTCCGAGACGGCCGCTGCAGTCACTTCAGGCCAGCGAGCCTGAGCCCATTCGCACAGGTGCCGAGCCAGACGCTCGGCCGTGGTGCATTCATCTCCCAGCACGTCGTTCAGGTGGCGGTGATCCAGCTCGGCGTCGATGTACTCCTTGAACGCCTTGAGTTCCAGGTAATCCCGGACGAAGCCGTATTGATCAAGGGTCTTGCTCTGCAGCTCAAGCACTACCACGTAGTTGTGGCCATGCAAGCGGGCGCAGGGGTGCCAGTCGGGCATCTGCTTGAGCTGATGGGAGGCGGAGAAGTGAAACTCTTTCTTTATGGTGTACATGACTTCACCCTCGCTACCGCTTCCTGCCAGTACTGCTTGTCTTGATAAGGCGTGAGGTCGGCCATGCCGGCCAGAGCCATGGCTTCGATACGCTCGACGCAGGTGCCGCAGCGGCCGCAATGCAACTCACCCCCTTCGTAGCAGGACCAGGTATCGGCGACCGGTACCGCATAGCGCGCCGTATCACGGGCGATCTCGGTCTTGTCGGTAGTGACATAGGGAGCAAGCAATGCCACTTCTGCCACGCCATCCAGCGCTTTGGTTTGCATCTCGCTGAACAGGCGGATGAAGTCGGGGCGGCAGTCAGGGTAGATGAAATGATCACCGCCGTGGACCGCCAGGGCCACGGTGTCATGCCCGCGGGCGGCGGCCACGCCGAAGGCGATGGTTAGCATGATGGCGTTGCGGTTGGGCACCACAGTCACCTTCATGTTCTCTTCGCTGTAATGCCCGTGGGGCACGGCGATGTCATCGGTCAGGGCCGAGCCAGACAGTTGGCGGCCGATATGGCCGATGTCCATTATCAGGTGGGGTACCGCGAGTCGCTCGGCGGCGAGGCGGGCGGCATCGATTTCCTTGCGGTGGCGCTGACCATAGTCGAAGGTCAGCAGGGTGCCGAGGGATTGCTCCGCCGCCAGCCGATAGGCGAGCGTCACGGAATCGAATCCGCCGGAGCAGATCAGTAATGCGTTCATCAGGTTTCCTTGTTTTGTCCGGGTAGGCTGCGACCGGGTAAAGCGGGGGCCATTGTAACGTCCGGATCGATCTTGTCCAACGTAATAGCAACCGCCAATCCGAGGTGCGGCTCGCTGAGCTGCGGGGTTGTTGTGCAGCACGCGCAGCATTAAGCTCGAGCAAAGGTTATGCGCGGCAACTGCATCGTTAATCTCCAGAGACCTCTGATATGAAAGCTCGAGTCACCGTTATCACGCTTGGCGTGACTGATCTGGACCGCGCGCTTGCGTTCTACCGCGACGGCCTGGGGCTCCATACGGATGGCGTCATCGGCCAGGAATTCGAGCATGGCGCTGTTGCGTTCTTTGACCTTCAGCCGGGGCTGAAATTGGCGGTTTGGCCTCGCAAGAGTATTGCCCATGACACTGGCCTGCCGCTGGAGGGCCCCAGCGCTACCGATATGACGCTCGGTCATAACGTCGCCTCCCGAGCAGAAGTCGATACCGTGATGCAGCAAGCGGAAGCGGCGGGGGCTGCGATCATCAAACCAGCCCAAGACACTTTCTGGGGTGGTTATGCGGGGTATTTCCAGGATCTCGATAGCCATCTTTGGGAGGTGGTATGGAATCCCGAATTACTGCCTGACGGCGACTGACCAGTTATTACCGCCGCTGCATCGGGCGGGCACTCGACTATTCCGTCTGGGAGCTGAGTCATGAGAATCATCATAAACATCGATGTTCCGGAGCTTGAGCCCGCCATCGCATTCTACTGTGGCGCCTTGGGGCTAGCGCACGAGCGTACGCTGGAGAACAGTGTGGCGGAGCTAACGGGTGGATCTTCGATCATCTATCTTCTGCACAATCCCCCTGGCTCAGATGCGACATCCAGCACATCGGAGGTGCGTCGGTATTCCAGGCATTGGACGCCAGTCCATCTGGATTTCGTTGTAGACGATCTCGCTCAAGCAACAGAACGGGCGCTGAAGGCGGGTGCGAAGCAGGAAAGCGAATGCATCGAGTGGAAGCATTCCAGGTGTATCACTTTCTCTGACCCATTCGGTCATGGGTTTTGTCTTATCGAGTTTGACGGAGAAACTTACAGTTAGATTGCATGCGGTTGGATACGGCAAGAGGAGGATATGCCATGGCGATTTCACCCAAACCAAAATCGACGCGCAAGCCACCCGTACCCGCGGACAGTCACGCTGATATCGAAGACTGGATTGAGCAGGTGATGCCGAGGCTGCATCCCATTGTCAGGTATCTGGATGAATTGATCCGCGAGGCAATCCCCGGTCTGCAGTATGCCGTGAAGTGGAGGGAGGCCTACTACGGATTGCCGGAACGCGGGTGGATCATCCAGATGGTTGCCTACGATGTTTCCGTCAATGTGGTGTTCTTCGGTGGCGCCGAGTTTGATGCGCCTCCCCCGCAGGGCGAAGGCTCCCGCTACGTGAAGGTAAGAAGTCTGGAGGAAGCGCAGGTGCCAGAGATGCGCCAGTGGATCCAGCAGGCAGCAAATGTGGCTGGTTGGAAATGACAATATAGCCAGTGGCTATTGAGGAAAAAAAGCGTGCAAGGTCCTGATCCAGATAATAAACATCCGATGCCAGGCTTTCCGCAGGTCTGCTTCATCAAGAACACCATCAGCAACCCGAACATCCTCGTCGGGGACTACACCTATTACGATGATCCGGATGACTCGGAAGATTTTGAGCGGAATGTGCTTTATCACTATCCGTTCATCGGCGACAAACTGATCATCGGCAAATTCTGCGCTATCGCACGTGGCACCCAATTCATCATGAATGGCGCCAACCACAAGCTGTCCGGTATCTCCACTTATCCGTTTCAGATCTTCGGTAATGGGTGGGAAAAGGTCATGCCCAAACCGGAAGAGCTGCCGTACAAGGGCGACACGGTAATCGGCAATGATGTCTGGATAGGCTACGACGCGCTCATCATGCCCGGTGTGCATATTGGCAATGGCGCTATCGTTTCTTCTCGCTCGGTTGTCGTTGCGGATGTGCCTGCCTATACCGTCGTGGGCGGCAACCCGGCCAAACCGCTCAAGCAGCGGTTCGATCCGGAGGTGGTCGCACGCCTGGAATCATTGGCATGGTGGGATTGGCCAATAGAAACGATCACGCAGCATCTTGAGTTGATCGTCTCTGGAAATATAGATGCACTGGCTGACGTTGCGCCCCGCCAATGAAGAACGTGCTCCCTGCCGAAGTTTCAACGCAACTGTCGCAGGTGCTTGATATGGTCGAGCATCACTTGGCGTCTGCGTTCGTGGCTGCGCATCTGTACGGCTCTGCGCTGGATGGCGGTTTGAAACCATACAGCGATATCGATGTGCTGGTTACCGCAGATAGGCGACTTGATGACGCCGTACGGCAGGCGCTGCTGCTTGATTTGCTGACTGTCTCGGCACCGCCCGGCCAAAGCGAAGCTCTCCGTGCGATGGAAGTGACAGTTGTTGTACGTAGCGATGTTGTGCCGTGGCGTTATCCGCCCAGGCGGGAACTGCAGTTCGGCGAATGGCTGCGCGCGGATCTTCTTTCTGGCATTTTTGAACCCGCTGGCGTTGATCCTGACCTGGCCATCCTCCTGACGCAAGCAAGGCGGCACAGCATGGCGCTGATCGGCCCAGCGGCAAAGGAGCTGTTTGATCCGGTGCCGGAAGATGATCTGTATAGAGTATTGCTCGACACTCTGAAATTATGGAATTCCTTCCCGGACTGGGAAGGTGATGAGCGAAATGTCGTGCTTACCTTGGCTCGCATCTGGTTCAGCGCAGCGACCGGAAAGATCATGCCGAAAAATATCGCTGCTGATTGGGTGATGGAGCGTCTGCCCATTGAACACCAGCCGGTACTGCGTGAGGCGCGGCAGGCCTATCTAGGGCAAACTGAGGATCGTTTGGCCTGTCGTGCGGATGAGGTGGCAGAGTTTATTCTGTTCGTAAAGCATAAGGTTATCGAGCTGCTCGGCACCAATGCGAACGCCTCAACCACCGATGGTAATAGCCCATAACGGTACATAGGTGGCACTGGATCTGTATTTTTCCGGTGCCCGGAGGAGTAGGTGCGCGAGTTTGATTGCGGAGTCGCTGCATCGGTATTGTTTCCCCAGCTGCTGTTACACAGCCGGGGAAGTTCTACTCTCCAAGGGATGTTACGGGGTGGAATAGTTCGCGGATTGGCCAAAGATCACCGGCAAGGTGCCGATCTCCAATGGCGTCAAGCCTGCCTCCGCAAGGGCTGCGGCCCAGGCGGCATTGACGCTGGCTAGCGTCAGCTCCTCGGCGGACATACTGACATCGGCCTCTTCTGCGGTGGCGTCAAATACGATGACCTTATTTTGGCCAGGTGCGAGCGTCCAACGACTCCATTCGGGCTGCGATTCGCTGTAGCTGCCGTTGGGATCACCGTCGCGGGCAAAATCTGCCAGATAATTTATCATCGACTCCTGCAGGGCGACCCGCCCTGGCTGGTTCTGCTCGGTAAAGGGCAATTCGAACAGACCTTCACCCGTGCCAAAGAAGAACGAGATATCCGCCGCGTGTCCTGCGCCGTAGATAAAGTTGAAGGGCGAGGGGCCTGATTGGGTGCCCCAACGGAAATCGTAGGCGTAGGTGGCGGGCTGATGCTCGCTGATCACGCGAGCCAGTTGGTCCACATATTTAGCGCGCCAGGCACGACCGCCATGGTAGCCGGTGAGTTCGTAGGTGTCCTTGTCTTTCTGGGTGGGCAGCACCTCGTCCAGGGTTTGGCTGCCTTCGAAGGCGACATCCAGCAAATCCAGCCAGGTCTTGTCCGGCGGCGAGGGCACGTCAGGCAGCGCACCTTTCACGGCAGCGCCGTACAGCGGCATGAAAGACTTCTGTTCGTACTCGTTGGCGCCCAGGATCAGTGGCACATTGTTGAAATCACCACTGGTAAAGCTGGGAATCCAGCCGCCAGCGGGGATCACCGTACCGTCTTCAATGGCACCATAAGCGCTGAGGGAGCTGTAGTTGAAAACGGCCTGGTACAGATCTCTGCCTTCGGCCGCGCGAAGGTACTCGCCCAGTGTGCCGGTGGCTTCCATCTCTTCACGCAACTGCCTGGCCTGGTCACTGGTTATGGGGGAGTCCGGCGTTTGACGGTCCTCCAGCAGGCGGATCAGCCATTCGATATGACTGTTGGCCGAACTGCGAGCGGCAGCGGGGCTGCGGGTGTTCATCGATCCGCTCTGTGACATGGCGCGGTGGAAGAGCCCGGTTGCCTCCGGTGAGGCCATCAGGTTGAGCACGTTGTGAGCGCCGGCGGATTCGCCAGTGATAGTGACGTTACTCGGATCGCCGCCAAAATCAGCGATATTGGTCTGCACCCATTCCAGTGCGCGAATGGTATCCAGAGTGCCGAAGTTGCCGGAGTCGGAGAGCGGGTCGGCGCCATCGGTCTGCACGTCAGGATGGAAGAACCAGCCCAACGGCCCCAGACGGTATTGGACGATCACAACGACCACGTCCGAATGATTGGCCAAAGTGCTGCCGTCATACTGCTTGGCGGTGCCGAAGTTATTTGAGCCGCCATGGATCCAGACGTAGACGGGCAGTGCTTCATCCTCAAAGCCGCTGCGGTTGGGACGATAAATGTCGACAGTCAGGCAGTCCTCATCACCGACCATGTTTGAGGTGCGCTGCCATTGGGTGGTGGTTTCAGCTTGCACGCATTCGGGGCCGCGCTCGCGCGCATCCAGCGTGCCGCTCCAGTTTTGCGGCGGCAGCGGCGCTCGCCAGCGTAGCTCGTCGAGGGGTGGTTGGGCGTAGGGAATGCCGTGCCAAATCAGCGTATCGTCTGTGGCAAGGCCGATAACCTCACCATTGGCGAGCGTCAGTTTGGCGCGATCGCTTGGCTTGTCAGATGAGCTGCCACCACCGCCGAGACAGCCGGCCAACAGTAACGAGCCGGCAGCCAGGGCGACGGCGGTAGCCAGTAGTTGGCGTTGTGGCGAGGTGGAGCGGGCACTACTTGTGCGACTAAACATCATGCTTCTCCTGGATATTATTTTTATGGACAGAAGGCAAGACAGTCCTTGGGATGTGGCTTTTTCAACTAAGCCAGAATCAAGGTAGACGCGAATGATTGTTCATGAAGCTGGATAAGCGAGGGATATAAGGCCACTGATTGATTGGCTATGCTGGACAGGGAATGTCACATCGGGGGATATCGATGGACCACTATAAGAATCTGAGCGGAGATTCGGGTGTGATCGCCTACGAACTCTCACCAGACGCCATTGTTGTGCAATTCAACAATGGTTGGAAATACGAATACACCAGTCATAGTGCTGGCGCCTCCGCCATTGCTACGATGCACCGTCTCGCGCAGGCGGGTAGAGGGCTCAGCGGCTTTATATCCGCCAATGTACGGGATGCTTACGCACGCAAGTTTCGGTAACTGAACACCAATTGACTCGCTGATGCTGTCCGCCCGGTTCTGAGATGAGGCCGGCTTACCCTGCCGGTAGAATTGATCAATATCAAAGTCATCCCCGTATTTGTGCATATATAGTGCGATTCACTCTTGTATGCACAATATGTGGTGGTTTATGAAGACCTTTCTTGACGTTTCAAGCACCATCGACGAATACCTGAATCGCCAGGATTGGCGGGTCAACGCCAATGCCAACCAGGGCTATTCACTGGGTGGATTGATCCTCAATAGTGCCGGCAAGATCATCGCCAACTACTGGCTCAGCCATGTATACCCGGCGGCGATCGGCCACGCCCACCGCGAAGGCGATATTCATATCCATGACCTGGATATGCTCAGCGGCTATTGCGCCGGCTGGTCGCTGCGCACCTTGCTTAACGAAGGACTCAATGGGATACCGGGGCAGATCGAATCGGCGCCGCCAAAACACATGTCCAGTGCAGTGGGGCAGATCGTCAACTTCCTCGGCACCTTGCAGAACGAATGGGCCGGAGCCCAGGCCTTCAGCTCCTTCGATACCTATATGGCGCCATTTGTGCGCAAGGATCGACTCAGTTATGAGCAGGTCCGCCAGTACATGCAGGAGCTTATCTACAACCTGAATGTGCCGTCACGCTGGGGCACCCAGACGCCCTTCACCAACCTGACGTTCGACTGGGTCTGCCCTGAGGACCTGCGCGAGCAAGTGCCGGTGATCGGTGGAGAGGAAATGCCGTTCCGCTACGGCGAGCTGCAGGCGGAAATGGACCTGATCAACCGTGCCTATATCGAGGTGATGAGCCAGGGCGATGCGAAAGGTCGGGTGTTCACCTTCCCGATCCCGACCTACAACATTACCCATGACTTTCCCTGGCACAGCGAGAACGCCGAGCGGCTGTTCGCCATGACCGCCAGGTATGGTCTGCCTTACTTCCAGAACTTCCTCAACTCGGAGCTGCAACCGAATATGGTGCGCTCCATGTGCTGTCGCCTGCAGCTGGATCTGCGCGAGTTGCTCAAGCGAGGCAACGGCCTGTTCGGCTCGGCTGAACAGACCGGATCGCTGGGCGTGGTGACAGTCAACTGTGCCCGTTTGGGCTATCTGCACCGGGGTGACGAGGCGGGGCTTCTGCTAGCACTGGACAGGCTGCTGGAGCTGGGGCGTGACAGCCTGGAGATCAAGCGCCAGGTGATCCAGCAGCATATGGATGCGGGGCTGTTTCCTTATACCAAGCGCTATCTGGGCACCCTGCGCAATCATTTCTCCACCTTGGGCGTCAACGGCATCAACGAGATGATCCGTAATTTCACCGACGATGCTCAGGATATTACCCATCCTGAGGGGCATGCCATGGCCATCCGCTTGCTGGACCATGTGCGTCGGCGGATGACCGAATTCCAGGAGCAGACGGGGCATATGTACAACCTGGAGGCCACGCCGGCCGAGGGCACCACCTACCGCTTTGCCAAGGAGGATCGCAAACGGTTTCCGGAAATCCTGCAAGCCGGCTCGGCTGACCAACCCTATTACACCAACTCGTCACAATTACCGGTTGGTTTCACCAGTGATCCATTCGAGGCACTGCAGCGCCAGGAGCCGTTGCAGCAGAAATATACCGGCGGCACGGTGCTGCACCTGTACATGGCCGAACCATTGGCCAGCGCCGACGCTTGCCGCCGGCTGGTGCAACGGGCGCTGGCCAACTATCGGCTGCCGTACCTGACCATAACCCCGACCTTTTCCATCTGTCCGCATCACGGTTACCTGAGCGGTGAGCATGAGTTCTGCCCACGCTGCGATGAGGACATCCTGCTGAAAAAGCAAGCAACCCAAGGAGCAACAGCATGAACCAGCAAGCCATTACCACATTGCAAAACCACGAACGCGTACGTTGTGAAGTCTGGACTCGGGTCATGGGATACCACCGCCCGGTATCCTCCTGGAACCTCGGCAAGCAGTCCGAACACCAGGAGCGGCAGTTCTTCCATCCACAGGATGCCGCCGCCGGTGGCTGCTGAGTCACTGCGGGTGGGGGGCCTGGTGCCCCTCACCAGCATCGACTATCCCGGTGAGTTGGCTGCAGTGGTATTCACCCAGGGCTGTCCGTGGCGCTGTGTCTATTGTCATAACCCCGAGCTGCTGCCGGCGCGGGGTGATGTTGAAATACCCTGGAGCCAGATAGTCGAGTTTCTCGACAGCCGCCGTGGGCTGCTGGATGCGGTGGTGTTTTCCGGTGGCGAGCCGACCTCGCAGCCAGCGCTGCCGCAGGCCATCAAGCAGGTGCGGGCAATGGGTTTCAAGGTCGGATTGCATAGCGCCGGCAGCTATCCGCGCAAGCTGGAGAAGCTGCTGCCGCTGCTCGACTGGATAGGTCTGGATGTGAAGGCGAAACAGGCGGGGTACGACCTGATTACACGGACCCGCGATAGCGGCGAAGCGGCCTGGCGTAGTGTCGAACTGGTACTGGCCAGCGGGGTAGACCATCAATTTCGCATCACTGCCCACCCCAGTTGGCTGGAGAGCAGCGACGCCCAGTGGGTTCGTGATCGGTTGCGCGCCATGGGGGCTACATCGGTGGTGATTCAGCAGGGGCGGCCACAGACATCAGCTTGAGGCTCGCAGGGCTTTGCGTGCCATCGACCAGGCGAGTCCCAACCCAACCATCAGTCCGGCCAGCATGATCTGTCCCATCGCGATCACCAGTCCTATGGCGGCATTATTCCCATGCACATTGCCAGCGATGCACCCGATCAGTAACAGCCGGTTTGCCCACAGCAGCGGGACCGAGGTGAGGGACAAACCGAAGTATGTTGTTGTTGTCGGTCACAAAGCGCGACGAGGAGGGCTGGAACGAAGCGCTGGTTGGCAGGTCTGATAATCCGAATGGTGCTTGCAGTGTTATAACCAGCTGGAATGAGGATCTGAAATGAAAAGCCGTATCGCGATAGCCGCATTCCTGGCGGCCGGTTTGCTGGGGGCTACGGCTTATGCTGGGCCGCCTGAAGGAAAAGGCCCTGGGCATAACCGGGGCGAGCACGCCGGACAGGCGGGTAAAGGCAACCAAGGGCAGGGGCGAGGCAATCAGGGCAATCGGGGCAATTCTGACCGCCACTCATCCCGCGAAAGCCGCAAGTATCACGATGACCGTGGGCGCTATTCCGGTTACTTCGATGATCGCCGAGACCGCCAGGGGCATTATCGGGACAGGAACAGGGACAGGGACAGGGAAATCATTGGCGATTTGATCGACGCTGGCATTACCGCGGCGCTCGCCAGGCAATATGCACACAGCGCCGGCTTCGATGGCTACTCCTCGCTACCTCCGGGTATCCGCAAGAACCTCATGCGGGGTAAGCCGCTGCCACCGGGAATCGCCAAGAAGGTGCGATCCGGTGCATTTCTTGAGCGCCTGCCACGGTATTCGGGGTATGAGTGGCAGACGGCCGGAACGGATCTGATCCTGGTGTCCATCGCCACTGGGGTAATTGCCGATATTCTCTACGACGTCTTCGACTGACCATCAACCGGCTGTTCAGGGAATGAACAGCCGGTTGATGGTCACTGTCGGTGGGCCGCACATCACCGAGTTCGAGGAACACTTTGCGAGGTGATTGCCGGTAGCGCTATTGACCTCTACCGCCGCCACCAGGGTGATCAGCGAGACCATGGCAAATACTGGCCAGAACGGCCATCTTTTCATTTTCATGGTTGGCCCCTTTATTGTCGGGTGTTATTTGGCACCATGCCGGATTTCTCCATTGCTTCGGAGCTTAGGCGCCCGGTCCAGACCCGGCCTCGTCCATTTGAGGTAGGCGTCGGTCAAAGCCGACCAGCGGTATCAGTGGGGCTGCCCGGCCGATGGCGGCAGTCGCCAGGGGCAGGAACAGGGGAAGGTCGAGGGTCAGAAGTTGGGTGGCAATCTCAAGATCCGGAGCCAGTTAATCCCACGCGGATCGGCTGACCGCGGTGCCACCGGTATCAGTGGCATAGGGCGAATCACCCCAGATTCGCCACTCCAAAGGGAATATGCACCATTGGGATATCCCCCGCTTCCGATTCCAGATGTGAGCGCTGGTCATCGAAGAACATGTGGGGCTTGAGCACGCTGAGTATCCGGTCCTTTCTCATGCCGCCCAGAAAGAACACCTCGTTCGCATTCACGCCCCAATGTTCCAGCGTGGTAATCACGCGTTCGTGGGAAGGCGCATTGCGAGCGGTGACGATGGCGGTGCGCAGGACGCGCTTGTAGTCAGGGGCCGCTTCCACGGCCTGATCTTCCAGGCGCTGCAGGTGCGACAGTTTGCGAAACAGATCCGCCAAGGGCCCTGGAGTGTGGGGAATGTGCGAGTAGGAGGTCTCATGGGCCTGGAAATCCGCCAGTGAACCCGTCTTGAATACCCGCTCCGACGCATCATCGGCAATCACGCCATCGAAGTCGAAGGCGATACGCAACTCCACATCGTCTACATCATCCACCACATGGCTGGGCAGGACAGTGCCGGCCGGGTGGTCATAATCGATGGCTTCCTGGACATCCGCTTCGTTGGCGCTGAGAAACAACGAGGCATTGAAGGCCGGGATATAGGCATAGGGCGACTTGCCTTCCAGGAAGGCGGCGCGGGTGATGTTCAGCCCATGGTGCACGATGGAGTTGAATACCCGCTTGCCAGTAATGGCCGAGTTGCGGGACAGCAGTACCACCTCAACCGGGCATTGCTCCGGGAATTTCTGATTGATACTCAGAAAGCGCCGCACAAAGGGAAAGGCCACGCCTTTGCCCAGCGGAATATGCAAATGCTCTTGCTGGTACGCCCGGTAGGCTTTTTCCCCTTGCTCGCGAAATACCTGATCGGATTCGGATAGATCGAACAACGCGCTGGATGCGACGGCGATCACCAGTTTCTGTTCGATGGGGTAGGACATAGAGGCGATATACCGTCGGCTTGCAAGGGAAGACCATGGTAGCCGATCTGTATCCATTATCAGTAGGTGCTGGAGAAATCTGGCCGTTTTGCTTGACCAGCTTGGGCAAAGCAGCCACAACAACAGGAAGACTCCGATTCAGGTGAAGGAACCATGGATAACGTTGTGATCGTGACGGGTGCGGGGCGGGGCATCGGCGCTGCTACCGCGAGATTGTTGGCGTCCCGAGGGTATGCGGTATGCGTCAATTACCGTTCCGACAATGCAAGCGCGGAGGCCGTGGTGGCGGCCATCAGCGCAACGGGCGGTCGGGCCTTTGCCTGTCAGGCTGATGTCTCGGTCGAGAGCGAGGTGCGTGCGCTATTCGATGCTGCGGAGCAGCGTTTCGGCCCAGTAACGCATCTGGTGAATAACGCCGGCGTGTTGTTCTGCCAATCACCGCTGGCCGAGATGAGCGTCGAGCGTTTTAACAAGGTGCTGACGACCAACGTGACCAGTTGCTTTCTGTGCTCGCGGGAATTCGTGCAAAGGGCGAAATATCCGGGCGCTATCGTCAATGTCTCATCGGTGGCAGCAAGAACCGGCTCACCCTTTGAGTATGTGGATTATGCCGCCTCCAAAGGTGCTGTCGACACGCTGACCAAGGGCTTGTCACTGGAGCTGGCTGCACGAGGTATCCGGGTAAATGGGGTGAGGCCGGGATTCATTCATACCGACATGCATGCCGATGGCGGCGAGCCGGAGCGTGTTGAGCGGCTGGCGCCCCAGATTCCCCTGCAGCGAGGAGGGGAGCCGGAAGAGGTGGCCAATGCCATTGCCTGGCTGTTGTCTGACGAGGCGTCCTATGTGACGGGCTCGTTTATGGACCTGGCCGGCGGTAAGTAGTAAAAAGCAGGCCTTATCAGTGCGCAGGAGCAACTCAGCGTTATGAATATCAGAGAAGCCACGAAGGATGACTTCGATAGCATCTGGCCGATTTTCCACGAGGTCGCTGCGGCTGGCGATACCTATGCATATCCGCGTGATACCACTCGGGAGCAGGCGTTCGCGCTGTGGATGGATTACCCGCGAAAGACCTTCGTCTGCGAAGAAGACGGGCAGATTCTGGGCACCTATTACATCAAGACCAATCAGGCGGGCCCCGGCGATCATGTCTGCAATTGCGGGTACATGGTGTCCTCGGCAGCGCGGGGGCGCGGCTTGGCTTCGGCCATGTGCGAGCATTCCCAGGAAGTTGCCGTCCAGCTCGGCTATCAGGCCATGCAATTCAATTTCGTCGCCTCCAGCAACGGGGGCGCGGTGCGGCTGTGGAACAAGCTTGGTTTCGCTACCGTGGGGCGTTTACCCAAGGCGTTCAACCACCCGTCCCTGGGCTATGTGGACGCGCTGGTCATGTACAAGTGGTTGGATGCACCCCAGTAAGGGCTGATCCGCGGGCGGCGGCAGATCACCACCCGCGGTAGTCGGTCGGCTCAGGCGCCTTTGGCCAGCTCCTGCTCGATCGCAGTGACCAGCCGCGGATCGTCCGCCGCCGTATCCGGTGCGAAGCGTGCAACGACTTCACCGTTACGGTTGATCAGGAATTTCTCGAAATTCCACAACACGTCCGCGGGGTTTTCCGGGTTGACGCCGAAGCCCTTCAGGCGCTCACGGAACGGACCATCACCGATCGCCTGCGGCTGCTGAGCGGTCAACTGGGTGTACAGGGGATGCTGGTCATCACCCAGCACCGAGATCTTCGAAAACAGCGGAAAGTGCACATCATAGGTGGTGGAGCAGAAGTCGCGGATCTCTTCTTCCGTGCCGGGTTCCTGCCCCTTGAAATTGTTGGCTGGAAAGCCGAGCACCTCCAGACCCTGCTCGCGCTTGGCCTGATACAGCGCTTCGAGTCCTTCGTACTGAGGCGTCAGCCCGCATTTGGAGGCAACGTTGACTACCAGCAATACCTTGCCGCGGTAATCGGCCAGGCTGCCGGGCGTGCCATCGATCTTGTTCAGTGGAATGTCATACAGAGCAGTCATT
The DNA here is from genome assembly GCF_024031555.1 of Pseudomonas sp. G11-1. NCBI lineage: Bacteria > Pseudomonadati > Pseudomonadota > Gammaproteobacteria > Pseudomonadales > Pseudomonadaceae > Pseudomonas > Pseudomonas sp. G11-1. The sequence goes on along the minus strand of NZ_QEYQ01000004.1, from coordinate 92,704 downwards.
TGTTTTCTCGTTTCTGGTTAGCAATCAGATATCGAAGGTAGCAGAACTTGTCGACGAGCAGCAGCTCACCGTGAAAATAGGCGTGCCGCTTTTGCACTAAGCTCAATGCATCAACAACGGGAGGTGGATCATGGCCTTATCAGGAAGCTGTCTATGCCAGGGGGTGCGCTATGAGATTCAGGGTGAGCTGAAGAATGTATACAACTGCCACTGTTCGATGTGCCGCAAGCTGCATGCGGCGGCGTTCCGGACCAGCGCCAAGATCCGCTCAGCGGACTGGAAAACCCTGCAGGGTCAGGAGTTGATCAGGTTCTACGAGTCGTCGCCGGGTGAGCACAAGGCGTTCTGTTCGGTCTGCAGCTCCGGCCTGTTCACCCGGTTCGATGCCCAGCCTGACGTATACGGCTTTCCGCTGGGCACCCTGGATACCGACCCCGGCGTACAGCCGCAACGCCACGTGTTTGTCGGTAGCAAGGCGCCCTGGTTCGAGATTACCGATGACTTGCCGCAGCATCTCGAACTGGACTGATCAGGGCATCCGGCCCGGGCGGGTCCGTTTATCTGCTGCTATTATCCGGGGCCGATAACGAGAGAGCGCTGGGTGATGAAACACTGGATATTCCTGTCCGTGGCGATTGTCGCCGAGGTGATTGCCACCTCGGCATTGAAAGCCAGTGAGGGGTTCACCAAACCGCTGCCGACTATCGTGATGGCTGTCGGTTACGGCATTGCGTTCTACCTGCTGGCGTTGACGCTACGCACCATTCCGGTGGGCATTGCCTACGCCATCTGGTCCGGTGCGGGCATCGTGCTGATTACGGCAGCGGCATGGTTTCTGTACGGCCAGAAGCTGGATGCGCCCGCGATTATCGGCATGGGCCTGATTGTCGCCGGGGTGGTGGTGTTGAACGTGTTTTCCAAGGCGGTAGCGCACTGACCGGCTGGCTCTGCTTCACTTCTTCTGCAGGCTGATGGCAAAGCGGCTGATTCTGGGTGCGCCAATGATGATCAGGGTGAATGCGATCGGCCAGGCAATATAGGCGGCGCGCCACCAGCGCGACAGGAAGTTTTCGGTGAAGCCCGTGTTTGCCCAGGTGATAATGAAAGTCATGATCGAGACCATATAGATCGACATCAATATCGATGAAACCAGGGGTACGTAACGCGCATTGATCATTTTGCTCTCCACCACAAAAAAGCCCGAAAGTGTAAGCCATGCCGACCGACATTGACATACGCTGACTCGAGATATATCTTACGACTCATATTTGTATCGTAAGATATATTCTGTGTCGAGAGAGAAGGCTATGCAGAAAGAGACCGGCCGGCAAGCACGCCAGCGTGGCAATCCACTCACGCGCGGGCGAAAATTCAGCGCCGATGAGCTGCAATTGACGCTGTTGTGGTTTCTGCGCGATGCACCAGCTCATGGCTATCAACTGATCAAGGGCTTGAGCGAACTGTCCCAGGGGTATTACAGCCCCAGTCCCGGCGTGGTGTACCCAGCGTTGACCCAGTTGCAGGAACGGGGCCTGGCTGAGGTGGAGCAGCAAGGCAAGCGCAAGAGCTACCGCATTTCTCCAGCCGGTCTCGACTATCTGCAGACGCACCACGAGCGGGGTGCGCTGTTGATCGCTACCCTGCGCCATGCGGCGAAAAAGATGCAATGGCTGACCCTGTCCGGCGAAAGCGAGGCCCAGGCGAGCGCCGCTACCGGCTGGTTGCCGGAGTTCATTCAGGCTCGCAGGGCGCTGCGTACCGCGCTGTTGGCCGGCGACGATGCCGACCATACCCAACAGCGCCGCATGGCTGAGATCCTGCAGCGCGCCGCAGCAGACATCCTGAGCGTTTCAGGCAATCCTGATTTCATCCGAGGCGAGGACCACCATGACCAATGACCTGCTGGCGGTACAGAAAGTACGGCACCCGATCAAGATACGTATGCTGGAAGTCAAACGTGTCACCGAATTGAGCCCCGCCATGCGCCGTATCACCCTGACCGGCGAGGATCTCCTCGGATTTCATTCCGCTTCCTTCGATGACCATGTGAAGCTGTTGGTACCGGAGCAGGCAGGCGTCAGCCCCCATATGCCCACCCTGGGCGACAAGGGCCTGGAGTTTGCCGAGGGCGTACCCAGGCCGGAGCTGCGCGACTACACGCCACGCCGCTACGATCCGGTCAGCAACGAGCTGGATATCGACTTCGTGCTGCATCACCAGGGGCCCGCAACGGACTGGGCAACCCATGCCGAACCCGGCCACCTGTTAGGCATTGCCGGGCCGCGGGGCTCCTTCGTCATTCCAACGGCCTTTGACTGGCACCTGCTGGTCGGTGACGAGACCGCCATTCCGGCGATCGGCCGTCGTCTGGAAGAGTTGCCAGCTACGGCCAAGGCGGTGGTGATCATCAAGACGACAACCGAGCAGGCCAGAATCGACTTCGCCTGCGAGTGCGCACTCGATGTGCGCTGGGTAACCGAATCGGGCCCCACAGAGGCCGGAATGGGCGCGCTGGAAGCCGCCGTGCGTGAGTTGACCCTGCCGGAAGGCGAGGGGTATGCATGGGCGGCGGGGGAATACAGTGACATCCGCGCGGTACGCCAGTATCTGTCCGAGGGGTTAGGGCTGGACAAGGGCCGCATTCGCGCCGCGAGCTATTGGCGCCAGTCGCAGGCCAACAGCCACGAGCACTTCGACTGACGTGGCCAGCCATTGAAGAACTTCACTGAAGGCTCCATCGCCAGACACCTGGGACGGTTTTCCCTGCCCATCGTTGTCTCCAGCCTGTTGCAGGTATCCATCCAGCTGATCAATGGCCTCTGGGTAGGTAACCTGCTGGGCAGTGCGGCCTTTGGTGCGGTGACGGTTGGCACCATCCTGATGATGGTGGTGTTTGCCTTTGTCATGGGCGTCAACCAGGCGACCCTGACAATCTTCGCCCAGCTGCGTGGTCGGGGGGATACGGAGGCGGTCCACGCTTACCTGAGCACCTTTGCCATTATTCTCGTGCTGTTGTCGGCGCTGATCGGCATTGCTGGCTATGTGTTTGCCGATGCGCTATTGGCGCTGCTCAATACGCCCCCGGCGATTATCGATGAAGCACGGCTATATCTGCAGATCACCTTCGCCGGCACCCTGCTGTTGGTGGGCTACAACTTCATCAGTACGGTCTTGCGCGCCTTCGGCGATAGCCGTACGCCGCTGTACTTCGTGCTGTTGGCCACGCTGTTGATTATCGTGCTGTCGCCCCTGTTTATCGGTGTGTTCCAGTGGGGCATTGCCGGGGCGGCCAGCGCGGTGATTGCGGCCCAGGGCGGCGCTTTCCTGTATAGCCTGGTGCATCTGGCGCGCAAATTTCCCGGCCATGGTTTCCACCTGCGGCTACCGCAGTGGCTGGAGGTACGAACCATCCTGCGACTGGGTATCCCATCCGGCGCGCAGATGGTGGTGATCCACGCTGGGACCACGGTGATTCTGTCGCTGGTGAACAGCCTCGGCGCCCATGCGGTCGCAGGCTTCGGTGCTGCCCAGCGGCTGGATCACCTCATCTTGCTGCCGGCGGTCGCATTGGGTACGGCGGTCACCGCAATGGCCGGGCAGAATATCGGCGCGCGGCACTGGCCGCGGGTAGCGCAGATCACCCGGGCCGGCATCGTCTACAACACGAGCATCATGTTGCTGTTGGCCAGCGTGCTGTATATCTGGGCGCAGCCGCTGGTCAGGCTATTCATCCAGGACGAGGCCAGCGTGGCCTTTGGCACCCACTATCTGAAGACCATCGCCTTCTTCTACCCCTTTATCGGGCTGAATTTTGTCTTCAATAGCGTGGTGCGCGGGGCGGGGGCGATGTTCCAGGTGCTGGCGCTGAATATCATCTCCCTGTGGATACTGCGGGTGCCGCTGGCTTACTGGGCTACCTCGGTCTACGGCGAAACCGGCGTGGCGCTGGGTATTGGTCTCAGTTTCATGCTCAGTGCGGGCTTTTCCTTCGCCTACTATCGGTGGGGACGCTGGCGGGACAAGCGACTGTTCAAGTGAGACTTGCACCGGTCAAACGGCCCTTGGTCCGCAGCTGCTAGCTGCCGGTGACCAGTGGTGTATAATCGCCCCAGCGCGGCGGCTATCGGCTTGCAGCGCTCTGCTATTCAAAGCGTGAGGACGACCTCACCGCTACTGTTCAAACGGGGACGGCCCCAGTCAGGAGATCTATCTGATGAATTGGGCCATCCTTGTTGTTGCTGGTCTGTTTGAAATTGGTTGGGCCGTGGGCTTGAAGTACACCGAAGGCTTCACCCGTCTGTGGCCGACGCTGGGTACGGTTGCTTCCATGGCGGTCAGTGTCTGGTTGCTGGGTATAGCCATGAAGGCGTTGCCGATAGGTACGGCCTATGCGGTGTGGGTCGGCATCGGCGCGGTGGGTACGGTAATGCTGGGTATCCTGCTGTTCGATGAGCCGGCGAATCCCATGCGGCTGATCAGCCTGGTATTGATCGGCGCCGGTATCCTGGGGTTGAAGTTGGCCACCGCCTGAGTGCATCTACCTTGCTGTCGCCATGTCATGAGCGCCTTTGCCATTGAGTCTGTCTACCGATAATCCGCTCACTGAAATCTACCGCGACTCGTGGTTGTTGGCAGTGCACAAGCCGGCTGGACTGCTGGTGCACCGCAGCCCGATTGATCGCCACGAAACGGAGTTCGCGCTGCAATATGCTCGCCGCCTCAATGGTGGCGAGCATGTCTATCCGGTGCATCGGCTGGATCGGCCAACCTCCGGTCTGCTGGTGTTTGCCCGTGATGCGGCAACGGCCAGTGTGCTGGGCAAGGCGCTGATGGCTGGCCAGGTGAGCAAAACGTATCTGGCCATGGTGCGCGGCTGGGCGCCGGAGCTGGGGCTGATCGACCATCCGTTGCGTGAACACGCTACTGATCGGCGCTGCAAGGATGAGCCGCAGCCACTGCGTGAGGCGTCGACGCGCTATCGGCGTCTGGCCACCACCGAGATTCCAGTCGAGATCGAAGGGTATCCCAGCAGTCGTTACAGCCTGCTGGCGCTGTATCCCGAAACCGGGCGCAAGCATCAGCTGCGCCGGCATATGCAACACATCAGCCATCCCATTCTTGGCGATACCAATTACGGGCGCACCCGCCACAACCACTACTTCGCCGAACGTTTCGGTTACAGCCGGCTGATGCTGGCTGCCACCGCAATGGCCTTTGTGCACCCGGTTACCGGCGCGCCGCTGGAGCTGCGCTGCCCGCCGGAGCCGAGTTTCCTGCAGGTGCTATCGCTCTTCGGTGAGGATGTTCCGCTGGCTTAGTCCAGGGTCACCACGTGCCCGTCAATCGGTGCGATGCGGCCATTGACCAGGGTATCGATCAGCGGTTGTGCTGCCTCCAGGCCATGATGGGTTTCCAGCCGCAGCCAGGGTGACTGGCTGTCGCTGACTCGCTTGATGAAGCTCAACTGCGCTTCATTGAAACGCCGGGTCACTTCTGCCGGGCCCCAGTCAGCATTGCGCTTGCGAATCTGGTTCGGGGCGAAGTAGCTCTGCGGTTGCGGGCCCTTGAGAACCAGCTTCTGCTCGCTGATATGATCCTGGCTGTGCGCCGAGCCGGCGTAGCAGTCATGTACCAGCGATTGTTCAAAGTGTGCATGCACGCGCTGGCGCAGCTCGGCATTGCCGGAAAAATCCACATACAGCGTCGGGATCGACGCATCCAGTGACTCCAGCTGGTCGTAGGTGACGCTCTGCTGATAACAGCCGAGGCCATCCACGTAGGCCTGGTTGCTGGCCGAGGTGATGCCCACCACTTCAATGTCCTTGCCCTCCAGGCAGAACACGGTGCCAAAGGCGGTCTTGCTGGAGGCGCTGGACACCAGTACGCGTTTGGCGCCGAAGAAACCGTTGTCTTCCAGGTAGTCGGCCAGCATGAACGAGGTGATGAACAGTGGCCGCAGCAGCATCTGATAGTCTTCGTTCTCCGGGCGGTAGGCCGCATCGGTGCGGTTACGCTGGTACTGGTTGTAGGCCGAGGTCAGCTCCAGGCGATGGGCGCTGCCATCATAGAAGCCGCGCTCGGTGACGCGCACCGGTTCGACCACCAGGTGCGTCGCGATTGGCCAGTAGCCGTAAAAACGCTCACCAATCTCCAGACCTTCCACGGTGGTGCTGACCACCTCGGCAAAGCCCCAGGCGGGCATGTGTCCCCAGGCTGCATCATCGGTAGGGAAGAAGTCCCAGTAACGCAGGTGCGGCGTATCACCGAAGGCGGCATAGGTGATGTTGTTGGTGGTCAACGCCAGGCGGTCGATCTTCAGCAGCGCCTGCCCGGCTTGCAGTTCACCGAGGGTTTGGGTGACGATGCGGGTACGCGCGAGATCGCTCTTGTCTGTTTGCAGGCTATGGATCTGGGTCATGATGAACTCCGGTAGACATAATGTGGATAGATAAACTGTACGCCAGCCAACGACTGGCCTGGTTCGGATAAGCATGAGCAACAAGACACCCCCGGTAAGCCGCAGTAAACCGCTGAAACGGCCCACTCAGGCCCGCGCACGCTTCACCGTGCAGGCGATATTCGATACCTATGTTCGGATTTGGCAGCGCGACGGCTGGGACAACCTGACCACCCGGGCGGTGGCGCTGGAAGCCGGCGTGGCCATCGGCACGCTGTATGACTACTTCCCGAGCAAGGAAGCGTTGCACTCAGCCTATGTGCGCCACTGCATCGAGACGCTGATCCAGGCGGTGGAGCAACAGGTGGTGCAACCGGCTGAGCTGGGCTGGCAACAGCGGATACGCCTGTTGATTCAGTTGCTCAGCGGTATGCATGAACTGTCCTGGTTCCATCCGGATATGCTGGCGCTGGAGCCCCGGGTCGCCGAGCAGAAACACCAGCAGCGCGCCTGCGCCGAGTTTCTCGCCATGTGGCGCCGGGTGTTCGACGCCTGTACCGATCTGCCACAGCAGCCCGCCGACAGCCTGGTCGAAGCCCTGCATCTGGCGGTGTGGGGTGGCCGCCGCTATGCCATGCAGTTGCGGCTGGACGAGATGCAGATGCGAACCTGGGCCGGAGAAATGGAGGCCATCTGCATCGCGCGACTCGCCCAGGAGCAAGCAAATCAGAATTCCAACTGCTGCTGAATGCCCTGGCTCCGTTCCCTGGCATTGAGTGGCTCGCCCCGGGTGGCATCGTAGGTCAGTCGACCTTGATATAGGCGAGCTGGGCGAGTGTATGGGTGTTCATCGCAGTGCTGTTCGTCCTGGATATGCATGACCCGGGTGCCGCCCACCATCAGTACATCGGATACCAGCGAACGGTGGCAGCGCCACCAGAGCACTTCCGCGCACATCATGCTGGTCCGGCGGCGTACCGCCAACTGCTGCAGTCGCTCCAGGCCGATGGCAAATTCGCGGCTGGCGGTATGGTCCGCGTAACCGCGGAACGATGCATTGCGCCAGGCCACGTTGACCGAATCGGCCGCGGCCCGTCGCCGGCCACCCAGTTCGGTGATCAGTTGATAGTCGATACCCGCCTCGTTCAGGCTGGCGCGCAGGGCCTCCTGGCCGAACTGCGGCAGGCGGCGGGAGCCGGGGAAGCGCCGGACATCGGCGATGGCTTCGATCCGGTAGTGGTGGAGCAGGGCGATGAACTCTTCGATTGAGCGGGTCGAGTGGCCAATAGTCCAGATGGTCTCTGCCTGGGCCATGTCACTTGATCCTGGTCAGGGCATCTTCTCGGTGCAAGGCGATGTGATCGGTCTTGTCGCTCTTGATCTCGTACTGCGGTGAGTCTTCGCTCGCTCTGCGTGGATGGCCTTTGTAGGTGGTGTCCGAGGTATGCACTTTGATGATGGTGCCGCTGACCCGCCCAGCCTCGGAATTCCAGCTGACGTGATCATCGATCTTGAACTTCTGACTCATGATCTCTCCCTCAATAGCCTGTTACCTCTGTGACCAGCGGCAGAAGGGAAGGTTTGTGCGGAATTGTCGGCAGTTGGCAGGCTGCCGGTGGAAAAGCTACTCTTGGTCCGGTGTCATCCAATCCACACAGCACACCGGAGGTACCGATATGGAGACGCAAGAATTGCACCGTGGACGGCTGATCGACCATGTTCAACTGGTCGTCCGGGATCTGTCCGCTGCGCAGGGGTTCTACACCGCCATTGCCGATGTATTGAATATCCCCATCGGCGGCAGTGGCGATGGTTTTTTCTGGATCGATGAGCTGGTGGTGTCGGCAACCGACTCCGAGGCGGCGCTGGGCGAGTTGACCGGCCGTCAGCATCTGGCCTTCCAGGCGCAGGACCGTGCCATGGTCGACGCCGTTTACCGTGCTGCACTGGCCAACGGTGGGCGGGACAATGGGGCGCCGGGGTTACGCCCTTATCATCCCAACTATTACGCAGCGTTCATGCTGGACCCTGACGGTAACAATATCGAAGCGGTTTACCATGGGGAGGCCCGACGCAGTGCGCCCTCGGTGCACATCACCTTTGATGCCGAATAGAGCCGAGCCAAGGCCATGCTGGTAACCGTCTCCCGCTACAGCTTCCCTTACGAAGCCCATATCGCCCGCGCGCGGCTGGAGACGGAAGGTATTCCCGCCTTCGTCGCCGATGAGCACACCATCAATATGCAATGGTTGTATTCCAATGCGCTGGGCGGCGTGCGGCTGCAGGTGCCGGAGCCGTATGCGCAGGCCGCCCAGGCGATCCTGGCCGAAGATCGTGAACCGGACCTGATCGAGCAGCAGGGGGAAGAGACGAAGGTCTGCCCGCACTGTGGTAGCACCAACACGGAATACCACCAGATCGGACGGCGCTGGGCCTTTCTCGTCTTCATCGGTATCCACTTTCCGCTGTTCCCGGTGCAGGACGGGATCAAATGCCGGGATTGCGGCAAAATATCAGCGCAGTCCGATCTGTAATATATTGATTGCTCACATTTCTCTGCGGCAAGGATCTGCGTTGTGCCCACCCAGTCACGCTGGTTGCTGATCGTATTACCTGTTCTGCTGCTGGCCGTATGGCTCGGCTGGCGCCACTGGCAGGGGCCTGAAGTATCCGGCTATCGGCTGGAAATGCGGCCGCTGGTGCAACGGGTGGTGGCCAGTGGCGAGGTGGACAGTCAATCGTTGGCCCAGGTGGGCAGCGAGATAACCGGTGTGGTGAAAGCGCGGCATGTGCGCGAAGGCGATCGCGTTCAGGCTGGGGACCTGCTGCTGGAGCTGCGCGACGACGAGCAGCAGGCGCGGTTGCGGGAAGCCGAAGCCGCTTTGCAACAACTGGTGAGTTCCCAGCGGCCCCAGGCCCAGGCGGCGCTGCGCGAGGCACAGAATAATCTGGCCCAGGTCACCCGCGAGCGGGAGCGGCGGGATGAGCTGTTCCAGCGCCAATTGATCTCCGCCGAGCAGCGCGAGCAGGCGCGCCAGGCGGAAATCAGCGCGCGGGTTGCCCGTGATCGCGCGCAACTGGCCGCCAGCGCCGCTGCTTCCGGTGGCAGCGATGAGCAGGTATTGCAGCAACGCCTGGCCGCAGCCCGCGCGGCGCTGGAGCGCACGCAGATTCGCGCGCAGGTGGATGGCGTGGTGCAGGTGCGCGACGTCGAGCCGGGTGATCTGGTGCAACCCGGCAGCACCTTGCTGCAGATTGCCCGAACCGACAGCCGCGAAATCATCGTCCCGCTGGATGAAAAGGATCTGGGCCCGGTCGCTGTCGGCCAGCCGGCGGTAATCATCGCCGATGCGTTTCCCCTTGAGGCGCTGGCAGGGGAGGTCAGCTTTATCGCACCGGCCATCGATACCAATCGCGGCACCATCGATATTCACCTGGATCTGCAGCGGCCAGCGGACTTTCTGCGCCAGGGCATGACGGTCTCGGTGGATATCCGTACCGGCAGACGCGACCAGGCGCTGGTGGTGCCCAACGATGCGCTGTTCAGTCGCCAGGGCCAAGAGGCCGAAGTGTTGCGCTGGACCGCTGATCGGCAGGTGGAGCGGGTGCCGGTGCAGCTTGGTCTGCGCGGCACCGGCCTGACCGAAATTACCGAGGGGCTGAGCGCGGGTGATGTCGTGCTGGCGGACCAGGCGGCGGAAGGGAAGCGGATATGGGTACGTATTGAGCCGATGCTGGTCGGCGACAGGGAGTAACGAGGATGCGACCGTTGCTGGCCAGCGCCTGGACCGAGTGGCTGATCGCGCTGCGCTTTCTGCTGGATAATCGCATGCAGACCCTGCTGATCCTGTTCGGCATTACCGTGGGCTCGGCGGTGATTGTATTCATCACTGCACTGATTACCGGGCTGCAGGAGAACGTGATCGAGCGCACCCTGGGTACCCAGGCGCACATCCGCATTCTGCCGCTGGATGAGTTCAACCGCCTTGCTCCGCTGCCGGATGATGCCGTATCGCTGGTGCTGGAAAGCCCGCGGGCCCAGCGCCTGCGCTCGATCAGCAACTGGCAGGATGTGGTGGCGGTGCTGGATCAACATCCGCGGTTGCCGGCGGTGTCGCCGGTGGTCAGCGGCCCGGCATTGGCGCTCAGCGGCGTGGCCCGCGCCTCGGTGGCGCTGATCGGTATGGACCCGGAGCGCTATGAGCGCATCATTCCGGTCAGCGATGACCTGATTGCCGGGGCATTTCGCGTGGGCGCAGGCCATGCGGTGATTGGCAGCGAGCTGGCCGGGGATCTCGGGCTGGATGTCGGCGACAAGTTGCGACTGGATGGCGGCGACGGCCGGGAAGCGGTGGTCGATATCGCCGGCATTTTCGAACTCGGCGTGCGTGAGCTGGATGCGCGCTATGTGTATCTCGACCTGAAACAGGCCCAGACCCTGCTCGCGCTGCCGGGGGGAGTGACGGTGATCGATACCCGGGTGGATGAGATCTTTGCCGCCGATGAACTGGCCAGGCGCATCGAACGGCTGACCGGATTGCAGGCCGAAAGCTGGATGCAGACCAACGGCCAACTGCTCAATGCGCTGACGTCCCAGAGCATGACGACCGAGATGATCCGCGTGTTCGTCGGCATTTCCGTGGCCTTTGGTATTGCCAGTGTGCTGGCGGTCAGCGTGGTGCAGCGGACCCGGGAAATCGGCATTCTACGCGCAATGGGCAGCCCGCGAGGGCAGATTCTGCGGGTGTTTCTGCTGCAGGGCGGATTACTCGGGCTGATCGGTTCCGGCATCGGTGGCGCGGTGGGTTGGGGGCTGGTGCAGATATTCAACATCTTCGGGCCGGGGTTGTTCTGGGTGCCAGTGGAGCCGGCGCTGGTGCCGGTGGCAATGCTGATCGCCACCCTGGCCGGCGTGTTGGCGGCAGCGGTGCCGGCCCGCCGTGCTGCCCGTTATGATCCGGCGGTGGCGATCCGTTATGTCTGATGAAGTGTTGCGTCTGCAGGGTATCGGCAAGACTTTCAACCAGGGTACGCCACTGGAAAGCACCGTGTTGCGGGATATCGACCTGCGGCTGGGCCGCGGCGAGCTGACGGCGCTGATCGGTCCGTCCGGCTCCGGCAAGAGCACCCTGCTCAATCTCATCGGCTTGCTGGATGTGCCCAGCGCCGGGGAGCTCTACCTGCAGGGCCGGCCAACCCGCGATAGCGATGACACAACCCGCACTCACCTGCGCAACCAGGCGTTGGGTTTTGTGTTTCAGTTCCACCATCTGATTTCCGCCTTCAGCGTGCTGGAAAACGTGCTCATGCCGTTGATCATCCGCAGTGGCCGCCCTTCGGCAGACGCCGTTGAACTGGCGCGCAGCCTGTTGCGTGAGGTTGGGTTGGAGGACCTGGCCGACAAGAAACCGACCGAGATTTCCGGTGGTCAGCAACAGCGGGTGGCAATTGCCCGCGCGCTGATTACCCGTCCGCCACTGCTGCTGGCCGATGAACCCACCGGCAACCTCGACAGCAAGACCGCCGCCAGCGTGTTCGAACTGTTCCGGCGGATCAACGAGCAATTCGGCTGCTCGATTCTGGTCGTCACCCATGACCCCCGTCTGGCCGCCAGCTGCCCGCGTACCGTGCAACTGGTCGATGGCCGCATCGTCAGCGATGAATTGAACAAACCACCCTCCGGCTAAAATAAAAACTTGATTGTTATAATATAACGAATAATACTTCCGCTCCTTCGCGGCCTGTAGTGGGTCGGTTCGTTCGATAGGGGAGGGATAATGGAAAAATCAGGTTACTGGTGGCTTGGCGCGGTTGCGCTGGCGGGACTGTCGGCGCCAGCGTCGGCGGCGGATGAAGCGGCAGCATTGCCGGATACCATCGTGCGGGCATCCGCCCTGAACAGTCAGGTGGGGGAAATGAGCTCGGCCAGCGTCGTACTGCAGGGCGAAGAGCTGACCCGGCGCCGGTCGGCAACCCTGGGCGATACGCTGTCCAGTCAGCCGGGCATTCATTCCAGTGGTTTCGGCCCGGGCGTGGGGCGGCCAGTGATTCGCGGCCTGGAAGGCAGCCGGGTCAAGGTGCTGAGTGATGGAGTAGACGTGCTGGATGCGTCCACCAGCAGCCCGGACCACGCCATTACCAGTGAGATGCAGTTGCTGGAACAGATCGAAGTGATCAAGGGACCGGCCACGCTGATGTACGGTGGTGGTGCGATCGGTGGGGTGGTCAACCTGATCGATCGCCGCGTGCCGACCTATGTGCCGGAGCGCGGGGTGGAAGCGGATCTGGAAGTGCGCGGCAACACGGTGGCGGATGAGCGCGCCGGTGCCTTCGGCATCACCGCTGGTGCCGGCCAGTTTGCCGTGCGGCTGGAAGGTAGCAAATTGGAAGCCGATCCTTATGACATCCCCGGCACGCCTTCCAAACAGGAAGGCGCATTCAACGAGTCCGATTCCGCCGGGCTGGGCCTGAGCTGGATTGGTGAGCGCGGTTACCTCGGTCTGGCCTACAGCGAGCAGAACCGCGAATACGGTCTGCTTGCCCATGAACACGCCGATTGCCATACCCACGGCCCCGATTGGCACTGCGGCGGCCATGGGCACGACCACGATCATGACCACGATCACGGGCATGAGCATGGCGCTGCCTATATCGACATGCAGCAGCAACGCTGGGACCTGCGCGGCGAGTACCAGGAGCCCTTCGCCGGCTTCGACCGGGTGCGCCTGCGTATGGCCCATACCGATTACAGCCACCGGGAAATGGAAGGCAGCGAGGTGGGCACCCGCTTCGAGAATCAGGGTAGCGAAGCGCGCCTGGAGCTGACCCACAAGCCCGTCGCCGGCTGGCGCGGCGTGCTGGGTGGGCAGACCTCCCGACGTGATTTCTCCGCCCTGGGTGAAGAGGCCTACGTGCCCGCCACCCTTACCGCCAACCATGCGCTGTTCCTGGTAGAGGAGCTGGAATTGGGCAACTGGCGCTATGAATGGGGTCTGCGTCACGAGTGGCAGAATATCGACGTGAAACGCAGTGCCCGTGATGCATCCCACCGGGGCACCTCCGTCTCGGCCGGTGCCACCTGGCGCTTCGTGCCGGAATATGCCCTGTTCGCCAATCTGTCCCGCTCGCAGCGGCTGCCCACCGCCGAGGAGCTGTATGCCATGGGGCCGCATGCCGCGACCCGTACGGTGGAACTGGGCAACGCCAACCTGCAGGAGGAAACCGGTTACAACATGGAGATCGGCCTGCGTAAGCTCAGCGGCAGACTGACCTACAGCCTGAGCGCCTTCCGCAATCAGGTGGATGACTTCATCTACGCCGCCGATGCGGGCTACGATCCGGGTGGCGATTATCGGGTAGTCGAGTACCAGCAGAACGATGCGGTGCTGCAGGGGCTCGAAGGCAGCTTCGGTATCCAGGCCACCGAGAGTCTGCAGCTGACCTTGTTTGGCGATACCGTGCGCGGCAAGCTGCGTGACGGTGGCGGCAACCTGCCGCGTATACCCGCCGACCGCTATGGACTGCGGCTGGAGCAGCGGCTGACCAGCCACATGGATGCGCAACTGGAAGGTTATCGGGTGCGTCGCCAGGGTGATACTGCGGCCTATGAAACCGACACTGCCGCCTACACCATGCTCATGGCCGGGCTGAGTTACCACGGCTACAGCCAGAACGGCATGAACTACCTGTTGTATGCGCGGGCCAACAACCTGCTGGATGAGAAGGCGCGTCAACACACTTCCTTCATCAAGGATGAAGTGCTGTTGCCGGGACGTAATCTGACCGTAGGTATGCGCCTCAGCTTCTGATATTGATTGAGCGACGTGCTCCGGGCTGCAACACTGACACCAGTGTTTTCAGCCCGGAGTCATGCCATGTATAAGCTCTGCTTTTTTGTCCCTGAATCCCATCTCGAGCCGGTCAAGGCGGCGGTTTTTGCCGCCGGGGGCGGGCGTATCGGCGATTATGAGCATTGCTGCTGGCAGGTGCTGGGGCAGGGGCAGTTCCGGCCTGGGCCGGGCGCCGATCCCTTTATCGGCAAAGCCGGTGAGCTGGAGCAGGTGCCTGAGTATCGGGTGGAGCTGGTATGCGCGGACGAGCTGATCGTGGCCGCCGTAGCGGCGCTCAAGCAAGCTCACCCCTATGAAGAGCCGGCCTATGATGTGTGGCAGTTGGCGGATATCTGACTTGCCGGCATAAAAAAGCCGCGCCCCGGATGGGACGCGGCCTGGTTTCGGCCGAGATTATTGCTTGATGCCGAACGGCTGGGGCCGCGGTGTGTCGTTGGTCGACGGCGGTAGTATCGGCATGGTGAAGGTCGGCTGATCACCGGTCAGTGTCTTCAGGAAGGCGACCACGTTGTCGATTTCCTGTTCATCCAGCTTACGACCCAACTGCAGGCGCGCCATGACGTCCGTGGCCTCTTCCAGGGTCCAATAGGCCCCGTCATGGAAGTAGGGGTAGGTCAACTCGACGTTACGCAGTGTCGGCACCTTGAAGGTGAAACGGTCCGCATCCTTGCCGGTGACCGCCGCACGGCCTTCCGCCGGATTGGAGGTCTGGTAGGGTTCGACCACGCCCATGCGCTGGAAGGACGTGCCGCCCGCGGCCGGGCCGTTGTGACAGGCTACACAACCGATGGACTTGAAGGTGTTGTAGCCGGCCAATTCCTGTTCGGTGATGGCCTTGTCGTCACCCTTGAGCCATTGGTCGAAGCGCGAGTTGGGCGTGACCAGGGTTTCCTCGAATACCGCGATGGCGTCGGTGATGTTGTCGATGGTCACGTCGGCGCTGCCGTAGACTTTGGCGAATTCCTCCCGATACTGCGGAATGGAGTTGATCACATCCACTGCCAGCACATGGCTGGAGGCCATTTCCATTGGGTTGGCGATGGGTCCACCGGCCTGCTCCTGCAGGTTGGCGGCACGGCCATCCCAGAATTGCGCCACGCTCAGGCTGGAATTCAGCACGGTCGGCGAGTTGATCGGGCCTTGCTGCCAGTTGTGGCCAATGGAGGTCGGCAGGTTGTCACTGCCCCCGGTACTCAGGTTGTGACATGAATTGCAGGAAATGAAGCCGGACATGGACAGGCGCGGATCGAACCACAGCTTCTTGCCCAGCTCGACCTTCTCCGGTTCGGTAATGGTGGCGGGCTCGATGGGCTTGATCAGTTCAGTGCTCAGTCGGTCGGCATGCGCCTGCATGCTGAAACCGAACCCGGTGGCGATGGCGATAGTGAGTAGCTTCTTCACGGATAATGCTCCTTGATGCGTAGCACGACAGGCATGGTTCTGTGGCCATGCTCTTGATGTGGCTAGTGTCGCTGAGAGGAGCGTGAAGGGTGTTGATCTGTATCAAGGTCTTATTTCAACGAGGGTGCCGTCTGGGGCCAGCTCCCAGAGTTCCCGCATGCTGCGATTGTCCAGCGCGATGCAGCCATTGGTCCAGTCGAGCCCGGTGAAGAACCACTCGGGGTACTCCTCATCCACCGGTGTGCCGTGAATCATGATCATGCTGCCGGGGTCCACGCCGCGCTTCCAGGCTTCGGCGCGATCCTTGAGGTTGGGGTAGTCCAGATGCAGGCTGAGGTTGTAGCTGGGGCTGTGGTGACGCCAATCGATGCTGTAGATGCCTTCCGGAGTGCGGTTATCGCCGCGTTCCTGTTTATGACCGACCGGCTGTTTGCCCAGCGCGATCCGATAATGCCGTATCACCTGGCCGTCACTGATCACTTCCAGTCGGCGTTCCTGTTTATGGATCAGCAGTTTCTCGATGATCACGGTATCCGCCAGACAGCTACCGGCGAGCAAACCGAGCAGCAGCGCCGCCCACCAGCGACTCATGGATTGACGCCGTCGGCTAGACGCTGGGGCCAGACGATATCGCGCATGCGCACCGGGAACTCCTGGGTCGGGTAATCGAGGAAATACTGTTTCAGCGTTTTACCGATGGTCGGAAACGCCAACTGCTCCCAGGGAATTTCCGCCTCGCTGAACAGTCGGACTTCCAGGCTCTCTTCTCCGGCGGAGAAATCCATGTCGGCCAACTGGCCGCGGAAAAACATGTAGACCTGGTTGATGTGGGGCAGGTTGAACAGCATATACAGTTGCTGCTGCGCCACCCTGGCGCGTGCTTCTTCCCAGGTTTCCCGCAGCGCGGCCTGTTCGGTGGTCTCGCCGTTCTCCATGAAACCCGCCGGCAGCGTCCAGAAGCCATGGCGTGGTTCGATGGCGCGCCGACATAGCAATACATGTCGCTCATGGGTGACCAGGCAGCCAGCGACGATGCGTGGATTCTGATAATGAATGACCTGGCAATGCCCGCAGACGTAGCGTGGGCGGGTGTCTCCCTGCGGGATGGCTTCGCTGACGGCGTGGCCGCAATGGCAGCAGAATTTCATGTTCCGGCGACTCCCGGCTGAACAGTTTGATAGCTATCTTGCTGCGCAATTGCCGAAGGGTAAAGAGGCGCAGCCGCTTCAATGTAACGGCTATGGGATACTATTCAGGTATCGGCGGGGCGCTGGCCCGGTAATGATGATCATGACATGATGGGTAAAAACAACGAGGTAGGTTGCATGCTGGACAAAGTGCGCGAGCGGGTCCCGGAATATCGCCCGCGATTGGTTGAGGCTGCCGGTTTGCCGGAAGCCGGTGTGCTGGTGCCGGTAACGTGCGTGGATAACGAGCCCGAGATCATCCTCACCCTGCGCTCCAACAGCCTTTCAACCCATTCGGGCGAGGTGGCTCTACCCGGTGGTCGGCGTGACCCGGGGGATGTGGATCTGTCTTATACCGCGCTGCGTGAAGCCCACGAGGAAATTGGCCTGCTGCCGGATCTGGTCGAGGTGGTCGGGCCGCTGGGCAGCCTGGTGTCGCGCTTCGGCATCAAGGTCACCCCCTATGTCGGCATCGTGCCGGATGTATTCGACCTGCGGCCCAACGAGAGCGAAATCCAGGAAGTCTTCCGCGTACCGGTCAGCTTCTTCCTCGGCGACAACCGCGAAATGACCCACCGCATCGATTACGAAGGGCGCAGCTGGTATGTGCCCAGCTACCGTTATGAAGGTTTCAAGATCTGGGGGCTCACGGCATTGATTCTGGTGGATCTGATGAACGTGGCGTTCGACGCCCGCATCCCGCTGCGCACCCCGTCCAAAGACGCAATTCCGATCAAGGAGCAATAATGAAATATCGACTGGGCGATGACCGGGTGGAAATGGCCGATGATGCCTGGATCGCCGATACGGCGGTGGTGATTGGCAAGGTGCGTCTGGAGGCAGGCGCCAGCGTCTGGTTCAACGCTGTGCTGCGGGGCGACAACGAGCTGATCCTGATCGGCGAGAACAGCAATGTGCAGGACGGGGCGGTGATGCATACCGATCCCGGTGCGCCGCTGACCCTGGGCAAGGGCGTTACCGTTGGCCACAAGGCGATGCTGCACGGCTGCACCGTAGGTGATTACAGCCTGATCGGCATCAATGCCGTGGTGCTCAATGGCGCCAAGATCGGCCGCAATTGCATCATCGGTGCCAACGCGCTGATTCCCGAGGGCAAGGAGATTCCCGATGGTTCGCTGGTCATGGGCTCACCGGGCAAGGTGGTGCGCCAGTTGAGCGAGCAACAGCAGCAGGCGATCGCCGCGGGCGGCGCCCACTATGTGCACAATGCCCAGCGCTACCGCCGTGATCTGCAGCCGCAGGATGACTGATGAGCGCTGAGCAACAACCGGTCAGGTCCCCCTGCGTGTACGTCTGCTGTCTGGATGACAATGACATCTGCACCGGCTGCCAGCGCAGCGGGGCGGAAATCACCGAGTGGGGACGTGCCACTGATGAACGGCGCCGGGAAATCCTGCGTCTGTGTGAACGCCGGGCCCGCGAGCAGGGCGTCTGGATGAATATTGGAACTGTGAAAGGATAATCGGCATGCCCCGCATAGGAACACCACTGACCGGGAGTGCTACCCGTGTACTGCTGCTTGGCTCCGGCGAGCTGGGCAAGGAAGTGACCATCGAACTGCAGCGCCTGGGCTGCGAAGTCATTGCCGTTGATCGCTACGCCAATGCTCCGGCCATGCAGGTGGCGCACCGCAGCCACGTGATCAACATGCTGGATGCCGCCGCGCTGCGTCAGGTCATCGAGCTGGAGCGGCCGGCTTATATCGTGCCGGAGATCGAGGCCATTGCCACCGCGGCGTTGGTCGAACTGGAAACGGAAGGGTACACCGTCATCCCCACGGCCCGTGCCGCACGGCTGACCATGGACCGGGAGGGCATTCGCCGGCTGGCCAGTGAAGAACTGAAGCTACCGACCTCACCCTATCGCTTTGCCGAGGGTCATGCGGATTATCTGGCGGCGGTCCGCGAGATCGGTCTGCCCTGCGTGGTCAAGCCGGTGATGAGCTCCTCGGGCAAGGGCCAGAGTCTGCTGCGCAGTGAACAGGATATCGAGGCGGCTTGGGAATATGCCCAGTCTGGCGGCCGCGCCGGAGTGGGGCGGGTCATTGTCGAGGGTTTCGTCGATTTCGATTACGAGATCACTTTGCTGACGGTGCGGCATGCTGCTGGCACCAGCTTCTGCGCGCCCATAGGCCATCGCCAGGAAGGGGGTGACTATCGTGAATCCTGGCAGCCGCAGCAAATGAGCGAGCAGGCGCTGGCACAGGCTCAGCAGGTGGCGCGCAGCATCACCGATGCGCTGGGCGGTCGCGGTGTGTTCGGTGTTGAGCTGTTTATCAAGGGTGACCAGGTGTGGTTCAACGAGGTGTCGCCGCGCCCACACGACACCGGCCTGGTAACGCTGATCTCCCAGGACCTGTCGGAATTCGCCCTGCATGCCCGCGCCATTCTCGGGCTGCCGATTCCGCAGATCCGTCAGTTCGGTCCTTCGGCCTCGGCGGTCATCATGGCTGAAGGCTGCTCCGAGTCAGTCGGCTATGCCAATCTGCAGCAAGCGCTCAGTGAACCGGACACCCAGTTGCGGCTGTTCGGCAAGCCCGGGGTGGACGGATTGCGGCGGATGGGTGTGGCGCTGGCGCGGGATACGGATATCGAACTGGCGCGGGCCCGGGCCCGCCGCTCGGCGGAGGCGGTGCAGGTCGAGCTATAGATAGAAGCTGTATAGATAGAGGCTGCACTTTTCATCTGGGGGCAGCCTTGGCCGCGAACGAGCTCTCGCCGTCTTGAGCACGGCCGGAGTCTCTGATTATCAAGCCTCCGGCGTTTCCCGCGGACGCGGCTGCACCTGCCAGATGCGCACGCTCTTGACCATGTTGTCCTTGGTCTGCAGGATTTCCATGCGGTATTGACCAACGCTCAGGCCCACACTGTTTTCCGGGATGCTCTCCAGGCGCTCTGTGATCAGGCCGTTGAGCGTCTTGGGGCCATCCTCGGGCAGCTTCCACAGCAATTGGCGGTTGATCGCCCGCAGGGCCACGCTGCCATCAATGACATGACTGCCGTCCGCCTGGGGGTGGATATCATGATTGGCGGGCAGCAGATCGGTGGTGAATTCGCCGACGATCTCTTCGAGAATGTCTTCCAGGGTCACCAGTCCGATCACGTCACCATACTCATCCACCACAAAGCCGATGCGTCGCTTGTGCTTCTGAAAATTCAGCAACTGGGTGTGCAGTGGAGTATTTTCCGGAATGAAGTACGGGTCCTTGCAGCAGGCGATCAGGTTTTCCTTGGTCAACTCGTTGCGGCTGAGCAGGCGGGCAATGTGACGCATGTGCACCAGGCCGGTGACGTTGTTGATGTCGCCGCGAAATACCGGTAGTCGGGTATGGTGACTGGTGCGCAGCTGGTCAAGGATCAGCGGCATCTCATCGTCCAGATCGATGCCATAGGCCTCGTTGCGCGGCACCATGATGTCATTGACCGTCATCTTCTCCAGATCGAGGATGCTCAGCAGCATGTTCTGGCGCTTGCGGGTGATGCCCAGGCTGGCCTCGTTCACCACGGTGCGCAGTTCCTCGGCGCTGAGCTGGCCGCCATCGCTGCTGTTCGGGTTGACTCCCATCAACCGCAGCAAGGCATTGCTTATCGAGCTGCATAGCCAGACCACCGGGTAGAGCACCCGTTGCAGCATCTGGAGGATGATGCTGACGCGAAAGGCGATCATCTCTGGGTGCAACGCCGCCAGGGTTTTAGGCGTTATTTCGCCAAAAATGAGGATGACAATCGTCAGGGCAATGGTGGAAATGGCGATGCCGGCATCGCCCCATAACCGTACCGCGACCACGCTGGCGATGGAGGCTGCAAGAATGTTGACGATATTGTTGCCAACCAGAATGGTGCCCAGCAGGCGGTCGGGGCGGCTGAGCAGTTTCTCGGCCCGCTGGGCTGAGCGATTGCCCTTCTTGCTGACGTGTTTGAGGCGGTAGCGGTTGAGGCTCATCATGCCCGTTTCCGAGCTGGAGAAGAACGCCGAGAGGACGATGAGCACAGCCAGTATCAGTAGGAGAGCACCGATATTTGTATCATTCACGGGCAGCCCCGGTACGGTTGGTGAGTGTTGCCATCACATCGGCAGAATGAATTCGCTGACCAGTTTGCTGCCGAAGAATGCCAGCATCAGCAACAGGAAACCGCCCAGGGTCCAGCGGATCGCGAAGCTGCCGCGCCAGCCGCGAAAATGTCTGCCCCATAGCAGAATGCCGAACACCACCCAGGCCAGGCAGGACAGCAGGGTCTTGTGCGCCACGTTCTGGGCAAACATGTTGTCGAGGAACACGAAGCCGGACAGCAGCGACAGGGTGAGCAGCACCTCGCCACAGAGCACGAACTGGAATAATAGCGCTTCCATGGTCTGCAGCGGCGGGAAGGTGCGGTTGAAACGCACCGGATTACGATGCTTGAGCTGGTTGTCCTGAACGGCCAGCAAGCCGGCCTGGAAAACGGCGATGGTGAAAATGCCGTAGGCCAGGATCGACAGCATGACGTGGATCATCAACGCCGAATGGCCAGGAATGACTGCTGCGCCATGGGACGGAAACAGCCAGGCCAGCAGGTCGGTGATCAGCGCCAGCGGGAAGAGTCCGATCAACAGGCTGGTGACCGGTGCGCGCAGGCTGAATATCAGGGTGACCGCCAGTACCAGCCAGGCGATTAACGAGGATACATGGAAGAAGCCGAACGACAAGCCATTGCCGGTGAAGATCTGGACATAGAGACCACCCGCGTGGCACAGCAGGGCGACCAGGCCGATACCGCGCAGCAAACCGGGGCTGGCACTGCGCCGCCGCATCAGGCAACGAATCTGGTAAAGCGTACCGCCAAGATAGAAAGCAGCGGCAAGCAGGCTGAATATCGGTGCTGTCATACGTCCTTGAAAATGCCTATCAATTAGAAGTGGAGTGTCGCACAAGCCGCGTTGAGGATAAAGCGCTTGCTGCATCCATACCAACCCCAATGTATACTGGCCGGCCAGTACGCCTCAACCCGTCACGGGGTACGCGGGGCAAAGGAGAATTCATCGATGTTTGAAAATCTTACCGAACGCCTCTCGGCGAGTCTGGCGGGGGTCACCGGCCGCGCCAAGCTGACCGAGGACAATATCAAGGACACCTTGCGCGAAGTACGCATGGCGCTGCTTGAGGCTGACGTCGCCCTGCCGGTGGTCAAGACCTTCGTGGACCAGGTGCGTGACCGTGCCGTGGGCCAGGAGGTGTCCCGCAGCCTGTCGCCGGGACAGGTGTTCGTCAAGATCATCAAGACCGAGCTGGAAGCGGTCATGGGCCAGGCCGAAGGGCTGAACCTGGCGGTGTCGCCGCCGGCCGTCATTCTGATGGCGGGCCTGCAAGGTGCCGGTAAGACCACCAGCGTCGCCAAGCTGGCCAAGACTCTGCGCGAACGCCAGAAGAAGAAGGTCATGGTGGTCAGTGCCGACGTTTACCGTCCGGCCGCCATCAAGCAGCTCGAGACACTGGCCACGGAAGTGGATGTCACCTTCTTCCCGTCGGATCTGAGCCAGAAGCCGGTCGCCATTGTCGAAGCGGCCATGCGTGAAGCGAAGAACCGCTTCATGGATGTGCTGATTATCGATACCGCCGGCCGTCTGCATGTCGACGCCGACATGATGGACGAGATCAAGGCGGTACATGCGGCAGCCAAGCCCGCCGAGACGCTGTTCGTGGTGGACGCCATGACCGGTCAGGACGCCGCCAACACGGCCCAGGCGTTCAACGAGGCGCTGCCACTGACCGGGGTGATCCTGACCAAGGTCGACGGTGACGCGCGTGGTGGTGCTGCGCTGTCGGTGCGGCACATTACCGGCAAGCCGATCAAGTTCCTTGGTGTCGGCGAGAAGACCGATGCCCTCGAGCCTTTCCATCCGGACCGGGTCGCCTCGCGCATCCTCGGCATGGGTGACGTGCTCAGCCTGATCGAACAGGCCGAGCAGAAGCTGGACAAGGACAAGGCCGAAAAACTGGCCAAGAAGCTCAAGAAAGGCAAGGGCTTCGATCTGGAAGATTTCCGTGATCAACTGCAGCAGATGCGTGGCATGGGCGGGCTGGGCTCGATGATGGATAAATTGCCGATGATGGGCAAGATCAATCCCGCGCAGATGGAAACCGCCCAGACCCAGGCGGAAAAGCAGTTCAAGCAGATGGAAGCGATCATCAACTCGATGACGCCCGCCGAACGGCGTAACCCCGACATCATCAGCGGCTCGCGCAAGCGCCGTATCGCGGCCGGCTCCGGTAGCCAGATCCAGGATATCGGCCGGGTGATCAAGCAGCACAAGCAAATGCAGAAGATGATGAAGAAGGTCAGCGGCAAGGGCGGCATGGCCAAGCTCATGCGCGGTATGGGTGGCATGGGCGGCGGCGGTGGTGGTGGCATGCTGCCGCCGGGCGGCGGCATGGGCGGAATGCCCCGTTTCTGACGGGTTGCGCCGGCCGGGTTCGGCCTTGAAGTCGTGCCCGTCGGCCCGCTAGCGGGTCGGGGCACAAAAGAGTTTCATTTGTTTGCGATATTCCGTAGAATACGCGACCTTTCGGGCTAGATGCTCGTAATGAATTTGTGAGTCTTACTCAAATACAGGAAATGATGTCCACATGGTAACCATTCGTCTTGCTCGTGGTGGCTCCAAGAAGCGCCCTTTCTATCACCTGACTGTTGCCAACAGCCGCAATGCCCGCGATGGCCGCTTTGTTGAGCGCGTTGGTTTCTTCAACCCGGTTGCTGCCGGTGGCGAGCCTCGCCTGTCCGTTAACCAGGAGCGCGTAAGCTACTGGCTGGGTCAGGGCGCACAGCCGTCCGAGCGCGTTGCCTCCCTGCTGAAGGAAGCTCAGGCCTCTGCCTGATATGACACGCCAGCCTGAGCCGGCTGGATCGCCTCTGGTGGTCCTCGGCAAGATCGTATCGGTTCATGGCATACGCGGAGCGGTGAAGGTGTATTCGCACACCGACCCGCTGGACAACGTGCTCGACTACCCCGAGTGGACTCTCCGCAAGGGTAGTGCGCAGCAATCGGTGTCCGTCGTTGCGGGACGTGTTCAAGGGCGCATTCTGGTGGTTCAGCTCAAGGGGCTGGATGACCGGGACAAGGCGCTTGAACTGGTGGATTGGGAAATCTGCGTGCCGCGAGCTGAATTGCCGGCGTTGGAAGACGGCGAGTTTTACTGGCATCAGCTGGAAGGACTGCAGGTAGTGACCCTTGAGGGTCAGCTGCTCGGTCGTATCGACCACCTGCTGGAAACCGGCTCCAACGATGTCATGGTGGTAAAGCCCTGTGCGGGCAGTCTGGATCAGCGCGAACGGCTGTTGCCGTATCTGCCGGATCTGTACGTAAAGCACATCGACCTGGCGGAAGGTGTCATGCAGGTCGATTGGGATCCGGAGTTCTGACCGGTGTGGGCCGGTGTGGTAACCCTGTTTCCCGAGATGTTCACGGCGCTGACCGAGCACGGAGTGACCGGCAGGGCCGTCAAGCGAGGGCAACTGACCGTCGAGTTCAGTAATCCTCGTGAGCATGCCCATGATCGTCATCGCACGGTCGATGACCGGCCCTTTGGCGGTGGTCCGGGCATGTTGATGAAAGTCGAGCCGTTGTTGGAGGCCATTGAGGCCATCCGGCAAAAGGCGCCTTCAAGCCCAAGGGTGATCTATCTGTCGCCCCAGGGTCAGCCGCTGACGCAGCAACGGGCCGAAGAGCTGGCCCAACTGGACAGTCTGGTCCTGCTGTGCGGCCGCTACGAAGGCATCGACGAACGCATTGTCGAGACCTGTGTCGACGAGGAAATTTCCATCGGCGATTACGTACTGTCCGGCGGTGAGCTGGGAGCCATGGTGCTCCTGGATGCGGTAACCCGACTGATTCCCGGCGTGCTTGGGCACGTGGATTCAGCGGCAGAGGATTCCTTTTCGGAAGGGTGGCTGGACTGTCCACACTACACCCGGCCGGAAGAGTTTGCGGGGCAGCGCGTACCGGAGGTGCTGCTCAGTGGTAATCATGCACTGATCCGGCGCTGGCGTCTCAAGCAGTCCTTGGGCAGAACCTGGCAACGACGCCCGGAGCTGCTCGCAGAACTGACGTTGAGCAAAGAACAGCAGCAACTGTTGGCGGAATACATCCGCGAACAGGAAACCGATAACCATTGAAGCAAGTCCGGCGGCTTGTAGGAGTTTTAGAAATGTCCAACATCATTGCCCAGCTCGAAGCAGAGCAGATGACCCGTGAAGTTACCCCGTTCGCACCGGGTGACACTGTCATCGTCCAGGTTAAAGTGAAGGAAGGCGATCGTCAGCGTCTGCAGGCCTTCGAAGGCGTGGTTATCGGCAAGCGTAACCGCGGCCTGAACTCCGCTTTCACCGTCCGCAAGATCTCCAGCGGTGTCGGCGTCGAGCGTACCTTCCAGACTTTCTCGCCGATGGTTGACAGCATCACCGTCAAGCGTCGCGGCGACGTGCGCAAGGCCAAGCTGTACTACCTGCGCGCCCTGTCCGGCAAGGCAGCCCGCATCAAGGAAAAACTGTCCTGATCGGACGTTTTACCTGCAAACAGAAAACCGCCTCCGGGCGGTTTTTTGTTGCCTGCGACAAAAGCCTTTATGATGTCCGGCGACCTTGCTCGAGACCTGCATGAATACGCCTGACCCCAGCCCACCCAGTGACGATGATCTGCGCGCTATTGGCCGCTACCTGGACAGTCTGTGGCTGGAGCGTGGCTTGGCCGCGCATACGTTGGAGGCCTATCGTACCGACCTCCATCTGCTGGCCGGCTGGCTCGCGGGGCGGGGTGGCCTGTATGGAGTCAGCCGGGGGGATCTGCTGGAGCATCTGGCCTGGCGGATCAATGCGGGCTATCAGGCACGCTCTACTGCGCGTTTGTTGTCCTGTCTGCGCGGCTTCTACCGCCATGCGTTGCGGGAAGGATTGATAGGCGAGGACCCGACGCTGGATATCGCCATGCCGCAGCTGGGCAGGCCGCTGCCCGAGTCGCTCAGCGAGGCGGATGTGGAGGCGCTGTTGGCGGCGCCGGATGTGACCGACAGCCTCGGCCTGCGGGATCGTTGCATGCTGGAGGTGCTCTATGCCTGTGGGTTGCGCGTCAGCGAGCTGGTGGGATTGCGGCTGGATCAGCTGAATACGCGTCAGGGCGTGCTGCGGATCATCGGCAAGGGCAGCAAGGAGCGGTTGGTGCCGCTGGGTGAGGAGGCGCTGGTCTGGATCGAGCGCTACTGCGAGGAGGCGCGGCCGGCGCTGCTCAAGGGCAAGCCCAGTGATGTGCTGTTTCCCAGCCAGCAGGCGCGGCAAATGACCCGCCAGACCTTCTGGCACCGGATCAAGCTGCATGCGCAGCAGGCCGGCATTTGCACCGCGTTGTCGCCTCACACCCTACGCCATGCCTTTGCCACGCACCTGCTCAACCATGGTGCCGATTTGCGGGTAGTGCAGATGCTGCTCGGTCACAGCGATCTGTCCACCACCCAGATCTACACCCACGTTGCCCGACACCGGCTGCGCGACCTGCATGCCAGTCATCATCCCCGTGGGTGAGAAAACCGTTTCATGATAAGCTTGCCTGTCATCAAGAGGATTGATCAATGCGACTGAAACATCTGACAGCCGGTCTGCTCGCCCTGTGCGCTACCCAGGTCTGGGCTGATGCGGAACAGAGCATCCGGCAGAGTCTGGATAAGCTGAGCTTTCCCGTGGCGGTGTCGGCGATTTCCGAGACGCCGGTCAACGGTCTGTATCAGATCCAGTTGGATAACGGTCGCGTACTGTACGGCAGTGCCGATGGCAAATATCTGGTGCAGGGCGCGCTGATTGCCGTCAATGACGGGCAACCGCGCAACCTGACCGCTGAAGTCGAGGCCAAGGCCATCGGCGAGGTGATCAATGGTATTTCGCGCGAGGATCTGGTGATCTTCGCTCCCAAACAGCCGAAAACCCATATCACTGTATTCACCGATGTGGATTGCGGCTACTGCCGCAAGTTGCACGAGGAAATCGGTGACCTGAACGAGCTGGGTATCGAAGTGCGCTACGCGGCCTTCCCGCGCGCCGGTCTTGACAGCAAGACGGCAGAAGTCATGGGCTCGATCTGGTGTGCAGACGACCGCCAGGCCGCGATGACCCGAGCCAAGCAGGGCAAGTCGATAACGCCGGTCACCTGCGAAAACCCGATCGCCGAACAGTATCAGCTGGGCGCGCAGGTCGGTGTGCAGGGTACGCCGGCAATCTTCATGGCCAATGGGACGCTGGTGCCCGGCTACAAGCCGGCACAGGCACTGGCGCAAGAGGCCATTGCCAATCAATAACAGCTCATCACTGATGGGCTGATCAACGCAGTTATTACAACATAGAGAAACGTGGGGGCTTGGTTTGAAACCGGTCAAAGTGGGTATATGTGGTCTGGGCACCGTCGGCGGTGGCACCTTCAATGTTCTGCAGCGCAACGCCGAGGAGATTGCCCGCAGGGCAGGCCGGGCGATCGAGGTGACCCATATTGCCACCCGGCACCCGAACCCTTCCTGCAATGTTGGTGACCATGTACAGGTGTGCGATGACGCCCTGGCGCTGGCCAGCAACCCGGATATCGATGTCATTGTCGAGCTGATCGGTGGTTACGACCTGGCGCTGAAGATCGTCATGCAGGCGATTGCCAATGGCAAGCATGTGGTCACTGCCAACAAGGCGTTGATCGCTGTGCATGGCAACGAGATCTTTGCTGCGGCCCGCGACAAGGGCGTAATGGTCGTGTTCGAGGCCGCGGTGGCTGGCGGCATCCCGATCATCAAGGCGCTGCGCGAAGGCCTGGCGGCCAACCGTGTCCAGTGGCTCGCGGGGATCATCAACGGCACCGGCAACTTCATCCTTACCGAAATGCGCGACAAGGGACGTACCTTTGCCGATGTGCTGGCTGAAGCTCAGGCGCTGGGCTATGCCGAGGCGGATCCGACCTTTGACGTGGAAGGCATCGATGCCGCGCACAAGCTGACCATTCTGGCGTCGCTGGCGTTCGGTATCCCGCTGCAGTTCGACAAGGCCTACACTGAAGGCATTACCAAGCTGACCACCGCTGATGTGAACTACGCCGAAGCCTTCGGCTACCGCATCAAGCACCTGGGTATCGCCCGGCGCACCGCTGATGGTGTCGAGCTGCGCGTGCACCCGACGCTGATTCCGGCGGACCGTCTGCTGGCCAATGTACATGGCGTGATGAACGCGGTGATGGTCAACGGCGATGCGGTCGGCTCGACCTTGTATTACGGCGCCGGTGCCGGTGCGGAACCCACCGCGTCCGCGGTGGTGGCGGATATCATCGATGTGGCCCGCGCCATGGCCACTGAGCCGAGCAGCCGGGTGCCGCATCTGGCCTTCGGTGCCGACACGCTGTCTGATCTGCCCGTATTGCCAGTGGGTGACGTAGAAACTGCCTACTATCTGCGGCTGCAGGCACAGGACCGCCCTGGCGTTCTGGCGCGAGTGGCAAGCATCCTGTCCGAGCGTGGCATCAATATCGAATCGATCATGCAGAAGGACGTCGAGGAACAGGACGGTCTGGTGCCGATCATCATCCTCACTCACCGGGTCCGCGAGCAGAGCATGAACGACGCCATCGCCGCCATGGAAGCTCTGGATGAAGTCGCCGGACCGCTGATGCGAATCCGCGTAGAACAATTGGACTAAACCGAGCTGGGAGTGGAGAGCCGACGTGCTGCCAGCGTCAGGCTCCTGCTTCAAGCCAAAACCTGAAGGGTTTTGTAATGCGTTATATCAGCACTCGCGGCCAGGCGCCGGCTCTGAATTTCGAAGACGTGTTGCTGGCCGGCCTGGCCAGCGATGGTGGCCTGTATGTGCCGGAGAACCTGCCGCGCTTCACCCAGGAAGAGATCGCTTCCTGGGCCGGCCTGCCGTACCACGAACTGGCTTTCAACGTGATGCGTCCGTTCGTTGCCGGCAGCATTGCCGATGCCGACTTCAAGGCGATCCTCAAGGATACCTACGGCGTGTTTGCCCACAATGCGGTGGCGCCGTTGCGTCAGCTGGATGCCAACGAATGGGTGATGGAGCTGTTCCATGGCCCGACCCTGGCATTCAAGGATTTCGCCCTGCAGTTGCTGGGCCGCCTGCTTGATCACTTCCTGACCAAGCGTGGCGAGCGCGCGGTGATCCTCGGCGCTACGTCCGGTGACACCGGCTCGGCCGCCATCGAAGGCTGCCGCCGCTGCGAAAGTGTGGATATCTTCATCCTGCATCCGCACAACCGGGTATCCGAGGTGCAGCGCCGGCAGATGACCACTATCCTCGGCGACAACATCCACAATATCGCCATCGAAGGCAACTTCGACGATTGCCAGGAGATGGTCAAGGCCAGCTTCGCCGATCAGGGCTTTCTCAAGGGCAACCGGCTGGTCGCAGTCAACTCGATCAACTGGGCGCGGATCATGGCGCAGATCGTTTACTACTTCCATGCTGCCCTGCAGCTGGGCGGCCCGCAGCGCTCCATGGCGTTCTCGGTACCGACCGGCAATTTCGGCGATATCTTCGCTGGCTATCTGGCGCGCAACATGGGTCTGCCGATCAGCCAGTTGGTAGTGGCTACCAACCGCAACGATATCCTGCACCGCTTCATGAGCGGCAACCGCTACGACAAGGACACCCTGCATCCGTCGCTGTCGCCATCGATGGACATCATGGTGTCGTCCAATTTCGAACGCCTGCTGTTCGACCTGCATGGCCGCAACGGTGCGCTGGTCAAGGAGTTGATGGACAACTTCAAGCAGACCGGCAAGCTGACCGTGGAGGATGAGCGCTGGACCGAGGCCCGTCGTCTGTTTGATTCACTGGCAGTAGACGACGCAGCTACCTGCGCGACCATCGCCGACGTCTATCGCGATTGTGGCGAATTGCTCGACCCGCACACAGCCATCGGGGTTCGCGCTGCCCGTGAATGCCGGCGCAGCATGGCCACGCCGATGATCACCCTGGGTACCGCGCATCCGGTCAAGTTCCCGGAAGCCGTGCGCAAGGCCCAGGTGGAGGAACCGCATCTGCCGGCGCATCTGGCAGATTTGTTCGAGCGTGCCGAGCGTTGCAGTGTGTTGCCCAATAGCCTGACCGACATCCAGCAGTTCGTGGCGGCCCACGGCAATCGGGGCAAGCCGCTGTAACACGCAGCCGTACTTGCCCGGGCTAGTAGCGTGCCTGCTCTGCAGAGGGGCACGCTGCAGGCCCGCAGGCGTAGCGCAGGTGCGCTACACCCCGTTTAAAACGGTGCGCTTTAAATGGGCGCATTGGTTGGCGAAAGGCTGGTCCGCTTTTCGGGTTGTCGAGCACCTGCTCGACGACGGGGCAGCAGAACACTGGGTATGGCCGTGGTTCCTCACTACCGCTATGACCTCACGCCCCGATGGACTCTCCATCTTCTGAAACTTTCTGCAACGCCCCACGCCAATTTCACTGGCACTAACCGCTGCCCTTCGTTGTCCGACATCTCAGGGAGGCTTTGAACAAGTCCAAGTCGTCTCCCCAGCCTCGCTCCCCGGCCAGGTTCACTGACTCGCGAGATGACAGGAGTTGACTCGGCATGCTCTGGTTTCTGGTGCTGCACATCATTGCGCTGGTGTTCTGGGTGGCTTCGTTGCTGTATCTCCCGGCCTTGATTGCCGGACACGAAGCCCGACGCTCGCCGGTAGAAGTGCGCGTCAATCCCCACAATTCCATCGAACGCTTCGTTTTCACCCGGATTGCCACCCCCGCTGCGCTATTGGCGATCATCGCTGGCACCTTGGTATTTGTGGTTGATGGCACCGTGGATGGCTGGCTGGTGGCCAAGCTGACGGTGGTGACCGCGTT
Source organism: Pseudomonas sp. G11-1 (assembly GCF_024031555.1). Classification (NCBI taxonomy): domain Bacteria; kingdom Pseudomonadati; phylum Pseudomonadota; class Gammaproteobacteria; order Pseudomonadales; family Pseudomonadaceae; genus Pseudomonas; species Pseudomonas sp. G11-1. The sequence goes on along the minus strand of NZ_QEYQ01000004.1, from coordinate 61,992 downwards.
GGTGGTCTGCCATGTCCTGGTCGGGCTGCTGGTGTTGCGCATGGAGCAGAAGGAAGATCGTCCCCTGCGAGGCTGGTGCATCACCGTGGCGGTGGTCTGCTGTGGGCTTTTCTCGTTGATTCTCTGGCTGGTGTTGGCCAAGCCGGCCGTGGAGCTGCCGCTATGAGCGAAATATCGCGGCAGCTCAACCATTCATTCCGGCTGGGCCGGCTCCGGCGCTTCTTCAAAATCAACCCCGACGGCATGGTCATAGACCAACTGACCACCGAGCAGGCTGGTAGCGCCAATGGCCAGGCCGCTCAGCACCGACAGGAACAGTCCCCAGGGCAGGATGGCCGCCTCGGCTTCGCCAATGCGCATCAGCCAGTTCAGCGACGCCAGCGACAACAGCATCACTGCCAGCACAGCATGACACCAGGCGGTGATCAGCCGGCGGATCTGCGGCACGATCAACAGGTCCAGCAAGCCGACGGTGCCAGAGACCCAGCCGCCGAGCGTACCCACGCCGGCCAGCCAGAGCCCGGCCCTGGCCCAGAATTGATCGCCGGTAAGCACAAAGCCGATATCGGTGCCGATCAGCCCGATCAGCGCAGCGACGGGGAAGTGAATGAGCATGGGATGAATCGGGTGACCGCCAATCGACATTTTGCTGGCGATGGATTCGGACATCATGGGAAAGAACCTCCTGAACAACCAAACCGGCCACGTATTGGCCGGAGCTCTGCGTCAAGCCTAGCAGCCTGGGCCGGTCTCGGCCTGCTGAGTGGCTGCACTGGCCCATACTCGGCGCTGGACCCTGCCGGACCCTCTGCTGCCGGCGCGGCTGGATTGTGGTGGGCCATGGCCGGATTTTCCGTGGTCACCCTGGTGGTCGTGGTGTCGTTATGGCTGTATGCGCTGCGCCGCCGGCCGGGTGAGGTGTCGGATGAACAGGCCCAGCGAATCCAGAATCGCTGGGTCATCGGTGGTGGGCTGATTCTGCCGATTGCCAGTATCACCGCGTTGCTGGCCTTCGGTATTCCCATTGGCCATCGCATGCTGCCATTGCCATTGGCCGAGGAAGAGCCTCTGCGTATCGATGTCACCGCACGGCAATGGTGGTGGGATGTCAGCTATCCCGCCAGTGGCATCCGCCTGCGTGATGAATTGCATATCCCGGCGGGTATGCCGGTGGATCTGCATCTGACCAGCGAGGATGTGATCCACTCCTTCTGGGTGCCGCGACTGGGGGGCAAACTGGACATGCTGCCGGGGCGGACCAATGTGTTGCGCCTGCGGGCCGACGAGCCGGGCCTGTATTACGGTCAATGTGCAGAGTACTGCGGTACCGGTCATGCGCACATGAAATTCACTGTGCGGGCCCACGCGCCGGGCGAGTTCGACGCCTGGCTGGAAGGAGCGACGGTCGATGAGTGAGCAGCAGAAACACAGTGCCCAACTGCACGAGCAATTTGACCGGGTATGGGGCAACCTGCCGGGCTTCGGTCAACTGGCGGCGGTCAACCACACCTCGGTGGGGCTGCGGTTCGTTGTTACCGGGTTGTTCTTCTTCCTGGTCGGCGGCGTACTTGCCATGCTCATGCGGACGCAGTTGGCCTTGCCAGAGCAGGAGATCATCGGTCCCGAGTTGTACAGCCAGCTGTTTACCATGCACGGCACCCTGATGATGTTCCTGTTCGCCATCCCGATTCTGGAAGGGGTGGCGATGTATTTGATCCCCAAGATGGTAGGCGCCCGCGACCTGGCATTTCCCCGGCTTGGCGCCATGGGCTATTACTGCTACCTGTTCGGCGGGTTGATCATTCTGTCGAGCCTGGCCCTGAGCATTGCGCCGGATTCCGGCTGGTTCATGTATACACCGTTGAGCAGCAGCACTTTTTCACCGGGGCCGGGATCGGACTTCTGGTTGCTGGGCATCACCTTCGTCGAGATCTCTTCGATGACGGGGGCAATCGAGCTGGTCATCTCGATTCTACGCACCCGTAGCAATGGCATGAGCTTGCGGCGGATGCCGATCTTCTGCTGGTACATCCTGGCCATGGCGCTGATGATCGTGTTCGGTTTCCCGCCGCTGATTCTCGGCAGTATCCTGCTGGAGCTGGAGCGGGCGGCGGGTCTGGTGTTCTTCGAAGTAGCCGGCGGCGGTGATCCGCTGCTGTGGCAACACCTGTTCTGGCTGTTCGGCCATCCGGAGGTATACATCATCTTCCTCCCTGCGGCCGGTATCGTTTCGACCCTGATTCCGGTCTTCGCCCGGCGGCCCATTGTTGGCTATCGCTGGATAGTGCTGGCGGTCATTGTCATGGGCTTCATCAGTTTCGGGTTGTGGGTGCACCATATGTTCACGGTCGGCATACCGCAGCTGGCCCAGGCATTCTTTTCCATGGCCAGCATGCTGGTGGCGATCCCCACGGCGATTCAGGTATTTGCCTGGTTGGCCACCCTGTGGACCGGGCGGGTGGTGTGGAATCTGCCGATGCTGTGGATTCTCGGGTTTCTGATCATCTTTGTCGCCGGTGGCCTGACCGGGGTGATGCTGGCGCTGGTGCCCTTCAACTGGCAGGTGCATGACACTCACTTCGTGGTGGCGCACATGCATTACGTGCTGGTGGGCGGCATGCTGTTCCCGCTGATCGCCGGGCTCTATTACTGGCTGCCCCATGTGTCCGGCCGCATGCCCTCGGATATGCTGGGGCGCTGGGCTTTCTGGCTGGTATTCATCGGCTTCAACATGACCTTTCTGCTGATGCACCTCACGGGGCTGCTGGGCATGCCGCGCCGGGTCTACACCTACGAGGCCGGACTGGGCTGGGATTGGCTGAATCTGCTGTCGTCCATCGGTGGTTTCGTCATGGCCATCGGCATTGCCATGTTCCTGCTGGATATCTTCCTGCACTTTCGCTTCGGCCGCCGCGCACCACGTAATCCCTGGGGGGCGGATAGCCTGGAATGGGCGGTCGCCATGCCGGTGACCACCTATAACTTCATCAGCCTGCCGGATATCCGCAGCCGCCATCCACTCTGGCACAACCCGCAATTGCCCTTCGAGATAGAGGAGGGCAAGCATGCCATGGCAGTCATTCGCCACGGGCGGCGGGAGACCTGGGGTTCGGACGCGGTTACCGGGCGTGTGCGGGAGGTAGTGCACCTGCCGAGCCACTCCTGGATTCCGCTGCAGGCCGGGGTGGTGCTGGCCATTGTCTGCCTCAGCCTGCTGCTCAAGACCTACTGGCTGGCATTGGGCGCGACGCTGGTGGCCGCCTTCATCATGCTGCGCTGGAGCTGGGTCAATGGCGCTCATCCGGACATGGCGCCGGTGCGGGACGACGACCCAAGCGATCCGCCGCTGCACTCACGCACCCATGATGGTCCCGGCCGCTGGGGCATGCTGGTGACGTTGATGGCCAACGGCTCGTTCTACGCCTCCCTGTTGTTTGGCTGGTTCTACTTGTGGACGGCCTCTCCGCAATGGCAGGCGCCGGAGCAGGGGCCATTGGCGCTGATGCCGCTACTTGCCAGCGGGGTGCTGCTCAGTCTGGCGGTAGTCGTTTATCAGTGGCTGACGCAGCGGCTGCGCCGGGGTGTCACTCGTCATTTGCAGGGCGGCCTATGGATAAGCGCGGGGATCGGGTTGATTCATGTGGCGGTGCTGGTATGGCTGATGCTGGCTGCGGAGCTGACGCCTACCCAATCGGCCCACGATTCGGTCCTGGCGGTAATGCTTGGCTATCTGTTATTCCACGGGGCTCTGTCGGCAGTTGCGACGGCGATGCAGGCCGTACGGGTGCGCTTTGGCTACGTCAGTGCGCAGCTGCCCTACGAGCCGTTGGTGCTGCAGCCGTTCTGGAGTTACACGCTCGGCGTATTCTGGCTCAGCTTCGCTGCCTTCATTTTGCTGCCGATGGCCTGGTAAGGAGCGCCCATGACTTTTCCGCCCTGGCATCCCATCCACCTGATCACCGGCCTGACAGTATGGGCTATCTGGTTCGTGGTGCTCTATGGCGGGCTTTCAGTAGCCTGCGAAGTGGTGCCGCCGGACCCGACCCGGGGGCCGCTGAACTGGCTCAACGCGTTGCTCTGGCTATCCACTCTGGTGGTAGTCGGCGTGCTCGGCTGGGCTGCCTGGCATTGCGCTCGTGGCACTCCCGAGAACACCCAGCCGAACCGACGTTTCGTCGCCCGGACCTCGGCCGGGCTTTACTTTCTATCCGCCTTCGCCACGTTGGTAGTGGCGGTACCAGTCTGGTTTCTGCCGCCATGCATATGACCTATCGCATCCCATGCGCCATGGCCCTGGTCCTGCTGACGCTCAGTCCCAGGGCCATGGCGCACAGCCCCCTCGACAGTGACGGCTCCGACCTGATTAGTGCGCTGATCAGTGTTGGCATGCTGTTGACGTTCTGGCTGCTGTTCCTGGTTGGCCAGTTGCGGCGCCCGACACGCTGGTGGCAGTCGCTGTGCTTTCATCTGGGGTCAGCGATATGCCTGTTCGCCATCGCCGGCCCGCTGGATGAATGGGCTGAGACCAGCGCCTCGGCTCACATGACCCAACACATGTTGTTCATGGTGGTGATCCCGCCGCTGTGGGTACTGGCCCAGCCACTGGCACAGATGATCAGCAGCGGCGGCCAGCTGGTTCTGCTGTTCTATCGCGGGCTGTTGAAACTCGCGCACTGGCCGATGGCGATGGCCTGGTTGCACGGGCTGATCCTCTGGTTCTGGCACATGCCGTACTTCTATGTTCTGGCGCTGGAGAACCCCTGGTGGCACGCGGTGGAACATCTGATGTTCATTCTTTCCGCCGGGCTGTTCTGGTGGTCGGTGTTACAGAGCCGCCATTCGGGCGGACCGTGGGCGCTGCTTGCCCTGTTATTCACGCTGATGCATACCGGGGTGTTGGGCGCGATTCTCACCTTCGCCCAGGCGCCTTTCTACGGCGACGCCCGCGACCTGCAGGACCAGCAGCTCGCCGGACTCATCATGTGGGTTCTCGGTGGTCTGCCCTATATCGCGGCATCGGCGTGGATCGGCCTGCGCTGGTATCGGCAGCTGGATCGCACGATGCGGTTGGGCGCCGGGGAGGACAATGCATGAAGCAGCAACCGAGCAGTCTGGAACAGTTGCTCGACCGCATGGACGAAGCCGGGGAAGGGGAGGAGGCGGTGTCGCTGGATAAGCTGATGGAAACCATCGGCAAGCGTTCCTTCGGCCCGATATTGCTGCTGATCGGTCTGATTCTCATATCACCGCTGAGCGGCATCCCCACGCTGCCTTCGACCATGGGGGTGGCGGTTTTCCTGATCGCGGTGCAGATGCTGGTACTGCGTAAACACATCTGGCTTCCGGGGTGGATTCTGCGTCGCAAGATCGGGCAGCAGAAACTCGCCAAAGCGTCGCAATGGCTGCGGCGCCCCGCGCGTTTTGTCGACCGCCTGGTAAAGCACCGATTGAACATCCTGGTGGATGGCCCCGGCAGCTGGCCCATCGCGCTGGTCTGTCTGGTATTGGCGGTGACCCTGCCTCTGCTCGAGCCCGTGCCCTTCGCCGCGAGCAGCGCCGGGCTGGCATTGACCTGTTTCGGCCTGGCGATGACCGCCCATGACGGGGTACTGGCGCTGCTGGCTTACAGCATCACTCTCGGCGTCGGTTGGCTGATTGCCAATAGCTTCATGTAATGGGAACTGATACAGGGCTTGGCTACCTAAACCTTAGTATCGAAAACCGCAACGGTTTGCCGCTATATCGATTAAGGGAGACTGCAGGATGACGATAGGTTTGAAGCGCCTGATGTGTTCTATCTGGCTGGTGATACCGTTGACTGCCGGAGCGGAGGAATTTCAGTTCCAGACGGTAATCGACAAGGCCGAGTCATTGGCAGACAGCGCCTGGAAGGCGCCCCCGCAAGTGCCGCGCTTTCTCCAGGAACTGAGTTATCACGATTACCAGAGTATCCGCTTCATGCCCGAGAGCAGCCTGTGGCGAGAAGAAAAGCTCCCCTTCAATCTGATGCTGATTCCGCCGGGGTTGTTCTACCACCATGCGGTGCGCATCAACCTGATCGAGGGCGGCGAGGCGCAGCCGCTGGCCTTCGACAAGACGCAATTCAGCTATCCCAACAGCGAAGTGGAGAAGCTCATGCCAGCCGATCTCGGCTTTGCCGGCTTCAAGCTGACCTTTCCCTTCGATGCGCCGGATATCCAGAATCAGTTCCTGGTGTTTGCCGGTGCCAGTTATTACCGGGCGGTGGGTCGACACAACAACTTTGGCCTGTCGGGCCGGGGTATCGCCGTCAATACCGGCTTGCCCAGCGGCGAGGAGTTTCCTTCCTTTATCGAATTCTGGCTGGAGAAGCCCGCCGCAGACGCCGAGACGCTGACCTTTTACGGGCTGCTGGATGGCAGGAGTCTGACCGGGGCCTATCGCTTCACCGTGACTCCCGGTGACGAAACGGCGCTGCAGGTCGAGTCGGTACTGTTTCCACGCCAGGCCATCGAGCTGGCGGGTGTGGCGCCGCTGACCAGCATGTTCTACTACGGCCAGAACACGCTGCGCCCGGACGGTGAATGGCGGCCAGAGGTGCATGACAGCGATGGGCTGCTGATCCATGACGGCGCCAGTGATGAATGGTTGTGGCGTCCGCTGAACAACCCGGCCACCCTGACCATGGATTACTTCGGCACTCACAACGTGCGCGGTTTCGGACTGTTCCAGCGTGACGCCGATTTCGGCAGCTACATGGACCCGGAAGCGGGCTACGACACGCGGCCCAGTGCCTGGATCGAGCCGCAGGGCGACTGGGGCAAGGGGCATGTGGTGCTGACCCAGCTACCGACGCCGGATGAGACCAATGACAATATAGTGGCGTTCTGGACTCCCGACGGTGGGCTCTCGGCAGAAGGTCCGCACCGGTTCGACTATATCGCCCGCTTCGGCATGGCCGACCTGGTGGACAGCCCCATGGCTCAGGCGGTGGACAGCTTTCTGGGCGACGGCACTCGCATCGGTGGGGGAGATGTCGAGGGCGCGGTGCGGGTGGTTGTCGACTTTGCCGGCGGCCCGTTGTCGGACTATCCCGCCGAGGCTCCGGTAGCCGCTGACGCCACCGCCCTGGAGGATGGTGAGCTGATTGAACAGTTCGTCGAATATGTTCCCGCCCTTGAGCGTTGGCGGTTGTCGATGCTGGTGAAGCCGGCACCGGATCGTCCGCTATCGGTACGCGCCTTCCTGCGCGAAGGTGACCAGACCCTGAGCGAAACATGGACCTATCAGCTCGCACCCGGCAGTGATGTATTGAATGTCATCAAATAACCTGTGGAGACGGCATGCACACAACGGTTGCTGAATTCACCCTGCGCCGGGTACTCGCCTGGCTGCATTGGGCGGGCCGGGAGCCGACGCCGGAGGTGCAGGCGGCAGTCCTGCGGACCATGGCGGATAATCTGACGGTCCCTGCGGACGAATTGTTCGACCTCTGCCTGCAGCCCATGCGGAGCGGGATCGAGCCGCAGCCGATAGCGCCAGCGACTCCACCTCTGCGGCGTGGCAGTATCGGTTACGGGGATTACTGATGATGCCGGCTGCGGTGGAAACCGGCACGGCGGATGCCGTCGCGAGCCGTCGCCGCTGGCGTACAGCGGCCTGGTTGCGGCGCAGCTGTTTATTGGTACTGGTAATCGGGCAAACGCTGCTGGCCAGCTGGTTCATGCTGTCGATCCTGCCCTACAACGGCGGCAACGCCGTGGAAATCGGCATGCTGGGGTTGTTTGCTCTGCTGTTCGCCTGGATTTCCTTTGGCTTCTGGATCGCCGTTGCCGGCTTCGTCCTGCGGCGTCTGGGTGGTGATCGGCAGTCGCTGCTGCAACAACAGGACGCCGCTACCCTGGCCGCCACGCCGCTGGCGCGCACGGCAATTCTGATGCCGATCTATCATGAGCCGATCGAGCGCAGTCTGGGCGGGCTGAGCGCGGTCTACCGCAGTCTCGAACGCACCGGCCAGTTGGAACACTTCGATTTCTTCATCCTGTCCGATAGCCGGGAGCCGGACACCTGGCTGCGAGAGCAGGCGGCCTGGGCGCAGTTGGTGGACAAGCTGGGTGCGGCAGGGCGGCTGTTCTACCGCCGGCGTAAGCTCAACCTGAACTACAAGAGCGGCAACGTCGGCGACTTCCTGCGCCGCTGGGGGCGGGATTACGATTATATGGTGGTGCTGGACGCCGACAGCCTGATGGGCGGTGACGCGCTGGTAACCATGGTGCAGTTGATGCAGCGCCACCGCATGGTCGGCATTTTGCAGACCAGTCCGCAACTGCTCAACGGCCGCTCGTTATTCGCCCGGATTCAGCAGTTCTCCAGTCAGTTATACGGCCCATTGTTCACTACCGGGCTGGCCGCGGTGCAGCTGGGCGAGGCGGCTTTCTGGGGGCATAACGCCATCTTGCGGGTCAACCCCTTCATGGCCCATTGCGGCCTGCGCAAGCTGCCGGGGTGGGGCCTGTTCCGTGGTCCGATCATGAGTCATGACTTTGTCGAGGCGGCTTATCTTGGGCGCGCCGGCCATGAAGTCTGGCTGGAACCGGGATTGCAGGACAGCTGGGAGGAGTCGCCGCCATCACTGGTAGATGAGCTGACCCGCGACCAGCGCTGGGTCAAGGGCAACATGCAGCATCTGTGGCTGATGCTCGGCAGTCGCCGGCTCCGGTTTGCCCATCGCATGGCCTTTCTCAACGGCATCATGTCCTACCTGGCGTCGCCACTGTGGCTGGCCTTTCTGGTACTGACTACCATCGCTACCACCCGCATGGTGTTGTGGCCCATCAACTATTTCCCCGACCCGCACCAGTTGTTTCCGCTGTGGCCACAATGGCAGCCGTTGCGCGCAGCGACGCTGGTAGCCTGCACCCTTGGCCTGCTGTTTCTACCCAAGTTTCTCGGCCTGGCGGATGCGGCATTGACGCAGCGGGTTCGTGCGTTCGGCGGCTTCTTTCGGCTGCTGGGCAGCGTATTGCTGGAGATAGTGGTGTCGGCCATGCTGGCGCCGATCCGCATGCTGTCACATTCGCGGTACGTGACCGCGGCACTGTTCAATATCAAACTGCGCTGGGCCGGGCAGAACCGGACCAGCGAGACCGGCTGGGTCGAGGCCCTGGTCTATCAGGCGCCGGGCTCGATTCTCGGGCTGGCCTGGGCGCTGTTCGCGCTCTGGCTGAAGCCGATGTTCTTTTATTGGTCACTGCCGGTGGCGTTGCCGCTGATCTTCGCCGCGCCGATTTCAGTGATCCTCAGCCGGGTGCAGCTGGGCCAGCGCCTGCGCCGGCGTGGCTGGCTGATGACCGCCGAGGAAGCCTATGGCTCGAAGTTGCTCGAGGAGATGATGCGCAGCCCGCTGGAAGGCATCCAGCAACCCGGTTTCTGCGAATCGGTGATCCATCCCCGGCATAACCGGTTGCAGGTAGCGTTGGCTCGCGCTGCGCCGGCGGGGCCACGGCGTCAGCGGTTGGATGCTTTGGCGCAGCGCTGTCTGGAGCAGGGGCCCGGTGCGCTGGACCGTACCGAACAGAGCCTCCTGGCGCAGGATGCCGAAGCCATGGCCTGGCTGCATCACCAGGTCTGGCGCGTCGCACCCGGCACGGTATGGGGGCGCCTGCTGCGGCGGGAAATTACCCGGCAGCCAGTGCCGCGGCGGACGGTTTCCTGACTGCTATGCTGAGGGTTCCTACCGACGATGCGGACTCGGCAATGGACGTTTTCGATATCATCCTGGTTACCCTGGCCAGCGAGTTCTCCGACCTGACCGATGTGGAGCAAGCGACTCGGGTCGCGTTGCGGCTGCTGGTCGCTGCGCTGTTGGGTGGTTTGCTCGGTTACGAACGGGAAACCCATGGCAAGGCGGCCGGCATCCGCACGCATATGCTGGTGTGCATGGGGGCTGCATTGTTCGTGCTTGGCTCCGAACTGGTCGGTGCCGGTGATGATGCCATGAGCCGGGTGGTGCAGGGGATCGTCGCCGGCATCGGCTTTCTCGGTGTGGGCACCATCATCAAGGGCAGCAGCATGGGTGAGGTCAAGGGCCTGACCACTGCTGCCGGGGTCTGGATGACCGCTGCGGTAGGTGTCTGCGTGGGGCTGGGTCTGGAAGCCACCGCGGTGTTGGCCACTTTGCTGATGCTGTTCATCCTGCATGTCCTGCCGTACTTTCTCGAGGGAGTGGAACGCAAGCCGGATGAGTGACACTGCCTTCGGCGGTGCTGGTAGGGCGAGGCAGGACGTTTTGCGCTACACTGCCGGCCCCCAGAACCAGGATATCCAGCCCCATGGCGCTCCAGTCCGTTCCCTGTAAAGTCCATCTCAATATCACCGATACCGATCGCGGCGTCTATGAAGATCTGCGTATCACGGTGGCCCGGCACCCATCGGAAACCGGCCAGCGCCTGGCCGCGCGTATTCTTGCCTACGCGCTCTGGTATCAGGAGCGGCTGGCTTTCGGGCGCGGCCTGTCCGAGGTCGACGAGCCGGCATTGTGGCACAAGAGCCTGGATGACCGGATCGAGCACTGGATCGAGGTTGGCCAGCCGGATGCGGAACGCCTGACCTGGTGTTCGCGGCGTGCCGAGCGGGTCTCACTGCTGGCCTATGGCAACACGCGGGTGTGGGCGGGCAAAGTGATCCCCGCCGTGGCCAACCTGAAGAATGTGAATATCACCGCGCTCCCCCAGGAGCCGCTGGACGCCCTGGCCAGTGAACTGGGGCGGACCATCGAATGGGGTGTGATGATTGCCGATGGTGTGCTCTACGTCAGCGATGCCGATACCCAGCACGAGTTCGTGCTCGAATGGTTGTTGGGAGAGCGCTGAGCACCATGCGTATCGAGACTCGCGTTGCTCCCGCCGAACTGCCGGACCTGGGAGAACTGCCACCGCTGCTGACCCGCCTGTACGCCGCGCGCGGCGTGCAATCGGCGGCGGAGTTGGACCGCAGCCTGAAAGCGCTGCTGCCCTGGACGCTGTTCAAGGGTATGGAGCAGGCGGTGGCGGTGCTGCGCGAGGCGTTGGAGCAGCGCCAGTCGATATTGATCGTCGGAGATTTCGATTGCGATGGCGCTACCGCCAGCAGCGTTGCGGTACTCGGGCTGCGGGCGCTGGGCGCGGCCCAGGTCGACTATCTGGTGCCCAACCGGTTCGAGTATGGCTACGGCCTGACTCCGGAAATTGTCGAGGTGGCGCTGAGCAGGCAGCCTGACGTGCTGGTGACCGTGGATAACGGCATTTCCAGCATCGATGGCGTGGCGGCCGCCAAGGCGGCTGGTCTCAAGGTGGTCGTCACCGATCATCACCTGCCCGCCGAACAACTGCCCGCGGCCGACGCCATCGTCAACCCCAGCCAGCCCGGCTGTGATTTTCCGAGCAAGGCGATCGCCGGCGTCGGTGTGATCTTCTATGTATTGATGGCTCTGCGCACCGCGCTGCGCGACAGCGGCTGGTTCAATACGCAGCGTCCCGAGCCGAACCTGGCCGAGCTGCTGGACCTGGTTGCCCTGGGCACGGTGGCGGACGTGGTGCCGCTGGATGCCAACAACCGAATCCTGGTGCATCAAGGACTGGCACGTATTCGTGCCGGGCGTTGCCGGGCGGGCATTCGCGCGCTGCTGGAAGTGGCGCGGCGTCCCGCCGAGCGGCTGGTTTCGACCGACCTGGGCTTCATCATCGGGCCACGCCTGAATGCGGCCGGGCGACTGGATGATATGAGCCTGGGTATCGAGTGCCTGCTCACCGACGATGAATCACTGGCGCGCGAGATGGCCAGCGAGCTGGACGGTTTCAACCGTGATCGCAAGAGCATCGAGCAGGACATGCAGAAGCAGGCACTGGCCATGCTGGATGCCACGGACCTGCAGGAAGCGGACCTGCCGTTCGGCCTGTGCCTGTTCGATGCCGAATGGCATCAAGGCGTCATCGGCATTCTCGCCTCGCGACTCAAGGATCGCTATCACCGCCCGGTCATTGCCTTTGCCGATGCTGGGGAGGGTGAGATCAAGGGCTCGGCGAGGTCGGTCGCCGGCCTGCATATCCGCGACGCGCTGGATGCAGTCGCCGCAGCCAATCCGGGCTTGATCAGCAAGTTCGGCGGGCATGCCATGGCGGCGGGCTTGTCCCTGCCAGCCACTCATTTCGAGGATTTTCGCGCGGCTTTCGACCGCGAAGTGCGGCGTCAACTGAGCGCCGAGGATCTGACTGGCCGCCTGCTGAGCGATGGTGAGCTGGCGGTCGATGAGTTCAATCTGCAACTCGCAGCGCACCTGCGCGAGGCTGGGCCTTGGGGGCAGCACTTTCCGGAGCCGGGCTTCCATGGCGAGTTCAATCTGATCCAGCAGCGGCTGGTCGGCGAGCGGCATCTGAAGATGGTGCTGCAGCCTTGTGGCGGTACCGAGGTGCTGGACGCCATCGCTTTCAATATCGATTCCCAGGTATGGCCCGATCCCAACGTGCGCCGGGTGCGGTTGGCCTACAGCCTGGATATCAACGAGTACCGCGGACGGCAGAGCCTGCAGTTGCTGGTACGGCACCTGCAGGCCTGCTGACTCGCGAGGCTCTGTGCCCCGGCGGTCGGGTCGGTTGCTGAACCGAAGCAACCTCCATGCTGATCACTGCACCGGGGCGGGGATTTCCGCTACAATGTCCCCTTTTTCCTGACGGGATTTGTCACCATGGAAATCAATCCGATTCTGAACACCATCAAAGACCTGCGTGGCCGCTCCGAGACCATCAGGGGGTATCTTTGACTACGATCACAAACATGATCGTCTGACCGAAGTAGAACGCGAGCTGGAAGACCCCAGCGTCTGGAACGAGCCCGAGCGGGCGCAGAACCTGGGCCGCGAGCGCGCCTCCCTGGCCGAGATCGTCGGTACGCTGGACGAACTGCAAAGCGGCCTGAGCGACGCATCCGAACTGCTGGAAATGGCCGTCGAAGAAGATGATGAAGGGGCCGTTGCCGACGTGACCAGCGAGCTGGAGCGTTTGCAGAAGCGCCTGGAAGCGCTGGAGTTTCGCCGCATGTTCAGCGGTGAGATGGATGAGAACAACGCCTATCTGGATATCCAGTCGGGCTCCGGCGGCACCGAGGCCCAGGATTGGGCGAACATGCTACTGCGCATGTATCTGCGCTGGGCCGACCAGAATGGTTTCGAAGCGACCATCATGGAGCTGACCGCGGGCGAGGTTGCCGGTATCAAGGGTGCCACCGTTCACATCAAGGGTTCTTACGCTTACGGCTGGCTGCGCACCGAAATCGGCGTACACCGGCTGGTGCGCAAGAGCCCGTATGATTCCGGCAATCGTCGTCACACCTCGTTCACTGCCGTGTTCGTGTCGCCGGAAATCGATGACAACATCGAGATCGAGATCAACCCGTCTGACCTGCGCATCGACACCTACCGCTCCTCGGGCGCTGGTGGTCAGCACGTTAACACCACTGATTCGGCGGTGCGGATCACCCACATCCCGACCAATACCGTGGTCAGTTGCCAGAACGAACGGTCCCAGCACGCCAACAAAGACACCGCGATGAAGATGTTGCGGGCCAAGTTGTATGAGCTGGAGATGCAGAAACGCACCGAGGCGTCCCAGGCACAGGAAGACAGCAAGTCGGATATCGGCTGGGGCCATCAGATCCGCTCCTATGTACTCGACCAGTCGCGGATCAAGGATCTGCGCACCGGCATCGAAGACAGTGATTGCGACGGTGTGCTGGATGGCGATATCAACGAGTTCCTTGAAGCCAGTCTGAAACAGGGCCTGTAACCGGGCCCTGACGACACTGCTGACACCCTGCACCATTACCGAATTGATTTACCCAGGACACCGAAATGAGTGAACAACCGCTGAACGAGCATGCACTGCAAGAGGAAGAAAACAGCCTGATCGCCCTGCGCAAGGATAAACTTGCGGTAGAGCGCGCCAAGGGCAATGTTTTCCCGAATGATTTCCGTCGCGACAGTCTGGCCGGCGATCTGCAGCAGAAGTATGCCGACAGCAGCAAGGAAGAGCTGGCCGACGCCGCCATTGCGGTCAAGGTGGCGGGGCGCATCATGCTCAACCGCGGTGCGTTCATGGTGCTGCAGGACATGAGCGGACGCATCCAGGTCTACGTTGACCGCAAGGGCTTGCCCGCCGAGACCCTGGAAGCGATCAAGACCTGGGACCTGGGCGACATCATCGCCGCCGAAGGCACGCTGGCGCGTTCCGGCAAGGGTGACCTGTATGTGCACATGACGGCGGTCCAGCTGCTGACCAAGTCCCTGCGCCCGCTGCCGGACAAGCACCACGGTCTGACCGATACCGAGCAGCGCTACCGCCAGCGCTACGTTGACCTGATCGTCAATGAAGAAGTGCGCGATACTTTCCGCGTGCGCTCCCAGGTGATTTCCCAGATCCGCCGTTTCCTCAGCGAGCGCGGCTTCCTGGAAGTGGAAACCCCGATGCTGCAGACCATCCCCGGTGGTGCCGCAGCCAAGCCGTTCGAGACGCACCACAACGCGCTGGATCTGCCGATGTACCTGCGTATCGCCCCGGAGCTGTATCTCAAGCGGCTGGTAGTTGGCGGCTTCGAGAAGGTCTTCGAGATCAACCGCAACTTCCGTAACGAAGGTGTTTCGACCCGGCACAACCCCGAGTTCACCATGCTCGAGTTCTACCAGGCCTACGCTGATTACGAAGACAACATGGACCTGACCGAGGAGTTGTTCCGCGAGCTGGCCCAGGCGGTGTTGGGCACCACCGATGTGCCCTACGGCGACAAGGTGTTCCATTTTGGCGAGCCCTTTGCGCGGTTGTCGGTATTTGACTCTATCCTCAAATACAATCCGGAACTGAGCGCGGATGATCTGACCAATATTGACCGGGCCCGGGAGATCGCGAAGAAGGCCGGCGCCAAGGTGCTGGGCCATGAAGGGCTGGGCAAGCTGCAGGTGATGATCTTCGAGGAGCTGGTGGAACATCTGCTGGAGCAGCCGACCTTCATCACCCGCTACCCCTTCGAGGTATCGCCGCTGGCGCGACGTAACGATGAAGACCCCAGCGTGACCGATCGCTTCGAGCTGTTCATCGGTGGCCGCGAGATCGCCAATGCCTATTCGGAGTTGAACGACGCCGAGGACCAGGCCGAGCGCTTTCACGCCCAGGTGGCTGAGAAAGATGCCGGCGACGACGAAGCCATGCACTTCGACGCTGACTTCGTCCGCGCCCTGGAATACGGCATGCCGCCGACCGCTGGCGAAGGCATTGGCATCGACCGCCTGGTGATGCTGCTGACCGACTCGCCGTCGATCCGCGATGTGATCCTGTTCCCGCATATGCGGCCTGAGGTTTAAGTATCGGGTAATTGCCCTTTACCCCGTCATGCTTCGTGAAGGCGGGGGAATCCAGGGTTTGGGTGCTGGCTGTGGCTTTGTGCAAGGAAAGCGAATCAGGTTTGGTTGGGGAGTTGGCGTGATTGGGGGCGGCCTATGTGGGACACGCTGCAAGTACGTCCCTGTAAGCTCGCGGTTGCCATCCCTGGCAACCGACGGTCCCACATAGGCCGCCCCCAACCGCGCTGGTATGGTTGTGCAATGATCCGCTTTCCGGATGGCTGGGTACGCTGGCTGGTTCTGAATTTTTGGTGTGGCGCGGGAGCGCTACACCCCGAAAAACGGACTCGCCGGAAGCATTGATCCACACTGCGGTTTACAAGCCGGGTCAGGTACTGCCCAGCCCGGACCGTCGGTTGCCAGGGATGGCAACCGCGAGCTACATGGATGTACTTGCCGCGTGTCCGGGCTGGGCAGTACCTGATCTGGCCGATCCACAAGCCAGCCAGATCAATATTTCCCTGCACGGCACCGAACCGCCGAGCACTGAACACCGAGCATCGGCGACGAGCAAATGAGCGAGAACATAGGGAGCGCTGCATGGCGGTAAAACAGAGCGAGCAGTACCAACTGGTTATCCGCAGCCTGTCCGACCGTATTGTCGAGGCGCAGGCGCCGATTCGGGTGCTGGATGCTATCAAGTGGGATGACAGCATTCGCGATCAGTTCTTCCGTGATGGCTGCAAGAAGCTCCCGGATGTCGGTCCGGATTATTACAAGCGTCGCCCGATGGCCTTCGACCCGGCCGAGCGTTTGCAGGTGTTTCAGGATATCGAGCGCGATATCACCCGCCAGCTCGGCACCTTCAACCCGGTGGGCCAGATCATGCGGCGCATGTGTCGGGAATACCGCATGGTCATCCGCATGCTCGAAGCGCGCGGGACGCCCGAGATGGGGCGCATTTCCCAGGAGCTGTACGGCTCGGCCTCCGATGCCTTCCATGCCGGCGACCCGACCATCACCGATCTTGGCATCATGCTCAGCGAATCGCTGAGCAATATCGGCAATGATCTGGGCCATGAACCCAAGACCATCGCTGCGCCCGAGGCCGTCGCCATATTGCAGGCGCAGATGGATCAGGTGTTCCCCGATGATCGGGCGGTGCGCGTATTTGAATCCGACGGCATCGTCGCCGATGCTGCCGCTGGCGCCGACTACATCAAGATCCGCAGCGATGCGTTGTTCAACCAGCGCGATCTGAAGATTCTGGCCGTGCATGAGGGCATGGTGCATGTGGCGACCAGTCTGAATGGCCAGCATCAGCCGATCTGTACATTCCTGGCCAAGGGGCCACCGTCGTCCACGGTAACCCAGGAAGGGCTGGCGATCCTGATGGAGATCATTACCTTCGCCTCCTATCCTTCGCGCCTGCGCAAGCTCACCAACCGCACCCAGGCAATCCAGCTGGCCGAGTCCGGTGGCGATTTTCTCGATGTGTTCGGTTTTTATCGGGGTGAAGGCTACAGCGAGGACGACAGCTACAACAATGCCAGCCGGGTATTCCGTGGCTCGAGCAGCGATGGCCTGCCGTTCACCAAGGACCTGGCCTACCTCAAGGGTTTTATCCTGACCTACAACTACATCCAGCTGGCAGTGCGCCAGGGCAAGCTGCAACAGATTCCGCTGCTGTTTTGTGGCAAGACCACCCTGGAAGACATGCGCACCCTCGGGCAACTGGTGGAGGAGGGGCTGGTGGTGCCGCCGCGCTATCTGCCGGAACCCTTTGCCGACCTGAACGCATTGAGTGCCTGGATGTGCTTTTCCGGGTTTCTGACCAATCTCAGCCTCGATCGCATCGAGGCCGATTACGCCAATATTCTGTAGGAGTTTTGCATGAGTGAACAAACGGAAACCAACAAACTGCCTTATATCCTCACCGCCCTGGGCACTTTGTTTCTAACCATGGCCGTATTGCATTTCTACGGGTACCTGAATTTTGCGCGGGAGGAAGAAGGTCTGCTGGTGGCCGAATTCAGTCTGGTGACCATCGGCTCGGATGAGGCGGGGCAGTTGCAGGCCAAGGCCGCCAACCATACGGCCGAATGTGTGGATGGGGTGATGATCCTGCATGACACCCGGCATAACGGCCTGTCCGGCCTGCTGGTCGATAACCGCCAGCGCGTGGTGCGTTGCAATGCTCAATCCGTGCCGCTGGCGCAATGATCATGGGCAGCCGTTCGGTACAGTTGGCCGAGGACTGGAAACAGGCGCTGGGCGACGAGTTCGAACAGCCCTACATGCAGCAATTGCGTGAGTTTCTGCTGGCCGAGAAGGCTGCCGGCAAGGTGGTCTATCCGCCGGGGCCGATGATCTTCAATGCGCTGAATACCACGCCGTTGGATAAGGTGAAGGTGGTCATCATCGGTCAGGACCCGTATCACGGGCCTGGACAGGCGCACGGGTTGAGCTTTTCCGTGCAGCCAGGGGTGCGCCCGCCGCCGTCGCTGAAGAATATCTTCAAGGAGATCCAGCGCGATCTGGGGCATCCGATTCCAACCCAGGGCGACTTGCGGCCTTGGGCCGAGCGGGGTGTGCTGCTACTCAATGCGGTGCTCACCGTCACTCAAGGGCAGGCTGGTGCCCATGCCAATCGCGGGTGGGAGCGCTTCACTTCGCGGATTATCGATATCCTCAATACCCAATGTGAGCATCTGGTGTTCATGCTTTGGGGTAGCTACGCGCAGAAAAAAGGTCAGCAGATCGACCGCTCTCGTCACCTGGTGCTCCAAAGTGTGCATCCATCGCCACTGTCGGCCCACCGCGGGTTCATTGGCAGCGGCCACTTTTCCGCAGCCAACGCCTATCTGATCGAGCAGGGCCGCGAGCCTGTTGACTGGCGATTGCCTGAACCCCGCTAGTGAATCGGGGTCGGCTTGATGCCGGCGCCGGGATGTTCAATGATGAAGGCTCCGACATCTGAAAGGAGTCCGTCATGGAGCATGCTCTGCAGCCCTACACCGCGCTGGTTCCGCGTACCGACAAGCTGGTAGTGCAGAAGGCGGGGCATACCGCCCTGCTGACCATCGACAATCCGCCGGCCAATACCTGGGATACCGATACCCTGCATGGCCTGTACGAGCTTATTGGTCATCTCAGTGACGATCCGGATATCTATGCCTTGGTGATCATCGGTCGTGGCGAGCGGTTCTTTTCCGCTGGCGCCGATTTGCAGATGTTCGCCGAGGGTGACAAGGCCCATGCGCGTCTGGTGGCGCGACTGTTCGGTCAGGCATTCGAGGCGCTGAGGGATTTTTCCGGGGTAACCATCGCTGCCCTCAATGGCTATGCCTTGGGCGGTGGACTGGAGTGTGCGCTGGCCTGTGATATTCGCATCGCCGAGCGCCAGGCGCAGCTGGGGTTGCCGGAGGCCAGCGTTGGCTTGCTGCCTTGCGCCGGTGGCACCCAGGCACTGGCATGGCTGGTCGGTGAGGGCTGGGCCAAGCGGATGATCCTCTGTGGTGAGCGCATCGACGGAGTCAAGGCTGAGCGCATCGGCCTGGTCGAAGAGGTGGTGGAAGAGGGGCAGGCCCTGGCTACGGCGTTGCGCCTGGCGGCCCAGGTCAGCCGGCAGAGTCCGCAGGCGGTAAAGGCCTGCAAGCAATTGATCCAGGGCGCGCGCAGTCAGCCGCTCAATAGCCTGCTGTCGGCCGAGCGCGAACGCTTCGTCGATCTGTTCGATCTGGAGGATACCAGGGAGGGGGTGAGCGCTTTTCTGCAGAAGCGCCCGCCGCAATGGACCAACCGCTGAAGGTCGATTTCAGCCGAGTAGCAGCATCGCGGCTTCCATCTCTGCCGACAGGTCTTCCTGCTCCTGGTCGCCAGTCGGATCGAGGCCGAGGCGGTCGAAGGAGGAGATTTCACTCCAGTCGAGCTGCGCATGGGGGTGATCGCTATCGGCCAGGCTCTGCAGCATGGCGACCTGGACGATATCCGCGTAATCCGCCTGGCCCGGGTTGCGCTGAAAATCCAGGTGCTGGCTAGGCACGTGGCGCAGCGGCTCGGGAAAATCCCAGGCGGCCAGGATACGGTCACCCAGCACCGGATGAATCTGATCGATGATGATACCCAGGCTGATGGAGTCGTTCAGCAACTGGCTGTGCTCTTCGGCATAGCTGAGAATCGGCAGCACGCCGATCTGATGTACCAGTCCGGCGAGAGTGGCCTGATCGGGCTTGAGGCGAGTGTAGTGCTGGCAGAGCACATGGCTGATGCCCGCTACCTCGGTGCTGCGCGCCCAGACCTCGCGCATCTTCCGGTCGATGACATCGGTGGTTGCCTGGAACAGCTGCGCCATCGCCAGACCGGTGGCCAGATTGGCGGTATAGACGATACCCAGGCGGTTGACCGCCATGCTCAGGTCGGTTATTTCCTGGCGTGAGCGCAGCAGGGGGCTGTTGACCACCTTGATCAGGCGTGCGCTAAGGGCGGTATCGGTACTGATCTGCCGGACCAGCTCGCTGATGCCGATATCCGGGTCCTCGGCGGCTTCGCGGATGCGCAGGGCGACCTCGGGCAGCGTTGGCAACACCAGTTGGTCGCGCTCGATCGCCTGAATCAATTCTTCCTGTACGCGCAGGGCCAGATCCGTCATGACATTCTTCCTTGATTATTCGCCGGCAGCCTCGGCGGCCATTTGCTCTTCGTAAGGTAGCGTTGCCAACTCCAATGCTGGCTTGCTGATATCGGAGACGCTCAATGTCGCCAATTGTGCCGCTTCGTTCTGCAGTACCGCAAGCAGTTCGATGCATTCATCGCTGCGGGCCGCCGTCACCACTTCGCCTACGGCCTGGCCGCTGTTGCTGTCGATAATGGGGGTGGCGGGTTCCGGGAGGCTGTCGCCGGCCCAGGTCAGGCGATACATGCGACGCTTGAGCTTGCCCAGATACTGCATCCGCGCGACGATTTCCTGCCCGGTATAACAGCCTTTCTTGAAGCTGACACCGCCCAGCTGCTGCAGGTTGAGCATCTGCGGAATGAAGCTCTCCCGGGTCTGACTGCGCACCTGACCGATGCCGAGGCGAATCAGCTGCAGCTGCCAGGCGTTCAGTGCAGCGGGTTGGGCTTTATCGGTCAGAACATGGATGATTTCCCTGGCGCGATCGGCTGGCACCCAGAGTTCCATGACGTCGTGACTCAAGGCAACCGCTAGTCCGGCATCAGCTTCGCCAGCGTTCTGGCCAAGATCGACGGCGGCCAAGGCATCGGCCGCTTGCGGGCCCCAGAGTCCCAGGCGTACCCATTGCTCGGTGCAATCATTGAGCTGCACCTTGAAGAAAACGGCATATTTCGCCAGATCCGCCTGTTGTGGCTCCAGCAAGGGGGCATCCATCGCCAGCAGATAACGTTCATCCGACAGCTTGAGCAGCCGGAAGCTTGATTGCATCCGGCCCTTGGGGTTGCAGCGGGCCCCCAGGATGCTGCCGCCTGTGGCCAGGGCAGTTACATCGCAGGTGAGCTGGCCCTGAAGAAAGCGGGTCGCATCCACGCCGCTGACGTCAAGAACGCGTTCGTGATCCAGTAACGCCAGCGCGGTATCGGGGCTGGGCGCCGGTGACTGCTGGGGAAACAACGCGGACAGGTCTCTGGTCTCATGCATGATTCTGGCTGACTCCGGTGGACGGGAATGGCGGTGCATCTATTCTGTCACATGATAGGGGGCTGCTTCTGGCTTGTCAGTGCCTTGATCAAGCGCAGCGGGTATAATGCCGACCATGAAGGCGAATCAACCGATTGGAGATGGCAATGACGGCCGAGGTGGAAAAGAAGCGATTGTTCTGGCATAGCCGGCGCGGCATGCTGGAGCTGGACGTGCTGCTGCTACCCTTTCTGGAAGAGGTGTATTCGTCACTGGACGAAGAGGATCAGGCTCGCTACCGGCGACTGCTGGAATGCGAGGATCAGGATATGTTCGTCTGGTTCATGCAGCGTGGGGAGCCGGAAGATCCGGATCTCAAACGCATTGTGAGGATGATATTGGATCGTGTCCAACCCGACTGATTCACTGCTGCTCAAGCGCCAGCCGTCGCGCTGGCTGGGTGGCCTCATCATATTCCTGACCATGCTTGGTTGCATGGCCCTGTACCGCAGCGCGCTGCCGTTGCTGCCGGCCTCGCTGTGTGCCTTGCTGTTGTGGATGTATTGCCTGTGGATCTGGCCCCGGCAGGTCAGCCTGCGCCATGCCCACTCGGTGACAGGACTGCGGTTCGACAGCCAGGGCTGGCACGTGTTGCGCCGCGACGGCTCGGAAATGGGCGCCCGGCTGTTGGCCGATACCTATGTCAGCGCCTTGCTGACGGTGGTGCGTCTGCGCGAGCCGGGGCGGTTGCTGCCGGTATCGGTGATTCTGCCGGCGGACGCCGCCGCGGAGGATTCGCTGCGGCGGTTGCGCCTGCGCTTGAGGTTCAGTCGTCAGCGTTGGGCGGCTGCAGAATAGTATCCCGGGCTTCTGGCAGCAGATCCGGGTAGTCCAGCGTGTAGTGCAACCCGCGACTTTCATGGCGGAGCATGGCCGAGCGGATGATCAGGTCGGCCACGACCGCCAGGTTGCGCAGCTCCAGCAGGTCCCGCGAGACGGTGTAGTTGCTGTAGAACTCGTGGATCTCCGCGAGCAACATATCGACCCGGTGCTTGGCTCGCTGCAGGCGCTTGGTGGTCCGGACGATGCCGACATAGTCCCACATGAAGCGCCGCAGCTCTTCCCAGTTATGCGAGATGATCACGTCCTCGTCCGAGTCGATTACCTGGCTCTCGTCCCAGTGAGGCAGGTCGGTGGGTAGCTGTGAGGTCGGCAGTTTCTGCAGAATGTCGCGGCTGGCGGCGCGGCCATAGACAATGCACTCGAGCAGGGAATTGCTGGCCATGCGGTTGGCGCCATGCAGACCGGTGAAGCTGGTTTCGCCGATGGCGTAGAGATTGTCGACGTCGGTCAGTCCGGTTTGCTCCACCATCACGCCACCGCAGGTGTAGTGCGCCGCCGGTACTACCGGGATGGGCTCGCGGGTGATGTCGATGCCGAAGCTCAGGCAGCGCTCATGCACGGTGGGGAAATGCTGGCGAATGAAATCCGCCGGTTTATGGCTGATATCCAGGTACACGCAATCCAGACCCAGGCGCTTCATTTCATGGTCGATGGCCCGGGCGACGATATCGCGCGGCGCCAGTTCGGCCCGTGGATCGAAGCGTGGCATGAAGCGGCTGCCATCCGGCAGCTTGAGCTCCGCGCCCTCGCCACGCAAGGCCTCGGTGATGAGGAAGCTCTTGGCTTTTGGGTGATAGAGGCAAGTGGGGTGGAACTGGTTGAACTCCATGTTGGCCACCCTGCAACCGGCGCGCCAGGCCATGGCAATGCCATCGCCAGATGCGCTGTCAGGATTGCTGGTATAGAGGTACACCTTGCTGGCGCCACCGGTGGCCAGTACGGTGAAGCGAGCGCCGAAGGTCTCTACATGGCCGCTGCCACGATTGAGGATATAGGCGCCCAGGCAGCGATTGTCCTGCTGGCCGAGTTTGGTGCTGGTGATCAGATCGACCGCGACGTGATCTTCCAGCAGCTCGATATTGCTGTGGGACTGCGCCTGGCGCAGCAGGGTATTGAAGATCGCTGCCCCGGTGGCGTCCGCAGCGTGAATGATGCGCCGGTGGCTGTGACCGCCCTCCCGGGTGAGATGGAAGTCATCGGTTTCGCTGCCATCTTCCCGCCGACCGCGGGTAAAGGGAACGCCCTGGTCCACCAGCCAGCCGATGGCATCCCGGCTGTCGCCGACGATCTGACGAACGGCGTCTTCATGGCAGAGCCCGCCGCCGGCTATCAATGTGTCCTGGACATGGGCATCTACAGTGTCGGCATCATCCAGCACCGCGGCTACACCGCCCTGGGCCCAGAAGGTCGAGCCCTCCGACAGCTGGCCCTTGCTGATCACGGCGATGCGCAGATTGTCCGCCAGATGCAGAGCCAGTGTGAGGCCTGCCGCGCCGCTGCCGATTACCAGTACGTCGTATTGCCGTTGTCGGGTCATTGGGATCTCTTGGTTCGGTTTCCGGTGAGCGAGCTGGCTGGCGGAAGCAGCCAGATACCGCGCTGTGCCGGGGTAGTATATATAAGGTAAGTAATTCACAATACTGCCACATGATGCCGGCGCGCGGTGTGAGTGAATGCCTGGATATCATCAATTGGCCATCGTGCTGCGGAACTTTTCTGTCGCCGCAGGCTCATACAGCTGAACCTGAGTGAGGGGAGAACTTTTGGTTACATCGCGGGTCTATCGCAATAGAATAAATCCGGCAGATAGTTGCGGTGGTGCCGGAAATGACTGAACAAACCGACCAACAACTGGTCGAACGGGTGCAACAGGGGGACAAGCGGGCCTTCGACCTGCTCGTACTTAAATACCAGCACAAGATTCTGGCTCTGGTCACGCGTTTTGTGCATGACTCCCATGAGGCGCAGGATGTGGCCCAGGAAGCGTTCATCAAGGCGTATCGCGCTTTGGCGAATTTCAGAGGGGACAGCGCGTTTTATACCTGGCTGTATCGGATTGCGATCAATACCGCCAAGAATTACCTGGTCGCCAGGGGACGACGTCCGCCCGATTCGGACATCGCCGCCGAGGATGCCGAATATTACGATGGTGACAGTGCACTCAAGGATATCCATTCTCCCGAGCGGGATCTGCTGCGGGACGAAATTGAGCAAGTGGTCAACAGAACACTGCAATTGTTGCCGGAAGACTTACGAATGGCGCTGACATTACGCGAATTCGAAGGTCTCAGTTATGAAGATATTGCAAACGTGATGGAATGCCCGGTGGGGACTGTGCGATCAAGGATCTTCAGAGCACGGGAGGCCATCGATAAAGCCCTGAAACCTCTGCTTGAAGCGTGAGGAAAGGGAAACGGTGACGCCCCAGCGGGGCCTATACAGTAGAGGTAGAGCAATGAGAAGCGAATCCTTGCGGGAGACTCTCTCCGCGCTCATGGATGACGAAGCAGAGCAACTGGAACTGCGCCGCGTCCTTCATGCCGGTGAACAGGATCCGGACGTCCGTCGTAGCTGGGAGCGTTACCAACTGGCACGGTCCGTCATGCACAAGGAGCCTTGGCAGCCGGGTATCGACCTGTCTGCCGGTATCGCTGCGGCCTTGGCTGATGAGCCAGTTCCGGCGGCAGCTCCGACAGTGGCACCAACGCGCTGGAAGATGCAGTTGGGTCGGGTTGCAGTGGCCGCCTCCGTTACCCTCGCGGTACTGGTGGGTGTACGCATGGTGAACCAGGAAGGCATGCCTGACAGCAGTAATACCATGGCGGCCATCGAGCGTACGGCACCTGCTGCTGGCACCTCGCCGGTAACTGCTGTACCTGCGCAAGCCCGTTCAGGCGCGGTGCTGGCTGGCTTCACTTCGCTTGCCGATCAGGCTGAACCGCAACCGCAGGCGTCTGGGCCATCGGCCTGGCAGGAACAGCGCATTGGCAGTTATCTGCGCCGGCATGCAGAGAACAGCGCCCAAGCCGCGCCGAACCTCGTCCCTTACGCCCGCGCAGCGAGCCTGGAAAATAATTAGTGTCACGATTGAAGTATGTGTTGGGGTGGTCGGGATTGGCCGCCCTGTTGCTGGCTCCAGGCCTCTCGGCTGAAGACAGCATCAAGTGGCTGGAGCGTATGGATCAGGCTACCCGTGAGCAGAGTTACCACGGAGCCTATGTCTACGAGCGCTCCGGTATCTTTACCACTCAGAATATCTGGCGCCAGGTTGAAGACGGCAAGGTTCATGAGCGTCTGGTGCAAAGCGCGGGCCGCCATCAGGAGTGGGTGCGCCGCGATGGTCGCCTGGTCTGCGCTACCTCCCTTTCCCAGGGCAGAACGCCGCAAAATATTCCCCAACTGAACAAGAATCCTGCTGGTCTCGCTGACTGGTACGGGTTGCGCGTGCTGGGAGATACGCGGATCGCCTCGCGCCCGGTGACTGTCATTTCCGTGCAGCCACGCGACGCCTTCCGCTACGCCTATGAACTCTATCTGGACCAGGAGACCGGGCTGCTGCTCAAGTCCCTGTTGGTGGATGACGGTCGCGAATTGCTCGAGCGTTTTCAGTTCACCACTATCAGCTTCGATAACCCCTCGAATCAGGATCTGCGGCCCGGCAGCTCGTGCCTGGAACTGGCTGCTGCCGAGGATGTGCCCACGGATGATGTGAATTTCTGGGAGCCGCTCTGGCTGCCGCCGGGATTCACCCTAGGGCATCGGCAGGTGCAGACGCTGAAGGACAGCGATACCCGCATCGCCACTCAGATCTATTCCGATGGCCTGGCCCGCTTTACCCTGTTCATCGAGCCTTTGGGCAAAGACAGCCTGGCCGAGGACCTGCGGGCGCAGCTCGGGCCCACGGTAGCGGTAAGTCGCCGCCTGGTGGCAGCGGATGACCTGTATCTTGCTACGGTGGTCGGCGAGATACCGCCAATAACCGCCGAGCGGATTGCTGAATCTCTCAGCCAGGCCGTGACCGGTGCGCAGCCGTGATCGAGGAGCAGGCTAGGGTGTTGAGCGTGGAGCAGGGTGCGGTCTGGGTCGAAACCATTCGACGCAGCGCCTGTTCCAGTTGCCAGGCCCGGGCCGGATGCGGCCAATCCCTGTTGCAACGCCTGGGTGGCGCGCGTCGGGGCTTGATTAGGGCACTGGATGATCGGGCCTGTCGAGTCGGTGAGGAGGTCGTCATTGGTATTCCCGAAAACGCCATGCTGCGCGGCTCATCTCTGATCTATATGG
The DNA here is from genome assembly GCF_024031555.1 of Pseudomonas sp. G11-1. Classification (NCBI taxonomy): domain Bacteria; kingdom Pseudomonadati; phylum Pseudomonadota; class Gammaproteobacteria; order Pseudomonadales; family Pseudomonadaceae; genus Pseudomonas; species Pseudomonas sp. G11-1. The sequence goes on along the minus strand of NZ_QEYQ01000004.1, from coordinate 35,830 downwards.
TGCCGCTGCTGGGGCTGTTCAGCTTCGCATTGCTGGCCCAGGTTTTCGGGGCTGGCGAGCCGTCGATTATTCTTGCCGGGTTTTCCGGCCTTGGTCTGGGATTCGTTGCCATGCGTTGGTATGCCGGTCGCCTTGATGCGGATCCGGATTTCACACCGCAGGTAGTTAGCCGGGTGGGCAAGTTGGATGTTGTCAGCGGTACTCAAGAAAGGAGCAATTACTAATATGACTTCAGTACAGCGATGGTTATTCGGGATAGTCGGTGCCTGGCTAATGACCTGGCAGGCGCTCGCGGTGGCGGCGCAGTTGCCCGACTTTACCCAATTGGTCGAAGAGGCCTCCCCGGCGGTAGTGAATATCAGTACCCGGCAGAATGTTACCCGGCGCGCGTCTGGACCAATGATGCCGGACCTGGAAGGGTTGCCGCCGATCTTCCGGGAATTCTTCGAGCGCAGCTTTCCTGACGGTTCCCAGTCTGCGCCTCAGCGCCAGGCGCAGTCGCTGGGCTCGGGTTTCATTGTCTCCAAGGACGGCTATGTTCTGACCAATAATCATGTGGTTGCGGGTGCGGACGAAATCTTCGTGCGCTTGTCCGACCGCCGAGAAATGGAAGCCGAGCTGATTGGAGCCGATCCCCGTTCGGATCTGGCCTTGCTGAAAATCGAAGCGGGCGCAGACCTGCCGGTCGTGCGGATGGGCAAATCCGCCGATCTGAAGGCCGGCGAATGGGTGCTGGCGATCGGTTCGCCCTTCGGTTTCGAGTACTCGGTGACTGCCGGTATCGTCAGTGCCAAGGGCCGCAGTCTGCCCAACGAAAGCTATGTGCCGTTCATCCAGACCGATGTCGCGATCAACCCGGGGAACTCGGGTGGTCCGCTGTTCAACCTGGACGGCGAAGTGATAGGCATCAATTCGCAGATATTCACCCGTTCCGGCGGCTTCATGGGTCTGTCATTCGCCATCCCGGTGGATGTGGCCATGGATGTGGTCGAACAACTGAAGAGTGACGGCACAGTACGCCGTGGCTGGCTGGGCGTGGTGATTCAGGAGGTCAACAAGGACCTGGCCGAATCCTTCGGCCTGGAACGTCCCGCCGGTGCGCTGGTGGCTCAGGTCATGCCGGGTGGCCCGGGTGATGAGGGTGGGCTGAAGGCCGGTGACGTGATCCTCAAGCTCAACGGCAACGACATCATCATGTCCTCCGATCTGCCTCATGCCGTCGGCCGTCTGCGCCCTGGCAGCAAGGCGACCATGGATATCATCCGTGACCGCAAGCGGCAGAAGCTGGAGTTGGAAATCGGTGCTCTGCCGGATGACGATGCGCTGGCAGCGAGCCCGGGTACGCTGTCGCCCAATGCCCCGGCGGCTACCGACAACCGCCTCGGTATCGCGGTGGTCGAGCTGACCGACGAGCAGAAGAAAAACATGGATGTGTCGACTGGCGTAGCAGTCCGTGAAGTGCGTCCTGGCCCTGGTGCGATGATTGGTTTGCGCCCGGGCGATGTCATTACCAACCTGAACAATCGGGTGGTCGAGTCTGCAGCGGATTTTGCCGAGATCGCCAGTAAGCTGCCGGTCAATCGCTCCATTTCCATGCGGGTGATCCGTCAGGGGCGAGCGAGCTACATCACTTTCCGTCTGGCCGAGTAGGTCGCCTGACGCTGGCCGGGCGGATTGCGACAGGCTCCGCAATCCGCCCGGCACAGATAGCGCGGCGCAGTGTAATCGGGTAGACTTGCGGGCTGTTTTCGGGGTTAACCCCGGTCACCGCCATGTCTGGCAAACCACGTCTGGAAGAACCCTGCAGTGAGCGACCTGAGCCTGATCCGCAATTTTTCAATTATTGCCCATATCGACCACGGCAAGTCGACCCTTGCCGACCGCTTCATTCAGATCTGCGGGGGGCTGACCGAGCGCGAAATGGCCGCCCAGGTACTGGATTCGATGGATCTGGAGCGTGAGCGCGGCATCACCATCAAGGCTCACAGCGTCACGCTGTACTATCCCGCGAAAGACGGTAAGACCTACCAGCTCAACTTCATCGATACCCCCGGTCACGTGGACTTCCATTACGAAGTCAGCCGTTCGCTGGCTGCCTGTGAAGGTGCCCTGCTGGTGGTCGATGCGGCGCAGGGCGTCGAGGCGCAATCGGTGGCGAACTGTTATACCGCCATCGAGCAGGGCCTCGAAGTCATGCCGGTACTGAACAAGATCGACTTGCCCCAGGCCGAGCCCGAGCGAGTCCAGGCCGAGATCGAGAGCGTGATCGGTATCGATGCCACCGACGCGGTGACCTGCAGTGCCAAGAGCGGTCTGGGTGTCGAGGACGTGCTGGAGCGTCTGATCCAGGTGATTCCGCCGCCGCAAGGTGAGATCGAGGCGCCCTTGCAGGCGCTGATCATCGATTCCTGGTTCGACAACTACCTGGGTGTGGTGTCGCTGGTGCGGGTCAAGCAGGGCCGCATCAAGAAGGGTGACAAGGTGCTGGTCAAGTCCACTGGCCGTGTTCATCAAGTGGACAGCGTGGGTGTGTTCAACCCCAAGCACACCGAAACCGTGGACCTCAAGGCCGGTGAAGTGGGCTTCATCATCGCTGGTATCAAGGAGATCCAGGGCGCGCCGGTGGGCGACACCCTGACCCTGTCCAGTACACCGGACGTGGACATGCTGCCGGGCTTCAAGAAGGTCCAGCCGCAGGTCTATGCCGGCCTGTTCCCGGTCAGCTCCGATGACTTCGAGGATTTTCGCGATGCTTTGGAGAAGCTGACGCTGAACGATGCCGCGCTGCAGTACGAGCCGGAAAGCTCGGACGCGCTGGGTTTCGGTTTCCGGATCGGCTTCCTCGGCATGCTGCACATGGAGATCATCCAGGAGCGGCTAGAGCGCGAGTACGATCTGGATCTGATCACCACCGCACCCACCGTGGTGTTCGAGGTGTTGAAGAAGGACGGCGAGGTGATCTATGTGGACAACCCGTCCCGCCTGCCCGATCCCTCGCTGATCGACGAAATGCGTGAACCCATCGTGCGGGCCAATATTCTCGTGCCTCAGGACCATCTGGGCAGCGTTATTACCCTGTGTATCGAAAAGCGCGGCGTACAGCAGGACATGATCTTCCTCGGCACTCAGGTCCAGGTCATCTACGACCTGCCGATGAACGAGGTGGTACTGGACTTCTTCGACCGCCTGAAATCGGTCAGCCGCGGCTATGCATCCCTCGATTACGCCTTCGACCGTTTCCAGGCCGCCAAGCTGGTGCGGCTCGATGTGCTGATCAACAACGAGAAGGTCGATGCCCTGGCGTTGATCGTGCACCGTGACAACGCAGCGTTCCGCGGACGGCAGCTGGTCGAGAAGATGAAGGAATTGATTCCGCGGCAGATGTTCGACGTGGCCATCCAGGCCGCCATGGGCGGGCAGATCGTGGCGCGGTCGACCGTCAAGGCGCTGCGCAAGAACGTTCTGGCCAAGTGTTATGGTGGCGATGCCAGCCGTAAGAAGAAGCTGCTGGAAAAGCAGAAGGCCGGTAAGAAGCGGATGAAGCAGGTAGGTAATGTGGAGATCCCGCAGGAAGCTTTCCTGGCTGTCCTGAAAGTGGATAACTAGGATTGCTGATGCTGGTTCGTTATTGCAGCGGCGCGCTCATCAACCGACCCCAGGGGTAACGCAAGACCGATTATGCATATCAACTTTCCGCTGTTGCTGGTGATTGCCGTGGCTGTCACCGGCCTGTTGGCTCTGCTGGACTACCTCTGGCTGGCACCCCGGCGCCGCCGCGCGATGGCGGCCTATGAAGCCCAGGTGACGACTGTCGATCCCGTTACTCTGGGACGGCTGAACAAGGAGCCGTTGCTGGTCGAGTACGGCAAGTCCTTCTTCCCGGTGTTGGCGGTGGTGTTGGTGCTGCGTTCCTTCCTGGTTGAGCCGTTCCAGATTCCCTCGGGATCGATGAAACCGACCCTGGAAATTGGCGATTTCATCCTGGTCAACAAGTTCTCCTACGGTATTCGCCTGCCGGTGCTGGAAACCAAGATCATTCCGGTAGATGATCCGCAGCGGGGTGATGTCATGGTGTTCCGCTACCCGAACGACCCGCGGATCAACTACATCAAGCGCGTGGTGGGCCTGCCCGGTGACCATATCCGTTACGCCGACAAGCGATTGTTCGTCAACGGCGAGCCGGTGGAACGTGAGTTGCTGCATACCGTGGAAGATGATGAAGTGCCGGTTGGCCATCCGTTACAGGCAATGGCCAAGGTCGATCTGTACCAGGAACAACTGGGCGAGACCGCCCACCAGGCACGTTACAAGCGTCTGTCACAGACGCCGCCGGAGCGGGAATGGACCGTGCCCGAGGGGCATTACTTCATGGTTGGTGACAACCGTGACAATTCCAATGACAGTCGCTACTGGTCCTCTCCCGATATGCCGCGGGAGTTGTGGGGCATGGTTCCGGACAATTATATTGTCGGCAAGGCCTTCGCTGTATGGATGCACTGGCCAGAACCCAAACTGAGCAATCTGCCAAGCTTTTCCAGAGTCGGGCTGATCAACTAGGTACCGCGGCGTCACGCGATACCTAGCGGTGATCCTTCTGCCACGGAGACGGCAGTACATCAATAACATCAACAACGGACGTACGAGGTTATCCATGCGCGACTCTCAGAAAGGCATGTCTTTTTTCGGCTGGCTGGCGGTATTGGCCCTGCTGGTATTCGGGGCGGTCACTGCGATGAAGCTGGTACCGATCTACCTGGATCATTTTGCACTGCGCAAGATCGTCACCGCGGCGAATGAAGACCCTTCGGTCAAGATCAATTCCCTGCGCGACCTGCACTCGCATATCAACAAAGGGATGCAGATCAATGGTATTCGTGATCTCAAGGCGGAAGACGCGATCACCGTGACCGGCAGCGGAACCAATACCTATACTGTCGTTATCAAGTATGAGGTGCGTGCACCCATGCTGCGAACCGTGGACCTGTTGGTCCATTTCGATGAAACCCATATTGTCAGACCTCTAAAGTGAGCAATAAGCTAGACCGACTGGAAAGAAAGATAGGGTACAGTTTCAAGGACCAGGACCTGCTGGTGCTGGCGCTGACCCACCGCAGCCTGGGTGGGCGCAATAACGAACGCCTGGAGTTCCTTGGCGATTCAATTCTCAACTTCGTCGCTGCCGAAGCGCTCTTCGAGCGCTTTCCGCAAGCGCGGGAAGGCCAGCTGTCGCGCCTGCGGGCGCGCCTGGTCAAGGGTGTGACCCTGGCCGAGCTGGCCAAGGGTTTCGAACTGGGTGAATATCTGCGACTGGGATCGGGCGAGTTGAAAAGCGGTGGCTTCCGTCGTGAATCCATCCTTGCCGACACCACCGAAGCCATCATTGGTGCCATCTACCTGGACAGTGGTATGGAGGCGGCTCGCGAGCGTATTCTGCTGTGGTTGACCGCGCATATCGAAACCCTGACCCTGGTGGATAACAACAAGGATCCCAAGACCCGCCTGCAGGAGTATCTGCAGGGGCAGCACAGCGAGCTGCCGCAATACGAAGTCATCGATGTCAGCGGCGAGGCCCATTGTCGGGTATTCCGCGTTGAATGCCGGGTGGCATTGATGACTGGACAGACATTTGGCGTCGGCAGCAGCCGGCGTCTGGCCGAGCAGGAAGCCGCAAGAAAAGCCCTGGTCGCCATGGGCGTGGAGAAAGTCAATGAGTGATACCGCACCGCGCTGTGGCTACGTTGCCATCGTCGGCCGACCGAATGTGGGCAAGTCGACTCTGCTCAATCATATCCTCGGGCAGAAGCTGGCGATCACCTCGCGCAAGCCGCAGACCACCCGGCACACACTGCTCGGTATCAAGACCGACGGCGATGTGCAGGCCATCTATGTGGATACCCCCGGCCTGCACAAGGAAAACGACAAGGCGCTGAACCGCTTCATGAACAAGAGCGCCTCGCAGACCCTGCGCGATGTGGACGTGGTGCTGTTCGTGGTCGATCGCATGCGCTGGACCGACGAGGACGAATTGGTCTGGAACAAGGTGCGTCACCTGGAACGCCCGGTCATCCTGGTGGTGAACAAGGTCGACCGGCTGGATGACAAGAAGGACATGCTGCCGCATCTGGAATGGTTGACCCAGCAGCTGCCCAACGCCGAGGTGGTACCGGTTTCCGCGCTGCATGGGCGCAACATCGATCACCTGCAGACGGTAATCGCCGGGCTGCTGCCCGAGGGCGAGCATTTCTATCCCGAAGATCAGTTGACCGACCGCAGTTCGCGCTTTCTTGCCGCCGAACTGGTGCGCGAGAAGGTCATGCGTCAGCTCGGTGCCGAGATTCCCTATCAGGTCGCGGTCGAGATCGAACAGTTCAAGCAGGAAGGCAAGGTGCTGCATATCCATGCCCTGATCCTGGTAGAGCGTGAAGGTCAGAAGAAGATCATCATCGGTGACGGTGGCGAGCGCATGAAGAAGATCGGCCAGGAAGCCCGTCTCGACATGCAGAAGCTGTTCGGCAGCAAGATCATGCTCAATCTGTGGGTCAAGGTACGCCGGGGCTGGTCCGATGACGAGCGCGCGCTGAATTCGCTGGGTTATCGATTCGACTGAGTCATGCAAGACTCCCTGAGTCCGGCCTACGTCCTGCATAGTCGCCCGTACCGGGACAGCAGTGCGCTGGTCGATCTGCTCACCCTGCACCATGGTCTGCAGCGCGTGGTCTGGCGTGGTGCGCGGGGCCAGCGGCGCAAGCTGGCCCCGCAACCCTTCATGCCGCTGCTGGTGGGCATGGTTGGCCGCAGCGACCTGAAGACCCTGACCCAGGCCGAAGTCGCTGGAGGCTTCGCCCAGTTGCAGGGCCAGGTACTGTTCAGCGGCCTCTATCTCAATGAACTGCTGGTGCGCCTGCTGCGCACTGGCGATGCTCAGCCACTGTTGTTCGCCGCCTACCAGGGTGCCCTGGAGCAATTGGCGCAGGGCGACCGCGTGGAACCCATATTGCGCCGCTTCGAATGGCAACTGCTGGCCATTCTGGGCTATGGTTTCAGCCTGACTGAGGATGCCAATGGCCAGCCAGTCAGTGCGCAGCAGCGGTATGTCTGGCACGCCAGCGATGGATTGCTGCCGATTCATGATCCGCTGCTGGCTGACGCCGGCCTGTCCGGTGCGACGCTATTGGCGATGGCTGCCGATGACTGGAGCGCCATGGCTACCCTGCGGGTTGCCAAACAGCTGATGCGCCAGGCACTCGGCGTGCATCTCGGCGATCGACCTTTGGTCAGCCGTCAACTTTTTGCCCGGCAACCTTCACCCCGTAAAGGAGATGAACAGTGACTCAACCGCAACGCGTACTGCTTGGTGTCAACATCGATCACGTGGCGACCTTGCGCCAGGCCCGTGGTACCCGTTACCCGGACCCGATCCAGGCGGCCATCGAGGCGGAGCAGGCAGGGGCGGATGGCATCACCGTGCATCTGCGCGAGGACCGTCGGCATATCCAGGAACGTGACGTGCGTCTGCTGGCCGAGGTGCTGCAGACGCGGATGAATCTGGAAATGGCGGTGACCGAGGAGATGCTCGCCTTCGCCGACGAGATTCGACCGGCCCACGTTTGCCTGGTACCCGAGCGGCGTGAGGAGCTGACTACCGAGGGCGGTCTGGATGTGGCCGGCAACGCTGCGCGCATTCACCAGGCAGCGGAACGGCTGGCCGGCTACGGCTGCGAAGTGTCCCTGTTCATCGATCCCGATCCGCGGCAGATCGAGGCGGCGCGGGATGCCGGGGCGCCGGTCGTCGAACTGCATACCGGGCATTATGCCGAGACCTCCGGCAGCGAGCAGGAACAGGCGCTGCGGCGTATCCGTGAGGGGGTGGCATATGCGCGCAAACTGGGGCTGGTGGTCAATGCCGGCCACGGTCTGCATTACCACAACGTCGAGCCCATCGCGGCGATTCCCGGCATCAACGAACTGAACATCGGTCATGCCATTATCGCCCGTGCGCTGTTTTCCGGTCTGGCGGGCGCGGTGGGCGAGATGCGGGCGCTGATCATGGCGGCAGAAGCGTCACAGTGATCATTGGTATTGGCACCGACCTGGTGCTGGTCAGCCGCATCGAGGCGGTACTGGGGCGGCAAGGGGAGCGCTTCGCCGAGCGCATTCTGACGGCAGCGGAACTGCAGCGGTTTCGCGCCCATTCCCAACCCGCTCGTTATCTGGCCAAGCGCTACGCAGCCAAGGAAGCCATACTCAAGGCGCTGGGTACCGGCCTCGCCAAGGGTATGTCATGGCAGCACATGCAGATCGACAACGATGATCTGGGTGCGCCCTGCGTAGTGCTTAGTGGTGTCGCTCTGCAGCGCCTGCAGCAAGGCGGTGGTGGGCGCATGCTGTTGTCGATCAGCGACGAGCGCGAGCAGGCCCTGGCGTTCGCCCTGTGGTCAGTTGGGAACGCCTAGTTGGGGACGCCTAGTCGGGGACGCCTAGTCCGCTGCCGTCTCGAGCAGCCGATCGATGGCCGCCAGCAGGGCAATGATCGCACTGCGACTGTCCTGGCCTTTCTTCAACAGCGTTTCCGCTTCCTGGCAGCACTCCCGCAATTCCGGCACGCCGCAATAGCGGCTGGCGCCGTGTAGCTTATGCACGCGATCAAGCAGTGCATCCTGCTGCTCCTGATCCAGCGCCTGACGGATGGCCTGGTGATCCTCGGGCAGGCCTTGCAGCAGCATCTGCAGCAGGTCATCGGCCAGATCGGCTTTGCCGGCGGCCAGTCGCAGACCTTCTTCCGGATCGATCGCTGCCAATAGCTGCTGCTGCGGCTCGGCGGCGGTCGTCGTCTCGTCAATGCCGGCAACATCAGTGGGGGGGAATGCCGGTGCCGGCAGCTGCGCCGTCGGGGCCATGCCGGTCCACTTGTTCAGGCTATGGCGCAGTTGTTCGGTGGTGATCGGCTTGCTCAGATAGTCATTCATGCCGCATTGCAGCAACTGGCGGCGTTCACTGTTCAGCGCATGGGCGGTCAGTGCCACTATGGGTACTGGATCGAAGCCGGCAATATCCTCGCGCACACGCAGCTCGCTGGTGGTCTGGCGACCGTCCATGCCGGGCATCTGCACATCCATGAAGATCAGGTCGACCATCTGCTCAGTCAGCAGCTCCAGGGCTTCCTCGCCGCTGGTCGCCGACAGGGTTTCCACGCCCAGGTCCGCGAGGAAGGCCTCCAGGAGCTTGAGATTGGCCAGATTGTCATCCACGCACAGTACCCGCAGTGCATGGGGCCGCTGGCGTGGCAACGGAACTGTGGTCATGGGGTCGTCGCCCAGCAGATGCATCACGGCGCGGTACAGTTTACGGGTGCAGACCGGTTTGGAGACTGTCTGGCACATGGAGCGCGGCAGTTGGTCGAGCAGCGGGTAGTGCTCGGTGGTATCGGTCAGCACTATCGATTTGCAGATGCTGAATTCGGCCCACTGGCGCGCCATTTCCAGGGTGTCGCCCGGCGCGGTGGTGGTATGGCGCACGCTGACCAGCGCCAGCTGCAGGGAGTCGTCCCGGTTGGTGCGCGAAGTGAGGGCTTCGTGCAGCTCCTGGGGATTGTCGAACACCCGCACCGACAGGCCGAGGTCCTCCAGGCTGTGCAACAGCATCTGGCGGCTCAGCAACTGAGGTTCAACCAGCGCGGCGCGCATGCCCAGCAGGGGCTTTTCCGGTAATTCATCCTCGCCGTGGGCGGACCGGGTCAGCCGCAGGGTCAGCCAGAACTCGGAGCCTTCGCCCGGCTGGCTGCGCAGGCCGATCTCGCCGTGCATCTGCTCGACCAGACGTTTGGAAATGACCAGCCCCAGACCGGTGCCGCCGGTCTGCCGGGAAATGGAGTTGTCGGCCTGGCTGAAAGCCTTGAACAGGGATTTCTGCTGGGTCGGCGACAAGCCGATGCCGGTGTCGTTGACGCTGATGCGCAGCAGCACCTGGTCGGCGTCCTGGTGTTCGGCCATCACTCGCACGCTGACCGAGCCCTCATGGGTGAACTTGATGGCATTGCTGATGAGGTTGGCGAGAATCTGCTTGAGCCGCATGGGGTCGCCGCTCAGGCCCAACGGTGTATCACGGTAGATGATGCTGACCAGTTCCAGGCCCTTGTCGTGCGCGCTGGGCGCGAGCATGGTCAGGGTATCGTCGATCAGGTCGCGCAGATTGAACGACAGGTTCTCCAGGATCAGCTTGCCGGCCTCGATCTTGGAAAAGTCCAGAATCTCGTTGATGATCGCCAGCAGGTTGTCGGCGGATTTCTCGATGGTTGACAGGTACTCCTGCTGGCGACCGCTCATCTCAGTGCGTTGTAGCAGGCTGCTGAAACCGAGGATGCCATTCAGTGGCGTGCGCAGCTCATGGCTCATGTTGGCGAGGAATTCGGATTTGATGCGACTGGCCTCCTGGGCAGTCTTGCGCGCCAGATCCAGTTCGATGTTCTGGATTTCGATGGTTTCCAGGGTCTGGCGCAGGTCTTCGGTGGCCTGATCGATGTTCTGTTGGAGTTCGCCCTGGGCGCTCTGCATGGTCTGCGCCATGGTGCTCACGCCCAGCGCCAGGTCATCTAGTTCGCGGCTGCCTTGTTCGCCCAGGCGAATATCGAAATGCCCCTGGCTGATCTGTCGAATGGCGGCGTTGATCCGCGCCATCGGGTCGGTGATGCGCCGCCCCATGACGGTGACTACCAGGCCGGTGAGCGCGAGACCGAGGATGATGGTCACCAGGGTCGCCAACAGGCTCTGGTAGCGGCGCAGCAGCATATTGCCGTGGCTCAGTTCCACCTCCAGCCAGCCCAGCAGGCTGTCGGCGGCAATCTCCGGGTGGGCCTGGCGGTTGGTCAGTTCCGGGCCGGCCAGCAGCGGCATGAGAAAGCGGCTGCTTTGCTTGCTACGCTGGATCTGCAGGCCGGTACCGGCGGTAATGTCGATGCCGGTGAGTGGATCGCCGGCTGGATACATCAGCGGGCCGCGATGCTGCAGTGGTCGCATGTCGGCATCATGCAGGCTCAGCGAACGGACATCGGTATGGTTGAGGCCGGTATTGAGCAGCCTGCCGAAGCGGTCTATGTCGCCTTCCAGCAGGGCCTCGGCGGCGGGTCGCTGCAGGTACTCGATGGTCATCAGGCCACGATGCAGCAGTTGCTCTTCCACTTCACGCATCTGCTGCCAGGTAAAGTAGCCGCCCAGCGCCAGAGCTATCAGTCCGGTCGGGATGAGTGTCATCAGCAACAGCCTGGCCTTGAGGCCCAGGTTGCGGCGTGATCGTGCGGAAAGTTCGGCGGGCCCTGGCTTGTTCAATGTGTATATCCCTTTCCCTGTTGCCGGTATCATAGAGCAAAAAGCACCGCCGGACAGCGCATCCGGATTTCGCTCTAGTTTCGCTCTACCTGAAGGATGAATGATGAATAGCGAGTTTCCAACCATTGCCGACTGCATAGGCAATACGCCCCTGGTTCGGCTGCAGCGCATGGCGGGCGAGACCGGCAATACCATTCTGCTGAAACTGGAAGGCAACAATCCTGCCGGTTCGGTCAAGGACCGTCCCGCCCTGTCAATGATTCAGCTGGCTGAGCAGCGCGGTGACATCCAGCCCGGCGATACGCTGATCGAGGCGACCTCCGGCAATACCGGCATCGCCCTGGCGATGGCGGCGGCGGTCATGGGCTACCGGATGATCCTGATCATGCCGGAAAATTCCAGCGACGAACGCAAGTGGGCAATGTCGGCTTATGGCGCCGAGCTGATCCTGGTCAGCAAGGAACAGGGCATGGAAGGCGCCCGTGACCTGGCCGAGACCATGCAGCGCGAAGGCAAGGGCAAGCTGCTGGATCAGTTTGGCAACCTGGACAACCCCGAAGCGCATTATCGTAGTACTGGCCCGGAAATCTGGCGGGACACCGACGGTCGCATCACCCACTTCGTCAGTTCCATGGGTACCACCGGGACCATCATGGGCGTGTCTCGCTATCTCAAGGAGCAGAACCCGGCGATCCAGATTATTGGTCTGCAGCCCACCGAAGGCGCGGCGATACCCGGTATCCGTCGCTGGCCGCAAGCCTATCTGCCGAGCATCTTCGACGCCCAGCGGGTGGATCAGGTGGTGGACATGAGCCAGCAGGAGGCCGAAGAGACCATGCGCCGGCTGGCGCGGGAAGAAGGCATCTTCTGCGGGGTGTCTTCCGGCGGTGCCGTCGCTGCGGCGCTGCGGCTCAATGCCGAGGTGCGTGATGCGATCATTGTGGTGATCATCTGCGATCGCGGTGATCGCTATCTGTCCACCGGGGTATTCGACGACCGCTCATGAACAGATCCCGGGGCAAACCGCGGCGGGCGCCCGATGCGCCTGCCGCCGTAGGACAGCGAATCGAACTCACGCTGGAGCGTCTGACCCACGACGGTCGCGGTATCGGCCGTTGGCAGGGACGCACAGTCTTCGCCGAGGGCGGACTGCCCGGCGAAAAGGTCGACACGCGGGTAGTGCGGGCGCGCAGCAAGTTGATCGAGACCCGAGTCATCAAGGTGCTTGAGGCCAGCCCGGAGCGGCAAGAGCCCGCTTGTCCGCACATTGCCCTGTGTGGCGGTTGCAGTCTGCAGCACATGCCCCGTCAAACTCAGCTGGACATAAAACAGCAGGCACTGGCCCAGCAATTGCAACACTTTGCCGGCCTGCAACCGGAGCGCTGGATGCCGGCCTTGACGGCCGCAGACTACGGCTATCGCCAGCGGACCCGCCTGTCCATGCGCTGGGATCGACAGGCGCAGCGGTTGGTGGTGGGGTATCGTCAGCGCGCCAGCAGCGAATTGGTGGAGCTGACGGAGTGCCCGGTATTGGTGCCCGTGCTGGACGGCGTGCTCCGCGAACTGCCGGCGTTGCTGCAGCAGCTCGACGCCCGTGCCGGGCTCGGTCACATCGAGCTGATCGCTGGCGAGCATCCGAGCATGGTGGTGCGCCATATGCAGCCACTGTCGGCGGCCGATATCGACCGGCTGCATGGGTTGGCAACAGCCCACGGCCTGGTCTGTCGCCTGCAACCGGAGGCCGCGGGCCCAGCGCAGGCACTGCAGCCAGATGCGCCGGAGCCGGCCTACCGGCTGGCCGATCAGCAATTGGTGTTTCGCTTCGCGGCGGGTGACTTCACCCAGGTCAATGCCGAGGTGAATCAACAGATGGTCAACCAGGCGCTGGACTGGCTGGCCTTGCAGCCTGGCGAGCGGGTGCTGGATCTGTTCTGCGGTGTGGGCAACTTCGCTTTGCCCATGGCGCGCGCGGGTGCGCTGGTGACCGGCGTGGAAGGCAGTGCGGAGATGGTCGAGCGCGCCGGCAGCAACGCGCAACTCAATGGCCTGACCGAGGTGCACTTTTTCCAGGCGGACTTGTCGAAGCCGGATGCACTCACGTGGAAAGATGATTATCAGGCAGCCCTGCTGGATCCGCCGAGGGATGGGGCTGCCGAACTCGTTGCCGTGCTGGCACAAAGGAAATTGCAGCGCATACTCTATGTTTCCTGCAACCCGGCCACGCTGGCGCGCGACGCGGGCATTCTGGCGGAAGCAGGTTACCGACTGGCGCAGGCGGGGGTGATGGATATGTTCCCCCAGACTGCCCATGTGGAAGCCATGGCACTGTTTGTGTCAGGCAAGGACTGAACGTAATGGTACAAGTCAGAGCAGATCATCCGATCAATCAGGATGGGACTGTCAATCTCGATGCCTGGATCGAGCGGATCCAGGAGCGTGTGCCGCTGCCCGAGCCCCAGATACTCAGGCAGGCCTGTGAATGGGCCGGTGAGCTGGAGGAGGCGGCCGCCCGTACCGAGCACCGTTGGGCCAACGGTGCCAGCAGTTATCGTACCGGCCTGGAAATGGCCGAGATCCTGGCCGACCTCAAGCTGGACCAGGATTCGCTGGTAGCGGCGGTCATCTATCGAGCGGTGCGCGAGCGCAAGACCGAGCTGGCGGAAGTCGAGCGTTGCCTCGGCCCCAACGTCGCGGCATTGGTCGACGGCGTGCAGCGCATGGCGGCGATCAGCGTGTCGCAGAACCCGCCCAAGGCCAATACCTTCAATACCCAATCCCAGGTGGAAAACCTGCGCAAGATGTTGGTCACCATGATCGACGACGTACGCGTCGCCCTGATCAAGCTGGCCGAACGTACCTGCGCCATCCGCGCGGTCAAGGATGCCGACGACGCGAAGCGCTACCGGGTGGCGCGGGAGGTGTTCGACATCTATGCGCCGCTGGCCCATCGCCTGGGCATCGGTCACATCAAATGGGAGCTGGAGGATCTGTCCTTCCGCTACCTGGAGCCGCACAAATACAAGCAGATAGCCCAACTGCTGGACGAGCGGCGGCTGGATCGCCAGGAATACATCGAATCGGTCATGGCCCAGCTGCGTAGCGAGCTGGAAGACGCGGGCATCGAGGGTGATATCTCCGGGCGGGTCAAGCATATCTATTCGATCTGGCGGAAGATGCAGAAGAAGGGCATTGATTTCAGCCAGGTCTATGACGTGCGGGCGGTGCGGGTGCTGGTCCCGCAGGTGCGTGACTGCTATACCGCGCTGGGCATAGTGCACAGTCTGTGGCGCCATATTCCCAATGAGTTCGACGACTATATCGCCAACCCCAAGGAGAACGGCTACCGTTCGCTGCATACCGCTGTAATCGGCCCCGGCGGCAAGGCGCTGGAAGTACAGATCCGTACCCATGCCATGCATGAGGAGGCGGAGCTGGGCGTCTGTGCGCACTGGCGTTACAAGGGCACCGATGTGGACAGCAACTCCACAGCCTACGAAGACAAGATCGCCTGGCTGCGGCAGGTGCTGGAATGGCACGAGGAAATGGGCGATATCGGTGGTCTGGCCGAGCAGTTGCGCGTCGACTTCGAGCCGGATCGCATCTATCTGTTCACCCCGGATGGCCACGTACTGGATGTGCCCAAGGGCGCGACGCCGTTGGACTTTGCCTACCGCGTGCATACCGAAGTCGGCCACCACTGCCGGGGTGCCAAGGTCAACGGCCGCATCGTGCCTTTGACCTATGTGCTGCAGACCGGTGAGCAGGTCGAGATCATCACCGGCAAAACCGGCGGGCCGAGTCGTGACTGGTTGAACGCCAACCTGGGTTATGTGCACACCTCACGGGCGCGGGCCAAGATCCAGCACTGGTTCAAGCAGCAGGATCGCGAGCAGAACGTGCAGGCCGGCAAGATCATGCTGGAGCGCGAGCTGACCCGCATGGCGCTCAACGGCGCCGACTATGCCAAGCTGATCGAGCGCCTGGGCATCCGCAGCCAGGAAGATCTGTTCGCCGCGGTCGGCTCGGGTGACATCCGCATGGCCCATGTGGTCAACGTTGCCCACCAACTGGTCGAGCCGGACCGCCACAGTGAGCAGTTGGATCTCATCCCGCGCCGCCCGAGCAAGCCTGGGCGGCGCGGCGACGTGCATATCCAGGGCGTGGGCAATCTCCTGACGCAGTTGGCCGGCTGCTGCCAGCCGGTGCCGGGTGACCCCATCATCGGCTATATCACCGTTGGCCGCGGTGTGACCGTGCACCGCGCCGACTGCGCCACCGCCATGCAATTGCAGGACCGTGAATCCGAGCGGCTGATCGAAGTCAGCTGGGGCGGCGAGCCGGTGCAGACCTACCCGGTGGAAATCTTCATCAAGGCCTATGATCGCTCCGGCCTGCTGCGTGATGTGTCCCAACTGCTGGCCAACGAGAAGCTCAACGTGTTGGAAGTCAGCACGCACACCAACAAGGATGACAATTACGCCAGCATGCTGTTGACCATCGAGATTCCCAACCTGCACCTGCTGGGTCGCCTGCTGGCGCGGATTGGCCAGTTGCCGAACGTCTTCGAAGTGCGGCGTAACCGCCAGGAGCGGCGTGCATGAGTTATCAACTGGATGATCTGCTGTATCTGATGGAGCGCCTGCGTGACCCCCAGCACGGCTGCCCCTGGGACCTCAAGCAATCCTTCGCCAGTATCGCGCCGCATACCCTGGAAGAGGCCTATGAAGTGGCTGATGCCATTGCCGAGGAAGATTTCGGCCAACTGGCCGGGGAAGTCGGCGATCTGCTGTTTCAGGTCGTGTACTACGCGCAACTGGGCCGCGAAGCCGGGCATTTCGACTGGAATGACGTGGTGGACGGCATTACCCGCAAGTTGGTGCGACGCCATCCCCATGTGTTCCCGGATGGCAATCTGCGCACCCCGCCGGGCACGTTGCGTCTGGAAGAGCAACAGATCAAGGAACGCTGGGAGCAGATCAAGGCCGAGGAGCGGGCCGAGAAGAGCGGCGCGCCGGAGCATCTATCGTTGCTGGAGGACGTGCCGCGTGCCTTGCCGGCGCTGACTCGGGCGCAGAAACTGCAGAAGCGCGCCGCAGCTGCGGGTTTCGACTGGCCTCAGGTGACTCCAGTGATCGACAAGATTGCCGAGGAACTGGATGAGGTGCGGGAGGCCATCGGCCGGCGCGAACACGACGCCGTCGAAGAGGAGCTGGGCGATCTGTTGTTCGCCATGGTCAATCTGGCTCGGCACTTGAAGGTCGATGCGGAAACCGCCTTGCGTGGCGGCAACGAGAAGTTCGAGCGGCGTCTGCGCTACATCGAACAGCAGCTCACCGCCGCTGGCGAGCGCTTTGCCGATACCCCACTGGAGCGGCTGGATGCACTCTGGGACGATGCCAAGGATGAGGGATTATAAGGTACAGATCTGCGCTTATCCCGCCGCGACATGATGTCGCGGCGGCCATCGAAACCTGAGCTTGCGTCAGGCCGGGCCAGCGCTACAGAGAATGGCGGCGCGCCATTGACAAAGCGCAACCGGCTTGTGCATAACCAGCTCTGCGTGTATGTTGAACCCCCTTTTCGTTTTGCGAAACGGTATCGCATTCTCTGTTTCCACCACTCGGTGGAGCATGCCAGCCTCCGATTGCAATCGTGGGCGGCCCCGGTTTCAGTCAGATTGAGGAGTTCAACATGCGCGTCATCCTTTTGGGTGCCCCAGGCGCGGGCAAGGGCACACAGGCCCAGTTCATTTGTCAGCGGTTCGGTATTCCGCAGATTTCCACCGGCGACATGCTGCGTGCGGCAGTCAAGGCGGGCACCGAGTTGGGCCTGCAGGTCAAGGAAGTCATGGACAGTGGTGGGCTGGTATCGGATGACCTGATCATCGGCCTGATCAACGAGCGCATCACCCATGGCGATTGTGCCAATGGTTTCCTGTTCGATGGTTTCCCACGCACCATTCCCCAGGCTGAAGCCCTGGTCGAGGCGGGTATCGACATCGACCACGTATTGGAAATCGCCGTGGACGACGAGGAAATCGTTGGCCGCATCTCCGGTCGCCGCGTGCATCCCGGCTCCGGCCGCGTCTACCACCTCGAGCACAATCCGCCGCGCGAAACCGGCAAGGATGACGTCACCGGTGAAGCGCTGATCCAGCGTGAAGACGACCAGGAAGAGACCGTGCGCAAGCGTCTGCAGGTGTATCACACCCAGACCCAGCCGCTGGTCCAGTTCTACCGCGGTCTGTCCGAAGCCAAGGGCACGCCCAAGTGCTCCCGCGTGGAAGGCGTCGGCACAGTCGAGGAAATCACCAGCCGGGTTCTTGCTGCCCTGAGCTGATTGCCTCGCACTGCATACCAGGCCCGTGTTGGCTTTTGCCGCACGGGCCTTGTCGTTTGTTACAATCGCCTTTTTGCTCCCACCGTGAAGATCCGATGACTGCCACTCTGCTTGCCCTGGATACCGCCACCGAAGCCTGTTCCGCCGCCTTGTTGCATGAAGGGCGCCTGTTCCATCGTGTCGAGGTGGCGCCGCGCATGCATGCTCAGTTATTGCTGCCGATGATCGACGAGCTGTTGGCCGAGGCGGGTATTGCGCTGGCGCAGGTCGATGCGCTGGTGTTCGGCCGCGGCCCCGGTGCCTTCACCGGCGTACGTATCGCCACCGGCATGGTGCAGGGGCTGGCCTTTGCCATTGGCAAACCGGTGATCGGCATTTCCAACCTGGCAGCGCTGGCCCAGCGGGCCTGGCGCGAACAGGGTGCCGAGCAGGTCTGTGCCGCTATCGATGCGCGCATGGATGAGGTCTACTGGGGCTGCTATCACCTGGTCGATGGGGTCATGACGCTGGCCGGTGCTGAGCGGGTATGCGCGCCGGAACAGGTTGATCTGGCGCCCGAGTTGACCACCCCGGTGGGTGCCGGCACCGGCTGGCAGTATGCCGAGCGCCTGGCGGTGCCGGTGCAGCGCAGCTGGCCGCAGATGTTGCCCGATGCCACTGACCTGATCAGCCTGGCGTTGCCCGCCTGGCGCGCCGGACAGGTACTGGACGCCGCGGATGCCCAGCCGGTTTATCTGCGGGACAAGGTTGCCACACCGAAGGTCGGGTGATTTTGCCTTTTGGGATAACCAGGATTAACCTTGGTCTTCTGTATTACCTGTGGAGTTGATCATCCATCATGCGTCTGGACGGTTACAATCCAGCTTCTGCGCTGCCGGTAAAGCCGTCGCGTCCTGCTGCGCCTGCGGCGGACAACATGGTGCCCAGTGCTCAGCCGGCGACTGCGCCACCGCCGGTCAAGGTCCGTGCGCCAGTGGTGCAGCAGCCCGGCGCCACAGGTGAGTATATTCCCGCCCGCCAGGGCGCGACGCAGCCGGTGCATGGCCATGCCAATCAGGCACTGGCCAGTTATCAGGCCATGGCCAGCCTGCCGGATGCCGAAGCCGATGGCTTCTTTGGTGTCGATCTGTTTGTCTGAAGTCCGTATTCATGTCTGATATCGCTCCCCGCTTGATTCTTGGTTGCCCGTTATGGGCCGAACCGGCCTGGCGAGGTGCGCTGTATTCCAGCGGCGCCGATGCCGACCAGCGGCTATACGAGTATTCCCGGGTGTTTTCCGCTGTCGAGGGCAATACCACCTTCTATGCCATGCCCGCGCCCGAGGTTGTGGCGCGTTGGGCTGAGCTGCTGCCGGCGGATTTCCATTTCTGTGCCAAGTTACCCCGGGAGGTCAGTCATGGTGATCAACTGGACCCACGGAATATCGATCTGCTGCAGTTCTTCCAGCGTATGGCGCCTCTGGAGCAGCGGCTGGGGCCGATCTGGCTGCAACTGCCGGCGCGTGTCGGGCCGCAGCAGCTGGAACAACTGATCCGCTTTCTCGATGCGCTGCCGACGCACTATCGCTACGCCGTCGAGGTTCGCCATCCGGATTTCTTTCGCAAGGATGACAACGAGCGGCAGCTCAACCGCCTGCTGCATGAACGGGGCATCGAGCGGGTCATGTTCGATAGTCGCGGCCTGTTCGCCAGCACCGCCACGGATGCAGCAACCCTGGATGCCCAGCGCCGCAAACCACGGCTACCGGTTCACGCCGTTGCCCTGGCCCAGACGCCGACGGTGCGTTTCATCGGCGGCATGGATAATCAACAGAGTCTGCGCTGGCTGGAGCCCTGGCTTGCCAAGTGCGCGCAATGGCTGAATGAAGGCCGCAGCCCGATCCTATTCATGCACACCCCGGATAATTGCCTGGCGCCCGAGCTGGCACGGCTATTTCATGCGCGCTTGCAGGAACAGCTGCCTGAGCTGCCGCCCATGCCCGCCTGGCCGGGCGAGCAGCAATTGCTGGAATCGCCGCAGCAGGGCGGACTGTTCTGATCCGCCGCCGGGGTTGCGGTAAACTACCCGGCCATTTTGCCGTTCAGGAATTCGGACTCTATCCATGACTGACTCACCTTGCCGCGTGGCGGTTTGCTGGCTGTCGCCGGAACTGGAGCAGCCAGCGCAGGCATTGGCGATGCACCTGCAATTGCCGGTGCTGCCAGCCGGCAGCAGCCAGGCAGAATTGCTCTTGCAGGTCGGCAGCGATGGCCTCAGCTTGCTGGCCACCGCTGCCGATGCCCCGGGCGCGGTGCGGGTGGACTTTGTCGAGGGCGCTCTGGCCCATCGTCGGCTATTTGGTGGCGGGGCAGGGCAGATGGTCGCCAAGGCGGTGGGGCTGCGTGGCGCGGTGCGGCCGACAGTGCTGGATGCCACCGCTGGCCTGGGGCGTGATGCCTTTGTGCTGGCCGCGTTGGGGTGTGAAGTGACGCTGATTGAACGCCAGCCGATCATTGCCGCGCTGCTCGAGGACGGCCTGCAGCGTGCCCGTCAGGCGGGAGGTGAGGTGGCTGAGATCGCCGCGCGCATGCAATTGCTGCAGGCTGACGCCATCGAGGCCATGGCTAACTGGTCAGCAGCAGTGCCCCAGGTCATTCACTTGGACCCGATGTTTCCGCACCGGGACAAGTCGGCATTGGTGAAAAAGGAGATGCGCCTGTTCCGCCCGCTGGCTGGCGACGACCTCGATGCCCCGGCACTACTGGCCGCTGCGCTGCAACTGGCCAGCCACCGCGTCGCCGTCAAACGCCCGCGCAAGGCACCGGCCATCGATGGCCCGCCCCCCAGTGCCCAATTGAGCGGCCAATCGAGCCGCTATGATATCTACGGCAAGAAGAAACTGGAGTAAGCGGTTTCTGTAGATGACGGTATGGGGCAGCGCACACGGGGGGCTACCCTGCGCTGCGGGCCACTTGGCGGATGGACAGGCGGATTTCGGCACTGAGGACGCGTTTGGCGGTGCTCTCGGCGATATCTTCCAGCTCCGGTTGGTAATGCAACCGACCTTCGTTGTCGGTGCTCAGTACCTCGAAGGTCTGCAACCGTTGGATGAATTGGCGGAACAGGGTCTTGTCGAAGAACTCCGGGGCGTTGAGTCCATGCAGGATCGACAGGCGCTGGGCCATGACGGTGCACAGCCCCTCCAGCTGCTCGGCGGTGAGGCTGCCGTTGGGGTTGTTCAGCAGCAGCGCCGCAGCCATGTAGAAGCGTTCCAGCATCTGGATGATGCTGCGAGCCAGCAGGGTGAGCAGCACGAACTCGCCGGAGGCGGTATCCGGACGGTGGATCTGCTCGTTCTCCTCGCGCAGCAGGCCACGCCCGACCAGGCCGTCCACGTAGCGGCTGATGATCTCCGGCAACTCCTCTTCACGCCAGTGCAGAAACAGCTCGCCTTGCAGATAGGGATAGAGCGCGCTGACCAGCCGCTCGATCTGCTCACGACTCATGCGTGCGTTGTTGAGGAACAGGCAGGCGATCAGCGCTGGTAACGCCACCAGGTGCAGAATGTTATTGCGATACCAGGTCATCAGCACCGCTTGGGGTTCGTCGAGAAACAGGATCTCACCCAGCGCATCGGACTGGCGACCTATCATGCCCATGGCTTCCACATGGCTGATCTGCTCGGCGCCAGCGAGCGTCGGCAAGGTGACATTGGCGCTGTAGGGCACATCACCCAGCAGGCCGGTGAAGGTGTCCAGAGTGCGGGACAGCGTCGCCTCATCCAATGCCAGACGCCGGGTCGAGAGCATGGCCAGCGCCACCAGGTTGACCGGGTTGGCATCCGCCGCCGCGTTGATCGCCCCGCCGAGGGTCCGTGCCAACTGGTTGGTCACATCCGGTAGCCAGTCTGGTTTGTATTCGGGGGCGTTGTGCTGATCACGCCAATCGGGCTGGCGCTGATCGAGAAAATCATTCAGCGCCACTGGGCTGCCGAAGTTGAGTGCCACTTCGCCGAAGCGCAGCTTGAGAGCGGACAGTACCCGGAACAGATCGAAGAAGGACTCCTTCTTCTTTTCCTTGCCGCGCAGCTCGCCCAGGTAGGTACGACCTTCCAGCACTCGCTCGTAACCGATGTACACCGGCATGAACACGATGGGCCGGCGGGATGAACGCAGGTAGCTGCGCAAGGTGATCGCCAGCATGCCGGTCTTGGGGTCGAGCAGGCGGCCGGTGCGCGAGCGCCCGCCCTCGATGAAGTACTCGACCGGGAACCCACGGCTGAACAGGGTATGCAGGTACTCATTGAATACCGCGGTGTACAGCTGGTTGCCGCGAAAGCTGCGACGCATGAAGAAGGCACCGCCACGGCGCAGAATGCTGCCGATCACCGGCATGTTGAGATTGATGCCGGCAGCGATGTGCGGCGGGGTCAGACTGCTGCGGACCAGCAGGTAGGACAGCAGCAGATAGTCGATATGGCTGCGATGACAGGGCACATAGATGATTTCATTGCCGCGGGCGATGTCCTGCACGTTTTCCAGATTGTTGACCTTGATGCCGTCATACAGCTTGTTCCAGAACCAGGACAGGACGATTTCCAGAAAGCGGATGATGCTGTAGGTGAAGTCCGAGGCGATCTCGTCGGCATAGCGGGCGGCACGCTGGCGGGCGCGCTCTTCGCTGATGTTCTGCTCGACCGCCTCGCGGGCGATGGCCGCGCGTACCAGTGGCCCGTGCATCAGTCCTTTCAGTAGCGTGCGACGGTGGGACAGGTCGGGGCCGACCACAGCGCCGCGCTGGTGCTTGAAGTGCACGCGCAACAGGCGGCTGACCTTGCGCAGGTTGCGGTTGTGGCCAAGGTTTTCATCGGCCAGTTCCCGCAGCGACAGCGGCTCGCCGAAGCTGACGCGGATCTTGCGGCCATGTACCAGGATCGCCAGTAATTTGCGCAGTTTGCCGCCCACCCCCCAGTTATGTGCGAACAGCAGCTTCAACGGCGATGATTCAGCATCCGGCGACAGGCCCCAGAATACGCTGACCGGGACTATCTTCACCTCGGGAGTGACCCGCAATTCCACCGCGGTGAGGGCGCGCAGCAACCGCGGCGAACGCTTGCGCGGGTCGGGGCGCCCGCTCCAGGCCAGTTCGCTGGTGAGATGGAAGTAGGCGGACTCTTCCTCCAGCGCACCGCTCGGCGGCATGACCGGCCGCGGCAGGCCGGCCCGTCGGCATTCCTGATCCAATACCAGCAGATCGGAATAGGATCGCCCGGGCAGCACATAGAGAATCGGCTCGCCACTGGCCGGAGCGATCTTCGCCAGCGGATTGCCGATGCTCTCCGAGCGGGCCCACAGGTACAACAGGCGGCGCATCAGGCCGAAACGCAGGCGGCTGAACAGGGAGGGTTGGGCTGATGGCATGGGCAATCTCTGAAATGACAGGCAACGAGCGGCGATTCTACCGTTTTTCAATACTTTGTTACATTCGCCGCTGTATAGCCGGGTCTTGAAACGCCGCAGGGATATGCCCATATCAGTAAACGGCAGGATAATTTGCTCGCCACAGGAACACCTATTGGCTCTGGTGATGGACCGGTATCTGCGGAACCAGTGCAGGCCTGAAATGTCCTTTTCCCGTGCGCTGGTAATCAATGTATCCTTGCGCTTTGCGGCACGCGCCTGATTGCGACGCGCCAGTATTCCGGGGGGAAATGGAAGAGGCCATGATAAAGATAAACAGCCTGACCAAACGCTTTGGCGACCACGTCGCCGTGGACAATCTGTCCTTTGAGGTAAAACCGGGGGAAGTCCTGGGCTTTCTCGGCCCGAACGGTGCCGGCAAGTCCACCACCATGAAGATGCTCACCGGCTTTCTCACGCCGGACGGTGGCAGTGCCTCCATCTGCGGGTTCGATATCCGTACCCAGATTCTTCAGGCCCAGCAGCAGATGGGCTATCTGCCCGAAGGCGCACCCTGTTATGGCGACATGCGGGTGAAAGGCTTTCTCGAATTCATTGCCGAGGTCCGCGGATTGCGCGGCGCTGACAAGCAGCGCCATGTCGCGCGCGCGGTCGAGCAGGTGGAATTGCAGGGGGTACTCGGGCAGAGCATCGATACCCTGTCCAAGGGTTTCAAGCGCCGGGTCGGTCTGGCCCAGGCGATTCTGCATGACCCAAAGGTGCTGATTCTCGATGAGCCCACCGACGGGCTCGACCCCAACCAGAAACACCAGGTGCGGCAACTGATCCAGCAGCTGGCCAGCGACAGCAACAAGATCGTGGTGATCTCCACGCACATCCTCGAAGAAGTCAGTGCCGTATGCAGCCGCGCGGTGGTGATTGCCCGTGGCCGGTTGCTGGCCGACGGGACGCCCGACGAGCTGGAAGCCCGCTCGAAGTACCATCAGGCGGTGACCGTGCTGTTGCAGCAGCCAGTGGACAGCCAGCCATTGCTGGCGCTGCCGGGGGTGAAAGAGGTCGAAGTCGAACATGGTGGGCACCAGCTGACAGTGATTGCCGAGCCGGATGCGGTGATTTTTCCGGCGGTGGGCGAATATGCGCGTCAGCAACAGTGGCAGGTCAAGGAACTGTCGGTGGAGCGGGGACGTCTGGACGATGTCTTCCGCCGCCTGACCGCGGAGGAGGCCGCATGAGTAGTCTTGGTGTGATTTTCAAGCGTGAGCTGGGTAGCTATTTCGCCACCCCGCTGGCCTATATCTTCATCGTCATCTTTCTGGTGCTGTCGGCGGTCTTCACCTTCTATCTGGGTGGCTTCTACGAAGGCGGCCAGGCGGATCTGATCCCCTTCTTCAATTTCCATCCCTGGTTGTACCTGTTTCTGGTGCCGGCGGTGGCCATGCGGCTGTGGGCCGAGGAGCGCAAGTCCGGCACCATCGAATTGCTGATGACCTTGCCGGTATCGCGTACCGACATGGTGCTGGGCAAGTTCCTGGCCGCCTGGGTGTTCGTCGGTATCGCCCTGGTACTGACATTTCCGATCATCATCACGGTCAACTACCTGGGCTCGCCGGATAACGGCGCCATCTTCACCGGCTACCTGGGCAGCTGGCTGCTGGCTGGCGGCTACCTGGCCATCGGATCGTGCATGTCGGCATTGACCAAGAACCAGGTGATCGCCTTCATTCTCAGCGTGGTGGCCTGTTTCGTGTTTATCGTCAGCGGCTTTCCGCTGGTGCTGGACTTGTTCAGCGGCTGGGCTCCCCAGTGGCTGCTGGACGCCATTGCCTCACTCAGTTTCCTGATTCGCTTCGATGCCATCAGCAAGGGCGTGCTGGATCTGCGTGACCTGCTGTATTTCATATCGCTGATGGCGGCCTGGCTGCTGGCCACCGCGATCGTCATCGACCTGAAAAAGGCCGATTGAGGCAAGGGAGAACAACAATGAAACGACTGATGTATTCAGGTACCGGGCTGCTGGTACTGCTGCTGGCCTTCATCGCCTTCAACATGGCTACTGGGGTATTGCTGCCCGGGGCCCGACTCGATCTGACCGAACAGAAACTATTCACCATCTCCGATGGTACGCGGGAGATTCTGGAAGAGCTGGATGAGCCGATCACGCTGTACTTCTTCTTCTCCGACCGTGCCAGCAAGGACATGGTGGTGCTGCGCAACTATGCCCGCCGGGTCGAGGAAATGCTCCGCGAATACGAGCGTGTGGCTGGCGGTAAACTGAAACTGCAGATCATCGATCCGCAGCCCTTCTCCGAGGCCGAGGACCGTGCCGCCGAATTTGGCCTGCAGGCCGTGCCGCTGACCCAGAGTGGCGATCAGCTGTACTTTGGTCTGGCCGGCACCAACGAACTGGCCCAGCGGGAAATCATCCCGTTCTTCGCCCTGGAGCAGGAAGGACTGTTGGAATATGAACTGAGCCGGCTGATCAACAGCCTGGCGCAACCGGAAAAGCCGCAGATCGGGCTGATTTCCGGTTTGCCCATGGCCGGCGGCATGAATCCGATGAGCGGCCAGCCCGGCGCGCCCTGGGTCGCTTTCGAGCAGATGCAGCAGATGTTCAGCTTGCAGGAGCTGGAGGCCGACATCGATACCGTGCCGGAGGAGATCGAGGTCCTGTTGCTGGTGCATCCCAAGACCCTGAGCGAGGCGGCATTGTTGGCCGTCGATCAGTTCGTGCTGCGCGGCGGCAAACTGCTGGCCTTCATCGATCCGCTGGCCGAAGCGGACCAGAGCATGGAAGCCATGATGGATGGCATGGCCGACGGTAAATCATCTGATCTTGGCCCGCTGCTGAAGGCCTGGGGCGTGGGTTACAACCCGGAACAGGTGGTGCTCGATGCCCGCCTGGGCATGTCGGTCAGTCGCGGTCAGGGACAATTGCCGGCGCGGCATATTGGTTGGCTGGAGGTTGAGCCGCAGTTCATGAGCCGCGACGACACCGTCACCGCGCCGTTGCAACTGCTGACTATTGCTACCGCCGGCGCGCTGCAGCCGCTGGAAGGGGCGAGCACGCAGTTCCTGCCGCTGCTGTCGAGCAGTGCCAACAGTGCGCTGGTACCCAGCAGCCGCTTCAGCCGCATGCAGGACCCGGAAGTGCTGCTTAACGGCTTCCAGGCGGATGATCAGGTCTATCATTTCGCGGCTCGGTTGCAGGGCCCGGCCAGCACGGCCTTTCCGGATGGCCTGGAAGGTCGTGACGTGGAACTGACCGAAGCGGACAACATCAACGTGCTGCTGATTGCCGACACCGACCTGCTCACCGACCGCATGTGGGTGCAGGTGCAGGACTTCTTCGGCCAGCGTGTTCCTCAGCCCTGGGCTGACAATGGCGGCCTGCTGATCAACGCGCTGGATAACCTGTCCGGTTCCGAGGCGCTGATCAGCGTGCGCTCGCGGGGCGATTTCAGCCGGCCGTTCACCGTGGTGGAGGATCTGCAGCGCAAGGCCGAGCGCCGCTACCGCGCCAGCGAGCAGCGCCTGCAACAGCAGCTGGAACAGACCGAGCAGCGCCTGCGTGAGCTGCAGCAGGGTCAAGACCCATCGCAGTTGACCGAGCTGAGTGCTGAGCAGGAGCAGGCGATCCAGGGTTTTCTCGATGAGAAGCTGGCGATCCGCAAGCAGCTGCGCGACGTGCGCTATGAGTTGAACGCAGATATCGAACGCCTGGGCAATCAGCTCAAGATGATCAATGTCGCCTTGGTACCGGCTCTGCTGACTCTTGGTGTGCTGCTGTGGTGGCTGGTTGGCCGCGCGCGCCGTCGCGCGGTCTGAGGAGGATAGTCATGCGTAACAAACCTTTGATCTTCACGGTGGTACTCACAGCGATACTGGTGGCGCTGGCGCTGAATATGCGCGGTCAGGACCGGGTCGCCGACCTGTCCAGCCGCGATCTGCTGTCGCCGATGCAGGAGAAGCAGTTGCCCGCGCTGGAGCGTATCAGCCTGACGCGGGGCGAAGGGCGGGTCGAGCTGGCACGGCATGATGACACCTGGGGTGTCGTCAGCCACGCCGGCTTCCCGGTCCAGCAAGAACGCCTGGCGGCGTTGCTGCACGCTCTGCGCGGCGCCCGGGTAGTCGAGGAAAAGACCAGCAATCCCGAGCATCACGCGCGTCTGGGGCTGGAGGTGGCTGCGGACAGCGAAGCGCTGCAGGTCGACCTGCACACCCCGGAGCTGGATTTCGGAGTGATCTATGGCGACCGGGTGGGCAACGGGCAACTGGTGCGTTTCATTGACAATGATCAGGTGCTGCTGCTCAACCGGCCGCTGAGCATCTCGGTCAGCCCGCTCGATTGGCTGGCGCTGAAGGTCGTCGATATTCCCATGCAGCAGGTCGCGACGGCCCGCTGGACTCATGCCGACGGCGAAACCCTGGAGCTCGACAAGCGCGCTGAGGGGGATTACAACCTGCGCATGGTCGGCCTGGAAGCTGATCAGCAGAGCGGCAACGAGCGCTGGATCAACAGTATGGTATTGGCGCTGATCAACCTGACGGCGCAAAACGTGGCGCTGCGTGAAGATATCGCCTTGGCCGAGCCCATGCTGCGGATGCAGGTAACCACCTGGGCCGGCGCCGAGCTGATGGCTTCGCTGCATGACATCGAGGGGCGCTACTGGCTGGTGATCGACAACTACACTGCAGCCGAGGCTGAGGAAGACCCATTGCAGGTTAATGCCGATTCGCGCTGGGCCTATCAGATCGGTATCGGTCAGGTGGAGAACCTCAACAAGCGGCAGGCCGATATCGTACGTTCCCCGTAGCACAATCTCCCTTGCAGGTCGGTCATGTTTGGCTAGAATCGAGTCACGGCCTCTATAAACAGTATTCCAAACTGGGGCGCGTCCGGTTGTACGGCGAGTCCCTTCATGGGAGCGACGCCGCGTCAGGTTCGCACCAGCTACCGAATCAAGGTTGAACGGAGTGTCGTTATCGCCACTCCGGACTTCCCGGGTGGTGGGTCATTGGTGATGTGGAGATTGTGGGAATGTCTGATCGGCAAACCGGTACGGTTAAGTGGTTCAACGATGCCAAGGGTTTTGGCTTCATTCAGCGTGACTCGGGGCCGGATGTGTTTGTGCACTTCCGTGCCATTCGCGGCGAAGGGCACCGCACTCTGGTCGAAGGCCAGAAGGTGGAGTTCGATGTCACTCAGGGGCAGAAGGGCTTGCAGGCAGAGGATGTAGCCGCCCTTTGAACGTCGCCGAGGCGAGATCGTCCTGGTATTGTCTGGCGCTGGGCGACGGCCTGTTGGCTACTGTCCCGCTGAGCGATATCGAAGACGCCTTCCGGCAGCTGCATCCGGCCGAAGCTCCACCGGGTGCAGCTGTTTTCAGCCGTCACCGTCTCGATGGCCTGCAGTGTCAGGTCACAGTCTATTTTTCCCCGGCGCTGGCTGGGCTGGCGCGCAGCTTCAATGCCCATCCCTGTGGCGTGCCCGAAGGCCATGACCTGGAATTACTGGTGGGCTCAGCCCAGGCTCTCACTCGCTGATTCCGCGTAATCAGGCGCTTGGCAGATTGCCATCCAGCCAGCGCTGAAAATCCGACGGCGGCAGCGCGCCATTGAGGCGGGCCACTTCCTTGCCACGGTGCATGATCAGCAATGTCGGGATGCTGCGAATAGCGAAGCGTGCCGCCAGCTCCTGGGCAGCTTCGGTGTCGACCTTGGCCAGGCGGGCGCGGGGTTCGATATTGCCTGCGGCCTGGGCGAACACCGGTGCGAATTGCTGGCAGGGCCCACACCAACTGGCCCAGAAGTCCACTACCAGGGGCAGATCGGCATTGGCATGGGCATTGAAATTGGCGCCACCCAGATCTACCGGGGCGCCGCTGAACAGCGCTTCCTTGCAGGCTCCGCAGCGGGGCGCCTGATCAAGCCGTTCGGCAGGCAGACGGTTGCGGCGATGGCAATGTGGGCAGGCCAGGGTCATGGGTTCGCTCATGGGCGGGCTCCTCTGCAATTGATCTGGGCAGACGCTGCGCTCAGGGCTTGAGCGCCCAGGTGAATTCCTCTTCACCAGCGACGGTTACCTTGTACCAGCGGTCGGCATCCGCTTCGCCATGTTGCTCTTCCCAGCCGCCGATGGAGCAACGTACTTCCCGGTTGAGCCCGTGAGCTATGGCGCGGGCGCACTCGAGGTCGGTGGCCCAGGGAGTGCGATCGCTCTCGAACCAGATGCTCGCCCATTTGCCGGCCGCCTTGCGCACTATCATCAGTGGAATCGCAGCGTCGCCATGCAGGGTGCCACGGCGAGTGGTGCCGGACCAGGGGCCCAGGTCGAGGCGGCCGACCTGCTGCTCCAGCCAGGTGCCCAGCTCCTCCAGAAACTCTTCCTTCAGATAGATCTCGATATCCGGTTGGCGCACGCAAATTCCTCTCAGTGACGTTGCAACATGACCATGCGCATGGCGACTTCCAATCCGGCAACGCCACTGTCGCGCAATGCCTGCTGGCGATCAGGGCGGCTGCGAAAGCCGTGGGGCGTCATGCCGATCAGGTTATCCAGAGCGGTGGGGTCCAGATCCAGAGCATAGCGCAGGACCTGGTCATTGACGATCTCCAGCCCCTCGGGCAAGACCTTGATCAGCTCCGGGGTGGGGTGAATGCTGTCGTACAGCTTTTCACGCAGGGCCAGCAGATGATCGGCATGGGGGCCGACCAACAGGAGGTGGCCGCCGGGCCGTAGCACCCGCAGGCATTCATCCCAGGACCAGGGGCTGAATACACACAGCGCGGCATCCAGGCTGGCGTCGGCCACCGGCAGACGGGCGCTGGAGCCCACCAGCCACTGGATGTCGCGATTGCGTCGACAGGCCTTGATCACCGCGTCCTTGCTGATATCCAGCCCGGCGCAGCCGGCCTGCGGCAGGGCGCGGGCCAGACGATCGGTGTAATAACCTTCGCCGCAACCCATATCCAGCACGGCGGCAGGTGCCTGCTCACTGAACAGCCGGTTGATCTCGTCGCTGACCGGCTGGTAATGACCGCCGTCGAGGAAGGCTTGGCGGCAACCGAGCATGGCCGGGGTGTCACCGGGTTGACGGCTGTTCTTGTGCTGCACCAGCAACAGATTGAGATAACCCTGGCGGGCCTGGTCGTAACTGTGACCATTACCGCAGGCCCAGGTGCGATCCGTAACCTGCAGCGCCTCGTGGCAGTGGGGGCAGATGAGTTGCAGCATCAGCTGAGCAGCTCTTGCAGGGTGGCCTGGTAGATATCGGTAAGCGTTTCCAGATCAGCCGCGTTGATATGTTCGTTCAACTGGTGAATGGTCGCATTCACCGGCCCGAGTTCGACCACCTGGGTACCCATGGTGGCAATGAAGCGCCCATCGGACGTTCCGCCAGAGGTGGATGGCTGGGTTTCACGGCCGGTGATCTGGCGGATTGCCGCAGCCACACCATCCAGCAATTCGCCGGGTTCGGTAAGAAAGGGCTGGCCGGACAGGGTCCATTCCAGCTCGTGGTCCAGGCCGTGGCGGTCGAGAATGTCGACGACCCGTTGCTGCAGCCCGGCTACCGTGGACTCGGTGGAGAAGCGGAAGTTGATCAGCGCTTCCAGCTCGCCCGGTACCACATTGGTGGCACCCGTGCCGGAGTGGATATTGGAAATCTGGAAACTGGTAGGCGGAAAGAAGGCGTTGCCCTGATCCCAGGTCTCGGCTGCGAGCTCTGCCAAAGCCGGTGCGGCCAGGTGGATGGGGTTGCGTGCCAGATGTGGATAGGCGACATGGCCCTGTTTGCCCTTGATCAACAGGCGGGCGTTCAACGAGCCACGGCGGCCATTCTTGACCACGTCACCCACCTGCTCAGTGCTGGAAGGCTCGCCGACGATGCACCAGTCCACCTTTTCGTCCCGGTCGACCAGAGTCTGTACCACCTTGACGGTGCCCTCGGTCGCTGGGCCTTCTTCATCGCTGGTGATCAGGAAGGCAATCGAGCCGCGGTGGTCGGGGTGGGCGGCGACAAAGCGTTCCACAGCCACCACCATCGCCGCCAGGCTGCCTTTCATATCCGCTGCGCCACGCCCATACAGCATGCCATCGCGGATGATTGGCTCGAAGGGCGGATTATCCCATTGCTCCAGCGGGCCGCTGGGTACCACATCGGTATGGCCGGCGAAGCAGAGCACTGGCGATTGGCTGCCGCGGCGTGCCCAGAGATTGTCTACCTCACCGAAACGCAGGGACTCCAGGGTGAAACCACAGGCGGCCAGACGATCGCCCATCAGTTGCTGGCAACCGGCATCGTCCGGGGTGGTGGAATCGCGGGCAATCAGCTCGCAGGCGAGGGCAAGGGTAGGGGAGAGCGTGGTGGTCATGGTCGCTGGCCGGGTCTGAAATCGGCCGTCATGATAGCAGAGTTGAGTAGCACCACGCTCTCGTGTCAGTCGCGGACCCGGGCTACGGCTTGGCCGGATGGGTTTCGTGGCCCATCGGTGTGCTGTCCGGCAGGGCGGTCTGGCTGCGGAAGTCCGGGCTGTGGGTTTCCGAATCCAGGGGCATGTGACTGTAGCGCTGGATATTGGCCGAATCGTGCTTGTTCTCGTCCAGTATGCGCTTGAGTTCGCAGTGGCCAGTGGCGCCACGGAAAATGGCCATACCGCCCAGGGCCATCTGCAGCACGCCACTCAGGCCGCCGGTGCGCAAGCCATTGCCCAGCAGCGCGAGGCCACCGATGATCGAGGCGGCGCGCTCTGCGCCTTCTACATTCTTGGGTGTGGTCAGGTGAAGCATGGTAGGAGTCCTCTGATTGAAGAGCAGGGCAGCTCGCGTCGGTCAATTACCGAACGCGGCCCCCGATGGATGTCAACGCGCGGGCACTTGTTGCGCGTCATGGGAAATGGTGACTTCAACCCGGCGGTTCATCGCCCGGGAAGCCGGCGTGTTGTTGTCCGATACCGGGTGAGCCTCACCCAGCCCCACGGTCTGGATACGGCTGGCATCGACGCCCTCCTGCACCAGTGCGCGGCGTACCGAGTCTGCTCTGGCCTGGGACAATGTCAGGTTGTAGGCATCGGGGCCGGTGCTGTCAGTGAAGCCTTCGATCAGCACCTTGCGTTGCTCGTTTTCCTGCAGGAATTGCGCGAGCTTGCGCACACTGGAGTTGGCTGCCGGTTTCAACTCGGACTTGTCCAGATCGAACAAGACGTTGCTGAAGGTCACCACCGAACCACGGTCGGTCTGTTTGGCGTTCAGCTCTTCCTGCAACTTGCGGATCTGCGCATCGCGCGCCTCCAGGCGGGTGCGGGCCCGTTTCTCGGATACTCCTTCGAGTTCTTGTTCGGCTGAACGCAACGCTATGGTCTGGCGTGCCAGCTCGACCCGCCGCTCGGTCAGGTAGGCCAGGTGGTCGATTTCGTGGGGCTCGGCACCTTCCTTCTGGGCGAGCTCGGCGCGGCCGAGTGCGTCGCGCGCATCTTCGGTTTCGACGGCGGCGAGCTGCCGTGACTGTGGATGATTCTGCAGCTCGGTCACGTCCAGTCTTGCCTGTTCCAGATTGGGGTTGAGTTCATTGGAAGCACAGGCCGTCAACAGCAGCCCCATAGCCAGGCAGGCAGGGATGGTCAGTTGAGTACGCATGGGATCTTCTCCTT
Organism: Pseudomonas sp. G11-1; assembly: GCF_024031555.1. NCBI lineage: Bacteria > Pseudomonadati > Pseudomonadota > Gammaproteobacteria > Pseudomonadales > Pseudomonadaceae > Pseudomonas > Pseudomonas sp. G11-1. The sequence continues at coordinate 3,123 of NZ_QEYQ01000004.1, read as the reverse complement.
GCAATTGGATAGGGTGGCCGCAATCACTGCAGGCCGCGCAGGGTTTCTTCGCGCAGTTCCTGGGTGCCCCGTTCGGCTTCTCCCACGACCTTCAACGCCTTTTCCGCGCGGGCCTTGCGTTCAGCAACGCGGGCATCCCATTCGGCTTGTTCGGCAAGATAGCGAGCGCGCTCATACTCTTCGGCCACATTGGCCTGTTCGGCCTGGAGCATCTTTTCCCGTGCCTTGCGCAACTCCACCGGGGCGTAGCGGGCGCTTTCCGCGGTATCGGCGGCATTGAGCGCCTGCTGCGCGGTGGCAAGCTGGCTGGTTGGCGGTGGGGTGCTGGCACAACCAACCAGCGCTGCTGCAGCGCCGATGGTCGCGATGGCAATCAGATGTTTGGGGACGTGTAACAGAGCGTGATTTGACATGGTTCCGACTCCAGATTGAATGCATTGCGTCAACAATGGTTGCGGAAAACGAACTGTGCTTTCTTACTGGCTGGACCGGTCCGGGCCATGAGCATTGCGCTGCCAATGCGCTGTAATCGACCAGTGTGAGGCTGTTGCAATCACAGTGTGTACAGAGATTCTGACCGCCGGGGGTGGGGGCTGTTCAACAAAAACGTGCGGCTTGGCTGCGGTGGAAAGCTCAGATGACGGTGGATTCAGCCCAGCGGGCTTTGCGCCAGGCGCGTCGCTGTTTCTTATCGAGGAAGGTCCAGGCGAGCAATCGGCTGTGTTTTTGCCCTTGCGCCATGGGGATGACGCGAACGTTCGTGGTAGGTAAAGCGGCGAGCTGCTGCTGCAGCGCCGGCAGGTTGGCAGCCTTGGAAACCAGGCTGGTGAACCAGAACACCTGACCGGCCAGGGCGGCACTTTCATCGATCATGCGAGCCAGGAACCCGGCCTCGCCACCGTCGCACATCAACTCGTTGGCCTGGCCGCCGAAATTCAGTGCCGGCTGCCTGCCGGAGCGGTCCTTGCCGAGGTTGCGCCATTTGCGTTGGCTACTGGCACTGGCCTCGGCCTGACTGCCATGGAAGGGCGGATTGCACAGGGTAAAGTCAAACTGCTCATCGGCGCCGACCAGCCCGGTGAATATCCGGGATGGCACGGTCTGGCGGCGCAACTGGATACCCGCCGCCAGCCCTGGATTGGCTGCCAGAATATGCGCCGCATTATCGAGTGCCTGGGGATCGATATCAGCGCCGACGAAGCGCCAGCGGTATTCCACCCGGCCGAGCAGTGGATAGATCAGATTGGCGCCGGTACCGATGTCCAGGCCCATGAGTCGCTCGCCTGTGGGTATGTTGCCGTCATGACTTTCACCCAGCAAGTCCGCCAGGGCGTGAATATAGTCGGCGCGGCCGGGCACGGGCGGGCAGAGATAGCCATCGGGAATAGTCCAGTCGCGAACGCCGTACTGATGCAGCAGCAAGGCGCTGTTCAATACCGTCACTGCTCGGGTATCGGCGAAGTCCACCGTGGATGAACCATCCGCAGCCCTGATGATATGGGGCTTCAGCGCCGGGCAGGTACGGACCAGCGCATCCAGATCGTAATGGCCCTGGTGGCGATTACGCGGATGCAGGCCGGTTTTCTGCGGGCGACGCTGGTTTGGTCTGGTTGACATGGCTGGGTCTCTCGGGCAAGCGGATGATTGTCCCACAGCGGCGCGGGAGGATCATCCAGCTTGTGCACAATTAGCGTGGATGAATCTGTGGATAACCCTGTGATAGAAGGAGCGAGGCCGCATTCACGATGGTCTTGCGGGAACTGGTGATTTATTGACCAGCTGCGGATATCCACTATGGCCATGCGTTATACTGCGCGGTCTCATTTGTGCGAGGTGTACATGGCGATTGATGATCCCCGTTTCGGCGGTATAGCGCGGCTGTATGGTACCGAGGCGTTGGCTCGCCTGCAGGCCAGCCATGTGGCGGTGGTCGGCATCGGTGGTGTCGGCAGTTGGGCCGCCGAAGCGCTGGCGCGTACCGGGCTGGGCCGCATCACGTTGATCGATATGGATGACATCTGCGTCACCAACACCAATCGCCAGCTGCCCGCCATGAAAGGCAATATCGGCCGGTTGAAGGTCGAGGTGATGGCGGAGCGTTTGCAGGCCATCAACCCGGCCTGCGAGGTGCGCCCGATCATGGGCTTTGTGACGCCGGATACCCTTGCTGAATACATTACCGATGACATCGATTGCGTAGTGGATTGCATCGACAGTGTGGCGTCCAAGGTCGCGCTGATCGCCTGGTGCCGGCGGCGCAAGATCGGCATCGTTACCACCGGCGGCGCTGGTGGCCAGATCGATCCGACCATGATCAAGGTCGCGGACCTGTCGAAAACCGTGAATGATCCACTGGCAGCCAAGGCCCGCTCGCTGCTGCGGCGCGATCACAACTTCCCCCGGGCCGACAGCAAGCGCAGCTTCGGCGTGCCCTGCGTCTATTCCACCGAACAACTGCGCTACCCCAAGCCGGACGGCTCGGTATGCCAGCAGAAGACCTTTGTCGGGGAGGGCGTGAAGCTGGATTGTTCCGGCGGCTTCGGTTCCGTGACCATGGTCACCGCGACCTTTGGCATGGTGGCCTCCTCGAAGGCGGTGGAGAGGTTGCTGCGTTAGGCTGGCCTGAATATCCGGCCAGCCTGGTTTACCGTAGCCACCCAATAGCTGCGTAGCGCTGGTTTTTGACTGCGCGAAGAGATTTTCCGATAGCTTGCCAGTATTTTGCCAACTGACTCACAACCCTGTTTCCCAAGGGCGGCCTTGACGGCTGCGGTCTGATATAACGGCGACTTTGTTCGTCAGACAAGGGAATACAGGATGTTCGCCCCGGCCAATACCGCGCACTTCAGCCTCGCCATTCCGCGCCTGGAACATGACTTCAAGGTGCTGGCCTTCCAGGGCACCGAAGCCATCAGCCAGCCTTATTGCTTCGAACTGGACCTGGTCAGCGAACGGCCGGACCTGGATATCGAAGGGTTATTACATCAGCCGGCATTTCTCAGTTACGCCGGGCCGGACCAGGGCGTGCACGGCCTGATCCACAGCGTCGCCCAGGGCGAATCCGGCAAACGCCTGACCCGCTATCGCATCACCCTGGTCCCCCGGCTGGCCTATCTGCAGCAC
>NZ_QEYQ01000003.1:0-422956 GCF_024031555.1 Pseudomonas sp. G11-1 | reverse complement strand
AGTCATTGTTGCGATCAACAAGGACGAGGAAGCGCCGATCTTCCAGGTCGCGGACTACGGTCTGGTTGCTGACCTGTTTGAAGCGGTGCCGGAGATGGCCAGCAAGGTGTAAACCTGCGGCAAGCTAAGCAGTAGACAACAAGCCCCCGGCTCGGAAGAGCTGGGGGTTTTGTTTTTTGACCACCGCCCCATTCCTGATCCTGATCAATGTCCCACCCAAGCCATGAGGATATCCTTCCCGCCCCTCTTGTCTTGTAAACAGGATCATCCCATGCCCCACGCCCCTGAACTGCTGGCCCCGGCCGGCACCCTCAAGGCCATGCGTTACGCCTTCGCCTATGGCGCCGATGCGGTCTATGCCGGTCAGCCGCGTTACAGCCTGCGCGTACGTGAAAACGATTTCCACAACCCGGCCGTGCTCGCCGAGGCGATTGCCGAGGCGCATGCCCAGGGCAAGAAATTCTATCTGGCGAGCAATATCGCCGCGCACAACAGCAAGGTGGCCACCTATGTCCGGGATCTGCAAGAGATCATCGCCATGGGCCCGGATGCGCTGATCATGTCCGATCCCGGGCTGATCATGCTGGTGCGTGAACGCTGGCCGCAGATGCCGGTGCACCTGTCGGTGCAGGCCAATGCCACCAACTGGGCGACGGTGAAGTTCTGGCAGCAGCAGGGGCTGGAGCGGGTGATTCTGTCCCGCGAGCTGTCACTGGATGAGCTGGAGCAGATCCGTCAGCACTGTTCGGACATGGAGCTGGAGGTATTCGTGCACGGTGCGCTGTGCATCGCCTATTCCGGGCGCTGCCTGCTATCCGGCTATTTCAATCACCGCGATGCCAACCAGGGCGCCTGTACCAATGCCTGCCGCTGGAAATACGACCTGCAGCCAGCGCAGGAAACGGCCGAGGGCAATGTCGAGGCTGTCGCTCCGGCCAGGGAGCCACAGGAGGTGCAGCCGCAGCCGGTGTATCTGCTCAACCAGAGCGACAAGCCGGACGAACAGATGGCCATCGAGGAGGATGAGCACGGCACCTACATCATGAATTCCAAAGACCTGCGCGCGGTGCAGCATGTGCAGCGCTTCGTCGATATGGGGATGCACTCGCTGAAGATCGAAGGCCGTACCAAGTCGCACTTCTATGTTGCGCGTACCGTGCAGACCTATCGCCAGGCAATCGATGATGCGGTGGCAGGTCGCCCCTTCGACATGGCGCTGATGGATGATCTGGAAAGCCTGGCCAACCGTGGCTACACCGAAGGTTTCTATCGCCGCCACCCACCGGGGGTGTACCAGAACTACGAGCAGGGCAACTCGCGCATGTCGCGCCATCAGTTTGTCGGCGAAGTGCTGGAAGATCTGGGCGAATGGCTGAGCATCGAGGTGAAAAACCGCTTTGCCGTCGGCGACCGCCTGGAACTAATGACGCCTTCGGGTAATCATAGCTTCACTTTGAATTCGCTGCTGGATCGACGCGGGGAACCAGCGGACGTGGCGCCGGGTACCGGGCATATCGTACGCATTCCGAAACCACTCGGGCTGGATGTGAGTATGGCGTTGCTGCTCCGCTATCTACCGGAGCAATAACGGCTAAGCAAGACACTCGCGCTGGCGTTCCGATCATGGTTTACTGGCGCGCTCCACTGAACCCCACTCTTCCTATCAGGAGCGCGTATCCGCTATGGATTGGTTGCAAGTTGTCGTTCTCGCCCTGCTCCAGGGTCTCACTGAGTTTCTACCTGTATCCAGCTCTGCCCACCTGATCCTGGTCCCGGTCCTTACCGGCTGGCCGGATCAGGGGCTGGCGTTCGACGTGGCATTGCACTTCGGCAGCCTGTTTGCGGTGCTGCTGTATTTTCGCCGCGACCTGATCGGCATGACTACCAGTTGGACGCAGTCGCTGGTGACTCGCAAGCCCAATGACGATGCGCGCCTGGCCTGGGGGGTGCTGTTTGCCACTATTCCAGTGGGGCTCGCTGGGCTGGCGTTCAAAGATGACATTGAGCTATACCTGCGCTCTCCTTTCTATCTGGCTTTGGGGCTGGTTTTCTTCGGCCTGCTGCTGGGCTGGGCCGACTGGCGTTTTCGGGGCAGCCGCACCGAGAGTCAGATGACCTGGAAGGATGTGCTGATCATTGGCTGCGCCCAGGCGCTGGCACTGTTTCCCGGCACCTCGCGGGCCGGCATCACCATTACCGCAGCATTGATGATGGGGTTGAACCGGGAAGCAGCCTCGCGCTTCTCCTTCCTGCTGTCGATCCCCGTGATCCTGCTGGCCTGCCTGCTCAAGACCAAGGATCTGGTCGAAGCCCAGGTGCCGGTGGAATGGGGGGCCATGGCCCTGGGCGTCCTGGTCTCGGCGATCAGCGCTTTCCTCTGTATCCACTACTTCCTGGTATTCATCAAGCGCATCGGCATGCAGCCGTTCGTGATCTACCGGCTGATCCTGGGTGCAGCGTTGTTGGTGGTGTTCTACTGACCTGGACGGGTCGAGCTCCTGGGAACGTCGAGCCCACGGGCCGCGATCGGACTCGATGAAAGGAGCCAGCCGGCACGCACAAAACCGCCCGCCAGCACCATGGACGAGCTGGTGCTCGTCCCTCCCAGGGTTGTGGAGTGTCCGACATAAGGGGCTGCAGGCAGCCCCTCAGAGTTACCTCAGAAGCTGAAATCCAGCTTCGCCCACAGCGTCCGACCCGGCTCGTTGATCCGGGTATCGGCCGGGAAGCCGAAACTGCCGTTGCCAGCCAGATTGAGATGTTCGGCGTAAGCCTTGTCCAGCAGGTTATCTACCCCGACACTGCCCGTTATTTCAGCACTGAAGCGATAGGCCGCGTTGATCGACAACACGCCGAAACCGGACGAATCACCAAAGTCGCGACTGGTGACGTTACCCTTGCCATCAGCAGTGCGGCTCTGCGCCGCCACCACCCGCCACAGGGCACCAGCACTCCAGTTGTCCCGGGCATAGGTCAGATTGACGCGTGCATCCAGTGGCGGCATCTGCGGCAGGGCTTCGCCGTCGCTGCGATTGCGCCCCCAGGCCCAGGCCAGGCTGGTTTCCGCTTGCCAGTTATCCGTTATATCCAGCGCAACACCCGTTTCGGCACCCATGATCTGGGCATCGATATTTTCCGCGTTACTGCCCATGCCGGTGTAATCAAACAGGATAAAGTCATCAACCACCCCGGCATAACCGGAGATCCAGGCCTCCATCCCCTCGCGCTTGTACTGCAGTCCGACATCCAGCTGCGTGGTGCGCTCGGGATCAATACCGTCAAAGGCGTTGACCGCACCAAGCGATTGGTTGGGCGAGAACAGCTCCCAATAATCCGGGAAGCGCTGCACATGGCCAATGCCCACATAGGCGGTGGCCGGCAGGCTGGACAGATCCTGCTCCAGGCGCAGGAAAGCACTGGGCAAAGTTTCCCGGCGGGTATCGCCGGCAGTAGGGTTGGGCATGGCGTGCCCGCCGCCGTGCATGCCACCGCTGACAGTGGCCCGGGAGTCCTCGACGTGATGCTGATCCAACCGCATACCGCCGATCAGCCGCTGATCATCCTGCCGGGACCAGGTCAGCTCGGAGAACAGGCCAATCTGGCTGAAGCTGGCGTCCTTGACCCAGGGCTGCTGACGATAGGTGTCGATGCCCATGCCGTTGCGGGTGCGATGGGTGTTGCGCTGGGCGTCGGCACCGGCCAGCAACTCCAGTTCATCCCAGACCCAGGTCGAGGCCAGCCGCATGCCCAGGGTGCGGCGGTCGACATTGGACGCCATCGGGTGCGGCATCATCATCCCCGAGGGCACCCGCAGACTGTAGTTGTCCATTACATGGTCGGCATAGTTGTAATACACCCGCGCTTCCAGCTCCTGCAGCGCACCGCCGTGGAATTGCCTTTCGAAGCGCAGGCCCAGACTTTCCCGCTCGAACTGCGAGCCATCCATGCCGCGCCCAGCGTAGCGCGCCTCGCCATCACCGGCACCAACGCTCAGCTCCAGCAGGGTATCGTCATCCGGTGTCCAGCCCAGGGCCAGGTCGGTGTTCCATTTGTTCCAGCGCGACGGCACACGATCGCCATTGCCGTCCTTGTAATCCCCGGACCGGGAACGGTTACCGCTCAGCCGCAGATAGCCGTCGCGGCTGCCGATGGCACCGTCCACTTGCATATCGCGGCGGGTATTGGAGCCGCCTACCACGGTGGCATCCAGCCGGCTGCCCGGTTCATCGAAGCTTTCCGGCAGGCGATCAAACAGAATGGTGCCGGCTGACGCGCCCGGTCCCCAGGCCACGGTCTGTGGTCCCTTGATCACGGTCAGCTGATCGAAGTTCTGCGGCGCGATGTAGGAAGACGGGGCGTCCATGCGCGAAGGGCAGGCACCGAGCATCTCGCCGCCGTTGGTCAGCAGCTTCAGCCGCGATCCGAACATGCCACGCAATACCGGATCACTGTTGCTGCCACCGCTGCGGACGGCCGAGAAACCGGGAATGGTCTTCAGGTAGTCGGCGCCGTCGCTCGCCGGGATCGGCTGACGCGCTTCCTTGGGGTTGGTGATGATGGTCAGTGGTGAATCCTGCTGCACGGCGGTGATCACCCGAGGCGGCAGCGACAGGTGCTCCAGTGAGTGCGCGTGATGATGTTCGTCGGCCAGGGCGCCACCGGCGAGCAGTACGAGTAGCGCCGCATGGGCGGCCTGCCAATGCAGGCGCGCGGGTTGCACGGCAAAGATTCCGGGCAGACGCGCACGCGCCTGCCGGTCACACATATTTCGGGACATGGCAATTTCCACTTCAATATTCAACAGCGCCGCGACAGCGCGCGGCAACGGCGTTCAGCTGTGAAAATAGCCAGGTGGGGCCCGGGCATGACTGCCACCATGTCGCAGCATCGGCAACAACGGGGCGGTAGGCAGTGACGCAAACCGCTCCGGTTCATGCCGGGGCAGAACAAGGTCGACGGACAGGCTCAGCGGCGGGTTGAGGGTCAGCAGCTCGCAGTAGCCACACAGCTCCAGAGCGGCTAGCCAGGCTGGCTCGCCGGGACTCTGCCGGTGGTGGCCATGGCCGCCGGCATCCGGCTCGCCATGGCCCGCATGAACATGCTGCTCCTGCGGCGCCACGCTGGCCTGGGCCATTTGCAGCGCGGAATACAGCGGGCCGACATGAATCATCAGCATGGCAAACAGGCCAAGCCAGATACAGGATGTCGTCAGCCGTTTGCGCACCAGCAGCAGTTCCTTTCTCGTCAATGAAAGCCCGGTGAGTCTGCGTTCGAGATAATCAGCCGAGCGGCGGTCATGCGTGACCGGGCCATGCCAGTGTAGATGAATCCGTAAGTCCATTCCTTGGGCGCGGTCAATTTTTCCGGATTGTTTGATCTGCATCAGTTGCTGGTAAGAAGCCCCAGGCTAATCTGGCCCCATGCCATCATAACAACATCAAACGAGTCCCCATGTCTGCCCTCGTTGACCTGTTCTGCCAGCGACTCAGCTCCCTTCTTCCTGCCGAGCTGGAGCCCCATGAGCGCGTGAAACTACTGACGCCGCTCCGCCACCCGCTGCTGGTCAGCCGCCAGCGGGCGCACCTGATCGTGGACCGGGTACGCCTGTTCGCGTTGTTGTTCGCGCTGCTCACACCGCTATGGGGCATCGTCGATGTGCTCGCCTTCCCCAATCCCCTGTGGGCCCAATTGTTGGCGTTGCGATTGCTGGTGTGCGTGGCGTTCTTCTGCCTGCTGCTGTTCTACCGTGAGCGGGGCCGGATGGCCGATGCCTATCTGGCCATGTTCATCCTGTTCGCCATTCCGACGCTGTTCTATATCAGCTCACACACCTTGCTGGCGCACTACCAACTGGTGGACATGCCCGCGGCGGTCGCCGCCGGTTACGCCTTTCTGCCCTTTGTGCTGATGGCTGGTCTGGCGCTGTTCCCACTGACGTTGCTGGAGAACCTGCTGGTCGCCATGGTGCTGTTACTGGCCCAGGGCATCGCCGGTTATCTGAATTGGTCAACCTTGAACTGGCCCTCCTTCGTCGGCGCTTTCTGGCTGCTGATCCTGATTGCCGGTGTCACCGGGCTGGCCTGCATGAGCCAGCTGGCGTTCATGATGGCGCTGCTGCGCCAGGCAATCCGGGATGACCTGACCGGGGTGTTCAGCCGTGGCAGTGGGGAGGAAATCCTGCAGATGCAGTGGCACACCAGCCAGCGCAACAACAGCGCCCTGTCCCTGGCATTCATCGACCTGGACCGCTTCAAGGAGATCAACGACCTTTTCGGTCATGCCATGGGCGATCAGGCGTTACGCAGCGCCAGCCAGCACATCCAGAACTGCATGCGCAGCTCAGACAGCCTGGTGCGCTGGGGCGGCGAGGAGTTTCTGCTGATCATGCCCGATACCGATATGACCCGTGCCCGCCAGGCCATGGAGCGACTACGCAGCAGCGGGCTGGGCCAGCGACCGGACGGCCTGCCGCTGACCGCCAGTATCGGTCTGGCCGAGCGCTATTTCGACCACATCGACCTGCCCCAGCAGTTGCTGGAGCTGGCCGACCAGCGCATGTATCACGCCAAGGCGTCCGGGCGCGATCGCATCCATGCGCTCTGACGAGGCGGTCATTCGGCCGCCTGCAGATCCTCCACCAGCGCCTTGAGAAAACGCGCCGCTTCGCCACCGGTAACCGCGCGATGATCCACCGTCAGTGATACCGGCAGGATCGGGTGCACCGCCACCTGCCCCTGATGTGCCACGGCCTGCTCCCTGATCACCCCGGCACCGATGATCGCCACCTGCGGCGGCATGATCACCGGGCTGGCATAACGGCCGAACAGGGTGCCGTAGTTGGACAGGGTGATGGTCGCGCCCATCAGTTCGCGCGGCGGAATCGAGCGGTTCAGCACGTCCGCGCGCAGCCGCGCCAACCCCTGACGCAAGTCCTCCGCGTCACGGTTGCCAACATCACGCAACACCGGCACGAACAGCCCGTCGGGGGTATCCACCGCCACACCGAGGTCGATGTGCTGATGACGGGTAATGCTCAGACGTGCGCCGTCAAAGCCGACGTTCAGCGCCGGCTCTGCCTGGCAGGCACGGGCAATGGCTCGTGCCAGGCGCACCATCGGGTCACGCGCGCCAGCGTCCCATTGATGCAGATCGGCATCCTCAACGATGGTGACCGGGACCACTTCGGCATGGGCGCGGGACATGTTCTTGGCCATGGTCCGGCGCACGCTGCGTAGCGCTTCACCCGCTGTGGGCTGGGTGTCGGCGGCCTGCACATCGGCCACCGTGACCAACCCGCCAGGCCCGCTGCCTTCGAGCTGGCCCAGCTCCACACCGAGGCGCCTGGCCAGCTCGCGGGCCGCCGGCATTACCGGCAACGGGCGAGCATCGCGGCTGGAGGGCGCAGCGCCGATGATGAAATCATCCGCCGCCAGATCGCTGGTACCGCTGGCATGGCCCAGGTTACCGACCACGGTACCGCTGTCCTCGCCCTCGCCTTCGAATTCCACCAACGGCTCGCCCACATGCAGCAGATCACCCGACGCACCGAAACAACGGCTGATCACCCCGGCCTGGGGCGATGGCACCTCGACGATGGCCTTGGCGGTTTCCACCGAGACCAGCAGTTGATCCACCGCCACCTCATCCCCGGCCTTGACGTGCCATTCGACAATTTCCGCCTCCTGCAGGCCCTCACCCAGATCCGGCAATTTGAACTGTTTCATTGATCATTCCCCCGCATGGTCTGACGGCCGGCCTCACAGATACTGTCCACATCCGGCAGGTAGGCCATTTCCTGCCGGGCATAGGGAATCACGCAATCGAACCCGGTGACACGCTGCACCGGCGCATGCAGGCTGTAGAACAGTTGCTCCTGCACCAGCGCGGCGATTTCCGCGCCGGGCCCGTAACTGCGCGCCGCCTCATGCACGATGATGCAGCGCCCGGTCTTGCCGACCGAGGCGAGGATGGTGTCGCCGTCCAATGGTTTGAGCGTGGCCACGTCGATCACTTCGCAATCGATGCCCTCCTCGGCCAGCCGACTGGCCGCTTCCAGGGTTTCCTTCAGCGCTGCGCCCCAGCTGACCAGGGTCAGATCCTTGCCCTCGCGCAGGGTAAAGCAGGTATCCAGCGGCAACGCCTGGCCATCGTCCTCCACCACTTGCTGCACCGAGCGGTACAGCCGCGACGGCTCAAGAAAGATCACCGGGTCCGGATCGGCAATGGCAGCCAGCAGCAGACCATAGGCCCGCCGTGGCGATGAGGGCACCACTACGCGCAAGCCGGGAACGTGCGCCAGCAGCGCTTCGGTACTTTCACCGTGATGTTCCGGTGCATGGATACCGCCGCCGTGGGGCGTGCGCATGACCATCGGGCAACTCAACCGGCCGCGGGTGCGGCTGCGCAGGCGGCTGGCGTGGGAAACCAGATGTTCCATGCCTGCGTAGATGAAACCCATGAACTGGATTTCCGCCACGGGTTTGAGCCCCTGTGCGGCCATGCCCACGGCAATGCCGGTGATCAGCGTTTCGGCCAGCGGCGTATCCATCACCCGGCGAAAGCCGAAGCGCTCATGCAGACCGACCGTGGCGCGGAACACACCGCCATTGGGGCCGACATCCTCCCCCAGCACCACCACATCCGGATCGTCAGCCATGGCCCGGTGCAGCGCCAGGTTGATCGCCTCCACCATGCAGACAGGTTTGCGTTCAGTCATGGGCCGACCCTCCCAGGGCAGCTGCCCGAATCAGCAATTCATCGCGCTGTTGCCGGTAGCGCTCCGGCAACTCGGCAAACAGGTGGTCAAAGGCGGCGCCCGGATCAGCCTCAGGCAAACTGCGGAATGCCTCCACGGCGGCATTGATCCGCTCGCCGAGGTCCCGCTGCAGTTGCTGCTCCTTCTCCTCGTCCCACAGCCCCTGGCCATGCAGAAAGCGCTGCAGGCGACCGATCGGCTCGTGCTTCCAGGCCTCGCTCAGCTCATCGGCGTCGCGGTAGCGGCTGGCATCATCCGAGGTGGTGTGGTCGCCCAGCCGGTAGGTTACGCACTCCACCAGCGTCGGCCCCTTGCCCGCCCGGGCGCGCTCGATGGCGATACTGATGCGGTCATACACTGCCAGCACATCATTGCCATCCACCTGCTCACCGGGAATGCCCGCCGCCAATGCCTTGTGCGCCAGCGTCGGCGCAGCGGACTGCAGGCTGCGCGGCACCGAGATCGCCCACTGGTTGTTGTTCACCACGAACACCACGGGCAACTGCCAGACACCGGCCAGGTTCAGGCTTTCCAGAAAATCGCCCTTGCTGGTCGCACCATCGCCGCAGGTGGTCACCGCCACCCGTGGTTGCTGGCGGATACGGAAGGCCGAGGCCACCCCGCAGGCATGGCAGGCCTGAGTCGCAATGGGTACACAGATGGGGAAGTCTTCCAGCGCCCCGGGTGCGGTCCAGGCGCTGCCGCGCTCATCACCGCCCCAGTACGCCAGGATGTCCTGCATCGCGACCCCACGCTGCAGCTGCGTGGCGGTGTCGCGGTAATAGGGAATCAGCACATCGGCCTCGGTCATCGCCCGCCCCAGCGCAGTGCCAATGGCTTCCTGGCCGAGGGTCGAGGCATAGGTGCCGATCTGGCCAGTGCGCTGCAGAGCGACGCATTTCTGATCGAAGGCACGGACCAGGGTCATCTGACGATGAAAGTCGAGCAGCAGTTGGGGATCATCGACCCAGCCGGGTAGTTCACCTGATGGCTGGCCGTGATCATCAAGATAACGGGTATAGGAAATGGGTACGGATAAGGGCATGGCTATCCTCCTGACCATTGTGGACGGCCGGCTTGTGACCGGTCTCCCCGCTACCGCCCGGATAGGGCGGCGACGCTGACGGCGCGGATGCGCTCGTCAGCAGTATAGGTCAGGTTTCGCAGCGGCAAGGTTGCCTCAACGCGGCTCGCTGTTCCCGGCCGCGGTTTGGCGCAGGGCCCTGCGGTTGCGCTGCACGTGGCGCAGCCCCTCGAACACCAGCACGCCCACGGCTATCCAGATTGCGCCATAGGTGAGCCATTCATTCGGTGCAATGCTCTCGCCCAGCAACAGTGCCACCAGTACCAGCAACACCGGCTCGACGTAGCCAAGCAGGCCGAACAGGGTAAAGGTCAGCAGCCGGCTGGCGAGAATGTAGGTCACCAGCGCCAGGGCGCTGAAGGCGCCGAGCAAGCCTACCAGCGGATACAGCCGAGGAAACTCGCTGAACAGCGAGGGCGCCGTTCCACCGGCCCAGGCGAACCAGCCGGCGACCGGCAGCAGCAACAGCATGTCGAACCAGAAACCGCCGAGGTTATCGGTGCCCGTCAGCCGGCGCAGCACGAAGTAGGCCGGGTAGCCCAGGGCCACCAGCAGCGTCTCCCAGGCAATGTTACCGGCCTGCAGCAATGCATGGCCGACACCCAGTACGGCGAAGACGATGGCCAGTTTCTGCAGGCGCGAGGGATGCTCGCGGAAGACCAGATACCCCGCCAGCACCATGCTCAGTGGTAGCAGGAAATACCCCAGCGATACTTCCAGCGCCCGACCATTGACCGGAGCCCACATGAATATCCACAGCTGGAGGCCAACCAGCAGGGCGCTCAGCAGTTGCACCAGAATCAGCACCGGGCGCCGCCATATCCGCCTCGCCAACTCCCGCGCCAGCGGCCAGTAACCGGCCAGCAACATGAACAGGGTGACGAAGGGAAAGGTCAGCAGCATCCGCCAGCCGAAGATCTGCTCGCCATCGAGGGGCATCAACAGGGTGGAGAAGTAATACAGCCCCCCGAATAGCACCGATGCCGACACCGACAGGATTACCCCGATAGACATGTCACCTCCCGGCATATGAGAAAAAAGTGTTGCCCCAGCCCTGCGGGCGGACACAATGCACGCCGGCAAGGCAATTGTCGATCCCTGCCTCTGCTGTCATTCTGACGCTCTTGGACAATGAGTGAGACTGTCGTGCCTGAGTCTGTTGCCGTCAAGGTGGGTATCATCGGTCTGCCGGATGCTTCCCTCTGCAAAATACTGGAAAAGCAGCTGGAGCTGGTGCCGCAGCTCCAGTTGCAAGCGTGCCTGTCGGCAATCAACGGGCTCATCGTGTCGCCGGACAACCACACCAGTGATGGGATCGACGCCACTACATTGGCCTTGGCGCGGCCCGACCTGCCCATCGAAACAGCCGGCGCATTGGCCGATCCGGCGCAGCTGGTGCATTTTCTCATGCGGGTCCACGCCCATGCGGCGTGGCAGGCATTGCACGCCGCGGGGCTGTCGCGCAGCGCACTGGTGGATTTCCACTCCCGCTACAAATACCAGCTCATGGCCTGTTCGCCCCGCGCCTACCGCGCACTCGGTCGCCAGCTCGGTCAGAGCGCAGACCAGCCGCTGCAGCCCTTTGCCAATGACTATTTCCACGCACTGATGGAAGCGTTGCGCACGCCGCCAACGCCGGGGCTGCATTGCAATGTGCTGATGCACCTGAGCGGCTATTTCACCCGTCAGCTGGACGGCACCCAACGGCAGCGGTTGGCACGCAGCATCCTGGCGTATCGTCACGGAGCCGCTTCTCTGACTGAACCTCTGGGATTGCTCCGACAGCATCTGCGCGAACATCCCAACCCGTATCTGTCCCGGCAGGTCTATCTGCAGCCCTATCTCGATGACCTTTGAACAAAGAGCCCTTCACGTAACGGAATCTCCCATGCAACTGATCTGGTTTCGCAATGACCTGCGGGTGCACGACAACACCGCCCTGACCGCTGCACTGGAACAAGGGCCGACCATCGCCCTGTTCCTGCTCAGCCCCGCCCAGTGGCAGGCCCATGATGACGCGCCAGCCAAGGTCGACTTTCGGCTGCGCAACCTGCAGGCGCTGGCCGCCGAACTCCAGCAACTGAAGGTTCCGCTGTTGATCCGTACCGCAGACCACTGGGCGTCGGCGCCGGAGGTGCTGGCCCAACTCTGTGGCCAATACCGTATCGAGCAGGTACACGCCAATGAGGAGTATGGCGTCGATGAAGCCGCGCGGGATGAGGCCGTGGCCAGGCGGCTGGCCGAACAGGGGACCGGGTTTCGAGCCTGTCTTGATCAACTGCTGTTTCGCCCGGGCACTCTGCTGACGCGCTCGGGTGGCTATTTCAAGGTCTTCAGCCAGTTCCGCAAGGCCTGCCTGCAGCAGCTGCGGCTGGCGCCGCCCCGCTGCCTGCCCCGGCCGCAATCCCAACCCGCCCTGACTATCGACAGCGACCCACTACCCACCAGCGTGGCCGGCTATGCTCTTGCGGACGAATCATTGCGCGCCCTGTGGCCCGCAGGCGAAGCGGTAGCGCGGCAGCGCCTTGAGCTGTTTGCCGAGGATCATCTGCACGATTATGCCGAGCGCCGCGACCTCCCGGCCGAGCCCGGTACCAGCCAGCTCTCGCCTTATCTGACCACCGGGGTGCTCTCGCCGCGCCAATGTCTGCATGCCGCGCTGATGTCCAATCAGGGTGAGTTCGACAGCGGCAACGTCGGCGTGACCACCTGGGTCGATGAGCTGCTGTGGCGGGAGTTTTACAAGCACATTCTGGTCGGCTTCCCGCGGGTATCCCGTCATCGAGCGTTCCGTCCGCATACCGAAGCCGTGCCCTGGCGCGATGCACCGGATGAGTTGATGGCGTGGCAGCAGGGGCGCACCGGTTTTCCGTTGATCGACGCAGCCATGCGCCAACTGCTGGCTACCGGCTGGATGCACAATCGTCTGCGCATGGTGGTGGCCATGTTCCTGAGCAAGAATCTGTTGATCGACTGGCGCGAAGGCGAGCGCTATTTCATGCGGCACCTGATCGATGGCGATCTGGCGGCGAACAATGGCGGTTGGCAATGGAGCGCCTCCACCGGAACCGACGCGGTGCCCTGGTTTCGCCTGTTCAATCCGATCACTCAATCCCAGCGCTTCGACCCACAGGGACGCTTTATAAAGTACTGGCTACCGGAGTTGCGCGAGCTGGATCGGCGTGACATTCATGACCCGTCGCCCTTCTCCCGGAGGATGTGCGACTACCCTGCTCCGATCATCGATCTGGCGGACAGCCGAGCACGGGCCTTGGCGGCGTTCAGGAATCTGCCACCAGCGGGTTCTGGTCTGAATTGAGAGGTGGGGTGTGGCGCGGTACAAAGGCGAATTGGTCTCTGTACCGCGCCAGAAGGGCACAGCTGCTTAGAAAATATTCATCGGGAAGTCGACGAAGATGCGCACTTCGTTGCCATCGCTGTTGTAGTTGCTGGCATTGTTGGATACACGCAGATTAGAGCTGCGCAGGCGCACGCTCAGATCCTTGGCTGCACCATTCTGCACTACATACTTCAGCTGGTTGAAGAATTCGCGCTCGGTGCCATCACCACGGCCAGTGCCGTCGTCGATGTCGGTACCGCGGATATAAGCCACGTTGTAGCTCAGACCCGGAATACCGTATTCGGCGAAGTCCAGACCATAACCAACCTGCCAGGAGCGCTCGTCCTTGGCGTTAAAGTCAGACCAGAAAGAGTTGGCCACCCAGATGGTGGTGCCGCCATCACCCACAGCCTCTTGATTCTGGTAGAAGCCATAGTTGTAACCGGTGTCACCGCTGCTGCGCTGATAAGCCAGAGTAAAGTCATGCGAACCGGTGGCGTAGTTGGCGGACAGGCTCCACAGGTTGTTGCGATCACCCGCGCCATCCCACTCCTTGTCCTGCTTGGTGCGGTAGCCGCTGAAGCCCAGAGTCAGGGTATCGCCGCCGTTCAGGGGACGGATGTAGTTCAGGTTGGCGTACTGACGCTTGAGCACGTCTTCAACATCCGAGGCATAGAGAGCAGCATGGATATTGTCGTTGAACTGGTAGCTACCACCCAACACCTCGATGGAATTCAGACCGCCGCTGTCACGACCTGCATCGCTTTTGCGATGTTGAGCATGGAAACGACCAGCATGTACGGTCAGGCCATCAATCTCGTTGGAGGTAATCATGGTACCGGTATAGGCTTCCGGCAACAGGCGGCTGTCGTCATGGCTCAGCACCGGCAATACCGGGCGCTGGTCACCATAGGCCAGCACGGTCTTGGAGAAACGCGCCTTGACCGCAGCACCGGCATGGGCCATGTCACGCTCAACATCACCATTGTTGTCGATCATGAAGAAATCGATACCGCCGGCGCCAGCACGGCCATTGCCGCTATCCAGACGCAGCCCGTACATACCAAAGGCGTCCACACCAAAACCCACAGCGCCCTGGGTAAAGCCAGAGTTGAAGGTCAATACTGCGCCCTGGCCCCATTCGACCTTATCTTGTACGCCATGCTTGTAGTCACGGTTCATATAAGCGTTGCGCAAGAACAGATCAAGACTGCTGTCTTCAACAAAACCATTGGAGTCCGCCTGGCTGGCAGCCAGTACGGGGGCGGAGGTCATCAGAGCCAGTGCGATGGCGCTCAGTTTGTATTTAGTCATTTGGATGCCATAGATGCTGTTGTATTTAGTGTTGGACCCATCACCGGCCGATGACCGTTGTAACGGGATGGTCACGCATTATCCATATTCTGGAACGTTTTCCTAGCGCGACGAAAAGCCACATTCATGACCAGGTGAGGCGTTGGGGCTAACTGTCCGGCGACCTTCAGTACCCAGGCGGCAGCAGTGGTAACCAGAGCGCCAACGCTACCAGCGTGGCCAGCAGCACTGGCGGCGTGATCAACAGGCCGATTTTCATGTACTGGCCCCAGCCGATCCGGTAACCCTTGCCTGCCAGCACATGCAGCCATAACAGCGTCGCCAGGCTGCCTATCGGGGTGAATTTCGGCCCCAGATCATTGCCGATGACGTTGGCATAGATCATCAGCTCCCGGGTGGCTGCCGGTACCTGGGCCTGGTCGATGGCCAACGCACCGATCAGGGTCGACGGCATGTTGTTCATGAGCGATGCAACCAACGCCGAGAGAAAGCCGGTGCCGACGGTAGCGGTGAACTGGCCCTGTTGTGCCAGCCATTCCAGCGCCCGGGCCCCGTAGCTCGTCAGCCCGGCGTTGCCCAGGCCGTAGACCACCAGATACATACCGATCGAAAACAGCACTATCTGCCAGGGCGCCCCCCGCAAGGCGGCTGTTACCGGCACCACCGCGCCGCGCCCGAGCCGCCACCAGCGCCCAGCGATGGCCATCAGCAGCACTGCCGCGGTGCCAGTAACCAGGGAGATGGGTACTCCCAGCGGCGCGGTGATGAAGTAGGCGAGCAACAGCAGCGCCAGCAGCGGGAAGGTGGCGCGGAATATCAGCGGGTCTCTGATCGCCGAGCGCGGCGGGTCGAGTTCGGCAATCGAGTAGCGCTGCGGAATCCGCCGGCCGAAAGCGAACCAGAGCACGACCAGGGTCGCTGCCAGCGAGACCAGGTTGACCGGCACCATGACGGCGGCATAGCGGTCGAAGCCGATATCGAAATAGTTGGCGCTGACGATATTCACCAGGTTGGAGATGACCAGTGGCAGACTGGCGGTGTCCGCCACGAAGCCGGTGGCGATGATGAACGCCAGGGCCGCCGGCGGTGAAAAATTCAGCCGCAACAGAATGGCAACCACGATGGGGGTCAGCAGCAGCGCCGCGCCATCATTGGCAAAGAACGCCGCCATGACCGCACCCAGCACCACGATCAGCGGAAACAGCAGATGACCGCGACCATTGCCCCAGCGAGCCACATGCAACGCCGCCCAGGTAAAGAAGCCCGCCTCATCCAGAATCAGCGAGATGATGATCAGCGCGACAAAGGTGAAGGTCGCGTCCCAGACGATGTCCCATACCACGCCGAGATCCGACCAGTGCACCACGCCGGCTACCAAGGCTACCAGCGCACCGGCCAGGGCGCTCCAACCAATACCCAGCCCCTTGGGCTGCCAGATCACCAGGATCAGGGTGACGACGAAGATAGCGAATGCCAGCATTGAATCGGTCTGCTCAGAGGGTGTTCTGGTTAACGCGTCGGGATACTGCTTCGGCGCTTTCGACACGCTCCGAATAGCGGTCGGTAAGGTAACTGGAGCGCCCGCGCATCAGCCAGGTGAACTTCACCAGTTCCTCACAGACATCGACGACACGCATATAGAGTGGCGACGGCTTCATGCGTCCGGCTGCATCGAATTCGGTAAACGCCTTCGGTACGGAGGACTGGTTGGGGATGGTGACCATCCGCATCCATCTGCCGAGAATCCGCAGCTGATTGACTGCGTTGAAGCTCTGGCTCCCGCCAGACACTTCCATGATGGCCAGCGTCTTTCCCTGGGTGGGCCGAACACCACCCAGCGCCAGGGGAATCCAGTCGATCTGCGCCTTCATGATGCCGGTCATCGCGCCATGCCGCTCCGGACTCACCCAGAGCATGCCTTCGGACCACTCCGCCAGATCGCGCAGCTCCCTGACCTTGGGATGATCCGCCTCGGCATCATCAGGCAGGGGCAGGCCGGACGGATTGAACGTGCGCACGTCACAGCCATACCAACGCAACAATCTGGCCGCTTCCTCGGAGAGCAGACGCGAGAAGGAAACCGCGCGCAGCGAGCCATAGAGAATGAGGATTCTGGGGGGATGCCGGGGCGCATCCGGGCCGACCAGGGCGCCGACATCTATCGGCTGCAGCTGCTCCGGATCGATATTGGGCAGGTCAGCGGCGACTGACTCGCTCATTGCGCGCCTCCGGCGTAGCGAATGATTTCACCATCTTCCTTGGTGAAGAGCGCTACCGGGTTGGCCAGCAGGTCAAGTACCCGCTCCGATGGGCGGCACAGACGCGCGCCCCGGTCGGTGACGACGATGGGACGATTGATCAGGATCGGATGCTCCATCATGGCATCGACCAGTTGGTCGTCAGTCAGGGCGGGGTCGCCAAGATTCAGCTCGTCATAAGGCGTCCCCTTGTGGCGCAGCAGCTCGCGCGGCGTGATGCCCATCATGGAGATCAGCTCGATCAGGCGTTGCCGTGACGGTGGCGTGACCAGGTATTCAATCACCTCCGGCGTCTCGCCGGATGCTTCAAGCATCGCCAGCGTATTACGCGATGTCCCACAGTTGGGGTTGTGGTAGATCAACGGTTTCATGAAGTCTTTCTCTCTGCATTGATGGTGGAACAGGCGCCTGGCAGCGTCAGCGATGGCTCGCAGATCTCCGGGTGACCGCCGCAGCAATCGCGCACCAGAAACCGGAGCACGTCCTGCATGTGAGCAAGATCCGCGCGATAGATGATCGAGCGGCTCTGTCGACGCGAGGAAACCCAACCCGCACGCGCCAGCACCGCAAGATGTGCCGACATGGTGTTGTGCGGCACCGCCAGCTGGCGGGCGATTTCACCCGCCGCAAGCCCCTCTGGCTCATGGCGTACGAGCAGCCGGAATGCCTCCAGGCGTGTTTCCTGGGAGAGCGCGGCGAAACTGTCAATGGCACTTTTTATTTCCATGCGTCTAAACATATAGACATATTAAAGCCTCGTCAACGAATTGCAGCGCAGCGGCGCCTCCCGCCGAGAGCGGGCACGGAAAAATCCCGTAGCAATTGCCCTTCACCACCTTCTTCCAATCGACCTGCGGTCATGTCAGTTTGAATCAGCTCATTCATACTCAGGCGATGGGAAACCTGCTCCCCTTCGTCTTCCAAAGAGGTTTCGGTTCATGTGGTACAACGGTTTGCTCGATCCCTCCGGCTGGCAGCTGCTGGCAATCATCCTGGTGCTGACGCATATCACCATCGTCAGCGTGACGGTCTACCTGCATCGCTATTCGGCGCATCGCTCGCTGGAACTGCATCCGGCGCTGAAACATTTCTTCCGCTTCTGGCTATGGCTGACGACCAGCATGAATACCCGGGAGTGGACCGCCATCCACCGCAAGCACCACGCCAAATGCGAGACGCCGGACGACCCTCATAGTCCGGTGCAGAAAGGCCTGTCGACGGTTCTGCGCAAGGGTGCCGAACTCTACATGGAGGAAGCGAAGAACGAGGACACGCTGCGGATCTACGGCAAGAACTGCCCTGACGACTGGATCGAACGCAATCTGTACGGGCGCTTTCGCAATGCCGGGATCATCAGCATGCTGGTGATCGACCTGGCACTGTTCGGCGTGCTCGGTCTGACCGTCTGGGCCGTGCAGATGATCTGGATTCCGCTGCTGGCCGCCGGGGTGGTCAATGGCCTGGGCCATGCGTTGGGCTATCGTAATTTCGAATGCAAGGATGCGGCGACCAACATTCTGCCCTGGGGCATCCTGATTGGCGGTGAGGAGCTGCATAACAATCACCATACCTATCCCAACTCGGCCAAGCTGTCGGTAAAGAAATGGGAGTTCGATATGGGCTGGCTATGGATTCGCCTCTTTAGTGCGCTGGGCCTGGCCACCGTACGGCGCACCGCGCCGATTGCCCACCGCATCGAAGGCAAGCAAACCATGGACATGGACACCGCCATGGCCATTCTCAATAACCGCTTCCAGATCATGGCGCAGTACCGCAAGCAGGTGATCAAGCCCCTGGCGCAGCAGGAGATGCAGCGGGTGGATGAGTCTGTGCGGCATCTGTTCCGCCGGGCCAAGCGCCTGCTCAGTCGCGAAACCAGCCTGCTCGAACCGCAGCAGGAAGCGAAGATCCAGACCATTCTGGAGCAGAGCCAGTCGTTACGCATCATCTATGAAAAACGCCTGGCATTGCAGCAGATCTGGACCCGCACCAGCAGCAACGGCCATGAGATGCTGCAGGCCCTGAGCGATTGGTGCACCCAGGCCGAGGCCACGGGCATCAAGGCATTACGCGACTTCGCCGCACAATTGCGCACCTATTCACTGCAGCCGGCAGTCCCGGCCTGACCAGCATTTTCCGATCCGGGCGCCTGGCAGGGGCGCCCGTATGGATCGAACCGCTTCGCTAGCCAGCGCAGACGGGTGAACTATACTCCGGCAGTATGCCCCCGATTTCCCCGATTCCAGAGCGGGACTCGGCGACCGGATTTCGCTCGCTCAACGAAGAGGAACCCCTTCCGATGGCTACTGTCGACCGAACCTATCTGTATGCTCCCCACCCCCTGCACGCGATACTACTCGCCGGATCCATTCCCCTGTTTCTAGGCGCTCTTCTGAGCGACATAGCCTATTCGTCGAGCCACCACATACAGTGGAATAACTTCTCCTCCTGGCTGATCGCCGGCGGCCTGGTCTTTGCCGGCCTGGCTATTCTGTGCGGGATCATCGGATTGTTCCGGGCCGATGGCCGTCATCGTCACGCCCTGTTGTCATTGTTGCTGCTCGTGGTCACCTGGATTGTCGGCTTCATCAACGCGCTGATTCATGCCAAAGACGCCTGGGCGAGCATGCCGATGGGCCTGGTACTCTCGGTGGTGGTCACACTATTGGCCTGTGCCGCCGCCTGGTTCGGGCTGGCCACTGCACGTGGGGGTGACGCATGAAGTATTTCAACCTGCCCCCGGTTTTCCCGCTCTGCACCCTGGCAGTTCTGCTCAGCGCCTGTGGTGGCAATGAGGGCGATCAGCAGCAGACATACGGCACGGTCGATGAGCTACCCAAAGCCCAGCGCGGCCTGCTCCCCGACATGACCATTGCCGAGCCGACCGAATGGGGCGACCAGGTTCCCACCGTGCCTGAAGGCTATACCGTCACGGCCATTGCCACCGACCTGAAGATTCCACGCCAGACACTGGTATTACCCAATGGCGACATCCTGGTGGCTGAAGGCCGCGGCGGTAACGCCCAAGCGCTGAAACCCAAGGACGTGATCGCTGGCTACATCAAGGCCCAGGGCAATACGCAGGTGGAAAGCGGTAATCGTCTGACTCTCCTGCGCGATGCCAATGGCGATGGAACCTATGAGGAGCAGACGGTATTCGCTGAAGATCTCAATGCGCCCTACGGGCTGGCGTTGGTGGATAACAATCTGTACGTCGCCAATCAGGATGCCCTGGTGCGCTTCGACTACGAGGAAGGTCAGACCCGGGCCAGCGGGCCGCCGGAGAAAATCACCGACCTGCCGTCGGCGATCAACCACCACTGGACCAAGGCCATGACTGCCAGCGAGGATGGGCGCTTCCTCTATGTGGGCATTGGTTCCAACAGCAACATCACCGAACGGGGCATGGCGGCGGAAGTGAACCGCGCCGAGGTTTGGCAGATCGATGCCGAAACGGGGATGCACAAGCCCTATGCCACCGGCCTGCGCAACCCCACGGCGCTAGCTGTGCAACCGGGTACCGGCGTGCTCTGGTCGGTGGTGAACGAGCGCGATGAGATGGGCCCGGACCTGGTGCCCGACTATCTCACCTCCGTTCAGGAAGGCGGCTTCTACGGCTGGCCCTACAGCTACTGGGGCCAGAATGTGGATCCTCGCGTAAAACCGGGGGATCCGGAGAAGGTCGCCTCGGCAATCGTGCCGGATTACGCCCTGGGTTCCCACGTGGCAGCACTGGGCCTGGATTTCTCCAGCCCGGCGATGGGCGCTGAATATGCCGACGGCGTATTTATCGGCGAGCATGGCAGCTGGAACCGCAAGAACCCGGTCGGTTACAAGGTGATCTTCGTGCCGTTCAGTAATGGTCGGCCGTCTGGCCCGCCGGTCGATTTCGTCTATGACTTCCGTACGGCCGATGGCAAGACCCGTGGCCGGCCAGTAGGCGTGACCGTTGATCCCGAGGGTGCGCTGATCGTGGCGGATGACCTGGCCAATATCATCTGGCGAGTGACGCCTGCCCAGTAACGGCAGGCTTCCGACGAACGTAGCGGCTCGCGCGCCCTAACCTATTTGCGCGGGTCGCTTTCGCGCGCGTCACGGTTTATCCTTGGCGCTCGATCATGATTGACGGTTGCAACGGATGCGTACCTTTTTTCTGGGGGCTGTCCTGCTGCTGGCCAGCCCAGCCCTGCTTGGCTCCACCATCTACAAGTACACCGACGCGAACGGCGTCGTTACCTACACCGATCAGCGTGTGCAGGGCGCCCAGGTGTTCGTGTTCCGCGACCGGATGGTCGAGGACAATGACCGTCAGGTGTATGTCACCACGCGCAAGCATGCCGGCGGCGATACGCTGGTCGTCAACAATGACCTGTACGTGCCGGTCGAAATCGAACTGTCCATCACCGCTGCCGAACATGTGCTGGGCGCACCCGACGCGCCGGTGCGCTGGGTTCTGCCGCCGCGCGGCAATATCCGTCTGCTGACCCTGGCTCCGACTGGCACCGGCACGCCGCGCTACCAGCACAAGTTGCGTTACGCGCTGGGCGACCCCCGCGCCAAACCCAGCCCGCTCGCCTACCCGCTGCCCTGGCGCGGCGGCCCCTTCCGCATGACCCAGGGCCCGGGTGGACGCTACAGTCATACCGGTCCGAAAGGGCGCTACGCGGTGGACATCGCCATGCCGGTCGGCACACCCATCGTCGCCGCCCGCGGCGGACTGGTGGTCAAGACCGAGAACCAGCAAAGCGGCCGCGGCACCAACCCGGCTGGCAATTTCGTCCGGCTGCTGCATGACGACGGCACCATGGGCGTCTATCTGCACCTGAAACAGGGGTCGGTCAATGTGCGGGAGGGTCAGCGGGTGCGCGCCGGCGAGCTGCTGGCGCTGTCCGGCAATACCGGCAACAGCACCGGTCCGCATTTGCACTTCGTGGTGCAGAAGAACGTCGGCCTGAATACCGTGTCCATTCCCTTCGAATTCGCCCAGCCCGTGAACAGCATGCCCAACTTTGCGGTGGGTGGGGAACGCTAGATTACAGGCAACAAAAAACCCGCCGAAGCGGGTTTCTTGTCAGTCAGGCGGATCTTATTTGATCTTGCCTTCCTTGTACATCACGTGCTTGCGTACAACCGGATCGAATTTCTTGATTTCGATCTTGTCGGGAGTAGTACGCTTGTTCTTGTCGGTAGTGTAGAAATGACCAGTACCGGCAGAGGAGATCAGACGAATCAATTCACGCATGGTGCTGCTCCTTAAACTTTAATGCCGCGACCGCGGATTTCAGCCAGAACGGCGTCAATACCACGCTTGTCGATGATACGCATGCCCTTGGCGGACGTGCGCAGACGGACAAAACGCTTTTCGGATTCTACCCAGAAACGATGGTACTGCAGGTTAGGCAGAAAACGACGCTTGGTTCTGTTGTTAGCGTGGGAAACATTGTTCCCAGTCACCGGGCCTTTGCCGGTCACTTGACATACTCGAGACATGGTTAACCCTCTCCAACCACTTGCCCAACCCGAACTGGTTGGAAGTCAAAATAAGAATCTGTTGTCCAGCCGGGGCAACCCATCACGCTTCACTGTAATGTATGGATTACAGGTGCAGCCCCGAGAAGAGCGGAGCTTTATACCAAAATGTGCCACCCCAGGCAATGATTTTTGATGTAACCGCCTCATAAAAGCCCGCGCTCGGCAAAGGACACCGGGTCACCATCACCCACCACCAAATGGTCAAGCACGCGGATATCCACCAGCGCCAGCGACTCCTTAAGCCGCCGGGTCAGCTGCAGGTCGGCCTGGCTCGGCTCGGCCACTCCCGACGGATGGTTGTGGGTCAGGATCAGCGCTGCGGCATTGTGTGACAAGGCGCGCTTGATCACCTCACGGGGATAGACACTGGCGCTGTCCAGAGTGCCGCGAAACAGCTCCTCGAAGGCAATCACCCGATGCTGATTGTCGAGATACAGGCAGGCAAAGACCTCGTGGGGCAGCGCCATCAACTTGCTGCGCAGAAAGTTGCGCACCGCACCGGGCGAGGTCAGCGCATCGCCGCGCTTCAGGTCCTCGAACAGATGCCGCCGGGCCATTTCCATGACGGCTTGCAACTGCACGAACTTGGCCGGACCCAAACCCCGATGGCGACAAAAGTCCTGCTGCTCGGCGTGCAGCAGGGCACGTAGGCTGCCAAAGCCCTGCAGCAGATCGCGGGCCAGATCCACGGCGCTGCGCCCCGGCAGGCCCGTGCGCAGGAAGATCGCCAGCAGCTCGGCATCGGATAGGGCAGCAGCCCCTTGCAGCAACAGTTTCTCCCGGGGGCGTTCAGCCTCCGGCCAATCGGTAATGGGCATGACATGCACTCCTTGCGTTCATCAATGCACGTACTGCCCTTTTCGTGCTGGCAAAACCCGGAGTATAGGGTGGGCTCGCATCGGTGGTCGAGTCGCGCAGGGGGAGCGCGTGACAGGGTCGCCATATGGTATCGTTAGCGCCATTTGCCAGGCACTCTGGAGTCGATGATGCAGCGGTTGTTGAACAAGCAGGTGGTACTGGGAATCAGCGGCGGGATCGCTGCCTATAAAAGCGCCGAGCTGGTGCGCCGGTTGAAGGACGCCGGGGCCGATGTGCGTGTGGTGATGACCCGCGCTGCCCACGAGTTCATCACGCCCCTGACCCTGCAGGCGCTGTCCGGCAACCCGGTCCATGGCGACCTGCTGGACCCGGCGGCGGAAGCGGCCATGGGGCATATCGAACTGGCCCGCTGGGCGGATCTGGTGCTGATCGCGCCGGCCACCGCCGACCTGATGGCACGGCTGGCCACTGGTCGCGGCGATGATCTGCTGACCACCCTGGTATTGGCCACCGATGCCCCGATCGCCCTGGCGCCGGCCATGAACCAGGCCATGTGGCGCGACCCGGCGACCCAGGCCAACCTGCAAACGCTGTTGCAGCGCGACATCAAGGTCTACGGCCCCGCTGCCGGCGAGCAGGCCTGCGGCGATATCGGCCCCGGCCGCATGCTCGAACCCACCGAGATCGCCGCGCGCTGCGCCGAATGCTTCGAGCGCGGGCTGCTGACCGGCCGCCATGTGCTGATCAACGCCGGCCCGACCCGCGAGGCGATCGACCCGGTCCGCTACCTGTCCAATCACAGCTCCGGCAAGATGGGCTTTGCCCTGGCCGAGGCAGCCGCCGAGGCCGGTGCCCGGGTTACTCTGGTGGCCGGCCCGGTCAACCTGCCAACCCCGCCCCGGGTCGACCGGGTGGATGTGACCAGCGCCGCCGAGATGCTGGCTGCCTGCGAAGCCGCCCTGCCCGCCGATCTGTTCATTGCCTCGGCGGCGGTGGCGGATTACCGGCCCGCCAGTTGTGCTCCGGGCAAATTGAAGAAAGAAACCGACAGCGACGCCGGCCTGACCCTGACCCTGATACGCAACCCGGATATCCTGGCGACCCTCGCTGGCCATGCCCAGCGCCCCGGCTTCTGTGTCGGCTTCGCCGCCGAGACCGATGATGTGCTCGGTTATGCCAGTGACAAGCTCACCCGCAAGAACCTGGACCTGATCGTTGCCAATGATGTCAGCCAGCCGGGGATCGGCTTCAATGCCGATGACAACGCCGTCACCCTGATCGACCGCAGCCTGGCTCCACAGCCGCTGCCCCGCGCCAGCAAGCACAAGCTGGCCCGCCAGCTCATCGCTGTCATTGCCGATCGCCTGACTACTTCAGCCTGAGGAAACACCATGCACGCCCTGCAAGCCCGCATTCTCGACCCCCGCCTCGGCCAACAATGGCCGCTGCCCACCTACGCCACCACAGGCTCCGCCGGGCTGGATCTGCGGGCCATGCTCGACGCGCCGCTGACGCTGGAGCCCGGCCAGACCACGCTGCTGCCCAGCGGCATGGCCATCCACATCGCCGATCCCGGACTGGCAGCAATGATCCTGCCACGCTCGGGGCTGGGCCATAAACATGGCATTGTGCTGGGCAACCTGGTCGGATTGATCGATTCGGATTACCAGGGCGAGCTGATGGTGTCCTGCTGGAACCGCGGGCAGCAGGCTTTCACCATCGAGCCGGGCGAACGCATCGCCCAGCTGGTACTGGTCCCGGTGGTCCAGGCGCAGCTGGAGATCGTCAGCGAATTCGACGACAGCCAGCGCGGCGCAGGTGGGTTCGGACACACCGGCAGCCACTGATTTCTTTGATTTGCAGGGAGGCAATACACAAAGATGAAACTGACGAAACCATCCATGACCCGACAGCCCAGCACCGTACCGGGCACCCTGGCACCGCTGCTGGTGATGCTCGCCAGCCTGGCCGCCGCGCTGACGCTGCTGTGGCTGCTGCTGTTCGCCCCGGCGGCGGACAGCTATCGCAGCGATCTCAGTCAGGCCTATGCCAGTCAGCAGCAGAGCGCGCTCAATCGCGCGCTGGCGCAGCTCGATGCGGATGTGGCCCGGGCTGCCGCCAATCCCCAGCTGCAGGCCCTTCTGCAGCAGCAGGGCAGCCTCCGTCCCGCAGGCACACTGGTTCACCAGTTGGCAACCTACCTGCACCGTCCCGGCGCTGCACGTCACATCAATGATGCGCAGGCGCCGCTGAGCTTTGCGGCGCTGGACATGATCCGCCGCGCCGAACGTGGCCTGCCGGTCCCGGCCGAAGCGCACAAGGTCGGCGAGCACTGGCGGCTGTATCTGGTTGAACCGCTGCGCACCGCGCCCACAGCGCCGATTGCCGGCACCCTGTTGGTAGTATTCGAGTTGCAGCGCCTGACTGCGGCATTGCCGCAGCTGCCCCAGGATGCCGGCAAGGTCGCGCTGATCCAGCAATTCCCGGCTGGGCCGGCACAACCGCTGTATCAGGCCGGTAGCGGCCATGGCGACGTTCTCAGCCTGGCTACTGACAATCCCGCCTGGCGCCTGGAATTCCAGGCCGGGAGCGCCATGGGCGCAGGGGCACCCAATCCGCTGGTACTGCTCGCCGCAGTGCTGCTGGCGCTGGCCGGCGCCCTGGCCAGCCTGCTGTTGCTGCAACGCAGCTGGAACCAGGCACTGGCCGCCGATGCCCAGACCCTCGAGCAACTGACCCAGGGCCACAAGGCCGCTGGCTTGCGGCTGGGCCCGCTGGAGCCTCTGGCGCAGAGCATCATGCAGCTGGTCAGCCGCGGCAGGCAGGCACCGGTAGCGCCTGCTGCCAGTCAACCGGTACGGCCAACGCCACCCGTTGCCGATTCCGCCGCCGCGCCCCTGCCGCCGCTGGAAGATGTACTGGATATCGATATTCTCGATGACCTGCCCGACGAGCCGATGGCCGGCGCGCCTTCCCTGCCGGCAGAAATCTTCCGCGCCTATGACATCCGCGGTGTAGTCGGCCGCACCCTGAGCGCCGAGTACGTCTATTGGCTGGGACGGGCGATCGGCAGCGAATCGCTGGATGCCGGCCAACCCCGGGTTGCCGTGGCCCGTGATGGTCGGCTGTCCGGCCCGGAGTTGCTGGAACAACTGATCCGCGGTCTGACCGACTGTGGCTGTCAGGTGGTCGATCTGGGCATGGTGCCGACTCCGGTGCTCTACTACGCCACCCACACCACCGAGGCCACTTCGGGAGTGATGCTCACCGGCAGTCACAATCCGCCGGACTACAATGGATTGAAGATCGTCATTGCCGGTCAGACCCTGTCTGGCGAGCGTATCAGTGCGCTGCGCCAGCGGCTGGAGCAGAACCTCCTGCATGAGGGCAATGGCGAATGCCAGCCGCTGGACATCCTGGACTCCTATACCCATCGCATCGTCGACGACGTACTGCTGGCCCGCCCACTTAAAGTGGTGGTTGATTGCGGCAATGGCGTGGGCGGAGTGATTGCCCAGAACCTGCTGGAGCAGCTTGGCTGCGAGGTGGTGGCGCTGTACTGCGAGGTCGATGGCAACTTCCCCAACCATCATCCAGACCCGGGCAAACCCGAGAACCTGCGCGACCTGCAATTGATCGTCAAACAACACAACGCCGACCTGGGGCTGGCCTTCGATGGCGATGCCGACCGCCTGGGCGTGGTAATGGCCAATGGCGAAATCATCTGCGCCGACCGGCTGCTGATGTTGTTTGCCGAGGATATAGTGACTCGCAACCCCGGTGCCGATATCGTATTTGACGTGAAATGCACCCGCCAGCTACCACAGTTGATCAGCCGCCTGGGTGGTCGCCCGGTGATGTGGAAATCCGGCCACTCACTGATCAAGGCCAAGATGCAGGAAACCCAGGCCCTGCTCGGTGGCGAGATGAGCGGCCATGTGTTCTTCCAGGAACGCTGGTACGGCTTCGATGACGGTCTGTACAGCGCCTGCCGACTGCTGGAACTGGTCTCGATGCTGACTCAGGATCGCGAGCAGATCAACGCGATGTTCGACCGCTACCCGACCGGCCTGAGCACACCGGAGCTGCATATCGAGGTTGGCGAGAAGCGCAAGTTCGCGTTGATGAACGACCTGGAAAATACCGCCGAGTGGGGCGAGCAGGCCCGCGTCACCACGATCGACGGGCTGCGCGTGGACTACCCTGATGGCTGGGGCCTGGTACGGGCGTCCAATACCACCCCGGTGCTGGTGCTGCGGTTCGAGGCCGAAGACGCCGGTGGGCTGGAGCGCATCCGCCAGCGATTCCGCGAGCAGCTGACCCGCGTCGCGCCCGACCTGACATTGAACAATCTGTAATATCCACAGCCGGGGTTGCCCCGGCGCTGACGATTCCGATCAGGAGAAGAGAACCACCATGTTGAACCGTGACGCCGCTACCCAGGTATCCATGATCCTGACCGAGGCTCTGCCCTATATCCAGCGCTTCACCGGCAAGACCATCGTCATCAAGTACGGCGGCAACGCCATGGAGAGCGAAGAGCTGCAGGCCAGCTTCGCCAAGGATATCGTGCTGATGAAGACCGTTGGCATCAATCCGGTGGTGGTGCATGGCGGTGGTCCGCAGATCGGTGACCTGCTCAAGCGCCTGAACATCACCAGCGAGTTCATCGAAGGCATGCGCGTGACCGACGGCGCGACCATGGATGTAGTGGAAATGGTTCTCGGCGGCCAGGTGAACAAGAATATCGTCAATCTGATCAACCAGCATGGCGGTCAGGCGCTGGGCCTGACCGGCAAGGATGCCAACCTGATTCGCGCGCGCAAGCTCAAGGTCACCCGCCGCACCCCGGGCATGGACAAGCCGGAGATCATCGATGTGGGACAGGTCGGTGAAGTCAGCGAGGTCAATGTGAAGCTGATCAACCGACTGATTTCCGATGACTACATTCCGGTGATCGCTCCCATCGGCGTGGGTGACGACGGCACCTCCTACAACATCAACGCCGACCTGGTCGCCGGCAAGGTGGCCGAGGCGCTGGGCGCCGAGAAACTGATGCTGCTGACCAATATTGCCGGGCTGATGGACAAGGCAGGCAAGGTGCTGACCGGCCTGACCACCGCACAGGTCGACGAGCTGATCGCCGATGGCACCATCTACGGCGGCATGTTGCCGAAGATCCGCTGCGCACTGGATGCGGTGCAGGGCGGGGTTGGCAGCGCCATCATCGTCGATGGCCGGGTACCCAATGCGGTACTGCTGGAAGTCTTCACCGACACCGGTGTTGGCACTCTGATCACCAATCAGCAGCCGGAGTGAACCACATGCAGCAGAGCGACTTCCGGTTCAGCTGCCCGCTGCGCGTGCGCTGGGCCGAAGCCGACCCCCAGGGCATCGTGTTCAATGGTCATTATCTGACCTATGCCGATGTGGGCATTACCGAGTATTTCCGTGCTCTGCGGGAGGTGCACCCTGACACCGGTGTCAGCGGCAGCGACTTCTTTGCCGTACGGACCTTGCTGGAGTATCAGGCGCCAGCCTGCTTCGACGATGTGTTGCAGATTCATGTGCGTATCGCCCGGCTGGGCAACAGCAGCATGCAGTTCGCCATCGGTATCTACCGCGAACAGCAACTGCTGGTAACCGGGGAAATCGTCTACGTGCATGCGGATATGACAACCCGGCGGCCGCAAGCCATCCCGCAAGCGTTCCGCGATGCCATCGCTGCCTTCGAGAAAACCAGCGTTCAGCTATAACTTGCGCTGGCAGCTTGAAGCGCTGAATCGCCTCAGTCTGCCAGCAACAACTGCAACCGCTGACGGCGATTGGCGAAGGTGTCATTGACCGTCGCGATATCCTGACGGTTGTTATTGATCAGCCGCTGCAGGCGCTGCTGCTCCGCTTCTACTTCCGCCAACTCCCGGAGAATCTGCGGGTCTACCTTGCGACCAGCCCGCTCCTGCACCGCCGCCCGGCTCAGCAAGTCTTCGCGCTGGGTGTTCAGGGTGAGAATGCCCGTTTCGGAAGTGGCAATCAGGTTCTCGATCTGCTGGACCTGGCGACTGTAGGCACGGTCGAGGTCTTCCACACTGGAATACAACCGCAGCAGGGTCTCGTCGGCGCTGCGGCGCTGCTGCTGCTCGCGCTCGGCGGCCCGCGCCGCCTCCCGCTCCTCGGGAGTGAGCGCCGCCGGCACCACCTGCTTTACCCGGCCATCGCCATCGAGCACCTCATAACCGCGACTGACATGCTGGGGCGGCACGCTGCGATCCAGCACCGTGATGCCCTTGTCATTGACGTAGCGATACAGGTCAGCGGACTGGGCCTCGGCGGCAAGCGCAATACTGCCGAGAACCACGGCCATAGCTCGATACCCAATCCTTTTCTGCATAACTGGACCACCCTGTCCTGGCTTGGTTGACGGCCTCCGTTCAGATGCCGTACTGCTCGCGATACGCCTGCACTGCAGGCAGGTATTTGCGCAATTGCGCGTCGTCTTCAAGAAACGCAAGAATCTGGGTCAGCGACACGATGCTCACCACCGGGATGCCGAAATCACGCTCGACTTCCTGAATAGCTGACAGCTCGCCCTGGCCCCGCTCCTGGCGATCCAGCGCTACCATCACCGCGGCCGGCTCGGCGCCTGCCGCCTGGATAATCTGCATGACCTCGCGGATCGCGGTCCCGGCGGTGATGACATCATCGACGATTACCACCCGACCCTGCAGCGGCGCACCCACCAGAGAACCACCTTCACCGTGGTCCTTGGCTTCCTTGCGATTGAAACAGTATGGCAGATCGATATCAAAGCTGTCAGCCAGGGAAACGGCCGTGGCCGCCGCCAGCGGAATACCCTTGTAGGCCGGCCCGAAGATCATGTCGAATTCCTTCGGACCATTGTGGATCAGCGCCTGGGCATAGTAGCGCCCCAACCGGGCCAGCGAACTGCCAGTATTGAACAAGCCGGCATTGAAGAAGTAAGGGCTCTGGCGTCCGGACTTGAGGGTAAATTCACCGAAGCGCAAAACATTGCGATCCAGCGCAAACCGAATAAATTCCCACTGATACTCATGCATCTATTCTATTACCCTCATCTATAACAAAATTCCTTTCAGCTCGGGTATCATACACGCACGAATTTGAGGGAGCCATGTATGCGAATAATCAGTCTTAATGTCAACGGTGTCGAGGCCGCTGCGGCCCGGGGTCTGTTTGACTGGCTGCGCACGCAGGATGCGGACGTCATCTGCCTTCAGGACATACGCGTCACCGCTCCCGAGCTGGAACAGGACCCCTATTGGCTTGAAGGCTACTGGCAATATTGCTTCGAAGCGGAAGTGCCCAGCCAGGGCGGCGTAGCCATTTATACCAAGACCGCACCCAAGGCCATCATCATGGGGCTCGGCTTCGAGCTGGCCGATCGTTACGGGCGTTATATCCAGGCGGATTTCGACAAGGTCAGCATCGGTTGCCTGCTGCTGCCGTCGGGACGGGACGGGGATGCCAGTCTGAACCAGAAATTCAAGTTCATGAATGACTTCACCACCTACCTGACCAAGCAGCGACGCAAGCGCCGCGAGTTCATCTATTGCGGCTCGCTGCACACCGCACATCTGAAACTGGACGTGAAGAACTGGCGCGACTGTCAGCACCAGCCTGGCTTCATGGCGCCGGAGCGGGCCTGGATGGATGAAATCTTCGGCACCCTGGGCTATGTCGATGCCCTGCGCGAAGTCACCCGCGAGTCCGATCTGTACAGCTGGTGGCCGGATAGCGAACAGGCCCAGGACCTGAATCTCGGCCTGCGCATGGACTACCAGATCCTGACCCCCGGCCTGCGCCGTTTCGTGAAGCATGCGGCAATTCCGCGCAAGGTGCGCTTCTCGGAGCATGCTCCGGTCATCATCGACTACGATTGGGTGTTGAGCATCTGATCGCTGGCGGGCGCTGTCTCGGCGCCCGTTTCCCCTGCCTGCCGTTCTTGATATTGATCAATTACTGATCATTTCGCCCGCGCTAAACTCAATCCGGCTTATTACCACTTCCCCTTATATGAATGCACCTGGCTGCCCTGTGCTGCTGTCTGCGTTTCACAGGAATTGTCATATGTCCGAATCGTTGAAGCAGGATTGGGCCCCCCGGTCCGATAGCGTTCTGCGTGACCAGCGCGCCGCCTATGACGCCATGCGCGAGCGCTGCCCCGTCGCTCACAGCGACTATGCGGGCTGGAGCCTGTTTCGCCATGCCGATGTCAGCCGCGTTCTGCTCGATCATGTCAGCTTCAGCAACCGGGTATCGCGTCACGTGTCCGTACCCAACGGCATGGACCCGCCGGAACATACAGCCTATCGGAAAATCATCGAGCCCTACTTCAATGCCGAGCGCATGGCCGAGTTCGAGCCCATTTGCCGGGCAATCGCCGAGGACCTGGCGACCAGCGTCCTGCACCAGGACCACATCGAGGTGATGGCTGATTTCGCCCAGCCCTTCGCCCTGCGCATTCAGTGCGCCTTCATGGGCTGGCCGCTGAACCTGCAGGACCCGCTGCTCAGTTGGGCTACCCGCAACGCCCGGGCCACCCTGGCTCGTGACCGTGCGGCACTGGAAGAACTGGCGCAGGAGTTCGATGCGCTGATCGCGGATCTGCTGAGGATGCGCCGCCAGGCTGGCAGCGAAGCCGATGACGATGTCACCACCGCGCTGATGCAGGAGCAGATCGATGGCCGGCCGCTGAGCGATCAGGCAATTGTCAGCATCCTGCGCAACTGGACGGTCGGCGAAGTCGGTACCATCGCCGCCTCGGTCGGTATCCTGGCGCAGTTTCTGGCTGTGCATCCCGAGGTCCAGCAGCAACTGCGCGACAACCCCGAACTATTGTGGCAGGCCAACGATGAGATCCTGCGCCTGCACGGCCCGCTGGTCGATAACCGCCGGCGCACCACTTGTCCGGTTGAGTTTGACGGCCAACACATCGAGGCAGGGCAAGCTATCGCCATCAATTGGATCGCCGCCAATCGTGACCCTGCCGTGTTCACCCAGCCAGAACGCTTTTCCCTGGACCGCGACCCGTCGCTGAACCTGCTGTACGGCGCAGGAATACATGTGTGCCCCGGCGCGCCGCTGGCCCGCATGGAGCTGGTCATCATCATGCGCAGCCTGTTACAGCACAGCCGTGAACTCAGCCTGGTCGCCGGGCAATCCGCGGTGCTGGCGACCTACCCTTCGAGCGGTTACACCCGCCTGCCGCTGCGCCTGCGCTGACCCCACTCCTCCTGATCCGATGCCGGGCGCGACAGATTGCCGCCCGGGCAGCGCCTTCAAAGGGGCGACAGCCGCTATGCATAGGCGTATGATGCGATTGATATTACTTCCCATTATCATAAAAACCTCACCATTGGCAGCAACGAGTCATCGACTCTTGCCGCAGCCCCCGTGGACCTCACTCTCTTTCAGTGCAGCAGCCAGGCACCGTCAGACCGCGTCACTATCCATCCATGAACGGGCCGCAGCAGCCTTGCCGGTGTGGTTGAGAATGCATCGATCAGGACAATGGTAAAAACTGCAATCAATCTGCCCACACACCAGTGGGCGCTGCTGGCAACCGGTGCCGCCCTACTCACCGCTCTGCTCATGCTGTCCATGGCCACCGGCGCGGGCGTGTATGGTGCCGCGCAGGTACTCGGCTATTTCCGTGGCGACGCCGCCCTGCTCGCCGATGACAAACTGGCAATGATTATCCATACCCTGCGCATGCCGCGTACCCTGGCCGCACTGTTGGTGGGGGGTAGCCTGGCGGTAGCAGCCAGCCTGCTGCAGAGTGCCACGCGCAATCCCCTGGCCGAGCCGGGTCTGTTGGGGGTCAACGCCGGAGCGGTCATGGGGCTGGTGATCGGGCTGATCTATTTCGGAGTCGAATCGACCCAGGGCTATCTGGTGTGGTCAAGCGCTGGCGCACTGCTCGGCAACCTGGTGGTGTTGGGCATCGGCTTGATGCTGGGGCAGGCCAGCCCACTGAAACTGATCCTCGCCGGAGTGGCGCTCAGCGCGGTCTTCGGCGGGCTATCGAACTATCTGCTGCTGGCCAACCAGACGGCGCTGGAGCAGTTCCGTTTCTGGAACCTGGGCTCGCTATCCGCCTCGGAGCTGGATGCAGTGCGCGTCATCACCCCCGCTGTCCTCGTCGCACTGGGTCTGGCGGCCATGCTCTGTCGGCAACTGACCTTGATGCAAATGGGCGACTCGCAGGCCAAGGCGCTGGGCATCCATACCACCCGGGTGCGCATCGGCGTGCTGGTGGCGTCCACTCTGTTCACCGCCTGCGCTATTTCCCTGGCCGGCCCGATCGGCTTCGTTGGCTTTCTGGCGGCCTACTGCGCGCGCCTGCTGGAACCGGTGAAACTGATCACCCAGATGGTTTTTTCCGCCCTGTTCGGCATGTTGTTCCTGCTGGCCGCCGACATCCTGGCGCGCTGGGTGATCCAGCCCTTCGAGATGCCGGTGGGTACGCTGTTGGCGGTGATCGGCGCGCCGGTGCTGATCGCCATTGTGTTACGCGGCGGTTTCCGCTCGCTGTTGACGGTGAGGTGACGATGAACACGAGCATCCCTTCCGGCGTATGGCGTCTGCAGCTGGGCAAGGCCACCGTGCTGCTGCACCGCCGCACCTGGCTGATGACCTTGCTGATGCTGGTCACCCTGCTGTTGTTATTCGTCCTGTCGGTGAGTATCGGCTCGGCGGACATGAGCATGCGCGAGGTCATTGCCACCCTGAGCGGTCAGGGCAGCAAGCTGCATGAGATCATGGTGTACAAGATCCGCCTGCCACGGGTCACCGGGGTGGTAGTGGCCGGGCTGGCGATGGGTATGGCCGGCTGCCTGATCCAGACGCTGGTGCGCAACCGGCTGGCGACCCCGGACATGGTTGGGGTCAACGAGGGCGCTTCGCTGGCAGTCATCGTATTCGCTCTCTATCTCACCCTGGGCAGCTGGCCTTGGTGGGCATCGCCGCTGGGTGCGGCATTGGCCGCGGTGGCGCTGTTCGTACTGTGCCGTCGGCCGGGGGAGCAGGGCTATCTGTTCATCATCATTGGCATCGCGATTTCCGAGCTGTTCAATGCCATCGGCCAGTTCGCTATGTCCACCCAGCCCCTGACTCACCTGGGCAGCGTCTATCTATGGACCATGGGGCACTTCGCCCATGTCAGCTACCAGACCACCCAGCCCATCACCCTGATTCTGCTGGCGCTGTGCCCGCTCATGGCACTGATCAACCGACCGCTGGCGCTGCTGCGCTTCGGCGACGCCACGGCGCGTAATCTGGGCGTGAACGTGCCGCTGGTACAGCTGGGCATACTCGGGCTGGCGATCCTGGTGGCCTCGCTGGGCACCGCGATCGGCGGGCCGGTAATCTTCGTGGCGATGGCCGCGCCCATCCTGGCCTCCTGGCTTACCCGCGATAATCTGGCGCCGATCTGGCTGGCGGCGCTGTGCGGCGCCGTAATGCTCATGGGCAGCGACATTCTGGTACGGGTGCTGGCCCAGCCCAATGAAATCCCGACCGGCATCATGACCCGCATCCTGGGCGGCTTCCTGCTGCTCTTCCTCCTGATCAAAGACAGACAGTGGTCCGACTGATGACAGTTCTGCAAGTACGCAATCTGCAATTTGGCTATCACCAGAAACCGGTTCTGCACGATGTATCTTTCAGCCTGCCCCGGGGCAAGCTGATTGGCATCGTCGGGCCAAATGGCAGTGGCAAATCCACCCTGCTCAAATTGCTGGCGGGACAACTGCCGCTGCAGCAAGGCGAGGTGGATATCCAGGGCCAGGCGCTGGCCAGTTTCTCCACCAAGGCACTGGCCCGGCAACTGGCATTCCTGCCCCAGCGGCCGGTAATGGCCGAGGGTATACGGGTAGAGCAACTGGTGCAGTACGGTCGCCACCCGCATCAGGGGTGGTTCAACCAATGGAGCGCAGAGGATGCCCGGCAGGTGGCCCGCGCCCGGGACATCATGCAGCTGGAGCCTTTGTGGCAGCGCATTGCCTCTTCCCTGTCCGGCGGCCAGGCCCAGCGCGCCTGGCTGGGCATGATCCTGGCGCAGAATACCAACCTGATCCTGCTGGACGAGCCCACCAGCGCGCTGGATATCGGCCTGCAGACCGAAGTGATGGAGTCGATCCGCCACATCACCACCGAGAACCGCACGGTACTGATCGTGATCCATGACCTGGGCATGGCGGCGCGCTACTGCGATGAGCTGATCGCCCTTGATGAAGGGCGGGTCGCCGCCATGGGTCCTGCGCGGGAGGTCATCACAAAGGCATTGGTGGATCGGCTGTACAACACCAATGTGGATATTCTCGCCGCGCCGGATGACGGTGCGCCGGTGATCGTACCGCGTCGGCGGACGTCCTGACGTGGGTGAGACAATTTGACCCTTTAATGAGAATCGTTATTAATATCAACAAGTGATATCATCCCCTCACTTTCCCCGTCACAGGACATTCCCATGACCACATCAATCTATCGCAGCGCCCTGGCGCTGCTGCTGGCCGGGCTGGCCAGCGTCGGTGCCTTGGCCGAGACCCGTCAGGTCGAAGACGCCCAGGGCAACCAATTAACGGTCCCCGCCGAGCCCAAGCGTATCGTGACCCTCAGTGAACTGGATCTGGATACCGCGCTGGCTCTGGGTATCACCCCGGTGGGCACCACCGATGGCCGTGGCCAGGCGTCGCCACCACGCTATCTGGAAGGCAAGGTACCGGCGCAGACCCGCTCGGTCGGCCTCCTCAACGATCCCAACCTGGAAGCCCTGCTGGAGCTGCAGCCGGACCTGATCCTCACCGGCCCGCAGAAACCCGAGCAGCTGGCGATTCTCAATGAAATCGCACCGACCGCCGTGTCCTATGCGCTGGGCGAATACTGGATGGACGCCACGCTGCGCGTCGCCAATATCCTCAACCGCGAAGCCGAAGGCCAACAACTGTTAGAACGCTACAAGGCGCGCGCCGCCGCAGGCCGTGACAAGCTCAGCGAGCATCAGGACGAAACGATCAGCATTACACGCTGGAACCCCAAGGGGCCGGCCTACATGCTCAAGGATTCCTTCGCTAGTACCGTTGCCCATGACCTGGGCCTGGTGCGCCCGGCTCATCAGCAGGAACCGGGCACCACCCACTCCATGTCGCTGAGCCTGGAATCACTGGCTATGCTGGACGCGGATTGGCTGGTCGTCGGCACCCTGGCCACCACTGGCGATGCGGTAGACGCCATGCGTCAGGCGGAGCAAACCCCCATGTTCCTACAGATGGAAGCGGTCAAGGCCAATCAGTACAGTGCCGTCGACGGTTCCGTGTGGACCTCCACCGGCGGCCCGCTGGCTGCGTTGCAGGTGATCGAGGATATTGAAACCATGGTGCTGGACAGCGAAGCGAACGCCACCGCGGTCGCCGCTACCCCCTGATCCACCCTGCCACGCCCGGCTCGTTCAGCAAGATCGGGCCGGCGCGATCAGCAAGCGCCGCAAGAATCGAGGGAATCGGATAACACTGGAAAAGCCGACCACCGGGCGGTGGCCGGCCGTGCCCTACTTGATCAAGCGCAGGCAGAACGGATAACGATAGGCCGTACCTTCGTTGGCCTTGATCGCGGCGATGATCATCAGCACGATCGCACCGATCCCCACCACCCAGATCAGCAGAAAGCCAATCGCCACGATCATCAGCAGCAGGCAGACCAGCACCGCGATGGCGACGGTGATCTGGAAATTGAGCGCCTCCTTGCCCTGGTCATCGACAAAGGGATGCAGCTCCTTCTTCATCTGCCAGATGATCAGCGGGCCGATCAGGCTGCCGATTACCGGAAGGAAATAACCGAGAAATCCGGCCAGATGCGCAATCATCGCCCACAGGCGAGCATCCTTATCCGGTTCCAGCGTCTCGATGCGCGACTCATCATCAATCATGCTCGCGGCTCCTCATAGTATTGATGGGTATCATGCTTAGCGTCAGGATAGTCGAACACCACAAGACTGTCTTAACGCCGGTCAAGAATCAGTCCGCCAACGCTGCCAGCTGCGCCGCGAAGAGCTCGTTGATGCCCGCGGTGGCCAGCTCCAGCATGGCAGTCAGCTCCTGGGGCGTGAACGGCGCCGCCTCGGCAGTACCCTGCACCTCGA
Source organism: Pseudomonas sp. G11-1 (assembly GCF_024031555.1). Lineage (NCBI taxonomy): Bacteria > Pseudomonadati > Pseudomonadota > Gammaproteobacteria > Pseudomonadales > Pseudomonadaceae > Pseudomonas > Pseudomonas sp. G11-1. The sequence goes on along the minus strand of NZ_QEYQ01000003.1, from coordinate 385,678 downwards.
TAAAGCCGCCTTTATCGGTCATGACCACGTTCAGATCGGTATCGGCTGCGGAATCTTCCGGGTAGTCCAGATCCAGTACCGGCGAGCCCTGGTAGATACCCACCGAAATCGCCGCGATCATCTGCACCGAAGGTACCTTCTTGATTGCGCCACGCTGCTTCATTGACCGCAGCGCATCGACCAGCGCCACGCAGGCTCCGGTAATGGACGCAGTGCGGGTGCCACCGTCGGCCTGGATCACGTCACAATCGATATAAATGGTGTTTTCACCCAGCGCCTTCAAATCCACCGCCGCGCGCAGCGAACGTCCTATCAGCCGCTGGATCTCCAGGGTCCGCCCACCCTGTTTGCCCTTGCTCGCCTCCCGTTGCATGCGCTCACCGGTCGCTCGCGGCAACATGCCGTATTCAGCAGTGATCCACCCCTGGCCGGTGCCGCGCAGAAAACGCGGCACGCCGCCTTCCACGCTGGCCGTACAGATCACCTTGGTATCGCCGAACTCAACCAGCACCGAACCTTCGGCATGCTTGGTGTAATGGCGGGTCAGGGTTACCTGACGCATCTGGTCTGCCGCGCGGCCGCTGGGTCGTATCATCTGTTCAATTCCTTACTGCATGTGTGAGCGGCGATTATACGGAGCCTGCCCGGCGGTACAACAGCAGCCTGTACCCCCGAGCCGACTGGCGGAGTACAATGCCCGCCGCCGAGCAATAAATAGACAAATTGGAGTGGACCCATGGTATTCAGCATGACGGCCTTCGCCCGCAGCGAACTCAGCACCGATCAGGGGAATCTGGCCTGGGAGTTGCGTTCGGTGAATCATCGCTACCTGGAATCCACCCTGCGCCTGCCCGACGCCTTTCGCGATCTGGAAGGCCCGCTGCGCGAACGCCTGCGCAAACACATCGCCCGCGGCAAAGTGGAATGCACCCTGCGCTTCAACCCGGCCACAGACGCCGCACCCGACCTGAGCCTCAACCAGCCCCTGCTTGATCAACTGATCGAGGCTGCCGGGCGCATCGGCAAGCAACTGGACAATCCGGCGCCCATCAACCCGCTGGAACTGCTGTCCTGGCCAGGCGTGCTCGGTGGCGAGGGCCGTGACCAGGTAGACCTCAAGGCGCAGGCCGACCAGTTGTTCAATCAGGCGCTGGAAGAACTCAAAGCGCACCGCGCCCGCGAAGGCGCCGAACTGCGCGAGCTGATCGAAAGCCGCCTCGACAGCATGGCCGAACGGGTCATTACCCTACGCGAGATGATGCCCACCCTACTCGCCGCCCACCGCCAGAAGCTGATCGATCGCTTCAATGAAGCCAAGCTGGAATTGGACAGCACCCGCATCGAACAGGAGCTGGTGATACTGGCGCAGAAGATCGACGTCGCCGAAGAGCTCGACCGCATCGACACCCACATCAACGAAACCCGCCATGTACTCGACAGCAAGGCCGCCATCGGCCGCCGCCTGGACTTCCTGATGCAGGAATTCAACCGCGAAGCCAACACCCTGGGCTCCAAGGCCATCGACGCCCGCAGCACCCAGGCAGCGGTGGATCTGAAGGTGTATATCGAGCAGATGAGAGAGCAGGTTCAGAATATCGAGTGAGCCAAGCGGCCTGACCTGATGCCCTCGAAAAGGGTGATATCACTAGATACATCCTGGTAATGACCCCGCAACACCAGGCCAGGCCGACGTTTGCTCCGATCACCCCCTTCCCTTTCCTGAAACTTCTCCAGGCCAGCTCCCTTCCTTATAGCCACCTGCCTTGACACCTCCCCGGCATCAATCGTAGCGTGAAGCTGACAGCTGTCAGGAAAGCAAGATGAGCTCTTCTCTCCGGCTAAACCTGTACCCCCTCCCATTGCCGGCGGAACCATATCTGAATGAGTCGATTCCCATCGGCCCCGAACCAAAGCCGTGCTACCGATATCCCAAGGAGAACTGCACGTGAATAATGACAATAACCGTGATGACCTCAATAACCTCGCCATATCAGAGAAGGCCAAGCCGCTGCTTGAAGCTGTAATCAAGCATGTGCGCGAGAACGTGGATCCGATACTGGAAGAATACGATCGGCTGGGCGAAGGTCGGGCAGATCGTTTCAGTTATGTGCCGGGACAGTTGGAGTTGATCGAAGGTGCCAAGGCCAAGGCAAAGGCCGCCGGGCTCTGGAATTTCTTTCTGCCTAATGCGGAAACCGGTGAAGGGCTATCCAACCTCGACTATGCCTATATCGCGTTCGAGCTGGGTAAGAACCCTCTGGCTTCCCAGACGTTGAACTGCTCTGCGCCCGATACCGGCAATATGGAAGTCCTGGAGCGGGTCGGGACCCCGGAGCAAAAGGAAAAATGGCTGAAGCCGCTACTGGCTGGCGAGATCCGTTCCTGCTTTGCGATGACCGAGCCGGATGTAGCATCGTCCGATGCGCGCAATATTGGCACCACCGCTGTATTAGAGGGCGATGAGTGGGTCATCAATGGCGACAAGTACTATATTTCCGGGGCAGGCGATCCGCGCTGCAAGATAATGATCTGCATGGTCAAGACCAGCCCAGACGCAGAGGCGTTCCGGCAACAGTCGCAGATCCTGGTGCCCATGGATACCCCTGGCGTCCAGATACTGGGGCCTATGAACGTGTTCGGCCATGACGACGCTCCCCACGGCCATATGCACATCAAACTAGACAATGTCAGGGTGCCCAAAGAGAACATTCTGTGGGGTGAGGGCCGGGGTTTCGAGATATCTCAGGTCCGCCTGGGGCCAGGTCGCATCCACCACTGCATGCGCTCCATCGGTGCCGCCGAAAAGGCGCTGGACCTGACTCTGGAACGCGGTATCTCGCGCGAGGCTTTCGGCAAACGCATTATCGATCTCGGCAAGAACATGGAGACCGTTTCCCGGGCCAGAATCGAGATCGAGGCGATGCGTCTTATGGTCCTGAAGGCAGCAAAAGCCATGGATGTGCTGGGCAACAAAGAAGCCCGTATCTGGGTCTCCATGGCCAAGGCGATGGTCCCGGAGAAATGCTGCAAGATCATCGACGAGGCCATTCAGATTCACGGCGCAACAGGCGTTAGCCAGTGGTCACCACTGACCGAAATGTATATGAAGCAGCGCACCCTGCGGCTGGCCGATGGACCAGACGAGGTGCATCATAATGTTGTTGCACGGGCTGAGGTGAAACGCGTCGAAAATCTCGGCTAATTCCGAGAAGAATCGGAGCGGCCGCCGATCAGCCAGATAGCACACCGCCTGTTGCGAGCACGCCGGACAGGCGGACAAGGCTCGCTTCAGCGGCCAATCCATTTCGACAAACAAATCAAATAACAGGATTATCAACCATGGATATAAGAGGTCGTATTGTCGTCGTTACCGGCGCGGCTGGTGGTATTGGCCGGGCCCTGGCTCTGCGTTTCCACGAGGCCGGAGCCAAGCGCATCATTTGTGCAGATATTGATGGTGCGGGGGCAGCCGCTACCGCCGAAGCCGTTGACGGCATAGCCCGGCAGGTCAACGTCGCCTCCGAGCAGGAGATAAAGGCACTGATTGATGACGTCGAGACGCAGGAAGGTCCTATCGACCTGTTCTGCTCCAACGCCGGCATTCTGCTGCGGGGCGGTCCGGAAGTTCCCGACGATGATTGGCAGCGTATTTGGGACATCAACGTCATGTCCCATATCTATGCCGCACGACATCTCGCGCCCCGCATGAAAGCACGCGGCGGCGGTTATTTGCTCAATACGGCTTCCGCCGCGGGCCTGCTTTCGCAGGTCGGCTCCGCTCCCTACGCAGTAACCAAGCATGCCGCGGTTGGTTTCGCCGAATGGCTGGCGCTCACCTATGGTGACGATGGGATCAAGGTCTCTGTGCTGTGCCCCCAGGCTGTGCGAACCGCAATGACCCAAGGTAAAGAAGACAGCGTTGCCAGCATCGACGGCCTGCTCGAGCCTGAACCGGTGGCAGAAGCCTGCCTCAAGGCAATCGAAGAAGAGACCTTCCTGATCCTGCCCCACCCAGAGGTACTTGGTTACATGCGTAACAAGGTGGAGAACTACGACCGCTGGATTGGCGGAATGCGTAAACTCAACCGCCGTTACGCTCCGTCGAAAGACTAACGGACAGCGCGCCCGTCAAAAACGGGTAGCGCGGCATTAGCGGCCATTTCTCCAAAGTTGTGGGCAAAGTCTGTGCCGAACGTCGCTGGCACATGCCCAACATGACGGATAAACTGACAGGCATCAGGATTGTCATTATTGCCTGTCAGTCCCCCACCGCTGCAGCGCAATACTGATACGTATCAGAACCTTTCCGTAATGGATTAAATAATGTCCGATAATAAAAACAGTTCGGGGTCAGCGGAACATGCTCCGGATCCGCTGTTCGAAGCCAGACTCGTAGGTATTCAGGACTCATCCCTTGCCGAACAACGTCGGGACCAGATATGCGACGCGGCGCTTGAACTCTTTTTGCAGAAGGGATTTGCCTCAACAACGATCCGTGATATTTGCGCGCTCTCGGGCGTCAACCAGGCGAGCATCTATGACTACATCGCCAACAAGAACGACATCCTTCGGCGCCTACTGAACAAGCTCTGGTTTCGGTCCGGGGTGCCCAATCTGCATGAACTACTGAAACAGGACCCCGAGGCCTCGCTGGAGGACTGCCTGCGCCTGTATCTGCGTGAATCCTGGACGACAAAACGCAAGGGTACGATACTCGCTTACCGTGCGGTTCCTCATTTGCAGAAGGACGACCGCGCTGCCATGCGCGCCCGTGACCAACTCGTGATTCAGGAAATGGCGATGGAGCTGCGGGAACGAGCGGATCTTGCGGAGAATGACCCAAGAGCCGACATCATTGCCAACCTGATCATGTACCTTGCCGGCTTCGGTCCCCTGCGCGACTGGTTGCATCAGGACATTGACGACGACGTCATCGTTGACACGATTGCGGCAGGTGTCACTGCCATGATCGAAAAACTCTCCGAACACCAGCGCTAGCCAAGCCCCTCCTACCGGTTCAGCCAGCGTAAGCTGGCCGCAATCCGGAGCCATCAAGAATCTCTGCCTCCGGATTGCCTGGCCAGATACGCCGGTCAGGCCAGACTCGGGCTCAGCCGATTCTGGCGCCAAATGATCGCTACCAGCAGGGCCGATGCCAGGCCGCCGACAATAGTCGTTATCACTCCCGGGAAGCTGAAGACAAAGCCGGCGACAATCAGCGGCAACCGCTGCCACGGTTTCACCAGACCCGCACCCAGCAAGTAACCCTCAAGACCACCAGAAATCAGCATGATACCGGCGATGATTGATGGCAGAACGTACAACAACGGCGTCAGGTCTCCCTGCAGTACCAGCGCAGGCTGGAACAGGAAGAACAACGGGATAAAGTAGATAACCACTCCGAGACGCATGGCTGTGAACGAGGTTTTCATCGGCTTCGCCCCAGCCATGGTGCCAGCCAGGAACGCCGCAGCGCCGACAGGCGGTGTGATCACCGACAGCATTGCGTAGTACACGATGAAGAAATGCACGGCGATGGTATTCAGCCCGCCAACTTCAATGATCGCTGGAGCCAGTGTCACCGCCAGGAAGATATAGGCGACGATGGCGAGGCCGGCCATGCCCATGATGAAACAGGCCGCGATACCGAAGAGAATGACCAGGAAAACGTTATCGCCACCGAGCCCCACCAGACCGGAGGTCAGTGACCCGGTCACGCCCGTAATGGTCAAGGCACTGACGACAAAGGCAATGGGCAAGATGATCGCGGCAGTCTGGGTGATCAATACGCCAATCTGCCGTATCGCACTGTATAGCCGCTTTGGCGTCAGGCGTGTCTCTTTACGCAGGAAGGACAGGCCAATCATCAGGATGCAGGCATACCAGGGCGTATAGTATTCCCACCGCATATACAGCAGACCCCAGATGAGGAATACCATCACCAACAGGAACGGCCACCCGCGCAGCAGAACCTTGCGCGCCGACGGAATGTCCTCTTTGGCCATGCCCTTCATACCGGTGCGGGCGGCGTAGGCATCCACCTGCAAGATCAGGCCGAAGTAGAAGAGCAGCGACGGCAGGATCGCAGCAATCATGATGACCGCGTAATCCACCCCAATGGTGATCGCCATGACGAAGGCGATCGCCCCCATGACTGGCGGCATTACCACGCCACCGGTCGATGCGCAGGCTTCAATCGCTCCAGCGTAATGCGCGGGATATCCGGCCTTCTTCATCGTCGGAATGGTGATCGAGCCCGTCCCGGCGATATTGGAGAAAATAGAACCGGAGAGACTTCCCATGAAAGCACTGGCGACCACAGCCACTTTGGCGGGACCGCCGCGATAACGCCCGAAACTGGCGTTGGCCAGGTCAATAAAGAAGTCGCCCGCGCCCGTGGCCAGCAGGATACCGGCGAACACCAGAAACCCCAGGATAATCTCAGCGACAATCTTGGTGGTGATGCCCATCATGCCTTCGGTGCGGAAGATATGGGCCTCTATCATGTGCTCGAACTGATAGGGGATGCCCATGAACAAGCCTGGGAAATAATCCGCAATCAGGGGATACAGCCCAATGAGCACGACCACCAGCAGGAAAGGCACTCCGCCGCTGCGCCGGGCAAGCTCCATCATCAGCAACCAGACCACAATGCCCATGTACAGGTTGCTCCACCCTGCCTGAGCCATATCCCAGGCATTGGCGGCAAAGTAGAAGCTCACGCCCACTACCAGCACGGCCGCGATCAAATCATAGAATGGCACCTTGTACTGGCCGGATTTCCCGGGCAGCGCTATAAACGCCGCCGCTGCGAAGAGGCCGATAAAGATCCAGTAGTATTCTCCTTCGAGCAACCGATGATCGGCAAATGTGAGCCCGAAAATATAGGCAATACCCGCTAGCAGCCCACAGACACAGAGTGTGACAAAAACGATACTCTGCCACGAGTTCGCGTCGCCAAGCCGAGTTACCTCAGAACTATGCTCAACACTTTCAGGAGCGACGGCATCAGACTTCATGAGTTTTCTTCCGAAGATAAGGGAATTTTGTGAGGCGTGGCCCGGCCACGCCCTGCTGCTTAGAGGCGGGTGCGGAAATGCTCCAGCCCTTTCGTATGCTCGTTCATGATTGCCATGAACTCTTCGTTGTTATGACTCGCCGGGATCCGACGCTCCCTTGCTTCATCCAGCGCCGCCTGGCGTGCCTTGTTCCAGAGATCCATCTTCTCGATTGCGGCCTGATTCCACTGGTCGTCTTCGGCGGTCCAGGCGCCAACTTCTTTCAGGTAGCGGATGGTGCCTTCATGAACCGGCAGCGGTGAGCGATCCAGGTATTCCCGGAAAACGGCCAGATCCATACGAGAGGATAAAGGGTGCGTGTTCTTGTACTTGTCAAAGGACTGATGGAGCCACTTGGCCATGTTGTAAGCAAACTCTTCATCAGCATCCGCCGGAACGGCATACAGGAAGTTGGACGCCAGACCATCGACACCTCTCGCCGTTGAAACCCCCAGATTGATGGTGGTAGGCACAACCATCGTACGGTGCTCCAGGAACCGGTCCCACGCTTCCTTGTTGTCCTTGTCCATCGGCAGCCAGCGAATTCCTCCGGGGGCGCCTTCCATTTCCGAGAGAATGGAACTGGTGGGCGCGCAATAAGCGACGTCAGCCCGGCCTTCCACAACAGAGCGGCAGCTCTGGGCGTAGCTGCTCGCAGACACGTAGGAGAATCTCTCAGATACCTCTTCATCCGTCATGTCCAGGTAGGCAGGGAGTGCTTTCGTTACAGCGACTACCATGGGAGGCGAGAATTCGCCCTGCGCGACGGAGATCTTGCCTTTTTTCAGATCATCCATGGTATGCAGGTTAGAGCTACCCGCAACGACAAAACCCCACGGCGTATCGTTATGGTGCCAGATCACGCGCTGGGCCACCGGCTTCATGCTGGCATAGCTTCCAATGCCTTCGATTTGAAAGCGCATTTCCGCAGATGATACCGAACTGATGCTCAGATCCCTGCGATCGGTCAACCGCCGGTAGCGCTGGGCTTCGTTGTCCACCGGGACGATACGGACGTTCGAGCCAGTCTCTTTCTGAAAAACCGGGCCCCAGCCATTGGTCGAGGCAAAGCTACCGCTGGAGGTACCGGATGTGCCTATCGCCAGCAGGCGCGGCATTTTGTATTCCGCCGCATTTGCCAGACTGACACTGCTTATTGCCAGGACGGCTGCGATCGATATGCCTGAGCTCAGGATACCTTTGAGAAACGTGGTTTTCATGTGGATCTTCTCCGGTTTTATTATTTTCACGACCCAGGGGGTAGCGTATGGAACAGACCGTCCTTGGCGGGCCTCCGGCCCCACTTTCAATCTGGCTGACACTTGTCAGGCTAAGATCGAAAGGGCATCAGGTCAAGCAAAGCTTGTGCTCTTTCGGTCATCGGGTAATCGTGGCGTAGCCCTAGATCAGGCCTTGCTCCGCCGCCACTGTGGCCATCTGTTCACGCAGGGATTTCTTCAGTATTTTGCCCACACCGCTGCGAGGTAGCGCCTCAACGAAAACGATGCCGCACGGCGTTTTATATTTCGCCAAGTGCTCGCGGCAGTAGTCCAGCAATTCGGCTTCGGTCACCATCGCACCCGGGACAGGTACAACCACGGCGATCACCTCCTCACCCATGCGTTCCGACGGCACGCCCACCACCGCTACTTCCGCCACGCTTGGATGAGCAATAATCAGCTCCTCCAGATCGCGGGGATAAATATTGAAGCCGCCCCGCAGAATCAGATCCTTCTTGCGGTCGACGATATAGAGATAGCCGTCTTTATCAAGGCGTCCAACATCGCCGGTATGGAGCCAGCCGTTCTGAATCGCAGCTCTGGTTGCCGCCTCGTTCTGATAGTACCCAGGTGTGATGTTTTCGCCGCGCACCAGTAATTCGCCGATCTCTCCCACGGGCAGTGGCTGCCCGGCCTCATCAGCAATACGTAGCTCGACGCCCGGGAAAGCGCGCCCCACCGATCCAGGTTTGAGGGGCTCACCGGTACGATGTGCAGACACTGTCGGAGCGGCCTCGGACAAGCCGTAACCCTCGTACACATCGACACCAAACCGCTGTTTAACCGCGGCTATCAAGGCTACTGGCATGGGAGCGGAGCCGGACCCCAGTATCTCCAGACTCGAAAGGTCGTAGTTATCCGTGGCAGGATCGGCTATCAGCGCCTGAATCATGGCCGGTACGGCGCTGAAGCGGCGGACCCGGTGTTCCTGAATCGCCTGACAGGCTTCGGCGACACTGAACTTCGCCAGCACGACAATCGTTCCCCCTCGCAGAAACAACGTATTGGCCGTGGTAAAGCCATAGATATGCGCCAAGGGCAGTACACCCAGGGTAACGCCAGCCGGCTCGCCGGACTGTTCAGCCAGAGCCGCCGCCGCAGCGGCATTGCTGTAGAGGTTACGGTGGGTAAGCATGACGCCTTTGGGCTGGCCTGTTGTGCCGGAGGTAAACAGAATCACCGCCGTATCGTCCGGTTGCAGGTCGGGCTTCCGGGCCAGCTCTGGCGCCAGTTCCACCAGCGTCTGAAGGTCCATAGTCCGCTCACTCACCAAGCCGGCATTCGCCGCATCCAGCCCAGCAACCAGCAATAGCGGCGGCACTGCAAGGCCCTCTACCGCTTGCTGCACATTGGGCAGCGCCGAGGCACTGGTAATGATCGCGCAAGCCTCGGACGCGCTCGCGATAAATCTGATTTCCTTGGGGTGGAGCACGTGCATCACCGGCAGCACAATCGCACCGGCGCGCATGACTGCCTGGTAGGCAATGAAAACCTCTGGCGAGTTCGCCATGCAGACAATGACCCGATCACCGGGCCTGACGCCCTGCGCCTGGAGCCCCGCCGCCATGCGATTAGCCGTGTCCAGAAGATAGCGATTACTCAAGGCCTGGCCATTGAAATACAGGAGCGGATATTCGCCAAAGCGCTTCAGGTTGTGTTCAGGCAGGTCAGTCAGAATCATCGTGAAGCCCTCAGACCGCTACAGCGACCAGTATTGTTGTTGTCGACTTATCTATTCACTCCACGTCATGTCAGGCTATGTTCAGCCTCAGTACAAGGAGAATCCATAATCCTGATAACGATAACTAAGAAAAAGCAAAGTGGCCGAGAGGGCAGCGTTCCGCCAACTCAAGCTTGGCTAGAACAACTGCCCAGACAGCATGTACTCCTGCGCTGACGCCATAGGCGTCCGCTGCTATCATGTGCAGCTCATCCATCCCGCACCGAAGATGTCACCTTGGCTCTCTCCGCTTCCCGCTTGAACGTCTACCGTCAGCCGGGCTTCATGCCCTTCGTCATCGCCCGCCTGCTGGCGGTATTCGCCATGCAGATCCAGGCCATTGTGGTCGCTTGGCAGATCTATGAGATTACCGGTGACCCGTTGTCGCTGGCCTGGGTCGGGCTGGCGCAGTTTTTGCCGATGCTGTTTCTGCTGATGCCAGCGGGCGACCTGATCGATCGCTACAGCCGCAAACTGATTCTCGCTCTCTCTTGGGCTGGCGCGGCGGGCTGCAGTGGCATCCTGCTGTGGCTGACCGCACGTGGCGAGCATGAGCCGGGCTGGTTCTATGGTGCGCTGGTACTGTACGGCTGCTCGCGGGCGTTCATCGGGCCGGCCCTACAAAGCCTGTTGCCGCAAATCGTGCCGCGGGATCAGTTGGCCCAGGCGATCGCCGCCAACAGCACCATCATGCGTACCGCGACCATCCTCGGTCCGGTGTTGGGGGGCGTGCTCTACGCCGTCGGCGGCGGTGAGCTGACCTATGCGATCTGCCTGGTGTGCTTTGCCGGCGGGTTGTTGCTGCTCAGCCGCGTACCGGTGCTCTATGCCGAAGCCATGCAGATTACCGAAACCTCCGGCTGGCAGCGCTTTACCGCCGGGCTGCATTTCATTCGCACCCGGCCGATCATTCTCGGCACCATTTCCCTGGATCTGTTCGCCGTGCTGCTGGGCGGTGTGGTCGCTCTGCTGCCGATCTATGCCAGCGATGTGTTGCACGTCGGCCCCGAGGGCCTGGGTATTCTGCGCAGCGCCATGGCCGTGGGTGAAATCTGCGTGGGCCTGTACCTGAGCGCCAGGCCATTCAACAGCAATGTCGGGCGCACCATGTTCATCGCCGTGGCGATCTTCGGTGTGGCCAATCTGGTGTTCGCGCTGTCGACGCTGTTCTGGCTGTCCTTCGTTGCGCTGCTGATAGCCGGTGCCGCGGACATGGTCAGCGTGTATATCCGCTCGGCGCTGATCCAGTTCTCCACGCCCGATGCCATGCGTGGCCGGGTCAATGCGGTCAACATGTTGTTTATCGGCTCGTCCAACGAACTGGGCAATTTCCGCGCCGGCACCAGCGCGGCCTGGTTCGGCGCGGTACCGGCCGCCTTGATCGGTGCCTTCTGCACCCTGGGCGTGGTGGCCGGCTGGGCCGCGGCATTCCGCACGCTGCGCCAGGTCGATCGCTTCGAGGATGCCTCGCCCGAGAGCCGGACCGCACGTAGCTGATATTCATGGCCGGCATTAGTCGGCCGCACCTGGCCGGTCGCACCTAACCGGCCGTACCTCGCCGGCCACACCGAAATGACGGCGCCGGCCAATGCCTTTATAATCCCGCCACTTCGTCGATCCCGTCAGGAACCTGCCATGAGCCAAGCCACCGGTACTCTTTATATCGTTTCCGCCCCGTCCGGTGCGGGCAAGACCAGCCTGGTCAAGGCCTTGATCGAGCAGATCGACAGTCTGCGGGTGTCGGTATCCCATACCACCCGGGCGATGCGCCCTGGCGAAGTGGATGGCGTGAATTATCACTTCACCCGCCGCGAACGCTTCCTCGAACAGGTGGGCCAGGGTGATTTTCTCGAACATGCGGAAGTCTTCGGCAATCTGTACGGCACCTCCCAGAGCACGGTGGAACAGACTCTGGCCGAAGGTCATGATCTGATTCTGGAAATCGACTGGCAGGGTGCCCAGCAGGTGCGACGGGCGCTACCCCAGGCCCGCTCGATCTTCATCCTGCCGCCAAGCAACTCCGCCCTGCAGGATCGCCTGAGCAATCGCGGGCAGGATAGCGACGACGTGATCGCCGGACGCATGGCGCAGGCGGTGGAAGAAATGAGTCATTACGTGGAATATGACTTCATTGTCATCAACGATGACTTCCATACCGCCCTGGATGACCTCAAAGCAATCCTGCGCAGCGGACGTCTGACCCTCGCCCACCAGCAGGATCTGCACCGGCACCTTCTTACCGGCCTGTTGTCAGACTGACTGGTTAACCGGTAAACTGTTCGGTCCCGCGTTTTTACCAAGCGCTTCCCGATTTTCTTTTTTCTGCCGTTCGGAGTACACCATGGCCCGCGTCACTGTTGAAGACTGCCTGGAAAATGTAGACAACCGCTTTGAGCTGGTCATGCTGGCCACCAAGCGTTCGCGTCAGATCGCTACTGGCGGCAAGGAACCCAAGGTTGCCTGGGAAAATGACAAGCCCACCGTCGTGGCTTTGCGTGAAATCGCCGAAGGCCTGATCACCGACGCGATCATGGCCGAAGAAGCTCTGCGTGAACAGCAGGAGCCGCTGTACTCGCTGGAAACCGAACTGCCGGAGTAAGCGGTTGCGATGGCCATGCGACCTCGTTCAAACTGCTCTGACAGCAGGGTGCAGGAGAGTTGCATGTCCGGTATAGAAGTCTTTGCCGATCGGCTGGATGACTACCTCGAACCCGATCAGGTCAACCTGGTACGCCGCGCCTATTTCTATGCGGAGCAGGCCCATGACGGCCAGACCCGCCGCAGCGGCGAGCCCTACGTCACCCATCCGCTGGCGGTAGCCAACATCCTTGCTGATATGCACATGGACCATCAGAGCCTGATGGCCGCCATGCTGCATGATGTGATCGAGGATACCGGCATCCCCAAGGAAGCCCTCACCGCGCAGTTCGGTGATACCGTGGCGGAGCTGGTCGACGGCGTCAGCAAGCTGACCCAGATGACCTTCGAGACCAAGGCCGAGGCCCAGGCTGAGAACTTCCAGAAAATGGCCCTGGCCATGGCCCGCGATATCCGGGTCATTCTGGTCAAGCTCGCTGACCGCCTGCACAACATGCGCACCCTCGGCGCCCTGAAGCCGGAAAAACGCCGCCGCATCGCCCGGGAAACCCTGGAAATCTACGCGCCCATCGCCAACCGCCTGGGCATGCACAGTCTCAGCACCGAGTTCGAGGACCTGGGCTTCAGCGCCATGTATCCGATGCGCTCGCGGATGATCGCCCAGGCCGTGCGTGACGCCCGTGGCAACCGCAAGGAGCTGCTGAACAAGATCCTCGACTCCCTGGAAGCCTGTCTCGAGCGCGAGGGGCTGCAGGGCAAGGTGCTGGGCCGCGAGAAGCATCTGTACGGTATTTACCAGAAGATGCGCGAGAAGCGTAAGGCGTTCAACGAGATCATGGATGTCTACGCCTTCCGGATCATCGTCGACAAGGCCGATACCTGCTATCGCGTGCTGGGCGCCGTGCACAGCCTGTACAAGCCCTTCCCTGGCCGCTTCAAGGACTACATCGCGATTCCCAAAGCCAACGGCTATCAGTCTCTGCATACCACCCTGTTCGGTATGCATGGTGTACCGATCGAGATCCAGATCCGCACCGAAGAGATGGAAGAGCTGGCCAATAACGGTATCGCCGCACACTGGGTGTACAAGTCGAAGGACGAGGTGATCAACGGCAACCATGCGCGCACCCGTCAGTGGCTCAAAGGTGTGCTTGAACTGCAGCAACGCGCGGGTAATTCGCTGGAGTTCATCGAGAACGTCAAGATCGACCTGTTCCCCGATGAGGTCTATATCTTCACGCCCAAGGGCCGGATCATGGAGCTGCCCAAGGGCTCCACACCGGTCGACTTCGCCTACGCCGTGCATACCGATGTGGGCAACAGCTGTATCGCCTGCCGTATCAATCGCCGCCTGGCGCCGCTGTCCGAGCCACTGGAAAGCGGCCAGACCGTGGAAATCATCACCGCCCCAGGCGCCCGGCCCAACCCGGCGTGGTTGAACTTCGTGATCACCGGCAAGGCGCGCAGCAATATCCGTCATGTGCTCAAACACCAGCGCCACTCCGAATCCATTGCGCTGGGCGAGCGGCTGCTGGACAAGGTGCTGGCGAGCTTCGACACCAGCCTGGAGCAGATTCCCGAGCGGCAGATCAAGCGCGTGCTGGCTGACTGCCGCATGGAGACGCTGGAAGATCTGCTGGCGGACATCGGGCTGGGCAATCGCATGGCCTATGTGACTGCACGCCGCCTGCTGGCAGGCGATACCGCGGCCGAGGCCGAGGCAACGCGCAGCGACGCCGTTATCCAGCAACCCCGCAGCGAAGAGAAACCCCTGGCCATTCGCGGCACCGAAGGGCTGGTGGTCAGTTTTGCGCGTTGCTGTAATCCCATTCCGGGCGATCCCATTGTCGGCTTCCTCACTACCGGCAAGGGCATGGTCATTCACCAGGAAAACTGCAAGAACCTGGCGGAACACCACGACAATAATGAAAAGATTCTGCAACTGACCTGGGATAAGAATGTCAGTGGCGAATTCACCGTGGAGCTGCGCGTGGAACTGGAGCATCAGCGCGGCATTATTGCCCAGCTCGCTACCAGCATCACCGTAGCCGATGCGAGTATCGACAAAATCAGCGTGGACGAACGCGATGGTCGCATCAGCGTGGTGCAACTGGTGCTGCGCGTGCGCGGCCGGCTGCACCTTTCCCAATTGATCAAGCGGATCCGTGCGCTGCAAGGCGTGCTACGGATTACCCGCCTTAAAAACTGAATCCAGATGGAGACCTTCATGAACAAGCAAGTCATCACCAGCGAACACGCTCCCGCCGCCATCGGCACCTACTCCCAGGCCATCAAGGTCGGCAACACCGTTTACCTGTCCGGTCAGATCCCGCTGGACCCGCAAACCATGGAAGTGGTTGAAGGCTTCGAGGCCCAGGTCTGCCGCGTGTTCGACAACCTGGCGCTGGTAGCTGAAGCGGCTGGCGGCAAGCTGCAGGACATCGTCAAGCTGAACATCTACCTGACCGACCTGGCCAACTTCGGTACCGTCAACGAAATCATGGGCCGCTACTTCGAACAGCCCTATCCGGCCCGCGCGGCCATCGGCATCGCTGCGCTGCCCAAGGGCGTGCCGGTAGAGATGGACGGTATCCTGGTCGTCGGCTAAGCGATCGCTGTGGTGTCCCGTGGAGCTCCTACCGGGCCCGCCCCACAGGTACACCCATAGCTGGACGTTTGCCGCTGAGGTTACTCGAGCATGCTCGAGTAACCCTCCCGGTAGCTGGGATACACCGGCTCCCACCCCATCTCCCGCGCCAGCGCATTACTGCAGCGCTTGCTGCCAACCCGATTGGCCGTGGGCCCTTCGGCCAGCAGTTCCACACCCACCTGCTCTGCCAGCCACTGCGCCACGTCGTGCAAGGGCGCCGGCTCATCGTCTACGCCCAGATAGCAGGGCGCCAGCAACTCGCCCTGGTCAGCAGCCAGTAACAGGCATTCCAATAACGTAGCGGCATCATCCCGATGGATGCGATTGGTGTATTGCACCGGGGTTTCCGGCACATGCAATCCGCTACGCACCTGTTCGATCAGTCGCGTGCGCCCCGGCCCGTAGATACCAGCCAGACGCACCACCGATGCCGGGACGCCGCTGCGCAGCGCCACGTCCTCGGCCTGGATCAACAAGGGTGCGGTTGCTGACTGGGCCAGCGCCGGGCTGTTCTCGGTTACCCATTCACCCTCGCTCTGGGCATAGACCGCCGTACTGGACACCTGCAGCAGGTGACGCAGCTTATGCCGACTGTCCTTCAGCCAGCCCAGAACGTGCTGCAGCCCATCGATATAGAGCTGCTGGTACAGTTCGGGATCGCGCCGCCCGGCGGCCGGGCAGTAAACCACATAGTCGACCCGCTCCGGCCAGTCAGCCGGCTTCTGCGGCTGGGTCAGATCAGCAGCGATCCGGCCAATATCCCCGGGTAAAGCCGAGGGGTCGCGGCGCAGTCCACTGACCTGCCAACCGCGCTGCAACAGACGCTCGGCGAGCGCCGTTCCCACATCACCGCAGCCGGCAATAACTACATGTTTCATGCTGATTGTTTTCCTCTATCGATCAACCCGCTATGCTTGCTGAAAATCTCCGCGAGCAGTATACGACATGACCCTGACCGAACTCCGTTACATCGTCACTCTGGCCCAGGAACAGCATTTCGGCCATGCCGCCGAGCGCTGCCATGTTTCCCAGCCGACGCTCAGTGTCGGCGTCAAGAAACTGGAGGAAGAGCTGGGCATCATGCTCTTCGAACGCACCAAGAGTGCCGTACGGGTTACCCCCGTGGGTGAGAAGATCGTCGCCCAGGCCCAGCGGGTACTGGAAGAGGCAATGGCCATCCGCGAACTGGCCAGCGCCGGCAAGAATCAGCTGTCGGCCCCGCTCAAGGTCGGCGCCATCTACACCATCGGGCCGTATCTTTTCCCGCACCTGATTCCACAGCTGCACCGGGTGGCCCCGGAAATGCCGTTGTACATCGAGGAGAACTACACCCACATCCTGCGCGACAAGCTGCGCAATGGGGAGCTCGACGCGATCATCATCGCGTTGCCATTCAGCGAGCCGGATATTCTGACCAAGCCGCTGTATGACGAACCCTTCAGCCTGTTGATCCCGGCCGATCACGCCTGGGCCAAGCGCGACTACGTGTCGCTGGATGACCTGGATGATGATCGCCTGCTGCTGCTCGGCGAAGGTCACTGCTTCCGTGATCAGGTCCTGGAAGCCTGCCCCACCACCCGCCGCAGCGATGAACAGCTCAAGCACACCACCATCGAATCCAGCTCCCTGGAAACCATCCGCCACATGGTTGCCTCGGGCATGGGCATGACGGTGCTGCCGATGTCGGCCGCCGATGATCGTTATTACAGCTCCGATCTACTGCTGACCAAACCATTCAGTTCGCCGGTCCCCTTCCGCACCGTGGCGATTGCCTGGCGCGCCAGCTTCCCACGCCCACGGGCAGTGGAAATCCTCAGCGACTCGATTCGCCTGTGCTCGGTTGGCGACCCCGCCGATAAGCGCCGGGCTTGATGACACCATGACGTTGCAGCTGGAACGCACACCGCTGACGGTGTTCAAGGGTATCGGCCCGGCGCTGGCGGACAAGCTGGACCGTCTCGGTCTGAGCAGCGTGCAGGATGTGCTGTTTCATCTGCCGCTGCGCTATCAGGACCGCACCCGCATCACGCCAATCGGTGCTCTGCGCCCAGGCATGGACGCGGTCATTGAAGGTGTCGTGCTGGGGGCAGAGGTGGTGATGGGGCGACGTCGCAGCCTGTTGTGCCGCATCCAGGATGGCAGCGGCACCTTGAGCCTGCGTTTCTATTATTTTTCCGCCGCACTGAAGTCCAACCTGCAGCGCGGCAGCCGCTGGCGCTGCTACGGTGAGGTGCGCCCCGGCGCCTCCGGGCTGGAGATCTACCATCCGGAAATGCAAAACCTGGACAGCCAGCAGGCAGCGCCGGTGGCCACCACCCTGACGCCTATCTACCCGGCGACCGAAGGCCTGTCGCAGCAGCGTTTGCGCAGCCTCACTGATGCTGCTCTCGCCTGGCTGGATCAAGGCAACAGCCTGCCTGACTTGCTGGCCCCCGAACTCACCGAGCAGTATCAGCTGCCGCCCCTGCGCGAGGCCATCCACACGCTGCACCGACCGCCGCCCGATGTCGACTTGCAGGCGCTGGAAGATGGTCGCCATTGGGCCCAGCATCGGCTGGCCTTCGAGGAGCTGCTGGCCCACCAGTTGACCATGCTCAAGCTGCGCGCCGAGGTGCGTGCCCATCGGGCACCGGTAATGCAGGCCCCCGGCGAACTGGCGCAGACCTTCATCAGCCAGTTGGGCTTTCCGCTGACTGGCGCCCAGCAGCGAGTAGCGGAGGAAGTCCGCGCCGACCTGCGCCAACCCCAGCCCATGCTGCGCCTGGTCCAGGGCGATGTGGGTGCCGGCAAGACCGTCGTCGCGGCGCTGGCGGCACTGCAGGCGCTGGAAGCCGGTTGGCAGGTGGCCCTGATGGCGCCAACCGAGATCCTTGCCGAGCAGCATTTCAACAACTTCCAACGCTGGTTCGCGCCGCTGGGCATTTCCGTCGCCTGGATGGCCGGCAAGCTCAAGGGCAAGGCCCGCAGCAATCAGCTGCAGATGATCGCGACGGGTGATGCTGCCATGGTGGTCGGCACCCATGCGCTGTTCCAGGCCGAAGTGCAGTTTCACAACCTGGGGCTGGCGATCATCGACGAGCAACACCGCTTTGGTGTGCAACAGCGGCTGGCCCTGCGTGACAAGGGCGCGGCTGGACGCTTCTCCCCGCATCAGCTGATCATGACCGCCACGCCCATCCCGCGCACCCTGGCGATGAGCGCCTATGCTGATCTGGATACCTCGATTCTCGATGAGTTGCCGCCGGGGCGCACCCCGATCAATACCGTGCTGGTGTCCGACAGCCGACGCGATGCGGTGGTCGAACGGGTGCGCGCCGGTTGCGCCGAGGGCCGCCAGGCCTATTGGGTCTGCACGTTGATCGAGGAGTCCGAGCAGCTCCAGGCCCAGGCCGCCGAAGTGACGTGGCAAGCGTTGTGCGAACAATTGCCGGACCTGTCGATCGGCCTCATTCATGGGCGTATGAAGGCAACGGAGAAGGCCGAGATCATGCAGGCGTTCAAGGATGGCGACCTGCACCTGCTGGTCGCCACCACCGTAATCGAGGTCGGCGTGGATGTGCCCAATGCCAGCCTGATGATCATTGAAAACCCCGAGCGCCTCGGCTTGGCGCAACTGCACCAGCTGCGCGGCCGGGTCGGCCGCGGCAACACTGCCAGTCACTGCGTCCTGCTGTATCACGCCCCGCTGTCGGCACTGGGCCGCGAGCGCCTGGGGATCATGCGGGAAAGCTCGGATGGCTTTGTCATCGCCGAAAAGGACCTGGAACTGCGCGGCCCCGGCGAAGTGCTCGGCACACGCCAGACCGGCCTGGTGCAGTTCCGCGTCGCTGATCTGGTCCGCGATGCCGATCTGCTCCCACAGATACAGGAAGCCGCAGCGGTCTTTACCCGGCAGCATCCCCAGCGGGTCGATCTGGTTATTGATCGCTGGCTGGCTGATGCACAACAGTTCGCTCAAGTGTGACGCCTAGGGCCCCAGCTTGCGGTGCTACGTGGACACCCCCTAAGATCACTTCAATCAAGCCATTCCGATTGTCCAGACAAGGAACTTTCTGATGACCGATCACGCAGCCATGCCGTCAGCCAGCGCCAGCTTGCCCGACCTGCTGGAAAAGCAGCTGCAGCGACAGCAGATTACCTACCGGCTGCGGCCTCAGGGGGCAGCCGGCCCGCTGGCCCAGCAGATTCGGGTGTGCCTGCTCAGCGACGCCGATGGCATGTTGTTGACGCTGTTTCCCGCTGACCATCTGCTGGACCTGCGGGAACTGACACGGGTGACCGGTCGGGAACTGCAGCCGGTGCGCGATCAGCAGCTGCAGGCGCTCCTGCAACGCTACCAGCTGGCGCAGTTGCCGGGCTTGCCGGTGTTGGTGGATTCACCCTGCCTCATCGAGCAACAGCTGCTGGCCCACGCCCAGGTATGGATGCCCAGCGGCCTGTCCGGTTGGTGTCTGGAGCTTGAGCAGAGCGCATTGGCCAGCCTGGCGGCAAACGCCACGGCCGCCGCCTTCGCCGTCCCGCTGAGCACCATCGAATGTACCGCTGAAGATGCCGAACAGGACCGGCACGACATCAACCTGGCGGTGAAGAACTTCACCGCCCTGCGCATGCGCCAGCGTCTGGAAGAAACCATCGAGATTCCGCCGCTGCCCAATACCGCCCAGCAGATCATGAAACTGCGGGTGAACCCCGATGCCACCGTCGAACAGCTCACCGATGTGGTGGAAACCGACCCCAGCCTGGCTGCCCAGGTGGTCAGTTGGGCCTCCTCCTCATTCTATGCCGCACCGGGCAAGATTCGCTCGGTGGAAGATGCCATCACCCGTGTGCTGGGCTTTGACCTGGTGATCAATCTTGCGGTGGGCCTGTCCCTGGGCAAGACGTTCAGCCTACCCAAGGATGCGCCCGAGTGCAGCACGCCCTACTGGGAACAAGCCATCTATACCGCCGCGGCGATCGAAGGGCTGGCCAGGGCGATGCCGCGTGAACATCGCCCCGAGCTGGGCCTGAATTATCTGGCCGGGCTGCTGCATAACTTCGGTTATCTGCTGCTGGCTTATATCTTCCCGCCCTACTTCAATCTGATCTGCCGCCACGTGGAAGCCAACCCGCATGTGCCGGCCCACCTGGTGGACCAGCATCTGCTCGGCGTCAACCGGGATCAGATCGGTAGCTGGCTGATGCGCTACTGGGACATGCCGGCGGAAATTTCCAGCGCCATCCGCCATCAGCATGATCCGCATTACGCCGGTGAGCATTATCAATACGCCAACCTGGTTTATCTCAGCCTGGCGCTGCTGCGTGAGCGGGAACTGGGTGGCGGGCCGGAGATGGTCATCCCCGAACTGCTGCTGGAGCGTCTGGAGCTGACCCGTGAACAAGCGGACAAGGCGGTGGACAAGGTACTGGACGCGCGCGATGCGCTACGCAAGCTGGTGAATGAGTACCAGCTGGGCTGGAATCGCTGAAAGATCGCTGAATCAGCTACCAGGGGCTATACAGCCCCCGGCCTTTCCGTTCAGTTGACGGAATCTTTCAATCCCTTGCCGGGCTTGAAGGACACGGTGTTGCTGGCCTTGATCTGAACAGGCTCACCGGTTTGCGGGTTTTTGCCGGTCCGGGCACCACGATGCCGCTGCAAGAAGGTCCCAAACCCGACGAGGGTAACCGTATCCTTGCGGCTCAGGGCCTGGGTGATTTCATCGAGAATCGCGTTGAGCGCGCGGTTTGCCTGGTCCTTGCTCAGGTCAGCCTTGTCGGCAATAGCCGCTGCGAGTTCCGGTTTACGCATATAGAGCCTCACTATGTGTTGTTTTTGTTTTTCGCTGCCTGCTGCAACGATGCTTGGCGACCGCCCCGCCGCTCCTGGCTCAAGGCTGTCAAAGCCTGCCCAGCATGGCACGACTCGGGCGCCTGCGCCAGCCAGAAACCGGGCTGACAGAGAGAGTTATCGCTGATTTACCGGAAAAAGGCAAAACTGTCTCATTGCCATAACGGTCAACCGATAGCGATCATCTCGAAGTCTTCCTTGCCAACTCCGCAATCCGGGCATTGCCAATCAGCCGGTACGTCTTCCCAGCGAGTCCCTGGCGCGATGCCGTCATCCGGCCATCCTTCCGCCTCGTCATAGATGAACCCACATACGATGCATTGCCATTTTTTCATCAATGATTCCTGAATAGTGCGCTGTAAAATCGGCTTCCGAGACTACCGCAAAGCGCTGACGCCGGCCAACCGCTGCGCCAGGGCGGGTGAATAACCGCCAAGTCATGATACCCTCTGCACCAGACACCCGCAGCGACAGTGAGATCCGTGAGTATTCCCGACTGGCAACTGGTAACCGATCATTCCGATATTCCCGACAGCGTTTTGCTCGATTGGCTCCGCGACACGGGGTCACTGACCCGGCGGCTGATGGCGGCCGGCAATGATGATTTCCGGGTCGAAGTACTGGCCGAGCAGCAGCAACCGGCGCGCGCAGATGAAGCCGCGGCGCTCGGATTGGCTGAGGCCCATCCGGTATGGGTCCGCGAAGTCCTGCTGCACACGGCGGGAGCGCCCCGGGTATTTGCCCGCACGGTAGCGGATTTGCAGGCTTTCAACGCTGCCGGCGTGCACCTGGAAAACCTGGGCAGCCGCAGCCTCGGCGAGCTGTTGTTCAATGATCCGCGGATCCGCCGCGAGCCGATCGAGATCAGCCGCTACCCGGCCCGCTGGTTGCCAGCGGATCGGCAGCAGCCTGGTTGCTGGGCTCGGCGCTCGTTGTTCGCCAGCGAGCGACTGCAGCTGTTGGTATGCGAGGTTTTTCTCCCCGGCTGGCCTCCGGCCGCCTGAGTCCATCACCGTTTCGGAGACTATTGTGTCTGGCCTGTTGATCAAACCCCTGTCGCGCCTCCATCCTCGCGCCATCGACTTCATCCAGCTCATGCGGCTGGATCGCCCCATCGGTATCTACCTGCTGCTGTGGCCCACGCTATGTGCACTGTGGCTGGCCGCAGGCGGCGTTCCGGATCTGCTGTTGCTGGCAGTGTTTGTCACCGGTGTGGTGTTGATGCGGGCAGCCGGCTGCGCCATCAACGACTTCGCCGACCGCAAGGTCGACGGCCATGTCACCCGCACCCGCAACCGGCCTCTGGCCACCGGCAAGGTCAGCCCCCGGGAAACCTTGCTGGTCTTCGCCGTTCTGGTAGCGCTGAGTGCCTCTTTGCTGCTGTTCACCAATCTGCTGACCTTCAAATTGTCACTGGTGGCACTGGCACTGGCGACCGTTTACCCCTTTTGCAAACGCTTCACCTTCTATCCCCAGGTGGTGCTGGGCGCCGCCTACTCCATGGCCATCCCCATGGCCTTCGCTGCACAGACCGGCGAACTGCCGGTGGCGCTGTGGCTGCTCTACATCGCCAATCTGCTGTGGACTGTGGCTTATGACACCGAGTACGCCATGTGTGACCGCCCCGATGATCTGGTCATCGGCGTCAAATCCACCGCCATCGTATTCGGCGAAGCCGACAAGTTGATCATCGCGCTGCTGCAGGGGCTGACATTGCTGTGCCTGCTGCTGGTCGGCAGCCGCTTTGAGTTGGGCGCCTTTTACTACCTGGGGTTGGTAGCCATGTTGTTGAGCTTCGGCTGGCAACACTGGTTGATTCGCGACCGCGAACCACAGGCGTGCCTGGCCGCATTCCTGTCCAATCACTGGAGCGGACTGCTGGTATTTGCCGGCCTGGTGCTGGATTACCGCCTGGGTTAAATGGTCAGCGGTCACACAACTGCAATATTCTTGTTATCTAATCGGTGTATGTCAGACACTGCAACTGGACGGAGTACCATGGCAGACAAGACCATACTGATCGTAGACGACGAAGCCCCTATCCGGGAAATGATTGCCGTTGCGCTGGAGATGGCCGGATACCGCTGCCTTGAAGCAGAGAATACGCAACAGGCCCATGCTGCCATCATAGATGCCAAACCGGACCTGATCCTGCTGGACTGGATGCTACCGGGCACGACCGGCATCGAGCTGGCAAGACGCCTCAAGCGCGACGAGTTGACCAGCGACATTCCCATTATCATGCTCACCGCCAAGGGTGAGGAAGACAACAAGATCCAGGGGCTGGAAGTGGGTGCTGATGATTACATCACCAAGCCGTTCTCACCCCGGGAGCTGGTTGCCCGCCTCAAGGCTGTACTACGCCGCGCCGGTCCGGTGGACGAGGAAGCCCCCATCGAAGTGAATGGTCTGCACCTGGACCCGATTAGCCATCGCGTCACCATTGACGGCGCACCAGCGGAAATCGGCCCGACCGAGTACCGGCTGCTGCAGTTCTTCATGACCCACCAGGAACGCGCCTATACCCGCGGCCAGTTGCTGGATCAGGTCTGGGGCGGCAATGTCTATGTCGAAGAGCGTACCGTGGATGTGCATATCCGTCGTCTGCGCAAGGCTCTGGGTTCCGCCTATGAAGGTTTGGTGCAGACTGTGCGCGGCACGGGTTACCGTTTTTCCACCAAGGGCTGAGGCGCTGCATTGCGGCAGTGTCTACCCATCTGATCCAGGATAATACCAGTGGAAAACAACTGGTTCCGCGCAATCTCAGGCAGACTGTTCTGGCTGCTGCTGGGCTGCCTGCTGATCGGCCTGCTGGTGGGACAACCTGCCTGGGCTCTGGTCATCGGGCTGGCCATCTATCTAGGTTGGATGCTACGCCAACTGCAACGTTTTCAGCACTGGTTGCAAACGCACCCGGGTGAGCCGCCACCGGAAGCCTCCGGCATCTGGGGCGAGATTTTCGATGGCATCTACCGCATGCAGCGCCGCGACAAGCGCATGCGTGGGCGCATGCAGACGGTCATTGAACGCATCCAGGCATCCACCGCAGCACTGAGCGATGCCGTGGTCATGATCGACAAGGATGGTCATCTCGAGTGGTGGAATCACGCCGCCGAAAGCCTGCTCGGCCTGCGCGCGCCCGACGACAGCGGACAGCATGTGCATAACCTGCTGCGCGATCCGCGTTTCGTCCACTATTTCGACCACGGCAATTACCGCGAGCCGCTGGATATTCCCTCTCCCTTGAATATCAACACCTGGCTGCAGTACAACATCACCCGCTACGGCAATGGCGAGCGGCTGTTGCTGGTCCGCGACGTTACCCGGCTGCATAACCTGGAGCAAATGCGCAAGGATTTCGTCGCCAACGTATCCCACGAGCTGCGCACTCCGCTGACCGTGGTAGTCGGTTATCTGGAAACCATGATCGATAGCGATGACGGCAGCAATCCGCGCTGGATGCGGCCGCTGCACCAGATGCAGCAGCAGGCCCGGCGCATGCAGAGCCTGCTCAACGACCTGTTGATGCTCTCGCGCCTGGAGACCTCAGAGGCCAGCGCCGAGGAAAAACCGGTCGATATCGCTCTCATGCTGCCCGGCATCCGCAAGGACGCCCTCGCCGTGTCCGGAGAACGGCAGCACAGCATATCCATCGACTGCGCCACCCAGGCCCGCATCATTGGATGGGAGTCGGAACTGCGCAGTGCCATCTCCAACCTGGTGTACAACGCCGTGAAATATACCCAGGATGGCGGGGAGATTCAGATCACCTGGGTGCAGGATGACCGCGGCGCGCGCCTGAGCGTAACGGATAACGGGCCGGGAATCGCCGCCGAACACCTGCATCGGCTGACCGAGCGCTTCTACCGTGTCGACTCCAGCCGCAACAGCACCACCGGCGGCACCGGCCTCGGACTGGCTATCGTCAAACACGTGCTGATGCGCCATCACGGCGAGCTGCAGATCAGCAGCACACCCGGCAAGGGCAGCAGCTTTACCTGCGTATTCCCGGCCGAACGGCTTATCTGAAGAATGAGCCGTCGTTGACGGCTCAGTGACCGCCCTCGGCAATCAGCATCGACAACCACTCCAGCTTGGCCGGGTCCTGGTCGACGAATTTCAGCGTCACCAGCACCCATTCGCAATCCATGCGATCCTCCAGCGCCGCCAGGGTATGCACGTAGCCGTTGATACGGGCCACGCCCTGCTCACCTTCCTGCTCCAGATCCAGCACCGCGCTGTCGAACACTGCCGGCAATTGCTCACCCCGGCGCACCACCAACCGTGCATCGCGCAGGCTAAGGCTCCGAATGACACAGGCGAACTGCTGACCAGCCACGCGCAGTTGCGCCCGAGCCGTTGAGCGTGCTGCTGTCCGGTTATCCACCGGCACGGCCGGCTTCGGGGTTGTCGGTGGGACAGGCGCCGGACGCGAGCCCAGCAGGCTGGTGATGGTCTCCTGGGCGTGTCCGCCGGTGGCAACGGGACGGGCACGCAACTGCTGCAGCTTACCAGCCCGCTGCAAGGCCTTGCGCACCTTGGAAATCAGCTGTTCGTTGCTGAACGGCTTACCAACATAGTCGCTGACACCCGCCTTGATGGCCTCGACTACATTATCGCGGTCACCCCGGCTGGTCACCATGATGAAAGGCGTCTTCTCCTGACCGGATTGGGTGCGAAACCACTGCAGCAATTCCAGGCCGCTCAGCTCTGGCATTTCCCAGTCGCACAGGATCAGGTCGAATGAGGTTCGGGCAAGCAACTGACGTGCCTTGCTGCCATTCACCGCCTCTTCGATCTGCAGACCCGGGAAATGACTGCGCAGGGCTTTCTTGATCAGGTCACGGATAAAGGGGGCATCATCCACAACCAGAACGGATACACTCGCCATTGAGATTCTCTCTGTCAGTTACCGCCACAGCTTACCCCAGAGTGATGGCAAATACCCAGCAAAGGGCGGCGGCGTGAGACAGCAGAAGGCAGCAAGAATGTCCGCTGACGCCACGTCAGACTCGACGTGGCGTAGCGGTGAGTCGACTCAGAGCTTGCCGGTCAGAGCATTGAGGAACAGCTGTTGGTATTCAGCGGCGGTCAACTGACGCGCATTGGTGCGAGCAGTGACGTCCTTGACCGACATTTCGCCGATCAGCTCGGCCTTGGAATCATCCACACCGATCTCGGCCAGGGTATGCGGCAGGCCCAATTCGGCGCGCAAATCCAGTACCCAATCCAGCATGCCATTGAAGTCCGCATGGGGCAGGCCCAGGTAGCGGGCAGCGCGGGCCATTTCCGGCTCGATCACCGAGCGGTTGGCCTGCATGACATAGGGCATGACGATGGCATTGAGCAGACCATGATGCGAGTCATACAACGCGCCGATGCTATGGGACACCGCGTGGATCGCGCCCAGGCCGCGCTGGAAAGCAGTTGCACCCATGCTCGACGCTACCAGCATCTGCAGCCGCGCATCGATGTCATTGCCGTTGCGTACAGCGCGCGGCAGGTATTCCTTGACCAGGCGCATGCCTTCCAACGAGATGCCTTCAGCCATCGGATGGAACGTCGGCGCGAGGAAGGCCTCCAGGTTATGTGCCAGAGCGTCCATCCCGGTAGCCGCAGTCAGCTTCGCGGGCAAGCCCAGGGTCAGCTCAGGGTCCAGAATGACGATAGCCGGGGTCATCTTGGGATGGAAGATAATGCGCTTGGCATGATTTTCCTCATCGGTAATGACCGAGGCATTACCTACCTCGGAGCCGGTACCCGCCGTGGTCGGGACAGCCACGACCGGCAGCATCAGGCTGGCATCGATAGTGGCCGGGTTACGCGCTTCCCACAGAGAGCAGTTCTGTCTGCCCACCAATGCCACCGCCTTGGCCGCATCGATGGCCGAGCCACCGCCGAAGGCGATCACGCCGTCATGATTGCCCGCCTTGAGCGCAGCGATGCCATCGGCCACGTTGCCGCCGGTGGGGTTGCCTTTGATCGCACTGAACAGACCGATTTCCAGTCCGGCTTCACGGCATACCTGCAAAGCCTGCTCGACAATCGGCAGCGCGGCCAGACCCGGGTCAGTGATCAGCAATGGCGCCTTCATCCCCAACTGCCCGCAACATTTGGCCAGTTCACGAATACGCCCAGCGCCGACACGAACGTTGGTGGGATAGCTCCAGTTGTTGCTGTAGGACGTGATTTCCATTTACTCTCCTGAGATATCAGATAAATGACGCGGCCGCGCGATCAATCCAGCATAAATAGATCGTTCGGATACACATTGAATTTATGTACCGCAAAATACCCAAACATGCGCCCCGCGTCCAACCAAATCCACCTGCGGCAATCTGACTACTTGAAATAACCCGTTATCTAAGCCATTTTAGACACATACCTGCCGCAGAGACTGACGCGCATAAGCAGGAGCTGCATCCATATTAGCCTTCGAGGATATATCATGAAGTTCTATCTGTTGCCCTTGGTCGCCGCAGCCGCCCTGACAGCTGCTCACTCAGCCTCTGCCGCTGAAGAATTGTTCCAGAGTAAGGTATGTGTCGCCTGCCACACCGTTGATACCAAGCTCGTCGGTCCGGCTATGAAGGAAGTCGCCGCCAAATACGGCGAGCAGGCCGATGGCAAGGAACACATCATGGCCAGCATCCAGAATGGTTCCAGCGGTATCTGGGGCCCGATCCCCATGCCGCCGAACCAGGTAACCGAAGAAGAAGCCGGCAAGCTGGCCGACTGGATTCTCTCGCTGAACTAAGCGACATCCGCACAGCACGCCGACAAGGGGCTGAGTCTGATTGACTCGGCCCTTTTTGTTTGTGCGGGAACCGCAGCCGTCTCAGTCGGCAGCTACGCCCGACTGCCAATATGCACGGTACCGTCAGCCAGCAGCGTATTCGAACCGGCCGGGCAGCCGCAGGCGACGTAGTCGCCGGCCCGCGCCGCCGGTCCCGCTGGCAGAACTACTGTTCTGGGTCCGACAGCCACGATGGGGCCGATGCCTTTGCGGCAAGCGGGGCAGCTTGCCTGATGACCGACCGAGCTGGCCACCAGGCCATCGAACATGATGCCGGGATTGCCTTCGATCACTGTGCCGCCGGTAGAGGTCTTGGAGCCTACGCCTATCTTGATCATCGCCGTCCCTGTTTTCCTGATGAATCCTGTGGATTGAGGCAGCGATGATCCTAGCGAAGCGCCGAGGCAGGTCAAGGCACTTGCTGTCTGGATGAGAGGTGCATCACAGCGTTGGCACATCCGCCATTATCCAAGGCGGCTGGTGCAGATTCGCAGCCAGCGGTAATACTGCCGAGATCAATCCTCGGCAGCATTATCCGTGGAGACACTGCCCTCCACCTGTTCGGCCATCCGCTTGAGGCCGACGTGCCGTACGTTGGTGCCTTCGACCATGTGGATCACGTGTTCGGCGACGTTACGGGCGTGATCACCGACACGCTCCAGCGAACGCAGCACCCAGAGGATGTTCAATACGCGGCTGATCGAGCGCGGATCTTCCATCATGTAGGTGACCATTTCGCGCATGGCGGTCTTGTATTCCCGGTCGACGACCTTGTCTTCGCGCGCCACTTCCAGCGCCTGCTGGCTGTCGTAGCGGGCGAAGGAGTCCAGCGACTGCTGCACCATCTTGTGTACGTGATAGCCGATGTGGCGGCATTCAACGTACCCACGCGGTGCCTGACCTTCTTCAATCAGTTGCAGCGCCCGACGGGCGATTTTCGAGGCTTCATCACCAATGCGTTCCAGATCGACAATGATCTTGCTGATATTCACAACCAGACGCAGGTCGCTGGCGGCAGGCTGCCGACGGGCCAGAATGCGCATGCAATCTTCGTCGATCATACGCTCCATGTCATTGATGACCCGGTCGTTTACACGCACGTGCTCGGCGAGCTTGCCATCCGCTTCGATCAGCGCGGTCAGGGCGTCGTGTACCTGCTTCTCCACCAGCCCACCCATTTCCAACAGCCGGGTGCGGAGCGACTCCAGCTCTTCGTTGAATTGCTGGGAAATGTGCTGGGTGAAGCTATCTATATCTTTATTCATGGCGACTCTCCTCACGGACTAGCCGTAGCGGCCGGTGATGTAATCTTCGGTCTGTTTCTTCGAAGGATTGGTGAACAGAGTGTTGGTATCGCCGTACTCCACCATCTCACCCATATACATGAACGCGGTGTAATCGGAAACGCGCGCCGCCTGTTGCATGTTGTGGGTAACGATGACGATGGTGTACTGGTCCTTCAGCTCGTGGATCAGCTCCTCGATCTTCAGTGTCGAAATCGGGTCCAGCGCCGATGCCGGCTCGTCCAGCAGCAGGATTTCCGGCTGGATGGCAATGGCGCGAGCAATCACCAGACGCTGCTGCTGACCGCCAGACATGCCAAAGGCATTGCTGTGCAGTCGATCCTTGACCTCGTCCCACAGAGCAGCAGCACGCAGCGATTGTTCCACCACCTCATCCAGCGTCCGCTTGGAGCGCACGCCCTGCAGATGCAGACCATAGGCGACGTTCTCGTAGATGGTCTTGGGAAAGGGGTTGGGCTTCTGGAACACCATGCCGACATTACGGCGCAATTCGGCTACATCCACATCCCGATCGTAGATATTCTTGCCACCGATAATGATTTCACCGGTGATCTGGCAGATATCCACAAGATCGTTCATACGGTTGAAACAGCGCAACAATGTGGACTTGCCACACCCGGACGGACCAATGAACGCCGTCACCTTGCGCTCGGGGATCACCATGTCGATACCCTTGAGCGCCTGAGCCTCGCCGTAGAACAGCTTCAGATCATTGACCTGAATCTTGGTTGTTTCATTTTCCATCAACAGCCTCTCTCTATTCTCCGGCAGTGCCTGAGTAGTAGTAACTGTCATCTTATCCGTTCGTGGTGGTATTGCCTGCGTATTCATTGTCGATTCAACATTCATTGGGTGTACCCCATATCGGTTAACCAATACCGAACAGCCGCCAAGCCGTCCGAAAAGTAATCAGGAGGTTGCCTTGTATTTTTTCTGCAGCTTGTTGCGCAGCAGAATAGCGATCAGGTTGAGACACACCACAATCATCAACAACAGCAAGGCAGTACCATACTGCAGGTGACGGGTCTGCTCGATATTGGTCCCTGCGGTCGCCAGCACATAGATGTGGTAAGGCATGGCCATGACTTCGTCGAAGATCGACGTCGGCAGCTTGGCCGTTGAAAACACAGCCGCGGTGAACATGATGGGTGCAGTCTCACCGGCTGCGCGGCTGATGCCCAGAATCAGGCCGGTCAGCATGCTCGGCAGTGCCGGCGGCAGCACCACACGATAGATGGTCTGCCAGCGAGTAGCACCCAGCGCCAGCGAGGCCAGGCGCATGTTCTTCGGTACCGCCCGCAGCGCCTCTTCGGCGGAGCCGATCACCAGTGGCAAAATGAATGCCGCCAGCGTCAGGGCACCTGCGAGAATACTCACACCCATCTTCATGATGATGACGAAGAAGGCCAGACCGAACAGGCCATAGACTACCGATGGCACACCCGCCAGGTTGACTACGCCCTGACGGATCATGCGGACCCAGAAACCGTCCTTGGCGAACTCGTTCAGATAAATGGCAGTACCGACCCCGATCGGAAATGCGACCAGAATAGCGCCCAGACTCAGATACACGGTACCCAGAATGGTCGGCAGGATGCCACCTTCGGTCATGGCGTTACGCGGCATCTCGGTCAGGAACGACACGGTGATGGCTGACACGCCCTGCACGGCGATGAACAGCAGAAAGCCGACCAGCACCAGCAGGTTGAGAGCAGCGGTGGCTCCCAGAATGCTGAAGGCTATTTTCTGGATGTTTCTTCTGCGGCGATTACGACTATTTGTGCCTATCATCAGATGGCCTCCCCTACGCGGCGATACTTGTTGGCAAGGTAGGACGCCAGCAGGTTGAACAGGAAGGTGATCACGAACAACACCAGACCGATGGCGAAGAGCGCATGATAATGATCACTGCGGAATGCCGCGTTGCCCATCTCTGCAGCAATGTTGGCCGGCATCGGACGCACCGGATCAAATATCGACCCGGGAATCATCGCAGCACCACCGGCAACCATCAGCACCACCATGGTCTCGCCAATGACCCGTGCAATACCCAGCACCACGGCTGTAGCAATACCGGTGATGGAGGCAGGGAACACTACGCCGCATATGGTTTCCCAATGCGTGGCGCCAAGCGCCAGAGCGCCATCCTTCATTGATTTGGGTACGCTGTAGATAGCGTCCTCGGCAATACTGGCGATGGTCGGTACCGCCATCAGTGCTAACAGGATAGAGGCGTTGAAAATGTTAAGTCCGGTATCGAGATTCAGCGTGTTCTGCAACCAGGGTGCAATCACCACCATGCCGAAAAAACCGATCACGACGGTCGGCAGGCCTTCGATCAGCTCGATCACTGGCTTGAGCACACCGCGCACGGCGGGCGAAGCGATCTCGGCCAGATAAAAGGCGGTCCCGACACCCAGGGGCACGGCAATCAATGTAGACAACACGACCACGCTGGCACTGCCGGCAATCATTGGCAAAATGCCGTAGTCCGCCGGATCGTAAGTGGGATACCAGGCTGAACCAAACAGGAAGTCGCTGACCGAGATTTTATCGAAGATCGGCAACCCTTCCATGACCAGAAACACAAGGATCAGGCCGAGAATGATCACGCCGGTGGCACTGACCAACAGAAAGAACAGATGAACCAGCAGATCCATGGCGCGGCTGCTGATCAATGGCTTTCTCTGGGCCTTGAATGTAGATAGTGACGATGCTGTTGACATGTTTTCTCTCTGCTTGCCGGCCGACCTATTGCGGCCTCAGCCAAGGCAGAAAGCCAGGCTTGAGCCTGGCGTTCTGTATTTCCGTAAAACGAATGGACCCTTGAGTCCTATCCCTTAGTACAGCGGCACGTAGCCGGTGGACTCAACTGCTTTCTGACCCTGCTCCGGGTGCAATACATAGTTGATGAACTTCAGGGTGTCGCCCTGCGGCCAGTTGTTGGTGAACACCCACAGGGTGCGGGCAACAGGCCAGCTACCATCGCGCACAGTGTCGTGACTCGGTACCACACCGTCCAGTGTCACCGGCTTCAGCTTGTCGTTCAGGTAACCGATACCAACGTAACCGATCGCATTGCGGTTGGTAGTCACAGCCTGCGAGATGGCACCGTTGGATGGCAGCAGCTGAGTGGCAGGGCTTACACGGTCACCTTTCAATACCACGTCAACCCAGACACCGTAAGTGCCGGAAGAGGAATCGCGGGAGATGGATACGATACGACTGTCTTCACCGCCCACTTCGCTCCAGTTGGTGATCGAACCGTTATAGATGCCGCGCAGTTGCTCAGAGGTCAGTTCCTTGACCGGGTTTTCCGGGTGCACAACTGGAACGATACCGTCGGCCGCAACAGCGAAAGGTACGACGTAAACACCGTTTTCATGGGCTTGCTGGACTTCACTGTCCTTGATCCAGCGCGAAGACATGCCGATGTTGGTCATGCCATCGATGACCGCACGGATACCGTTACCGGAACCGGTACCAGCAACCGAGAAAGTGGTGTCCGGGTTGGCTTTGGTGTACGCCTCAGTGGTGGCCTGCATGATCGGCAGAACGGTGGTGGATCCATTGATGCTGAGCTGCTCAGCAAACACCGGGCTCGCCAACAAGGCGCATCCGGAAACGGCAACTGCTGCAAATTTCATCAAACGTTTCATTCCAGTCTCCTCAGACATAGCGTGAACTACTTTGGTCAGCAGCACTTTCCGACTTTCCCTTGGATCCGCCAGAAGCCCGCTTTTACAACTCCTTTCCAGGACAGGGGCCATTATGTCGACGCTTTATTTCAGGAATGTTTCAGTTTAGGAAAACCCGCTACTATTCTTGACAGCTCCATCAGCCCACGCCTTGCGGGCACTCCCGGATCACCGTAGTATCCCACCCTGCGATAATGGACCGCCCGCCTCCTCGGGCACGGCGGCACAATAACGACAACATCTCCCAGAGTAGTTCATGCAAGAACTCGATCAGAACCCAGTGCCCAGGGGTGAACTGGCACTTAAAATCACCGCATTGCCCCGCGACTGCAACAGCTTCGGCGACATCTATGGTGGATGGCTCGTCGGTCAGATGGATATGGCCGGTACCAGCAGCGCCTCACGTATCGCCCGCGGCCGGGTAGCCACCGTTGCCATCGACCGCATGGGCTTCATGGTGCCGGTACCGGTAGGCGCGCAACTCGCGTTTCACTGCCAGGTGCAGGATATCGGCCGCAGCTCGATCACCGTGCTGGTGGAGGTGTGGAGTGATGACCACACTCACGAAGAGAGCCGCAAGGTGACCGAAGCCACCTTCGTGTTCGTGGCCATCGATGACCGGGGACGAACTCGGGTTATTCCTTCCTGAGCAGAGCATTCACAGGATGCCGGCGCCCCGTCAGGTAACGGGTGCCGGATCCTGAAGCACTACTGCGGCCTCAAGCCTGGGGATAATCCGCGTAGGAATGCTTGAGCGTGGCGTGGTTGAGCAGCATCTCTGCCTTCAGCTGGCTGCCGTCGGCAGAATAGATGCGTGAGCGCACCCAGTACGACTCAGTACGCTTGCTTTCCGACAGCGCCACCACTTCCCGGCGGATCAGATAGTCCTCGCCCACCAACAGCGGCCCGTCGATCATGCGGATTTCCTGGTCGGCGAACAGGCCGATTACCGGCTGGCGCACCGGGAAAGCCGCCTGCTTGCTGCTGTATTCCGCCAGCACACTGACCATCTCCAACGGAATGATCGGCCGGCCCCAGGGAGACACATCGGCCTGCGAATACCAGGGCGAATTTTCGGTAATACGCTCCAGCTTCTGGTTCAGCGAAAAGGGATACAGCTCACCCATGTGCTGATCGGCGTCCATGCGTACCCGCTCTTCCTCTGCTCCGGTCATACCCACCTGCAGATCGGCCAGAATCACCAGCCGCTCCGGCGGGCGCAGCCTGGCCATGCGCTCATCCAGCAGGCTCGGGCCCGCATCACCAATACTCGCACTGGCTTCCAGCACCGGCGTACCATCGGTCTTCTCCGCCCAGCAGCGCACGCGGGTCGCGCCCGGCGCCGGACGCTCGACGAAGGCGCGTACTTGCTCGCCCTCCACCACCATGTTCTGAAAGTGCGCCGAAAAACAACCGCGCTCGAACCAGTCCTGCCCCCAGATCTCCACCAGCAGCGGTGTGAACTGACTGAAATGAGTTGGCCCTTCGATAGGGCCAGCGCGGAAGCCAAGCTTTTCCGCCATATCGTCATCATGGATAGAGGTATGGCCACTGTATTGCTGATCAGCCAGCATCTGTTTTGGCTCGCGCAGCGGGCCGCACAGGTAAAGCGGGGTATCGAAACTCATGTGTCGTCTCCTCAACCGTTGAGCATGGCGCTGAGGCGCTCACGAATAATGCCTTCGGCCTCGGCCATGATGCGGTCGACCAGTTGCTGCACCGTCGGCACATCGCGGATCAGCCCCGCCACCATGCCGCAAGACCAGGCGCCCGCATCCATTTCGCCGGTCTTCATGATGCGCGGATAGACGCCGGCCACTTCCTCGACAATATCCTCGAACTTGATCGAGGTGCCCAGGCGCTGTTCTTTCTCAAGCAGGCGCTCGACCGCAGCGTTGTTCATTACCCGCTCGGTATTGCGCAGCGGGCGCATGACCAGCCGGGTATCCAGCTCGCTGGCCGCCACAATGGCCTGCTTCACGTTCTCGTGTACCGGTGCTTCCTGGGTAGCAATAAAGCGCGTACCCATGTTCATGCCGTCAGCACCCAGCGCCAGCGCAGCGGCCAGCGAACGACCATCGGCCATACCACCGGAAGCGACAAAGGGGATTTTCAATTCTTCGGCAGCACGCGGCAGCAGGATGAAGTTGGGGATATCATCCTCACCCGGATGCCCGCCGCATTCAAAACCATCCACACTCACCGCATCGCAGCCAATGGCCTCGGCCTTCAGCGCATGGCGCACCGCGGTGCACTTGTGGATAACCTTGATGCCGTTTTCCTTGAGGATCGGCAGCCACTTCTGGGGATTGTTGCCGGCGGTTTCCACCACCTTGACGCCACCTTCGATGATGGCCTTGATGTAACCAGGATAATCCGGCTGATTCACCGATGGCAGAAAGGTCAGGTTGACGCCGAACGCCTTGTCGGTCATCTCACGGCAGCGGCGAATCTCCGCGGCCAGCGCTTCGGGGTTCGGCTGAGTCAGCGCAGTGATCATGCCCAGCCCGCCGGCATTGGCTACCGCCGCTGCGAGTTCGGCATAACCGACGTGGTGCATGCCGCCCTGAATGATGGGATGCTCGATACCGAAGAGTTCTGTGATTCTGGTTTTCATGGCTACCTACCGAGTCGAGTTGGCAGCACGCCACGGGCGTGCCTCTGACAATAACGACTGAGTTTAGGCGGGCCGACGTAGCTCGGGCAAACACGAGATTGAAGGGGTATTCAGGAGGTTTATGGATGCCTCAGTACCGGCCACCCAAACGAGTGGCCTGGTGTTTTGGTGTTACCTGTCCGAGGCAGAATCTTCCAATGCCTCGCCGCCTCTCTGGATATCCCTGCCTGCGCCTTCCATGGTGTTACAGCCGGCCATGAACAGAACCATCATTCCGAGCAATACTGATTTCAGTGTCAGACTCATAATTTGACTCCAGCATTATTATTGAGCACCAGTCACGCGCCGGGGGCAGCGTGGGTCAGGCTGAATGGAGCGCAGCCACAATTATGGACAGCGAAGGGGCGGAGCTGGTTCATATAGGGTTTGCTGGGGCTTGTCTCAATCGGCCACCATAGCGGAAAGCTGGTACCCTGAGCCGCTGCGAAGCGTCAGACAATAAGAGAGCCCCATGTCCCAGAATGCCGATCGCCCTAATATGATCCTGACCGTGCTGTGCGGCACCCTCACCTCCCTCGTGGTGATCGGGTTCGCCCGCCTGGCCTACGGCATCATCCTGCCGGCGATGCGCGCAGACCTTGGCCTGTCCTACCAACAGGCCGGGATTCTCAGCACGGTTACCGCCCTGTGCTACGTCTGCTTTGTCCTGGCCGGCGGCCTGGCTGCGGCCCGCTGGGGAGCGAAGGCCTCAGTCATGTTCGGCATGCTCACGGTCACGGTAGGGTTCCTGGGCCTGGCTATCGCCACCCACTTCTGGCTGGTGATGTTTCTTATGGGGTTACTGGGGTTTGGTACCGCCTTTGCGTTCGCGCCAATGGTGGCGCTGCTGGCGACCTGGTTTCCCGAGCAGCGCGGGTTGGTCATCGGCTACATGTCCAGCGGTGTCGGCATCAGTGTCCTGCTGACCGGTGTCCTCGTGCCCATTCTGTTCGACGTGTTTGGCGAACAGGGCTGGCGGGTCAGTTGGGGCATGTTTGCCGCCGCCGCTCTGTTTGTCACCGTCATGATCGGTCTGTTTGTACGCAATCCACCCAAGGCCACAACCAGCGCTGCCGGCCAGTTGCCGTCGGAAGTGAAGTGGCGGATCTACCGCAACCCCCGGGTACTGATCGTGGCCACCACCTACGGCATCATCGGCCTGGGTTATATCGTCCAGACGGTATTCATGGTCAGCTTCATGGTCGAAAGCGGCCACACTGAAGCCATTGCAGGACGGTTTATGGCGATGATGGGCTTGCTGTCCATCGCCGGCGGCCCCTTGTGGGGATGGCTGTCTGACCGCTGGGGCCGGGGTAACGCACTGGCCATGTGCATGTTCCTGGTGCTCATCGCCGTGGCGCTACCCATTACCGGGCAGACCCTACCCCACTTCTTCTTGCACTTCCTGGTGATGGGCGCCTCGGTCAACGGCTTGTTCGCGATGATCCAGACCAGCGCGACAGACCAGGTGGCCCCCCGCTACATCCCTATCGCATTCAGTTTTGCGACCGTGTTCTTTGCATTCGGCCAATTCCTCGGGCCGGCCGTCGGCGGTTGGCTGATCGAAAATACCGGCGGCTTCACCGCGGCTTTCAGTTTTACCTTCCTGGTGCTGTCGGTCGGGTTTGGTCTGACGTTATTAATCCGCCGCTTCCCCAATGAATGGGCGGTCGGGGAGCCGAAGGCGGTGCCGATCCAACTTTCTGAAGACCGGGGAGCAGCGAAATGACCAACGGAGTCCCGGCGTCCACCGGCGGCGTTAGTTAGGAAGTACATTATGTCCGGCTCACTACCTCGCTTGTACTCCTTCCGCCGCTGCCCTTACGCAATGCGCGCCCGACTCGGCCTCCTGTTTGCCGAGCTGAAAGTAGAGCTGCGGGAAGTAGTACTGAAAAACAAGCCGGCGCAGATGCTGGCTATCAGCCCCAAAGGCACTGTTCCTGTTCTGGAACTCGCGGAGGATGACAGCTCTGAGAGACTCGTTATCGAGGAAAGCAGGCAAATAGTGGAATGGGCACTGCGACAGAACGATCCAAAAGGTCTATTGAACATCGATTTAGTAAGCGCTAATACCCTGATCGACCAGAACGATAACGAATTCAAACATTGGTTGGATCGCTACAAATACGCCGATCGCCATCCAGAGTTAACCCAGCCAGAGTATCGGCAGCAGGGCGAGGTGTTCTTGCAGGTGTTAGAACAGTTGCTCGCTAAAAACAAGTATCTGCTGGGAAGCAATATCAGCATCGCTGATATCGGCATCATGCCTTTTGTACGCCAGTTCGCCCATGTAGATCAGGAGGTGTTTTACAGCCTGCCCTATCCGAATCTACAGCAATGGCTGAGGGATTGGCTGGAACACCCAGTCTTTCAGCACGTCATGATCAAGTTCCAACCCTGGCAGGAAGGCCATGAAATAGTGGTGTTTCCATAGGGCGGCAAGCAAACTCGAGCCCAGCGTTTCAGGGTCTAATCCAAGGCCCTGGCAGTATCTGTTCCGTTCGGCACCTTTTCCCACTGGGCCAACATCCATTTATGCAGTGCATCAGCAACGGGCCTGGCATGTTTATTCCTCATGATTCAGCGCTGCTCTGACATGAACTCGCTGGCTTCCAGCTCGACCTGGTACAACAACTTGATGTACTCCAGTACCTGCTCGGCCAGCACGCTCTGATTGGCCGCGTGCAGATCGGCCTCTTACGAGGGGGCGCTTTTGGCCGGCAGCAGTAGGTCACGAACGGCCGAAACCGGCCAAGAGCAGTCGTTGGCAGAGATCTGCTCACGGTCAGTGAGATCTATGGGAAAATGCAATCGGCGATAGCTCCGGTACATTCCTGGCACTGCTGACCGCCGAGTTATGGGAACTGGGCAAACCGTATTTACGGTATGAATACCTGCTTATGTACTGAAGGTTATGGCGTTCGTTCAATACTGCGGTGTGTCCCAAGTTTCGAATGGCAGACATTAGCCATCTTTCCCCGCGTCCCCATAGCGTGCTCCTCTCATCCTGAATAAATTCAGGCGCTTCGATGCTTTGGTTCTTCCGCGCGTGTTCCCAACGACCGGTCAATACCTCATAGGCTAAACGTGACCTGTGAGTCGCAGTCGAGCCTTATCTGCATTTACCGTTTCGTCACGCACTCGTTCAACGACCCCTTCTGCCTCTTGCCCGGCGCTGGCGCTGGTTGCGAGCCCGCCTATGATCTTTTAGTTAGGCATACAAGTACGAATCCGGCTTACAACAACAACTGAGGGTGTCGTATGGCTACGCACGACCAGCGGTATCGAAAATCAAGTTCATCCCTTTCCTTCATAACGTTTGGAGCTTTGGCAGTAATTAGTCTGAGCGGCTGCTTCGGCGGAGGAAGCAGTAGCGACGATGACGTTGCTGAAGATCATGCCCCCAGTCCGGTCCTGGTCGGGGTGTTCACCGACAGCCCGGTGGAAGGCCTGGCCTACCGAACGGAAACTCAGCAAGGTACGACCGACCAGGACGGATCATTCAGCTACCGGAGTGGAGAAACCATCAGCTTCCATCTGGGCGATCTGCAGCTCGGAAGCGCCCGCGCTGAGGAGCGGATGAGCCCACTGAGTTTGGCCGATGGGTCCGACATCAGCTCCGATCTCGTGACGAATATGCTCGTCCTGCTCCAGAGTCTTGATCAAGACCGCAAACTCAACAACGGTATTCAGATTTCGCCTGCGATAGCTGATGCAGTGTCGGTCTGGGCCGACTCCATTGTGCTCGATCAGGACCCGGCGAGCTTCGCCAGCAGCGCGCCAGTGCAATCTCTGCTCGCCGAGCTGAACGCGGCACAGCCGGCCGTATTTACCGAAAGTGATCCCCGCCCAAGAAAGCTGCGCAGCGCTGCGGATTCTCGCGCGCATCTGGAGCGCTCATTAAGCGAACGGCGGACGGTGGCCACCAGGCATGGCGAGGTCGCGGGATTCTCCGTCGATGAGCAGGCATGGGCTTGGTACGGCATTCCGTATGCAGAGCCGCCGGTAGGTGATCTGCGCTGGAAACCTCCCGTCGCCCTGAGCGGCTGGGACGGCGTACGGGAGGCTACAGACTGGGCCGATCAATGCGCTCAGCCTTCCTATCTTGAGGTTTACGGCAAAGGCAGCATGAGCGAAGACTGCCTTTACCTGAACGTGGTGGTGCCCAAAGGGTTTGAAGGGGAAAAGCTACCTGTCATGGTTTGGCTACACGGAGGCGGCTACGCGATTTTGACCGCCAACAGTCTGTCCTATAACCATAGTGCGTTGCCTAGTGAAGGGGTGATCGTCGTCACGGTGAACCATCGCCTGGGTGCCTTCGGCTACATGGCACACCCCGAGCTCACTGCGGAATCGGAGCGTCAGTCGTCTGGTAACTATTCCCAGCTTGATCAGATCGCGGCGTTGCAATGGGTGCGCGACAATATCGGTCAATTCGGTGGAGACCCCGGCAATGTAACGGTCTTCGGGCAGTCCGGCGGCGGCTTGAAGACCATTTCGCTGCTCAACTCACCGTTGGCGGAAGGGCTCTTTCACAAAGCGATCATCATGAGCGCCGCTCCTGCGCCGGAAGATAAGATTCGCCCCATTTACGCCTCACTTGCCGATGAAGAGGCTGGCGGCATCGCGCTATCAGAGAAGCTCGGCCTGCAAAATGAGGAAAACGTGATCGCTGCCATGCGGGGAGTGCCATGGATGGATCTGGCCAGCGTGGCCAACACGTTCGGCGTCGACTATTTCAAGCCGAACGTTGATAACTGGTACGTGACATCTGACATACGCGACAACGGCTTTCACAATGATGTCCCGATCATGCTCGGGATGACCCAGGACGACTCGACGTTCGTGGCGCCCGGGATGAGATGGTATCTGCCCTTTCTGAAGAGCTCTCAGGATTCCGATGTTTATGCCTATGTTTATGATCATGTCCCGGAAAACTGGGCCAACCGTGGAGTCGGCGCTTACCACGGCATTGATTTGGCCTCGGTATTCGGATATCCAGACACCTATTACAGCCACTATGTACTGGGACTCACTGGTCTTCCCAACGCTACTCTGGATAACTATGCCGACAATCAGCCAGGTTGGGGCCCAGTGGACCAATCGGTTGCCAATGACAGCATGGCGTTGTGGGCACAGTTCGCCAAGACAGGCAGCCCCGCGACAACGGATATAGCTTGGCCGGTATACACCAATGAAGGCGAGGAGTTTTTGTTGATGGATTACGACATGAACTGGCGCCAGGGGTTACTCGACTATTTGCCGTGATCAAGCAAACGGGGGCGGATGCGGGCACCCCTCCCAGGCAGCCTCTACCGCCTGGGAAAAGACCGAATCGACGAAAAGGTCGCGTTTCGGGCCCTAAGGACCACGAACAGGTGATCGCCGGCCTGAAGCGCGCATATGCGGGACTCCGTTTCGTTATCGCCTGGAAAGCGATGCAGACATCATTGTGAGAGGTACGGCGTAATGTGCTGCAGTGCGTTGGTAACGTAGGCTTCTTTCTCGCCGACAGGTGCAACGTAGTGAAGTGCCGAGGCAGCGGCTTCAACCCCTTCGGTACGGGCAATGATCCAAGCTGCCAGATAGGACGAGGCGAGACAGCCGCCTGCCGTCGCCAGGTTGCCACGGGCATAGAAAGGCTGATTCAGAACGTCCACCCCAGCCTCCTGCACCCATGGTTTGCTGATCAGGTCGGTGCAAGCTGGCACGTTACCAAGCAGGCCTAGTTTGGCCAGGATCAAGGTGCCGGAACATTGGGCAGCAATCAGTTGGCGATTTGGGTCGAGTGTCAGACGGCTCATCAGCTCAGGACTATCGACGATCTCGCGTGTCAGCATACCGCTGCCGACAATCACGGCGTCGGCCAAGCGAGCCTCTTCAAGTGAGGACTGGGCTCGAACCGTGACGCCATTCATGGACGTGACCTCTGGCTCAGGGCAGCACAGGCTGACACGCCAATCGGGCTGCTTGATTCGGTTAAGGACGCCCAATGCAATCAAGGAGTCGAGTTCGTTGAAGCCCTGAAAGGTCAGAATCGCGATGTGCATGTGGGTTCTCCTTGTGCAAAGCCAATTGCGAGGGGGAAATCCTATGGCTGATAATCAGTACAATCAAATTATTGTCATGGATACATTTCCATATGCCCCGCGCCCGCTACAAACGCCTGGTGGATGCTTTCGCTGCCGATATCCGTTCAGGCATCTTGTCACCCGGCACGCGCTTGCCTACCCATCGACAGCTTGCGGCCAGGGAAGGGGTTGCCCTAGTCACGGCTTCGCGGGTCTATGCCGAGTTGGAGGCGATGGGTTTGGTCAGCGGGGAAACCGGCCGTGGTACCTTCGTCAGAGAAACAGCGCTGCCCCCCGGTCAAGGTATCGACCAACCCGCAACGGCTGCGGGCATGGCTGATCTCAACTTCAATCACCCTTCGCTCCCTGGTCAAGCAGAGTTACTGCGAGGGGCTCTGCGCCAACTGGCATCTGCGGGCGATCTGGAGGCACTGCTGCGTTACCAGCCCCATGCAGGTCGCCAGCATGAACGAGCCATCGTGGCGCGCCATTTAGCATGCCGTGGTCTGTCGGTTGAAGCCGGTGAGGTGTTGATCGTGAGTGGGGCACAGCATGGTTTGGCCGCTACGGTCATGGCATTGCTGCAACCGGGTGATGTGGTCGCGGTGGATACGCTGACCTATCCCGGGTTCAAGGTCCTCGCTGAAGCGCATCGATTGGAGCTGGCCCCCATTCCCGCGTCAGACCAGGGGCCTGATCTGGACGCACTGGAGCGCCTGTGCCGGAGCAGACGTGTGCGCGCCGTGTACGCTATGCCAACGCTGCACAATCCGCTGGGTTGGGTGATGAGCCTGCAACAGCGAGAGCAGTTGGTCTCGATTGCCCGCAAGCACGATCTGCTGATTATCGAGGATGCAGCCTATGCGTTCCTTGCTGAAGACCCGCCTGCTCCGCTGGCATTCCTTGCGCCAGAGATAACGGTATACGTCTCAGGGCTTTCCAAGAGCATGGCGACCGGGCTTCGTGTCGGATTTGTCACCGCGCCTACGCACTGGGTACCCATGATCGAGCGCGCCATCAGGGCTACCACCTGGAACACGCCGGGCGTCATGACAGCCATTGCCTGTGGATGGATCGAAGATGGGACCGTTGCGCGCCTGGAAACGGAGAAGCGCCGCGACGCAATGAGCCGGCAAGCGCTGGCCCGAAAGGTGCTCAGCGGCCTTCAGTATCTCGGCCATCCGGCGTCCTATTTCCTCTGGCTGCCCATGCCGGAAGAGGTACGAGCCGATCAGGTAGCCACGGCGCTGTTGCGCTCCAATATCTCCGTATCCACGGCTGAGCCGTTCGCCGTGTCCGAGCATGTACCCCATGCGATACGCTTGGCGCTCGGCTCAGTCGGGCTGGATGTGCTTCAGGTGGCGCTCAAGGAAGTACAGCGGGTAATAGCCGATCTTTCATATTGAATCCACGCACAATTTTGAACGATCTGCGCGCCTGGGGCTGCGGCCCCCTTCAAGATGACCGCAGCCAGAAGCTGATCA
Source organism: Pseudomonas sp. G11-1 (assembly GCF_024031555.1). Taxonomy (NCBI): domain Bacteria; kingdom Pseudomonadati; phylum Pseudomonadota; class Gammaproteobacteria; order Pseudomonadales; family Pseudomonadaceae; genus Pseudomonas; species Pseudomonas sp. G11-1. The sequence continues at coordinate 342,533 of NZ_QEYQ01000003.1, read as the reverse complement.
GCCTTCGCCCAACTCACGCATGACGGCATACAAGGCGGACTTGGCTTCGAAGCCGACGCCGGGGATATCAGGTAAGCCGACATAGCTGTTCTCTACACGGATGCCGTCAGCGAAGCCGCCGAAGGGCTGGAATACATCCGGGTACGACTCGTTACCCCCCAGGTGCAGACCTGCTGCGATGTTCAGGGACATCTGGTGACCGCCGTGGGGGACTACGCGACGGGACGACCAACCCATCTCTTCCATCACCTTCAAGGTGCGCATGTACTCCACGAGGCCGTAGGACAAGGCACAGTCGAACTGTAGGTAGTCGCGATCGGGGCGCATACCGCCGTGGCGCAGCAAGTTGCGAGCATCCTGGTGGGAGAACAGGTTCTCGCCGGTAGCCATCGGCAGTTCATAGTGATTCGCCAGTTCGGCCTGCAGTGCGTAGTCCAATGGGTCGCCAACCTCTTCGTACCAGAACAGGTTGTACTTTTTGATGGCCTCAGCGTAGGCAATGCCTGTCTGCAGGTCGAAACGGCCATTGGCATCGACGGCGAGGCGACGACCGTCACCAACCACTTCAAGTACCGCTTCGATGCGACGGATATCTTCATCCAGGGGCACCGCACCAATTTTCATTTTGACGACGTCGTAACCACGATCCAGATAGCTCTGCATTTCCGCCTTGAGTTTGGATTGGTCTTTGCCTGGGTAGTAGTAGCCGCCCGCTGCGTAGACCCAGACCTTGTCATCGGCCACGCCATTACGGTAACGGTCAGCCAACAGACGATACAGGGGCTTGCCTGCAATTTTGGCCACGGCATCCCATACAGCCATGTCGATGGTGCCCACTGCGACAGAGCGCTCGCCATGTCCACCTGGCTTTTCGTTGGTCATCAGGGTTTTCCAGATGGCGAAGGGGTCCAGGTTGTTGTTCTCATGATCGATGAGCGTTTCTGGATCAGCTTCCGCGATACGCGCCAGGAAGCGGTCACGCATGAGGGCGCCTTGCCCATAGCGGCCATTGGAGTTGAAACCGTAACCAATGACAGGCTTGCCATCACGGATCACATCGGTGACAACAGCGACAACCGAACAGGTCATCTTGGAGAAGTCGATGTAGGCGTTGGCAATGGGCGAGGCGATAGAAACTGTTTTTTCACGGATGTCGACGATGCGCATGCTGGGCTCCTCTGTTGTAGGTGGCCCAACAGTATTCTTTGCGATGAAGCCCGCCCAATGCTATTAATGCCTCACCCTATGCACAAAAGGCATGGCCTATGGAACTCGTATGGCTAGAAGACTTATCAGCCCTGGCGGAGTACGGCAGTTTTGTTCGCGCCGCTGAAGCACGGCACGTTACTCAGCCGGCATTCAGCCGTAGAGTGCGTTCGCTGGAGAAATGGATGGGGGTACAACTGTTCACCCGTACTCATCAAGGTGCGACGCTGACCGAAGCGGGAAGGCAAATTCTGCCGAGCGCTCAGGAGGCGGCCAGACGCCTGTATCGGATGCGGACTGAAGCTCAGGAAGTAGCAGGTATGACCGCTAGAACACTGAACTTTGCAGCGACACACTCCCTCTCGTTTACATTTTTCCCGAGCTGGCTCAGGAACACCGAAAACGGGGCGCCAATCGAGGCGGTACAACTGCATTCAGACAGCATGGCTGTTTGTGAGCAGATGCTGATACACGGCCAGATTCAGTTCATGCTCTCCCACCGCCACCGCGATGTTCCGCCATTACTGGCCCCTGATCAGTTCACCAGCAAGAAGGTGGGTGAAGATGTGCTTGTGCCGCTGGCGTGCGCTTCGGCCAACTTGGGCACATCACCAGCGGCCTTGCCTTACCTTGCTTACACCCATGAGTCGGGACTGGGCCGTATCGTTGCTCACCGGCTCCATGGCAAAGCGGATTACCTTCACCTGAAACCACGGTTCAGTAGCCATTTGGCCGCGGTATTAATGTCCATGGCTTTGGAGGGCAAGGGGGTTGCGTGGTTACCTGCGAGCCTCACCGAACAGGAAGTGGCAGATGGACGACTGGTCAGGGCGCTCGACGAAAGCTGGGATATCCCCCTGGAGATTCATCTCACTCGGCCGACTGCGCCGATTAGTCCGTCTGCCGAGGCGTTTTGGTTCAGGTTGGGAGGTTGTTGAGTGTTATTAGCGCAAGTGGGGGCTGAGTCGCCCCAATCACTCAAGGTGCTTTACAAGGAAACCAGATGACTATACAGCAGGCAATAACACGCTCCGGGTTCTACCCCGCTTCCACGGACGGTTTTAAAGAGCCGAAAACTTCAGATCTTGCTGAGCAACTCTACGACGCATTCGTGGGTTATGAAACCGCTCAATATAGTCGAACAGATCCGCTCGCGCTTCATCAAGTGTCCGGTACGATTGATGAGCAACACGCTCGCGCTTGAGTTGGCCGAAGAAGCCCTCACAAGCCGCGTTATCGCCACAATGGCCAATGGCACTCATGCTGCAAACCAGCGTGTTTCTGCTCAGAAAGCGCTGATAGTCGACGCTGGTAAATTGGCTTCCCCTGTCAGAATGTAAAATGACCGACCAGTTACCCTGACGCTGCCAAATCGCCATCTCCACTGCCCGGATGACCATCTGCCTATCTTGGCGATGATGCATCGATCAGCCAATCACTAGCTTGCTGTACAGATCCAGCACTACACACAGGAAGAGCTTGCCCTCCAGCGTGGCTATCTCCGTGATATCCGTGACCCATTTGCGCTCCGGCTCCAAGGCATTGAAGTCGCGTTCCAGTAGATTTTCCACACCTGCTGGGCGGCCAGACGTTACTCGGCCAAAGCCACGTCTCTTCCTGCGCGGCCAACCTTGAATTTGCTCTGCGGCCATCAAGCGAGCAACACGGTTCAGGCTGGCGGTTTCACCTTCGAATAGGAGATCCTCGTGCATGCGAGGCGCACCTATTGCACCGCGGCTATCCTCATGGATCTCACGAATACGCTTTATCAGGCGCGCATTATCCTGAGCGCGTGGGCTTGGCTCACGATCTTGCCAGTCGTAATAGCCACTGGCAGACACCTTCAAACAACGGCACATCAGTCGGACTGGGTACTCGTTGCGGCAGCGCTGGATCACCGAGTACCGTTCGATGATTCCCTGGCAAAGTACGCTGCCGCGTCTTTTAAAAAATCACGTTCCTTCGTCACTCGGGCCAGCTCGCGCTTGAGGCGGGCAAGTTCTTCATCTCGCGGGTTGCCTGTGCCGGGAAAAGGCTTCTCAGCTGCTCGCGCCTCACGCACCCAGCGATTTAGCAAGCTTGGCGCCACCCCGATCTCTTGAGCTATCTGACGACAGCTGGTGCCTGAGCGACGGGCCAGTTCTACGGCCTCCCGTTTGAACTCCGGGCTATATTGTTTGCGCTTGGACATGAACACTCCTATGACTCCACATGAGTCTACTTGAAAGTGTCCGTGTTAGCGGGGTAGAACCCGCGAATTTTTAGGAAAGAGCAGAAAAATGTTTACTGTCGCCTCATTTTTCGCCTGATGTCCAGTGATGCGAAACTCAACAGCTTGAGGGTTCGAAGAGTCATTTTCCAGCCTCTTTTTCCACGATGATCTGGTCATTCGGGATATCTAGCTGACGCTTAAGGCCATCATCCTCAAAAGAAATAACGGTCGTATTGCCAAAGCCCTTGAATTGTACTATTACGCCGGCAAAAGCTTTGTAGCCTTCTGGTGCCTTGGCTTCCTTGACTATTAGTGCATCAGGCATTATGGCGTTATAAGGTGCCTTCACGTAAATGGTGGACTGCTCAATGCGGACCTGTGCCATGCGCATGGCACCATCCATGAGTTGACCTGAAACACCACCAACCAGCAATGGCAGCAGCATAATCAAACTGATACACACGAGATATGCGTTTTTTACTTTCCCTGCATCTCCTGATCTCAGGAGTTCATCTTTCTCTGGAGTTTCTATCATAGTACTAAGCAACCGTTCATGGCTGCGGTACTCAGTGCCTGCCGCCTTTACCACGGAATAGAAGAGGTAGAGCGCGACCGAAAGCAATGGCAAGTTCCAATAGGCCATGTGATCCTGTCGCCCGAAACCCCAAACCAACAGCACGGCCAACGCGGCAAATGGAATTGCCCCCCAATGGAAAGGAGCCAGTTCATACGGCATTTTTTTAGTTGAGCGAGTTTTCTTTTTTATGTATGCATAGGCAAAATTGAGTATCGGTCGCGTCACAACGGAGAAGCAAATGCCTAGCGAAACCAAGCAGCCAACGAACATGGCATAAACAACACCAAAACAACTCGCTGCCAGCAAGAACAAGAGCCCGTCCCCCAAGGTAAGGCCCTGGGGGAAATGCCCAACTCGTAAAGCATAAATAATTACGCAAGCACTGCCTAAACCGATACTGAATTTGAGTGCCGCACCGGTTAGTTTTAAAAGACTATCGGCGGTCGATTCAAGGGAGGAAATCACTGTTTTCATGAAGACACGTCTGTATGGTGAATTTGAATTTTTCAGATCTGCCGTACGGTATCGTCGTAACGACTCATCGCATGAGCAGATTTGAACTGAGTCGTCCTAATCTTGTGGGCGCTGACTGACTGCTTTGGCCGATAGCAGCCTCCAACGCTCATCCAAGAAACACATTCTCCCGACGCCACCTAACCAACCCACCATTCGGCATAAACCGCTCAGGTAACACAATCTCACTCCCTTAATCCCAACCAGCGCCGATCGAGCAAATAAATTTGCACGAGTATTCAATTGATCGCTCATCATCACCGTAAACTCATCCGACAACGCAATAAATCCCTGATCGAGCGCCCGGTCGTGTGGACAAAACGGACTCCTTTCTCGTCTCGCTGTGGTGGCACCAGGATAGCTCAACAACACCGTTGCGGATATGATCCTGCTACGCACATTAGCAAGGAAGCCGTATGCAGCAGAAATGGACCGATCGCCCGCCAAGCGAGGACGCAATTGATGTTCTGCTGAATACCTCTCCGGCGTTTCTCCGAGCACATGGGGCGCTGCTGGCGAAAGCACTCCCTCCGGTTTCCGGGTTCGGTATCTTTTTGCTGTACTTCTACCGTAACCACTTCTACCCCAGCTTTGATCTATTTCAGTTTTCTTCGCTGTTGTTGGCAGCGGCGTGTATTGGCTTCGCCATTGTTGGTGCAGTGATCGTTATGATGGTTCTACCGGGTGCCGCTCTGTTTCATTGGTTCCTCAATACTAAGAGGGTCAAGGAAGAGATTGTCTATGCGATGCTCTATGCGGAGGATGCACGTACAAAAGCCGTTTGGCAGCTGGTACTGCTGGCGTATTTTGCGCCTTTCGGGGTGGTCGGACTAGGTCTGGTAGCAGCGCTAGTGCTTGAGCCGAGTCTTTTTACCATTACCGCCCTGCTATGGTCCGTCTTTGTTGCGCTGGGTTTCGGCATTGTTTTGCAAATACGGTTCGATCTGCCTCGTTGGAGCTTTCTCAATTACACTTGGGCGGCTTTCATCCCACTCCTGATCTTTGTAATCCTACTTTCGACGATCCTGCGAAGTAGCATACCGATCGTGGAGAACCTAAGGCTTCTGGCACTACCCGATTCTCTGGGCGGTTCCCGTCATCATTGCCATCATGGTATCGATCTGTTCGATGGCACATTTCGCGGGTTGGAATGCCGCTGTGCTCTTTGGCCTGTTCTTTGGTTTGCTTGTGGCTGGCTACAGCGGCCTGCTCACTACGGTCCCGGAAAAGGCTGCCAAAGCCCTCGGGCTCGGCGCTTACGAGGCGGAAATGGTCATGCTCGATCCGGCGTTCTGCAATGCCGACCTCAGCGAACTAGGCATCGCCGAGGACTGCACATTGCGCAATGTGCATGTGGTGTGGTCGTTCGGCGAGTCGATCATATTGCGACCTGCACTCAATCAGCCGCGCCAGATCCAGATTCCGGCGGTGTTTGTCCGGTCGTTGGTTCAAAAGTTCGGTGCAGATCATTAGTTACCGTCATCGAATCACCAGCGGTACCTCCGCTTCTGAAAACGTGTTTACGTATGCTCTCAAGCATCGGGGGACTCGGCAGCCGCCTGCTCCGCCGCTTCGCTATCTTCAATCGCCATTACCTCTACGGGATCGCGCTTCTGCAATTTCGGCGGTGGCGCCACCCAGGCTCTGAGCTTCTGTCCGACTTCCTGATAAAAATGCGGTACAGCCTTTTCGAGCTCCTCGATGAATACCTTTGCGCCGGAGAAGCGCGAGCCTAAATCAGCCATATAAAACACTTCGAAGGCGCTCGGCACCACATTGGTCGAAAGCGTTTCAAGTGCGTTCCCATCCGCGAGTAGTTTCCCCAGTGGTGCTTGCGTTTCTTCAGCACGGCCTGGGCGGATGGCTTTGACGTAAAAACCCTCTGCATTAGCCTTGTTGACTTGCTTTATCAGCCAGTTAATCCGAGCGGAACTACGTACCTTGTCTTGCGGTGCGACTAGACGCATGGAGCAGGTTATAGTGCGCTTAATTAAATCTGCAGTTATGTCGAGATCAGCCGCAGCATCAGGTATAGCCAGACAGCAGGTCAGCTTGTGTTCCTTGGCTAAAAGCTCACAGTCGCCCTTGAGCCGAAGAACGGGGTCATTACGGTGGGCTTTGCTGATCTTTTGCTTTACCTGCCTACCAAGCTGGCGACTCATGACAAGGCATAGATCACGTTGCTCCTGATGCCAGCTTGAAACCGTGTTCTCTACTTCCCCTGTGGTCTTGCCCAGCACTGCTCCGCTTTTGACCTTGGCAACGACTTCTTTCCATTCACGGTTCATGCTGTCAAACCGCGTTGCACCGCTGGAGTCATGGCTGAAATAGCGCAGCACTTCTTCGAGGATAAATCGTTGATCTGGTGATGTGATGTCACCCGAATCCAGTAGCAATGTTGCCTGCGTCACAGCGTACATCCAAGACCAATGATAGAGCTCTACGCCTTTCAATAGCGTTTTAGGGAGCTTTACGGGGTGATGATTGGGCAGAGCAACGAACTGGTTGGTGATGGTGATGACCGCATCGATCTTGTTTTTCTTGGCTTGCAGCAGATAACGCTTCAACTGCTCCTCACCCACTTCATTGTTACCGACTTTTGCTTCGATCAATGCGGACCATTGTTTGCTGCCGGTTACCAACTGCACCAGGCCGTCTGGGCGGTCTTTCTTCGGTATGTCTAGATTGCATTCCAATGCGACTTCAGTCCAGGCTCCCATTCGAGCCCGAGCGCTGACTCGATGCCCCAATGAAGCAAACATTACCTGCCGAAACTCATACACCCCACGCAACGCAGCAAGCAGAATCGAGGCCGCCCTTTGCTCGCGGTTGGTATCGGCTACTACCGGTATTAAGCGAGCTACTTCTCCATGAATTACGTAATCTGGCCGTTCCATATGCGTTTATCCTCTTTTGGTTCTCAATCAAACATTCACTACCCCACGGCACCCTGGATACTTAGAGCACCCCCAGAAAACGTTCCCTGCATTGGCACCGCGCTTGGCCAGTCGTTTGATCATCGTGCTGCTGCATACCGGGCACGTTGGGTTCTCAGGTATCGGTTGATGGGCTGGTTGGTCGGGCTCCGCTGGCTTGGGCTCTGCGGGCGTGGCGCGATGCTGGGCAAGCCATTGTTTGAGCCGAATCCCATCAATCAGTTGAATGTTGCGGCCGGCAGCAAAGGTTTTTGCGGCGTCGGTGAACTGGCCGGAAGTGACGACGAATCCCCCTGCTGCCCCTTCTGCCGCCATCGCACCGAAGAACTCACGCACCACCGGCACACCGACCTTCAGTGAGCGCCAGTGTTTGCACTGCACCAGAGACTTTTCTCCACCCTTGCGCAGGATCAGGTCTACGCCGCCGTCTGGGCCGCTGCCGCCGGTTTCGGTGACGCTGTAACCCTGACCTCGGAACGCTTCACCGATCAGTTGTTCGAATTGCTGCCAACTGAGGCCATCTATGGTTTTACCGGGTTGGGTGGCAGCTTTGACGTCTTTAAGTAGAGTTTTGCGACGGTGACGGCCGGCAATAGAGCCGATTGCGCCAAACAGGCATACGGCCGGAACCAGATATTGTCCGAACATGGCGAGCGTGCGCCACATCTGATTAAACATGACACCTGATATGTCCCCTGGCTTTATGCCGGTGGGAGTAACTACAGGACTGTTGGCTATGGGATTCAGAATCAGCCAGGCGAAAAAACCGATACCCAGGCTGATCCACCAAGGCAACCGGGAAAGGATTATTACCAGATCATCGAAAGTCGAAGTACGTCTACGCGCCATCCATGAGCTCCTGAGAGTGGCCTACTGCCTGTATTTAAAGTAGACCTTCCTTACAATAAAGGCCACCGCTGCGTCCCGGGCCCGACCCTTGGACACACCCGACACGCTGCTTTATGCTTCGTGCCATCAGGGACGCAGCTATACCCGCAACGGATCCTCGCCCCGCTTTATTTAGCCTCTCTCAAAGCCGATACACATGAGCAAACAAGCAGCATTCAGTAAAAAGACTCGATCCTTCGAACAGACCCTCTGGGATACCGCCGACAAACTGCGCGGCAGCGTCGAGTCCTCCGAATACAAGCACGTCGTGCTGAGCCTGATCTTTCTCAAGTTCGTCAGCGATACCTTCGAAGTACGCAAACAGGAACTGATCGACGAGGGCCAGGGCGACTATGTGGACATGGTCGAGTTTTACACCATGCGCAACGTCTTCTATCTGCCGGAACAGTCGCGCTGGTCGTACATTCAGCAACACGCCAAGCAGGACGATATCGCGGTCAAAGTCGATACCGCGCTGCACACCGTCGAGAAGAGCAACCCGTCATTGCGCGGCGCGCTGCCGGACAACTACTTCTCCCGTCTGGGGTTGGAGGCCAGCAAACTGGCCGCGTTGATCGACTCGATCAGCAACATCGATACCGTCGCCGACAACGAGCAGGACGTGGTCGGGCGGGTGTATGAGTATTTTCTCGGCAACTTTGCCGCGACCGAAGGCAAGGGGGGCGGCGAGTTCTATACGCCCAAGTGCGTGGTCAACCTGATCGCCGAAATGATCGAGCCCTACCAGGGCAAGATTTATGACCCCTGTTGCGGCTCGGGCGGCATGTTCGTGCAGTCGATAAAATTCATCGAGAACCACCAGGGCAACAAGAAAGACATCTCCATCTATGGTCAGGAACAGACCGCCACCACCTACAAGCTGGCGAAAATGAACCTGGCGATTCGCGGCATTGCCGGCAACCTCGGCGAAGTGCCCGCCGACACCTTCTTCAAGGACCAGCACCCGGATCTGAAAGCCGACTTCATCATGGCCAACCCGCCGTTCAACCTGAAGGAATGGCGCGCCAGCAACGAACTGACCAACGACCCGCGCTGGGCCGGCTACGAAGTACCACCCACCGGCAACGCCAACTACGCCTGGATACTGCACATGCTGAGCAAGCTCAGCGAAAACGGCGTGGCCGGTTTTGTATTGGCCAACGGCTCCATGAGCACCAACACCAGCGGCGAAGGCCTGATCCGTCAGAAGCTGATCGAGAACGACCATGTCGATTGCATGATCGCCCTGCCCGGCCAACTGTTTTACACCACGCAGATTCCCGTGTGTCTGTGGTTTATCACCAAAAATAAACGCGCCCAGCAATTCACTGACGATCGCCAACACTTCCGCGACCGCCAGGGCGAAACCCTGTTTATCGACGCTCGCAACATGGGCAGCATGATCTCCCGCACGCACAAGGAACTGACCAGCGACGACATCGCCCACATCGCCCGCACCTATCACGCCTGGCGCGGCGAGTTTGAAGGCAATAGCGATGCTGAAATGGTGTATGCAGACGAGCCCGGCTACTGCAAATCCGCCACGCTGAATGAGATCAAGACCAACGATTATGTCCTGACGCCCGGCCGTTATGTGGGTGCAGCGTATGTGGAAGATGATGGCGTGCTGTTTGAGGAGAAGATGAGTGAGCTGAGCCAGACCCTGTACCGGCAGATGCAGGAATCGACCAAGCTGGATGCGGTGATTCGGCAGAATCTGGAGGGGTTGGGTTATGGGGAGTGAGTGGACTGAGGTAGCGTTAACAGACGCATACTCAATCAGTTCGGGTCTATCCAAACCAGCTAAAGATTTCGGTAGCGGATACCCGTTCTTGGCGTTCAAGGATGTTTTTTACAATACCTTTGTACCCGCTGAGCTCACTCAACTCGTTCAGTCGAGCGAGAAAGAGCAGGCCGCGTGCTCGATAAAACGTGGCGACGTGTTCTTAACACGAACCAGCGAAACCATGAACGAGCTCGGGATGAGCGCGGTTGCCTTGAAAGACTATGAAAAGGCAACTTTTAACGGCTTTACCAAACGACTGCGCCCAAAGGCCGGCAATGGGTTACATCCAGAGTACGTAGCGTATTTCCTGCGCAGCCCCAGGTTCAGGGCTGAAATGATGGCTTTCTCGACAATGTCCACCAGAGCCAGTCTGAACAACGACATGATTGGATGCCTGAAAATTTCAGTCCCTCCGCTTGAGATCCAGCGTTCGATCGCATCGATACTGAAAACCCTCGACGACAGAATCGAACTCAACCGCCAAATGAACAGCACGCTGGAAGCCATGGCGCAGGCGTTGTTCAAAAGCTGGTTTGTGGATTTCGATCCGGTAATCGACAACGCCTTGGCCGCCGGCCATCCGATTCCCGACGAACTAGCCGCCCGCGCCGAACGCCGCGCTCAGGCCGCCCAGCAGCCATCGCCCAAACAACCCCACACATTGCCCGCCCACATCCGTCAGCAATTTCCTGATCGCTTTGTGTTTACCGAAGAAATGGGCTGGGTGCCGGAGGGGTGGGAGGTTGCTCCAATCTCTCACGTATCTAGCCTGAATCCTGAAAGCTGGACGCTGAAAAAACACCCAGATGTATTAACTTACATTGATCTTTCCAACGCAAAAAATGGCCGAATCAATGACACTGTCGCTTATTCGTTCACCGAAGCACCGAGCCGCGCACGGCGAGTATTACGAAAGGACGACTCGATAATCGGGACTGTTCGTCCAGGTAACCGATCGTTCGCATTCATTCACGATGATGGCCTAACCGGGAGCACCGGATTCGCGGTAATGAGACCGAAGGCATCCCACTTTAGATCCTTCGTCTATCTCGCGCTGACTCGTGACGAAGTTATCGAAACGCTCGCTCATTTGGCTGACGGTGGGGCATATCCGGCTGTACGTCCCGATGTTGTATCCAGTCAACCCGTCGCGCTTGCTGATAAGCGAATCATGACAACATTTGATGCCTGGGTGTACCCATGGCTGGAGAGAATTGGGAAGAATGAATCGACCAACAACACGCTATCGCAACTCCGCGACACCCTCCTCCCCAAACTCCTCTCCGGCCAACTACGCATCCCCGAAGCCGAGCAGTTGCTCGCTGAAGCGCTCTGAAACGAGCAACCATATGGTGTAAATTCACCCACGCCGTGGAGGATTTTACATCATAATTTCCACACCCATGGGCAGGCTGATCTGGCTATTATTCTTGCATAACAGCGATCAGGGCGGAGAGCTGCCCGTGGCGGCAACTACCAAGGAATCATTTACGAGTATTCCCGCCGAGCGTGCAAGGCTCGCAGGATGTCGATGAATTCAATCAAGTCGCTGGTGGCTTCTTCCGCTTCTCAAGTTTAGCCCGCACCTTCGACATGGCTTCATCGTGGGCCAGTTTTGGCTTTGTACTGTTCATCGCTTCCTGCACCTTGGTACGGAACCAGCGATCATGGCTGGTCGCGTGCTCCTCGGTCTCGAATTCAGAAACGATCGGTGATAAATGAGCGCTTATGGTTTATTCCAAGGTTTCGAGTGCAATTACTCGTACAGGCGTTCCTGTTCGGCGCTCCTGCAATCCTTCAAGCACTGCGGCCCGTCCTGAAGCACTTCCGGCAGATAGCTGTCGTCTGGGTCTGAAGCAAACCAGGGCCGAGCAGCTAAACATCTACACGCTAGCCAATCGATCAACCATATCGGGGTACTGCTCAACCAGTTTTATCAGCAGCGCCGCCTGAGCATTCGGCTTCGCCTTATCCTGTTCCCAGTTGCGTAGGGTTTCAGGGCTCGTTCGTATGCGCATAGCAAACACCCGCTGTGACATCTTCATTTTCTTTCGCAGAGCGACGATTTCATCTGCAGTCACCTTGGGGGCAGGCTTGTCTTCAACGGACACCTGACGCAAGGTGATCTTGCCCTCCCGCTGCGCCGCCATCTCATCGATGCCCTGCAGCATTTCATCAAACAGATTGCGCTTCTTCATTTGAGACCTCGCTTGCGGAAGTGTAGGCAAGCTGCCTATGCTTTTCAAGCAATGCGGGCCCGTCACACATGACCATCAACCACTCAGTATTGCTTAGCAGTTGCTGCGGCGAGAAGACGCCGCTTGCCCGGAGGCACCAGCGGCTGAGATGTTCAGCAGCCCGAGTTTACGCCACGCGAGAAACTGGCACTGTAGGTGTTACTATCTGCGCAGAAATAAACTCGGCATGACAATATCAACTGCAATACAAGGTTGCATCGGACTTCGATGATCCAGCTGCGCTGCACAAAGAAACTGTTCGCCAGACTGCCAATAGACGCCAACGGTCGATTGCCGAACACCAGAGCCCGCCCGCTCGCAGCCAATGATGCAGGCGATAGCCCCTTGAGCGGCTGGCACGCAAACCTGTTTACGCTGAATCGCCGCAACTGCGTGCTTTTTGTCCACGACGCTACCCGATTTCCGGTGCTGCTCACCTGCCTGACCAAACCGGACTTTGCTGAGCTGGACTACTTGTTTCAAGATGGGTTGATGAATGCCCTGCTCAAGGGCGGCGCGAATCAGGCGCAACTGAATGCGGCAGCCAGCGCTCTGACGCCTCTGCAATGCGACACGACGTGCGACCGATCGGTGCAAGGCACACTGAACCATATGAAGCAGGATGTGGATCATATGCTCTGGTACGACAGCGCATCGATCATGGATCTCAACCCCTACCGCACCAGCCTCTGGCTTGCTGACCGCCCCTGTAACGTGAAGGGCAGCAAGGACTTTGTTTGGCCCATGAAGGCAATGCTGGCACTATTGGATCAGCTTTCCCGAAAGTCCGAATAGTTGCTGAACAGATATACACTTTTTGCATAGTACTTTCTGCTCCGCAGAAACTGTCGTCATTGAGGATAAGGAGTACCCGATGAGTTTCAACGAGGCCAAGCTGGAGCAGGCGATTATCGAGCTGCTGGGTCAGCAGGGTTACTCGCATTACACCGGCGACAGCGTTCAGCGCGCTAGCAACAGCGACGTACTTATCAAGGACGATCTGCGCCAGTTTCTCGCGGCGCAGTACGCCGTTGATAACATCACCGCCAATGAGATCGAGTCGATCATCCAGCAGCTGGAAAGCCTGCCGGCGCTGGATCTGTATGAGTCCAACAAGACCATCCACAAGCGCGTGGCTGACGGCTTTCTGCTCAAGCGCGAGCGCTCTCAGCAGAGCCAGAAAGACCTTTATATCCAGCTGATCGACTACAGCGGCCTGCCGGAACAGCGTGTGCCCGTGGCAGGCGAGGTTGAAACCTTGCAAGCCGAGGCTCCGGCGACCTACCGGGCCGGCAGTAATATCTACCGGCTGGTCAGTCAACTCTCCATTGAAGGCAGCGAAAAGCGCATCCCTGATGCCATTTTGTATATCAACGGCCTACCGCTGGTGGTGTTCGAGTTCAAGAGCGCGGTGCGCGAGAACACGACCATCCATGACGCTTGGAAGCAGTTGGCCACCCGCTATGTACGCGATATTCCCGAGCTGATGAAGTACAACGCGCTGTGCGTGATCAGCGACGGGGTGAATTCGCGCATGGGCTCGCTGTTTGCGCCCTACGAATTCTATTACACCTGGCGCAAGATCACCGGCGATGAAAGCATCGAGCAGGACGGCATCAACGCTCTGCACACCATGATCGAAGGTCTGTTTCACCCAGACCGGTTGCGCGCGGTAATTCGTCACTTTATCTACTTCCCGGATGTATCGAGGAAGGAAGAGAAGATCCTCTGCCGCTATCCACAGTTCTACGCAGCCAACAAGCTGTACGAGAACATCCGGCTGCACCGTAAGCCATTGGGCGATGGCAAGGGCGGCACCTATTTTGGCGCGACCGGCTGCGGCAAGAGCTACACCATGCTGTTTCTCACCCGCTTGCTGATGAAAAGCGTGGAGTTCGAGAGTCCGACCATAGTACTGATCACCGACCGCACTGACTTGGACGACCAGCTGGCCGGCCAATTCACCAATGCCAAGGGCTATATCGGCGACCAGACGGTGATCAGTGTGGAGAGCCGCGCGCAGTTGCGCGAACTGCTCAAGGGCCGCAACAGCGGCGGGGTATTCCTGACCACTATTCACAAGTTCACCGAAGACACCGAACTTTTGACAGAGCGCACCAATGTGATCGTCATTTCTGACGAGGCGCATCGCAGCCAGGTGAATCTGGATCAGAAGGTGCGGGTGACAGACCAGGGTGTGAAGCGCACCTTCGGCTTCGCCAAATACCTGCACGACTCCCTGCCCAACGCGACCTATGTGGGCTTTACCGGCACGCCGATCGACGCGACCCTGGATGTGTTCGGTGACGTGGTGGACAGCTACACCATGACCGAGTCGGTAAAAGACGAAATCACCGTGCGCATCGTCTACGAAGGCCGCGCCGCCAAAGTGCTGCTGGATAACGACAAGCTGAAGGACATCGAAGCCTATTACGCCCAGTGCGCGGAAGACGGCACCAGTGAGTACCAGATCGAGGAAAGCAAGAAGGCCAGCGCCAGCATGAGCGCGATTCTTGGCGACCCGGATCGTATCCAGGCGCTGGCCATCGACTTTGTTCATCACTATGAAAAGCGCATCGAGGAAGGTTCTACGCTGAAGGGCAAGGCGATGTTCGTCTGCAGCAAACGCGAGATTGCTTATGCCTTCTGGCAGCAGGTCGTGGCGCTGCGGCCGCAATGGAATGAGGTGCTGGTCGCCGAGGAAGGTATAGAGCTGACAGAGCAGGAGCGCAAGGACATCAAGCCGATGGAGCGGATCAAGATGATCATGACTCGCGGCAAGGATGACCCAAAAGCGCTGTACGACATGCTCGGCAGCCAGGAATACCGCAAGGAGCTGGACCGTCAGTTCAAGAATGCCAAGTCCAATTTCAAGATCGCCATTGTCGTGGACATGTGGTTGACCGGCTTCGATGTACCCTTTCTGGACACCATGTATATCGACAAGCCCATCCAGCGCCACAACCTGATCCAGACCATCTCACGGGTCAACCGCAAGTTTCAGGGCAAGGAAAAGGGCCTGGTGGTGGACTACATCGGCATCAAGAAACAGATGAACATGGCGCTGGCCCACTACAACAAGGCCGACCAGCAGAACATCGAGGAGATCAACCAGTCAATTGTGGTGGTGAAGGACCATCTGGACCTGCTCAACAAGCTGTTCCACCGCTTTGATGCGCGCCTGTACTACACCGGTAGCCCGCTGGAACAGCTCAACTGCCTGAACATGGCCGCAGAATATGCGCAAATCACCGATAAGGTCGAAAAGCGCTTCATGGCGCTAGTGAAACGCCTGAAGGCTGCCTATGACATCTGCTGCGGCTCGGAGGGTATCGGCCAGGCCGAGCGCGATCAGATTCATTTTTATCTGGCCGTGCGCTCCATCGTATTCAAGCTCACCAAGGGCAATGCCCCGGATATCGCACAGATGAATGCCCGGGTGCGCGAGATGGTGGCCGAGGCGCTGAAAGCCGATGGCGTGGAGGAAATCTTCAAGCTGGGTGAGGATGGTGCCGGTGAGATGGATATCTTCGATGATGACTATCTGGCCAAAATCGAGAAGATCAAACTGCCCAACACCCGGATCAAGCTGTTGCAGCAATTGCTGGCCAAGGCGATCGAGGATTTCAAGAGGGTTAATAAAACCAAGGGCATCGACTTTGCCGCAAGATTCAAAGCGCTGGTGGATCATTACAACGAGCGTAAGGAAGACGACGTTCTGGTCAGTAATGTGTTGGAAGACTTTTCTGAAGAAATTGTCGATCTGATCCAAGCGCTGAAGAAAGAACGCGGGTCCTATGCTGATTTGGGCATTGATCTGGAAGAAAAAGCCTTTTACGACATTCTCAAGGCGCTAGCCGTTAAATACGACTTCTCTTATCCCGAAGACAAGCTGCTGACCCTCGCCGCTGCGGTGAAAGTGGTGGTGGATGACAAGGTGCAATACACCGACTGGAGCCAACGGGCTGACATCAAGGCCGAGCTCAAGGTTGGGCTGATCCTGGTGCTGGCGAAACATGGTTACCCGCCGGTGGATCGGGACGAGGTGTACAAGGAGATTTTCGAGCAGGCGGAAAACTTCAAGAAGTACAGGTCGTCGTGAAGCTTGCCCAGCAGATGATCCGTCTTGGTGTTGGCACTAACCTCGTTTATCGTGTCGAACTATTAGATTGTTAAGCATTTCGGTACCGAATTCCAAGGAGACAAGCATGACCACCGCATCAACCCGGGCCGCCGATATTCGCAGTGCGTTGCAGGTCAATCCGAACCTCAAGGGAGCCGCTGAACTCAAGCAGGAGATCGAGCGGCGTGTCGGTTTCATCAAGAATACGGTTCGTAGCTCCGGTACGCGGGCGCTGGTGTTGGGGATCAGCGGCGGGGTGGATTCAACGACGGCAGGCAGGTTGTGCCAGTTGGCGGTCGAGTCTCTGCGGCAGGAAGGTTATGAAGCGACCTTCTATGCCATGCGCCTGCCCTATGGTGTGCAGTTTGATGAACATGATGCACAGGCGGCGCTGGATTTCATCAAGCCCGACCAGATCCGCACGGTCGATATCAAGGGCTCGGTGGATGCGATGATGACCGACTTTGCCGACGAGCCCGCGGAGGCGGCCAAGCGCGATTTCGCCAAGGGCAACGTCAAGGCCCGCACCCGAATGGTCGCGCAATATACCCTCGCCAATTTCGTTAACGGTCTGGTGGTCGGTACCGATCATGCAGCCGAAGCGGTGATGGGCTTTTTCACCAAGTTTGGCGACGGGGCCTGTGATCTGGCTCCGCTAACGGGACTGGTCAAGAGCCAGGTACGACGTATTGCTGCGGATCTGGGTGCGCCGGCCGGATTGGTCGGCAAGATACCCACTGCTGATCTTGAAGAGCTGCAGCCCGGCAAGCCGGATGAGGATGCCTACGGGCTGAGCTATGAGCAGATCGATGCCTTCCTGTTGGGCGGCGCCGTTGATGATGCGGTCGCCAGCAAGATCATCGAGCGGTATGACATGACAGAGCACAAGCGTCAGCTGCCTCTGGCGCCCTGATCATTGCTGCGGCTCGCCGCCCTCAGCAGATACGGTTCGCATCACCGACAAGGGCACCTGCCGCGCCTCGCGCTGCGGCAGGTGCTGCCACCACTTGGTTTAAAGAGTAATCTGGGCGCCCAGCAGTTTGACGAAGGCGGCTAGCCAAGCGGGATGCGCTGGCCAGGCAGGGGCAGTGACCAGATTGCCCTGAACGTGTGCCTGATCCACCGGAATATCCATATAGGTGCCGCCGGCCAGTTTCACGTCTGGGCCGCAGGCTGGATAAGCACTGCATTCCCGGCCCTGCAGCACGCCTGCCGCTGCGAGCAGCTGCGCGCCATGGCATACCGCGGCGATGGGCTTCTGGGCCTTGTCGAACTGCTGCACAATGTCGATTACACGCTGGTTCAGTCGCAGATACTCTGGCGCCCTGCCGCCGGGTATCACCAGGCCGACATAGTCCTCGACTTTTACCTTGTCGAAATCATAGGTCAACGCGAAGTTATGCCCAGGCTTTTCCGTATAGGTCTGGTCACCTTCAAAGTCATGAATGGCGGTACGCACAGTGTCACCCGCTTTCTTATCGGGACATACCGCGTCCACCTGATAACCCAGCATAGTCAGTGCCTGGAACGGCACCATGGTTTCATAATCCTCGGTGAAGTCACCGGCCAGCAGCAGTAGTTTCTTGGCGCTCATCTTACGGCCCTCCAGATAGTGAAAAGACCAGCATGCACGGGTTTGCCGACATACGGGTTACAGGCAGCAATTACAAAGGGCGCAGCTAGCGCCCTTTCAACGAACCCAATAGCCCGCGCATGATCTGCCTGCCCAGTTGCGTGCCGAAGGCGCGCATGGCGCTGCGCCCGGCTTGCGTGATGAGATCACCCATAACGGATTTCTCTGCGGCCGGGCGCCGGGTTTGCTTGGCTTCGGACTGGCGGCGGGTAACCACGGTTTCTTCCGACAGTGCCCGTTCAGCGTTCTGTTGCAGGATCTCATAAGCCGATTCGCGGTCCAGCATCTGGTCAAACACACCCGCCAGCACCGAGCGTTGCACCAGGGTGCTGCGCTCCGGGTCGCTGATGGGCCCCATCTGGCTTGCGGGCGGACGAATCAGCACGCGCTGGACCGGCGTGGGCACGCCCTTGGCATCGAGCACCGACACCAGCGCTTCGCCCACACCCAGTTCGGTAATGACGACCTCGGTATCCAGCCCTGGATTGCTGCGAAAGGTCTGGGCGGCGGTGCGCACCGCTTTCTGGTCCTTGGGGGTGAAGGCGCGCAGGGCATGCTGCACCCGGTTGCCCAACTGTCCGAGAATGGACTCAGGCACATCCAGCGGGCTCTGGGTAATGAAATACACCCCGACGCCCTTGGAGCGGATCAGCCGCACGACCTGCTCGATGCGATCAACCAGGCTGGTGGGCGTATCCTTGAACAGCAGGTGCGCCTCATCGAAGAACAACACAAAGCGGGGCTTGTCGGCGTCGCCGACTTCCGGCAACTGCTCGAAGAGCTCGGATAACAACCAGAGCAGAATGCTGGAATAGGCCAGCGGGCTGTCGCGGTACAGGCGCGCCGCATGCAGAATATTGACTACGCCCTGCCCTTGCTGGTTGGTCTGCATGAAGTCATCGAGGGTGACCGCCGGCTCGCCGAACAGTTGATCACCGCCCAGGCTGTCCAGATTCAGCAGCGCCCGTTGAATGGCGCCGATACTAGCGGGTGAAACATTGCCGTATTTGGGCCCGATCTCGCTCCGATTGTCATTGACGTGACCCAACATGGCGCGCAGGTCCTTGAGATCGAGCAGCAACCAGCCGTTGTCGTCCGCGACCTTGAACACGATCTGCAAGACGCCGGTCTGGGTCTCGTTCAGGTTCAGCAGGCGCGACAGCATGATCGGGCCGAAGTCGGTCATGGTCAGGCGCAGGGGGTGGCCATGTTCGCCGTAGACATCCCAGAATACCGTTGGCGCACCGCTCGGTTGCAGATCATCCAGGCCAACCAGTGCCGCCCGCTGTTGCAGACGCTCGTTCATGACGCCAGGCTTGGCAATTCCGGAAAAATCGCCCTTGATGTCGGGCACCAGCACCGGCACCCCCATCTCTGAAAACGCCTGGGCCATCACCTGCAGGGTAATGGTCTTGCCGGTGCCGGTGGCCCCGGCAATCAGGCCGTGACGATTGGCCATGCGCGGCTCGATGGCAACGCGCTGTTCGCTGTTGGCGCCCAGCAATAGAGGCGGCAGAGTGGTATCGGTCACGGGCATGCTCCAGAGGAAGGATTACCCGAGTGTAAACGGCTTGTCGCGTACAGGTGAAGCCGGAAGTTACTGCCCGGCCAGTCCCACCGCCCGGCCCCGCGCCGCATGCAGCTTCTTGAAGCTATCGATCAGCCGTTGATGCCGGTCCAGCCCTTCCAGTTGCATGTTGGTCGGCGTCAGGCCATGGAAGCGCACGCTGCCCTCCATCGAGCCGATCACCGCGTCCATGCGCTCCTCACCGAACATGCGGCGGAAGTTGGTTTCGTAGTCGTCCAGCTCCAGCTCTTCGTCCAGTTCGACTTCCAGCACCACATTCAGCGCCTGGTAGAACAGGCCGCGCTCGACGGTGTTGTCGTTGTACTGCAGGAAGGTTTCGGTCAGTTCCTTGGCTTCTTCGAACTGCTGCAGGGCGAGATGAATGAGGAGTTTCAGCTCCAGAATGGTCAGTTGACCCCAGACCGTATTGTCGTCGAACTCGATGCCGATCAGGGTGGTGATGTCGGTGTAGTCGTCCAGCTCGCTCTCTTCCAGGCGCTCGACCAGTGCCTGCAGGCTGTCATCGTCCAGGCGGTGCAGGTTGAGGATATCCTCGCGGAACAGCAGCGCCTTGTTGGTGTTGTCCCAGATCAGGTCATCGACCGGATACACCTCCGAATAGCCGGGCACCAGGATGCGGCAGGCGGTGGCGCCCAGGTCGTCGAAGACGGCCATGTACACTTCCTTACCCATGTCTTCGAGGATGCCGAACAGGGTGGCGGCTTCCTCGGCGTTGGCGTTGTCGCCCTGGCTGGAAAAATCCCATTCGACGAAGTCGTAATCCGCCTTGGCGCTGAAGAAGCGCCACGAGACCACGCCGCTGGAGTCGATGAAGTGTTCGACGTAGTTGTTCGGCTCAGTGACCGCCTGGCTTTCGAAGGTCGGCTGGGGCAGGTCATTCAGGCCTTCAAAGCTGCGGCCCTGCAATAGTTCGGTCAGGCTGCGCTCCAACGCGACTTCAAGGCATGGATGGGCGCCGAACGAGGCGAAGACGCCGCCGGTGCGCGGGTTCATCAGGGTCACACACATCACCGGGAACTGGCCGCCCAGCGAGGCGTCCTTCACCAGCACCGGGAAGCCCTGCTCTTCCAGCCCCTGGATGCCAGCCAGGATCGCGGGGTACTTGGCCAGCACCTCCTGCGGCACGTCTGGCAGGGCCAGCTCGCCTTCCAGGATCTCGCGTTTCACCGCCCGCTCGAAGATTTCCGACAGGCACTGCACCTGCGCTTCGGCCAGGGTGTTGCCGGCGCTCATGCCGTTGCTGAGGAACAGGTTCTCGATCAGGTTGGAGGGGAAATACACCACCTCGCCGTCGGACTGGCGCACATAGGGAATGGAGCAGATGCCGCGCTCGGTATTGCCGGAGTTGGTGTCGTACAGGTGCGAGCCGCGCAGCTCACCCTCGGGGTTGTAGATCGCCAGGCAGTGTTCGTCGAGGATCTCCGCCGGCAGCGCATCCTTGCGGCCGGGCTTGAACCAGCGTTCGTTGGGGTAATGCACGAAGGCCGCATTGGCGATGTCTTCGCCCCAGAACTGGTCGTTGTAGAAGAAGTTGCAATTCAGCCGCTCGATGAATTCGCCCAGGGACGAAGCCAGCGCCGCTTCCTTGGTCGCGCCTTTGCCGTTGGTGAAGCACATCGGCGACTGCGCATCGCGCACGTGCAGCGACCAGACATTGGGCACGATATTGCGCCAGGAGGCGATCTCGATCTTCATGCCCAGCCCGGCCAGGATGCCCGACATGTTGGCGATGGTCTGCTCCAGCGGCAGATCCTTGCCCAGGATGCAGGTGCCCTCGTCCGTTGCAGTGGCCGGCAGCAACAACGCCTGGGCGTCGGCATCCAGGTTATCCACTTCTTCAATCACGAACTCCGGCCCGGTCTGCACCACTTTCTTCACCGTGCACCGCTCGATGGAGCGCAGGATACCCTGGCGGTCCTTGGCGGAAATGTCGGCGGGCAACTCGACCTGGATCTTGAAGATCTGCTTGTAGCGGTTCTCCGGGTCGACGATGTTGTTCTGCGACAGGCGGATATTGTCGGTGGGAATATTGCGGGTGTTGCAGTACAGCTTCACAAAATATGCCGCGCACAGCGCCGATGAAGCCAGGAAGTAATCAAAGGGCCCCGGCGCCGAACCATCACCCTTGTAGCGGATGGGTTGATCGGCCACCACGGTGAAGTCATCGAACTTCGCTTCGAGGCGAAGGTTGTCGAGAAAGTTGACCTTGATTTCCATGGGGGCGATTACCGGGTTGTGGGCGGGGCGAAGAGGCCGCCATTATCCGGGTTTTGCGCGGGAAGTCATGTGCTGAGCGCCCGGATGGGCACCGTTTATCGAGGACAGCGCCTGCAGCAGCCGTCCCTGGCCGCTCGCAAAGATACTGATTTACATGCGCTGATTCAGCCCCATGTCCCAGAAATCGATTTCCAGGCGAGTGGCGTCGCTGAAGATGCGCACCAGTTGTTCGAAACGACGCGGCGAGACGTCGGCCAGCTCGCGGTTCAGCCAGTCGATTTCCGCTGCGGTGGCGCTCTGGAATTCGTCGCTTTCGTACATGGCGATCCAGGCGTCGTAGGGGTTCTGCTCGCCGCGCAGGGTTTCGCTGCGGCTGTTCAGCCACTGGGCGATCTGACCGTAGCCCACCAGACAGGGGGCAAGCGCCACGTGCAGGTCGAGCAAATCACCGCGGTTACCGGTGTCCAGCACGTAGCGGGTGTAGGCCATGGTGGCGCGGGCTTCGGGCAGGGCCTGCAGCTCCTGTTCCGAGATGCCCCATTCGCGGCAGTACTGGATGTGCAGACCCAGTTCCAGATCCACAATCGCTTCCAGCCCGGCCTTGGCCTGACGCAGATCCTCCAGCGTCGGGCTCTTGTAGGCGGCCAGCGCGAAGGCGCGGGCGAACTGGATAAGGAATAGATAATCCTGTTTCAGGTAATGCCGAAACGCACCCGCCGCCAGCGTGCCGTCACCCAATTGCCGCACGAAGTCATGCTGGAGGTAGGCATCCCACTCGCTCTGGCAGGCTTGCTGCAGCTGCGTGAAATTGAAAGCCATGGTTTTATCTCACTGATTTGAAAGAGTTTATTGGTGGCAGATACCTATAAATACCTGACCAACGCCGCTGCCACTATGCCGGCAGCGATGGCTGGCAAGGGTTTCCGGAACAACAGCATCAGGGTTGCGGTGGTCAGCAACGCCAGCCGGGCACCATTGTCCCCGCTGACCGCCATGGGCGCGAGCAGTGCCACCAGTACCGATCCAGACATGGCCTCAATGAACCGCGTCACCCGGTCACTGATAGGCACGAAGGACATCACATACACCCCACCCCAGCGGGTTGCCAGTGTCACCACGGCCATGACCACAACAATGACCATTGCCCCGCTGCCTGTCGTGCTGATGGTCAGCATTTCCCGCCCCCACGGATCATTCCTGCCAAACCTCCCGCCAGCGCGCCCACCACAACATGGCTGTTTTCCGGCAGATACCAATACGCCAACAGTGAAGCGATGGCAGCGATGCTCCAGATGGCCAACATCCGCAGGCTCCTTTCGCCGCCCACCACCATTGCCAGCAGGAAGCAGCCCATGACCATATCCAGCCCCAGGCTCGCCGGATCACTGATCGCGTTGCCGAAATGAATGCCAAGCCAGGTGCCGACTATCCAGAACGACCAAAGCGCGCCGCAGCCAGACCGAAAGCAGCGCCGAAAACAATAACGAACAGAGAAATCGGCGCCAGTTGCTTGAAGCCCGTCCAGACTAATGATCTATCGAGTTGATGGAGTTCAGTACTCGCCTTTATCAATTCATGGCCCTCGAGCCGGCTTAACGGAACACTAGAGTGTACCAGCCATTCGATAGGCAAATTGTCGAGTACGGAAGATGACTCACCAGTTCAGGAATCATAGGGCGTCATGAACGCCCTCATGTACTTTCCACCGCCACCTCAGGCTCCTCCGGGCGACGCGCATACCGCTCGGCCAGCACCGCGCAGACCATCAGCTGGATCTGGTGAAAGATCATCAGCGGCAGGATCATCGCGCCCATACTCCCGCCGGCGAACAATACCTGGGCCATGGGCACCCCGGTGGCCAGGCTCTTTTTCGAGCCGGCGAACAGGATGGTAATGCGATCCTCGGTATTGAAGCCCATGCGCCGGGCCAACTGCTCAACCAGTACCAGAACCAGAGCCAGCAAGATGCAGCAAGCCAGCACCAGCCCGCCCAGTTGCAGCAGCGGGATGCTGTGCCACAAGCCCTCCACTACCGCTGCGCTGAATGCGCCATAGACCACCAGCAGGATGGAGCCCTGGTCCACGTTCTTCAGCCAGATCTTGTTCTGTTCAATCCACTGACCGATCCAGCGGCGGGCAATCTGGCCAGCGATGAAGGGTAGCAGCAACTGCACGGTAATCTGGCCGATTGCTCCCAGCGTATCGCCACTGCCAGCCTCAGCCCCCATCAGCAGCATGACCAGCAGCGGCGTGACGAAGATGCCCAGCAGGCTGGACGTCGCAGCGCTGCACACTGCCGCCGCGACGTTGCCCCGCGCCAGCGAGGTGAAGGCGATGGCGGACTGCACGGTCGCCGGCAGCGCGCAGAGAAACAGCATGCCGAGATACAGCTCATGGCCCATCATTGGCGCCAGCACCGGCTTGAGCGCCAGGCCAAGCAGCGGGAACAGCACAAAGGTGCAGCCAAATACCACCAGATGCAGGCGCCAATGGGTGGCACCGGCCCAGATGGCCTCACGCGACAACTTGGCGCCATGCATGAAGAACAGCAGGGCAATGGCCAGGTTGGTCACCCAGCCAAATACGACGGCCACGTGATCACGTACCGGCAGCAGACTGGCTGCCGCCATTACGGCGATCAGGCAGAGGGTGAAGTTGTCGGGCATGAAACGAGGACGGGCCATGGCGTCGATCTCCTGGGCAACGGAACGGCTTGCACTGATGAACGCATGAGTCTACTGTCGGGCAGACTTTCTGACTAACGCAATCAGGGCCATCAATGTCGAGAAACGGACAAAGCAGTCCCGTACATCGTCCGGTACCAAAGCTCCCCCACCTGCCCCGGCCGTTGTATGCACGGGTCGAATCACTGGCGCGGCCGGCTGCCACGGACTGGCACAGCCACCCCTGGGCGCAATTGTCCTATGCCACCCAAGGCGTGCTCTCGGTGCACACCCAGACCGGGCGCTTTCTCGCGCCGCCGCAGCGGGCGATCCTGGTGCCGCCGGATATGCCACATGCGGTGCTCAGTTCGCCGCGCACCGAAATGCGCAGCCTGTATCTGGAGCCGCAGGTAGTCGGTTGGGCCGAAGAGCACTGCCTGGTATTGGAGATCACTCCGCTGCTGCGTGAGCTGATCAGCGCCTTCGGCCAGGTGCCTGCCGAGTATGCGCTCGATGGGGCGGACGCTCGCTTAGTGGATGTCTTGCTCGATCAGCTGCGAGTGGCCCCGCGCACCGGCCTGTTCCTGCCTTGGCCTGGCGATCCCCGGCTGCAGGCGCCCTGCGAGCAGCTCTATCAAAGTCCCGAGCATAGCGTCAGCCTGCAGCAGTGGAGCCGGGAGTTGGGTATATCGGAAAAGACCCTGTCGCGGATATTCCTGCGCGAGACCGGCATCGGCTTTCGCGCCTGGTATCAGCGCCTGCGTCTGTTGCACGCCCTGCCGCTGCTGGATCAGGGCCAGAGCGTGACCGACGTGGCGCTCGCCTGCGGCTACGATTCCACCTCAGCCTTCATTGCGGCGTTCCGCCAGCAGCTGGGAATTACCCCCGGTGCGCTGGCGGGCAGGGTCGGCCAGATCGCTGAATTGGCGCCAGCTGACTAAGAGCGAGTCAGCCGGGGTCGAGACTACAACGGGCCGTCAGCGGACCAGCATCCGGTCAAATCGCCTCCAGCTTGGCATAGGCCACCATCAGCCATTTGCTGCCTTCATCGTCGAAATTCACCTGAATGCGCGCTTGGGCGCCATGTCCTTCGTAGTTGAGGACCACGCCTTCGCCGAATAGCGAGTGCATGACCCGCTGGCCCAGGGCGAAGCCGGTGCTCTCGGAGGCTTCCTGGGTGAACATGCTGCCCTTGCCCTTGCCGGGGCCGAAAGGTCGGCTGACCGTATTGCCCAAGCGTACTTCACGGATCAGCTCGGCGGGGACTTCACGGACGAAGCGCGAGACCTTGTTGAAGGTTTCGCTGCCGTACAGCCGGCGGGTTTCTGCCCAGGTGATGATCAGTTGCTGCATCGCCCGGGTGATGCCCACATAGGCCAGGCGGCGTTCCTCTTCCAGCCGACCCGGCTCTTCCAGGCTCATCTTGTGCGGGAACAACCCCTCCTCCACGCCAGCGAGGAACACCAGCGGGAATTCCAGGCCCTTGGCGCTGTGCAGGGTCATCAGCTGGACGCTGTCCTCGAAACGATCGGCCTGGGTTTCGCCAGCTTCCAGCGAGGCATGGGCGAGGAAGGCCAGCAGCGTGTCGCCCTCTTCTTCCTCGTCGGCCATGTCGTTCTCGAAGGCGCGGGCGGCGGAGACCAGTTCTTCCAGGTTTTCCACCCGGGCCTGGGCCTTTTCGCCCTTTTCCTTTTCGTGGAAGGCCAGCAGGCCGCTGTGTTCGATGACCTGCTGGGCCATGCTGTACAGCGGCACGCCTTCGACGCGTTCGGCCAGTTGTTCGATCAGCTGCATGAAGGTCTGCACTGCGTTGGCAGCGCGCCCCGGCAGGCCCTTGTTGTCGAGCAGGTCACAGCCGGCCTGCCATAGCGATACATCCTGCTGGCGGGCGTGCTGGCGCAGGGTTTCCAGGGTCTTGTCGCCGATGCCGCGGGTGGGAACATTGATGATGCGCTCCAACGCACCGTCATCCCCGCGGTTGGCAATCAGACGCATGTAGGCCATGGCGTTCTTGATCTCGGCGCGCTCGAAGAAGCGCTGGCCGCCATAGATGCGATAGGGGATCGCAGCGCGCAGCAGGGCCTCTTCCAATACCCGGGACTGGGCGTTGGAGCGGTACAGGATGGCGATCTCGCTGCGCGCCATGCCTTCGCTGACGGCCTCGCTGATGCGGTCGACGATGAACCGCGCTTCGTCCTGTTCGTTGAAACCGGCATACAGGGAAATCGGCTCGCCGTCGTTGCCGTCAGTCCACAGCTCCTTGCCCATGCGTCCGGCGTTGTTGGTGATCAGCGCGTTGGCGGCCTTGAGGATGGTGGCGGTGGAGCGGTAGTTCTGCTCCAGGCGGATCAGCTCGGCGGTCGGGTAATCCTGCTGGAACTGCTGGATGTTCTCGATCCGCGCACCACGCCAGCCATAGATCGACTGGTCGTCATCACCCACCACCATCAGGCTCGGATTGTTGCCGGCGATCAGCCGCAGCCAGGCATATTGCACGGCGTTGGTGTCCTGGAATTCATCCACCAGCATGTGTCGGAAGCGCGCCTGGTACTGCTCGCGCAGCGCCTGGTTGTCGCGCCACAGCTCCAGTGAGCGCAGCAGCAACTCGGCAAAATCCACCACGCCGGCGCGGGCGCAGGCCTGCTCATAAGCGGTATAGATGCGCAGCATGGTGGTCAGAAACAGGTCGCCAGCAGCCTGGATATGCTGCGGACGCAAACCTTCGTCCTTCTGCCCGTTGATCCACCATTGCGCCTGGCGTGGCGCCCACTGGTTCTCATCCAGCCCCAGCTCGCGGACCACCCGCTTGACCACCCGCAGTTGGTCATCACTGTCGAGAATCTGGAACTGCTCGGCCAACCCGGCCTCGCGCCAGTGGGCGCGCAGCAGGCGGTGCGCCAGTCCGTGGAAGGTGCCAACCCACATGCCCTGGGGCGATATACCGAGTAGTTGCTCGATACGCTGGCGCATCTCGGCCGCGGCTTTGTTGGTGAAGGTGACCGACAGAATGCTCCAGGGCGAGGCCTTTTCGACCTCCACCAGCCAGGCGATGCGGTGTACCAGCACGCGGGTCTTGCCGGAACCGGCACCCGCCAGCACCAGTTGTTGACCAGTGGCCGCGGTAACGGCCTGGCGCTGGGCGTCGTTGAGAGAATTGAGCAAATGAGAGATATCCATCGCAGCATTCTACCGTGCCGGCGCCGGGGTCGGAAGGAAGACTGCCGGAGCCATTTGGGTAATCGTCCGAATTGTCTCAAAGGGGTCTGTGCCGAATGGGATGCGCTGGTGTATGGTTTGCCAAATGGATTGCAGTCACATGGAAGCGTCATGACAGTAGACCCGACCCGGCGCCGTGGATGCGCCCCAGCATGACCGGTAGTGAAAAGGACCTCAGTACGGCGGCTGTTCGCCAACAGTTGCGCCAGCTTGATCTTTTGTTCGAATGCGCCCGGCTGCCGCAATGGCTGGTCATGCTGGCCGCCTGCGCTGTCAGCCTATTGATCTGGCAGGATGGATCGCAGCCGCTGGTGCTCGGCTGGTTGATGATGATCTGCATGCTGACGCTGCTGCGGATTCGCGTGGCGCGCTGTTACCGGCACAGCTCGCCGGAGCAACGCCTGCGGCCGCGCTGGTCGGCGTTGTTCTATCTCGGCAATGCCTTCTCCGGGTTGGCCATGGGCCTGGTGCATATCTTGCTGGTGCCGGTGGATACCTTCGCCGTGCAATCAGCAGCCTACGCCGTGACCACCGGCGTGATCCTCTGCGTCAGCATCATCTACGCGCACCGCTTCAGTGCCTTTTTCAGCTTCGCCCTGCCCAGTTGGTTGCCGCCGACCCTGTTCCTTCTGCTGCAGGACGACCCCACCAGCCCGTACTGGGGTCTGATGGGTACCACGCTGTTTTGTTGCATGTTGCTGGCAGCGGCGTTCATCAACCGCTCGGCCAGGCGCTCCCTGCAAAGTGACATCCATAACGAGGCGCTGCTGTACCGACTGAATGAGGCCCACCAACAAGCCGAAGCGCTGAACATCCAGCTGACCGGTGAAATCCAGCATCGCCGCCAGGCCGAACAGCAATTGCGTAACAGCCATGACGCACTGGAGCATCGCGTCGCCCAACGCACCACTGAGCTGCAGCAGACCCAGGCGCGACTGAGCATGGCACTGGAGGCCAGCGCCCTGGGATTATGGGACTGGGATCTGCGCACCGATGAGGTTCACCACTCCCACCTGCAGGAAATTTTTGGCCTGCCGGATACCCGCCTCACCATGCAGGGCGGGCTCAAGCCGCGGGTACATCCAGAGGATGTGGAGCGCGTACGCGCTGCGTTGATTGCCCATTTCAAGCACGCCACACCCTATTGCGTGGAATACCGGGTGAAACACCAGGCTGGCCATTGGGCCTGGGTCGAGGATAACGGCCGCGCCGTCGAGCGCGACAGTGCCCGGCGCGCATTGCGCATGATCGGCACCCGCCGCGACATCACCTCGCGCCGGCAGCACCATGAGCAGGAGCGCTTGGCCGCCACTGTGTTCGAGGCCACGTCGGATGGGATTTTCGTACTTGACCCACAGCGCCGCATCCTGGCGGTGAATCAGGCCTTCAGTGTAATCACCGGTTACGCCGCGAATGACGTGGTCGGCAAGGCTCTCACCTCCGCCAGCACCAATCCTGACACGCTGGCCACCTATGCGCGCATGCGCACAACCTTGCTCAGCCATGATCGTTGGGAAGGCGAGGTGCAAGAACAGCGACGCAGCGGTGAACGCTATCTGCAGTGGTTACAACTGACCGTGGTACGCAACGGCGCTGGCGATATCACCCACTATGTCGGCTTCTTCGCCGACCGCACCATTAACCGCCAGACCGAGGAACAACTGCGCTATCTGGCCAACCATGATTCATTGACCCAACTGGCCAATCGCGGCCTGTTCACCCGGACCCTGGCAGAGGCCACCGGTCAGGCCCGTGCTCATGGCACAGGCCTGGCGCTGCTGCATATCGACCTGGATCGTTTCAAAAACATCAATGAGACCCTGGGCCATGCGCAGGCCGACGCCCTGTTGCGGCAGGTGGCCGACCGGCTGAGCGCGACCCTGTCCGATGCCCTCATTCTGGCGCGATTGTCAGCCGATGAGTTCGTCGTCGTGCAGCAGGATATGCCTGGCAGTGCCCTGGAGCAGTTGGCGAGCCGGTTGCTGCAGATACTCGGCGAGCCGATCCGGCTCGGTGACAACGACCTGATCATTTCCGCTTCCATTGGCATCAGCCTGTTCCCTGGCGAGGCGCGCAACAGCCTGCAGCTGATCAACCAGGCCAATCAGGCGATGCAACATGCCAAGCATCTTGGCGGCAATGGTTTCCAGTTCTATTCAGCACAGTTGCCAACACGCAGCACCGACCGTCTGCATCTGGAAAACGACCTGCGCAAGGCGTTGACCGATGATCAGCTGCAGGTGCACTACCAGCCCAAGCTGCATCTGGCTTCCAACAGTATCAACAGTGCCGAAGCGCTGGTGCGCTGGCAGCACCCCACTCGCGGCATGCTGCTGCCCGGCGAGTTCATCGCCATCGCCGAAGAAACCGGATTGATCTTGCCACTAGGCGAAAAGGTACTGCGCCGGGCCTGTATCCAGGCCAGCCAGTGGCTGCATACAGGCCCCCTGGCCGTGCGGGTGGCGGTGAATCTATCGGTGCAGCAACTACGCCAGCCGCACTTCGCCGCCCTGGTTGCGGACATCCTGACGGACACCGGTTTGCCCAGCCACCTGCTGGAACTCGAATTGACCGAAAGCATGTTGCTGGAACACAGCGATAGCGTGGCAGACAACCTGGCGGCCCTGCGCCAGCTGGGGGTGGAATTGGCGGTGGATGACTTCGGCACCGGCTATTCCTCGCTGGCCTACCTCAAGCGCTTCCCGATCCGCTGCTTGAAAATTGATCGGGCCTTTATCTGCGAACTGGACGAGCAGCCCGGCGATACGGCCATTGTCCGGGCTATTATCGCCATGGCCCACAGTATGCATATGAGCGTGGTGGCCGAAGGTGTGGAGCAGGAGAGCCAGTTGGCCTTCCTACGCAGCCAGGGCTGTGATGAGGTGCAGGGTTACCTGATCAGCAAACCGCTGCCCACCGATGCCTTCACTCGGCTGCTGCAACAGCAGCAGTCTCAGGCGGACACCCCGAGCCAGCCCAGCGAAACGCTTTCCTAGCGCTCATCAGACCAGACATGCCCGGTGCGCTCCAGCAGGCTGTCCGCGGCTTCCGGGCCCCAGCTGCCGGCGGCGTAGCGCTTGGGCGAACGGTAGACTTCGCGCCAGCCGCGAATGATCGGGTCGACCCAGCGCCATGCCGCCTCGATCTCGTCACGGCGCATGAACAGGGTGGCGTCGCCCTGGATCACGTCCAGCAGCAGTCGCTCGTAGGCATCCCAGCGACGACGTTGGAAGGCTTCGTCGAAATGCAGGTCAAGATCCACTTCCTGCAACGCCATGCCCCGCCCCGGTGACTTGGCCATCAGCGACAGGCTGATGCTTTCATCGGGCTGCAGACGAATCACCAGGCGGTTGCCCACCGGGGTGTCGTTGCCGGGAAACAGTCGGTGCGGGACCGATTTGAACTGGATGACAATTTCCGATTTGCGCTGCGCCAGGGATTTGCCGGTGCGCAGATAGAAAGGCACGCCGGCCCAGCGCCAGTTATCAATTTCGGCCTTGAGCGCCACATAGGTTTCGGTATTGCTGTCGTGGTCGACGCTTTTCTCGAAGTAGTAGGCCGGCAGCTGTTCGCCGGCACGCTTGCCCTTGGAGTATTGACCGCGCACGGTCTGATCCTGCACATCCATACCGGTGATCGGCCGCAGGGCTTCGAGGATCTTGAGCTTTTCGTTCCGCACCGCTTCGGGTTCGAAGTGCACCGGCGCTTCCATAGCCACCAGGCACAACAGCTGCAGCAGATGGTTTTGCACCATGTCGCGCATGGCGCCGGCATGATCGTAGTAGGCGCCGCGGTTTTCCACTCCGACGGTTTCCAGCACGCTGATCTGCACGTGGTCGATATGGCCATTGCGCCACAGCGGCTCGAACAGCGCATTGCCGAAGCGCAGCGCCAGCAGGTTCTGCACTGCTTCCTTGCCAAGAAAGTGATCGATGCGAAAGACCCGTGACTCGTCGAACACGCTGCCGATCCGGTCGTTGATCTGGTTGGCGGTCTTGAGGCTGTCGCCCAGGGGCTTTTCCAGCACGATGCGGGCTTCGGCATTCACCAGCCCGGCCGATTCCAGGTGCAGGGCCGTGGGTGCGAACAGGTCGGGCAGTGTGGCCAGGTAGAACACCCGCACCCGGCCCGGCTGCTCGCCCAGATGCCGGGCCAGCCGGGCGAATTCAACCCGCTGGCTGACGTCCAGGGTCAGGTAGTCGAGACGCTCGGCAAACCCATCCCAGGTGGCCTCATCGAAGTCGGCCTTGGCCACGTGCTGGCTGACATGCCGGCGCACCAGTTTCCGGTAACTGTCCCCTTCATGCCGGGCGCGGGCCAGCGACAGGATGCGGGTATCGGGATGCAGATGACGATCACGATGCAGGTAGAACAGGGCCGGCAGCAGCTTGCGCATGGCCAGATCCCCGGTGCCGCCGAATACCACGATGTCGCAGGCTTTGCCATATCGCGCTGACACTATTGTTCTCCTCGGAAAAGCGGCCGGAGGGTTTTTGTAGTATAACTACACGACACTACGACTCCCGTACCGCAGACTATCATGAAGCTCACGTGAACTTGCTCCAACACATTGCCGGTAACCGCCAGATTCTCCGAAAATCGGAGCTGAAGGTCGCCGACCACGTCCTCACCAACGCCGCCCAGGTGATGCATTCGTCCATGGCCGACCTGGCCCGCGAAGTAGGCGTCAGCGAGCCCACCATAGTGCGCTTCTGCCGGGCCATCGGTTGCACCGGTTTCCAGGACCTGAAACTCAAGCTGGCGCAGAGCCTCGCGGCGGGCGCCAGCTTCGGGCAGTTCTCGATCAATGAGGACGACAGCGTCGATGAGCTGTCGCACAAGATCTTCGATACCACCCTGGCAACCTTGATGGATGTGCGCGAACGTCTGGATGCCGATGCCATGGAACAGGCCATTCTGGCCATGGCCGACGCCCGCCGCGTGGAGTTCTACGGCTTCGGCGCCTCCGGTGCGGTGGCCAGTGATGCCCAGCACAAGTTCTTCCGTCTGCAGGTGTCCACCGCAGCCTATTCCGACCCGCACATGCAGGCCATGTCCGCCGTGACGCTGGGCCCCTATGATGTCGCCGTGGCCATCTCCCAGACCGGGCGCACCAAAGATTTACTGCACTCGGCCACCTTGGTAGTGGAGGCCGGTGCCACCTTGATCAGTCTATGCCCCAGCCACACGCCGCTGGCCGAGCTGGCACGCATTCACATCCCCATCGATGTCATTGAAGATACCGATATCTACACCCCACTGTCATCCCGTATCGCCCATCTGGTGGTGATCGATGTACTGGCCATGGGTATGGCCATGCGCCGCGGACCAGAGCTGGTCAATCACCTCAAAAGCGTGAAGCGGAGCTTGCGCGGGTTGCGGCTGTCCAACAAGGGCAGCCAACGGAATACCGATACGCAGGAGTGAGCCGATGCGCAAAGTCTCTCGTGGCCCGAACCCCACCGAGCATGACGCCTCGCCCGTTCATTCCCGACCCTGGCAGCGGCTGCGCTTCGCTGATCATCTGGTGCCTCGCCCGCCAGTGTCAGGTATCAATGTCCGCTGCCGCCTGCAGCATTTCGCCATTGTGACTTACGCTGTTGCGGCGGACCGTTTGCGCCAGCTGATACCGCCCCGCTTCATGCTCGATAGCGTAATAATCGACGGCAAGGAACGCGGGCTGGTCTCTGCAGTACCCTTCGTCAATGTCGATTTCACCCTGGCGGCTTATCCTTTCCCACGCCTGCGCATGGGCCAGACCGACTATCGCACCTATATCATCGACCGCCTGACCGGGGAGCGTGCCGTCTGGTTCTTCGGTACCACCCTGGATTCCTGGACGCTGCCCCTACCCCGGCACGTCTGGCAACAGCCCTGGCATCACGGCTCCCTACGTTTCGATTGCGCGCTCGATGCCAGCGGCAGTCGTTACCAGCGTTATCGCCTGCATACCGCATCGGCCGGAGCCAGCGTCGAACTCAGCCTGACCCAGCAGGAAGTGCCGGAAGCCGACTACCCCGGCTTCGCCGATGCGGAGACCGCACTGGTCTACCTGACCCACCCGCTGGTGGGTTTCTT
This sequence comes from Pseudomonas sp. G11-1, assembly GCF_024031555.1. Taxonomy (NCBI): domain Bacteria; kingdom Pseudomonadati; phylum Pseudomonadota; class Gammaproteobacteria; order Pseudomonadales; family Pseudomonadaceae; genus Pseudomonas; species Pseudomonas sp. G11-1. The sequence continues at coordinate 308,660 of NZ_QEYQ01000003.1, read as the reverse complement.
CCATCGCCGGCGGGACGGCCATATCGGCGCCTATCGCGTGTGGCACGATCAGTTGCAAGTGCAGCCCGGGCGCCTGGTGAATGCGCGCTTTGAACTCTTTACCCGGATGGGGCTGCTTTCGGTCGCCGAGCAGCAGTACCCGCACAGCGTGCTGATGCAACCGATCAATGATTTTATCGTATACCTGCCGCCAACCCGTCTTGAGCCCGAGTGAGGCATAATGGCCCGCCTTGCCTATTCATCAGGAGCCGCACATGCCCGTCGCCATGGCCCGCCATATTCTGGTCAAGACCGAAGCCGAAGCTGCACAACTGAAACAGCGTATCGCTGCCGGCGAGGCATTCGATGTGCTGGCGAAAAAACACTCTACCTGCCCCTCGAAGAAACGCGGCGGCGACCTTGGCGAAGTGCGCCCCGGCCAGATGGTGCGGGCTGTCGATCAGATCATCTTCAAAAAGCCGCTGAAAGTCGTGCATGGCCCGGTGAAGACGCAGTTCGGCTGGCATCTGGTGCAGGTTTTCTACCGCGACTGAATACCGCACCCCGCCGCGCTGCAAACCCCGGAATACCGTCTATGCTTGTAGGGACATTTTTCAATAATGACCCAACAAGGCAACGTACCCGGGGGCAGCATGCAACTGAAGAATCTCTACAAACCCGTGCGCATCGCGAGTTTCGTGGTCCTCGCGCTGATGGTGGTTTCCGCTCTGTATGCCTTCACCATGACCGTCCTGCACTGGACGGGTATCAACGTCTGACGAGGCGCGATCATGAACAACAGGCAAGCCAGGATCTTTGCATGGGGCTCGACCATCGCCGCCGCGGTGCTGTTCCTCGGGCTGACACTCGACAGTCATCGCCAGTTTCCCGAACTCACCAATGCCGACACCATTACCCCGCAGGTGACCCACGGCAAGGATGTGTGGCACAAGTACAACTGCATCAACTGCCACACCCTGTTCGGTGAAGGTGCCTATTACGCACCGGATCTGACCAAGATCACCCAGCACCGCGGCGAGGCCTATCTGCAGGCCTACATGCGCGATCCCAGCGCGTTCTACGATGAACAGACCCACCGGCGGCTGATGCCGCAGCAGAACCTGAGCGAAGAAGAAATCACCGACCTGATCCAGTTCCTCGACTGGGTCGCCAACGTCGACAACCAGGACTGGCCGCCACGGCCGATTCTGGTCACCGGCGGCTTCACCGCGGTGGCGGGCTCCGGGGGCGCCGGGCAGGCGGCTGAGGTGCAGAGCGGCTCGACCTCGGTGGGAGTGCGTCCGGTGGATGCCGATGATGACATCCGCGCGCTGGGTGAGAACGTGTTCCGCACCGCCGTACCCGGCTGCGTGGCGTGCCACTCGCTGACGCCCGGTGCCGATGGTGCCGGCCCCAGCCTGGCGGGTGTGGCCACCCGCGCCGAGTTGCTGGTGGGCGAAGCCGACTACAGCGGCCAGGCCAGCGATATCGAGGGTTATCTGCGCGAATCCATCCTCGAGCCCAGCGCACATCTGAGCACCGGCGGCATGTACTCGGCCAACGGCGTGTCATTCATGCCCGATACCTATGGCAACAGCCTGAGCGAAGAACAGATAGAGCAGCTGGTTGCCTTCCTTGCCACGCTCAAATGACCCCTGCGGACGGAGAACAACAATGCGCTACAAGTCACAGTCAGTCGCCTACTGGTACTTCGCCGTCGCCATGGTGCTGTTCGGGCTGCAACTGGTGTTCGGTCTGCTGTCGGCCACCAAGTACCTGGGGCCCGATCCGCTGCTGTATATCCTGCCCTTTGATGTCACCAAGGTCATTCACACCAACCTGCTGATCGTCTGGGTACTGACCGGATTCATGGGGGCGACCTACTGGTTGATCCCCGATGAATCGCGCACCGAGTTGCACAGCGTCAAGCTGGCTTATATCCAATTGATCCTGTGGACGCTGATGGGCGTGACCGCGATCATCGGCTACCTGTTTCGCTACGGCACCGGCAACAAGCTGCTGGAACAGCCGCTGCCGCATAAGCTGGTCATCGTGGTGTGCATGCTGATCTTCATCTACAACATCGGCATGACGATCAGGAAATCCGGGCGCTTCACCACCACCGAGGGGGTGCTGCTGCTCGGCATCGTCAGCTCCGCCGTGCTGTTCGTTCCGGCGCTGCTGCACTACGAAAACTACACGGTGTCGATCTTCTATCGCTGGTGGACCATCCACCTGTGGGTAGAGGGTGTATGGATGATGATCATGGGCGCGTTCCTCGCCTACCTGCTGATCCGCCTGTCCGGTGCCGACCGCGAGGTCATGGAGAAGTGGTTGTATGTGATCGTCGGGCTGGTCTTCCTGGCCGGGATCCTGGGCACCGCGCACCACTATTACTGGGTGGGCGTGCCCTATTACTGGCTGCCGATCGGCGGTTTCTTCAGCGCACTGGAGCCGCTGGCGATCGTCGGCATGGCGATGTATGCCTATGGCGCCATGCGCCGTGCGGGGCTATCGCACCCCAACGTACTGGCGCTGCACTGGACCCTGGGCAGCACCATCTTCACCCTGTTCGGCGCGGGCCTGCTGGGGCTGGCCCATACCTGGCCCAGCATCAACAAGTGGACCCACGGCACCCTGATCACCGCCATGCATGGCCATGCCGCCTTCTACGGCGCCTACGCGATGATCACCCTGGCGATGATCAGTTATGCCCTGCCATCGCTGACCCACGGCCGCCCGGAAAAGGGCAGCAGCATCGGCTACTGGTCCTTCTGGCTGCAGCTGGGCGGCATGTTCGGCATGACCATCTCCTTCGCCACCGCCGGCATCGGCCAGGTGTACCTGGAGCGGATCATGGGCATGGGTTATCTGGATGCGCAGCTGAAGATCCAGATCCACTTCGTCATGCTGATCATCTGCGGCAGCATCTTCGCCACCGGGGTCGGGTTGTTCATCTTCGACTTCTTCCGCTACCGACCGCGCTTCGAGGTCAGCGAACCGGAGGTGAGGGATAACGAGGTTGCCGTTGGGCGCGTTGTCTGATGAACGCGGGAGTGGGCGATTCCATAGTGCCGTGCAATGTTAATGTGGGAGAGGATGTTTGATGGCAGTTGATGAAGCCGTACGCGGCCAGGTCAATGTCCGCGAGGCGCCCTGGTATCACCCCACCGGCAACGAAGTGGCGCTGTTCGAACAATGCCATGCCCGGGGCCTGGCGGTGATGCTCAAGGGCCCGACCGGTTGCGGCAAGACGCGTTTCGTCGAACACATGGCCTGGAAGCTGGGCCGGCCACTGATCACCATTCCCTGCCACGACGACCTGGCGGCCAGCGATCTGATCGGCCGCTTCCTGATCCAGCACAACGGTACTGTCTGGCAGGATGGACCGCTGACGCGGGCGGTGCGCGAAGGTGCCATCTGCTATCTGGATGAGGTCGTGGAAGCCCGGCAGGACACCGTGGTGGTGCTGCACGCCCTGACCGACCACCGGCGCATCCTGCCGATCGACAAGACCGGCGAAACCCTGCAGGCAGCGCCCGGCTTCCAGCTGGTGGTGTCCTATAACCCCGGCTACCAGCGCATGCTCAAGGATCTGAAACCCAGCACCCGCCAGCGTTTCGTCGCCATGGACCTGGATTTTCCGCCGCCCGAGCAGGAAGCGCGTATCGTCCAGCACGAAAGCGGCGTGAACGAAGCCACCGCCCGCGGCCTGGTGGCCCTGGCCGAGCGCATCCGCCAACTGCGTGATCGGGGCCTGGCCGAAGTACCCAGCACCCGATTGTTGATAGCCGCCGGGGCGCTGGCGGTCTCCGGCATCGACCTGCGCGAAGCCTGTCAGGCCGCCATCGTCTCGCCGCTGTCCGACGAGCCTTCGATGGTTGCAGCGCTGCGCGATCTGGTTGATGCCACCTTTGTCTAGGGTGGTTTTTAGTGGCTGAAGCAGAGGAGCTGGTCAGCGACGCGGCGCGCCACGCGACCATCTATGCACGCCGATTGTGGCTGCGTTATCGCCCGCCGCCCGATGCTCCGCCCACGGCACTGCTGGTGGACATCGCCCCGCGTCTCGACCTGCTGATTACCGCGTTGACCGGCCGTAGCCTGCCGATCCGCATTGCCCAGTTGCCGGCACGGCCAACGCTGTTATCGCGGCTGTACCGTCGCCACCAGGCTCCCTGGTTGCGGCAACCGATACCCGCCACTGACGGCCAACGGTTATGGCTGCCCGCCGATTCCGGTATTGAGAATATCGCCCAGGGCAACGAATGCTATCGGGCCATGGCGTTGCAACAGGCCATGCGCGCGCAACGCGGCAGTACCGCCTTGCTGGACCCAGCATGGCCGGCGTTGCTAGCCGATGCCTACCTGTTACTGGAAGCCTGGGCCGCCGACGCAGAGCTGATTGCGCACCTGCCCGGCATGACCGCCGCAGTTACCCGGTTGCGCCAGCACGCTCTGCAGGCGCGACCGCCGTTGACTACCTTCTCGCGGCCACGCCAGCCATTGGAAGCACTCCTGCGCCAGCTGTTGGAAACGCCCTGCGGCGTGCCCTGCCCAGCCATACCGCTCAGCCGGTCGCCAGCAGAGTCGGTCCGCCTGGCGCCTGAACTGCTGGCCAGTATCGGCCTGTCGCCGGAAGACCGCGCCGGCGGTAACGCGCCGCTGCTGAAGAACTGGTGGACCGGCGAGTTGCGCCAGCCCGCATCCAGCGAGCGTAACGAGCTGGCCCTTGGCGACACGCCCACCGAGCCTCAGCCCACCGCGGAGCCAACCCGCAGTTCACGCCTGCTGCGTCGTCCCGAGGTGCGCGAGGCCAGGGAAGACGAAGATGATGACAGCGATCCCGGCATCTTCATGGTGCAGGCCGACGAGCCGCATCAGCATGCCGAAGACCCGTTCGGGCTCAATCGACCGGTGGACAAGGATGAGGACATCAGCGCCGATGACTATGGCGACATGCTGTCCGAGCTGTCCGAAGCCCGGCTGGTGTCGACCCCGGGTCGGTCGAAGGAAGTGCTGATTTCCGATGACCCGCCGGATACCAATACCGCCATGCAACTGAAGACTGCCATCCGCGAGCAGCAGGGTCTGCGCTACCCGGAATGGGACTACCGCATCCAGGCCTACCGCCAGCCCGGCGCGACCCTGCATGTGCTACCCAACCTGCCCGGCTCCCAGCAATGGGTGGATGACACCCTGGATGCCCACCGCAGCCTGCTCCATCATATTCGCCGCCGTTTCGAAATGCTCAGCGCCCAGCGTGTCACCCGGCGCAAACAGCTGGATGGCGACGACATCGATCTGCAGGCCTATATCGACAGCTACGCCGACTTCCGCGCCGGCGGCAGCCTCTCCGATGCCCTGTACCAGACTCGCCGCACCGCCGAACGCAACCTGGCCATCACCTTGTTGATCGATATCAGCGGCTCGACCGACAGCTGGGTCTCGACCAATCGGCGCATTATCGACGTGGAGCGCGAAGCCCTGCTATTGGTCAGCATGGCGCTGGACGGCATGGGCGAGCCCTGGTCGATCCAGGCGTTTTCCGGGGAGGGGCCCGATGCGGTCATCATCCGGCGAATCAAAGGCTTTGATGAGAATTTCAGCAACGAGGTCGCACTGCGCATCAGCTCACTGGAGCCGGAACACTACACCCGCGCCGGCACCGCCATCCGTCACGCCAGCCGTGATCTGTTGCAGCAGCCGGCCAACCACCGGCTGCTGCTGGTGCTGTCCGACGGCAAGCCCAACGACAAGGATATCTATGAAGGCCAATATGGCGTGGAGGACATGCGCCAGGCCGTCACCGAAGCCACATTGCAGGGTATCTCGGCGTTCTGCCTGACCATCGACCGCCAGGCCCCGGCCTATCTGCCGCGCATTTTCGGCGCGCAGCATTATGCGCTGCTGCCACGCCCGGAGCTGTTGCCGACGGTATTGCTGGATTGGATGAAGCGGCTGGTGGTGCACTGAGCCGGGAGCGGGCTTTTGTGGGAGCTTTACTGCTTATCTCCCGCCAACCCCAGCCGCTCATGCCACTCCGCCAGTGACTCCTGTGGATAACCATCAAACTGCTGATCCGCGGGCGCCAGCTGCAGCTCGACCCAACCGGCCCTGGAGCCCAGCAAGATGTGCGTATGCTCCGGCGGCACCGGCAATTCGGTGTCGATAGCCGAGGCGAACGGGTGGATCAGCTCCGGCCACTGCGGGTCGTACAACCAGAGCCCGCTGCCGCATCCACGGCAGAAGTGCCGCTCGCCGCTGCTGGTCTGGATACTGCCGTCGGGCTGTTCGATCCGCGCGTGGTACACCGAAATCGATTCGCGCCCGCTGACCTGCAGGCTACGGGCGTCGCCGCCCAGATTGATGGCGTAGCCGCCACCGCCCTGGGTCTTGCGACAGATCGAGCAATAGCAGCGCTGATAAGGATAAGGCTGGGCGCTGTCCAGACTGAAGCGTACCGCGCCACAATGGCAGGAACCTTCAAGCTGCATGGCGATTTCTCCCCTCGTTCATACCCCTATCAGATCACCCCGCAGGCAGAGCGCGCTCCGCCGCCACCCAGCGGCTCGGGGGTATCGGCATGGTTGTCGCCACCTGCGTGGATCATCAGCGCGCGGCCCTCGATTTCCTCGAGCTTCTTGATGCGCGGCGCCAGCACCGGATAGTCCGCCGTACCGTCGCTGTTCACATAGAGCGCCGGCAGGTCGCCCAGATGACCGTCGGCATAGGGGCCAAGGTGTTTGCCGGTATCCTGCGGATCGTAATGACCGCCCGCCGCCTGCGCTGCGGTCGGCTGGCCGTCTTTCTCCGCCGCTTCGCAGCTGCCGTTCTCATGCACATGGAAACCGTGCACACCGGGTTCAAGGGATGTCAGTTTGGGAGTAAATAGCAGACCGTGATCCGTCTCGCTGATCTCGATGGTGCCGATGGATTCCTGCTTGCCGTCGGCGCTGACCTTGTTGATGGTCACTTCCTGCGACGCCGCGTGAGCGGTACCAATGGTCAATGCGGCGGCGATTATCAGCCATTTCTGCGATTTCATGCTCGTCTCCTTGGGATGATTCTAAGCATGGGACAAAGCCGCCGGGCGGTCGTTCAGGGTTTTGCGTCCTGAGAGATGGCATCGCCGCTCAGTGCGCCTCTCGCCGATCGAATAGCTTGCCGCCCAGCATGATCACACCAAAAATCACCGCCCCGGCCAGAATGCCTACCCCCGCCGACATCAGCGTCGGCAACACACCGCCGAGCACCGAGCCGATCCAGGGCAGATCCACCGTATGCTCGGCGGTATTTTCGATCCAGTGACCCAGGGCGTGAAAGCCGTGGGTGAGAATGCCGCCGCCGACCATGAACATCGCCGCGGTCCCCACAACCGACAGGGTTTTCATTAGCCAGGGCGCCAGCCACAACAGACCGTGGCCGACTTTCTGCAATGCCGTGCTACCGCGCTCGGTCAGCGCCAGCCCCACGTCATCCAGTTTGACGATGCCGGCCACCAGGCCGTAGACGCCCACGGTGACGGCCAGTGCAATGGTACTGAGTACCAGCACCTGGGTGAGGAACGTCGCTGTCGCGACCGTACCCAGGGTGATGGCGATGATCTCGGCGGAGAGGATGAAGTCGGTGCGCACGGCGCCCCTGATCCTGGTCTTTTCAAAGGCGACCATATCCCGGTTGGGGTCAGCCAATGCTTCGAGCTTCTGGGCGCGCCGTTCAGTGTCGTCATGGAAGAACCGGTGCGCCAGCTTTTCAAACCCCTCATAACAGAGGAAAGCACCGCCCAACATCAGCAAGGGCGTGATCAGCCAGGGAATGAAGGCGCTGATCAACAACGCACCCGGTACCAGGATGAATTTATTGCGAAAAGAGCCTCGCATCACCGCCCAGACCACCGGCAATTCCCGATCCGCCCTGACGCCGGTCACCTGCTGCGCATTGAGCGCCAGATCATCCCCCAGCACCCCTGCGGTTTTCCGTGCCGCCAGCTTGCTCATGACCGACACATCATCGAGCAGGGTGGCAATGTCATCAAACAATGCGAGCAGACTGGAAGCCAAGGGCAACATCCTCATCAGGATCGGCAGCGCCGCTGCCGGGGCGGGGTTTGGCTTGAGTATTGTTCCTAAATCGGCAATCAGCCACCCCCCAACGGTGACGGCCAGCCGGTCAATCCGCAGCAGCGCACAAGCCTGCCGCCCCGCAACATGCTACTCTCCCAGCGTTATCCCTATTGCCAGAATGTCCCATGAGCGTTAACCAAAGCCTGCTGTTACTCGCCCTGATCATCGTCGGCGGCGCCTTTCTCGCCATCGCCGAGATTTCTCTTGCCGCCGCGCGGCCACTCAAGCTGCGGCGAATGGCCGACAATGGCAATGCCGGGGCGCTGAAAGTCATCGCGGTACAGCAGAATCCGGGCAATTACCTGACGGTGGTCCAGATTTCCATCAATGCGCTGGCGATTCTCGGCGGTATCGTCGGTGAAGAGTTTCTGACGGCCGCCTTCACCCAGCTGTTGCTGCTGGTGCTGGAGCCACCGCTGGCAACGACGCTGGGGTTCGCTTTATCGTTCCTGGTACTGACCTCGCTGTTCATCGTCGTCACCGATCTGATCCCCAAACAAGTAGCCATGGCATTGCCGGAGCCCCTGGCCATATTTTCCATCGGTCCGATGCGCGCACTGAACACGCTATTGCGGCCCTTGGTATGGTTCTACTCGCGCCTGGTCAACGGCCTGATCAGACTGCTGCGCCTGCCTGCCCGCCGCGATGATGAGGTCACGCCCGAGGATATCCTCGCGCTGACCGAGGCCGGTGCGCGCTCGGGGTTACTGGCGCCCGGTGAACAACAGGCGATCGAGAACATCTTCGAGCTGGATACCCGCACCCTGCCCAGCGCCATGAGCAATCGTGACGAGATTGTCTACTTCCTGATCGATGATTCCGATGCCCTGATCCGCTCGCGGATCGCCGACACGCCCCATTCCTGCTATCCGGTCTGCGATGGCGATATCGATCACATCATCGGCTATGTGTCGATGAAGGATCTGTTCAAGCGCGTGCTGCACAACGAGCCTATCTCCCTCACCGATCCGGCGCTGTTGCACAAGCCGCTGGTGGTGCCGGACCGGTTGACTCTAGCCGAGCTGCTCAAGCAGTTTCGCCTGGTCGGCGAGGATTTTGCGCTGATCGTCAACGAGTACAGCCTGGTGGTCGGGCTGATCACGGTGAACGATGTGATGAGCATCGTGATGGGCGACCTGGTGCCGCCGTGGTATGAGGAACAGATCGTGCGCCGGGATGATAACTCCTGGCTGATCGATGGCGTGACGCCCATCCAGGACGTGCGCCGGGCGCTGGAAATCGAAGACATTCCCCAGGAAGAAGGCTACGAGACGCTGGCCGGCTTCATGATGACCATGCTACGTCGGGTGCCACGCCGCACCGACCGGGTAATCTGGGGCGACTATACGTTCGAGGTGGTGGATGTGGACAGTTATCGCATTGACCAGGTCCTGGCAACCCGCACCTCATCCAGTTCAAACGAAGCAGATAAAACCTCCGCAGGTCATCACTGAGAAGCTGCTTGGCGCCCGCTGAAGAGCGGACGCCAATAGCAGAGCGCTGGATCAGATCATACGCCGCAGCACGCCATCCTTCTTGACGAAGTGGTGCAGCAGGGCGATGCCGACGTGGCCGACGATCATGATCAGCAGCAACCAGGCGATGGGCGAGTGCAGGCTGCCGATACTGGCCATCCAGGGAATCTCGTCACCTCTGGCGATCAGTTGGATGCCGAAAGGAGCCCAGCCATAGCCGTTGCCGATCATGTAGAGCAGCCCGGTAATCGGCATCAGCAGCATGCCGGCGTACAGCAATCCATGACCGACCTTGACCAGCAGCGCGGTAGCCGGGTCTTGTACCGGGCGGTTGTTCTTCTGTTTGCCGGCCCAGATGAGGCGCAGCACCACCAGCACCAGCAACAAGGAGCCAATGGAGATATGCCATGGCACCAGGGTCTGGCCGACCCAGTGTTCACCCTCACTGATGCGGTCAAAGAACTTCAGTAGCTGCCAAATGATCAGCAAGCCCATCCCCCAGTGAAAGAACCGGGAAATGCTGCCATAGCGTTCTTGGGTATCACCTTTCATGTCCTGCTCCTATCTCACAATCCATCAGTTTTTCAATCACGGTTGTTGCCATTCGATTTGTGGCACCAATGCTTGCACAAGCAGATCATCAAGCGCTCCGGCTTTTGTGTCTGAATGTGTGCAGTCGATAGCATCGCTAAGGCTCTACGGTACCGCTTTCCACCCGCAATGCCGAATCGGTTCAAGCGCGAACTATCAACCGAAGCGGAATGCTGAAATGGTGGTCTGCATGACCCGCTCGGAATATATTTTTTGCCCCGGGCCTTCACCACCAGCGCCAGCTGCGACCATCAAGGGAATCAGATGTTCCTCGGCGCCTTGGGGATGACACAGATAGGCATGGGGAGCCTTGGCCCAATTTTCCAACAGTTGCTCACGCTCTGCCGCCGGACCTTCCACCGCCTGGGTCAGCCAAATGTCAAATTCGTCGGAAACCGCGGAAAAGCGGCTGTCACCATAGGCGCGCATGTTATGGAAACTCATGCCGCTGCCGACGATCAGGATATTGTCATCCCGCAGTGCGGCCAGCGACCGGCCCGCCTGCAGGTGTGCCTGTGGGTCCAGGTCACTGCGCAGGGACAATTGGATCACCGGAATATCCGCCCCCGGAAACATGAGCTTCAGCGGAATGAACATGCCATGGTCAAACCCGCGCTCGGCATCCACCTGCGCCGGTATCCCCTTCGCATTGAGCAACTGGGCTACCTGCTCGGCCAACTGCGGCTGGCCTGGCGCCGGGTAGCTCAACTCGTAGGTGTGCGCCGGAAAACCGTAGTAATCGTAGATCAGCTCCGGGCGGGCGTGGCCGGTAACGCTGAACTGCGGTTCGCGCCAGTGGGCAGACACCATGACGATCGCCGAGGGCCGCTGCGGCAAGGATCTGGCAACCTGTTTGAGGAAATTGCCCATGCCCACCCAGGTGTCGGCTGGGTCCCATTCCATGAAGAAACAGGGGCCACCACCGTGGGGGATGAACAACACCGGCTGACGAGCATGCTTGGCGCTCATGAAAATACCCTCCAATTTCGTATGGCTATAGTTTCGCTGATGCGTTTAGGTAAGAGAACCGCCTAATATTCATTAACACTTGATACTGACAGTAGGAAATGAAAGATGGATCGTATTACCAGCATGCGCGTTTTCGTCCGTGCCGCCAGTGCCGGTAGCCTGTCCGCCGCTGCCCGGCATCTCGGCATGTCACCGGCCATGGCCAGCAAGCACGTCAATGCGCTGGAAGCACGGCTGGGAGTGAAGCTGTTCCATCGCACGACAAGGCGCCTGAGCTTGACCGAGGCCGGCAGCAATTATCTGGAAGCCTGCCAGCGCATCCTGCCGGAGATCGATGAAGCCGAGGCGGCTGCCGCCTCGCAGCGGATCAAGGCCACCGGCCTGTTGCGCATGAACGTGCCCCTGTCATTTGGCAGTCGCTTTGTGGCGCCGCTGATTCCGGAGTTCAGCCGTCGGCACCCCGAGGTCAGGGTCGAGTTGGGATTGAGTGATGCCCAGCTGGATCTGATCGCCGGTAACTGGGACCTGGCGATCCGTATCGGGCGGTTGGCCGACAGTCCGCTGCAAAGCCGCCAACTGGGCGATAGCCGCATGCAGGTCTGCGCCGCCCCGGAATACCTGGATCGCCGCGGCGTGCCCCGCACCGTCGGCGAGCTGGCTCAGCATAATTGCCTGAGCTACACCCTGTCAGCCATGCAGGACAGCAAGCAATGGTCATTCGGCGCCCATGGCGAACTGCGGGTGCCGATCAGCGGTAATCTTCTGGCCAACAACGGTGATGCACTACTGGCCGCCGCCGTAGCCGGCCAGGGGATTATCTATCAGCCGCATTTCATCGTTGGCGAAGCGCTGGCCCGGTGTGAGCTGGTGGTGCTGGAACTGGACAAGCCGGTGATGGAGCTCGGTGGGATCCACGTACTCTACCCACCGGATCGCCGACCACCCGCCAAGGTGCGGGTGATGATCGATTATCTGGCCGAGGCGTTTGCCAGCATGCCTCCCTGATGGGCATGCCCCGCTCTTCCTTGAGCATGGTTCTCCAGCAGCCACCGGTTGGGGCGCCCCGCTGGATTCAAGCCGGAAAGAACGGGAAGAACAGCAGCAACAGCGGAATGGCAATGGCGCCGGCGACAAAAATCAACGGCAAACCACACTTCATATAATCAGCGAATTTGTAGCCGCCAGCCGACAACACCATGAGATTCGCCGGCATGCCGATCGGCGTGGCATAGGCGCAGGAACCACCGATCACAATCGCCATCAGTACGGCCCGGGGGTCGGCACCCAGATTGGCGGCAATGGACATGCCGATGGGGACCAGCAGCGCGGTAGTCGCCGTGTTGGACATGAAATTGGTGAGTGTGCAGGAAATGAAGAAAATCACTATCAGCAGTATGGCCGGTGAAGGCTCGGTGCCGAGCATATCCATGATGAAGGTCGCCACCGCCGCACCGGCTCCCGTCTGATCAAGAGCGCTGGCCAGCGCCAGCGTGCCGCCGAAGATGAAAATGGTCTGGGTATCGATGGAGTGATACGCCTGCTTTTCGGTCAACACCCCTACCAGCACCAGAAATGCCGCGCCGATACAGGCGGTAATGTGCAGGGGAATGCCTATCGCCTTCTCGAAGACCATGCCAAGGATAGTGGCAACCATGACCACCAGCGACATGATCTGCTTCCACTTCGGCACAGCACTGAAATCATGCTCCTGATCGAACCCGCTGATCGCAGATGAATTACCTGCGGGCAGCAACCGATAGCCGAAGAAAGCGAAATAGATAATCCCGCCAACCAGCAATGGAAGTCCCACCTTGGCGTATTCGAAAAAGCTGAACTCAAGACCGGCATTCTGTAATGCGCTTTGGGCAATCAGGTTGCCTGGCGCACCGATCAGCGACAGATTGCCGCCCATTGCTGCGGCCAGTACCAGCGGCATCAACAACCGTGAGCGAGAGAAACCGGATTTAGCTGCGATGCCGATTACCACCGGAATCAGTATCGCAGCGGTGCCGGTATTGGACAGCAAACCGGACAGCACCCCGACGATTACCATGATCGCCACGATCAGTTGCCGCTCGGTCTTGGCGAAGCGCGTCACCAGCCCACCGATACGGTTTGCCATCCCCGTTTCGAACAAGGCAGCCCCCACGACGAACATCCCTACGAACAGGATGACGTTGGTATTGATGAACCCGTTGAATGCGGTTTTAGGGTCGAGGATACCGGTCACTACCAACGCCAGGCAGACAATGATGGCGGTCAACGCGAGAGGAATTCGCTCCCAGATGAACATGACGGTTGCGAACAGCAGGAGCAGCAGGGTTATCTCGATGTGAGTCATTCATTTCCCTCCTCAATCGAGAGGAGGCTCCATGTATTTTTGTTATGGGCAAGGCCGCAATCAGGCTACGACCGGCCGAGTATATACAGTGAAATGAACCAGATTGATCGCCTTAAAATCACATCTTTAGTGAAATGAAGTTAATAACAGGGGCGCGAAAAAATGATGCCAAAGGGCTTGGCAAGGCGGAGCGGCGGCGAAGGGATATCACTATCGATACAACAGAACCAGCCTGCCACAGCTGGATGGTGGCCCAGCCTGTGGCAACTGATTTGGAGGAGGAGACCGTACGAAAACCGCGGCCTGATTACTCTTTTACGTTCATATATTGCTCTGCCCAGGCGAGGTATTCCTCGGGGCTGGTGTAGCGGGTCGCCAGTTCCGAGGCAGTGAGACCATTGCCGGGGGCGATACCGCGTTGCTCGCGCAGGCTGTCGTAGGTTGCCTTGATCGCGGCGAAGTAGGCGCCGTGCCCATTTACCACAATACGCACACCCAACGCGGCCAGGCGCTCGTCGTCGCGCAACTGCGGATTGCCGTAGGTCACCAGCATCAGCGGCACCCGCAACCCTTCGGCGATGGCTTCCAGATGGGCGAAGTCCTCCACCCCGACCAGACAGATACCGTCGGCGCCGGCGTCCTGATAAGCGCGGGTACGCTGTATGACATCCGTGAGCGACTGCACACCGGCGTGGGTGCGCGCAATGATTGCCAGCGCAGCATCATTCCGTGCTTCCCGAGCAGCCACAAGTTTACCGACACCCTCCGCGACGCTGATCAGATCGTACGACTTACGCCCGAACTGCGCCGGCAGCAACGTATCCTCCAACGTCAGTGCGGCGACCCCGGCACGCTCCAGCTCGGTTACCGTGCGCATGGCATTGAGGGCGTTGCCGTAGCCATGATCGGCGTCGGCAATCACCGGCAGCCGAGCCACCCGGCCGATACGGGTGGCCTGTTCGGCAAACTCGCTGAGTGTGATCAGCGCGATATCCGGCGCCGCCAGCACCTGCAGGGATGCGACCGAGCCGCCGAGAATACCGACCTCAAAACCGAGATCAGCCGCGATACGGGCCGACAGCGGGTCGAATACCGACGCGGTCTGGAAACAGGCGGGGCGGGCAAGCAAAGCGCGGAAGGCGTTGCGCATCTCGTGATGGCAGACTTTCTGCATGGTCTTCATCTCTGTGATCTGTACCAAAGTGACAAAGCACTACATGCACCGTCACCAGAAGAGGGTCCGGTACGGTGCAGTTACTGCTAAGGATAGTGGAAAAGCTGACAACCATACCACGACGGACAAGCATGTGCCGCCGTGGCGGATGAAGGGATCACTTGATGAAACGCACCTGGCTGTTGATCTTCTCGATGATCGAGCCTTTGCGCTCATTGAAACGCGCCTTGTTCTGCTCGAACAGGTTATTGCCCTTGGTATCGATGGAGATGATAAGCGGGCCGAATTCGCGGACCCGATTCACCCACAGGGTTTCCGGCATGCCGAGATCCTGCCATTCGGCGCGCTCGATTTCTTCCACCTTGGTGGCCGCCAGTACCGCGCAACCGCCGGGGAATACCGCGTGCACGGCCTTGTTCTCCAGACAACCGGCGGTGGTTTCCGGACCCATGCCGCCCTTGCCGATGATTAGCTTGACGCCGGTTTGCTCGATGAATTCCTTCTCGAACTTTTCCATGCGCATACTAGTGGTCGGGCCAATGGAAACCATCTCGAAACTGCCGTCATCTTTCTTGCGGACGATTGGCCCAGCATGGAAGATCGCCCCACCTTGCAGGTCAACCGGCAACTGCTGCTTGAGTTCGATCAGGCGACGGTGGGCTACATCGCGACAGGTCACCAATTGTCCCGTCAGGTAAACGATGTCACCGACGTTCAGGCTCTCGAGGTCTTCATCCTTGATCGGAGTGGAAAGGGTCTTGATCACAGTACTACTCCTTCATG
This sequence comes from Pseudomonas sp. G11-1, assembly GCF_024031555.1. NCBI lineage: Bacteria > Pseudomonadati > Pseudomonadota > Gammaproteobacteria > Pseudomonadales > Pseudomonadaceae > Pseudomonas > Pseudomonas sp. G11-1. The sequence continues at coordinate 293,225 of NZ_QEYQ01000003.1, read as the reverse complement.
CGAGAGGATGTCATAGGACAGGTCGGCATTGATGCGGATCTTGCCGCGACGATGCGCCCAGCAGCCGGTTGAAACGGCTACGCCGATAGTCGACGGGTGCCGTGCGGAAGATTCGATATTCACCCCCATCACGCTGGTGTTACCCGTCAGGCCCTGCGGGCCGATACCAATCTCGTTCAGCCCTTCCTCGAGCAGCTTTTCCATCAGTGCCGCATTCGCGTTGGGATGTTCGGAGTCCACCGGACGCAGAATCGCCCGTTTGGACAACCGTGCGGCAGTCTCCACCGAGGTGGAAACACCCACCCCCACCAGCAGCGGCGGGCAGGCATTGACCCCCCGCGAGGTAATCACATCGAAGACGAACTCGGTCACCCCTTCATAGCCCTGTCCAGGCATCAGCACCTTGGCCGACCCCGGCAGAGTGCAACCGCCACCGGCCATGTAGACGTCGATCACGGCGTAATCGGCATCCGGGATGATTTCCCAATCCAGCCATGGAATCTTCGAGCCGGTATTGGTGCCCGTATTCTTCTCATCGAAGGTTTCCACAGCGTTGTGGCGCAACGGCCCCAGGCGGGTGGCATCCAGCGTGGCGTTCTCCAGAATACCTTCGAGTTCACCAAGCAGCGGAAACCGGGAGCCGGCCGAAATGAAGTACTGGATGACCCCGGTATCCTGACAGCTCGGGCGATCCAACCGGTCTGCGGCCTCCTGGTTCTCGGCCATCGAATCGAAGATTTCGATAGCCAGCGAGTTGGTTTCTGCAGCGCGCAACTTGGCGGTCTTTTCCTTGACGTCGGTTGGCAGCCTCTTACCGATATAGGCTGTGAACTTGCCTAAAACATCGGTAAGAGACTGGACAGCTACCTGGTTATCCATTGTCGTTCTCCTCACAAGGCGGGTTAGTCTGCGGCATACCGATGCCGCACATTGTTGTAGGAATGGGCGTGGGAGTACGGTAAGGTTTTCCAAGAAGGTTTGTAATACAATGAAAATCACTTCATTGTTTCCTGCAGGTTATCTATGAACCAGGTGTCGGAACTGGCGTTCTTCATCCAGCTGAATAAACTGGGCAGCCTTGCGGCTACTGCGCGCGAGCTCAACCTGACGCCACCGGCGGTGTCCAAACGACTGGCAAGGTTGGAGCAGCGGCTCGGCGTGCGCCTGCTCAATCGCACCACGCGCAGCATCAGTCTGACTGCCGAGGGCGAGCTCTATCTGACCAATGCCCAGCGCCTGTTGGGTGAAATCGAGGAAATGGAGCGCCAGGTATCCAGCAGCCGAGCGGAACCCAAGGGGCTATTGCGGGTAAATGCGCCGTTGGGTTTCGGGCGCACCCATATCAGTCCGGCGATCTCCTCGTTCGTGAAACGCTACCCCGAAGTCGAGGTGCAACTGCATCTGACCGACCGGCCGATCAACCTGCCGGATAACGCCATCGATGTGGCGGTCCGCTTCGGCGAGTTGCCGGATTCCCGATTGATTGCCCGCAAGATCGCAGTGAATCGCCGCCGTTTGTGCGCGGCGCCGGTTTACCTGGAAGCCTTTGGTCATCCCGACACGCCTGATGACCTGTCCCGGCACAATTGCATCGTGCTGCGCCAGAACGATTCGGCTTTCGGTATATGGCGGCTGAGCAAAGGCAAGCAGACCGAGTCGATAAAGGTGCACGGCAGTCTCAGCACCAATGACGGCGAAGTGGCCTTGAACTGGGCACTGGATGGCCACGGCATCCTCATGCGGGCTGAGTGGAATGTGGCCAGTTATCTGCGCACCGGGCAGTTGGTAGAGGTATTGGGGGATTACGAAACGCCACCGGCGGACATCTACGCCGTCTATCTGGAACGCCTCAACCTGTCGGCCAAGGTATCGTTCTTCATCCAGCATCTACGCGATTTCTTCCGCGACAATATCGACCGTCCGCATGACAGCCTGGCGGCGTGGCGGTAGTACCTTCTGTCAGAGCAGAAGAATTCCCAGCAGCTATTCCGAATGTCAGGCTCTCCGGAATCAGGTTACACCGATTGGTCCAACCTGATTCCGGAGACAGTCAATCTATTGATGTTACAGCGCCTGAAACTCTCTATTGTCGCCCTCTTCCGCCGCAGTGGTCTCCATCGGAGGGGCCTGGACGTTCCCAGATTGCTCTGGCACATCCACGTGAGGCAATTGCAGAGCCTGGCTGGTGTGACGGCGGATCTCATTGGTCAGCGCCGGGCTGTCGTTGAGAGTGCGCCCGTAGGAGGGAATGATGGCGTTCAGGCGGTCTTTCCAGCCAGCGGCCATCTGTTCCGGGAAGACCTTGGCCAGCACGTTCAGGATGATCGGCGGCGAGGTGGATGCGCCTGGCGATGCGCCTAGCAGGGCGGCGATGGTGCCATCGGCGTCACTGACCACCTCGGTGCCGAACTGCAGGGTCGCGCCCTTCTGGGAGTCAAGCTTGATTATCTGCACACGCTGCCCGGCGGTAACCAGCTTCCAGTCCTCGGGGTTGGCCTCGGGGAAGTACTTGAGCAGTTCGGCATGACGATCTGCATCGCTCAGGCTGGCTTGCTGCACCAGGTATTTGACCAGATCCAGATTCTGCCTGCCGACACTCAGCATGCCAGCGAAGTTGTTGTGGTTGACCGACGAAAACAGGTCGAACCAGGAACCGTCCTTGAGAAACTTGGTGCTCTGCAACGCGAATGGCCCGAATAGCACCACCGGTTTGCCATCCAGCTTACGCGCGTCCAGGTGCGGTACCGACATCGGCGGCGAACCGGCTTCGGCCTTGCCGTAGGCTTTCACCTCATGACGGGCGCTGATTTCGGGTGACTCAAAGGCCAGGAACTGGCCACCCACCGGAAAGCCTCCATAGTTGCGCGACTCGGGAATACCGGACAATTGCAACAGTTTCAATGCCGCTCCACCGGCGCCGATAAAGACGAAGCGCGATTTGATGGTGCGCTCCGTGTCTGTCTTGAAGTCATGCATGGTGACGTTCCAGGTCTTGTCATCATTCTGATCCAGACCGCGCACTTCATGATTCAATTCCAGCTGGAAATTGGGGTTGCGCTGCAGCGACTCGGTCAGCTGGCTGGTGATCACCCCGAAATTGACGTCGGTACCCAACGGCATGTAGGTCGCTGCTACTTTCTGAGCAGGATCGCGACCTTCCATCACCAGCGGTGCCCATTGGCTGATCTGCTCGGGGTCTTCGGAATACTCCATGCCGTAGAACAACGGATTCTTGATCATCGCCGCATGGCGCTTGCGCAAGAACTCGATGTTGTCATCACCCCAGACGAAACTCATGTGCGGAGTCGGATTGATGAAGTCGGAAGGCGTGGACAGGCGTCCCTGCTCGACCTGGTGGGCCCAGAACTGGCGTGAGATTTCGAACTGCTCGGCTGTGTTAACCGCCCGGCTGGTTTCAATGCTGCCATCTTCCCGCTCGGGAGTGTAGTTCAGTTCGGCAAAACCAGCGTGACCGGTGCCGGCGTTGTTCCAGCCGTTGGAGCTTTCCAGCGCCACGGCGTCCATGCGTTCGAACAGGTGCACGTTCCAGTCCGGCGCCAATTCCTGCAGATAGGTCGCCAGAGTCACACTCATGATCCCACCACCGATCAGCACCACATCCACCGGCTCTTCGTTCTCCGCCGGGGGTGCAGCACGCTGGTACAGCGGCCAATAGAGAAAGAGGGCAAGTATCACGGCCAGTGACACACTGATAGCAAGCAAGGTTTTGATAAGTTTTTTCATGTTCTCCGGACGCTCTCTGTCGACCTGGTCATTTATGGGAAGATATTTCCGTTCATTATAGGCTTGCACAGAGGAGCCATGGTCACTTTCCAGTAGAGCCTGGTGCAGAATGACATCGCACCATCCATCCGTGCCCCCCGCCCACCGCTGTTACTCACTCACCATAGCCAGTACAATGCGCCGCCGCTTTACCGCGACGCCCATTCTCTTTCTGCAGGACTGACCTTTGATCTCCACCGCCAACATCACCATGCAGTTCGGCGCCAAGCCGCTGTTCGAAAACGTTTCCGTCAAGTTCGGCAATGGCAACCGCTACGGCCTGATCGGCGCCAATGGTTGCGGCAAGTCGACCTTCATGAAGATCCTTGGCGGTGATCTGGAGCCCTCCGGCGGTCAGGTGATGCTGGAGCAGAATGTGCGTCTGGGCAAACTGCGTCAGGACCAGTTCGCCTATGAGAACGACAGTGTGATCGATACGGTGATCATGGGTCATGCCCAGCTGTGGAAAGTGAAGGCCGAGCGCGACCGCATCTATTCCCTGCCGGAAATGAGCGAAGCGGATGGCATGGCCGTCGCCGAGCTGGAGACCGAGTTCGCCGAGCTGGACGGCTATACCGCCGAGTCCCGCGCCGGTGAGCTGCTGCTGGGTCTGGGTATTCCGCTGGAGCAGCACTTCGGCCCGATGAGCGAAGTCGCCCCCGGCTGGAAGCTGCGCGTGTTGCTGGCCCAGGCGCTGTTTTCCGATCCCGACGTGCTGCTGCTGGACGAGCCGACCAACCACCTGGATATCAACACCATTCGCTGGCTGGAAGACATTCTCACGGCGCGCAGCAGCACCATGATCATCATTTCCCACGACCGCCACTTCCTCAACAGTGTGTGCACGCACATGGCGGACCTGGATTACGGCGAGCTGCGCCTGTTCCCCGGCAACTACGATGAGTACATGACCGCCGCCACCCAGGCGCGCGAGCGCCTGCTGTCGGACAATGCCAAGAAGAAGGCGCAGATCGCCGAGCTGCAGACCTTTGTCAGCCGTTTCTCGGCCAACGCCTCCAAGGCCAAGCAGGCCACCAGCCGCGCCAAGCAGATCGACAAGATCCAGCTGGATGAGGTCAAGCCGTCGAGCCGGGTCAGCCCGTTCATCCGCTTCGACCAACACAAGAAACTGCATCGCCAGGCAGTGACCCTGGAACAGGTCAGCCAGGGTTTTGATGGCGAGACGCTGTTCAAGAACCTCAGCCTGCAGATCGAAGCCGGTGAGCGGGTCGCCATCATTGGGCCCAACGGGATCGGCAAGACTACGCTGCTGCGCACCCTGGTCGGTGAAATGGCGCCCCAGGCAGGGGCAGTGAAGTGGGCCGAGAGTGCCGATGTGGGCTATTTCGCCCAGGACCACATGGAAGACTTCCGCGACGATTACACCCTGTTCGACTGGATGGCCCAGTGGACCCAGGGCGGCGAACAGCTGGTGCGCGGCACGCTCGGGCGCATGCTGTTTTCCAATGACGACATCCTGAAATCGGTGAAGGTGATTTCCGGTGGTGAACAGGGCCGCATGCTGTTCGGCAAGCTGATCCTGCAGAAGGCCAACGTGATGATCATGGACGAGCCGACCAACCACCTGGACATGGAATCCATCGAGGCGCTGAACCTGGCGCTGGAAAACTTCCCCGGCACGCTGATCTTCGTCAGCCATGACCGCGAATTCGTCAGCTCGCTGGCCACCCGTATCATCGAGCTGTCGGAATCCGGCATCAAGGACTTCTCCGGCAGCTACGACGATTATCTGCGCAGCCAGGGCGTGCTGGTCTGAGCCAACAGCTCAGGCACCGCCCCTGACCGGCCGGGTCCATCCCGGCCAACGGGTTAAAAGGCTCTGCTTACGGTACCAGCGTACCGGTTGCCTGCAGATAAACCTGTCCCTTTTCCTTTACGACCTCGGGCTTGCCGGTTTCCGAGGCGATATGCACCTCTTCCAGCACCTCGGCGGTTTCCACCAGGTCCGCCTGGATTTTCTGCAGGGCATTTTCCAGGGTGTAGGTCAGCATGTGTACTTCATGCATCTCCATCGCTGTCAGCTCATCCTTCGCCAACAAGGCTTCCAGTTTCGCGTTGTACTCGCGCATGTTGGTGACCGCCTGCTGCAGGGTTTCCGCGGGCTCACCCTTGGCATGGGCGGTACGCGTTGCCGAATCGCCGGCCCAGCCGGCCGCGCTCAGGCTGAGGGCGATGATCCCGGCGAATAGGCGAAATGAAGTCTGCATGATTGATCCTCCTGGAAAGGCCCGACATGGGCGGTTCAGCAGGACAATACTATTGATGATAATCAGTCGCAATTGATAATTTATTCCATCACTGCGGCAGAGCGACGCAGCGCCGGGTCCTTCATGGGCTCGCTGCCGCCGGGCAGCTGTCCCGAAATTGCAGCGTAACCGTCATCAATCGGTCATCCCGAAGGTCGCAAGATGGGCTCGCCCATATCATGTTCAATGCTCCGGGAGGCGACAGCATGGCTTTCGTTCCAGACTTTGCAGGTGAATCCGTCAAGAGCGTGCGCAACGAGCGCCGACGGCAGGAAGACAAGCGGCGTATGGCCTATCGCCGGGCGGTCGAGGATTATCGCGAAGCCCAGGCATTGAATGCCCAACTGCGCGACTTTCCGGAACTGATGAGCCATCATGACCACGGCGTGCTGCCCCGGCCCACGCTCTGATCCGGATACCGGACGCCTGCATCGGATTCTCGACGCCAGCGTCCAAACCGCAGACCTGACTTCAGGGCGGGGCTCTTTACCAGCGCTGCAAACGTGCATAATGCAGCGATGGACCAGACTTCGCATACCCCGGCAACCAGGACTCCGCATCGCCCGCGCTGGCGCAGTTTGGCGTTGCTGGCGCTGCTGCTGGTGCCGCTGTTATGGCCGGTGCAGCATCTGGCCGAGCGCTACTACCGCGGCGTACTGATCGAACAGAATCGCCAGACCCTCGATCTGTACATCGCCAACCTGCTCGGCACCCTGCGTCGCTTCGAGGTATTGCCGCAGATCCTCGGTGACCTGCCGGATCTGCGTAGCGCCATGCATGCCCCTACCGATACCGCGATCCTGCAGCAGGCCAACCAGTTGCTGGCGCAGATCCGTGAGCAGACCGGTGCCGATGTGATCTACCTGCTGAACCCCAAGGGCCATACCCTGGCTGCCTCCAACTGGGACCAGCCCGATACCTTCGTCGGCGGCAACTTCGACTTCCGCCCGTACTTTCGCGAGGCTCTGTCCGGCCAGCTGGGACAGTTCTTCGGCCTCGGCACCACCTCCGGCAAGCGCGGCTACTACTTCGCCTATGCCATGCATGAACAGGAGCGCAAGATCGGTGTGCTGGTGGTCAAGGTCGATCTCGACCATACCGAAACCCTGTGGGGCAACACCCCCGAGCAATTGATGGTTACCGACAGCAATGGCGTGGTCATCCTCACCTCGCGCCCCGAGTGGCGATTCCATGCCACCCGACCGTTGAGCGACGAGGAACGTGCCAATATTGCCGCCAACCAGCCCTATCCGACCCTGTCACCACGACCATTGCCGTTCGATCCGGGTGCCTGGCTGGTGCAGAGCAGTCACCTGCCGGAAACCGAGTGGACGGTCAGTATCATGGCGCCTCGACTGCTGCTCGATCGCCCGGTGCGCACCGCCCTGGCGGTGGGCGGCGCCACCCTGCTGGTGTTGCTGCTGCTATTCAGCCTGTTGATACTGCGCCGCCGCCACTATCTCGAGCGCATCGCTCTGGACGCCCGCGCCCGCGCCGAACTGGAGCAGCGTGTGCTGGAACGCACGCTCGACCTGGAGCAACTCAACGACCGGCTCAAGCAGGAAGTGCTGGAACGCGAACAGGCCCAGCAGGGATTGGTGCGCGCCCAGGACGAGCTGGTGCAGGCCGGCAAGCTGTCGGCATTGGGAACCATGAGCGCCAGCATCAGCCACGAACTCAATCAACCGCTGGCGGCGATCCGCAGCTATGCCGAGAACGCCGCCACCCTGCTCGACCATCAGCGCACCGATGATGCCCGTACCAACCTCGGATTGATCAGCGAGCTGACCGGGCGCATGGCATCGATCATCGCCCACCTGCGCGCCTTCGCCCGCCGTGATCGCCATGCCCCGGCACGGGTCGCCCTGCAACCGGCACTGGACGACACCATGGCGCTGCTGGCCAAGCGCCGCCGGGAGCTGGATGTGGAGCTGAGCCGTGACCTGCCGGAGGCGACCATCTGGGTCCAGGCCGGCGAGACACGCCTGCGCCAGGTACTCGGCAATCTGCTCGCCAATGCCCTCGACGCCCTGAGCGAAAAAGCCCCGCCGCGGCGCATCTGGATCAGCACCGAGCAGCATGGCGAGTACATCCACCTGCTGCTGCGCGACAACGGCCCCGGTTTTTCCGATGATGCCCTGGAGCACGCCCGCGAGCCGTTCTTCACCACCAAGACCAGCGCCCAGGGCCTCGGCCTCGGCCTGTCCATCTGCGATACCCTGATGCGCGCCCTGGGCGGCGAACTGCTGCTGGCCAATCATCCGGACGGCGGCGCGCTGCTGACCCTGCGTCTGCGCCTGGCCAGCCCGGGCGTCAATCTCCAGCCCACCGAGGATTTCTGATCATGACCAGCGACAACAGTATCGGTAACCATATCCAGGTGGTGCTGATCGACGATGACGCCCATCTGCGCCAGGCGCTCAGCCAGACCCTCGACCTGGCCGGGCTCAAGGTCCTCAGCCTTGGCGACGCCAATGGCCTGGCTACGCGTATTCCGCGTGACTGGCCCGGTGTGCTGGTCAGCGATATCCGCATGCCCGGCCTCGACGGCCTGCAATTGCTGCAACAGCTGCATGAGCAGGACGCCGAACTGCCAGTGCTGCTGATCACCGGCCACGGCGACGTTCCCCTGGCGGTCCAGGCCATGCGCGCCGGTGCTTACGACTTTCTGGAAAAGCCCTTCGCCAACGACACCCTGCTCGACAGCGTGCGCCGTGCCCTGGCCGTGCGCCAACTGGTGCTGGACAATCGCAGCCTGCGCCTGGCGCTGGCTGACCGCCAGGAACTGGCTGGCCGGCTGATCGGCCAGTCACCGGCCATGCGCCGCCTGCATGAACAGATAGGTGCCCTGGCCGGCATCAACAGCGATGTGCTGATCCTCGGCGAGACTGGCACCGGCAAGGAAGTGGTCGCCCGCGCCCTGCACGACCTGTCCAGCCGCCGTAATGGTCCCTTTGTTGCCATCAATGCCGGCGCCCTGGCCGAGTCGGTGGTGGAAAGCGAGCTGTTCGGTCACGAGCCGGGGGCCTTTACCGGCGCGTCGAGGCGCCGTATCGGCAAGTTCGAATTCGCCAACGGCGGCACCCTGTTTCTCGATGAGATCGAGAGCATGAGCCTGGAGGTGCAGGTCAAGCTGCTGCGCCTGTTGCAGGAGCGGGTGGTCGAGCGCCTGGGCGGCAACCAGTCGATTGCGCTGGATATCCGCGTGATTGCCGCCACCAAGGAAGACTTGCGCCAGGCCGCCGACCAGGGCCGCTTCCGCGCCGACCTGTATTACCGGCTGAACGTCGCCCCCCTGCGTATTCCACCGCTGCGCGAGCGCGGCGAAGATCCGCTGCTGCTGTTCCAGCATTTCGCCATGGGCGCCAGCAGCCGCCATGGCTTGCCCGCCCGCGAGTTGCCGGCCGGCCAGCGCGCCATGCTGCTACGTCATGCCTGGCCGGGCAACGTGCGCGAGCTGCAGAACGCCGCTGAACGCTTCGCCCTGGGCCTGGATCTTGAGCTGGAACCGGGTCAGGAGGGCCTGACCGACAGCGCCGCACTGAGTGGCAACCTGGGCGTGCAGGTCGAGGCCTTCGAGCGCGCCCTGATCGCCGCCGAACTGGACCATCCACACAATTCCCTGCGCAGCCTCGCCGAGGCTCTCGGCATCCCGCGCAAAACACTGCACGACAAACTGCGCAAGCACGGGCTGAGCTTCACACCGGTTGGCGGAAGCTCGCCAGAGGACCTCGACTGACCGGCGGGTTTCCGCCAAACAGCCCGGGCTCCACAGGATCCGGTGCCGCCCGAGCAACCTCCTCGCAACACGCCAGGCCTGATGCTATCTGGTCTGGCGGCCTTCTACCAAGCTTTCCCACACCACTGATAGCAGACTGGCATGGCCCTTGCTTTTGGCTTTGACAGGGCGCCTGAACCAACCTCGTTCGCCCTCAACGGTTCGGTGCTACGGCGCCTGACCAGTAAAACTAAAAACAAGAGGAAGCACTCACATGTTCAAACTGACTGCCAAGGCGCTGGCTTGCGCCCTGACGCTGAGTCTGGCTGGCCTGGTCCAGGCCGATCCGATCGCCATCAAGTTCTCCCACGTGGTTGCCGAGCACACCCCCAAAGGCCAAGGCGCGCTGCTGTTCAAGAAGCTGGTCGAAGAGCGCCTGCCCGGCCAGGTGACTGTCCAGGTCTATCCGAACTCCTCGCTGTTCGGTGATGGCAAGGAAATGGAAGCGCTGCTGCTCGGCGACGTGCATATCATCGCGCCGTCGCTGGCCAAGTTCGAGCACTACACCAAGCAGATCCAGATCTTCGACCTGCCGTTCCTGTTCGATGACATCGAGGCCGTCGACCGCTTCCAGCAAAGCCCGGAAGGCCTGGCGCTGCTGACCTCCATGGCGGACAAGGGCATTACCGGCCTCGGCTACTGGCACAACGGCATGAAGCAGCTGTCAGCCAACAAGGCGCTGCATGAGCCCAAGGATGCCCGCGGCCTGAAGTTCCGCGTGCAGGCTTCCGCCGTGCTCGACGAGCAGTTCAAGGCGTTGCGCGCCGCACCGCGCAAGATGAGCTTCGCCGAGGTCTACCAGGGCCTGCAGACCGGTGTGGTCAACGGTGCCGAAAACCCCTACTCGAACATCTACAGCCAGAAGATGCACGAAGTGCAGGAGTACATCACCGAGTCCAACCACGGCGTGCTGGACTACATGGTGATCACCAACACCAAGTTCTGGGATGGCCTGCCTGAAGATATCCGCAACGAACTGACCGCGATCCTTGCCGAAGTCACGGTGGCAGTGAACAAACAGGCCGAGGAGCTGAACCAGCGTGACAAGCAGCGCATTCTCGATGCCGGCACCACCGAGATCATCAACCTGACCCCCGAGCAACGTGAACAATGGCGCGACGCCATGCGCCCGGTGTGGGAGAAGTTCGAAGACGAGATCGGCGCCGAGCTGATCCAGGCCGCTGGACGGTCCAACCAGGCCGACTGAAGCCGGTCGGGCGGCGCTGCGTCACTGCACGCAGCGCCGCAGCCCCACCCGGGGCTTACTCACTCTCCCATTGACCGTTCCCCTGACGGAGACCCTGCATGAACCCTGTCGCTCGTGCCTGGAACCACTTGGAGGAGGTCCTGGTGTTCATCCTGTTATCGGGAATGACGCTGGTCACCTTCCTCTACGTAGTACTCAACAACCTCTATTCGGTGTTCTATTCCCTCGCCGATACGATTCCCCTTGCCGAGGATGCACTGTTCTCGATCGGCGATAGCATCCTCTTCCTGGCCCAGGAAATGACCTGGAGCATCGCCCTGTCCAAAGCCATGTTCGGCTGGCTGATCTTCGTCGGCCTGGCCTGGGGCGTGCGTATCGGCGCCCACATCGGTGTCGATCTGCTGGTACGCAATTTCAGCCGGCGGGCACGCAAGGGCGTCGCCCTGCTTGCCGTCGGCATCTGTCTCGCCTACTGCGCATTGATGGCCTATTCCAGTGAGCAATGGGTTGCCGCGCTGCTGCGCGCCGGCATCGGGGCCGAAGACCTCGATCGCTTCGGCATCATGCAGTGGCATATCGTGATGATCGTGCCCATCGGCTTCAGCCTCATGTTGCTGCGTTTCCTGCAAGTGTTCGTGCGCATCCTGCGCAATCAGCAACTGGACCTGGGTGGCCACGGCGAAGCCGAGGATGCCCTGAAACTCGCCACAGCAAACAAGGCCGAGGAGACTAGATAATGACCATTGCCTTCCTGTTCCTCGCCCTGTTCGCGCTGATGTTCATTGGCATCCCGGTGGCGATTTCCCTCGGTCTGTCCGGGGCCATGACCATCCTGATGTTCAGCAACGACTCGGTGCGCTCACTGGCCATCAAGCTGTTCGAAAGCAGCGAACACTATACCCTGATGGCGATTCCGTTCTTTCTCCTGGCGGGCGCCTTCATGACCACCGGCGGCGTGGCCCATCGCCTGATCGACTTTGCCAACGCCTGTGTCGGTCACATCAAGGGCGGCCTGGCCATTGCCGCGATTCTGGCGTGCATGTTGTTCGCCGCATTGAGTGGTTCCTCGCCGGCCACCGTGGCCGCCGTGGGCTCCATCGTCATCGCCGGTATGGTGCGCTCCGGCTACAAGCAGGACTTCGCCGCCGGTATCGTCTGTAACGCCGGTACCCTGGGCATCCTGATCCCGCCATCCATCGTCATGGTGGTGTATGCCACTGCTACCGAGACCTCGGTCGGCAAGTTGTTCATGGCCGGTGTGGTGCCAGGCCTGCTACTCGGCCTGTTCCTGATGGCAGCCATCTACATTCTTGCCCACATCAAGGACATGCCGGCGCTTCCGCGCGCCTCCTTCCAGGAAGTGCTGCGCACCGGCCGTCGCGCCATCTGGGGCCTGCTGTTGATCGTGATCATCCTCGGGGGCATCTACTCGGGCATGTTCACACCCACCGAGGCCGCCGCAGTCGCAGCGATCTATGCAGCCTTCGTGGCGATCTTTATCCATCGCGACATGACTTTCCGCCAGTGTCCCGGGACGGTGATCGAAGCCGCCAAGCTCAGTGTGGTGCTGATGTTCATCATCGCCAATGCCATGCTCTTCGCCCACGTACTGACCACCGAGCAGATCCCGCAGTCAATCACCGCATGGGTGGTGGCACAGGGTTTCAGCCCCATCGAGTTCCTCATCGTGGTCAACATCGTGCTGCTGGTCGCGGGGACCTTCATGGAGCCGTCGGCGATCATCCTGATCCTGGCGCCGATCCTGTTCCCGATCGCCACACAGCTGGGCATCGACCCGATCCACCTGGGGATCATCATGGTGGTGAACATGGAGATCGGCCTGATCACGCCACCGACCGGGCTCAACCTGTTCGTCACCTCGGCGGTTACCGGCATGCCGCTGACCCGCACCATCAAGGCGGTGTCGCCGTGGCTGCTGATGATGCTGGTGTTCCTGATACTGGTTACCTACGTGCCATTCATATCCCTGGCACTGCCCGAATGGTTGGGCATGTAGGACAGCTACTCTCTGCGTCAAGCACTTGCCCGGCCTCAGCGCCGGGCTTTTTTGTCTGCCAGCTGCCAGAAACGCGCCAGATCGGTCGCCCGTGCGGACAGTTGCGCCGCCGCATCGCGGCAGGCCTGCTCCAAGCTGATCGGGCCCGGCGTGAGACTGAAGGCCGCGTCGATACCTACCTCGTACAGCCTCTGATAACCCTCACCAAGGCTACCGGCCAGCGCGATCACCGGCACCCCGGCGGCCTGGGCCACACGCGCCACCCCTACCGGGGTTTTGCCGTGCAGGCTCTGACCGTCCAGCCGGCCTTCACCGGTAATGGCCAAGTCGGCGCCCTGCATGGCCGCGGCCAGCCCCGACAGCTCGGCTACCAGCTCGATACCCGGTCGGAAGCCGGCGCCGAGTACCGCCCGGGCGGCAAAGCCCAGGCCACCGGCCGCACCGACACCCGGCACGTCGCGTACGTCCTCCCCCAGGGCAGCGGCCATGATGTCGGCATAATGCCCCAGCGCCCGGTCCAGCTGCTCGACCTGCTCAGGATTGGCACCTTTCTGCGGACCGAAAACATGGGAAGCACCGCGCGGGCCACAGAGCGGGTTATCCACATCCGCCGCCACCAGTATTTCAACATCAGCCAGGCGGGGGTCCAGGCCATCCAGCTCGATGCGATGCAGGTCGCCCAGCGCCGCGCCACCTGCTGCCAGCGGCTCACCAGCCGCGTCCAGCAAGCGTACCCCCAATGCCTGCAGCACCCCGGCGCCGCCGTCATTGGTGGCGCTACCGCCAATGCCCAGAATGATCCGCCGGGCACCGGCATCCAGCGCCGCCAGTATCAGTTCACCGGTGCCGTAGCTGGTGGTGATACGGGCATCACGCTGGGCCGGCTCGACCCAGTGCAGGCCACTGGCGGCCGCCATTTCGATCACTGCCTGACCATCTTCCAGCAAGCCCCAGTGGGCCTGCACCGGCTGGCCGAGCGGGCCGCGCACAGTCAGCTCGCGCCGCTCGCCCCCGCTGGCTGCCAATACCGCATCCACGGTACCTTCGCCGCCATCGGCCATGGGACACAGGCGGATATCCGCATCGGGATAGACTGTCTGCCAGCCCCGGGCAATGGCGCTGGCCACATCCTCGGCGCTGAGGCTTTCCTTGAACGAGTCGGGAGCGATTACCAGCTTCATCACAGCAGCACCAGGCTGAACAGCCACACGGTTATGATGCCGACGATACCCTGGATCAACGTGGCCATGGTTTGCGCCTGGTAAGCGGTCGCTACCTTCATGCGACTGAACTGGGTAACCACCCAGAAGAAGCTGTCATTGGCGTGGGATACGGTCATCGCACCGGCACCGATCGCCATGACCGTCAGTACCCGACCCATCTCGCTGTCCAGCCCCAGCTGACCGAGCAGCGGCGCAACCAAGGCCGAGGTGGTGACCAGGGAGACGGTACTGGAGCCCTGCGCGGTCTTCAGACCAGCGGCTACCAGGAACGGCATGAACAGGCCGATGCCCAGGGTCGACAGGGTCTGGCCCAGATAATCCCCCAGCGGCGTGGCGCTGAGCATGGTACCGAAGGCGCCACCGGCACCGGTGATCAGCAGGATCGGGGCCGCAGCTACCAACCCCTCGGTAACACGATCATGCAGCTCCTGACGCTTGTTATCCGACTTGAGCAGGGTACAGGCCAACGCCAGGCCAATCGCCAGCGCGAAGATCGGCTGACCGAGAAAGGTACCCAGCGTATACAGTGCACCTTCGCCCACCGGACGTGCCGGCAGATTGACCACCGTGCCCAGACAGATCAGGACAATCGGCACGAAGATGGGAGCAAAGGCCTTTACCGGGCTCGGCAGTTCACCGTAGCTGTCGCGCATCGCCTGGTAATCGTTGCTGTCCATGATCGGCGCGCCATCGTCTTCCAGTTCGATGTCCTTGCCGATAAAGCGATTGGCCCACAGCATACCGGCCATGGCAGTGATGAACGCCACCACCAGACCGACCAGGATCACCAGCCCGAGATTGGACTCCAGGCCCAGGTTACCGGCTGCGGCAATCGGGCCGGGGGTGGGCGGTACGAAGGTATGGGTCGCATACAGGCCGGTGGCCAGGGCCACACTCATCGCCACTACCGACACCTTCATCCGCGCGGCCAGGGCATTTTTCAACGAGTTGAGAATAACGTAGCCGGAGTCACAGAATACGGGAATCGATACAAGATAACCGATGATCGACACCGTTAGCGTCGGGAAACGCTCTCCGAGTAAGCGAATCACCGTTTCCGCCATGGTGATGGCGGCGCCGCTGCGCTCGAGCATCACCCCGATGATGGTGCCGAACACGATGACGATACCGATGTAACCGAGTATGCCGCCGAAGCCGCGGGTGATGTGCCCGGCGATCTCCAGGACCGGCAATTGGTAGGCGAAGCCGGCCAACAGCGCGGCTCCGAGCAGGGCCAGGAAGGGATGCAGTTTGAATCGCGTTGTCGCCAGGACGATAAAGACAATCAGTGCGATCAGAATCAGGACCAGACCCATTATCGTGTTTCCTATCTATGTGTTTGAAGTGGCAGTGCCTCGGCGGAATTAACAACTCCCCAGCCAAGGCGCGCCATTATTGGACATTTAGCCGCTACTGGACAGGCTTTGAATCATTCAAGCATGCCGCCTCGATACTGTCAGCCTTCGGCTTTCACCGCTGGTCGATCAGCTAAAGGGCTCCGCCAGCTGTTTGATCAAGGCCCGTTCCTCCCGCAAGAAGGCCAGGAAGGCTTCAGCCACCGGGCTCAGGCGCTTACCCCGGGCATGCACTGCACACCAGCTGCGAAACAGTGGCAGGTCGGTGAAATCCAGGCGCGCCAATTGGCCATTACGCAACCAGGGTGCGGCGCTATGCGCCGAGACCAAGCCGATACCCAGCCCGGCGATCGCCGATTGCACCACCGTTTCCCCCGAGCCCATCTGCATTACCCGCTGCAGATGCACCCGTTTCTGCTGGAAAAACTCGTCGCAGGCCTTGCGGACCCCCGAGCCGATTTCGCGCACCAGTACCATCTGCGACTCCAGCTCGGCCAGGCCAAGCTGCTGCCGCGCGGCCAGCGGATGATCCGGCGCCGCCACGGCGATCACCGGGTTGTTCAGGAACGGGAAGAAATCCAGCGCCCGATCCGCCGGTACCATCCCCACCAGCACCACATCATCGAGGTTGTCACGCAAACGGCGAATCACCTCCGCACGGGTGCTGACTTCCAGCCGGAAGCTAACCTCCGGGTGACGCTGGCGGAAGGCCGCCAGCAGGTGCGGGGTCAGATACTGGATGCTGCTCGCCACCGCCAGCCGCAACTCGCCATGCAGGGTGCCCTGCAGTGCGGACAGCTGCATGTCGAGGATTTCCAGCCGATTGAAGATATCGCCGCTGGCGGCCAGCAGGATGGTGGCGGCGTCGGTCAGATAGAGCTTGCGGCCCACGTATTCGAACAGCGGCTGCCCGACCAGCTCTTCCAGCTGGCGCATCTGCAGACTCACCGCCGGCTGGGTCAGCGCCATCTCCTCGGCCGTTCGGCTATAGGACAAGGTGGCACACAGACTGCGGAATACCTGGAGCTGGCGCAGTGTTATCCGGTGCAATTCTTTGCGCATCGAACCTCTCCGCTGATGTTGGATAGGCAATATATTAGTAATTACTTATAAGTAATCCAACAAATACTCATTTTTAATCATTCATGCTGCGGTTGTATGTTGAGTTCACCCCCGATCACCCAACAGAGGAAAGGGATGTGATCAAGAAAATCCTGATTGCCAACCGTGGCGAGATTGCTGTCCGCATCGTCCGCGCCTGCGCGGAAATGGGCATTCGCTCGGTGGCCATCCATTCGGATGCGGACCGCTATGCGCTGCATGTCAAACGCGCCGATGAGTCCTATAACGTCGGCAGCGACCCCCTGGCCGGCTACCTGAACGCCCGGCAACTGGTCAACCTGGCGGTCGAGACCGGCTGCGATGCACTGCACCCCGGCTACGGCTTCCTGTCGGAAAATGCCGAACTGGCGCGCATTTGCAGCGAACGGGGGATCAAATTTATCGGTCCCTCGGCCGAGGTGATCGCCCGCATGGGTGACAAGACCGAAGCGCGGCGCAGCATGATTGCCGCTGGAGTGCCGGTAACCCCGGGCACCGAGGGCAACCTGAAGGATTTGCAGGAAGCGCTGAGCGAGGCGGACCGGGTCGGCTATCCGGTGATGCTCAAGGCCACTTCGGGTGGCGGCGGGCGTGGCATCCGCCGTTGCAACAGCAAGGAAGAGCTGGAGCAGGCCTGGCCGCGGGTGATATCCGAAGCGACCAAGGCTTTCGGCAGCGCCGATGTGTTTCTGGAAAAATGCATCGTCAATCCCAAGCACATCGAAGCCCAGGTGCTGGCTGACAGCTTCGGCAACACCGTGCACTTGTACGAACGTGACTGCTCGATCCAGCGCCGCAACCAGAAGCTGATCGAGATCGCCCCCAGCCCGCAGCTGACGCCCGAGCAGCGCGCCTATATCGGTGACCTGGCAGTGCGTGCGGCCCAGGCAGTGGGTTACGAGAACGCCGGTACCGTGGAATTTCTGCTGGCGGACAATGAAGTCTATTTCATGGAGATGAACACTCGGGTGCAGGTGGAACACACCATCACCGAGCAGATCACCGGGATCGACATCGTCCGCGAGCAGATCCGCATCGCCTCCGGCCTGCCCCTGTCAGTCAAGCAGGAAGATATCGAGCACCGCGGCTACGCCATCCAGTTTCGTATCAACGCCGAGGACCCGAAGAACGACTTTCTTCCCTCCTTCGGCAAGATCACCCGCTATTACGCCCCGGGTGGCCCGGGTGTACGGGTGGATACGGCGATCTACACCGGTTACACCATTCCGCCCTACTACGATTCCATGTGCCTGAAGCTGATCGTCTGGGCGAATAACTGGGAAGACGCCATGGACCGTGGTTACCGGGCACTGGATGACATGCATCTGCATGGGGTCAAGACCACCGAGCTATATTATCAACAGATCCTCAAGAATCCGGATTTTCGCAGCGGCGTCTTCAATACCAGCTTTGTCGACACCCATCCGGAGCTGACCAACTACTCGACCAAGAACAAACCCGAAGCCCTGGCCCTGGCCATCGCCGGCGCCATCGCCGCTTACGCCGGACTTTGATTTTGCGCCGCAAGCCAGACGCTTGCCGCCGATGAGGAATGCACCATGAGCAAGAAACGCATCAACGTTACCGATACCATCCTGCGCGATGCCCACCAGTCGCTGCTGGCCACGCGCATGCGCACCGAAGATATGCTGCCGATCTGTCCGAAACTGGACCAGGTAGGCTACTGGTCGCTGGAAGTCTGGGGCGGCGCCACCTTCGACGCCTGTGTGCGCTTCCTCAAGGAAGACCCCTGGGAACGCCTGCGCCAGCTGCGCACCGCGCTGCCCAACACCCGTTTGCAGATGCTGCTGCGCGGTCAGAACCTGCTCGGCTACCGCCACTACAGCGATGACGTGGTCCGCGCCTTCGTCGCCAAGGCCGCAGTCAATGGCATCGATGTGTTCCGCATCTTCGATGCGATGAACGATGTGCGTAACCTGCGTACCGCCATCTCCGCCGTCAAGGCCGCGGGCAAGCATGCCCAGGGCACCATCTGCTATACCACCAGCCCGGTGCATACGGTTGAGCTGTTCGTCGAGCAGGCCAAGACCCTGGAAGCCATGGGTGTTGACTCCCTGGCGGTGAAAGACATGGCCGGTCTGCTGACCCCGTTCGCCACTGGCGAACTGGTCGAAGCGCTAAAAGCGGCTACCAGCCTGCCGGTGTTCATTCACTCCCATGACACCGCCGGCCTGGCTGCCATGTGTCAGCTCAAGGCCATCGAGTGCGGTGCGGACAATATCGATACCGCCATCGGCTCCATGGCCTGGGGTACCAGCCATCCGGGTACCGAATCCATGGTCGCGGCGCTCAAGGGCACACCCTATGACACCGGCCTGGATCTGGAGCTGATTCAGGAAATCAGCATGTACTTCATGGAAGTACGCAAGAAATACCACCAGTTCGAAAGCCCCTTCACCGGTGTGGATACCCGGGTGCAGATCAACCAGGTACCGGGC
Source organism: Pseudomonas sp. G11-1 (assembly GCF_024031555.1). Taxonomy (NCBI): domain Bacteria; kingdom Pseudomonadati; phylum Pseudomonadota; class Gammaproteobacteria; order Pseudomonadales; family Pseudomonadaceae; genus Pseudomonas; species Pseudomonas sp. G11-1. The sequence goes on along the minus strand of NZ_QEYQ01000003.1, from coordinate 274,035 downwards.
GGCATGATGTCCAACCTGGCCAACCAGCTGAAGGAACAGGGCGCGCTGAATCGTATTCAGGACGTATTCGATGAAATCCCGCGGGTGCGCGCCGACCTCGGTTATCCGCCACTGGTGACACCGACGTCGCAGATCGTGGGCACTCAGGCGGTATTCAACGTGCTGGCCGGCGAGCGCTACAAGACCATTACCAACGAGGTGAAACTCTACCTGCAGGGTCGCTACGGTCAGGCGCCCGGCACCATCAACCCGGATGTGCAGGTGCGCGCCATCGGTGACGAGAGCGTGATCGACGTGCGCCCGGCGGATCTGCTGAAACCGGAAATGGATCGCCTGCGCAATGAAATCGGCAATCTGGCGAAAAGCGAAGAAGACGTGCTGACCTTCGCCATGTTCCCCGATATCGGGCGCAAGTTCCTCGAAGAACGCGCCGCTGGCACCCTGGAACCGGAAGTGCTGCTGCCGATTCCGGATGGCGACAGCAAACCACTCGCTGCCGAAGGCGTGGCGACCGAGTTCATGATTGACGTTCACGGTGAAAGTTACCGTATCGATATCACCGGTGTGGGCGTCAAAGGGGACGGCACTCGCCATTTCTACCTGAGCGTGGATGGCATGCCGGAAGAAGTTGTCCTCGAAGAGCTCAATCAATTCGTCGGCGGCGCTGGCGGCAAGAGCCGCGAACGCGCCAGCAAACCCGGCCATGTCACGACCAGTATGCCCGGCAATGTGGTCGATGTGCTGGTGGCCGAAGGCGACAAGGTCAAGGCCGGCCAGGCGGTGCTCATCAGCGAAGCGATGAAGATGGAAAGCGAGATCCAGGCGGCAATCGACGGCACCGTCAAGGCCGTGCATGTAGCCAAGGGTGATCGCGTCAACCCAGGTGAGATATTGATTGAGATCGAGGCCTGAGCATAGCGGGGGGCCGGCAGGCTCCCCGCTCATACCGAACCAGCGAGCGTAAGCCATGCCCTACAAAAAACTGAAAAGTGCTGATGATGACAATGCCCTGCAACAGATCATTGACGGCTACATGCACTTCCATGAAGAGGTATACCCCCAGCAGGAAGAACTGTTCAGGAAACTCGCTTTCGAGCAGACCCCCAAGGCGATGTTCATCACCTGCGCCGACTCACGTGTAGTGCCCGAACTGATTACCCAGAGTTCGCCCGGTGATCTGTTCGTCACCCGCAACGTCGGCAACGTCGTCCCCCCCTACGGCCAGATGATGGGTGGCGTCTCCACCGCCATCGAATATGCGGTAGTAGCGCTGGGCGTCAAGCACGTCATCATCTGTGGTCATTCCGATTGCGGCGCGATGAAAGCCGTGCTGGACCCTTCCCAGCTGAAAGGTATGCCCACGGTAAAAGCCTGGCTGCAGCATTCGGAAGTAGCCAAGATCGTAGTCGAGGAAAATTGTGGCTGCGCCGATCACACTACCCTCGGCATTCTCACCGAGGAAAACGTGGTTGCCCAACTCGGTCACCTGGCCACCCATCCTTCGGTCGCTTCACGCCTGGCCCGCGGCGATCTGTTCATCCACGGTTGGGTGTACGATATCGAAACCAGCCAGATCCGCGCCTACGATACCGAGAAAGGCGAGTTCCGCCGGATCGGTGATGGTCCGCTGCCGATGGCGACGCCGCGCCCGCGTTACTGACGAACGTCGGCTGGTCCGTCGCCCGCTTTGGGTTATAATCGCGGATCACGGCCACCTGGCCTGTATTCTTTTTCGAGCCACGCCTATGCGTGGCTTTGTTTTTCGTCATCAAGAGGCACGACAATGACCGCACTGGTTGGCGTGATCATGGGCTCCAAGTCCGACTGGTCTACCATGAGCCACACGGCAGACATGCTGGAGCAGCTGGGTATCCCCTACGAAGTGAAGGTGGTATCTGCGCACCGCACCCCCGATCTGCTGTTCGACTATGCCGAACAGGCCGCCGGGCGCGGCATCGAGGTGATTATCGCTGGCGCGGGTGGCGCTGCGCACCTGCCTGGCATGTGTGCGGCCAAGACTCACCTGCCGGTACTCGGCGTGCCGGTGCAGTCGTCCATGCTATCGGGCGTCGACTCGCTGCTATCGATCGTGCAGATGCCGGCTGGCGTGCCTGTGGCTACTTTGGCCATCGGCAAGGCCGGGGCGGTCAACGCAGCGCTGCTGTCAGCAAGTATTCTTGGTGGCCGCCATCCGCAATATCATCAGGCCTTGCAGGATTTCCGTAGCCGGCAGACCGATACCGTGCTGGATAATCCGGACCCACGTCAGGTTTGAGGAAGCAATCATGAAAATCGGCATCATCGGTGGTGGTCAACTCGGACGCATGCTGGCTCTGGCGGGTACGCCACTGGGTCAGCAGTTCGCCTTTCTCGATCCGGCACCGGACGCCTGCGCCGCCGCCCTGGGCGAGCATCTCTGCGCAGCCTATGACGATCGCGAGCAGCTGCGCCAGTTGGCCGAAGATGCCGACGTGGTGACCTTCGAATTCGAGAGCGTGCCGGCGGAAACCGTGGCCTTTCTCGAGCAACATGTGCCGGTATTTCCCAATGCAGAGTCGCTGCGCATCGCCCGCGATCGCTGGTTCGAGAAGTCCATGTTCCGGGAACTGGGCATCCCCACGCCCGAGTTTGCCGACATCCAGTGCCAGGCTGATCTGAATAATGCTGTGCAGAATATCGGCCTGCCCGCCGTGCTGAAGACCCGCACTCTGGGGTATGACGGCAAGGGTCAGAAACTGTTGCGCCAACCGGAAGATGTCATCGACGCCTTCGCCGAACTGGGCAGCGTGCCCTGCATTCTGGAAGGCTTCGTGCCTTTTACCGGTGAAGTCTCGCTGGTCGCCGTGCGCAGCCGCGATGGCGATACCCGCTGCTACCCGCTGGTGCACAACACCCACGAGCAAGGCATTCTGCGACTGTCGGTCGCCAGTACCGAGCATCCCTTGCAGGCCCAGGCGGAGAACTACGCCGGGCGCGTGCTGGACAAGCTGAATTACGTCGGCGTGCTGGCCTTCGAGTTCTTCGAGGTGGATGGTGGCCTGAAGGCCAACGAGATCGCCCCGCGGGTGCATAACTCCGGTCACTGGACTATCGAAGGGGCCGAGTGCAGTCAGTTCGAGAACCATCTGCGGGCCATTGCCGGCCTGCCGTTGGGTTCCACCGCCAAGGTGGGTGAAAGCGCCATGCTCAACTTCATCGGCGAGGTACCGGCAGTGGCCAAGGTCACCGCCATTCCCGACTGCCACCTGCATCACTATGGCAAAGAGTTCAAGCCCGGACGCAAGGTCGGTCATGCCACCCTGCGCTGCACCGATGCTGCCGTGTTGCAGTCACGTATCGCCGAGGTCCAGGCCCTGATCGATTGATCCGGGCCTGTTATCGGGAGGTCCTCATGCGGCATCTGTTAATCACCTTGGCGTTGCTTTTCCCCATTCTGGCAATGGCTGCTCCACGCACCGTGGACTGGCTGGACCTGCTGCCCGAGGAAGATTATCAGGCCATGCTCGACATGCCCGAGATCAGCCATGATTGGGGCACCGAGGCTCCCGGCGACTTCTCCAACAGCCTGCGCTCGTCCGATCGCAACCTGCCCGAAGTGATGTATTCCACCCGTGTAGTCGGGGAAATGGACGGTCAGCATATCGAGCTGGGCGGCTACCCGGTCCCGCTGGAAACCGATGAGCAGGGCCGCTACATCAGTTTCTTCCTGGTGCCCTATCCCGGCGCCTGCATTCACGTCCCGCCACCGCCGCCGAACCAGATCATCCTGGTCGAGTACCCAAGCGGTCTCGCCATCCGGGATATCTACCAGCCGCTGTTGCTCACCGGCACTCTGCGGGTAGCCCAGACCAGCAATGAATTAGCCGATGCCAGTTACCGGATGCGCGCCGACAAGGTAGTCAGTTACCCCGGCGGATAACCCTGGCTTTGCGCTATCGCCCACACGGGTGAGCGCTCTGGAACGGGCATTCCGTTAAGCTCACGGCCCTCAGCTAAGCATGCAACGGAGGCAGGATGGGGCTTTTCACAGGGGTGGTGATACTGGTGTTGCTGGCAGGTTGGTTTACCCACAGCTGGTTGCTCGACCGGCCTGTCCCGCAACGGCAGGCAGTGCCCATGGAGGCAGATATCTATCGCGTCGGTGAGGCCTTCATTGCCCGCCGCCGTAGCCAGAACCCGGTATCTTCCGTGGTGGTCATGCATGGCTTTCTGGAAAACCCGTTGTACTTCACCCGCTATTACCAAGACCCCAGTATTGAGCTGATCATGCTCACCAGCGCTGGCTATCACCTGCCGTTGCAGACCCCGGTGTTCCAGCAACCACCGTGGAAAGCTACTCCCGCACTGGCCACCGGCACCATCGTCGGTGATGCACAGGTGCTCAATTTGGCATTGGAGCATCTGGTCACTACGACCAATGTGCGCGTACACGGACATTCTCGCGGCGGCGCTGTGGTGCTGGAAGCCGCGCGTCAGCGGCCTGAGCTATTCGAACCGGTCGAGGTGATCCTGGAAGCGCCGGTCCTCCCTCAGGGGCAGCTCTACCAACCGACATCAAAAATAGTCCATTGGCTGATGCCGCTGGTTCATCTACTATGGCAACACAAGCCAGCCGGGATTCTGCGCAGCCCCATCTGGGGGCCGCTGGATGACAGCTTCAAGCGCGAGCTGATCCTGGCCATGCCGTTCAACCCACGGCGCAGCCGGGTGTTGATGACCAATACCAGGGATATCGCTGACTGGATGACCAACACCGGGCCGGATATCTATCGTCACGTCAGACGTGGCGCAGTGCTGGTACCGGGCCGGGATCGTGTCTTGCAGAGCGAGGCCATGCTGGACAGCGCCCGGCAGGCTGAAAACCTGCAGATCATCGAAGTGCCTGACGGCAGCCACTTCGTTTTGCTGGACAATCCTGAGGCAATACCGCCCTTGATCCGGAACTGACGATGTCCTATAGCTTCGAGCCGATTGGTGTTATGCACTCCTGTTTCGCCGAGAAGTTCGCCATTCCCCGCCAACCGCAGTTGGCCCCCGCCGCGCGGGGTATGCTCGAACTCTTCGCGCCCTATGACAAACCCGAAGCAGTAGCCGGACTGGAAGGTGTCAGCCACCTCTGGCTACTGTTCGTGTTCCATGCCGCCGCCTCGGGCGAACAGCATGTGCGGGTGCGGCCGCCCCGCTTGGGTGGCAACAAGCGCATCGGGGTATTTGCCAGCCGCTCCACCCATAGACCCAATCCCATCGGTCAATCCGTAGTCAGGCTGGAAGGCATCGAGCCGGGACGGCTGTTGGTGTCCGGCATCGATCTGCTGGATGGCACGCCGATCCTGGATATCAAACCCTATGTGCCCTATGCCGATGCCCTCGGTGACGCCCGCAATTCGCTGGCCGAATCCGCCCCGGCCCAGCTGCTGGTGGAGTGGTCCGCACCAGCCCTGCTGCAGGCCCGCGAGCAGGCGCAGCGCCTGCAGCAGCCGGTTCAGGAACTGATCGAACAATGCCTGGCACAGGACCCCAAGCCCGCCTATCAGCGGCCGGATGCGGACCGCGAGTATGGGGTACGCTTCTGGGATATCAATGTCCGCTGGCATTATCCACAGGCGGATCGCATTCGCGTACTGGCCGTGGAGCCCGTGGCATGATCGATCTGGGGCATGTAGCACTGATGATGCTGGCTGCCGGCATCGGCGCCTGGATCTGGCGGGGCCTGGGATTGCGGGATCAGGCGCTGCGCCTGGTACGTCAGCATTGCGTACGGACCAATGTGCAACTGCTGGACGAAAGCATTGCGCTCAATCGCCTGCGTCTTGGGCGTGGGCGTCATGGCCGGCCGGGACTGATTCGCCGGTACGGTTTCGAGTTCACCGTGACCGGCGAACGGCGCTATCCCGGCTTTATTGAAATGCATGGCGGGATGCTGCTGAAGATCGAGCTGGCTCCGCATCCCTTTCCCGGCGAAGGACCTGGGCCGGACGATCCGCCACGCCGAGACAACGTGCATTATTTACAGTAACGGTTATCAAAACCCGCTTCCCATATTCCTTTTAGTTCCACGTGGAACACCACTGTGCCCCCGCTTGCGGGCGATCATGCGGAGGCATTAAGGTAGCCGTTTCATCCAGGACTGGCACCATGAACCGCTGTCTGCTTTTTCTCACGCTTCTGCTCATCACCACCGCAGCGCATTCCGCCGCCTGCCTGATCGAATCCAATGACGATCAGGTGCCGATCCGCCTGTGCCAACAGAACATCAATATCCCGCCGCAGCTGTTCCAGGACAGCTTCTGCCAGCCCCAGATCGCCGAGCGCAGCTTCGATATCCAGTTTGTGGATGCCTGCCCCGAGGGCGCATATGGCATTTGTACCGGCGCACGAAGCGAGGGGGTGGCCTATCGGCAATCCATTCACTATTACAGCGAACCCGGTGATGCACCGGTGTTGAAGGCGTACTGTGAGCAGTTCAGTGACGGGCAATGGCAGCTACCCGAAATCCACTCAGATAAGGATCAATAGGGCGGGGGCTGTGATAGCTGATGATCCGCCAGGTCCAGCCGGTCACCCACTTCCAGGCCCAGTTTCTCAGCCGTTCCGGGCGGCACCTCGATCACGAAACGCAGCGCCTGATCCGCCTGATAGAGCGCACAGGGCGGCGCAGCGCACGGCGGCACCTTGGCAAATATCTGTACCAATCGGGCGTTCTCATCGACAAATAACAGGTCCAGCGATATCTGCATGTTGCGCATCCAGATCACCGGCCGGGTACCCTCGGGGAAATCAAACAGCATACCCTCGCCGGCAGCAAGTTCGGTGCGCCCCATCAGACCCTGGCGGCGGCTATCCGGGTCGGCTACCAGCTCCAGCTGAAACGAATGGCCGCCCAGCATCGCCTGGATGGTCTGCGCCTGCACCGGGGTTACCGCAAACAAAGCCAGCATCAGCAGCCAGCCACGCCCTAGCCTGCCCATCATGGATGCTCCTTGAGCATGTTCTGGTACACCATATTGCTCAAGTACAATCGGCCCGCCTCACCGAGCTGAGCGTATTCCACCCCGGTGATGTTCAGGTAAACCTCGTCCCCATTATTCAACAGCCGGCCGCTATCGATATGCTGGGTCCGGCGAAACAGCACCTTGCCGTCGGCATCCAGGAGATCCCATGGCAATGGCTCGCCGAGAACCACATCATCAGTATCCAGCAGTTTCAATAACACACCAATCTCCGTAGCGGTCCGGGATCATGCAATCTATCAGGCCGAGATAGCGTGATGCTATCGGAGAACCGGTTTCCGGTACATTTTCACCGATACAGGTCCTCACGGGTCCAGGGTACATGATGGGTGCCGTCCGCCAACGGCTTGACCGCCAGGATCTGGTGAATATTCATCCAGTTACGCTTGAAGCCATAGGCACAACCGGCCAGATAGATACGCCAGATACGCAGGGTCTTGTCTGACACCAGTTGGCCAGCCTGCTCCAGATGGTGTTCCAGGTTGCTACTCCAGTGCTCAAGGGTGCGCGCATAGTGTAGACGCAGGCTTTCCACATCCAGCACCTCCAAACCCTGCTCGCTCATACTGGCGATCGCCATCGACAGATGTGGCAGCTCGCCATGGGGAAAGACGTAGCGGCCGATGAACTTGCCTGCCCCGCGACCAACCTGACGGCCATCGATGTATTTGGCGGTGATCCCGTGGTTCATCACCAGTCCGCCGGGTTTGACCTGCTCGAACAGAATCTTGAAATAGGCGCCGAGGTTGGCATGGCCGACATGCTCGAACATGCCGACACTGACGATCTTGTCGTAATTCTCCCGACCGGTCAGGTCCCGGTAGTCGCGCAACTCCAAGGTCACCCGATCCGTCAGTCCCGCCGCCTCGCTGCGCGCCTGCGCCAACGCCAGCTGGGCTTTGCTCAAGGTAATGCCGTGCACCTGGACATCATAATAACGCGCCGCATGGCGAGCCAGACCGCCCCAGCCGCAACCCACATCGAGCAAGTGTTCGCCGGGCTTGAGACGCAATTTGCGGCACAGGTGATCGAGCTTCTGGGTCTGGGCAGTGGCCAGGCTGTCTTCGGGATTACGAAAATAGCCGCAGGAGTAGACCATCTGCGGATCCAGCCACAGGGCATAGAAGTCGTTGGACAGGTCATAGTGGTAGGAGATGGCTTCGGCATCCATCTGCTTGTCGTGTTCGGTGCGCTCCGGTGCCGGCTCGGTGTTGTCGCCCAGCAGCCCCTTGCTCAGCCGGTCCGCCACGGCGATGACATCCATGATGTTGCCCTGGATATCCAGCCGCTGGTCAATATAAGCGGCGCCCAGCTTGTCCAAGGTCGGATTCTGCATTTCCTGCAGCAATCCCAGATCATTGATCAACAACGTGACCCGGGGATCGGGACCGAGATCCAGTGTCGGCCCGCCCTTCACCACCACGCGCAGAGGCAGTTGCAATGCCCCCAAGGTTTCGGAAAATTGCGCAAACATCCGGTCATCTCCTGTGTCTATCGGCATTAAACCAATATAGGCCACAGGATCAGGGTTTGCCTGCTACTGGCCCTTGACCGGGCGCTTCCAGCCCGCCACATTGCGCTGGCGGCCCCGCGCCACACCCAGCTGGGCATCAGGAATATCCTGAGTGATGGTCGAGCCCGCTGCGGTGGTTGCCTGGTTGCCCACCGTCACCGGCGCCACCAGCGCCGTATTGGAGCCTATGAAGGCGCCATCGCCAATACGCGTGACGGATTTGTTGGCCCCGTCGTAGTTGCAGGTAATGGTGCCGGCGCCGATATTCGCCCCCTTGCCCACCTCGGCATCACCGACATAGGACAGGTGGTTGATCTTCGAACCTTCACCCACCACGGCCTTCTTGGTCTCGACGAAGTTGCCGACCTTGGCACCGCGGTGCAGCAGGGTACCGGGACGCAGGCGAGCATAAGGCCCGACATCGCAATCCTCGCCGACTTCGGCGCCTTCCAGATGACTGAAGGCCTTGATCACCGTGCCGCTCTTGATCACCGAATCGCGGATTACGCAGTGCGGCCCGATGATCACGTTATCTTCGATCACCACGCGACCTTCCAGCACCACGTTGACGTCGATGCTGATGTCACGACCGATGGTCACATCGCCGCGTACATCCAGCCGCGCCGGGTCCGCCAGTGAGGCGCCCTGGGTCATCAGCCGCTCGGCCTCGCGCTGCTGCCAGCCACGCTCGAGTACCGACAACTGCAAACGGTTGTTGGCACCCATGACCTCCAGCTCATCCGCGGCCTGGGCCACTTCCACCGGAATCGAGCCCGCTACCGCCAGGGCCACAACATCGGTCAGGTAGTACTCGCCCTGGGCGTTGTTGTTGGACAGGCTGGACAGCCAATCCGCGGCCTTGCTGCCCGGCAGGACCATGATGCCGGTGTTGCCTTCGTTGATCAGCAGTTGCTCAGCCGAGGCATCCTTCTGCTCGACGATGGCCTGTGCCTGGCCGTGCTCGTTGCGAATGATGCGGCCGTAGCCGGTCGGGTCCTGCATCAGCACGGTCAACAGCCCTAGCGCCTGGCTGCCGGCCTGATCGACCAGTGCGCGCAGGGTATCAACCCGGATAAGCGGAACGTCGCCATAGAGCACCAGCACCTGATCCGCGCCCTTGATGTGTGGCAGCGCCTGGGCCACGGCGTGGCCGGTGCCCAACTGTTCGGTCTGCAATACCCAATTGAGGTCCGCGCCGTCCAGCGTCTCACGTACCTGTTGGGCGCCATGACCGATGACCACATGGATGCCCTCCGGCAGTAGCGCACGGGCGCTATCGATTACATGCTCGAGCATCGGCTTGCCTGCCACCGGGTGCAACACCTTGGGGAGAGAAGAACGCATGCGGGTGCCCTGGCCGGCGGCAAGAATGACTACGTGCAGATTCATCGATCTGATCCTGGGTCGAGTTGAAGATGCTGGGATGATAGAAGCTGGCAGCAGAGTGCCGCAAGTCGATCAGTTACTCAGAAGCTCTGGTTCGCTGCTGCCATTCATCCGCGGTCAGCGTCATCTGACCGGTAAAAGCGGCTGCGGTTCAGTAGCCTGTAGGCACAGCGGCGCAAGCCTGCCGAGCGCCCAAAAAAAAGGCAGCCAAAGCTGCCTTTTTTGAAGCTGGACTCAGCGTTTGACCGCTGGTCAGCCGTACTTCTTGCGCAGTTCCTGCACGGTACGCAATTGGGCTGCGGCTTCGGCGAGACGGGCGGAGGCCGAACCGTAGTCGAACTCGGCGCCTTTCTCGTTGAGAGCCTTTTCTGCGGCCTTCTTCGCATCCTCTGCAGCTGCTTCGTCAATGTCGCCGGCGCGGATGGCCGTATCGGCGAGCACCTTGACCATGCTCGGCTGAACTTCCAGGAAGCCACCGGAGATATAGAACACCTCTTCGGTCTTGTCCTGCTTGATCACCCGAACCGGGCCTGGCTTGAGGTCAGTCAGCAACGGTGTGTGACCCGGCAGAACGCCGACGTCACCCATGTTGCCGTGTGCCACGACCATCTCGACCAGGCCGGAAAACAGCTCTTCTTCCGCGCTTACGATATCGCAGTGCACTGTCATAGCCATTCAAGTTGCCTCGGTTCTGCGCCCGCCAGAGCGGGCGCGGCCCATTACATGTTCTTCGCTTTCTCTACCGCTTCGTCGATGGTGCCGACCATGTAGAAAGCCTGCTCCGGCAGGTGATCGTAGTCACCATTCAGAATGCCCTGGAAGCCACGGATGGTTTCTTTCAGGGAAACGTACTTGCCGGGCGCACCGGTGAACACTTCAGCTACGTGGAAGGGCTGCGACAGGAAGCGCTGGATCTTACGAGCGCGGGCTACCAGTTGCTTGTCTTCCTCGGACAATTCGTCCATACCCAGGATCGCGATGATGTCCTTCAGCTCCTTGTAGCGCTGCAGAACGTACTGAACGCCACGGGTAACTTCGTAGTGCTCCTGACCGATGACCAGCGGATCCAGCGAACGGCTGGTGGAGTCCAGCGGGTCAACCGCAGGGTAGATACCCAGGGAAGCGATGTCACGGCTCAGTACCACAGTCGCGTCAAGGTGAGCGAAGGTGGTGGCAGGCGACGGGTCGGTCAAGTCATCAGCAGGTACGTAAACGGCCTGGATGGAAGTGATGGAACCGGTCTTGGTGGAGGTGATGCGCTCCTGCAGAACACCCATCTCCTCAGCCAGCGTCGGCTGATAACCTACCGCGGACGGCATACGACCCAGCAGGGCGGATACTTCGGTACCGGCCAGGGTGTAACGGTAGATGTTGTCGATGAACAGCAGAACGTCCTTGCCTTCCTCACGGAATTTCTCGGCCATGGTCAGGCCGGTCAGGGCGACGCGCAGACGGTTACCCGGCGGCTCGTTCATCTGACCGTATACCATTGCCACCTTGTCCAGAACGTTGGAGTCCTTCATCTCGTGGTAGAAGTCGTTACCTTCACGAGTACGCTCACCAACACCAGCGAACACGGACAGACCGCTGTGCGCCTTGGCGATGTTGTTGATCAGCTCCATCATGTTCACGGTCTTGCCGACACCGGCGCCACCGAACAGGCCAACCTTGCCGCCTTTGGCGAAGGGGCAGACCAGGTCGATGACCTTGATGCCGGTTTCCAGCAGGTCGCTGCCGCCAGCCTGGTCGGCATAGCTCGGCGCGGCGCGGTGGATACCCCACTTCTCTTCATGCTCGACCGGGCCGGCTTCGTCAATCGGCTCGCCCAGTACGTTCATGATGCGGCCCAGCGTGCCGACACCAACCGGTACAGCAATGGCGCTGCCGGTGTTGTTCACATCCAGGCCACGCTTGAGGCCTTCGGTGCTACCCATGGCAATGGAACGGACGATGCCGTCACCCAGCTGCTGCTGGACTTCCAGGGTGGTTTCCGCGCCGATGACTTTCAGCGCGTCATATACGTTCGGTACCTGATCGCGCGGAAATTCCACGTCGATGACGGCACCGATGATTTGAACGATACGTCCGCTACTCATTGTAGGTTCCTCTAAGTGGTATGAAACCGTTTCGTCTCACCGGCCGCTTTATACCGCGGCGGCGCCGCCGACGATTTCCGAAATTTCCTGGGTGATCGCGGCCTGACGTGCCTTGTTGTAGATCAGCTGCAGGCTGTCGATGATATCGCCCGCATTGTCAGTCGCATTCTTCATCGCGATCATCCGTGCCGCCTGTTCGCTGGCACTGTTCTCGACGACAGCCTGATAGACCTGTGATTCGATGTACCGCTTCAACAGGCCATCCAGCAATCCCTGGGCATCCGGCTCGTATACATAGTCCCAACGCTCCTGCAGCTCTTCGGTATCCGAAGCCACCAGAGGAATCATTTGCTCCACCTTGGGCTTTTGCACCATGGTGTTGACGAACTCGTTGGAGACCAGATACAGACGATCGATACGCCCTTCATGGTAGCCGTCAAGCATGACCTTGACGCTGCCGATGAGGTCGTTCAACGCCGGCTGTTCACCCAGATTGCTGATTGCCGCGACAACGTTGCCACCGTAGCTGCGGAAAAACGCAGCACCCTTGCTGCCAATCACGCACAGCTCGGTTTCGACGTTACGGTCACGCCACTCTTTCATGTTTGTTACCAGTGCCTTGAACAGGTTGGTGTTCAAACCACCGCAAAGACCACGATCCGTGCTGACCACGATATAACCAACCCGTTTGACTTCACGCTCCTGCATGAAGGGGTGGCGATATTCGGGGTTGGCGTTGGCCAGATGGCCAATCACCTGACGAATCCGCTCAGCGTAGGGACGGCTGGTCGCCATGCGCTGCTGTGCCTTGCGCATTTTGCTGACCGCCACCTTTTCCATGGCGCTGGTGATCTTCTGAGTACTTTTGATACTCGAAATTTTACCGCGAATCTCTTTTGCGCCTGCCATGTCACACCTTTCAGGTTAGCCCGTGGCCGTATCGCACGAAGCGGGACACGGCATCGCCGTATCCCGCCCTCGGCTTACCAGCTTTGGGTCGCCTTGAAGTTCTCGATGCCAGACTTGATACCGGCTTCGATCTCGTCGTTGTAGTCGCCCTTCTCGTTGATCTTGGCGAGCAGGTCGGCCTTCTCACGCTTGAACCAGGCCAGCAGAGCCGTTTCGAACGCGCCGATCTTGGCGATTTCGACGTCGGTCAGGAAGCCCTTCTCGGCAGCGTACAGGCTGATCGCCATTTCGCCGACGGACATCGGAGCATACTGCTTCTGCTTCATCAGCTCGGTGACGCGCTGACCATGCTCCAGCTGCTTGCGGGTCGCTTCATCCAGATCGGAAGCGAACTGGGCGAATGCCGCCAGTTCACGATACTGGGCCAGCGCGGTACGAATACCACCGGACAGCTTCTTGATGATCTTGGTCTGCGCCGAACCACCAACACGGGATACCGACACACCAGCGTTGACCGCCGGGCGGATACCGGAGTTGAACAGGTCCGATTCCAGGAAGATCTGACCGTCGGTGATGGAGATCACGTTGGTCGGAACGAAGGCGGATACGTCACCAGCCTGGGTTTCGATGATCGGCAGGGCGGTCAGGGAACCGGTCTTGCCTTTCACTTCACCGTTGGTGAACTTCTCGACATACTCTTCGGACACGCGGGATGCGCGCTCGAGCAGGCGGCTGTGCAAATAGAACACGTCACCGGGGTAGGCTTCACGGCCCGGCGGACGGCGCAGCAGCAGGGAGATCTGACGGTAGGCCACAGCCTGCTTGGACAGGTCGTCGAATACGATCAGCGCATCTTCACCGCGGTCGCGGAAGAATTCGCCCATGGTGCAACCGGAATACGGTGCCAGGAATTGCAGGGCAGCGGATTCGGAGGCCGAGGCGGCAACGATGATGGTGTTGGACAGAGCGCCATGCTCTTCCAGCTTGCGCACCACGTTGGCGATGGTCGACTGCTTCTGACCAACCGCGACGTAGACGCACTTGATGCCGCTGTCTTTCTGGTTGATGATCGCGTCGATCGCCATGGCGGTCTTACCGATCTGGCGGTCACCGATGATCAGCTCACGCTGGCCACGGCCGATCGGGATCATTGCGTCAACCGATTTGTAGCCAGTCTGCACCGGCTGGTCTACCGACTTACGCCAGATAACGCCAGGCGCTACCTTTTCTACCGCGTCAGTCAGTTTGGCGTCGATCGGGCCTTTGCCATCGATCGGGTTGCCCAGTGCGTCAACCACGCGACCCAGCAGTTCCGGACCTACCGGGACTTCCAGGATGCGGCCGGTGCACTTGGCTTCCATACCTTCGGCCAGGGTCAGATAACCACCCAGGATAACGGCGCCGACGGAGTCCTGCTCCAGGTTCAGAGCCATACCGTAAACACCACCGGGGAATTCGATCATTTCCCCGTACATCACGTCTGCCAGACCGTGAATGCGAACGATACCGTCAGATACGCTGACGATAGTACCGACATTGCGAGCCTGTGAGTTCACATCGAGTTTCTCGATGCGCTGCTTGATAATTTCGCTAATTTCGGAAGGATTCAGTTGCTGCATGCCATGTCCCTCAAATCAGGATTTCAACGCCTCGGCCAGCTTTGCAAGCTTGCCGCGGACCGAACCGTCGATGACCAGGTCACCCGCACGAATCAACACACCGCCAATAAGGGACGGGTTGATGGTCACATGAGGAGTTACTGTGCGGTCTAACCGCTTGGTTAAAGCGGTTGCCAGCGTTTTCTGTTGATCGTCAGTCAGCTCGAAGGCGGATTCCACCTCGACTGTAATGCTGCGATCGTGTTCCGCCTTGTATTGCTCAAAAAGCTCGGCGATGTCCGGGATCAGGGGCAGACGGTCGTTCTCAGCCAGAGTACGGATAAAGTTACCGAACTCCGCAGTCACACGACCTTCGCACACCATGAGCAGATCATCGGCCTTGCGTTCCCGAGTCAGCCCCGGGTCGCGCATCCTCTCGACAAAAAGCGGATCGGCGGCTACGACGGCTGTCAGAGCCAGCATGCCTGACCAGGCATCCAGCGCAGCAGCAGAAGAAGCAAACTCGAAAGCCGCTTTTGCGTAAGGCCGAGCTAGCGTAGTGATTGTAGCCATGCTCGCCTCGCTTAGAGTTGTGAGGCCAGTTTGTTGACCAGCTCACTGTGGGCCGAAGCATCTACTTCGGATTCCAGAACCTGTTCGGCTCCCTTGATCGCCAGTGCGGCAACCTGGGCGCGGAGCTGGTCCTTGGCGCGGTTCATTTCCTGCTCGATTTCAGCCTTGGCAGCTGCAATCAGACGTTCACCTTCGGAACGTGCCTGCTCGCGGGCTTCCTCAACGATGAGGGTGGCACTCTTGTTCGCCTGCTCGATGATCTGGGCAGACTGTTCCTTGGTCTCACGCAGGGTCTGGGCGGCTTTTTCCTGGGCGAGACCCAGGTCGCGCTGGGCGCGGCCAGCCGCATCCAGGCCTTCGGCGATTTTTTTCTGGCGTTCCTGCATGGCGTGGGTAATCGGCGGCCATACGAACTTCATGGTAAACCAGACAAAAATAGCGAAGGCAATCGTTTGACCGAGCAGCGTCAGATTAATATTCACAGCGATTTACCTCGTGCTATTTCATTGAGTCCTGGGGATAACACTGATACGGCAGAACCTGCGTTCTGCCGTTCATCGTTACCAGTCGATTAACCGGCAACACCAGGTGCAACAACGAAGATCAGGTACATCGCGATACCAACACCGATCATCGGCACGGCGTCGAGCAGACCAGCCATCAGGAAGGTCTTGGTTTGCAGCTGCGGGCCCAGCTCAGGCTGACGCGCAGTGGATTCCAGCAGTTTGCCACCGAGGATGGCGAAACCGATACCGGTACCCAGGGCGCCCAGACCGATCATGATAGAGGCAGCGATGATGACGAGTTCCATAATTACTCCTAGAGATCAAAGTTTAAGTTCAAGTTTATCGTTGGTTGAACACGGGTCTGGCTGCTCAGTGATGGTCCTCATGGGCAGCACTCAAATACACCACAGTCAGCACCATGAAGATGAAGGCCTGCAGCGGAATAACCAGAATGTGGAAAATTGCCCACGGCACGTTCAGCGCCCATTGCACGTAGAAGGGCAGAAGTGCAATCAGGATGAACACTACTTCACCGGCATACATGTTGCCGAACAGACGCAGTGCCAGACTCAGGGGCTTGGTCAGCAGACCCAGCACCTCAAGGAACAGGTTGAAGGGAATCAGCGCCCAGTGATTGAACGGGGTCAGGGTCAATTCCTTGGTAAAACCACCCACACCCTTGATCTTGATGCTGTAGAAAATGATCAGCGCGAACACGGCAATGGAGATGCCGAAGGTGCCATTGGGATCAGTGGTCGGAACGATCTTGAAGTAATCCAGGCCCAGCGCCATGCCGATACCCGGGATGTAGTCCACGGGGATCCACTTCAGCGAGTTCATCAGGAACACCCAGACGAAAATGGTCAGGGCCAGCGGGGCGATCAGTGGATTACGGCCGTGGAAGGTGTCCTTGACGATACCCTGCACGAAGTCGACGATCATCTCGACAAAATTCTGCAAACCACCGGGGGTGTCGACGGTGGCGCGACGGGCAACAAACCGGAACAGGCCGATGAAGATCAGCCCCATGAAGATGGACCAGCCCAGGGTATCCAGGTGAAACGCCATGAATCCCATGTCGGCGGCTTCGGTGCCGGTCCTGGCCAGGGTCCAGGTGGTTGCTTCGACGATGCTGCCGTCAGCCCGCTCATAACCTGCCGGTAGCTTACCGAAGGTCAGGTTCTGCAAGTGATGCTGAATGTATTCAGCTGATGTGGTTGCCATATTTGCCTCAGACACTAATGCTTTGGAAAGCCTTTGACGATGAGAAGTGCGCTGGCTCCTACCACCAGCACCGCCAGATAGCCGCCAAATACCGCTGCGACCTCCAGGGGCTTCACTCCAAGCCAGACTGCAATGAACAGTACGGCTGTCAGTATCAGTTTGCCTGCCTCGCCGGAGTAAAATTCTCCGACAATGGCACGGGCCGACCGGGCTCCGCTGTAGCGGTACACCCGAAAGGCGAAATAGCCGTTGGGAATCAATGCCACCAATCCCCCCAACAGACCGGAGTAGCCAGCTATCCAGCCCTGGAATCCCCACAGGACGAGCGCTACTGCCAAGGTCACAATCAATTGCAGCATCAGAACCGGGAAGGCGGGCGTTCGGTGAAAGGGGGACTTGTTGGGCGTTCTTGCGTCCATTCCGACCCTCTTGGTATTTCCGACGACGTCAACCGCTGTTGCTGCAATACACTGGTGCATTTTTGCCCAGCCAAAATAGCGCGAGGAGTATAGGTGGATTACGTAGTCGATTCAACTACAGCGGTTGATTTCCGTAGTGCGCTGCGATGTTGCAGTTGTTACTTAATGTGCATGAGTACGCCATCGAGTTCATCCAGCGAGTTATAACTGATAACCAGTCGGCCCTTGCCCTTGGCACCATGCTGGATCTTCACTTCGGCGCCGATTCGCTCCGCCAGATCCTGTTGCAGTCGATCGATGTCCGGATTGCTGCGGATGTCCTGGGCGTCCCGGCGTGGGTTCAGCCACTGGCGCACCAGCGCTTCGGTCTGGCGCACGGTCAGTCCCCGTGCCACTACCTGGCGGGCGGCCTCGGTCTGTTGCTCGGCCGGTAGACCGAGCAGCGCCCGGGCATGCCCCATTTCGATGTCGCCGCGCTCGAGCAGCAGTTTGACGTCATCGGGCAGTGACATCAGGCGCAACAGGTTGGTGATGGTGACCCGGGATTTACCCACCGCATCGGCCACCTGCTGCTGGGTCAGCTCGAATTCCTGCTGCAGACGCTGCAGAGCGATGGCTTCCTCGATGGGGTTGAGATCCTCGCGCTGGATGTTCTCGATCAGCGCCATGGCAATGGCCGCTTCATCGGGCACTTCACGGATTACCGCGGGGATGCTGTCCAGGCCAGCCTGCTGGGTGGCCCGCCAGCGCCGTTCACCGGCAATGATTTCATAGCGATCACCGGCAATGGGCCGCACCACGATCGGTTGCATCACGCCCTGGGCCTTGATCGACTGGGCCAGCTCTTCGAGCGCCTGGGGGTCCATGTCGCGGCGTGGCTGATATTTGCCGCGCTGAATCAGGTCGACCGGCAGATCGCGTAACAGCTGATCCTGACTGCCTTCGGTCTTCTCGTTGGGATTGGCCTGACCCAGCAGTGCATCCAGTCCCCGTCCCAAGCCGCGTTTCTTGACCGCCATGCCGTCCTGTCCTTTTTCGTTTAATCGTTTACCGGCGCAGCCTGTTTGGCCGCCTTGCGCGTACGCCTGACCAACTCACCGGCCAGGGCCAGGTAGGCCACGGCGCCGCGTGACTGCTTGTCATACATCAGCACCGGCATACCGTGACTCGGTGCTTCGGCCAGGCGCACGTTGCGCGGAATGACCGTCTGGTACAGACGTTCGCCGAAGTGGCTGCTCAACTGCTCTGACACCTCGCGGGTCAGGCTGTTGCGCGGATCATACATGGTGCGCAGCAGACCTTCGATCTGCAGCGCCGGATTGAGTACCGAACTGATACGCTGGATGGTATTGACCAGCGCCGACAGGCCTTCCAGCGCATAGTACTCGCACTGCATGGGAATGATCACCCCATCGGCGGCTACCAGTGCGTTGATGGTCAGCATGTTCAGCGACGGGGGGCAGTCGATGAGGATGAAATCGTACTTGTCGCGCACGTTGGCCAGCGCATAGCGCAGCCGACTTTCCTTCATCTTGAATTCCAGCAATTCGACTTCCGCGGCCGTCAGGTCACCATTGGCCGGCAGCAGGTCATAGCCGCCATGCTCGGACTGGCACAGCGCCTCTGCCAGCGTGCAACGGTCGGTCAGCAGCTCATAGACGGAGTTATCCAGTTGCGACTTGTCGATGCCACTGCCCATGGTCGCGTTGCCCTGGGGGTCGAGATCGATCAACAGCACCTTGCGCTTGGTCGCTGCCAGCGAGGCGGCCAGATTCACTGTGGTGGTCGTCTTGCCGACGCCGCCTTTCTGGTTGGCTATTGCCAGTACCTTGCCCACTGGGACCTCCTCTCGGGTTTTAACCTTGTGCCGTGCGTCGCAGTATCAGCAGATGCCGGCTGGCCTGGCAACCGGGTACCGCCAATTCTTCACTGTGGGTCACGGTGAAATCCGCATCCAGAGCCTGCAGTTCGGAGTCGGGATACAGGCCCTTCATGGCCAGCCACTGCGTCTCGGGACCACTCAGATGGCGGGTCAGGTTGGTGAAGTCGGCCAGCGAGCTGAATGCCCTGGACACTATACCGTCAAACAATTGATCCGGGGTAAAAGCCTCTACCCGGTTGTTGACCACGTGCATGTTGCCCAGCCCCAGCTCAAGCTGGACCTGGGTCAGAAAGCGGGTTTTCTTGCCGTTGCTATCGAGCAGGGTAAATTCGCTGTCCGGCCGCATGGTCGCCAGGATCACCCCCGGCATGCCGCCGCCACTGCCCACATCCAGCCAGCGTCCTGCGCTAACGAAGGGCAGCACACTCAGACTGTCGAGCAGATGGCGACTGACCATTTCATCGGGGTTGCGCACCGCGGTCAGGTTGTAGGCCTTGTTCCACTTGTTCAGTAACGTCAGGTAGCCGAGCAGTAACTCAACCTGCCGCTCGGTCAGCGACAGGCCCATCTGTTCAGCACCGCGAACCAGTTC
Source organism: Pseudomonas sp. G11-1 (assembly GCF_024031555.1). Taxonomy (NCBI): domain Bacteria; kingdom Pseudomonadati; phylum Pseudomonadota; class Gammaproteobacteria; order Pseudomonadales; family Pseudomonadaceae; genus Pseudomonas; species Pseudomonas sp. G11-1. Next base: position 254,327 of record NZ_QEYQ01000003.1, on the reverse strand, counting down.
CCTGGCGTGATCAACCATACCGCTCAAGCCTCCCGGGCCAATGTACCGTCGTTCAGCGCATTGCGCTTTTTCAGATGGATCAGCAACAGACTGACTGCCGCTGGAGTGACGCCGGGAATGCGCGATGCCTGGCCCAGGGTCTGCGGACGGATGCTCGCCAGCTTCTGGCTGATTTCCTTGGACAGGCCATTCAGGGTCGCGTAATCCAGATCGGCCGGCAGCAGGGTTTGTTCATGCTGCCGCAGCTTGTCGATCTCGTCCTGCTGCCGCTCGATGTAACCGGCGTACTTGGCATGGATTTCCACCTGCTCGGCGGCATCGGTGGGGATGTCCGTCGCACCGGTGATGCGGGTCAGGGTCGGATAATCCACTTCCGGCCGGCGCAGCAGATCCAACAGGTTGTATTCCCGGGTCAGCGGCGTATTGAAATGCGCGGCAAAGTCCTTGCCGATAGCGCTGGTCGGCTGCACCCAGGTGGAACTCAAGCGCTTCTGCTCCGCCTCGATCGCTTCGCGCTTGGCGCTGAAGGCCGCCCAACGGGCATCATCCACCAGCCCCAGTTCGCGCCCCTTTTCGGTCAGGCGCAGATCGGCATTGTCCTCGCGCAGCACCAGGCGGTATTCGGCGCGGGAAGTGAACATGCGGTAGGGCTCGCGGGTACCCATGGTAATCAGATCATCCACCAGCACACCGATGTAGGCTTCATCCCGGCGCGGGCACCAGCTTTCCAGATCCTGGGCGCGGCGGGCCGCGTTCAGTCCGGCCAACAGACCCTGAGCCGCCGCTTCTTCGTAGCCGGTGGTGCCGTTGATCTGACCGGCAAAGAACAGACCGCCGATCACCTTGGTTTCCAGCGAGTATTTCAGATCCTGCGGATTGAAATAATCATATTCGATGGCGTAACCCGGACGCAGGATATGGGCATTTTCCATACCGCGGATCGAGCGCACCAGCTGCAACTGCACATCGAAGGGCAGCGAGGTGGAAATGCCGTTGGGATACAGCTCGTGGGTGGTCAGGCCTTCCGGCTCGATGAACACCTGGTGCTGATCCTTGTCGGCAAAGCGATGGATCTTGTCCTCGATCGATGGGCAGTAACGCGGACCGACACCCTCGATCACCCCGGTGTACATGGGCGAACGGTCGAGATTGTTGCGGATGATCTCGTGGGTGCGTTCGTTGGTGTGGGTAATCCAGCAGTTGACCTGCTCGGGATGCTCGTCGGCGCTGCCGGTAAACGACATCACCGGGATCGGTGTATCGCCCGGTTGTGCGGTCATCTTCGAGAAATCGACACTGCGTCCGTCGATCCGCGGCGGGGTGCCGGTCTTCAGACGATCGACCCGCAACGGCAACTCGCGCAGCCGCCGGGCCAGCGCGATCGCCGGCGGATCACCAGCACGGCCGCCGGAATAATTATCCAGACCGATATGGATCTGCCCACCGAGAAAAGTCCCGGCGGTCAGCACCACGTTATCAGCGAGAAAACGCAGGCCCATCTGGGTCACTACACCGCGTACCTGGTCCTGTTCGACAATCAGGTCGTCACAGGCCTGCTGAAATATCCACAGGTTCGGCTGGTTTTCCAGGGCATGGCGCACTGCTGCCTTGTACAGCACCCGGTCAGCCTGCGCGCGGGTGGCACGCACTGCAGGGCCCTTGCGGCTGTTGAGCACGCGGAACTGGATGCCCGCCCGGTCGGTGGCCGTGGCCATCACGCCACCGAGCGCATCGATTTCCTTGACCAGATGGCTCTTGCCGATACCGCCAATGGCCGGGTTGCAGCTCATTTGCCCCAGGGTCTCGACGTTATGACTGAGCAACAACGTCTTCACGCCCATGCGGGCAGCCGCCAACGCTGCCTCGGTACCGGCATGGCCGCCACCAATCACAATCACGTCAAAACGATCCGGAAAATCCACCGTGCACCTCGTTGCCCGGGCTGAGCCGGACGTCGGGAAAAGGGGCTGATTATAGGCGCAGAGGGAAAAAATTGCAGCAGCAGCTGAACATTTTTTGAACAGCCTGTCGGAGCCGCCTGGCAAGCAGGTCATTCATAGAATAAAGATAGAAAATATTTAAAAAGCTTTATGTTAATGCTGTATATGGTGTCGTGTTTATCTGTGGATATCTAATAAAACTCCTTATGAATCATGAAATTGGCAAAAGCATAACCCTGTGCTCCGGCTGGGCACAGCCCGTGACGGGATGGGGGTGGATCCTGTGCATAAGCCAGCCGGTTATCCACAGCCAGGTTTGACCCTGGTTTACGCACAGGGTTATGGGCAGGGCTGAGGGTGAGTTGTACACAGGGCTTATGCGAGCAAAAAGGAGCCCGTCGCGGATAACAAGGGAGGGGAATTTCACGGGGAGGGAAGAATTCGGCGCATGTCAGGAAGAGCACAAGCCCGATTCGCAGCTGAACGAAGAGAGGCCGACAGGTTGATTGCCCATCGACCCGCGTTCACCAGCCGAGTTATTTGCCGATACAGAAGCTGGAAAAGATCCTACCCAACAGGTCATCCGCACTGAATTCGCCGGTAATGCTGCCCAGGGCCTGCTGCGCCATGCGCAGATCCTCGGCCAGCAGCTCCCCGGCGCCCATCAGGGTCAATTGCCGGTGGCCGTGGTCAAGGTAACTGGCAGCCTCTTCCAGCGCTTCCAGGTGGCGGCGGCGGGCGCTGAACAGGCTTTCCGAGGTCTGTTGATAACCCATGCAGGCTTTCAGGTGATCACGCAGCAGATCAATGCCGGCGCCGCTGCGGGCGCTGAGGTGCAGGCTGATGCTGCCATCAGCGGCGGTCTGCTGACCAACCGCCGCGCCGATAAGGTCGATCTTGTTGTGGATGAGGGTGATCTTCGCCGGATCGGGCCGTTGATCGAGAAACTCGGGCCACAGCTGATCCGGCTCGTTTGCCTCTGGCTGACTGGCATCCACCATCAGCAGGATGCGATCGGCATCGGCAATGGCGGCCATGGCGCGTTCGACGCCGATCTTCTCCACCACATCATCGGTATCGCGCAGACCGGCGGTGTCGATGATATGCAGCGGCATGCCATCGATGTGGATATGTTCGCGCAGGATATCCCGGGTGGTGCCGGCAATATCGGTGACGATGGCACTTTCGCGGCCGGCCAGGGCATTGAGCAGGCTGGACTTGCCAGCATTGGGCCGACCGGCGATAACCACCGTCATGCCGTCGCGCAGCAGCGCGCCTTGCCCGGCTTCCCGGTGTACCTGAGCCAACTGCGCCTGGACAGCCTGCAGCTGGCCGAGCACGTGGCCATCGGCAAGAAAGTCGATCTCCTCTTCCGGGAAATCAATCGCCGCTTCGACATAGATGCGCAGGCTGATCAGCGCTTCGGTCAATCCATGCACACGCTGGGAAAACGCACCCTGCAGTGACTGCACGGCATTGCGCGCCGCCTGTTCGGAGCTGGCTTCGATCAGATCGGCGATGGCTTCAGCCTGGGCCAGATCGAGCTTGTCGTTGAGAAAGGCCCGTTCGCTGAATTCACCGGGTCGGGCCAGGCGCGCGCCCAGTCGCAGGCAGGCCTTGAGCAGCATATCCATGACCACCGGACCGCCATGCCCATGCAGTTCCAGCACATCTTCACCGGTAAAGGAATGTGGGCCAGGAAAATACAGGGTAAGGCCATGATCCAGGGTAAGACCCTGGTCCTGGAACGGGCCGTAATGGGCATGCCGCGGTGTGGGCGTCAGGCCGCCGAGCTGCCGAGCGATATCCAGCGCCGCCGCGCCGGACACCCGGACAATACCGACTCCGCCCTGGCCTGGCGGGGTGGCGATGGCAGCAATGGTGTCGGCGTGATAAGGGCGGCTCATGATGCGTTCCTGTCGATGGGTCAAAGAATAGATAGCAAAACGCCCCGAAATCGGGGCGTTTGCGAGGGTAGCCTGGCGGCGGAGATCAATCCTTCTCCGCGGCGCCTTCGATCTGCCGGGTAATGTACCACTGTTGCGCGATCGACAGGATGTTGTTGACCACCCAGTACAGCACCAGACCGGCCGGGAACCACAGGAAGAAGAAGGTGAAGATGATCGGCAGCATCTTCATTACCTTGGCCTGCATCGGGTCCGGCGGAGTCGGGTTGAGCTGCTGCTGGATGAACATGCTCACGCCCATCAGGATCGGCAGGATGAAGTAGGGATCCTTCAGCGACAGGTCGGTAATCCAGCCAATCCACGGGGCCTGGCGCATCTCGACGCTTTCCATCAGGGTCCAGTACAGGGCGATGAACACCGGCATCTGTACCAGGATCGGCAGGCAGCCACCCAGTGGATTGATCTTTTCCTTCTTGTACAGCTCCATCATGCCCTGGGACATCTTCTGGCGGTCGTCGCCAAACTGCTCGCGCAGCGCCTGCAGCTTGGGCGCTACCCGACGCATGTTGGCCATGGAGCGGTAGCTGGTGGCCGAAAGCGGGAAAAATACCAGCTTGATGAGGACGGTCAGCAGGATGATGCTCCAGCCCCAGTTGCCGACCATACTGTGAATCAGACTCAGCACCCAGAACAGCGGCTGGGCGATAAACCACAGGAAACCGTAGTCGACAGTCAGTTCCAGGCCAGGGGATATTTCCTTCAGGCGATCCTGATCCTTCGGACCGGCATAGAAATCGGCACTGATGGTGGCCTGCTCACCGGCAGACAGGTTCACCGCCGGGCTGACAAAACCGACGATGTAGTTGCCCTGGCTGTCCTTGCGGGTCTGATAGACATGCTGCTGTTCAGCATTCGGAATCCAGGCGCTGACAAAATAGTGCTGCAGCCAGGCGATCCAGCCACCTTCGATGGTTTCCTTCAGGCGGCTGTCATCCATCTTGCCGAGTTTGAGTTTCTCGTAGGAGTTCGACGAACTCCAGTAGGCGGCACCCAGGAAGGTGGCCATGCCAGTAGCGCTGGAACTGGATGGATCACCGCTGCTGTCACGCTTGATCTGGCCGAACAGGCTGCCGGTCCAGGTGCTGTCGCTCTGGTTGTCGATCAGGTAGTCGACGTCGATCAGGTAGTCACCCCGGTTGAAGGTGAACCGCTTGATGTAATTGACATCGTTCTCGCTGAAATGCAGATCAACGGTCAGGCTGTCGCTGCCCTCGGCCAGCTGGTAGCTGGTTTGTTCGACGCTGTACAACGGCCGACCATTGGCGCGGGCATCCGGACCGTTACGCCCGGCCAGTCCACTTTGCGCGACATAGGTACGGCTGTTGCTCTGCTCGAGCAGCTGGAACGGCAGATCGGGACGATCCTTGCGGGTCGGGTAGGCCGGCAACGACAGGGCGACGATATCGCCACCCAGCGGATTGATGCTGACGTTCAGGGTATCGGTCTGGACACTGATCAGGCCGGAAGGAGTAGTGGCAGTCTGTACCGGCGTGGTCGGCACGTCGCCGGTTACTGGCTCGACCGCCTGTGGAACATCACCATCAGCGCCTTCGCTAGCGGGCAGTGATGGCAAATCACCATTCGCCATGCTCATCTCGGTTTCGCTGGCCGGCAGCGGTTCACCCTGACCGTAATCATTGTTCCACTGCAGAACCATGAGGTAGGTGATCACGAGCAAGGCAGCTATGAGGATGTTTCGTTGCATGTTCATGGTTTATTTGGCCATCCGAGAAGAACGGTTGTTCTGTAGGGGTACAGGGTCATAGCCACCCGGGTTCCAGGGATGACAGCGGGACAAGCGTCGCGCACTGAGCAGGCTGCCCTTGAGAAAACCATGTTGTTCGATGGCTTCCTGGGCATAGCAGGAACAGGAGGGGTAGAAACGACAATGACTGGCCATCAGCGGGCTGATAGCGTAACGGTAAACCTTGATCAGTCCGAGCGCGATACTACGCATTGGATGATGGGGGTCCGGAATTGCGGGTGCGATTGTACTTGTCAGCGGCCTTGTTCAGCCGGCGCCACATGTCCTGGAACAGGACATGCAACGCGGCATTGTCAAGCTCGCCCAGACCCTTGCGGGCCAGGACGACGATATCCAGGTGATCCAACTCAGCACGATGGTGTCTGAAGGACTCACGAGCAATACGCTTGACCTTGTTACGGTCAACCGCATGGCGGACATTCTTCTTGGCAATGACCAGCCCCAATCGTGCCTGTGCCTGGCTGTTATGCCGGGCCAATAACAACAGATTGGGGCCAGAGGCCTTACAGGTGGCTCCATCGAATACGTTCTTGAACTGAGCAGGCGTCAATAGCCGGTGTTCAGGACCGAATCCGAGATCCACCTGTAGTTCCGGTCTTAAGCTGACAGCTTGTGACGGCCTTTGGCACGACGACGAGCCAGAACGGCACGGCCGTTCTTGGTAGCCATACGAGCACGGAAACCGTGGTTGCGCTTGCGCTTCAAAACGCTGGGTTGAAATGTTCTTTTCATCTTCAGATACCTGAGTAATTCACGACAGAGCCGCTAAGCCCTTTCAAGGGATCGGAGATTCTAGAGAAGAAGGACCGCGAGGTCAATTTGAATTCTGTCCCCCAGCAGATAAATCACGATACAAGACAATACAAAGAGAAAGAATTTTAAAAGATAGTTTATGTAGATCTTAATAGGTAGCGGGTTTTCTGTGGATAACCGACGCCAGGCCTGAGCCAGCCAGTGTTCTGGCGATCGAAAACCCGGTGGGCAAATTGTGAGCGGAGCCCCTGCGAGCTTGTGCTCCTCCTGTGGATAAGCATGATGGATATCCACAGCCCGATTTATCCCCGCCGTTCGGATGGTCTTGCCAACAGGCTGGTACAGCAATTGTCCACAAGGCTTACGCGGCGCGAATGGCGGCGTTTTATCACAGGGCAGAAGGATCCTGAGGGCATTCTGGAAGCCTTTATGCTTGAGAATGGACACGCCTGGTTACCCAGCATGTGTGTGGATAACTGAGGGGGGACAGGCTAGAATACAGGCTGTTTTCGTCGGCTCACCGGACCGGTGTTCCACGGACCATTTTCAACAAGCAACTCGAGCCACGCAGGCTTGAAGTCGGGGGAATTTAGTGTCTGTTGTACTCTGGCAGCAATGCATTGATTTTTTGCGTGATGAGCTTCCATCCCAGCAGTTCAACACCTGGATTCGTCCCCTTCAGGTAGAAGGGGATCATGGAGAGTTGCGCCTGTATGCGCCCAATCGCTTTGTACTGGATTGGGTCAATGACAAGTATCTGAATCGCATCCAGGAACTGCTGGATGATTTGTCCCAGGGGCAGGCGCCGCTGGTTTCGCTGTTGATTGGCAGCCGCCGTAGTAGCGCGGCGAGTGCGGCGGCGCCCCAGGCCCCCGTTGCCCCGGCGGCTATCACGGCAACGCCCGTCGCCGAACCGCCAGCGACGCCAGCGACGCCCCGGGCGCAAGCGACTACCCAGGGCTTTCAACCCGAGCCTGGCCCCTATGACAAGCGCAGCGAAGAAGACCCGCGGCCGCCGCAACGGGCCGACCAGCCGAATAATGCGGTGGTCAAGCACACCAGCTATCTGAACCGCAGTTTCACCTTCGAGAACTTCGTCGAAGGTAAATCCAACCAACTGGCCCGGGCGGCTGCCTGGCAGGTGGCGGACAACCCGCGCCATGGTTACAACCCGCTGTTCCTTTATGGTGGTGTGGGTCTGGGCAAGACGCACCTGATGCATGCCGTTGGCAATCATCTGTTGAAAAAGAATCCTGCGGCGAAGATTGTCTATCTGCATTCCGAGCGTTTTGTCGCCGACATGGTCAAGGCGCTGCAGATGAACGCGATCAATGACTTCAAGCGGTATTACCGTTCGGTCGATGCGCTATTGATTGACGATATTCAGTTCTTCGCCAAGAAGGAGCGCTCCCAGGAAGAATTCTTCCATACTTTCAATGCCTTACTTGAGGGTAACCAGCAAGTTATCCTGACCAGTGATCGCTATCCGAAAGAAATCGACGGTCTGGAAGAGCGCCTGAAATCCCGCTTTGGCTGGGGCCTGACCGTGGCCGTGGAGCCGCCGGAACTGGAAACACGGGTGGCCATTCTGATGAAGAAGGCCGAGCAGTCGCGTATTGACCTGCCCCATGATGCCGCGTTCTTCATTGCCCAGCGCATTCGTTCCAACGTTCGCGAGCTGGAAGGCGCCCTCAAGCGAGTGATCGCCAGCGCGCATTTCATGGGGCGGGATATCACCATCGAGCTGATCCGCGAATCGCTCAAGGACTTGCTCGCGCTGCAGGACAAGCTGGTCAGTATCGATAATATCCAGCGTACCGTCGCTGAGTACTACAAGATCAAGGTGGCAGACATCCTGTCCAAGCGCCGTTCGCGCTCGGTCGCCCGGCCCCGCCAGGTCGCCATGGCACTGTCCAAGGAGCTGACCAATCACAGCTTGCCGGAGATCGGCGATGCCTTTGGCGGACGGGATCACACAACTGTGCTGCACGCCACAAGAAAGATCGCGGAATTACGTGAAATTGATGCGGATATCCGCGAAGATTACAAAAACCTGCTACGAACGCTGACCACCTGAGCGTATGTACCAGGCAAACAGCCAACCTGCACGAGGTCGAAGGAAGACAATGCAATTTACCATCCAGCGCGAAGCCCTGTTGAAACCACTGCAACTGGTGGCTGGTGTCGTCGAACGTCGGCAGACATTGCCAGTGCTGTCCAACGTTCTAGTGGTCGTTGATGGGAATACACTGTCGCTGACCGGCACCGATCTTGAAGTCGAGCTGATCGGCCGAATCCCCCTGGAAGAACAGGCCGAGCCCGGCGAGATTACCGTACCTGCGCGCAAGCTGATGGATATCTGCAAATCCCTGCCAGACGATTCGACGATCAATTTTCGTGTCGAAGAAGGCAAGGCTATCCTCAAGGCCGGGCGTAGCCGCTTCACCTTGACTACCCTGCCCGCTGCGGATTTCCCGAATGTGGAAGACGGCGAGAGCGCGATGAATTTCGCGGTCAGCCAGAACAAGCTGCGCCGCCTGATTGAGCGCACCGGTTTCGCCATGGCGCAGCAGGATGTTCGTTATTACCTCAACGGCATGCTGCTGGAAATCAATGCCGGCCAGCTGCGCGCTGTTGCCACCGATGGGCACCGCATGGCGATGTGCACTGTCGATGCCAGTATCGACTATCAGGAAAAGTACCAGCTGATCGTTCCGCGCAAAGGGATTCTCGAACTTGCCCGCCTGCTGGGTGAAGCGGATGACCTGATCAATATCACGCTTGGTACCCACCATATCCGCGCGACCACAGGCGACTTCACTTTCACGTCCAAGCTGGTTGATGGCAAGTTTCCTGATTACGAACGGGTATTGCCCCGTGGCGGCGACAAGGTGGTACTGGCTGATCGGCAATCCCTGCGTAACGCCTTCAGCCGCACGGCCATTCTGTCCAACGAGAAGTACCGCGGCATTCGGCTGATGCTCAGCGACGCAATGCTCAAGATCCAGGCTAACAACCCGGAGCAGGAAGAAGCTGAGGAAGATACTGTAGTCGATTATTCCGGCGCGCCGCTGGAGATCGGGTTCAACGTCAGTTACCTGCTCGATGTAATGAACGTGCTGAGCAATGAGCAGATCAAGATGACGCTGTCTGATGCCAACAGCAGTGCCCTGGTTCAAGAGTCCGAATCGGACGACAGCCTCTACGTCGTCATGCCTATGCGTCTCTGAGCTGCATGCCCCTCAAGCGACTCACCGTCACCGCGGTGCGCAATCTGCACCCGGTGACGCTTCACCCTTCCCCCCGCATCAACATCGTTTCCGGCGCCAACGGTAGTGGCAAGACCAGCCTATTAGAAGCCATCCATATTCTTGGCCTGGCGCGCTCCTTTCGCAGCACCCGCTTGCAGCCCGTAATTCAACATGGTCAGGATGCCTGCACCGTTTTTGCCGAACTCGTTCTGAGCAATGGTCTGGCTTGTTCCATAGGCATTACCCGCGGCAAGCAGGCCGATTACCAGATACGGATTGATGGGCAGACGGTGCGTAGCACAGCACAACTGGCGGAAACGCTACCATTACAGCTGATCAATCCCGACAGTTTCCGCTTGCTTGAAGGCGCGCCGAAACAGCGTCGTCAGTACCTGGATTGGGGAGTGTTCCACGTGGAACATCAGTTCCTCCCGGTATGGCAGCGTTTGCAAAAAAGTCTGAAACAGCGTAATAGCCTGCTGCGACGTGGTAGAATACAACGTTCGATGCTGGTCCCCTGGGAAACGGAGTTGGTTTCTGCCGGGGAGCGGATAGACGATTTCAGACGATCCTACCTGCTGCGGTTGAAGCCGGTGTTTGAGGAAATCCTGGCTCGATTGCTACCGCTCGATGATCTGACCCTTAGCTACTATCGCGGTTGGGATAAGGAGCGGGGTTTGGCTCAAGTGCTCGACGACCAGTTCGAACGCGATAGTCAGCTGGGGTATACCCAGTCGGGGCCTCAGCGAGCTGATTTGCGGCTACGCGTGAAAGGCATGAACGCGGTGGATATTCTATCGCGGGGGCAACAGAAGTTGGTTGTTTGTGCGTTGAAAATCGCGCAAGGCTATCTTTTACGCCAGTTGGGAGCATCCCAGGAATCAGTGTTTCTGGTGGATGACCTGCCGTCCGAATTGGATGAACGACATCGCCGGGCGCTCTGCAGCCTGCTGGAAGATCTGCAGTGTCAGGTCTTTATCAGTTGTGTTGATGACCAGCAAATGCAGGATTGTTGGAAAAACGATACACCATTGTCGATGTTCCACGTGGAACATGGACGCATTGTGCAGACTGAATAATGTCTGGGAGTGATTATAAATGACCGAAGAAAGAGCTTACGATTCATCAAGTATCAAGGTCCTCAAAGGCCTTGATGCGGTGCGTAAACGCCCCGGCATGTATATCGGTGACACGGACGACGGAACCGGTCTGCATCACATGGTGTTCGAGGTGGTGGACAACTCCATTGACGAGGCGCTGGCCGGCCACTGTTCGGATATCACCATCACCATCCATACCGATGAATCCATTACCGTACAGGATGATGGCCGGGGTATTCCGGTTGATATCCACGAAGAAGGCGTATCGGCTGCCGAGGTCATCATGACCGTACTGCACGCCGGCGGTAAATTCGATGACAATAGCTACAAGGTGTCCGGCGGGCTGCACGGCGTAGGGGTTTCGGTGGTCAACGCGCTCTCTGAAGAGCTGATCATGACCATTCGCCGGTCCGGTAAGGTATGGGAGCAAACTTACCGTCACGGCGTCCCTCAGGCCCCTCTGGAGGCCATAGGTGACACTGAGGGCAGCGGCACCCAGATTCACTTCAAACCCTCGGCGGAAACCTTCACCAGCATCAGTTTCAGCTGGGACATTCTGGCCAAGCGCCTGCGGGAACTGTCCTTCCTCAACTCGGGTGTGGGTATCCACCTGATTGACGAGCGTACCGGCAAGCGCGAGCTGTTCCGCTATGAAGGCGGTCTGCGTGCCTTCGTTGAATACCTCAACGTCAACAAGTCCACCATCAACTCCGTATTCCACTTCAATATACAGCGGGATGACGGCATCGGTGTGGAAGTGGCGATGCAGTGGAACGACAGTTTCAACGAAAGCCTGCTGTGCTTCACCAACAATATTCCCCAGCGCGATGGTGGTACTCACCTGGCGGGCTTCCGCAGTGCATTGACCCGCTCGCTGAACAGCTACATCGAACAGGAAGGCCTGCTGAAGAAGCTGAAGGTCAGCACCTCCGGCGATGATGCCCGTGAAGGTCTCACCGCCATCATTTCGGTGAAAGTGCCGGATCCCAAGTTCTCTTCCCAGACCAAGGACAAACTGGTTTCCTCCGAGGTGAAAACCGCGGTTGAACAGGAAATGAACAAGTTCTTCAGTGACTATCTGCTGGAAAAGCCCAACGAAGCCAAGTCCGTGGTTGGCAAGATGATCGATGCCGCCCGGGCCCGCGAAGCTGCGCGCAAGGCGCGGGAAATGACCCGCCGCAAGGGTGCGCTGGATATCGCCGGGTTGCCCGGCAAACTGGCCGACTGCCAGGAAAAGGATCCCGCGCTATCCGAACTCTATATTGTGGAAGGAGACTCCGCGGGCGGTTCTGCGAAGCAGGGCCGTAACCGCAAGACGCAGGCAATCCTGCCGCTCAAGGGCAAGATCCTCAACGTGGAGAAGGCCCGCTTCGATCGCATGCTGTCATCCCAGGAAGTCGGCACACTGATCACCGCACTGGGCTGTGGTATTGGCCGTGACGAGTTCAATATCGAGAAGCTGCGTTACCACAACATCATCATCATGACCGATGCCGATGTTGACGGCGCGCACATCCGTACTCTGCTGCTGACCTTCTTCTTCCGTCAGATGCCCGAGCTGATCGAGAAAGGCTACATCTACATCGCCCAGCCGCCGCTGTACAAGATCAAGAAAGGTAAGCAGGAACAGTACCTCAAGGATGATGAGGCGCTGGAGGATTATCTGACCCAATCGGCACTCGAGGATTCCTACCTGTACGTTAACGAGCACGCCCCGGGCATTACCGGCGAAGGCCTCGAGCGTCTGGTCAATGAATACCGTGGTGTAATGAAGACCCTCAATCGCCTGGGCCGTCTCTATCCCCAGGTATTGATGGAACAGCTGATCTATGTGCCGCGCCTGACGAAAGAAAATCTGGCAGACAAGGCGTTCATGGATAACTGGTTGATTCCATTTGAAAAATTGGTAAAAGAAGAAGAGAGCTCCGGACAGGAATACCGGGTCAGCTTGCGCGAGGATAAGGAACGTCAGCTCTGGTTGCCTGAGGTTGAAAGTATCAGCCACGGCCATACCAGTTATGTGACCTTCAACCGCGATCTATTTGCCAGTAACGACTACGGTGCCATCGCGGATCTGGGCGAGAAGCTGCAGAGCCTGCTGGAAGACGGCGCCTATATTCAGCGTGGTGAGAAGAAGAAGCCGATCCGCTACTTCAAGGAAGCCATCGAATGGATGATGAACGAAACCGCTCGCCGTCACACCATTCAGCGCTATAAGGGACTGGGCGAAATGAACGCTGACCAGCTGTGGGAAACCACCATGGATCCGGACAACCGGCGCATGCTGCAGGTCACCATCGAAGACGCCATCGGCGCCGACCAGATCTTCAACACCCTGATGGGTGACCACGTGGAACCGCGCCGCGAGTTTATCGAGCGCAACGCATTGGCGGTATCCAACCTGGATGTGTGATTCCAGGTGAATAAAAAGTCCCCGGCTGGAGCGATCCGCTGGGGACTTTTTTTGGGGGTGGCGGCAGTCTTACTGCAAGGAAGAGGCTAGTCGGCAGGGCTGTGCCGACTAGCCGTAAACACATCCATGTGGGCTCGCGGTTGCCATCCGTGGCAACCGACGGTCGGCCCAACCCTGCCGACCAACCTCTTCCACTCGCTCTCACGTTGCTGTTGGTTGAAAACCGCCTGACAACAAATGTCAGCCAACTCAGCCAGCCTGCATTTCCCGCATAGCCTGATTCACCCACGCCTCGGCCTGCTTGTTGACCTCAACGATGGAGCGCGGGTCCTGGCCTTTGGGATAGATAGCCGGCCCGATTCTCACCTGCACAGTACCCGGGCGCTTGCCCCAGCCGTTGCGCGGCCAGAACTCACCGGCGTTATGGGCTACCGGGATCACCGGAGCGTTGTTGGCGCAGGCCAGGGCGCTGCCGCCGCGGGTGAACTTGATCGGGTTGCCGGGCAGCACGCGGGTGCCTTCGGGGAATACCAGCACCCAGACGCCCGCTCGCAGACGCTGGCCGCCGATACGGCTGAGCTGCTGCAGGGAATTGCGCGCCTTGCTGCGATCGATGGCGATGGGCTTGAGCAGAGCGAAGGCCCAGCCGAAGAAAGGCACGTAGAGCAGTTCCTTCTTGATCAGCTGGGTCTGTGGACGAAAGATCTGCTGCAGGAAGAAGGTTTCCCAGGTGCTTTGGTGATTGGAGAGAATCACGCCGGGCTGATCGGGAATGTTTTCCTGACCGACCACTTCATAGCGAATACCGACCAGCCATTTGGTCAGCCAGATGGCAAACCGGCACCAGCACTCCAGAATCAACTTGAAGCGGATGCGGTATGGCAGCAAGGGACCGATGATCAGCATCGGCACGGCCCACAAGATTGCACTGGCGGACAACAGCAGATAGAACAGGGTGACGCGCAAGGCCATGAGTACGGACATGGAGTCAGGTTTCCAGCAGGTAACTGGCCACTGCGGCCAGATCATCGAACACACGGGTACCGGCAGGCAGTGACTTGCCTTCAGTAGCCCGACCTTTACCGGTACGCACCAGATAGGGCTGACACCCTACTGCGGCACCCGCCTGCAGATCCCGCAGGCTATCGCCGACCGTGGGCACACCATCGAGCGTAACGGCGTAATGCTCGGCGATCTGCCGGAACAGCCCTGACAGCGGCTTGCGGCAGTCGCAGCCATCATCCGGACCATGTGGGCAATGCCGGATCAGGTCCACGTGCCCGCCCTGTGCCGCGACCAGCTCACGCAGGCGCTGATGCATGGCTTCCAGCGTCTGGGCAGTGAAATAGCCGCGGGCCAGGCCGGACTGGTTGGTAGCCACGGCCACCGTCCAGCCCGCCTTGCTCAGCCGTGCGATCGCCTCGATGGACCCCGGTAACGGATGCCACTCAGCTACGGATTTGACGAAGGCGTCGGAGTCTTCATTGATGACTCCGTCGCGGTCGAGAATAATCAGCTTCATCCGAGCAGCGAGATATCGGCAACACCCAGGAACAGGCCGCGCAGGCGGGCCAGCAGCGCGTACCGGTTGGCTTTGATCTGCGGATCCTCGGCGTTGACCAGCACCTGGTCGAAGAAGCTGTCCACCGGCTCGCGCAGCGATGCCAGGCGCTCCAGGCTGGCCTGGTACTGCCGCTCGGCTGCCAGCGGCCCGACATCGCTCTCAGCGGCTTGTACCGCCTGTGCCAGCGTCTGCTCGGCAGCTTCGTTCAGCAGTGCCGGGTCGATAACCTCAGGTACCGGGTCTTCGGATTTGGCCAGGATATTGGATACCCGCTTGTTGGCGGCGGCCAACGCTTCGGCTTCAGGCAACCGGCGGAAAGCCTGCACTGCCTGTACGCGCTGATCGAAATCAAGCGGCGAATGAGGGTGCACGGCCCGCACCGACTGGTACACGGCCACGTCGATGCCTTCATCTTCATAACGGGCGCGCAGGCGATCGAAGATGAACTCCTGCACCTGATCGACCAAGCCTTCGCCCTTCACGGCGGCGCCGTATTGGTTGACGGCGGTCTGCAAGGCGGCATGCAGATCCAACTCCAGTCGCTTCTCGATCAGGATCCGCAGCACACCCAGCGCGGCGCGGCGCAGGGCATAGGGATCCTTGCTGCCGGTGGGCAGCATGCCGATACCGAAGATGCCGACCAGGGTATCGAGCTTGTCGGCCAGCGCGACCGCGGCGCCGGTCAGGGTACTCGGCAATTCGGCGCCGGCGCCGCGTGGCATGTACTGCTCGTTCAGTGCCAGGGCCACGTCTTCAGCTTCGCCATCATGCTGGGCATAGTAATACCCGGCAATGCCCTGCAGCTCGGGGAACTCGCCAACCATTTCGCTGGCCAGATCGCATTTGCTCAGCAGCCCGGCGCGGGTGGCGTTGGCCGGGTCACCGCCGATGCGCTCGGCGATGAAGGCAGCCAGGTTGGACACCCGTACGGCCTTGTCGTAGACGCTGCCCAGTTGGGCCTGGAACACGACGCTGGCCAGCCGCTGGTTGTTGTGTTCCAGCGGATGCTTCTTGTCCTGCTGGAAGAAAAACTCGGCATCGGTCAGCCGCGGGCGCACGACCTTCTCGTTGCCGGCAATGATCTGCGCCGGATCGGTGCTTTCGATGTTGGCCACGGTGATGAAGCGCGGCAGCAGGCGGCCGTTGGCATCCAGCAGGCAGAAGTACTTCTGGTTGTCCTGCATGGTGGAAATCAGCGCTTCCTGGGGCACGTCGAGGAACCGTTCTTCGAAGCTGCACACCAGCGGCACCGGCCACTCGACCAGGGCGGTGACTTCGTCCAGCAGGTCGTCGGGAATGATCGCGGTGCCCTGCTGTTCGGCGGCCAGTTGTTCCACGCGCTGACGGATCAGTTCGCGGCGTTCGGCGAAGTCAGCAATGACATGGGCCTGGCGCAGGTCATCGGTATAGCTGGCCGGCGTGCTGATGCGCACCTCACCAGGATGGTGGAAGCGGTGACCGAGGGAGGTACGGCCGGCCTGCTGGGACAGGATCTCGCCAGGAATCATGCTGTCACCCTGCAACATCACCAGCCACTGGGTGGGACGCACGAACTCGGTCTTGCCGGCACCCCAGCGCATGCGCTTGGGAATCGGCAGCGCCGCCAAGGCGTTATCCACAATCTGCGGCAGCAGTTCAGCAGCGGGCTGGCCGGCGATGGTCTGCACATGGCGCAGGCGCGGGCCGCTCTGATCCAGTTCGCTCAACTCCACGCCGCATTTGCGGGCGAAGCCCAAAGCGGCCTGGGTCGGCTGGCCCTCGGCATCGAAGGCCGCCTTGACTGGCGGGCCGTCCATCTGACTGGTGCGGTCGGGCTGCTGGGTCGCCAGTTGCTCGACGAACACTGCCAGGCGCCGCGGGGCGGCATAATAGCGGGTGGATTCATAGGCCAGACCGGCTTCGTTCAAACCTTTTTCCACACCCTCGAGGAAAGCTTCGGCCAGGCGCTTCAGCGCCTTGGGTGGCAGCTCTTCGGTGCCCAGTTCAACCAGAAAATCGAGTGCCAGCATCATTCGGCCTCCTTCAGTTTGGCCAGTACTTCATCACGCAGTTCGGGGTTGGCCATGGGGAAGCCGAGCTTGGCGCGGGCATGCAGATAGCTCTGGGCAATCGACCGGGCCAGGGAGCGCACGCGCAGGATGTAACGCTGGCGTTCGGTCACCGATATCGCCCGGCGCGCATCCAGCAGGTTGAAGGTATGGGAGGCCTTCATCACCATTTCATAGGCTGGCAGCGGCAGTTCGGCTGCGGTCAGGCGGTTGGCTTCGCCTTCGTAGAAGTCGAACAGATCGAACAGTTTGTCGATATTGGCGTGTTCGAAATTGTAGGTCGACTGCTCTACCTCGTTCTGGTGGAACACGTCGCCATAGGTGACTTTGCCGAACGGGCCATCGGAATAGACCAGGTCGTAGACCGAGTCGACGCCCTGCAGGTACATGGCCAGGCGCTCCAGCCCGTAGGTGATTTCGCCGGTGACCGGATAGCACTCAACGCCACCCACCTGCTGGAAGTAGGTGAACTGGGTGACTTCCATGCCGTTCAGCCAGACCTCCCAGCCCAGCCCCCAGGCGCCCAGGGTTGGCGATTCCCAGTTGTCTTCGACGAAGCGGATGTCATGCACCAGCGGGTCGATGCCGATGTGGCGCAGTGAATCCAGGTACAGCTCCTGGATGTTGTCCGGGTTCGGCTTGAGCACTACCTGGAACTGGTAATAATGCTGCAGACGGTTGGGGTTCTCGCCATAGCGGCCATCCGCCGGGCGGCGGCTGGGCTGGACATAGGCGGCGTTCCAGTTTTCCGGGCCGATGGAGCGCAGGAAGGTCGCGGTGTGGAAGGTACCGGCACCGACTTCCATGTCATAGGGCTGGAGTAACACACAGCCCTGCTGCGCCCAGAAGTTCTGCAGCGCGAGGATCAGGCCCTGGAAGGTCTGGGCGGCGGGATTGGTCTGAGTCACGTTTTTCACCGGTCAACTGTGAAGAAAGGGCGAAGTATACAATCCCGATGGGACGGCATACAGCGCGGGCGGATAATTGTTGGCCGGCGGCGCGCGGGGCGCCGCCGGCCGGGGGTCAGCTGACGACCCGGTAGGAAGGCTGATAGGCGCTACCGTTGGGTAGTTTCATCCGCTGCTGTTCGACGAAGGCGGTCAGCAGCGCCTCCAGTGGTTGCATGATCTGCGGATCGCCATGGATCTCGTAGGGCCCGTATTGCTCGATCAAGCGGATGCCCTTGTCCTTGACGTTGCCGGCGACGATGCCGGAGAACGCTCGACGCAAGTTGGCCGCCAGTTCATGGGGCGGGGTGCTGCGGCGCAGCTCCAGGTTGGCCATGTTTTCGTGGGTCGGATCGAAGGGCCGCTGGAAGCCCTCTTCAATCTTCAGCAACCAGTTGAAATGGAAGGCATCGTTGCGTTCGCGGCGGAAGCGCTCCACCTCCGCCAGCCCCTGCTTCATCTTGCGCGCCACCAGCACCGGATCCTCGATGATGATCTCGTAGCGCGCCTGGGCCTGCGAGCCGAGCGTGGCACCGACAAATTCATGCAACTGCTGCAGGTAGCCAGCCGACTCCTGCGGTCCGGTCAGGATCAGCGGGAATGGCAGTTCGCTGTTGTCCGGGTGCAGCAGAATACCCAGCAGATAGAGGAACTCTTCGGCGGTGCCGACGCCGCCGGGGAAGATGATGATACCGTGGCCGACCCGGACGAAGGCTTCCAGGCGCTTTTCGATATCCGGCAGGATCACCAGCTCGTTGACGATGGGGTTGGGCGCCTCGGCGGCAATGATGCCCGGTTCGGTCAGGCCCAGGTAACGGCCATCGATGACGCGCTGCTTGGCATGGGCAATGGTTGCGCCCTTCATCGGTCCCTTCATCACGCCCGGGCCGCAACCGGTGCAGATATCCATATTGCGCAGGCCCAGCTCGTGGCCGACCTTCTTGGTGTATTTGTATTCCTCGGTATTGATCGAGTGCCCGCCCCAGCACACCACCATCCTGGGCTCCACGCCGGGCGTCAGCGTGCGGGCGTTGCGCAGCAGGTGAAAGACGTAATCGGTGATGCCATTGGAGGTACTCAGGTCCACCCGCTGGTTGCGCAACTCACTCTCGGTATAGACGATATCGCGCAGGGCGCTGAACAGCATTTCCCGGGTACTGGAAATCATCTGGCCATCGACAAAGGCATCGGCTGGCGCGTTGCGTAATTCCAGGCTGACGCCACGATCGAGCTGGTGGATATGCACCTCGAAATCGGCGTAGGCTTCGAGGATGGTCTTGGCATTATCGACCCGGGCACCGGTATTGAGGATGGCCAACGCACACTGGCGGAACAACTGATAGGTGCTGCCGGAACCGGCTTCACTCAACTGCTGGACTTCACGCTGGGACAGGATTTCCATACTGCCCCGGGGAGTAACTGAAACATTGACGACGTGTCTAGGCATTATCGCTTCCGCGTTGAAAATGGATACCCCATCTTACGCTACAGCTACCCGGCCGATACAACGGGGGCTGGTATAAACTGTTTCGACCGGCAATCAGGAGCACCGCCTTGAAATCATCCCGCAACGACCTGTCCCGCTGCCATTGGTGCTCCGCGGACCCGATCTATCAGGCTTATCACGACCAGGAATGGGGCGTGCCCGAATACGATGCCCAGCGGCTGTTCGAGAAGCTCCTGCTTGATGGCTTTCAGGCGGGCCTGTCCTGGATCACCATTCTGAAGAAGCGCGAGCGTTACCGGCAGGTCTATCATGGGTTCGATGCGCAGCTCATGGCGGCGCAGACCGATGCCGACCTGCAGGAGTTGATGTTGGACCCTGGTATCATCCGCAATCGCCTCAAGGTGCATGCGGCGCGACAGAATGCCCGGTCCTGGCTGGCCCTGGCCGAGCAGACGGACCCCGCTGCCTGGCTCTGGCAGTTCGTCGGCGGCCGACCGCTGATCAACCATTTTGCCGTCCATGCCGAGGTGCCAGCCATCACCACCGAGGCCCAGGCCATGAGCAAGGCATTGAAGCAGGCCGGCTTCAGTTTTGTCGGGCCGACCATCTGTTATGCATTCATGCAGGCGACCGGCATGGTTATGGACCATACTCTGGAATGTTTCCGCCATGCCGAACTGGCTGGCGGAGCTGCTGCTGTCAAACAACAATAATGATGGAGAACATCCATGCGATTGACCAAACGACTGGGTCTGCTGGCCGCTGCCGCGGCGCTGACCGCCACCACCGCGGTATTCGCTGCACCCACCTATATCAACGTTCTCACGGGCGGCACCAGCGGGGTGTATTACCCGATCGGTGTAGCCATCTCCCAGCTGTACGGGCAGATCGACGGCGCCCGGCCCTCGGTGCAGGCCACTAAAGCCTCGGTGGAGAACCTCAACTTGCTGCAGTCCGGCCGGGGTGAACTCGCCTTCGCCCTCGGCGACTCGGTCGCCGATGCCTGGAATGGTGTCGAGGATGCGGGCTTCAAGGCGCCACTCAAGCGGCTGCGGGCGATTGCCGGAACCTACAATAACTATATTCAGGTGGTCGCCAGTGCAGAGTCCGGCATCAAGACCCTGGAAGACCTCAAGGGCAAGCGTATTTCGGTCGGTGCGCCCAAGTCCGGTACCGAACTCAATGCCCGGGCGATCTTCGCCGCCGCGGGGCTGAGCTACGAAGATATGCGTCGGGTCGAATTCCTGCCCTATGCCGAATCCGTCGAGCTGATCAAGAATCGCCAGCTGGACGCCACCCTCCAGTCCTCCGGTCTGGGCATGGCGGCCATTCGCGACCTGGCCAGCACCATGTCGGTGAATTTCGTCGCCATTCCCGGCGATGTAGTGGAGAAGATCAACAACCCGGCCTATCAACCGGGCATGATTCCGGCCGGTACCTATGATGGTCAGGACGAGGACGTACCCACTGTGGGCATCACCAATATCCTGGTCAGCCACGAAAAGGTCGACGAAGAAGTCGCCTATCAGATGACGAAGCTGATCTTCGACAACCTGGATGCTCTGGGCAATGCCCATGCTGCCGCCAAGGCAATCAAGCTGGAGAGTGCGGCGCAGAACCTGCCGATTCCCCTGCATCCGGGCGCCGAGCGGTTCTACCGGGAAGCGGGTGTTCTGGAATAGGTAGCAGGGAGTAGTCTATGAGTGAATACCAGGGGCTCCATGCGAGCCCCGCCGAGTGGCCCAAGGCGCTGTTCTATGTGGCGCTGTTGTTTTCCTGCTACCAGATCATCACCGCCGCCTTTCACCCCGTGTCCACCCAGGTGCTGCGGGCCGGGCACGTCGGCTTTCTGCTGATGTTGGTATATCTGAGCTATCCGCTGCGCGGCAAGGCGCGCCCCTGGCAGCCGCTCGCCTGGGTGCTGGCGCTGGCGGGCATGGCGACCTTTTTCTATCAGTGGTATTTCGAAGCGGATCTGATCCAGCGATCGGGTGACCTGACCAGCCTGGACATGGTGGTTGGCCTGGTGCTGATCGTGCTGGTCTTCGAGGCGGCGCGGCGCGTGATGGGGATTGCCCTGCCGATCATCTGTGGGCTGTTCCTGGCCTATGGACTGTTCGGCAACCATCTGCCCGGCGATCTGGCGCACCGGGGATACGGGCTGGATCAGGTGGTCAACCAGCTGTCCTTCGGCACCGAAGGGCTGTACGGCACGCCCACCTACGTCTCGGCCACCTATATCTTCCTGTTCATCCTGTTCGGCTCGTTCCTGGAGCAGGCCGGGATGATCCGCCTGTTTACCGATTTCGCCATGGGCCTGTTCGGCCACCGGGCCGGTGGACCGGCCAAGGTATCGGTGGTCTCGTCGGCGCTGATGGGCACTATCACTGGCTCCGGGGTAGCCAACGTGGTGACCACCGGCCAGTTCACCATTCCGCTGATGAAGCGTTTCGGTTATCGGGCGGCCTTTGCCGGCGGTGTCGAGTCCACGTCCAGCATGGGCAGCCAGATCATGCCACCGGTCATGGGGGCGGTGGCTTTCATCATGGCCGAGACCATCAACGTGCCCTATGTCGAGGTAGCCAAGGCGGCGTTGATACCGGCCCTGCTGTATTTCGGCTCGGTATTCTGGATGGTACATCTGGAAGCCAGACGCTCGAAACTCAATGGCTTGCCGAAGGATGAATGCCCCAGTGCCTGGGATGCGGTCCGTCAGCGCTGGTTTCTCCTGATACCGCTGATCATATTGATCTGGCTGCTGTTCTCCGGGCGCACGCCCATGTTTGCCGGAACCGTGGGGCTGGCGCTGACCGCTATCGTGATTCTTGGCTCGGCATTGATTCTGCGATTGTCATCCACCGCACTGCGGGTGGTGTTCTGGATGGTGCTGGGGATTCTCTGCGCCGGTTTCTTCCAGTTGGGGATCGGTGTCATCTTCGGGGTCATTGGTGCGCTGGTAGTGGCTTGCTGGTTCATCAAGGGGGGGCGCGACACCCTGCTGATCTGTTTGCACGCGCTGGTTGAAGGGGCGCGCCATGCGGTGCCGGTGGGCATTGCCTGTGTGCTGGTGGGGGTGATCATCGGCATCGTCTCGCTGACCGGGGTGGCCTCGACCTTTGCCGGTTACATTCTCGCCGTGGGTCAGGACAGTCTGTTCCTGTCGCTGCTGCTGACCATGCTCACCTGTCTGGTGTTGGGCATGGGCATTCCGACGATCCCCAATTACATCATCACCAGTTCCATTGCCGCGCCGGCGTTGCTGGATCTGGGCGTGCCGCTGATCGTCTCGCACATGTTCGTGTTCTATTTCGGCATCATGGCTGACCTGACCCCACCGGTGGCGCTGGCCTGCTTTGCCGCAGCGCCGATCGCCCGGGAGAACGGTTTGAAAATCAGCCTGTGGGCGGTGCGCATCGCCGTCGCCGGCTTCGTCGTGCCGTTCATGGCAGTCTACAGCCCGGCGCTGATGATGCAGGGCGGGGACTGGTCGGCGGTGCTGTACATGCTGGTCAAGGCGGGCTTCGCCATCGGCCTGTGGGGTATCGTCTTCACCGGCTATTGCCTGCGCCCGCTGGTCTGGTGGGAAAAACTGCTGGGCTTCGCTGCTGGCGCGTTGATGGTCCTGGCTTTGCCGATTACCGATGAACTGGGTTTCGCCCTGGGTCTGCTCTTTCTTGCGCAGCACTGGTGGCGGTCACGGCGCGTGCGCAGTCCGGCATGAATGCGCTGTGTCTCGGCTTGGCCGGGGTGATCTGGGCACAGCTGCCGCTGGCCGAGTTCACCCTGGCCTGGCAGCACAGTGTGGAGAAGATCCGGTGGGAGGAGGACTATCAGCTCGACCCGGCTGGCCTGCTACTGCGCGAGGCGCGAATCCGTGGCAGTGGCGCCGGGATGGATATCCCGCAGGACGCCATATTGCGTGATGGCAGCTGGCACTATCGGCCGCAGCTACCGGCATTGCAGCCGCTGCGGCTGGGGCGCAGCGATGCCCCTGCGGCGGGCGATTACCAGTTATGCAGCGAAGCTGGCTGTCGGCCGCTGGCCGATTGGCTGGGGCCGCCGAGCCCGCAGCGACCGGTGGTGGAATTGTGGAGTTGTCAGCCGTCGGTGGGCTGATGCCAGTGCGCAGGCTACAATGGCGTTTTTTCAGGTTGGAGAGTGGTGAGTGAAAAGGCTCAAGGGCGCTATCACGGTGGGGTTTCTCAAACTGTTCGCGTTACTGCCCTTCGGCGTGGCGCAGCGCCTCGGAGCGGCGGTGGGCTGGCTGATGTGGAAGCTGCCGAACCGGTCGCGTGACGTGGTACGCATCAACTTCGCCCATTGCCTGCCGGAACTGCCACCCGCCGAGCGGGAACGGCTGGTCGGCGAGACGCTGGTCAATATCGGTCGCAGCTTCGCCGAAAGCGCCTGTGCCTGGATGTGGAGTCCGCAGAAAACCGTGGCCCTGATCAAGGAAGTGGAAGGCGAGCAGCTGCTCGATGAAGCGCTGGCCGAGGGCAAGGGGCTGGTCGGCATCACCAGTCATCTGGGCAACTGGGAAGTGCTCAACCACTGGTATTGCCTGAAATGCTCACCGATCATCTTCTATCGCCCACCCAAGCAGAAGGCGGTGGATGAGTTGCTGCAGAAACAGCGCACCCAGTTGGGTAACAAGGTGGCGGCGTCCACCCGCGAAGGCATCATCAGCGTCATGCGCGAGGTGCGGCGGGGTGGCGCGGTTGGCATTCCTGCCGACCCGGAGCCGGCGCTGAAGAGCGGTCTGTTCGTGCCCTTCTTCGGTATCCAGGCGCTGACCAGCAAATTCGTGCCTGGCCTGCTCAAGGGCGGTGCGGCCAACGGTGTGTTCCTGCATTGTGTACGCCTGCCCGATCACAGCGGCTTCAAGGTGATCGTCGAGCGTGCCCCCGCAGCGCTCTACAGCGAGGATGAAACCGAGGCGGTGGCGGCGATGAGCGCCTGCATCGAGAACTACGTCCGGCGCTGGCCCAGCCAGTACATGTGGAGCATGAAACGGTTCAAGAAACGCCCCGCCGGCGAAAGGAAATGGTATTGAACTGAATCGGTAGCAAATGACAAGGACGGCAATCCATGAGCAACCAACGGCAATATCCACGGACGATGATGAAGTGCCGGATCAAGATCACCCACCCGGCGATCGGCTCCCTGACCGCCCAGACCCGCGACCTGTCCGATGGCGGCGTCTTCGTCGAGCATCCTGACCTGGCCGCGCTGGCCGTCGGCGATGAGGTTACCGGGCAGGTGCAGGATATGCCGATCGAGGCGCCGGTTCTGCGTATGGTGATCCAGCGGGTGGTGCCAGGCCAAGGTGTAGGCCTGGCCTTTCTCGACGAGGCCTGATCAGCGCTGCCAGAACATCGGCGTCAGCAACACCAGCAGGGTGAAGACTTCCAGACGGCCCAGCAGCATGGCGAAGCTGAGAATCCATTTGACCGTCGCCGTCATGTCGCCGTAGTGCGCGGCCACGTCGCCCAGACCCGGGCCCAGGTTGTTCATGCAGGCGGTCAGTGCCGAGAAGGCGGTAACAAAGTCCAGGCCGGTGCCGAGCAACAGCAGGAACAGCAGGGCGAAGGTGAACACATACACCGAGCAGAATCCCCATACCGCTTCCACTACCCGATCGCCCACCGGCTTGCTGCCCAGCTTGACCGGAAATACCCCGTTGGTATGCAGCAGCCGCTTGATCTCCCGCACGCCCTGCTTGAATACCAGCACCACGCGGATCACCTTCATGCCGCCACCGGTGGAACCGGCACAGGCGCCGACGAAGCTGGCATACAGCAGCATGAACGGCAGCACCGAGGGCCAGGAGGCGAAGTCGGTGACGGTGAAACCGGTGGTAGTGGCAATGGACACCGTCTGGAAAGCGGCAAAGCGCAGTGACGAAGCGACATCGTAGTATTGGGAGTAGCTCAGCAGCGCGGCGCTGATGACGAACAGTCCCAGCAGGATCAGCAGATAGGTCCGGCACTCGGGATCCTGCCAGTAGCTGCGGATC
This sequence comes from Pseudomonas sp. G11-1, assembly GCF_024031555.1. NCBI lineage: Bacteria > Pseudomonadati > Pseudomonadota > Gammaproteobacteria > Pseudomonadales > Pseudomonadaceae > Pseudomonas > Pseudomonas sp. G11-1. The sequence goes on along the minus strand of NZ_QEYQ01000003.1, from coordinate 229,116 downwards.
GAGCGAAAACGCCAGGCGGTGAAGTGCAGGGCGAAATTGATCCCCGAGATGACCATAAACAGCACGCAGATCAGCTCGATGAGCGGACTATCGTAATAACCGATACTGGCATCGTGGGTAGAGAAGCCGCCGATGGCCACTGTCGAAAAGCTGTGGCCAATGGCATCGAACAACGACATTCCAGCCAACCAGTAGGCGCCGGCACAGGCCAGCGTCAGACCGGTGTAGATGAACCAGAGCACCTTGGCGGTTTCGGCTATGCGCGGGGTCAGCTTGTTTTCCTTCAGCGGGCCGGGCATTTCGGCGCGGTACAGCTGCATGCCGCCGACACCCAGCAGCGGCAGGATGGCGACCGCCAGCACGATGATGCCCATGCCGCCGAACCATTGCAGCTGCTGTCGATAGAACAGCAAGGAGCGTGGCAGGGTATCCAGCCCGGTAATCACCGTGGCGCCGGTGGTGGTCAGCCCGGAAAAGGATTCGAACACCGCATCGGCTACCGTCAGATCGGGCAATTCCAGCAGGTACAGCGGCACCGCCCCGAACAACCCCAGTACCAGCCAGAACAGCACGGTGATCAGGTAGCCATCGCGGGTACGCAATTCGTTGCGCCGGTGGCGCACTGGCAGCCACACCAGCAGGCCGATGACCAGGGTGATGGCAAAGCCAACCAGGAACGCCTCCCGCGCGTGCTCGCCATAATGGAAGCCGACCGCGGCGGCCGGCAGCATGCTGGTGGAAAACAGCATCAGCAGAATGCCGAGGATGCGCTGGATCTGGGAATACTGCATGCGCTCGCTTACCTGTGCCGAGTCAGAGGAAGGTCAGCCCGACCTGGAACAACCGCTCGACATCGCGGGTGTGCTTCTTGTCGATAACGAACAGGATCACATGATCCTCGGATTCGATCACCGTGGTGTCATGGGCAATCAGTACCTCCTCCTTGCGCACCACCGCGCCGATGGTGGTGCCCGGCGGCAATCTGATCTCGCTGATCGCCTTGCCCACCACCTTGGAGGAGCGGGCGTCACCATGGGCGACCACTTCGATGGCTTCCGCCGCGCCGCGGCGCAGCGAGTAGACATTGACGATATCGCCGCGACGAACGTGCGTCAGCAGAGTGCCGATGGTGGTCTGCGAAGGTGAGATGGCAATATCGATCTGGCCGCCCTGCACCAGATCCACATAAGCCGGGTTGTTGATCAGCGCCATCACCTTGCGCGCCCCAAGCCGCTTGGCCAGCATCGAAGACATGATGTTGGCCTCGTCGTCGTTGGTCACCGCACAGAAGATATCGACTTCCTCGATATTCTCTTCCACCAGCAGCTCCTGGTCCGAGGCGCTGCCATACAGCACGATAGCCTTTTCCAGGTTTTGCGACAGGTAATCGGCGCGGGCCCGGTTGTTCTCGATGATTTTCACCCGGTAACGGGTTTCGATGGCCTCGGCCAGGCGTTCACCGATGTTGCCGCCACCTGCGATCATGATGGTCTTGTGGCTCTTTTCAACTCGGCGCAGTTCACTCATCACCGCGCGGATATCCTGCGAGGCGGCAAGGAAGAACACCTCGTCATCGGCTTCGATGACGGTATCCCCCTGGGGGGTGATTGGCCGGTCGCGGCGAAAGATGGCCGCCACCCGGGTATCCACATTGGGCATGTGCTGGCGCAGATAGCGCAGCTCCTGGCCCACCAGGGGGCCGCCGTAATAGGCCCGCACTGCCACCAGCTGCACCTTGCCGCCGGCAAAATCCAGTACCTGCAGCGCGCCGGGATTCTGAATCAGCCGCTTGATATAAGTGGTGACGGCCTGCTCGGGACTGATCAGCACATCGATGGGAATGGCTTCGTTCTGGAACAGCTCACCGCGGATGAGGTACGCCGACTCGCGGATACGGGCAATCTTGGTCGGGGTACGAAACAGGGTGTAGGCCACCTGGCAGGCAATCATGTTGGTTTCGTCACTGCTGGTGACGGCGATCAGCATGTCCGCATCATCAGCCCCCGCCTGGCGCATGACGGTCGGCAGCGAGCCGCGCCCCTGCACCGTGCGGATATCCAGGCGATCGCCCAGAGCGCGCAGACGTACCGTGTCGGTATCCACCACCGTGATGTCGTTGGCTTCGCTGGCCAGTTCGGCGGCCAGGCTGCTGCCGACCTGACCCGCACCGAGAATGATGATCTTCATGGCTAGTCCCTGCTGTCAGGCCCAGTGTAGCTGCTGGCCGGTGCGTTATTGGCGATTTTCAACAATTTGGCCAGATAGAAACCATCATGGCCATCCGGCTGGGGCAGCAACTGCCGTCCGCACGGCTGCTCGAGACCGTAAGGGCCTGCAATGGGAAGTTGGCGGGCGCCTGATTGGCGGGCCAGAAAGGCGTCGATCACCTGGGTATTCTCCTGTGGCAATACCGAGCAGGTGGCATAGACCAGAATGCCGCCGACCGCCAGGGTGCGCCATACCTGATCGAGCAGTTCGCCCTGCAGCGCGGCCAGTGCGGCGATGTCGTCCGGCTGGCGGGTCAGCTTGATATCGGGATGGCGACGGATCACGCCGGTGGCCGAGCAGGGCGCATCCAGCAGAATGCGATCGAAGGGCTGCCCATCCCACCAGGCGTCCAGATCGCGCCCATCGGCCGCCTTGAGAGTTGCACTCAGGCCCAGGCGCTGCAGATTGTCTCGCACCCGTTCGAGCCGGGCCGGCTCCAGATCCAGCGCAACGACTTCCTGCAGCCCGGGCTGCAATTCGAGAATATGGCAGGTCTTGCCGCCGGGGGCGCAGCAGGCGTCCAGTACCCGCTGGCCGGGCTGCAGCTCCAGCAGCGGCGCCGCCAGCTGAGCCGCCTCGTCCTGCACGCTGACCGCGCCGGTGGCAAAACCGGGCAGCTGCTGCACATCACAGGCCTGAGCCAGGGTTACCCCGTCGGCGCTGAACGGGCAGGGCGTGGCCGCGATGCCGGCCTGCTGCAACTCTTGCAAATAGGCATCGCGGCTGGTCTGCCGCCGATTGACCCGTAGGGTCATCGGTGGGTGCAGATTATTGGCCGCACAGAGCGCTTCCCAGTGCTGTGGCCAGACCTGCTTGAAGGTCTTCTGCAGCCACCGCGGATGGGAGACGCGAATCACCGGGTCGTGCTCCAGTTCTGTCAGCAGGGCGACACCCTCGCGCTGGGTACGACGCAGTACGGCATTGAGCATGCCCTTGGCCCAGGTTTTCTTCAGGGTGACGGCCAGCTGCACGGTCTCGGCAATGGCTGCATGGGGTGGTACCCGGGTATACAGCAACTGGTACATGCCGATCAGCAGCAGGACATGCAGGTCGCGGTCGGCGGCTTTCAGCGGTTTCTGCAACAGGTGACCGGCCAGGCCATCGAGGCGCTGAAACCAGCGCGCGGTACCCAGCGCCAGCTCCCGGGCCAGGGCATGGTCACGCGGCACTACCTGCTTGAGCTGTGCCGGCAGGCTGCTACCCAGTGATGCCTTGCCGGCCATCACGGTAGCCAGCGCATTGGCCGCGGCCAGGCGCGGACTCATTGACCGTTGGCCAGCAACTGGCCTGGGGCGAACTGCTCGCGCCGGGCGTTGTACAGATCGGCAAAGGCCAGCGGCTTGCCACCGGGCAGTTGCAGCCGGGTCAGGCGCAGGGCGCCGTCACCGCAGGCGACCAGCAGGCCCTGCTTGCTGCAATCGAGAATTTCGCCGGGCTGGCCGGTACCGGCTTCCGGCTGGGCCGCCCAGACTTTCAGCGGCTGATCCTGCCAGCGGGCATGGGCCAGCGGCCAGGGATTGAAGGCGCGGATCAGGCGATCCAGTTCGGTCGCCGGGCGGGCCCAGTCGATGCGCGCATCGGTCTTGCCGAGCTTGTGTGCGTAGGTAGCCAGGTCATCATCCTGCACCTCGCCGTCCAGTGTCCCGGCGGCCAGGCCATCAATGGCCTGCAGTACCGCCTGTGGTCCCAGCTCGGCGAGGCGGTCGTGCAGACTGCCGCCGGTATCCGCGGCGCTGATCGGTGTGTTCACCTTGAGCAGCATCGGCCCGGTATCCAGCCCCGCCTCCATGCGCATCACGGTCACGCCGCTGGTGCTGTCACCGGCTTCGATGGCCCGCTGAATGGGCGCGGCACCGCGCCAGCGTGGCAACAGCGAAGCATGGCTGTTGATGCAACCCAGCCGCGGGATGTCCAGTACCGCCTGGGGCAGGATCAAGCCGTAGGCGACGACGACCAGCAGATCCGGCTGCAGCGCGGCCAGTTCGGCCTGGGCCTCGGGCGCACGCAGGGAAACCGGTTGGTACACCGGCAGCTCATGTTTGAGCGCCAGCGTTTTGACCGCGCTCATGGCCAGCTTCTGACCGCGCCCGGCCGGCCGGTCCGGCTGGCTGTAGACGGCGGCGATATTCAGGCCGGCTTGCAGCAGCGCCTGCAGATGGGCGGCGGCAAATTCCGGGGTGCCGGCGAAAACGATGCGAAGATCAGAGCTGTTCATGAAATGGCCTTGTTGGCTCGGCAAGCGGTTACCGAGGGATCATCCGGGTAAAGAAAAGGCTTGCCGGAGCAAGCCTTCTGACCTGAAGGGCTCAGGCGTTGGCCTGCGCCTTATGCAGCTTCTCCAGTTTCTTGCGGATGCGGTCACGCTTGAGGTTGGACAGATAATCCACGAACAGCTTGCCATTCAGGTGATCGCATTCATGCTGGATGCAGACCGCCAGCAGGCCTTCACAAACGATGTCGAAGGCTTGGCCGTCACGGTCCAGCGCTTTGACCCGGACGCGCTCGGGGCGGATGACCGTCTCGTAGAAACCGGGTACCGAGAGGCAACCTTCCTGCATCTCTTCGAGATCCTCGGTCAGTGGCTCCAGCTCCGGATTGATGAAAACCCGCGGTTCGCTGCGGTCTTCCGAGAGATCGATGACAATGACGCGTTCATGCACGTTGACCTGTGTCGCAGCCAGTCCAATCCCTGGGGCTTCATACATGGTTTCAAACATGTCATCGACCAGTTGCCGGATGCGCTCATCAACAACGTCGACCGGCTTGGCGATGGTACGCAGCCGGGGATCGGGAAATTCTAAAATATTCAATATGGCCATGTCGGTTTGTGATGCACGTTGTAGAACTGTTTCGTAAGGTGCTGCTAATATGCACGCAGCTTGGAAGTATAGCTGGTTCACGTGCCGGAGAAGGCGCGGGACCTTGGGTGCTGGCCTCTATAATAAAGGGATTCATGTCATGAGGAAAACATTACTCGGCCTGTTGCTGCTCTCGATGAGCATTCTGGTGCAGGCCCAGGAGTCGGTGTTCAGGGAAAACCACCCCGAGCGTTACCAGGTAGTCAGAGGCGATACCCTGTGGGATATTGCTGGTCGGTTTCTCAATCTGCCCTGGAAGTGGCCGGAAATCTGGCACGCCAACCCGCAGATCAACAACCCCCACCTCATCTACCCCGGCGACATCATATCGCTGGTGTACATTGATGGCCAGCCACGGCTGATGGTTGACCGCGGCCAGGGTGGTACCATCAAGCTGTCGCCTACCGTGCGGTCCTCGGCTGTGGCCGAAGCCATTCCGACCATTCCGCTGGAAGCCATCAACGCGTTCCTGAATGCCGGACGCATCATGGATGACGCCGAGCAGCTGGAAGCCGCGCCCTATGTCATCGGCGGTGAAGCGGAAAGCGTGGTAGCCGGTGCCGGCAATCGCGTCTATGCCCGTGGTGATATAGATGAAACCATCCCCGCCTTCGGCCTTTATCGCCGTGGCAAGGCCTATACCGATCCGCAGAGTGGCGACTTCCTCGGCATCCACGCCCAGGAAATCGGTAACGCCGACGTGCTTGCCACCGAGCGCGATATCACCACGCTGATGGTCACCCGCAGCCGCCAGGAAGTGCGCATCGGTGACCGCCTGCTGGAGACCGAAGAGCGGGCTGTGGCCTCCACCTTCTTCCCCAGCGATCCGGAAGATGAAATCGATGGCCTGATTCTCGACGTGCCCAACGGTGTGACCCAGATTGGCCAGTATGACGTGGTCATTCTCAACAAGGGTGCCCGCGACAATCTGCAGGAAGGCAACGTATTGGCGATCTACAAGACCGGCGAAGTGGTTCGCGACCGGGTGCAGAACGAGCGGGTGCAACTGCCCGACGAGCGCGCCGGCCTGTTGATGGTATTCCGCGTCTATGACCGCATGAGCTACGGCATCGTGCTCAACGCCCAGCGCCAGCTGGCAATCATGGACAAGATCCGCAATCCCTGATGATCACACCCCCGCCCGTTTTCGGGCGGGGGTGTGTGCCGTTCTCAGCCCTTCATTCGTTCCGCAGAAGGCTGATTCCATGCCCCTCGATCTGACCGACCGCCGGCAAGCCTGGCTGGCCCTGAGCATGCTCGGGCTGGGCCCTGCCGTGCGGCGCGAGTTGCTCGACCAGCATCCCGACCCCATCCGGATATTCGGCGCTGATGTGCTGACCCTAGGTAGCCTGGGGCTGAATCGGCGCACCCAGAACGCCATCCTGCAATGCCAGCAGGGCGATAGTCCGATACTGGAGCGTGTCGAGCAGAGCCTGCAGTGGCTAGAGCAACCGGGCTGCCATCTGCTGACCTTCGACGATCCGGCGTACCCGCCGCTACTGCGGGAAATCACCGATCCGCCGCTGGTGCTGTTCGTGCAGGGCGAGCCGGCGCTGTTGGCGGACCCGCAACTGGCCATGGTCGGCACCCGCCATCCCGGTCCGCAGGGTGCCGCCACCGCCCGGGCCTTTGCCCACAGCCTCGCCGACAGCGGCCTGGTCATCACCAGCGGCATGGCGCTGGGCATCGACGGCGCAGCTCACCAGGGTGCGCTGGATGCCGGCGGGCAGACTATCGCGGTATGGGGCACGGGGCTGGATAATTGCTATCCACGGCGGCATCGCCGACTGGCCGATGCGATTGTCGCCGCCGGCGGCGCGCTGGTTTCTGAACAGCCCCCGCGCACCGCCCCGCATGCTGGTCTGTTTCCTCTGCGCAACCGCATTATCAGTGGCCTGAGTATGGGCACTCTGGTGGTCGAGGCCAGCCTCAACAGCGGCTCACTGATCACTGCCCGGCTGGCCATGGAGCAGAATCGCGAGGTGTTCGCCATGCCGGGCTCGATCCACAATCCGCAGGCCCGCGGTTGCCATCGCCTGCTGCGCGATGGTGCCACCCTGGTGGAAACCACCGCTGATATCCTCAGCGTGTTGCACCTGCCGCTGCGCGACGCCATTGCCGCAGCGGACGAGCCGCCCGTCACCGAGCACATCCGGCATCCCTTGTGGCGCTGGATCGGCCATGATCCGGTAACGGCTGATTGGCTGGCCGGACAAAGCAACCTGCCGGTTCACCAGGTGCTGCAGGGGCTGATGGAGCTTGAATTGAGCGGCTATGTGCAACACACGCCCCACGGTTATTCCCGCAGTGGCCAGCTGACCGGCACTCGCTGAGTGCAATACTTCCTTGAGCCCGGCCGCTGGCTCGGCTAATGTCGCCTCTCGCAAATCAAAGAGGTGGACTATGCTGGCGGGTTGGCGGTTGGGGCAGATACGAAGGGTGCTGCAGGCTGGAGGGGTGATCGCCTATCCAACCGAGGCGGTCTGGGGGTTGGGCTGCAATCCGTGGAAAGCCGAGGCGGTGGAGCGGTTGCTGTGGCTCAAGCAGCGACCGGTAGAAAAGGGCCTGATTCTGGTCGCCGGCAGTGCCGAGCAGTTCGAATTCCTGCTGTGGGATCTGCCGCACAGTCAGTTGGCTAAACTGCAATTGTCCTGGCCCGGACCGAATACCTGGCTGGTTCCGCACCAGGGCCGTCTGCCGCCATGGATTACCGGTAACCACGCCACCGTCGCCCTGCGCGTCAGCGACCATCCGCTGATTCGTCAGCTGACGGCCGCGGCCGGCCCGCTGGTCTCCACCTCAGCCAATCCCGCCGGCCGGCCGGCGGCCCGCACACGCCTGCGCGTAGAGCAATATTTCCATGATCGCCTGGACGATATCGTGCCCGGTGCTTTGGGTGCGCAGCGCAATCCCAGTATCATCAGGGATCTGCAAACCGATACCGTCATCCGCTCAGCCTGAGAGAGTCACTGATGAATACGATTCCCGATGCTACCGATGTGGCTGCCGTCAAAGATTATCTGATGAACCTGCAGGATCGCATCTGCGCGGCACTGGAGCAGGCTGACAGCCGTGGCCGGTTCGTCGAGGACAGCTGGGAGCGCCCCGGTGGCGGCGGTGGCCGTTCGCGGATTATGGAAAACGGCGCGCTGCTGGAAAAGGGCGGCGTCGGTTTCTCCCATGTTTTTGGCGACGGCATGCCGCCATCGGCCACGGCCCATCGGCCGGAGCTGGCTGGGCGCAGCTTCCAGGCCATGGGCGTATCCCTGGTGATGCACCCGGACAACCCCCATGTGCCCACGTCCCACGCCAACGTGCGCTTTTTCATTGCCGAGAAGGAAGGCGCCGAGCCGGTCTGGTGGTTCGGCGGCGGTTTCGATCTGACGCCCTATTACGCCAGCGAGGAAGACTGCATCCATTGGCATCGCATCGCCCGCGATGCCTGCGCGCCCTTCGGTGACGAGGTCTATCCGCGTTACAAGAAGTGGTGCGATGACTACTTTTATCTGCGCCACCGCGACGAAGCTCGGGGCATCGGCGGGTTATTCTTCGATGACCTCAACGAATGGGGGTTCGAGCGCTGCTTCGAATTCATGCGCGCCATCGGCGATGCCTATCTCGAAGCCTACCTGCCGATCATCGAGCGTCGTCGTCATACCGCCTGGACCGAGCAGCAGAAGGCCTTCCAGGAATATCGTCGCGGCCGTTACGTCGAATTCAACCTGGTCTGGGACCGGGGCACGCTGTTCGGCCTGCAGTCGGGTGGGCGCACCGAGTCGATTCTTATGTCGCTGCCGCCGACCGTGCGCTGGGGCTATAACTGGGAGCCTGAGCCGGGCAGTGCCGAAGCGCGCCTGCTGACCGAGTTTCTGCCGCCGCGCGACTGGCTGAAGGGGGCGAATTGATGGACCGCTATGCCGTGATCGGCAACCCGATCGCTCACAGTAAGTCACCATTGATCCACGGCCTGTTCGCCCGGCAGACCGGCGAGCAGCTGCAGTACGAGGCGCTGTTGGCGCCGCTGGATGATTTCGCCGGCACTCTGCGGGATTTTCTGCAAGAGGGTCGTGGCGTCAATGTGACCGTCCCCTTCAAGGAACAGGCCTGGGCGCTGGTCGATAGCCGCACGCCGGCAGCCGAACGGGCCGGTGCGGTGAATACCATCCAGCGTCTGGACGACGGCAGCCTGTTGGGCGACAACACCGATGGCAAGGGCCTGGTGCGGGATATTCAGCATAACGCCGGGTTGCCGCTGGCCGGCAAGCGGATCTTGCTGATTGGCGCCGGTGGTGCCGCGCGGGGCGTCATCCAGCCTCTGCTCGAAGCCGGGCCGGCGCAGCTGTGCGTGGTCAACCGTACGGTGGAGAAGGCCGAACAGCTGGCCATGCTATTCAAGGACCAGGGTCCGATCAGCGCGGCCGGCTTCGACTGGCTGGAGGAATCAGTGGACCTGATCATCAATGCCACCTCCGCCAGCCTGGACGGCCAGCTACCGCCGCTGCCCCCCAGCCTGATCCGTCCGGGGCACACCTGGTGCTACGACATGATGTATGCCAGTGAGGCGACGGTCTTCAATCGCTGGGCCGCCGAGCAGGGTGCAGCGCGCTGCATCGACGGCCTGGGCATGCTGGTGGAACAGGCCGCGGAAGCCTTTTTCCTGTGGCGCGGTGTGCGCCCTGACACCGCCCCGGTGCTGGCCTCGCTGCGGCAGCGCGGCTGAGCATCAACTGTTGCTTACGCCCGGCGCGGTATCAGCAGTGACAGCATGAACAGCCCTGCTGCGCTTACCACGATCGACGGCCCGGCTGGCGTATCCAGATTCCACGACAACGCCAGCCCGCCGAGCACTGCAACACAACCCAGACAACTGGCACCAACCGCCATCTGTTCCGGCGTGCGTGCGTGGCGCTGAGCGGCGGCCGGCGGGATGATCAACAACGAAGTGATCAACAGCACGCCCACCACCTTCATCGCCACCGCAATGACGATGGCGATCAGCAGCATCAATGCCAGGCGAATGCCGCTGACCGGAAGGCCTTCGACCCGCGCCAGCTCCTCATGCACGGTTACTGACAGCAATGGCCGCCACAACCAGGCCAGCAACACCATGACGACCACCAGTCCGCCGAGCATCCAGTTCAGATCCGCCGAGGTGATCGCCAGCAAGTCACCAAACAGGTAGGCCAGCAGGTCCACTCGCACATTGTCGGTCAGCGCCAGCACCACGATACCCAGTGACAGGGTGCTGTGGGCCAGGATCCCCAGCAGGGTGTCACTGGCCAGCCATTTGCGGTTCTGCATGGCCACCAGCAATACTGCCAGCAATACGCATCCGGCCGTTACCGCCAGGGTCAGGTTGAGCTGCAGCAGTATGCCCAGCGCCACACCAAGCAAGGCGGAATGGGCCAGGGTGTCGCCGAAATAGGCCATGCGCCGCCACACCACGAAGGAGCCCAGCGGGCCCGCCACCAGCGCCAGCCCGAGCCCCGCCAATAACGCATAGAAAAGAAAGTCAGGCATGTTTGCAGGTAGATCCGTCCGGATGATGATGGGGAGCGTCGATGACTTCGCCATGCATGTCATGGCTGTGGTCGTGGTGATGGTTGTAGACGGCCAGGGCGCTGGCCTGTTCGCCGAACAGGGCGACGAAGGCCGGGTCGGTACTGACCTGTTCCGGCCGGCCGGAACAGCAGACATGGCGGTTCAGGCAGACCACCGTATTGGTTGTCGCCATCACCAGATGTAGATCATGGGAGACCATCAGCACCCCGCAGCCGTAACGATCGCGCAGTCGGGTGATCAACTGATACAGCTCGATCTGGCCATTCACATCCACTCCCTGCACCGGCTCATCCAGTACCAGCAGGTCAGGTTGGCGCAGCAGAGCACGGGCCAGCAGAATGCGTTGCTGCTCACCGCCGGATACCTGCTGCAGCGGGCGTTGCGCCAGGTGAGCTGCACCGACTTCTTCCAGCGCGGTCAGCGCAGCGGCGCGCTTGACGCCGGGCGCCAGCAACAGAAAGCGCAGCACCGTCAGCGGCAGGGTGGCATCGATCTGCAATTTCTGCGGCATATAGCCGATCCGCAGACGCGGCTGACGCTGGAGCTTGCCACTGTCGGCCTTGAGCAGGCCGAGGACGATACGCACCAGGCTGGTCTTGCCGGCCCCATTGGGGCCAATCAGCGTGACGATCTCGCCACGACGTACCTGCAGGGAAATGTCTTCGAGAATGGCATTGCCATGCCGTTGCAGACCGATTCGGCTGAGACTGAGCAGCGTATCGCTCATGCCGCCTCCCGGCACTGACTGCACAGGCCGGCGATTTCCACGGTTTCCGCTTCCACAGAAAAATCCATCTGGTCTGCGACCTTGGCAATGGCCGGATGGATCAGCGACTGGTCCAGCTCGATGGCGACCCGACAATTGCGGCAAATGAGGAAGTGGCCCTGGTGGGTGTGTTCCGGACTCGCGCAGCCGATAAAAGCGTTCAGTGACGCGATGCGGTGCACCAGTCCCTGCTCCTGCAGGAAGTCCAGTGCGCGGTAAACCGTTGGCGGTGCCGGCCTGCGGTCGTCCTCACGCGCCAGGGTTTCCAGCAGATCATAGGCGCCCAGCGGTCGATGGCTTTGCCAGACCAGTTCCAGTACGCGCTTGCGCAGCGCGGTCAGTCTTGCCCCGGCCCGCTCGCAGACCTGCTCGGCGGCGCTCAGCGCATCGCTGACGCACTGGCTGTGGTCATGGGGACAGTGGGGGTGTTCCGGCAAAACGAATTTGTTCATGCGGGCCCTATAGCGAATTTGACGATGACTGTTATTATATAACAATTCTACATCCGAGGTATGTCCGATGATCCTGCGTTTCCTGCTTGCCCTGGCCTGCGGGCTGAGCCTGTCTTTTCCCGTGACGGCTGCTACACCCAGCGTGCTTACCAGCGTCAAGCCGTTGCAATTGATAGCCGCCGCTGTGCTGGACGGTATCGCCGAGCCTGAAGTACTGCTGCCGCCAACGGCCTCGCCGCACAATTATGCTCTGCGTCCATCCGACCGACGGCAGATCGCCGCGGCCGACCGCCTTTACTGGGTGGGCCCGGAACTGGAGCGCTTTCTGCAGAATCTGCTCGACACTCAGTCCGCCGCCCGCCGGCTGGACCAGGTTCCCGGTCTGACCCTGCGCAGCTTTGATGGAGCGCAGCACGCCGACAACAATCATGACCATGACCATGACCATGACCATGACCATGACCATGACCATGACCACGGCACGCATGACCATGGCGATCACCAACACGCGCCGGGGAGCCTGGACCCGCATATCTGGCTGTCCGCCGCTAACGCCAGCCAGATTGCCCGCTGGATGGCTGTCGATCTGGCGCAATTGTATCCTGAGCATGCCGATCGAATGCAGCGTAACGCAGCTGAGTTCAGCCAGCGACTCGATCAGTTGCAGGCGCAGCTGCAACAACGCCTGCAGCCCCTGGCCGGCAAGCCCTATTTCGTTTTTCATGATGCCTATGGCTATCTGGAAGACAGCGTCGGTCTGCGGCCGCTCGGCGTATTCACCCTGTCGATGGAGCTGCAGCCCGGTGCTCGGCATCTGCATGAGCTGCGCCAACAGCTGGCCGCTGCCGGTCCGAGCTGTGTCTTCCGGGAACCGCAGTTCCCCGCCGAGCGTCTCGCCACCCTGAGCGCCGGCATGCCGGTACATGAGGCTGAACTGGACCCGATGGGGACCACTATTTCTGCGAGCTCCGGCAGCTACGAGCAACTGCTTGAATCCCTGGGCAATGCCCTGGCCGACTGTCTCGAAGCACTCTGATCCTGTTCCGATCCTCCTGTCGCTCCGTTCTGCGCCCGGCTCAAGCTTCAGGCTAGCCGGGCCGATATAGAGGTATCCAAAGCACCCCATGTTGAAAGCGAAGCATGGGGTGTTTTTCCGTATACACCTGCTGACAGGAAAAGGTGCATGATTAATTTGCGCAATATCTCGATTGCCGCCCGGTTGACTGGCGGCTTCGTTGCCATGGCTGTCGTCGTTCTGTTGTTGGGTTTCATGGCACTTCGCGAGACCAGCAGTATTCACGACCAGACGATAGAAATAGAGCAGGTATGGCTGCCCAACCTGCAGGAGCTGAACAGTCTCAATCAGAACTTCATGCGGTATCGGATATATGCCCTGCGCTCGCTGCTGTCCACCGACCCGCAGGACATCCGCCAACAACGCCAGCGTATGGGCACGCTGGAGCAGAACCTGATGGAAGCGGAGGCTGCTCTCGATCAGGCCATCACCTCACCTCATCCGCAGCGCATTTTCGATGATTATCATCAACAGCGGCTGAACTACATGACCGTGGCGGGTGAGATGGCCGTTGAGTTGGATGCCGGCAATCGCGAGCGGGCATTGCAGATACTCGATCAGCAACTCAACCCCATTGCCGATGCCGCCACCGCCCAACTGATTCAGCTGGAGACGTTGATTATTGCCGGCGCCAATACCGCCGCGGCGCAGTCTGAGCAGAGTTATCAGTCCGCGATCCGCCAGGTCATCCTGGCCATTGTGATAGCCACGGCGTTGACGCTGCTGCTGGCCTGGCTGCTGACCCGCAGCATCATTGCGCCGATCCGGCAGGCGCTGCAAGTCAGCGAGGTGATAGCCACCGGCAACCTGACCCAGCAGATTCACGTGACCGGCCGCGACGAAGCGGCTCGACTGCTAAGGGCTCTGGCAGATATGCAGGGCAAGTTGCGCAACACCATCCAGGGTATCGCCAACTCTTCCTCGCAACTGGCCTCGGCCGCCGAGGAGCTGAATGCGGTCACCGAAGATGCGACCCGCAGCCTGCAGCGACAAAATGATGAAATTCAGCAGGCAGCCACAGCGGTCAATGAAATGAGCGCGGCGGTGGAAGAAGTCGCCGGCAACGCCGTGCAGACCTCCGAGCAATCCCAGAGCACTGCGGCGAGCGCCAATCAGGGCGGTGAACAGATCGCCCAGACCCAGATCAGCATGCAGCAGCTGTCGGACAATATCCACTCCACGGCCAAGGAGGTCGAGGCGCTGGCCAGCCATGCGCAGCACATCAGCGGCGTGCTGGATGTGATTCGCGCCGTGGCCGAGCAGACCAATCTGCTGGCGCTGAATGCCGCCATCGAGGCGGCTCGCGCAGGTGAACATGGCCGGGGATTTGCGGTAGTGGCCGACGAGGTGCGTGCGCTGGCCCATCGTACTCAGCAGTCGACCGCAGAAATCGAGGCGATGATCGGCAATATCCAGCAGGGCAGCGAGCGCACCGTGGCGGCCATGCAGATCAGCGATACCATGGCCGCCAGTACCCGGCAACAGTCGCAGCAGGCCGGTGATGCCTTCGCGCTGGTATCTGCTGCCGTCAGCCAGATCAATGAGCGCAACCTGGTTATTGCCAGCGCTGCCGAGGAGCAGGCCCAGGTGGCCAATGAGGTCGATCGTAATCTGGTGAATATCCGGGATCTTTCGACCCAGACAGCCGCTGGCGCTGAGCAGACCAGCGCTGCCAGTCGCGAGCTGTCACGCCTGGCAGTGGAACTCAACGAGCTGGTGACCCGCTTTCAGACCTGAGCGGCGGCTGGCGAAAGGCAAGCCGGGCGGCGCAAGCCCGCCCCGGCTTCAGGTCCCCTTGTTACCCAGAATGGCGGTGAGCAACCCGGGGAAGCGGCTGTCCATCTCTTCCCGGCGCAGGGAATTCATATGGCTGGTGCCTACGCCATAGGTGCAGACCAGGCCCGCGTCGCGAAGCACCCGGAAGTGGTGGGACATGCTCGATTTGGGCCGGCCACCGTCCAGTTCGCCGCAACTGGCCTCGGCTACCTGGGCCAGGCGTTGCACGACTTCCAGACGCACCGGATCACTCAGCGCATAGAGCACACGCTCGAGTACGAACTGATCGGGAGCAGGATGTTTGAAAGGTCTCATGACAATAATTCTACCTTGGGGTTTGTCTTTGATCCATTGTTCGAATAAAATCGAACAACTCATCCCCATCACAGGAATTGTTCATGTCCGCGTTATTCCAGCCCTTCACCCTGAAGGACATCACCCTGCGCAATCGGATTGCCGTACCTCCCATGTGTCAGTACCGCGCCGTCGATGGACTGGTGAACGACTGGCATCTGCAGAACTATGCCGGCATGGCCCGCGGTGGAGCCGGCCTGGTCATTGTCGAAGCCACTGCCGTGGCGCCGGAAGGGCGCATCACTCCCGATTGCGCCGGTATCTGGAACGATGAATTGGCCCAGGCGTTCATTCCGACCGTCCGGGCAATCAAGCAGCACGGAGGCGTGCCGGGCATCCAGATCGCCCACGCCGGTCGCAAGGCCAGTGCCAATAATCCCTGGGAAGGGGACGACCACATCGCCAACGACGACGCGCGCGGCTGGCAGACCATCGCGCCCTCCCCCATTGCCTTTGGCGCAAACCTGAGCAAGCAGCCGCAGGAAATGACCCTGGACGATATCGCCCGGGTACGTGATGACTTCGTCGCTGCTGCCCGGCGCGCGCTGGAAGTCGGTTTCGAGTGGCTTGAGCTGCACTTTGCCCATGGCTATCTGGCGCAGAGCTTCTTCTCCGAGCATTCCAATCAGCGCACCGATGCCTATGGCGGCAACTACGAGAACCGTAGTCGCTTCCTGCGTGAAACCTTCGCTGCGGTGCGCGAGGTATGGCCAGCGCATCTGCCACTGACCATGCGCTTTGGCGTGTTGGAATTTGATGGCAACGACGAGCAGACCCTGACCGAGTCCATCGACCTGACCCGCCGCTTCAAGGAAGGTGGACTGGATCTGATGAGCGTCAGCATCGGCTTCAACATTCCCGAGGCACGGATTCCCTGGGCGCCAGCCTTTATGGGCCCCATCGCCGAGCGGGTACGTCGCGAAGCGGGTATTCCGGTTGCCTCGGCCTGGGGCTTCGGTGAGCCGCATATTGCGGAAAAAGCGGTACAGGATGGCCAACTGGACCTGGTCATGGTCGGCAAGGCACATCTGGCCAACCCGCACTGGGCCTACTACGCCGCCCGGGAACTCAAGCTTGAAAAGGCATCCTGGGCGACCCTGCCTGCGCCCTATGCCCATTGGCTGGCGCGCTACTGAGCCGCTGGCCGGTGTCGAGAGGGAACTCGACACCCCATGGTTTCAGAAGGCGTGGTTACAGCGCCAATGGCAACCCCACCGCAATAGTCCCATGCGCCTCCAGCAGCCGCTGGAAGTGCGTCGGCTCCTTGATCAGCACACCGCTGTGTTCGGCATGACGGTCGGCGGCCAGCTGCCGTGATAACCAGAAGCGCAGCGCCGCCAGGCGTAGCAGGTCAGGCCAGTGTTCCGCTTCCAAGGGGGTAAAGCGTCGGTGGCTGGCATAACCGGCCAGTAGCGCTTCGGTGCGCCGTTCGTCCAGGCCGCCCTCGTCTGCCAGGCACCAGTCATTCACGCAGATGGCGACGTCATACAGCGTCCAGCCGCTGAAGGCATTGTAGAAATCGATGATGCCGGTCAGGTGATGGCCATCGAACAGCACGTTATCGCGGAACAGGTCCCCATGCAGTACCGCCTCGGGCAGTATCGGTCGTTGCTGACGCAGCCGGTCCAATACCGGCAGCATGGCATGCAGCGTGGCGCGGGCCCGCGGCTCGCAGCGCTCAAGCAGCGCCCGGGTCTCGGTGGTCATCCACGCCAGTCCCCGATCGCTTGGGCGCAGCAGACCGCTGGTCGCCGTGGCATCATGCAGTCGCGCCAGCGTCTGGCCGACCGCCTGGCAATGGCTGGCATCCGGGGTATCGATATGCCGCCCCGGCAACCTTGGCTGCAACAATGCCGGTCGATCATTGAGACGATGCAGGGCGATAGCGCTGCGGTCGCGCAGGGCATAGGGCACCGGCAAGCCAGCCTGCTGCAGGCGGTCGAGCAACTGGATGAAAAACGGCAGTTCGGCGATCGGGCCACGTTCGACCAGGGTCAACACGTATTCGCCCCGCTCGGTGGCGACGAAGAAGTTGCTGTTCTCGGTGCCGCCGGCGATGCCGCTGTAATCGATCAGCCGGCCGAGCTCGAAGCGCTGCAGAAAGTCTTCCAGTTCAGGTCGCTCGACCGGAGTGAATACCGACATGTCAGCGCCTTACCACTCGAAGATCTTCCATGAGGGAATGCGCAGGCCGTTGGGGTTGTCGGCCCGGGTGAAGTTGCCATCATCGTCCACGGCGACCAGAAAATAGGGCGCACCGTTCTTCGGCGTGATCTTGATCGCATAGAGGAAGCCGTTCATGCGGTACTCCTCGATGGTCTTGTCGCCCTCCTGACGAATGGTCACATCCGGCTCGCCGGTGAGTGGCGGTTCTTGTGCCATTACGGCGAAACTGGCGATCAATGTCAGTGCAGCCAACCCGCGGCCAATCATGCGTGTCATGTTAACCTTGTCCTTTAGTGGAATGACGTTAAGGTCATTCTAGCCCCTTTTTCTTCTGGAACGCTGACCTGACGCATGACTGACTCCATTGCCCCGCTGATTCTCGTTGACGGCTCCTCCTATCTGTATCGGGCCTTCCACGCGTTGCCGCCGTTGACCACCTCCACCGGCAAGCCCACTGGCGCGGTCAAGGGCGTGCTCAATATGCTCAAGAGCCTGCGCAAACAGTACCCGGACAGCCCTTTTGCGGTGGTTTTCGATGCCAAGGGGCCGACCTTTCGTGATGCCTTGTTCGAGAATTACAAATCCCATCGCCCACCCATGCCCGACGATCTGCGCCTGCAGGTCGAGCCGCTGCATGCCAGCGTCAAGGCCCTTGGCCTGCCGCTGCTGTGCATCGATGGTGTCGAGGCCGACGATGTGATCGGTACCCTGGCCCGGCAGAGCGCCGCGCTGGGCTGTCCGGTAGTGATTTCCACGGGTGACAAGGACATGGCGCAGCTGGTCGACGACCACATCACCCTGGTCAATACCATGACCGGCACGGTGATGGATGCGGATGGCGTGCGTGAGAAGTTTGGTATCGGCCCCGAGCTGATCATCGATTACCTGGCGCTGATGGGCGACAAGGTAGACAACATCCCCGGCGTACCGGGGGTGGGCGAGAAAACCGCGTTGGGTCTGCTGACCGGCCTGGGCGGCGGCATGGATGTGATCTACGCCAACCTGGACAAAATTGCCGAGCTGCCGATCCGCGGTGCCAAGAAGCTGGCGGAGAAGATGCTCGAACATAAGGACATGGCCTATCTGTCCCACCAGTTGGCGACCATCAAGGTGGATGTGGAGCTGGACGTGCGGGTCGACGCCCTGCATCCGACCGAGCCCAACCGCGAAGCGCTGATCGAGCTGTATCGCAAGCTGGAATTCAAGAACTGGCTCGACGATCTGCTGCGCGAGGCGAAAGCTGCCGGCGAGGCGGTGGAGGCGCCGAACCAGGCGGAGGCGGTCGAGCCGGAATACGAGACCATTCTCGACCAGGCGCGCTTCGATATCTGGCTCAACCGGCTGCAGAACGCCACGCTGATCGCCTTCGATACCGAAACCACCAGCATCCATGCCCAGCAGGCGGACCTGGTCGGCATCTCCTTTGCGGTCAGCCCCCACGAAGCGGCTTATGTGCCACTGGCCCACAATTACATGGGTGTGCCTGACCAACTCGACCGCGACCAGGTGCTGGCGGCGCTCAAGCCCGTGCTGGAAGATCCGGGCAAGCGCAAGGTCGCGCAACATGCCAAGTACGACATGAACGTGCTGGCGCATTACGGTATCCAGGTGCAGGGCGTGGCGTTCGATACCATGCTCGAATCCTACGTGCTGGACTCCACGGCCACCCGCCACGATCTGGACAGCCTGGCGCTGAAATACCTGGGCACCGGCACCGTGCGGTTTGAGGATATTGCCGGCAAGGGCGCAAAACAGCTGACCTTCGACCAGATCGCGCTGGAACAGGCCGGCCCCTACGCCGCCGAAGACGCCGACCTGACCCTGCGCCTGCACCAGACCCTGTGGCAGAAGCTGCAGGGCATCACCTCCCTGGCCAAGGTACTGGAACAGATCGAGATGCCGTTGGTGCCGGTGCTGGCCCGCATCGAGCGCAGCGGCGCATTGGTCGATGCCAAGCTGCTGGGTATCCAGAGCCGCGAGCTGGGCGACAAGATGGTCGCGCTGGAGCGCCAGGCCTTCGAACTGGCCGGCGAGGAATTCAACCTCGGCTCGCCGAAGCAGCTATGTGCCATCCTTTACGAGAAGCAAGGCCTGCCGGTGATCTCCAAGACCGCCAAAGGCCAGCCATCCACTGCTGAATCGGTACTCGCCGAGCTGGCCGACCAGGGCTACGAGCTGCCCCAGGTGATCATGCAATACCGCACGGTGAGCAAGCTCAAGAGCACCTACACCGACCGCCTGCCGGAACAGATCAACCCGCGCACCGGGCGCATCCATACCAGTTATCACCAGGCGGTCACCGCGACCGGCAGGTTGTCCTCCTCCGACCCGAACCTGCAGAACATTCCGATCCGCAGCGCCGAGGGCCGGCGCATCCGCCAGGCCTTCATCGCACCGCCCGGCTACAAGATCATGGCCGCGGACTATTCGCAGATCGAGTTGCGCATCATGGCGCATCTGGCCCAGGACGAAGGCCTGCTGGATGCCTTTCGCAAGGGCCTGGACGTGCACCGGGCCACCGCGGCCGAAGTCTTCGGCGTGGCTCTGGATGAGGTCAGCAACGACCAGCGGCGCAGCGCCAAGGCGATCAACTTCGGATTGATCTACGGCATGAGCGCCTTCGGCCTGGCCAAGCAGATCGGTGTCGACCGCAAGCAGTCCCAGGATTATATCGACCGCTACTTCACCCGCTATCCCGGGGTGTTGCGCTACATGGAAGACACCCGCGCCCAGGCGGCGGAGAAGGGCTTCGTCGAAACCCTGTTCGGTCGGCGCCTGTACCTGCCGGAGATCCACTCGAAGAACCAGGCCATGCGCAAGGGTGCCGAGCGTACCGCGATCAACGCACCGATGCAGGGCACCGCCGCCGATATCATCAAACGCGCGATGATCGAGGTTGACCGCTGGTTGCAGAGCTCGGGGCTGGATGCCCGGGTGGTCATGCAGGTGCACGACGAACTGGTGCTGGAGGTCCGCCAGGATCTGCTCGATCAGGTCAGCGCCGGCCTGTGTGAACGGATGAGCGCCGCGGCTGAGCTGGACGTGCCGCTGCTGGTTGAAACCGGCATCGGTGACAACTGGGACGAGGCCCATTGACCGGCAAGAAATAATTTTCAGCGGCCGGGGAACTTCCCCGGAAACCGCCCGGTCAGAGACTATGAATGGCCAGTCAAGCCCTTCATGCTCCTTAGATGTGATTTAGTGTTGGCAGAATACCGGGCATCCCTTTCCTAGCACAGCCCGGTTGTTGAACCCCGAACCTTCCCTCCCCATAGAAGTTCGGGGTTTTTTTTGCCTGTTATTCGGTGGCTGCCGGCTGGTCTTCGTCCTGCTCGGTATCTTCGGCGGGGTACAGCCAGCTCTCCAGCACCGCATGGGCCTCGTCGATACCCTGGCGTTTGGGCGAGGAGAACAGCTGCACGCTGGCGCGGTTGCCGAATTCCTTGCGTACCGTGCTCTGCACCTTGAGCAACACGCCCTTGGCCGCGCCGAAGGACAGTTTGTCGGTCTTGCTCAGCAGGATATGCGCCGGCAGGCCGGCAACATTCGCCCAATCCAGCATCATGCGGTCGAAGGCCGACAGTGGATGGCGGATATCCATCACCAGCACCACGCCGGCCAACGAATCCCGTTGGGTAAGATAGGCGTCCAGGTGTTTTTTCCAGTGCTCCTTCAACTCCAGCGGCACCTTGGCGTAGCCGTAGCCGGGCAAATCGACCAGGCGATGGGTATCATCGAGGGCGAAGAAGTTGATCAACTGGGTGCGCCCCGGGGTTTTCGAGGTCCGAGCCAAGCGCGCGTGGGTCAGGGTATTCAATGCACTGGACTTGCCGGCATTGGAACGCCCGGCAAAGGCGACTTCGTAACCCTGGTCTGGCGGGCATTGGTCGACCTGGCTGGCGCTTTTGATGAAGCTGGCTTGTTGGCAGAGAATGGGGAGCGGTGTGGCTGGGGGCATGGAATATCCGGTTTGTGTGGTAGGGTCAAACGGGAACAGACCCTAGATGCATTCACGTCAGCGGCTAGCTTAGTATATAATGCCGCGGTTTAATATCGTGGCAGGCACTGCGACAGTATGGCCATTGCGCTGCTTCCGAGGGGCGGCTAGCATGGGCGCTTATTCGAGCCGGCCTGTATTACTGTTGCCAGGCGTCGAGGCTGTCTGCACATAACGCGGTCATCGAGACCGGACGCGGACCAGGCCTGATTTTTCTTTTAGCCGTAATTGGATTAGCCGATGAATAAATTACTTGTAAGTCTGGTGTTATCCCTCGGTGTGGCCGGTTCGGCCCATGCGCTGCAGGGTGATGCCGAAGCCGGTCAGGGCAAGGTGGCCGTCTGTGCAGCCTGTCACGGAAACGATGGTAACAGCATCATGCCGAACTGGCCGAACCTGGCCGGTCAGGGCGAGCGCTATCTGCTCAAGCAGCTGGTCGAGATCAAGGAAGGCGTACGAGTGGTGCCGGAAATGACCGCCATCGTGGCTAACATGAGTGATCAGGACCTGGCTGACGCTGCAGCTTTTTATGCAGCGCAAACGCCGGCTCGCGGCGTTGCCGATCCCGAGCTGGCGGCACGTGGTGAAGCCATCTACCGTGGCGGCGACCTTGCCACAGGTCTGCCGGCTTGCACTGGTTGCCATTCACCGACTGGCCAGGGCAACGACCCGGCGGCCTACCCGCAGCTGGCTGGGCAGCATGCCACCTACACTGCCAAGCAGCTGACCGACTTCCGTGAAGGCGACCGGGTCAACGATGGTGATGCCATGATCATGCAGACCATCGCTTCGCGTTTGAGCAACAAGGATATCGAGGCCGTTTCGAACTATATCCAGGGTCTGCGTTGATCCCAGTTGCGCTGCAATAGCTGGTGTTAAAAAAAGGGTGGCTGCGGCTGCCCTTTTTTGCGACTGTAGAAAACCCAACCGGCTTGCGGAATAGCGCACCGGGGAACCTTTTTGCCATCATGATGGCCTGAATGTCACAGAAAGATTGTCTGGAGAGATACATGCGCAAGTTGTTGACTGTTGGATTGGTATGGCTGATGGGCAGCCTGGCAATGGTTCAGGCTCAGGAAACCCAGTACAAGGCCGGCGTGCATTACGTCGAGCTGCCCGCCGTGGCGCCGACCCAGGAGCCGGGCAAGATCGAAGTGGCCGAACTGTTCTGGTACGGCTGTGGTCATTGCTTTACCTTCGAGCCGATCATCGGCGAGTGGAAGAAAACCCTGCCCGAGGACGTACACTTCCGTCCCGTCCCCGCTTTCTTCGGCGGCGCCTGGGACACCCATGGCCAGCTGTTCTACACTCTGGAAAGCATGAACCAGCTGGGTGACGCCCACGCAGCGGTATTCCAGGCTATCCACAACCAGGGCAACCGCCTGGCTGACACCGATGCCATGGTCAAGTTGCTGGCACAATACGGCGTCGATGAAGATGAGTTCCGCAAGACCTGGGCGTCCGCCGGCGTGAACCTCAAGATGAGCCAGGCCAAGCGACTGGCCAAGGCCTATCGCGCCACTGGCGTACCCACGCTGATCGTCAACGGCAAATATCGAATCGAAGGCGGCATGGCCGGCAGCTTCGAGGAAATGCTGAAAATCGCAGAATACCTGGTGGATCAGGAACGTTCCTGACCAAGGATGCTTTGATGATTGCAACGGGCAATATTCCATGGCGACGCGCTACTCAGGGTTCCATGGCGCCCGCCTGCCTGCAGACCAATCCGAACTGGGCCTGCGGTGATACTGAACAGCCGCTGCCCGATGTATTGCGGCTGCTCAGCTTCAACATCCAGGTGGGTATCAACACCCAGCGCTACCATCATTATCTGACCCGTGGCTGGCAGCATGTGCTGCCCCACGCGCGGCGCCAACACACCCTCGGGCAGATCGCCCAGCTGCTCAACGACTTCGACGTCGTTGCGCTGCAGGAGGTCGATGGTGGCAGCCTGCGTTCGGGCTTCGTCAATCAGGTGGAGCATCTGGCGAAGGAAAGCCAGTTCCCCTTCTGGTATCAGCAGCTCAATCGCAATCTCGGGCGCTTCGCCCAGCACTCCAACGGGTTTCTCAGCCGCTACCAGCCGAAACTGCTGGAAGACCACAAGCTGCCCGGCATGTTGCCCGGTCGTGGTGCGATTCTCACCAGCTTCGGCCAGGGCCCGGACAGCCTGTTGGTAGTGATGATGCACTTGGCGCTAAGCACCCGTACCCGCGCCAATCAGTTGGCTTACATCCGCGAGCGCATCGCCGATCATGCCCATGTGGTATTGATGGGGGACATGAATACCCATGCCGAAGACCTGCTGGAGCGCTCACCGCTGAGCGGCAGCAATCTGCACACTGCCAGCCTGCCCGGCACCTACCCGAGCTGGAAGCCGGCCCGCGTACTGGATCACATCTTGCTCAGCCCCAGCCTCAACATCGAGCAGGTGGACGTGTTGCCGCAGCCGATCTCCGATCACCTGCCGGTGTCCATGCACATCCGCCTGCCGCCCAGCCTCTGCCACCTCCCGACGCCAGCGGTAGATTGATGCGCTGGCGTTGGTCGCGCCCGGTTCATACACTCTCCGGGCTGCTGTTGATCTGTCTGGCACTGGCCGGCTGCAGTCGTGGCCTGGTGATCGACACCAGCCATACCGCCCGTGGTCAGGATAGCCGCGTGCAGTATGTGATCCTGCACTACACCTCCTCGAACTCGGCCCGGGCGCTGAATACCCTGACCCTGGGTGAGGTCAGCAGCCATTACCTGATCGATGCCAATCCGCCGACCATCTACCGCCTGGTGGACGAGAACCGCCGTGCCTGGCACGCCGGTGATAGTAGCTGGCAGGGCCGCACCTGGCTCAATGCCAGTTCCATCGGCATCGAGATCGTGCACCCCGGCTACCATGACACCTCCGAAGGGCGCCAATGGCAGCCCTGGGATCAGGCGCAGATCGACCGGCTGATTCCGCTGTTGCAGGACATTCTGCAGCGGCACGGCCTGCCGCCGGAGCGGGTTATTGGCCATAGCGATATAGCACCGCAGCGCAAACTTGATCCCGGGCCGCTGTTCCCCTGGCGGCAACTGGCCGAGGCGGGCGTAGCCATCTGGCCTGATGCGGCGCGGGTAACGCAGTATCAGCATCTGCTGGGCGGCCAGACGCCGCCCCTGGCCTGGTTCGAGATGGCCCTGGAGCGCTTTGGTTACAGCCTGGCGGCGCGTCCCGGACAGACCAATGCGACCCGCAATGTGATCGCCGCCTTCCAGATGCGTTTTCGTCCGGCCCGCCATGATGGTCTGCCGGACGCAGAGACCGCTGCCATACTGGCGGCACTGGTTCCCGGCAGTTTTGCCGAGATCAGCCGCGTCAGCGAATTCACTGTACCCCCCGCCCCCACGATCACCCTACCCTGACCAAGGAACACTCCACCCATGCTCAATGGAATCTGGCTGAGCTTCTTCCTTGCTGCCTTCGCTGCCGCGCTCTGGCAATGGCTTGGGATGGGCGACAGCGAGGTATTCAGCCGGTTGGTGGCGGCGCTGTTCGATATGGCCCGGCTCAGTGTCGAGATCGTGCTGGTATTGGTCGGCACCATGACCCTGTGGCTGGGCTTTCTGGCGATCGCCGAGAAGGCTGGATTGATCCGCCTGCTCGCGCGCGTGCTGGACCCGCTGTTCCGCCGGCTGATGCCGGAGGTACCCAGCGGGCATCCGGCGCTGGGGCATATCAGTATGAACTTCGCCGCCAATATCCTCGGTCTGGACAACGCCGCCACGCCCATCGGCATCAAGGCCATGCACTCGCTGCAGGAACTCAATCCGCAGAAGGATACCGCCACCAACGCGCAGATCCTGTTCCTGGTGCTCAACAGTTCATCGCTGACTTTGTTGCCGGTGACCATTTTCATGTATCGCGCGCAGCAGGGAGCGACCGACCCGACCCTGGTGTTCTTGCCGATTCTGCTGGCGACCACCGTTTCCAGCCTGGTCGGCCTGCTGACCGTGGCCTTCATGCAGCGCCTGCGCCTGCATGATCCGGTGGTGCTGGCCTATCTGCTCGGCGGGGCAGCCGCGCTGGGCCTGTTACTCACCACCCTCGCCGGTATGTCCGCCCAGGCGCTGGCTGCCACCTCGTCGCTGGTCGGTAACCTGACCCTGTTCGGCATCATCATCCTGTTTCTGGGCGTGGCGGCCCTGCGCAAGGTCAAGGTCTATGACACCTTCATCGAGGGCGCCAAGGAGGGCTTCAGCTTCACCATCTCGCTGCTGCCGTTTCTCATCGCCATGCTGGTGGCCATCGGCGCACTTCGTGCCAGTGGCGTGCTGGACGCCGGGCTGGAAGGCATCCGCTGGCTGGCGGAAGGGTTCGGCTGGGATACCCGCTTCATCGATGCCCTGCCCACCGCCTTCATGAAACCGCTGTCGGGCAGTGGCGCGAGGGCAATGATGATCGAGACCATGGACACCTTCGGCGTCGACAGCTTCCCGGCGCTATTGTCGGCGACCTTCCAGGGCAGCACGGAAACCACTTTCTACGTAATCGCGGTGTATTTCGGCGCGGTCGGTATCACCCGCATCCGCCACGGCCTGGGCTGCGCACTGACTGCCGATCTGGCCGGTATGCTTACCGCCATCGGGGTGTGTTACTGGTTCTTCGGCTGAGGCGCCCTGCTAAGCTGTAGAGCAGAACCCTGATTGGAGGCCCCATGCCCGCACCGCGTTTTGACCAGTTGCACCGCCAGCCCGGCCCGTATTTCGTGGCCTTGGGCGGTGCGGGGATGTTTGGGGCTAACCTGTATCTGTACGGCTCCGGTGGCGAGTGGATCGCCATCGATTGTGGCTTCGCCCTGGAGTCCACGCCCAGCGGGGACAGCCGTGTGGCCGTTCCGCTCATCGAGGCGCTGGAAAAGCACGATATCAAGCTCAGTGCGCTGTTGATCACCCATGGCCATGAAGACCATATCGGCGCCATTCCCTACCTGTGGCGCCAGCTCGGCTGTCCGCTGTATGCCAGTCCCTTTACTGCCCGGCTGATCCGCAACAAGCTGGCGCAGAATCTGGAATGGCCGCCGTTGCATGAGATCCGGCCGCTGGAGCCTATCGGGCTCGGTGCCTTCCAGGCTGAATGGATACCCGTCACCCACTCGATTCCCGAATCCCACGGCATTCTCTTGCAGGTAGCCGGCAAGCGCATCTACCACAGCGGCGACTGGAAGCTCGATGCCCAGCCGCTGGTGGGTGAACTGACCGCCGAGGGACGGCTGCGTGCCATCGGCCGTGAAGGCGTGGACGTGGTGATCGGCGACTCGACCAATGCTCCGGGCAGTGGCGCCAGCCGATCCGAAGCGGCGGTGCAGGACGGCCTGTCGGATGCGATTCGCCCCTGCACCCAGCGGGTGGTGGTTACCTGTTTTGCCAGCAACCTGGCACGGCTGCACAGCCTGGCGGAAATCGCCTTCGATACCGGCCGTTACGCCGGCCTGCTCGGTCGCAGCCTGGTCAGCATGCACAGTTTTGGCAGGGCACATGGTTATCTGCGGGCCCGTCCGGGGTTTATCGGCCCCTGGGAGTTGGGTTTTCTGCCGCGCGATCAGCAGTTATGGATCTGTACCGGCAGCCAGGGCGAGCCGGCTGCCGCGCTGGGCCGGTTGGCGGCGGGCAGTCATCCGCACCTCACCCTGGCGCCCGGCGATACCGTGGTGTTCTCCTCACGGCTGATTCCCGGTAACGAGGAAGCGCTGGAGCGCATCAAGCATAACCTGCTCAGGCAGGACGTGCACATCATCGATGACGACATGGCCCCCATCCACGCGTCCGGCCACCCACCCCAGGAAGATCTGCGCCAGCTATATGGTTGGCTGCGGCCGCGCTATCTGCTGCCGGTGCATGGCGAGCCTTACCATCAGCAGGCCCACATGGAGTTTGCCCGCGGTCTGGGTATCGGTGGGCTGGTACCGGGTAACGGCGATCTGATCGACCTGAGTGGTCAGCCTTGTCGGGTGGCTGAGGTGCCGTGGGGGTTGATCGAGGTGCAGCGGTAGATCCCCCGCCCCCCTCAGAAACTCTGTTCCTTGATCTTCTGCCACAACATCCCCAACGCCAGCAATGGCGAGCGGAACAGTTCGCCCCCGGGAAAGGCCATATGCGGCACCTGGCTGAACAGGTCGAACCCGCGACTGGCCTGGCCGGTCATGGCCTCGCCGAGGATGCGGGCGGCCAGGTGGGTCGCGTTGACGCCGTGGCCGGAGTAGGCCTGGGCGTAGAACACGTTGGGCTGATCGGGCAGGCGGCCGATCTGTGGCAGGCGATTGGCGCCGATGCCGATCATGCCGCCCCACTGGTAATCGATACGGGTGGCCTCCAGCTGCGGGAAGACCTTGAGCATCTTCGGTCGCATGTAGGCGGCAATGTCCGCCGGGTCACGCCCCGAGTAATGGCAGGCACCGCCGAACAGCAGACGCCGATCGGCAGACAGCCGGTAGTAATCCAGCGCCACGCGCTGATCACAGAGCGCCATGTTCTGGGGAATCAGCTCGGCGGCCAGTTCGGGTGACAGCGGTTCGGTGGCGATCAGGTAGCTGCCGGCGGCAATGACCTGGCTATCGAGGCGACGCTGCAGGCCGCTGTGGTAAGCGTTGCAGGCGAGCACCAACTGGGCGGCGCGTACCCGTCCTCGGTCGGTGTGCACGGTGATGGTCGAGCCATGATCAATGGCGGTCACCGCCGAGCGCTCGAACAACCGCACGCCCAGCGACTGGGCCGCTGCTGCTTCGCCCAGGGCCAGGTTCAGCGGATGCAGGTGCCCCGAGCCCATGTCGATCAGCCCACCGACATACCGATCAGAGCCGACCACGCTGCGCATCTGGTCGGGCTCGACGATTTTCAGTTCATGCTGATAGCCCAGCGACAACAACTCGTCCCGATCAGCGCGAAAGGCGTCGAGATGGCGCGGCTTGTTTGCCAGGTCGCAATAGCCCCAGGTGAGATCGCAATCGATGGCGAACTCGGCCACGCGCTCGCGGACGATGTCGACCGCTTCGATACCCATCAGCTTGAGATCGCGCACGCCCTCCGCGCCGATGACACCGGCAAACTGATCGACGTCATGGCCGACGCCGCGGATCAACTGGCCACCGTTGCGGCCGCTGGCACCCCAGCCAATCCGCCGCGCTTCCAGCAGCACCACCGAGAGCCCGCGTTGGGCCAGTTCGATGGCGGTATTCAGCCCGGTAAAGCCGCCGCCGATGATGCACACATCGGCCTGTTCCTCGCCTTCCAGTATCGGCAAGAGCGTCTCGCGGTTGCGTGAGGCAAGGTACCAGGAGTTGGGGTAATCGGCGGAATGGATGGTGTGGCGTGACATGGAAGCTCCGTCGCACAGCGGAAATACAGACCGGCAGGATAACGGCAATTGTCCTGCCACAGAAGCCCTGGCATGCCGTGGCGCCGGAGCAGCGGACATTGCTCGCGGCTTTTGTCGGGATAATTTGCTATTCTTGCCGCCAGCGACCTCCCGCCGCACCCATCGTTTCAGTACTTACTTGCCTGTGGACCTGCCATGCGCCCAGCCTATGCCCTGATCGACTTATCGGCCCTGCGCCATAATTACCGTCTGGCCAAACGCCTGACCGGCTGTAACGCCCTGGCGGTGGTCAAGGCCAACGCCTATGGCCACGGGGCGCTGGAGTGCGCCGCTGCCCTGAACGAGGATGCTGATGGTTTCGCGGTCGCGGCGATCGAGGAGGCACTGGCCCTGCGCGAAGCGGGTCACCGGCAACCCATAGTGCTGCTCGAAGGCTGGTTCGAGGCCGCCGAGCTGGAGCTGATCTGCCGCCATGATCTATGGCCGGTGGTGCATCACCACGGACAGTTGGCTGACCTGCGCGAAGCGAACCTGAGTCGGCCGCTGCAGGTCTGGTTGAAGCTCGACAGCGGTATGCATCGTACCGGCTTCTCTCCAGTTGAGTATCCGCAGATCTGGCGTGAATTGCAGGCCAGCAACAAGGTCGCCAGCCTGACCAAGATCACCCACTTTGCCCGGGCCGATGAACCGGAAACCGGCCGAACCGAGGAGCAGCTGGAGACCTTCGCGCAAGCGACCGCAGGGCTCGACGGCCCAGCCAGCCTGAGCAATTCCGCCGGCGTGCTGGCCTGGCCCAGCGCCTATGGCGATTGGGTCCGGCCCGGCATCATGCTGTACGGGTCCAGCCCCTTCGACTTTGCCCAGGAGCAGGCCGCGCAGCTGCGGCCGGTGATGCAGCTGGATTCGAGGGTGATCGCGGTACACAACATTGCGGCGGGCGAACCCATCGGCTACGGCTCGCGGTTCGTCACCCGCCGGGCGAGCCGCATCGGGGTGGTCGCCATGGGGTATGCCGATGGTTATCCGCGTCATGCGCCGGACGGCACACCGGTACTGGTGGACGGCCAGCGCACCTGCATCAGCGGGCGGGTCTCCATGGACATGCTGACGGTGGATCTGACCGGGCTGCCGGGTAGCGGGCTGGGCAGCCACGTACGGCTTTGGGGCGATGGGCTGGATGCCGGCGAGGTGGCCAGCCATGCCGGGACCATTTCCTACCAGTTGTTCTGCAATCTGAACCGGGTACCGCGGCGCTATCAGGTCTGATTCCGGCAGGGGGCTGCGTTGAAAATAATGCACAGCCGTGCAATCATGCGGCCCACCTGATCCCATCTGTATTGCCCAGAGGATTCCGACCTTGGATGTTGGCGCCCGACTGAAAACCATCCGCAAACTCAAGGGCCTGTCCCAGCGCGAGCTGGCCAAGCGCGCCGGTGTCACCAACAGCACCATTTCGATGATCGAGAAGAACAGCGTCAGCCCCTCGGTCAGTTCCTTGAAAAAGGTACTGGCGGGGATCCCCATGTCGCTGGTCGAATTCTTTGCCGTCGAAGCGCCCGCCGATCAGCCGCGCAAGGTGGTCTATCGCACCGGTGAGCTGTTGGACATCGGCAGTAATGAGGTGATCATGCAGCTGGTCGGCAAGGATCACCCCGACCGCAGCCTGTCTTTCCTGCGCGAGACCTACCCGCCCGCCGCCGACACCGGGCCGGATATGCTCAGTCATCAGGGCGAGGAAGCAGGCATTGTGGTGCAGGGCCGGTTGGAGCTGACCGTGGGCGCGGAGATTCATGTTCTCGACACCGGGGATAGCTACTACTTCGAGAGCAGCCAGCCGCACCGCTTCAACAATCCCTTCGACGAACCCTGCGTATTGATCAGCGCCACTACCCCGGCGAATTTCTGAGACTCAATTCGGCGGGAAGGTGCTCAATACCCTGGCGGCCCGCTCGTGCATTTCCTGATTGCGTTCCAGGGGTGTATGGCGCTCGCGCACCGTCTGGCTGTCGCTGCCACGCCAGACCAGCCGCCCATCGCTGGCGTCAAGCATGTCAATCTGCAGCGTCATGACCTGATAGTCCACGGTGCGGGTCTGGCTGTATCCGGGGCCGCCCCAGTAAGGCCCCCAGTAGCCCCAGCCGCCACCATAGTGCGTGGTGACGTTATCCCGACGGGTTTCCAGCACCACCGAGGCGCGGACCTTCAGGTCAGCGGTATTCGCTGGCTGGGCTGGTCGTAGGCCGCGTACATCCAGCTGGGCGGCGACCGCTTCGAGGACGCGCTGGCTGGTGAGATCACTGGTCAGGCGCGGATCATTGGCTGGTGCGTAGGTCACCGGCGGATCGGCCCAGCTCCAGGTCTGGTACTGGCTGAAATCCCGGCTCAGATCATAATCTGCACGGGGTCCGGTGGCCTGGCAGGCCCCCAGCATCAGCAGCGACAGCAGGATCATAAAGCGCAACATGGGAAACCTCGGCTGCGTCAGTGGTATATGGAATCAGACTGCCAGGGCAGGTGATGGTTCTGTACCCAAGCTACACCAGCGGCAGCAGCAATTGGAAGCGTGCGCCCTGTCCCGGATGCGATTGCAGAGTAATCTGACCGCCATGCAGTTGCACTATCTCCCGGCACAACGCCAGGCCCAGACCGGCGCCGCCCCGGCTGGCGCCGATCTGCACGAAAGGCTCGAAGATGCGTGCCTGCTGGCCATAGGGGATCCCCTCGCCATCGTCTTCGACCGCCAGTAGCAAGCGCTCATCCTGCACCGCGGCGTGCAACCGCACTGCGCCGCCCGGGTGGCTGTGGCGGATGGCGTTGGCCAGCAGATTGTCCAGCACCCGCTCGATTTGCAAGTGATCCAGTTGTACCTCCGGTAGATCGGTCGCGGCCTGCACCTCCAGCGTCAGCCCTTTCGCCTCGGCCTGCCCCAGGAACCGCTCGCGGGCACTGGTCAGCAGCGCATCGATCGCGCACGGGCTGCGTTCGAGTTTCTGCAGACCGTTCTGGTAGCGAGAGAAGTCCAGCAACTCGTTGATCAGCCGCACCAGGCGGTGCATTTCCTCATCCACGGTCCGTAACAGTTCACCTTCCCGTGACCCGGCCGGAAACTGCAGGCGTTCCAGCAACAGGGCAAAGGCCATGTGCATGCCGGCCACCGGGGTGCGCAGCTCGTGAGAAGCGCGCAATACAAATTCGCTGCGGATACGCTCGAAAGCGCGCTGTTCGGTGACGTCATGCAGCACCATCACCATACCCAGCAGCCGCCCACCGGTATGGCTGACCGGCGTGATGCTGTAGGTCAACAACCGCGATTCGGCATGCACCTGCACCTGCAGGTCGCCCAACACCCCGCTTTGGGTGGAGCCGCGGGCTACCTGCCACAGTTGCTCGTCCAGTTCCGGGCGCTGCAGGGCCTGGCTGGCGCTGAGGCCGAGCTGGCGGGTATCGCAACCCAGCTGGCGCCCGGCCACTGGGTTGAAATGCTCCAGGCGGCCGCTGCGATCGAAAATCAGCAAGCCATCATCGATGCTGTCGAGTACTGCCTGTAACCGCCGCTGTTCGGCCAGCAGCGCTTCCACATCGCTGTGACGAAACTGCTGTAGCGCCGCCGCCATCAGACCGAAGCGCCGGCTCAGGGTGGCCAGCTCAGCGACCGGGGTGACGGGTAGGGTGACGCTGAAATCGCCCTTGCCAATCAGGTTGGCCGCGTCGGCCAGCGCCTCGATTGGCCGGCCGAAGCGTTGCGCGATGCTGTGGGCGGTCACCAGGCCCAGCACCAGTACCGCCACGCCAACCAGACCGAGCAACCCGGCGATCAACCAGGCGCGTTCACGGGCGTTCTGCTCCCCGGCGCGCAGTTCCACCAGATAGTGCATGAGCATCCGGTCGATGTGGTTGTGAATGGTACTGAAGTGGCGGCTGAACTCGTCACTACCGAGAATCTGCTGGCGCACTGTCAGCGGCTCGGCGAGCAGGTTCTCGAATACCGCATAAGCCTCGGTCAGCTCTGTCAGCGTCTGGTGTTCGGTCTCATGCCGGGCTTCCTTCCGGGCCTCGGCCAGCCACTCTTCGAAGCGGGCGTCGGCGGTGCGGATGGCGGTCAGATCCGGTTCGTCGACCAACAGCAAGGCCAGTTGCCGGTTCAGTTCCTGGCTCAGTCCGGTGGCGGCCTCGATACTGCCCAGGGTGCTGGTCATGGCCTGACTCTGGGCGCGGGTGAGATGCAGCACACTGAAGATACCCAGCAGCAGCCCGATCAGCGCCACCGTAAGCAGTGCGCCATTACTGAGAAACAGCCGGCTGCGCAGTTTCACAGGCCGAGTTGCTTGCGTTTGCGATAGAGCGTGGACGCGTCGATGCCCAGTGTGCGTGCTGCCTGATCCAGCGTCTCGCTATTGCCAAGCACGGCAGTGATGTGAGCGCGTTCCAGCTCTTCCAGACTGAGTTCCGCGCCGGCCCGGGGCACGCTGTCGAGTGGCGGAGCATCGAAACCCAGGTGCGTGAGATCGACCAGCTCTTCGGTGCAGATGATGCTGGCGCGCTCGATCATGTTGCGCAGCTCGCGGATATTGCCCGGCCAGGAATGCTGTTGCAGTGCCGTCAGGGCCGCGTCGCTGAAACCGCGGGCGGGGCGGCCATAATCGCTGACGAAGCGTGCGAGAAAGCGCTCGGCCAGCTCGGG
This sequence comes from Pseudomonas sp. G11-1, assembly GCF_024031555.1. Classification (NCBI taxonomy): domain Bacteria; kingdom Pseudomonadati; phylum Pseudomonadota; class Gammaproteobacteria; order Pseudomonadales; family Pseudomonadaceae; genus Pseudomonas; species Pseudomonas sp. G11-1. Next base: position 195,813 of record NZ_QEYQ01000003.1, on the reverse strand, counting down.
AATATCCTCGACGCGTTCGCGCAGCGGCGGCAGTGTCAGGGTGATGACATTGAGACGGTACATTAGGTCCTCGCGGAACGCGCCGGCAGCAGCCATCTCCGCGAGGTTGCGATTGGTCGCCGATAGAATGCGCACGTCTGCATGGCGGGTCTGGGGATCGCCGACGCGCTCATACTCACGATCCTGAATAAAGCGCAGCAATTTGGGCTGCAGGGCCAGGGGAAAGTCGCCGATCTCGTCCAGGAACAGGGTGCCACCGTCGGCCTGACTGACTCGGCCCAGGGTATTTTCCGTGGCGCCGGTGAAGGCGCCACGGGCATGGCCGAACAGTTCGCTTTCCATCAGCTCGGCGTTCAGTGAGGGGCAGTTGACCGTGACGCAGTCATGCTTGCTGCGCTTGCTCCAGCCATGAATGGCTCGCGCCAGTTCGCCCTTGCCCGTGCCGGATTCGCCGAGAATCAGGATATTGGCATCGGTATCAGCCACCTGGCGCGCGGTATCCAGTACCGAGCGCATGCCTGGGCAGCGGGAGTCGAGATCGGCCCCGGCAGCGGCGGTTTCCTGCTCCAGCGTCTGTAAACGGGCCGCCATGCGGCTGGTTTCCAGTTGCCGTGCGGCGGCCAGGCGCAACTGCTCGGGACTGCAGGGTTTGACCAGATAATCCGCCGCACCCGCCTGCATGGCATTGACCGCGGTATCGATTGCCGAGTGGGCGGTTACGATCACCACCCGCATCCAGGGAGCCAGCACTCGCAGCCGGGACAGCACTGTCAGGCCGTCATCGGCACCCAGCCGCAGATCGAGAAAACAGAGATCGAATACCTGCCCCTGGACCAGCGCCTGCGCCTGATCGCCGGAGCTGGCTGTGGCAATGGCGTACCCCTCGTCCTCAAGACAATAGCGAAAGGTGCGCAAGATCGCCGGTTCGTCATCGACCAGCAGAATGCGGCCTTCTTTATTGGGTGTTTGCATGATCCGCTCCGTAGGCTGCCCCTGTGTGGTTAGTCACCGCTGCGTCATGCAAGTTGCACGATATTCTCTGGCCCTTCCTGCAATTTGCACGGCTTCGAAATCGTGGTGCATTAGATAACTTATTGATTTTAATTGAATTAGCGTAAAGCCAAAAGCTGGCATGACTGCTGCAACGGTATAAGGGAAAGGCCTTTACGGCCGCTGAAAGAGGAAGTCACTATCATGCATGCCTTGAAAAAACTCGCCATTGCCACCGCCACCGTCGGTGTCATCGCCCTGAGCCCGATGGCAGCGTATGCAGAGGATGGCGATATGAGCCGTCAGCTGACCGAAGCGCGTCAGGAAGGCTCGGTCTGGACCGCCTTCGCTCTGAACCGCCACCTCAGCCCCTTCAGCATTGATGTTGAGATCGAGAACGGCGTTGCCGTGCTTACCGGTGAGGTCGAATCGGAGGTTGACCGCGATCTGGCCGAGCAGGTAGCCCTGGGTGTGGAAGGCATCCGCGAAGTGGACAACCAGCTCAAGGTCGAAGGCGAGACCGCCGATCGCGCTGCCGATGATAGCGGGGCCGCCTTCTCCACGCGTTTCAACGATGCCACCACCACGGCAACCGTGAAGTCGAAACTCTTGTGGAATCGCAACACCGAAGGGCTGGACATCAATGTTGGCACTCGTAACGGGGTGGTGACCCTGCAGGGCAACACCGACTCAGCGGAATCGAAGGAACTGGCCGAGCGGCTGGCGCGCAATACCGAAGGTGTTCGCCAGGTCGACAATCAGCTGGAGGTCAATGCCGAAGCGGGCACGGCCGACAAGGCGCGGGACAAGGCGGATCAGGCTGGTGCAGCTATCAGCGATGCCTGGATCAGCAGCAAGGTGAAATCCAGTTTCCTGTTCAACAACAGTCTGGATGGGCTGGATATCTCCGTGGATACCAAAGGCGGCCAAGTGACCCTGGGCGGTCGGGTGGCCACATCGGCAGAGAAGGATCTGGCCATTGAAATCGCGGAAGACATCCGCGGCGTGCAAGGCGTCAATGCCGATTCACTGCAAGTCGGGAATGAAGGCTGAATCCGGCATATCAACTAATTGAGGAGAACTGCCATGTTAAGTTGGGCTATTACTTTTCTGATCATCGCCATCATCGCTGCGGTTTTGGGTTTTGGTGGTATCGCAGGCACTGCTACCGGGATTGCCAAGATTCTATTCGTGGTCTTTCTGGTGCTCTTCGTCGTGTCCTTCATCATGGGTCGTCGACCCAAGCTATAGGGCACAACAACTGAAGCGCAAACTCGAACCGGTCACTTTGTGGCCGGTTTTGCGTTGGCATCATCTGGAAAACGTACGCGCACCAACAGACCACCCAGTGCCCCCTGCTCCAGGCTGATCTGCGCCCGATGTGCACGGCAGATTTCGCCGACGATGGACAGCCCCAGGCCGCTACCAGTACCGCCTTGCCGATAGAAACGTTCGAAAACCCGGTTGCGCTCGGTTTCCGGAATACCCGGCCCGGTATCTTCGACCTCCAGGCAGGCGCCAGCGGTGAGCCGCAGAATGATCTGCCCACCCGCCGGGGTATGCACCAGCGCATTATCGATCAGGTTACCCAGCAGTTCCTGCAGCAGCGTCGGCTCGCCCCATACGGTAAAGGGCTGCTCGACTTCCAGCGCCAGTTCGACCTGGCGCCCGTAGGCAAGCGGAACCATGGCCATGGCCACATCCTGCACCAGCGGCGGCATATCCACATGTTCGGCGCTGCCATCGGCTACCGCCCGGGCGCCGCGCTCAATGCGGGCCATGGATAACAGGCGGTTGGCCAAGGCGATGGTGCGATCGGTACTGACTTCCGCATCCTGCAAGGCCTGGCGCCAACTCTCGGGCTCGGTCGCGCGCAGACCAAATTCGATGCGTGCCTTGAGCGCCGCCAGCGGCGTGCGCAATTCATGGGCGGCCTCGGCGATAAAGTCGCGCTGGCGTTCGAAGTTTTCCCTGAGCCGGCCGGTAAAATGGTTGATCGCATCCACCAGCGGGGTGATCTCCCGTTGCAGCCCCTCGGTACTGATCGGACTGAGATCATCGCTGCGGCGCTGGGCCACTTCTTCTTTCACGCGCCGCAACGGACCCAGGGCCGCATTGACCGTCAGGTAGGCCAGCAGCAATGCGCTCACGCTCAGTACGCTCAGATTGATCAGCGAGCGCTGCAGCAGATGACGTGCCATGCCCTCGCGGGCGTTCAGCGTTTCGGCGACCCGGATTTCCGCCATGCCTTGCAGCTCACCGCCGCTGACCGGCTGCAGCAGGCTGACCACTCGCACGCCGGCGCCGTTATATTCCGCATCGTAGAAGCGGGCCAGGGCGGGATAGTCCTGGGTCATGGCAACGCCGGCGGGCGGCGCGGGCAGGTCGTCATAGCCGGAAATGGGTTGGCCATTCAGATCCAGCACCTCGTAATACAGGCGGCCGGTGATGTCGTAGGCAAAATTGTCCAGGGCAATGTAGGGCACATCCACCTGCAGCTTCCCGTCAATATCGAACAGGCGCTCGGCAATGGCCCGGGCGGATGACAACAGGGAGCGATCATAGGCGGTATCAGCGGCCTTGCGCGCGTTCCAGTAAGAGGCGGAGGCGGCCAGGATCAGCAGCACACTGAGCATCAGCACCAGCCGCACCATCAGCCGGCGGCGGAGGCTGCCGGTACTGTGGCTGCGCTTCATTCCGTGGCTTCCAGCAGATAGCCCAGCCCGCGGAAGGTGACGATGCGTACATGACTGCCGTCGAGCTTGCGGCGCAGCCGGGAGATATAGATTTCAATGGCTTCGGGGCTGGCGTCCTGATCCAGACCGAAGACCTTGCTGGCCAGTTGTTCCTTGTTCAGCATCCGGCCTGGCCGGGTGATCAGGTTTTCCAGGACCGCATGTTCGCGCGAGGGTAGCTGCAGCGGGGCACCGTCAAGAGTGAAGCGCCGATCGGTCAGGTCATAGACCAGCGGTCCGCAGCATTGCTGGCGCTCGCCGCCCATCAGGCTGCGCCGCAGCAGGGCGTTGACGCGGGCTTCCAGTTCGCTGAGCTCGAAGGGTTTGGCCAGGTAGTCATCCGCGCCCAGGTTCAACCCGCGTACCCGGTCGCCCACCTCGCCGCGTGCAGTCAGGATCAGTACCGCCAGGGTCTGGCGCCGCTCGCGCAACTGGCGCAAGACCTCGAAGCCGTCCAGGCGCGGCAGGCCGACATCGAGAATGGCCAGGGCATAATCCTCACTGCGCAGCGCCAGATCGGCGGCCACGCCATCGTGCAGGGTGTCCACCGTCAATCCGCCAGCCTTGAGCGCGCGGGTCAGGCTGTCAGCCAGTTCCGGATCATCTTCCACCAGCAGAATGCGCACCCACTTCCCTCCTTCGATCATTTTGACGAGTGTACACCTCCCGTCGGCGGTGACGAAGGTTGCACCCTTGATCAGGTGGGGATGACAGGTTGATGAAAGGTTGCGGCATTAGGCTTCTGGGCGTTAGTCAAATATCACCCTGATTAAAACGAGCGCACAGCGCTTCTACAAAAAAAATAATGGAGAAGCTGATGACCGTCAGTATCAATACCTGTTTGCTGCGTGCCGCCCCGCTGGCCCTGCTGGTCAGCCTGCCCATGGCGCAGGCGGCAGATGAGGGCTTCCTGGACGGCAGCAAAGCCAGCCTGGAAATGCGCAATATCTACTACAACCGCGATTACCGCGAAGGTACCGGCCAATCCAAGCGCGAGGAATGGGCGCAGGGCTTTCTGCTGAACCTGCAGTCGGGCTATACCCGGGGCCCGATCGGCTTCGGTCTGGATGCCCAGGGGCTGCTCGGCGTCAAGCTGGACTCCAGCCCCGACCGCACCCGCACCGGCCTGCTGCCACGCCATGATGATGGCCGCGCCGCCGATGAGTACAGCAAGCTCGGGCTGACGGCCAAGGCGCGGGTATCCCAATCGGAGTTGCGTCTGGGCACACTGATGCCGACGCTACCTACCTTGAAGCCGAACAACAGTCGCATCCTGCCGCAGACCTTCGAGGGCGGCATGCTGGAGATCGGTGAATTCGACGATCTGTCCATGTCCCTGGGTCGGCTGACCAAGACCAAACTGCGCGACTCCTCGGACGCCGAAGATATCGTACTCAACAGCAAGAACGGCCGTTTTGTCGGCGTTACTGCTGATCACTTTGATTGGGCCGGGGTGGATTATCAGTTCACGCCTGGTCTGGCGGGCAGTTATCACCTGGCACAACTGGATGATATCTACCGCCAACAGGTCATGAGCCTGAGCCACCGCGGCGCTCTGGGTGCCGGCAATCTGCGCGCCGAGCTGCGCGTGGCGCTGTCCGATGACCAGGGCGCCGCGCGCGCCGGGTCGATCGACAACCAGGCCTGGCAGGGCGTGCTGGGTTACCGCCAGGCCGGTCACGGATTGGCGCTGTCGTTGCAGAAAATGCGTGGCGACAATGCCTTCCCGTATATCAACGGCAGCAACCCGAATCTGGTCAACTTCGTGCAGGTCAACGATTTTGCCGAAGCGGGGCAACGTTCCTGGCAGGTACGTTACGACTACGACTTCGCCAGCCTGGATATTCCGGGGCTGACCTTCATGACCCGTTATACCAGCGGCGACAAGGCTGAACTGGCCGCCGGTGGTCACGGCAAGGACTGGGAGCGCAATATCGAGCTGCAGTACATCGTCCAGCGCGGTGCGCTGAAGAACGTCGGCCTGCGCTGGCGCAATGCGACCTACCGCTCGAGTTATGCGCGTGATCTGGATGAAAACCGTTTGATCGTCAGCTACACCCTGCCGATCCGCTAGAAAACTGCCTGATTACAACACTCATAACCTCTGAAGAGGAATTGCGACATGAAAGCTTCTCTGCGCACAGTACTGCTCGCCATGGCCTGCCTGGGTCTGGCGGCGCCGACTCTGGCCGATGAACCAAGACGCCCCGAATGCATCGCCCCGGCCTCCCCGGGTGGCGGTTTCGACCTGACCTGCAAGTTGGCCCAGAGTGGCCTGCTGGAAGGCAAATACATCAGCAAGCCCATGCGCGTGACCTACATGCCCGGCGGTATCGGTGCGGTGGCCTACAACGCTGTGGTCGCTCAACGGGCGGACGAGGGCGGTACCATTACCGCCTTCTCCAGCGGCTCGCTGCTGAACCTGGCCCAGGGCAAGTTCGGTCGTTATGACGAAACCGCGGTGAAATGGTTGGCTGCCTTCGGCACCAGCTATGGCGCCATTGCGGTGCGCGCTGATTCGGAGTTCCAGACCCTGGATGATCTGGTCAAGGCGCTCAATACCGACCCGAGCAAAGTGGTGATCGGCTCCGGTGGCACGGTTGGCAGCCAGGACTGGATGCAGACTGCCTTGATTGCCCGCGCTGCGGGCGTCGATCCGCGCAAGTTACGCTACGTGGCGATGGAAGGCGGCGGTGAACTGGCCACCTCGCTGCTGGGTGGTCATATCCACGTTGCCAGCACCGACATCTCCGACTCCATGCCGCATATCGAAAGTGGTGATCTGCGCATTCTGGCGATCATGGCCGATGAGCGTCTGCCCGGTGCGATCACCGAGCAGATCCCTACGGCCAAGGAGCAGGGTTATGACGTCAGCTGGCCGGTGGTACGCGGTTTCTACATGGGACCGGAAGTGAGCGATGAAGAGTTCGCCTGGTGGAAGAATACCTTCGACCAGATGATGGCTTCGGAGGACTTCGCCAAGCTGCGCGAGAGTCGTGAGCTGTTCCCCTTCGCCTTGAGTGGCGATGAGCTGGACGCCTATGTGAAAAAAGAGGTGGCCAGTTACAAGGAGCTGGCTGCCGAATTCGGACTGATCCGCTGATCCGCTGATCCGCTGATCCGCTGATTGGCTAGTACGGGCGGACGTCCTGTCCGCCCGCTTCTTGAGGACTCCTGTCATGTATCAACGCCTGTTTGCCGGCTTTCTGCTGGCGGTCTGTGCTGTCCTCGGCTGGATGGCCTGGGGGCTGGAAGCCCCCTTCTCCTACGAGCCGGTTGGTCCCCGTGCCTACCCGCTGTTGCTGCTGGGCCTGCTGGCCGCCGGCGCGCTGGTGCTGGTCATCAAGCCGGCCCTGGAAAGTGGCAGCAACGAAGAGGCGCCGCTGTCGCCGGTCATGGTGCCGAAGCTGCTGCTGTGCCTGGCGTTGCTGCTGGCGCTGGCTGCCCTGTTCGAGCGTCTGGGCTTTGTCCTGACCAGCGTCGCCTTCGCCTATGGCATGAGCCGGCTGTTCGGCGGGCGCAACCTGCCGAGCATCGCCGTCGCACTGGTATTGGGGCTGGGCCTGTATTTACTTTTCGATCGCATTCTGGATGTGCCGCTGCCGCTGGGTGTGCTGGCTGCCCTGGAGAACTGATATGGATACGTTGCAATATCTCGGCCAGGGCTTTGGTGTTGCCCTCAGCCCGAATAACCTGATCACTGCCCTGGCCGGTACCACCATTGGCACCATCGTCGGGCTGCTGCCGGGCCTGGGGCCGATCAATGGCGTGGCGCTGTTGATTCCGGTCGCTTTCGCTCTCGGCCTGCCGCCGGATACGGCGCTGATTCTGCTCGCAGCGGTCTACCTGGGTTGTGAGTATGGCGGACGGATTTCCTCGATTCTGCTGAACATCCCCGGCGAAGCCTCGGCGGTCATGACCACCTTGGATGGTTATCCGCTGGCGCGGCAGGGCAAGGCGGGTATCGCCCTGTCGATTTCCGCCTGGAGTTCGTTCATCGGTGGCTTCATCGCCACCATCGGCGTGGTGATCTTTGCCCCCTTGCTGGCGAGCTGGGCGGTTTCCTTCGGGCCAGCCGAATACTTCATGCTGATGATCTTCGCCGTGGTCTGTCTGGCTGGCATGGCCGGTGACAAACCGGTGAAGACCGGGGTTGCGGTGCTTATTGGCCTGCTGTTGTCCTGCGTGGGCATCGACGCCAACAGTGGCGTCTACCGTTTCACCTTCGGTGCGCTGGGATTGTCTGATGGCATCCAGTTCGTGGTGCTGGTGCTGGGCCTGTTCAGCATCAGTGAGATCCTCACCCTGCTGGAACGCACCGAGCATGGCCAGACGGCACTCAAGGCCAGCGGCCGCATGCTGTTCAATGTGAAGGAAGGCGCCTCGGTATTCGCCACCAACATCCGCAGCGGCGTAATGGGCTTCGTTTTCGGCATTCTGCCCGGGGCGGGGGCGACCCTGGCCAGCGCCATGTCCTATATGACCGAGAAACGTCTGGCCGGCAAGGAAGGTCGCTTCGGCAACGGTGATCTGCGCGGCCTGGCGGCGCCGGAAACCGCCAACAGTGCCTCGGCGTGCGGCTCCATGGTACCGATGCTGACATTGGGTATTCCCGGCTCCGGTACCACGGCGGTGATGATGGGTGCGCTGACGCTGTACAACATCACCCCCGGCCCGCTGCTGTTCCAGAACCAGCCGGATCTGGTTTGGGGTCTGATTGCATCGTTGTTCATCGCCAACATCATCCTGATCGTGATGAACGTACCGATGATCAAGGTATTTACCCGCATTCTCTCCGTACCGAACTGGACCCTGGTCCCGGCCATTGCCATCATCACCTCGATCGGCGTTTACGCGGTGCATGCCACCACCTTCGATCTGTTCCTGATGATCGGCATCGGTGTGTTCGGTTATATCCTGCGCAAGCTGGACTTCCCGCTCTCCGGGGTACTGCTGGGCTTCATTCTCGGCGGGCTGATGGAAAGCAATCTGCGCCGGGCGCTGTCGATTTCCAACGGTGATCTGAGCGTGCTGTGGAGCAGCCCGATCAGCCAGGCGCTCTGGGCGCTGGTGGTGCTTATCGCCCTGCTGCCGTTCTGGCGTGCCTGGCGTGCAAAAAGACGGGCCCCGGCGCTGCAGCCGGATGTCTGACCGCTACCCACTGAAACACCTGGCAGCCCCGTTCGCGGGGCTGCTTGGCGGTTGGCTCGCCAGCCTGATCCACCTGCCACTGCCATGGATGACCGGCTCCCTGCTGGCGGTGATTCTGGTGCGCTGCAGCGGCTGGCTGATCACCGAGCTGCCCGGCGGTCGGCGGGTGGGGCAGTGGCTGGTCGCCAGCGCCATCGGTCTGCACTTCACGGCGCCGGTGCTTGAGCAGGTGCTGGGTCATCTGTGGCTGATCCTGCTCGGCTCGCTGGGCACTTGCCTGCTCAGCGTGCTGGGTATTGCGATACTACGCCGCAACGGTGTGGACCGGGCCACAGCCTTTTTCTCCAGCATGCCCGGCGGCGCCAGCGAGATGGTGGTCTTTGCCCTGCGTCACGGCGCCGATCCGGCGCGGGTGGCCGCCGCGCACAGCCTGCGCCTGCTGCTGGTGGTGCTGACCATTCCGGCGATCTTCATCTGGACGCTGCCGGCCAATGCGCCGCCGACCCTGGTTCAGCCCGACTGGGGTTGGCTGTTGATCCTGATGCCCCTGGGGCTGCTGGCCGCCCTGATCTGGCGGCGGCTGGGCCAACCCAACCCGTGGATGCTTGGTCCGCTGCTGTGTTGCGCCGCCGCCAGCGCGATATTCGATCTCAACATCGCCCTGCCGGCAGCAGGCAGTGCCATCGGCCAATGGCTGATCGGCAGTGCGCTGGGTTGCCATTTCGATCGTAAGTTCTTCCGCAGCGCGCCGGCGTTCCTGCTGCGTGTGCTGCTGTTTGCCGTGACAGCCATGCTGGCTGCGGCCGCTGGCGCCTGGCTGCTCGGGCGTTTTACCGAGATGGAGGTTGCCGGGTTGACCCTGGGGTTGATGCCGGGTGGGATTACCGAGCTCAGCCTCACTGCCGAGGCGCTGCATCTGTCCGTGGCGCTGGTTACTGCGCTGCAGGTGGCGCGGCTGTTGCTGGTGATGTTCTTTGCCGAGCCGGTGTTTCGCCTATGGCAACGCCGAGCGCCGGTGCTTGATGCCCCGCAGTGACGGGCCACACCTTTGTAACTGCGACCTTCGAGCCCTTGCCCGGCCTTGTGCCCAGCGTTTAGCCTTACCGCCTTGTTTCCATCAGGAGCGTCATGTCCGTGCGGATTACTGTCTGGGATTTGCCCCTGCGGCTGTTTCATTGGTTGTTGGTACTGGCGGTGACCGGTGCGCTGATTACCATCAATCTCGGTGATAGCTGGATGGAATGGCATGGCCGCTTTGGTCTGGCGGTGGTCGGGTTGATGGTCTTCCGGCTGGCCTGGGGCGTGCTGGGCTCGACCCATTCGCGGTTCGCCAGCTTCTTCCCGTCACCGGCAGCGATCGCTCGCTACTGCCGGGGGCAGTGGCGGGGTGTGGGCCATAATCCATTGGGCGCGCTGTCGGTCTATGCCTTGCTCGGGCTGTTTGCCTTCCAGGCGTTCAGCGGCCTGTTTGCCAGCGATGAGATCGCCTTCAGTGGCCCGCTCAGTCAGGCCGTCTCCTACAGCGCGGTCAATACCCTGAGCAGTTGGCACCGGCAGACCGAGCTGTGGCTGTATCTACTGATCGGGCTGCATCTGCTGGCGATCATTGCCTACCGCCTGCGCGGCCGGCAGTTGCTGGGGCCGATGCTGCATGGCAAGGTGGAGACCACCGAGGCGACCGAGCCGCGCGGTGGCGGAGCGGGTGCCTTCACTGTGGCGCTGGTAGTCGCCCTGGTCGCGGTCTGGCTGGCCAATGGCGGCTGGCTTCAGCCCTGAGCTGACGCGGTCGCCTCATCGGTGGGCCGCTTTAGCCCGCTCAGGGTATTGAAGGCGATGTGGGTGCTGGGGAATATCTCGCTGACCTGCTCCTGAATCCAGTCGGTCTGCTCCAGCTGGTCCATTACCGGCCCCTTCACCTCCGCCAGATGAACCTGAATATCCCGCTCGCGTAACCCCAGGCTCAGCTCGCACAGCATGTCCAGGCCGGTGCTGTCGATATGGTTGACCGCCGAGAGGATCAGCAGCAGCTCGCGGGTGTCGGGATAGTCGCGCAACGCCCGCAGGATGGCCCGCTCGATGGCCTTGGTGTTGGCGAAGAAGATATTTTCATCGATGCGCATGGCCAGCAGCTGTGGCTCGGTTTCCACCAGGTGGCGCTGGGTGTTGCGGAAATAGTGGGTGCCGGGCACTCGGCCCACGACCGCCACATGGGGGCGGCTGCCGCGCCACAGCTGAGTGACGACGGAGAGCCCGACGCCCAACACGATGCCGCCTTCGATTCCGAGCAACACAACCCCGGCGGCGGTGCAGATCAGCGTCAGGCCCTCGCGCCGGTCATAACGCCAGGCGCGTTGCAGGCTGGCCAGATCGATCAGCGGTGCTACCGCGACCAGAATCACTACCGCCAGCATGACCAGCGGCAGCCAGGCGAACAGCGGAGCGATGGTCAGTAGAATCAGACCGATCACCACCGCCGATATCACGCCGGCCAGCGGAGTATTGGCGCCGGCCTCGACGTTCACGCCCGAGCGGGAGAAACCACCACACACGGCGAAGCCGCCGGTCAGTGCCGAGCCTGCGTTGGCCGCGCCCAGTGCGAGCAACTCACGGTCGGGATTGATGCTCTGGCGTTTGCGCCGCGCCAGGGATTGGGCAATGGAGACACTCTCGACGAAGCTGACCAGACTGATCAGCGCGGCGGGCAACAGCAGCGCCTGCAGGGTGGCGACATCCGGTGTGGACCAGACCAGTGCTGGCAGACCGGCCGGCAGACTGCCCACCACCGGCACGCCACGGGCGCCCAGATCCCAGGCGATGGTGATCAGTAGTCCGATCAGCACCACCAGAATCGGCGCCAGCCGCGCCAGTAGCCGGGCAGCTCCTGCACTGATGCCCAGCCGCTGGAGATGGCCAGCCAGCCGGCTACGGGCATAGAGCAGCCAGGCCAGGGCCAGCAGCCCCATAATCAGCACCAGCGTATTGACCGGCTGCCAGGCGGCCAGCAGCTGCGCCGGCGAGCTTGGCAACTCACTCAAGCCGAGCAGATGGGGCAACTGACTGAGCACGATGAGGATGGAGGCGCCGCTGATGAAACCGCTGATCACCGGATGACTGAGAAAGTTGGCAAGAAACCCCATGCGCAACAAACCCAGCACGAACAGCAACACACCGGACATCAGCGCCAGCCAGATAGCCAACTGGTAATACTGCTCGCTGCCGACCGTGGCCAGCGGCGCCAGCAGGGCGGCGGTCATCAGCGCGGTCACCGCGACTGGCCCGACCGACATGCTCATGCTGGTGCCGAACAGGGCGTAGCCAAGCAGCGGCAGCAGGCTGGCATACAGCCCGATCTGCACCGGCAGGCCGGCGAGCATGGCATAGGCCATGCTCTGGGGAATGATCATGATCGCCGTGACCAGGCCGGCAACCAGATCGCCGCTGAGCCAGGGCAAGCGATAATGGCGCAGCCACGCCAACAGCTCCTCGCCGCCAGGCGGCTGCAATCGCGGATTGTCACGCATCAATCAATCACCTGCCCACTTCTCCCGCTCGTCTGGATCAGCGCCGTTACGCCAACTGTGGCGTACAGTGTAGCGCCAGCGGTCGGGCGCTGCACCGGTAGGGATCAGCCGGCCGCAGTGGCAACAGGTATATTGATCATCCGTTATTCAGTCATGGCCGAGGGCTGGAGGCGCGCCGGCGGATACTCGATACTCCAGTGATAAAAACCAACAGGGGAGAATGGCATGAACCAGCAACGCTTTGATCTGACGGGCAAGACGGCCCTGGTAACCGGCGCCTCGGGTGGCCTGGGCGCGCATTTTGCGCGGGTGCTGGCCGGTGCAGGTGCCCGGGTGGTGGTCACTGCACGACGCATCGAGCGTTTGCAGGCGCTGGTGGCCGAGCTGCAGGCGCAGGGGCATGAGGCGCTGGCCGTACCCATGGATGTGACCGATGCGGATAGCGTCAATCGCGGTTTCGAGCAGGCCGAGCAACATTGGCAACTGGTGGACGTGGTCGTCAATAACGCCGGCATCGCCGATCCGGTGATGTTCCTCAACATGACCGAGGGTAACTGGCGCAGCATGATGGACACCAATCTGGATGGCGCCTGGCGCGTCGCCCACCGCGCCAGCCTGGCCATGGCCAAGGCGCAGCGCGGCGGATGCGTGATCAATATCGCCTCCATTCTCGGCCTGCGGGTCGGCACCGCGTTGAGCCATTACGCGGTGGCCAAGGCGGGCATCGTGCAGTTGACCAAGGCGATGGCGCTGGAGCTGGCGCGCAACGACATCCGGGTCAACGCTATCGCGCCGGGTTATTTCCGTACCGAGATGAACAGTGATTATTTCGCGACGGATCAGGGGCAGGATTATATTCGCAGCAAGGTACCGATGCGGCGTCTTGGCCAGCTCGACGAGCTGGACGGCCCGCTGTTGCTGCTGGCCAGCGATGCCGGCTCCTTCATCACCGGGACCACCATCAACGTCGATGGCGGCCATCTGAGCAATAGCCTCTGACGGGCTATTGATTCATGATCCGTGGCAGCGATTGGCTCAGCTGCTGCGGATTCAGCGGGGGACGTAGAAACCCGACGTAGCGGCCCTCGGGATCGACCATGACCACCTGGCCGCTGTGGTCGACCAGATAATCGGGCTTGCTGGTATCAGGCTCGATGTAGGCGATGGACAACGCCTGGGCCAGCCTGGCCAACTGCTCCGGCTCACCAGTGGCGCCATGGAAGCCGGCCTTGAAGAAATCCAGATACTGGCGCATCTGTTCCGGCGTATCGCGCTGCGGATCGACGCTGACCATGGTGACGCGCAGGTTGTCCGCCTGCTCCGGTGGCAGGCTGGCAGTCAATTGCCGCAGCTCCGCCATGGTAGTGGGGCAGATGTCGGGGCAGAAGGTGTAGCCGAAGAACAATAGATCCCATTGCCCTTGCAGCGCCGCCGGGGTCCACTCGCCGCCATCGGCCGATTGCAGGTTCACCTCGGGCAGCGGGCGTGGACTGTCGAACAGGAAGACGCCACTCTGCGATAGCTGCTCGCGGTCCAGCGGTGCCGGGCGTACTACCTTGTTGACCACCGCGCCGATGACCAGGGCGATTGCCGCCACCGTGATCAGTACGGTCTTTTGCACTCCACTCAGAGCCATCCGGCTACTCCTGCGTAATGGTCCACCAGCAGGGCAACGAATAGCCACAGCAGGTACCACAATGAAAATTTGAAGGTCTTGATCGCGGCATGGGCGCGACTGTCACGGTACAGCGCCCAGGCCCAGTCGATGAAGCGCAGGCCCAGCCCTACGGCGACAAGCAGGTACAGCGGGCCGCTCATGTGAATCACATAGGGCAGCAGGCTGACGGCAAACAGCATGAAGGTATACAGCAGGATATGCAGCTTGGTGTATTGCTCGCCGTGGGTGACCGGCAGCATGGGAATATCCACTTTGGCGTATTCGGCCTTGCGGTGAATCGCCAGCGCCCAGAAATGCGGCGGCGTCCAGGCGAAGATGATCAGTACCAGCAGCAGCGCCTCGGCATTGATCTGGCCGGTCACAGCGGTCCAGCCCAGCAGCGGCGGAGCCGCTCCGGCCAACCCGCCGATGACGATATTCTGCGGCGTCGCCCGCTTCAGGAAGGAGGTGTAGATCACTGCGTAGCCAAGCAGCGAGCCGAGGGTCAGCCAGGCGGTCAAGGCATTGATCCAGAGCAGCAGAATGGCCATGCCGGTCACACCCAGCGCCAGCGCGAACAGCAGGGCGTGGAGCGGGCTCACGCGCCCCTGGGCCAGTGGCCGCCGTTGGGTGCGGGCCATATGCAGATCGATGCGCCGATCCACGACATGATTGATGGCCGCCGCCGAGCCGGCGCACAGGGCAATGCCCAGGTTACCCAGCAGCAGTACCTGCCAGGCCACCGCCCCCGGTGTGGATAGCAGCATGCCAATGGCCGAGGTGATGATCATCAGCGCGACTACCTTGGGCTTGGTCAGCTCCAGGTAGTCGCGCCAGCCGGCAACGGCTCGTGCGGTTCTGGTCATGGTCGTCATGGTATTCCCCCGCGCCTTGGGCGCTTATTGTTATTGCTTTGACCCAGTATGTGTCATGACCTGCCGGCTGGCCAGCCGACAGGTCGATTACCTCGCTACCGATCTCAGGCCGGTGTCCAATGTCCGACAGCGCCGGTGCCCTTTCTGTTCACCCGTATCACTACCGGGCGTAGCTGATAGTTCACCAGCACCAGGCTCAATAGCAGTACCGCGCCGACCGCGTTATGCGCCACAGCCACCGCCAGTGGCAGGTGTGCGAGGATATTGGTGATGCCGAGGCTGATCTGGGTCAGCAGCACCAGGGTCAACCAGGCTGCGGTGCCGGTCAGGCCGGCGCGGTACAGCCGCCAGGCCAGCAGCAGGGTAACCAGCAAGGTGATCACTGCGCCTACTCGATGGGTGAAATGGATGGCGGTGCGACCTTCGCCGTAGAGCATGCCGCCCAGATAATTGGGGCCGATTTCCTGGAAGATATTGAAGCCGGCGGCAAAATCCATCTCCGGCCACCATTCCCCATGGCAGGTTGGCAGATCGATGCAGGCGACCGCCGCATAGTTGCTGCTGGTCCAGCCGCCGAGGGTGATCTGCAGGATCACCACCACCAGCACGGCACGGGCCAGCGGGCGCAGAGCGGTCAGGCCGACATCGGCGGGGAAGCGCCCGGACAGCCGCAGGGCAAGCAGGAATAGCAGACTGAGGGTGGCGAAACCACCCAGCAGATGGGCCGTCACCACTTGCGGCCATAGCTTCAGGGTGACCGTCCACATACCGAACAGGGCCTGGCAGATCACCAGCGCCAGTAGCCCCAGCGGCAGTTTCAGCGGGTAGCCGTCGCGACCACGTTGTTTCAGGGCAAACAGCGCCAGCCCGAGAATAGCCAGCCCCAACAGGCCGGCGGCATAGCGATGGATCATTTCAGCCCAGGCCTTGAAGGCCTCCACCGGATCATCCGGAAAACGCAGCTGCGCCAATTCCAGCGCCGCATCGCTGCGCGGCACACTGAGAAAACCATAGCAGCCGGGCCAGTCAGGGCAACCCAGGCCGGCATGCACCAGCCGGGTATAAGCACCGAGAATGACCACCACAAAGCCCAGCAGCAGGGCCGCGATAGTGAAGATAAAACCGGGTTTACGCATGCTCATCAGCCCACCTTCGACACTTTCAACAGATGCCGCAGATCCTCCAGCAGGGCCTTGCCGGGATTGGCCGGATCGCGGTGCAGCACCACGCGGCCCAGGGGGTCGACAACCCACAGCTGCGGACCCTGCTGCCAGGCCTCCGGGTGGGCGCTGAGACTATCCCGGTAGGCTGCCGGCGAGAGCGGGATCTGCTGCAGCTGGGGATAGTCCCTGGCCAACTGAGCATTCAACTCGGCAGAGGCCGCTTGGCCGAGCGCCAGTACATGCTCCACTCGATCGGCTTCCCGGCCAGTAGCGACGTTGATCTGCCGTGCTTCATGAACGAGCGCCAGACAAGCCTCGGTGCATTCGCCCGGTGCGGTGACCAACAGGCGCCAGGGTGCACCATAGCCCACCTGATCCAGCTCCAGTTGCCAGTCCTGCACGGTCAGTTGTGGTTCGACCAGGGCGGAGTGGTTGGTCTGGGTATGCGGAATGCCTACCCCGGTAGTTGCCATCAGCCAGGCGGCCAGGATTGGGCCCAGCACCACTGCGATAATGGCCAGCAGCTTCAGCTGGCCGCGTGGTCGGCGGGTATCGGGTGTCTGTTCAGTCATGCTCATCATTGTCGTTCCCCCGGGAGTCGGGCCGCAGGCCGGCCCAGATAAACAGTATCAGCAGAGCGGCGGCCAGGGCGAACCACTGGACCGCATATCCGGTATGTTTGCTGGCAGTCATCGGCAGCCCCGGCCAGTTCAACTGGAAGCCGCCCTGGCTGCCGGCCCGCAGCCGGGCCATCCACGGTAGCAGCGGCGCGCCGGTATGCGCGGCGAAGGCGGGCAGGTCGATGCGCCCGACCACTTTCGGCCAGCCGGCCGTGGGTGCACTGTGCAGCGTGAAGCCCTGCTCTGGCGCGGGCAGCGCTTCGACCTGCAATTGCAGATTGCCTTGTGGTGTGGGTACGGCGGGCAACTGTCGGCGGTCTGGCCAGGGCAGCCAGCCACGGTTGACCAGCAGCCGTCGATCGCTGGCGTGGTCATGGAATACTTGCAGTACCTCGACGCCCGGCCGGCCATCACGGGTGCGGTTGTCGAGCAACCAGATGTAGCGGGTGTCCAGGGCGCCGGTCAGCAGCAAGGGGCGCCAGGCGGTGATGGTTGTCGCGTCGAGTTCGGCAAGGGGCGTGGCGGGCAGGCTGCGTTGTTGATCAATCTGCGCTTGCAGTTCGCGTTTCTCTTCGGCCCGCTCCAATTGCCAGAAGCCCAGGCCGATCAATACCGGCAGCAGCGCCAGGGTGAACACCCATAGCGGCCAGCCGGGCGCAAAACGATGCTGGCGAGGCATCGCGTCAATCTGGCTGTGGGACATGGGCCGGCGTCCTTGCGCGGTCTATACTGCGGAACACTTTCTTGAACATGGACCATCGCTTATGTGGTTGAAGATCATTATCGTGCTGTTGCTGGCCGCCATTGTCATCAGTCTGTTCAGTGGGGCGCTGTTTCTCCGCGACGCCGACTCCGGTGATCGTCTGCTCAGTGCCCTGACCGTGCGTATCAGCCTGACGGTGGTGGTGATGTTGCTGATTGCCTGGGGGCTCTGGTCAGGGCAGTTGCAGTGGGGCGCGCCGTGGCTGCACTGACCACGGCACGCTCTGGTCACAGCACGTAGACGAAGATGAATAGTGCGACCCAGACCACATCGACGAAGTGCCAGTACCAGCTGGCGGCCTCGAAGCCGAAGTGATTATCCGGGGTGAAATGCCCCTTGTGCACGCGCACCAGCATCACCGTCAGGATGATCGCCCCCATGGTCACGTGGAAACCGTGGAAGCCGGTGAGCATGAAGAAGGTCGAACCATAGATGCCCGAACTCAGAGTCAACCCCAGGTCCTGATAGGCGTGGACGTATTCGGCCAGTTGCAGGCCAAGGAAGATCACCCCCAGCACCACAGTCAACAGCAGCCAGTTCTTCAGTGCCTTGCGTTTGTCGGCGCGCAGGGCGTGGTGGGCAAAGGTCAGAGTGACGCTGGAAGCGATCAGCAGCAGGGTGTTAATGAGCGGCAGCTGCCAGGGGCTGATGGTCTCCTGCGGTCCCGGAAAGGCGGTGGGGTCGGGATTATTGATCAGCGGCCAGGAAAAGTTGAATTCCGGCCACAGCATGCTGCTTGAGCCCTTTTCGCCGACGCCGTCCAGCCAGGGGCCGGTAAGCACGCGTACATAGAACAGCGCACCGAAGAAGGCGGCGAAGAACATCACCTCGGAAAAGATGAACCAGGTCATGCCCATGCGGAACGAGCGGTCCATCTGCTTGCTGTACAGACCCTGACGGCTTTCCTCAATGACATTGCCGAACCAGCCGAAGAACATCCACACCAGAATCAGCAGTCCGGCATAGAGGATGTATTGGCCCGGCGAGGCGCCTGAGCCGCTGCTCAGGCCATTCATCAGCATACCGGCGCCGAAGACAGAGACCAGCAGGCCGATGGACCCGACTATCGGCCATTTGCTCTGATCCGGGACGTAATAGACTTCATGTTCTTCGTGACTTGCCATCTGTTGTTCTCCTTATCGGCAGCCGGAATTCAGTTGGTATGTACTGCAGCCAGATCGAGGCTGGCCGCCATGCGTTCGGTCACATCAAACAGGGTATAGGCCAGCGTCAGTCGTCGCACATCGTTGGGCAGAGCCGGATCGACCACGAAACGCACCGGCATCTCGATGCTTTCACCCGGTTGCAGCACCTGCTGGGTGAAGCAGAAGCATTCGGTCTTGTGAAAGAACGCCGCCGCCCGCGAAGGGGCGACGCTGGGAATAGCCTGGGCCACCATCACCCGATCGGTGGGGTTGTGAGCGAGGAAGTTGACGGTGCGGGCCTCGCCCGGATGCAGCATGATTTCATTATCCTCGGGGCCGAACGACCAGCGCATGCCCTCGGCATTGCTGGAGACGAACTGCACCCGGACCTCACGCTGCATATCCACCTGCTCCTGGCCCTGCCAGACGGACCCCGCGGTCTTGCCATTGATACCGAAGGCCTGACACATCACGTCATAGATCGGCACCAGCAG
Organism: Pseudomonas sp. G11-1; assembly: GCF_024031555.1. NCBI lineage: Bacteria > Pseudomonadati > Pseudomonadota > Gammaproteobacteria > Pseudomonadales > Pseudomonadaceae > Pseudomonas > Pseudomonas sp. G11-1. The sequence continues at coordinate 176,699 of NZ_QEYQ01000003.1, read as the reverse complement.
AAAACCGAAGGCGAACATGCCGACCACCAGCAGCAGCAGGCGTTTGACCAGACTTGCGGTACTTAGACCTTCGGTTTTCATGACAGTCTCCTATTTCACTTCTGGCGGGGTGCTGAAGGTGTGGTACGGCGCGGGTGATGGCACCGTCCATTCCAGCCCTTCGGCACCGTCCCATGGCTTGGCCGGGGCGGGTTTGCCGCCGCGGACGCACTTGATGACGATGAACAGGAACAGTAACTGGGTGGCGCCGAACATGAAGGCACCGACCGAGGACACCATGTTGAAATTGGCGAACATCATGTTGTAGTCGGGGATACGCCGCGGCATGCCCGCCAGTCCGACAAAGTGCATCGGGAAGAACGCCAGATTCATGCCGACGAAGGACATCCAGAAATGGGTCTTGGCCAGCACCTCGTCATACATGTAACCGGTCCATTTCGGCAGCCAGTAATAGGCTGAGGCGAAGATGCCGAAGATCGCTCCAGGCACCAGCACATAGTGGAAGTGCGCGACCACGAAGTAGGTGTCGTGGTACTGGAAGTCTGCCGGCGCGATGGCCAGCATCAGCCCGGAGAAGCCGCCGATGGTGAACAGGATGACGAAGGCGATGGCGAACAGCATCGGTGCCTCGAAGGTCAGCGAGCCGCGGAACATGGTGGTCGCCCAGTTGAATACCTTCACCCCGGTGGGTACCGCAATCAGCATGGTGGCGTACATGAAGAACAGCTCGCCGGTTAGCGGGATGCCGACGGTGAACATGTGATGCGCCCATACCGAGAAGGACAGGAAGGCAATCGCGCCGGTGGCGTAGACCATGGAGGTGTAGCCGAACAGCGGCTTGCGGCTGAACGCCGGGATGATCATGCTCACCGCGCCGAAGGCCGGCAGGATCATGATGTACACCTCGGGATGACCGAAAAACCAGAATATGTGCTGGAACAGCACCGGATCGCCACCGCCGGCAGCGTTGAAGAAGCTGGTGCCGAAGTGGATATCCATCAGCATCATGGTCACCACCCCGGCCAGCACCGGCATCACCGCGATCAGCAGGAAAGCGGTGATCAGCCAGGTCCAGACAAACAGCGGCATCTTCATCAGGGTCATGCCGGGTGCGCGCAGGTTGAGAATGGTGGCGATGATGTTGATCGCGCCCATGATCGAGCTGATGCCCGCCAGGTGGATGGCGAAGATAAAGAAAGTGGTGCTGTCTGGCCCATAGGTGGTGGACAGCGGCGCGTAGAAGGTCCAGCCGAAGTTGGGCGCGCCGCCTTCCATGAACAGAGTCGAGATCAGTAACCCGAAGGCCGCCGGCAGCAGCCAGAAGCTGAAGTTGTTCATCCGCGGCAGGGCCATGTCCGGTGCGCCGATCATCAGCGGCACCATCCAGTTGGCCAGGCCGACGAAGGCCGGCATCACCGCGCCGAACACCATGATCAGGCCATGCATGGTGGTCATCTGGTTGAAGAATTCCGGCTGCACCAGCTGCAGACCGGGCTGGAACAGTTCGGCGCGGATGACCATGGCCAGGGTTCCGCCAAGCAGGAACATGGCGAAGCTGAACCACAGGTACATCGAGCCGATATCCTTGTGGTTGGTGGTCAGTATCCAGCGCATCGGACCCTTGGCCGGACCGTGGGCATGGTCGGCGTGATGATTGTCGATCACTGCACTCATGACAGGTCTCCTATTGGCCATTCTTGAAGTTGAGGATATCGATGGGCGCGACTACTTCACCGGTGTCATGGCCCCAGGCGTTGCGCTCGTACGTGACGACCGCAGCGATATCCACTTCAGACAGCTGCTTGCCGAAGGCGGCCATGGCAGTCCCCGGCACGCCGTTGACGACCACATCGATATGCGCGGCAACATCGTTGAGCACCATGTCGCTGTCCTTGAGTCCCGGGAACATCGGCGGCAGGCCTTCACCGTTGGCCTGGTGACAAGCCACACAGGTGCTGGTGTAGACGCGCTCGCCGCGCTCCATCAGCTCCTCCAGGGTCCATTCCTTGCTGGTCAGTTCGGCCTCGGCGGCAGCGGCGGCCTTCTTCTCGGCCAGCCAGGCGGCATAATCTTCCGGCGTGCGGGCATCCACCACGATGGGCATGAAGGCATGGTCACGGCCGCACAGCTCGGTGCACTGGCCACGGTAAATTCCGGGTTCGTCGATGCGAGTCCAGGCCTCGTTGATGAAGCCGGGGATGGCATCCTTCTTCACCGCCAGCGCCGGTACCCACCAGGAGTGGATGACATCGGCGGCGGTGATCAGCAGGCGGACCTTCTGCCCGGTGGGCACCACCATGGGCTCATCCACCTCCAGCAGATAATGCTCGCCCTTGGCGGCCTGGTTGGCAATCTGGTCGCGCGGCGTCGCCAGATTGCTCATGAAACTGACATCCTCGCCCAGATAGTTGTACTGCCAGCGCCACTGGTAGCCAGTGATCACGATGTCGATATCGGCGTCTTCGGTGTCGTAGATCTCGATCAGGGTCTTGGTCGCGGGAATGGCCATGCCGACCAGGATCAGCAGCGGAATGACTGTCCAGAGAATCTCGACGGTGAGGTTCTCATGGAACTTGGCCGGCACCGCACCCCGGGAGCGGCGGTGCATGAACATGGACCAGAACATGACGCCGAAGACGATGGCGCCGATCACCACCGAAATCCAGAAGATGGTCATGTGCAGATTGAAAACCGAGCGGCTGACTTCCGTCACCCCCGGTGTCATGTTGACTTCCCAGCTGGCGCTGGTATTGGCGCTGAGTGCCATCAGGAACAGCACACCCAGCCAGGTACGTGCATGTCGCAACATCCCGGTTTCCCCTTATCTTATTGTTCTTATCACTCCCCTGGTGACGCCTGAAGGTGTAACCAGATAAAACCGAGTATAGACCCGATCGCGATCAAGGCAATGGCTTTGATTGTGGTTTTTCATTGAATTGTCAAGCCACAAATCGGTCAATTCCCGGGCGCATGGGCTCTGTTTCAAGGCACGGCCGTGCGGGCAATCGAGCTGCGCCGATATAGCCTGTCAGCTTACCGATGAGTCACTTTGACGATATGAAGGCACTCTGCTAGCTTGAATCCAACCCAAAACCCTGAGCATTTGCTGGCGTGCCACCCGGCCCGTCACCAGCGGGAGTACCAATGAAAGTTTCCGAATTACGAGAGCGGGTGCGAGTTGCTCGCGAAGACGCAGGCAGTAGTGAGGCCTTGCGGCAGTGGCTTGATCGAAAACTGCCGCAACTGCACCGAACCATCAGCATGCGGGATGATGCTGGCACCACCCTGTTCAATTTCATCCAGGCCTATATAGAGCGCGTGCCGGACATACTGGAGGCCGCACAGTCGGTAGCCAATCATGCAAAGATGCGGCCCCAGCTGATTCCGGTGTTGAAGGTGGCGGAGGAATTTTTCCTGCGGCCATCGGCTACGCCCGGATCTGATCGGGGCTTACTCGTACTGTTGGACGAAGCTTATCTGGCCCACCGGATGGTGGAGGAAGTCAACGACCGCTACGTCAGCCATGGTGGCGAATCATTGATTCCCATGAGCAACACCAAGGCCAACGTGATCGTCTATGAGCTGCTGGGTGAGGAATATGCCAATCAGCTGGATGCGGCGGTAGATGAAGCGGTAGCGGGGCTATTGCCGGAGGACGTGTTCGAGAGCCCGGCATTTCTGGCTTATAAGGCCGGCATCGACGAAGACGTGCGTCAGGACATGTGGCGCCGCTGGCCGAACATGGCGGAGGAGTTGGGGGTAGGGCTTACCTGGCGCGAGGACACCCCTGATTGCCCGTGATTGATGTGGCGGTGATGAGGCGGTATTGCCATGGGAGCGGCCAGGTCCGCGACGCTTTTCTGTCAGGCCCCTGCGCGGGCAAGCCCGCTGCCACAAGGTAGTGTCCGTGACCAACGAGACCCCGGACACGCCGCTGGCCGGAATGGAACCCGGCCGTTCCTTTCAGTCCTTCTTCTTCAATTTCGGATTCGGATAGAACTGCGCCACGTGCGAAGTGGGTGATGGCTTGCTCGATGGCTGGATGGTCACGCGGGTAGGAAGTTCGCTGGGAACCGAGTTGCCCCGTTCATCCAGAGTATCGGCGTAGCCGCAGGCCACGCATTCGCGATGGGGTACCTCGTCCACCTGAAACATGCGGATGGTATCCATCTGGCTGCATGCCGGGCAAACCGCCCCGGCAATGAAGCGTTTTACCGGTTCCGATTGATTGTTCATGCTGCTTGTTCTCCAGTCAGGCCACTGTGGCGCAGCAGGGCGTCTACGGATGGCTCGCGGCCGCGGAAGGCGACGAACAACTCCATGGGTTCGCGGCTGCCACCCCGGGCCAGGATATTGTCGCGGAAGGCCTTGCCGGTCTCGGCATTGAAGATGCCTTCTTCCTCGAAGCGGGAGAAAGCATCGGCTGACAGCACTTCGGCCCACTTGTAGCTATAGTAACCGGCGGCATAGCCCCCGGCGAAGATATGCGCGAAGCCATTCTCGAAACGGTTGAACGCCGGCGGTCGCATGACCGAGATCTCCTTGCGCACCGCTTCCAGTACTTCCCGCGCACCGCGGCCATTATCGCCCTGGGCGTGGAGTTCGAAGTCGAACAGCGAGAACTCGATCTGGCGCAACATGCCCAGCCCGGACTGGAAGTTGCGGGCAGCCAGCATCTTGTCCAGCAGGTCCTGCGGCAGCGGCTCGCCGGTTTCGTGGTGCCCGGAGATCAATGCCAGGCCTTCCGGCTCCCAGCACCAATTTTCCATGAACTGGCTGGGCAACTCGACGGCGTCCCAGGCCACGCCGTTGATCCCCGAGGCGGCAGGGTAGTCGACGCGGGTCAGCAGGTGATGCAGGCCGTGACCAAACTCGTGGAACAAAGTGGTGACTTCATCATGGGTCAGCAATGCTGGCTGGTCGCCCGCGGCCGCAGTAGCGACTGGCGGAGTGAAGTTGCACACCAGATAGGCGATCGGCCGCTGCAATTCGCCGCCCGGCAGGCGCCGGCGGTCACGGGCGCCGTCCATCCAGGCGCCGCCGCGCTTGTGGGTGCGGGCATACAGGTCGAGGAAGAAGCGGCCGATGACTTCGCCGTTTTCCAGCACCTCGAACAACCGCGCATCGGCGTGCCAGCGCTCGAAGTCGGCGACTTCACGCAACTCGATGCCGTACAGTCGTCCCACCACGCCGAACATGCCTTGCAGGACCCGATCTACCGGGAACCAGGGACGTAACTCTTCCTGGGAGATAGCGTAGCGATGCTGGCGTAATTGCTCGGCGTAGTAGCCAGTATCCCAGCTCTGCAGTTCGGCGCAGCCCTTGCTCACGGCAAAGTCCTTCAACGCCTGCAGGTCGGCCTCGGCAAAGGCGCGGCTGCGCTGGCCGAGGTCGCGCAGAAAGCCCAGCACCTGATCGGTGTTGTCGGCCATCTTGGTCGCCAGGGACAGCTCGGCGTAATTGGCATAGCCGAGCAGGCTGGCCAGCTCCTGACGCAGCTGCAGAATCTCGGTAATCAGCGGGCCGTTGTCATGCTCGCCGGCGTTCGGGCCCTGGTCCGAGGCGCGGGTGCAATAAGCGGTATAGACCTCTTCGCGCAGGGCGCGGTCATTGGCGTAGGTCATCACCGCGTAGTAGCTGGGGAATTCCAGGGTGATCAGCCAGCCGTCCAGTTCGCGGGCGGCGGCCGCCTGCCGTGCCTGGGCCAGAGCCGATTCGGGCAGGCCGTCCAGCTGTGCGGCGTCGGTAATGTGCTTGGTCCACGCCTGGGTAGCATCCATCAGCTGGTTGGAGAAGCGGCTCTGCAGCTCCGACAGGCGCATCTGCAGTTCGCCGTAGCGCTGCTGTTGCTCGGGCGGCAGGGCGATACCGGACAGCCGGAAGTCGCGCAGAGCATGCTCGATAATGGTCTGCTGTGCCGGCTCCAGTTCAGCAAAACCGGTGCTGTCGGCCAGCTGGCGGTAGGCGGCGTACAGCGCCTGGTTCTGACCCATTTCGGTAGAAAACTGACTGAGCAGTGGCAGGCAGCTGTTGTAGGCATCGCGCAGCTTGGGGCTGTTCATCACCGCGTTCAGGTGGCTGACCGGTGACCAGGCGCGGGACAGACGCTCGCCCATTTCATCCAGCGGCTCGACCAGGGTGCTCCAGCTCCATTGTGCCGGCGGGTTGTCCAGCAGCTCCGCCAGTTGGGCGCGACTATCCGCAATGACCTGCTCGATGGCTGGCTTGACGTGGCTCGGCTGGATCGAACTGAATGGGGGCAGGTCATAGGATTGCAGCAGCGGATTGGACATGGCGGGGTTTCCTGAATAGCGTGGGTTCGTACAATGGCGCCACGGTAATCAAACCAGCAGGCCATTGGCAGCCAATGAAATCGGCTGTAATGCCTAATTAGATGATGGCGACAGCCAGTCAATTCAAGGGGTAAGTGATGAATATACGCCAATTTGCCGGCAAGACGCCGCTTCTGGGTGAGCGCGTATTCGTGGACAGCAGCGCGGTGGTGCTGGGTGATGTGGAGCTGGGTGATGATTGTTCGGTGTGGCCGGCCACGGTGATTCGCGGCGACATGCATCGCATCCGCATCGGTGCACGCACCAGCGTGCAGGACGGCAGCGTATTGCACATCACCCACGCCGGGCCATTCAACCCGGATGGCTATCCGCTGATCATCGGTGACGATGTAACCATCGGCCACAAGGTGCTGCTGCATGGTTGCCGGATCGGCAGCCGCATTCTGATCGGCATGGGCAGTATCGTCATGGATGGTGCCGTGATCGAGGATGAAGTAATCCTCGGCGCCGGTAGTCTGGTACCCGCCAACAAGACCCTGCGCAGCGGCTATCTGTACATGGGCAGCCCGGCGAAGGAAGTGCGTCCGCTGAGCGACAAGGAGCGCGAGTTCTTTCCCTACACTGCGGCCAACTATGTGCGGTTGAAGGATCAGTACCTGCAAGAGGGGCTGTGATAGTCGCCGGCGCACTGAACGGTTTTAGAGAGAATGATGACCTGCTGGCGCATGATGGCGGATACTGGCGTGCAATCATTCCCATGAATAACGACCCGTTCAGCGTGCCCGGTGGTTTATGCTCGGGCAGAACCGGGGCTGGTGCCCCATCCCATCACAGCTCGGAGGCCTTGAGCATGTCTGCCCTTATCAATCGAAAAATAATTCTTGAGCGGCGCCCCCAGGGGGAAATCCAGGATGGCGATCTGGTCCTGGCCGAAGCGCCGGTACGCGAACTGCGCGACGGCGAAATCCTGATCAAGACCCTGTGGCTGTCCCTGGATCCCTACATGCGCCCGCGCATGAACGATTCCAAGGGTTATATGGACCCGGTCGGTATCGGTGAAGTCATGGTTGGCGAAAGTGTGGGTCGGGTAATCGAGTCCAAGTCGCCCAACTACAATGAAGGCGATCTGGTTACCTGTTATTCCGGGTGGCAGGAATACTGCATCGTGCCTGGTGACGCGCCGATGATCTACAAGATCGAGCCACGCGGTGTGCCACTGCAGACTTATCTGGGCGTGGCTGGCATGCCGGGCCGGACCGGCTATTGCGGGCTGACCTATGTCGGCAAACCCCAGGCCGGGGAAACCGTGGTGGTTTCGGCTGCCTCCGGGCCGGTCGGCACCGTGGTTGGCCAGACCGCCAAGCAGCTCGGCTGCCGGGTGGTCGGTATCGCCGGTGGTGAAGAGAAGTGCCGCTTCGTGGTCGAGGAGTTGGGCTTCGATGCCTGCGTCGATTACAAGGCCGGCAATCTGGAAGGCGATCTGGCGGCGGCCTGCCCGAATGGTATTGATGTGTACTTCGAGAATGTCGGCGGGGAAGTCACCCGAGCGGTTGCCAAGCTGCTGAACAAGGGCTCGCGCGTGCCGATTTGCGGTTACGTATCAGCGTATAACGCCGAAGACGCGAGCAAGGTCGAGACGCCGTTCCACGTATTCGGCGCCATGGGCGAGAACAAGCCGGAGCATCGTTTCTTCCTGGTTACCGAGTGGCAGGACCGCCACCAGGAAATCACCACCCTGTTGGCCGAGCAGGTGGCCAGCGGCAACCTCAAGTATCGCGAGACGGTAGCCGAAGGGCTGGAGAACGCCGTGGAGGCGTTCAAGGGCATGCTCAAGGGCAAGAACTTCGGCAAGCAGCTGGTGCATATCGCCGACTGAAGCCGTGGAGGGGTGATGGCGGCTCCAGATGACCGGGTTCATCCCCGGTCATCTGGAGTACCGGTGGCCGCGCTGTGTCGAGATGGAACTCGACACACCAACGAATCGCTCCCTGGGAGGGACGAGCACCAGCTCGTCCGCGGGGCTGTCAACGAGGCCTTTCATCGAGCTGGTGCTCGACGTTCCCAGGAACCCAACGTTCCCAGGGAGCTAGAGGTTGCCAGGCGCTCGGTACGCCATCAGCTCTTCGCCCACTCCTGCTCCTGCAATGCCCGCCACATGATCTTGCCGGTAGGTGATTTGGGCAGGGCGTCGGTGAATTGGATCAGCTTGGGACATTTGTAGGCAGACATGTTGGCCTGACACCAGGTGAGAATGTCATCGCCCGATGTATCGGCATGCCCTGCCGCCAGCGCGATCACCGCCTTGACCGTTTCCCCGCGGCGCTCATCCGGCACTGAGATCACGCAGACTTCCCGCACCGCCGGATGGCTGTACAACAGCGATTCCACTTCCGCCGGCCAGACCTTGTAGCCCGAGGCGTTGATCATCCGCTTGACCCTGTCGACCAGAAAGAAATAACCCTCTTCGTCGTAATAACCCAGGTCACCGGTACGGAAGAAACGCTTGCCATCCAACTCGATGAAGGCCTCGGCAGTGGCCTCGGGACGGCGCCAGTAGCCCTGGAATAGCTGTTCGCCCTGCAATACGATCTCACCGACCTCGCTCACCCCGACTTCCTGCAGGCTATCCACGTCGACCACCCGGGAATCGACCCCGATGATCGGAATGCCCAGGCACTGCGGCTTGGGTGCCTGCGGCGGGTTCATGTGGGTGGCGCTGAGGGTTTCCGACAGCCCATAGCCCTCTGAATACCGCAGCCCCAGCTTGCCTTCCAACTTGGCGGCAATAGCCGCCGGCATGGCAGCGCCACCGCCGCCGATGGCCTGCAGGCTGCTGATGTCGTACTGGTCGATATCCGGATCGGACAGCAGATCCACTACCATGGTCGGAATGTTGCGCCAAGCGGTGATGCCGTGGCGCTCGATCAGCTTCGCCGCGGTCCGCCGGTCCCAGCGGGTCATGATCACCTGGGTGGCACCCAGATAGATGGCGGCATTCATGCACACCTGCATGCCGGTGACATGGAACATGGGTACCGACACCAGTTGCACGCCATTATGCTGACTATTGCCCCAGACCGACGGATAGACCGTGGTTGCCATGGCGCTGTGATGGGTATGGGCGCAGCCCTTGGGGTTGCCGGTGGTGCCGGAGCTGTAGGGAATCACGCACAGGTCATCAGGCCCGGCGGTCAGTGGCCCCGGCTCGTAGGCGGCATCCAGGGCCTGCTGCCAGGCGGTAAGGCCATCGCGATGGGGCATGTCGGCGGACAGGGTCACTGCCTCGGGCAGCTCCAGATCGGTGGGTTCGCACACATAATCGCCGTAGGTGCCGACCACCACTTCGCGCAGCCCGCTGCTATCCAGCAGCTCACCGATGTTATCCAGCAGTTCGCGGCCGCACAGGGCAACCTGCGCCTCGGTGTCGGCGATCAGGTACTCCAGCTCGGCCTTGCGGTTCATCGGATTGACCGGTACCACCACCGCATTGGCCCGCAGGATGGCATAGAAGCCGATCACGAATTGCGGGCTGTTCTGCATGTACAGCAACACCCGGTCGCCGGCCTTGACCCCGGTGTGCTGCAGGTAACCGGCCAATGCTTCGGCCTGGCGTTCGAGTTCGGCGTAGGTCAGCGTGGACCCGTAATAAATAATGGCGGGGTGTTGCGGGTAGCGCAGTGCGGAGATGCTCAGATTGGAATAGAGGCTGGTGGCCGGCAGATCGAGAAAGTGCGGTACCAGATCAGGCCAGACGGCGTAATGACGATCGAACATACGCGAGGGCTCCGTGGGCGGTTGTTATCATTGTCGAGCCCATCAGCTAAGCATGTCCTGCGTCGCTGGCAAACCGTCAGAACCCATGGTGTTGATGGGTCATAAGTGCGACGGCTGCTCAGGGCAGATATAGCCGGAACTCGCCGCCACCGAGCTGCCCGCCGTTGCTCAGCTCGATGTAACCATGGCGGCCATTGCGCTGGTGCAGCCGGGCAGTACATTGCCCGAAGTACAGCCCCAGCCCGGTGCTGCTCTGGGTGACATCCGCATCGCGGGCGCCGGTGTTGTAGCGGCCCAGCATATCGGCGGGATAACCCTGGCCGTCGTCACTGACCAGGATCATCAACTGTCCATCTTCCAGCGCGGCGTGCAGATGGATGGCCGTGCGGGTATAGCGGATGGAGTTATTGATTACGTTGGCAATCACTGAACTGATCAGTTCTTCATCCATGAAATGCAACAACTCGTCATGTTCGATACTGTAGCTGCTGCTGATCTGACGCGCCTGCAGAATCTCGCTGTGCCGGGCCAGCTGGGCCTGCAGCAGATCGTCCACCTCCACCCAGTTGGGGCGCAGCGGCAGGGCATTGAGCTGCAGTTTATACAGGCCGAGCATCTGCATGAGCATGCCGTTGAGTCGCAGGGATTCGTATTCGATCACTCCACGCTCACCTGATTGTGCCAGTTCGGGCGGCAGCCGCTCGATCCACTGGGCCCAACTCTGCATCATCAGCGTCAGCGAATTCTTCATGTCATGGACGGTAGAGGCCAATACCGTGGAAAAATCCAGCCCTTCCTGGTCGTTGTCGTTCATAACTGCTCCAGCCGTTCACGAAGCTTGCGGTAACGCTCGCGGCGATGATCATTGGATGGCATCCCGTCCGCCTGCTGCAGGCAGCGCTCACACTCGGCGAGCAGTTCCGGTTTCGGGTCGGCGGCAATCAGACGCAGCAGCGACTGTGCTGTGTTCAAGGCAAAGCTGATGTTGCGCGGCTGGCTCACCAGCGCCTGGCGGAACCGTTGTAGCGCCTCGGCATAGTTCTTCTGCTGGTACAGCCGGATGGCCTGGCGGTTCCATTCCAGGGCCTGGGAGCCGGCCGCAAGAATGTCCGGGTTGTCGGTATGCCGGGCGATGTCAGCCAGCACCTCCGGGTCGTCGCCGTACATTTCGGCACAGGTCGCCAACACCGCATCGGCCGATCCGGCCTGATCCAGATCACGCAGCTGCCCGGCCACTTGCAGAGCAACCTCGGCATCGAAGAAGCTCTCCAACTGCGCGACATCAGCCGCCACCTGCTCTGCCAGCCGGCGCGCTTCGGTCGCATGGCCACTCTTGTCCAGGGTGCGGGCCTGCATCAGCCGAGAACGCACCGACAGCACCGGGTCGTCGCGCCAGGTTTTGTCCAGCTCGCCCAGGGTTTGACGAATTTCCGCCACCGCCCGTTGGCCGAGCGCTCCGTCGCCCGCTTGAGCGGTAAGGCTGGAGGCGAGATTCAGATGATTGTCGGGATTACGAAACAGCGAACTGCGGCCTAGATCAACGGCCTGGCGAAAGGCCCGTGCGGCTTGCTCATGATCATTGTTGCGCTGCGCGATCTGGCCCATGCGTTCCTGGCGCTGCAGCGAATTGGGCGAAATGCGCAGCCCTTGCTGCAGGTGCTGTTGGGCTTCCTCATGATTGCCGCGGGCCAGCTCCGTGGCCGCGAGCCCGTCATACAATGCCGGGATCAGCGGGAACTGACGGATACCGTCCTGATACAGCGTCAGCGCCTGGTCCAATTGTCCGCTCTCGCGCAACAGATCGGCCAGTGCTACCAGCGCCCAGGGCAATGGTCGCTCGCTGATCAGTGACTGCAGCAGGCGCTCCTGATCCTGGCGTCGGCCCAAGGCGGCCAGCGCCGTCACCTGATGCCGGCGGCATTGCGGAGCGTACCGTGGATGCGCTGCTATTACCGCTGCGCAGGCTTCCAGCACCGCCATATGATCGGCGCGCATCTGCGCATCCAGTACGGGATGCAGCACGGTCTTCATGGCGATCAACTTGTCCAGCCGCTGCTGCAGGCTGGCCAGGTTGAAGGGTTTGGTCAGATAGCTGTCCGGTTCGCACTCCAACGCCGCCATGACCATGGCCTGGCTGCTTTCGGCGGAGATAATGATGAAGATGCAATGTGGGCTGAGCAGCTTGTCATGGTGCAGCTCTTCCAGCACCTGCTGACCGTTCTTTCCCTTGCCGAGGTTGTAGTCATGGAGGATGACGTCATAGGTGTGCTTGCGGCACAGCGCCAGCGCCTCCTCACCATTGACCGCCGCATCGATATGCGCCACGCCCATCTGCCGCAGCATGCCGGTGAGCGCCGAGCGGAAATCGGTGAAATCATCCACGATGAGAAAGCGCTTGTTGTTGTATTCGATCATCTAGCCATCCGCTTCGATGCTTACCTCATATTGGAGTTGCTCCATTGTAGCTGGACCGGGACAAGGGCAGTAGGGCTATTGGCCATTATGGTGGCCGATGAAACGTTGTGGTAATACATCTGCCGGGAATAAGGGGGGCATCCGATCCTTGGGTTTCCCGGCAAGATTGTCAGCAATATGACAAAATTTCCGCATTTCGATGGATCGAAAATCAAAGGAAGGCAACGGTAAAAAAAGCGCCAGCCTTTCAGAAAACTGCTGCTAAGCTATAGATAGAAAGATCGATGATCATCCGCAATCCCATTGTGGTATCGGTCGCTGTTCTAGGATTTAGCTCCAGCCTCATGGACGGAGCCGATGTGGGCTGCGACATATGTTCGCAGGGAAGAACTTGTCGTAATCAAGGGGTCGGTTGCTTTTGATTGCATTGTAACCGCAGGTATTTGGGCGGGGAGCCAACGGCAACATGAATGATTTGAATAAAGTGCTGATTGTCGACAATGAGCCTTTTATTGTTGAGGAGCTATCTGAATATCTTGAAGCCGCTGGGGTCTCCTGCGTGGGCTGCGACAGCTCTGCCGAAGCGATTGATCTGTTCTGTCGGGACGAGCGTATCGGGGTCGTGCTGAGCGATTATCGGATGCCGGATATTAACGGTATTGATCTCGTCAAGCTGCTGCGTAAAACCTCACCCGAAAACAGGGTATTCGAAAGCATTCTCTTTACCGGCGATGCGGATAAAGAGGATGTCGTCGCGGCGATGCGGGCGGGGATCTCCGATTACTATCAAAAACCGCTGGATCTGGATGCTCTGCTGGCCGGAGTGCGCCATCTGCAGGCAAATGTGCAGCGGCGTTTTGCGGCACAGAAGGTGGAAGGGATCAGTGAGCGGCTGAAGGAAATGACTCACTCGCTGCGGGAGCTGCAGCAGGATGTGAGTGGCTTGAACAACAGCGACGCTACCGAGCCTGTGACAGCGGCCAAGCTGCTGCCCGTTACCCAGCTGCCAGGTTACTCCAAACTGTCACCGCGACAGATCGAGGTGGCCGAGTTACTGGGCAAAGGGCTGACCAACTATCAGATTTCCTGTGAGCTTGGGATCTCGGAAAACACCGTCAAGCTGTATGTTTCCCAGGTATTGCGAGCTACCAATATGCACAACCGCACGCTGCTGGCGCTGGCGTTGGGTGGGCGTCGGTAACGGCTGAAAAGGAGGAGGGGCGAGATACCTCGCCCCTTCCACATCGCTCCCGGGAACGTCGAGCACTAACTTGGTAAGCGGAACTGAACCTGGATTGTCGAGCACCAGATCGACGATAGCGCAATTGAGTGGCGCTAATGCCGCGCTTGAGCGCGGTCGGGGCGCATACCTCTGAATTAAAGCCGGATGGTAGAGCGCCCACGCAAGGTGGTATTACCGCTCTCATCCTGGGGCAGACTGGGGATATCGAGACCGAACACGGTTAATATCGGGATGATCGCATTGTCCTTGTTATATTCGCGTTGCAGGCAAACGTGCAGTTGTACGCGCTCTACAGTACCAAGCGACTCAGTTGCCAGGAAGCCGTACGGAGTCTCCAATTTTCCCCAATTCAGCCCGGTATTGGCGGGCGGATTCTCACACCCACCGCCGCGCCAATTCTCTGGTAGCCAGCTGTTCTCGACCTCACTCTTAATCACATTACTGACGGCTTGCGCATATCTAGCCGGGCCAATTGCCGGGTCCACCTTGACCACAGCCCTTGCTGCGTCGGCGCTGAGCTGATTGAAAGTCAGCGTTAGCAATAAGGGAACGCTGTAAGCGATGATGGCGTACAGCACGGTGAAGAACACCAGGAACAGCACGGCAAACTCGATAGCTACCGCGCCGCGCTGCTGCCTGCGCAATCTGCAGCGGCCTCGAATGCTGTGCCGGTCCAGTGTGGGAAAGAACATGATCTCGGTCCCCTGCTGTAAATTGCGCATGATCAACGCACCAATTGCGGCGTGCCGCAGCTGATCGTATGTACGGTGACGTCGGTGCGACCCAGTTCCAAGCCTAGTACGTCGGCTAGTACGACGCTGAGCAAATGGCCGATACCATTGAGGATCGGTTTGAGCAGTTCCAGTACCGGTTTCAGAAGGCTGCACAAAAAGCCGGAGCATGTGATTTGGTTGCTGTTGGGATTGGCTAGACTCTGACCATCAGTGCTAGCGCTCAGGTTGATGCCGCCAGGTTTTTCCTTCAGCAGTTTGGCCAGGTTATGCTCAACACACCCGTTCCAATTTAAGAGCGATGAGAGCAGCCCAGCGCAGCTCTGATAACCGTTACCTAACGTGGGGATGCCTACGATGTCCAGAATACCGTATGGGATGCTGGTATAGGCGTGGAATGCCTGACTGAACGTGCCATCTACCCAGAGGTTTGTGGGGCAGGCGCCAAGTACGCAGGATTTGGGGATGCTTTTCGATATATTCCAGTCATCATCTACCAAGGGCACCAATACCTGGTTGCCATTCGCGTCGCGTTCATCACTACCTTCCAGAATCAGCTTGGCAACGTTGTCCACATTATAGAAGCCATTAACCTTGCTAACATCCAGATACTGTCTCGCTAGCTGTTCGACCAATTTGTTTTGGGCCGCCTGGTTATAGTCCAGATCGGAGCCGTTCGCTGTGCTCGGCTTGCGAAACAGGCCGCTGAGCAAATCCAGCAAGCCGGTCACAAGGTTATCTACTGTGCTGCCTATAGAAAGCTTGTTGTAATCGGTCGATCGAGTTTCCCCTACAGCCATACTGGGCATTTCCTGATTATGCTCCAGCCCATGAATATGAGTTTTGCCACTGAGTACAGGTAGGTGCAACAATCGAATCAGCTCATCATCCTGCAAGTTTACTTCGCAGCTGGCACTGGTGGACCATTTCTTGTCCTCAGGTACCTTACCGACACAGGCATTGAGAATGTCTGACTCGACATAGATATCAGCAGTAGGCGCAGTGCCCTCGCAATTGATAGCTGTCAGGGTTCCCTGGCCTGAGATGACGTCGATCCAGATTGGCAGGTTTATCCGTGTCCCCAAGATGGTATTAGTCAGCCATGCCAGCGCGCCGCCAAGCAGGTTATTGGTATCTACTCCGACATATAGCCGCACCTGTGCGTTATAGGCGACGGTATCCACCGGCCCGATCCCGATGGAGGGCGGCTCGACAATACCCAGTTCTACAGTGGCGGCCCCCAGTATGCTGGCATCAAGCGTCAGTGCTCGGTTTGCATCATGCATGCCAATCAGCAGACCAGCGCCGAGCAGATCACCCAGGTTGACAGCGGTATCCAGCGCGGCACCAACGGTCCCGTCAGGACTGGAAGCCAAGCGCAGCAAGCCTGGCTCGGTTTCGGTGCCGAATAGCTGCAAATTGATGTCTTGGAGTATTGGGTTGTGCAGAATACCTTGGTGTAACAGGTCCAAGTCCGCAGCTAGTACTGAATCGGAAACCACATCCGCAGATAGTTCGATAACTTCAATCAAACGTAGCAGGGAAATATTGGTTTTCTTGAGTTCAAGAATCCCCTGCGGGCTGAGGGCTTTGAGTTCATGGATGCCGATTTCGACACCCAAGGCTTTCAGAAGGCCAGCGGGGGTGATTTGAGCATTAGCCAGCCCGTCAGAATCCAGTACGGTCAGGTGTTGGGGATTAAGCCCTACGCCTTTCAACAACTGACCGACCAAGCGATCGTTATCCAGTCGCAATAGTTGAGCGCCAACACTGAACGACGCCGTTGGTGTTTCGCGCTCGGCTACTGCGACTGCTTGTAGCTCGATCGTATCGGCGGTGTCGCTGAACAAACTGCTGAGCCGCAGCACCAGGCTGCTGGGAACGGTGTGATTGGCCGTAACCTGAACTGCGGGTCCAGCCTCGTCAACGTGCGCTTGACGCAGATTATCAGCGCCAGTCTCCACCCGAACGCACGCTGTTGTCAGGTTTTGCTGCGCCGTGTCGTTGTCCGCTTCTTGCAGAAATTTATGGCGGTCTCGGGCGTTTTCCTTAGCGTAGAGATCTGCGTCATCCGGCGCTGCGGAGCAGTTGCCCAGCGGCAGCCGCGAGATGGCTTCAAGCGCCGCCATGTCTGCTACCTTTTGCAACTGCCGCTGCTGCATATACAGACGGCCACTATCCAGCACCAATACCAGAAACAGCAGCAGGGTCAGCAGCGTGAAGGCAGTGAGCACGCTGAATACGCCTAGCTGGCGAGCTTTGGATGGTATCGATATGGTGGAATGAAACATTGTGAGCGAGCTCCTTGGCATCAATGCCGGCCGTGGGTAAGGGGCGGTGTTCAGTGCAGCTGCACTGTCGCTTCTCCACGAATCTCTTTGGGTAAGGGAAGCAGATCCAAGCCGAACAGCGATATGGAGGGCAGGATTGAAGATGGGTTGTCGTGGCGAATACAGGCGCTCCAAATGTCGCCATGTATTTTTAGATACCCCTCATAGCTAGGACATGGGCTCGCCCAGGCACTAGGTAGCCATGAATCTTCGATGACTCGGTCTGCTTGAAGCTGAATATCACCGTGCTCCAGAGTCGAGTATTTCAGGTTTATTGCTTGGCGTAGTGCTTCAGAAGATAGTTCGTGATAGGTGGCACTCAGCAGCAGGGGAATAAAATACCCCACCATTCCATAGAACAGCATGAATATCAGAACAAACATAAAGGCGAACTCAATACTTGCGACGCCCTGTTGGTTCGTCCTTGCTGTTGTGTGTTGTTTCATATTCTGACCTGCTGCCAAGGGGCTGATTGGCAGAATTACGCGCATGAGATTCTTGAAGGATGGCGTCCTGATACTGCTGTGCTTTATAGGACATAGCAGTGGTGATGGAAATAGTTACTTATGATTATCCAATAAGTTTGGAGGTCTTTAGGCTGTATATCCATATGAATATATCCAAGTAACTAATCTGCATTGACCGTCATCGTGTTACCCGGAGAGCTGCAACGCTTATCGCTAAGAGTAAGTGCCTTTCCGGTTAGTACTAATTCAGTATTTACTCTTTCGTGGTGCTGCTTAAGCTAGCTGCATACAGAACCCTTCACTTGGCACGGAGCCGGGCGGAGGTGTCGCCGTTGGCTATGGATTTGGATAATGGAGTTCCCATGGGAATCGTGATGAGAGTAACAGCCCTGTGCGCCCTGGCGCTTCTGACTGGATGTGCGAGCGTGAGCGATAGGGAGAGCGGGCAGCCCCTGGCGCTTTCGGAGTTTGATGATGTCGAGGTGAAAGTGCAGGACCTTGGCCCTGGCCATGTACGCCAGGGAGCTCCCAGTTCGCCCCAGACTATCTCTCAGGTGGTTCCCGGCAGCAGCAAAAGTGACGTCAGGGGACTATTGGGAAATCCAGCCAACGAAACCAATCAGCGGTGGTGGCTCTACAATATCAACTTGCCCCTGGACGCCGAGGGCGATTATCTGGTGTGCCAGTACGGCGTCGCCTTTGATCCTGCGGGCCAGGTAGCCAGCACTGAATGGCGCAGACCGCAGTGTAGCTCGCGCTATCAGGAACTGATCCAACCGGACGTTCCGGATGTGGAAGAGATCACTTTGTTCAGCGACGTGCTTTTTGGCTATGACAGCGCGACGCTTTCCTCCGAAGGGCTGAAAGAACTGGATCTCGCCGCCCATGTTGTGGCCAACAAGATGCAGCTCGAGCGCGTCGTTGTAATAGGTCACTCCGATCGCATTGGCTCTGACAGTTACAACGATGCACTTTCGAAGCGCCGCGCAGAGGCGGTTCGCAGCCATCTGATTTCCAAAGGGATTAATAGTTATCTGATTTCCGCCGAGGGGCGCGGCTCCAGAGAGCCGCTCATCGAGTGCCAAGGCAACAGAATTACGGCATCCCTCAAGCAGTGTCTGCAGCCCAACCGGCGTGTGCAGATCATGATCTACGGCCAGCGTTGAAAGGAAATGCACCTCGCGTTAGCAAGGGCGGCTCGATATGCCGCCCTTGTTCGCCAGAGGGTTCTGGATGCATGGATTCAGCGCTAATAAGAAGCTAGAAATTCGTTTTGGAGTGATTCAGCATGGCAGCCAACACAATCGAGATCATTGAAAAAACCGGCGGTTCAATTGTCAGCGTACCGGTGAGCGGCGAAATAACGCTCGATAAGGCCGGTGTCGTAAAACTGCCTTTCGGCCCTGAACAATTGGCGTCATCCAGCAGGGTGGGCAACGACCTGGAAGTCGTCCTCAAAAGCGGCGAGAAGGTGCTGCTCAAAAACTTCTTTGGCGTGCCCGGTGCGGAAGAACGCAGTGAGTTGATGCTCGAGGATGAAAACGGGGTTGTATGGCTTGGCCAATACGACTCGTCGACCGCGGATTTTGCCTTTGCCGAGGTTTCCGAGCTTGCCGCTGGTGGTGGCATGCCGGATTGGGGGTGGCTGCTGCTTGGGCTGCTTGGCGTAGGCGGGTTAGCGGCATTGATCGATCACAACCGCTCGTCATCTTCCTCCTCTCCCTTGCCGGATGATGACGGTGATGCCGATGCAGACGCCGATGCCGATGCCGATGCAGACGCCGATGCTGATGCAGACGCCGATGCGGACGCCGATGCCGATGCCGATGCAGACGCCGACGCAGATGCTGATGCAGACGCCGATGCAGACGCTGATGCGGACGCAGATGCCGATGCTGATGCAGACGCAGATGCCGATGCGGACGCCGATGCCGATGCCGATGCCGATGCCGATGCAGATGCAGACGCCGATGCTGACGCGGATGCCGACGCTGATGCAGACGCAGATGCTGATGCCGATGCAGACGCCGACGCCGACGCAGATGCTGATGCAGACGCCGATGCAGACGCTGATGCGGACGCAGATGCCGATGCCGATGCTGATGCAGACGCCGATGCAGACGCTGATGCGGACGCCGACGCCGACGCCGACGCAGACGCCGACGCAGACGCCGACGCAGACGCTGATGCGGACGCTGATGCGGACGCAGATGCCGATGCTGACGCAGACGCAGATGCTGATGCAGACGCCGATGCCGACGCTGATGCAGACGCCGACGCCGACGCCGATGCAGATGCCGATGCCGATGCAGATGCAGATGCCGATGCAGATGCAGATGCCGATGCAGATGCAGATGCCGATGCAGATGCGGACGCAGATGCCGATGCGGACGCTGACGCCGACGCTGACGCCGACGCTGACGCCGACGCTGACGCGGATGCTGACGCCGATGCGGATGCCGATGGCAACGAGCTACTCGATCCCGCAGATACGATTCTGTCGGCACTGGTGCCGGTGTTGGACGATGCCCTCGGGCTCAATGGCGCACTGGCCCCGGCAATCAATGCTACCGAGGGTCTGACGGATCGTCTCAATGATGCCCTGGCGCCGCTGCTGGGTAGCGAGTTTGACCCGGATGATCCGAACAGTCTGGACGTGCTCGATGACGCGCTGGCTGGCCTGGGAGGCGAACTGGGCGGCCTTTTGGCACCGATCGTTTCTGACCTGCTGGGTGGTGACGATCTGGCTCTGGCGGTGCTGGAAAGCCTGCTGGGCACCCAGATTGATTTCGTCACCGACGGCGTTGCCAACCTGCTGAATGAAGAAGGCTTGCTGGGCGGTGTATTGGCGGGTCTGGGCCTGGGTGGCGTACTGGACAGTCTGATTGACGAAGAAGGCGCGCTGGCCGGTCTCCTGAACGATCTGCTGGGCGAAGGCAGCCTGGCCGGTGGTTTGCTGGCCGAACAAGGCCTGATCGGCGGTCTGCTGGCTGAAAATAGCGCCCTGGGCGCCCTGTTGGCCGAAAACGGTATTTTGGGTGGCATCCTGGATGAGGGTGGTCTGCTGGGCGACGTACTGGCCGAGGGCACGGTACTGGGCGAACTGCTGGGCAGCCTGGTCGGTGATGAGGGGTTGATGAGTGGGCTGCTGTCGAACCTGTTGGGCGGCGATGCCAACCTGATCGGCCAGCTGCTGGGTGAGTCCACCTTTATTGGTGACTTGTTGGGCGAGACCGGTTTGCTGGCTCTGCTGACTGGCTCTGAAGGGGTGCTGGGCGAGGTGCTGGACACCTTGCTGGGCGAAAACGGCTTGCTCGGCGGCCTGACCGGTGAAGATGGTCTGCTGGGTGATGAGCTGCTGGGCACCCTGTTTGGCGATGACGGCCTGGTGACCAATCTGCTGAATGATCTGTTGAGCGATGGTGCACTGGCCGGTTTGACCGGCGAGTCCGGATTGCTGGGCGCCAACGGCGCGCTGAACGTGCTGCTGGGCGAGGACGGTGCGGTGACGCACCTGCTGCATGGCCTGCTCAACAGTGGCCTGGTGGATAACCCGGCGGTGGATCTCCTGCTGGGCCAGAACGGCCTGGTGTCCGAGTTGCTGAATACAGTGCTGGGGCAGGAAGGTCTGCTGAGCAGCGACGCGCTCGCCGGCCTGCTGGGTGACAACGGTGTGATCAGCAATCTGCTGGACGGCGTGTTGGGCAGTGGCCTGCTGGGTAGCGGCCTGACCGATAGCGATCTGTTATCCGGCTTGCTCGGCGAAGATGGCCTGGTCGGTGGGTTGCTGGACAGTCTGCTGGGTGGCGCGGACCTGGAAAGCCTGCTTGGAGACCAAGGGCTGCTGTCTGAGCTGCTGGGTAGCGAAGGGCTGGTGGCCGGCCTGTTGAAGGGCTTGCTGGGCGATGAAGGTGGTCTGCTGGACGGCTTGCTGGGCGGCGACACTGCCCTGCTGGGTGGCCTGCTTGGCCAGGACAGCTTGTTGAGCAACCTGCTGGATACCCTGCTGGGTGACAGCGGTCCGCTCAGTGGCTTGGTAGGTGAAGACCTGCTGGCTGGCTTGCTCGGCGAGGAAGGTCTGGTCACCGGTCTGCTCGATGCCCTGTTGGGTGAGCAAGGCTTGCTCGGCGGCCTGCTCGGTGACGAGCTGCTGGGCGGTGAACTGCTGAATGGCCTGCTGGGCAGCGACGGTCTGGTTGGCGGCCTGCTGGATGGACTGCTGAGCAACAATGAGCTACTGGGCACATTGCTGCCTGAGCAACTGCTGGCTGGCCTGCTCGGCGAACAGGGCCTGGTTACCGGTTTGCTTGAGACCCTGGTGGGTGAAAACGGTCTGCTGGGCGGCCTGTTGGGCGAAGATGGCCTGCTGAAAAACGAACTGCTGGACGACCTGCTTGGCAGCTTGCTGGGTGAGCAGGGTCTGGTCACCGGCCTGCTCAACGGCCTGCTTGGCGGGGAAGATGGAGGCCTACTGAACGGCTTGACCGGTGAGGGCCTGCTGGCCGGTCTGCTCGGCGAAGACGGCTTGCTCGGTGGCTTGCTGGGCGGTGACCTGCTTGGCGGTCTGCTGGGCGGTGAGAACGGCGGCCTGCTGGGCAGCGGTGTGCTGGACAGCCTGCTGGGCGAACAGGGCCTGGTCACCAACCTGCTGAACGGCCTGCTGGGCGATGATGGTGGTTTGCTGGGCGGCCTGTTGGGCGGGGAGGACGGCAACGGTCTGCTGGACAGCCTGCTGGGTGAAAACGGTGCGCTGACCGGGCTGCTGAACAGTCTCCTTGGTGATGGCCTGCTGGGCGGCGGTGATTTGCTTGGCGGCGACGGCATCCTGGATGGCCTGCTGGGCGAGACCGGCGTAGTGACCGGTCTGCTGAGCGGCCTGCTCGGCGACAGCCTGCTGGGTGGCGATCTGCTGCCCGGTGATCTGCTGGCAGGACTGTTGGGTGAAGATGGCCTGATTGCCGGACTTCTCAACGGCCTGCTCGGCGGTGGTGTGCTCGGCGACGACCTGCTTGGCGGTGATCTGCTGGCGGGGCTGTTGGGTGAAGATGGCCTGGTTGGCGGCCTGCTCAACGGCCTGCTCGGCGGTGGTGCGCTCGGCGACGGCCTGCTTGACGGTGACCTGTTGGCTGGGTTGTTGGGTGAGGATGGTCTGGTTGTTGGACTGCTGAACGGCCTGCTGAGCAACGGTCTGCTGGACGGACTGACCGGTGAAGGTCTGCTGGGTAGCCTGCTCGGCGACAATGGCCTAGTCAGCAACCTGCTCGACAGCCTGATCGGTGGCGGTCTGCTGGGAGACGACCTGCTTGGCAGCGGCTTGCTGGATTCGCTACTGGGCGAGCAAGGTCTGCTCAGCGGTCTGCTGGGCGGCGACCTGTTGGGTGGATTGCTCGCTGGCGAGAACCTGGTCGGTCTCGACCTGCTGAATGTGTTGGTGGGTGAAGAGGGTCTGGTTACAGGCCTGCTGAATGGCCTGCTAGGCGACACTGGTCTGCTCGGCAACGACCTGCTGGGTAGCGGTCTGCTCGACACCTTGCTGGGTGAAAACGGTCTGGTTACCGGACTGATCACCAGCGTGCTGGGCGGTGATCTGCTGGGCGGCGACCTGCCAGGCGGCGATCTGCTGGCTGGGTTGTTGGGTGAAGACGGCCTGGTTGGCGGTCTGCTCAGCGGCCTGCTCGGTGGTGGTCTGCTCGGCGACGACCTGCTAGGCGGCGATCTGCTGGCTGGGCTGCTGGGTGAAGATGGCCTGGTTGGCGGACTGCTCAATGGTTTGCTCGGTGACAACGGACTGCTCGGCGGCGACCTGCTGGGTGGACTGGTCGGCGGTGACCTGCTGAATGGCCTGCTCGGCTCTGACGGTCTGCTGGGTGGACTGCTTGGCGAAGGAGGCCTGCTGGGCGGCCTGCTGGGCAATCTGTCCGAAGAACAAGCCGGCGATCTCCTGACTAGCGTACTCGGTGAAGAAGGTCTGCTGGGTGGCGTGCTCGGTGACGGCGGTCTGCTCGGGAACGGCCTGCTGGAAGAGCTGGGCTTGGTCGAGACGCTCGATAGTCTGCTGACGGGGCTGCTCGGTGAAGGCGGCCTGCTGGGCGGTGTGCTCGGTCTCGTGAGTGACGACCAGGGTCTGCTGGGCAATCTGTTCGGAGAGAACAGCCTGCTGGGTGGCCTGCTTGGCCCCGACGGCTTGCTCGGTGGTTTGCTGGGCGGTCTGCTTGGTGGTTTAGGCGATCTGCTCGGTGGTCTGCTGGGTGGTTTGCTCGGCGGCGGTACTGGTGGAGGCGGGATCCTGGACGGCATCCTTGGCGAGGACGGCCTGCTGGGTGGTCTCTTGAACTCGGGTGCCAGTGGAGATGGTCTGCTGAGTGGCGTGTTGGGCGAAGCCGACCTGCCAGTAGCGGCGAATGCGCTTCCGGAGCAACAGGGTCTGGCTGCTGATCTTGACGGCGGACTGCTTGGCAGCATCCTCAGCGACGCTGATGTCAGTATCGAGGATCCGGTATCCGACTCCGCAGATGATCCGGCCAATGCTGAAACCTTGATGGCAGAGACTGCGGTGGACGACAACCTGGTCAACGACTTGCTGGGAGGCGCGGCGGAGCAGGATACGCTGGTCGATGAGCTGATCGAAGACGTACTGGCGGAACAAGCCCAGGAGGAAGACGTAGAAAACGCAGAGGTTGTGGCGGATAACCAGTCGGCGGAAGAGGCTGGTCAGGACGTCCTGGAAGATACCGCTCTGGCGGCATTGGATGTCCCTGGCGAGTTGGCCTTGGTGTTGGAGCCATCAAGCCTCGACGACCTGTTGTCCCAACAGAATATGTCGGTGATGTAATCGTTATTCCGCGATATTTGATCGAGGGAAGGCGCAATGGCGCCGGGTGAAAACCCGGCGCCATTCGTCGTTACCGGTAACCTTGCCGGGAACAGAGCTGGGGCGATAAGGATGTGGCACGCAAAATGGTCATTTACGGTCGGGTTCTTGTTATCGGCGGGCAGCGCGATCGCCGTTGCCGACACTGACATTCAGGTGGGGCAGGCCCCGCAGTCGCGTGCACTGTCGGTGGCGGAGTTCGCCAGGCTGATGGGTGACGACACAGCCGTCAGCACGCCGGAAGTACCTGCACCTGCTCCGGTGCAGACGACGCGAAGTCCGACTCATGAGCGGGCTGACTCGTCCGTCAGGCAGACCGGCGAACGCCGGGTCTTCTCCCTGGTGGGCTTGGTCGAGAAAGCCGCTGCAGAGGGTACTGCGGGAGAAATACCGAGAGTTTCACTGGTGGACCTGGTAGCTGACGCAGCCGATCCGGAAGCAGAGGCTGCGCCTGCCCCTGCCCCAATCAGTACTGAAACTACCCATGATGAGGAAGTCGTGGCAGTCATGCCGATAGTGCGCTCGGCGCCGTCAGTGGCGGTTGCCAGGCAAGCCGAGGTCGTTGAGCCGCGAATTGCAACAGTCGCTCCGAGCAATTCACAGCCAGTCGACGAACACCGCGAACCCGCGGGGTCTGCAGAAACTGCTCGGCAACCAGACGAAAGGGTGCCGCCGGTGAGTCTGGCGCAGCACACCACCAATACCAACAGTGTTGACCAGGCATCGCTGACATTGCCGCTGAGCGTATCCGGCGATGCCCCAGCCCGGCAGGACAGCGTGTCCTTCGAGCGGCTTGATCTGACGGACTCCGATGCCAGGTCCGGCACGCTGCGGCTTGCCGATGCCGTGCGCAGCGCACTGAATGAGCACCCCGCGATTGCCGAGTCGCTCAGTCGTCTCGATGCGCAACAGGAACAGGTGTCGGTTGCTCGGGCAGGCTACTGGCCGCAGCTCAGAGGGGGCATCAATACTGGCTACCGCCACACCACGGGGCGCTCCGAAGAAGCCCTGACCCTTTCCGCGTCCCAGATGCTCTACGATTTTGGCAAGGTGTCCAGCGCCGTGGAAGCGGCTGCGAGCGGAGTGGACCGGGAAGAGGCCGGCGTGTTGCTGGCGGCAGAAGATCTGATCCGCGAAACCACCCAGGCGTTCATCGAGGCGCGGCGCTACGAGGAACTGCTGGAGCTTGCCACCGCGCAGATCGAGGCCATTGGTGAGCTGGAAGCGTTGGCGGCCAAGCGTTCGGCGCTGGGCGCCAGCTCAGTGTCCGACCAGATGCAGGCCCAGTCTCGCCGCGAGGCCGCGCGGGCCGTGCAATTGCAGATGCAGGCGCAGCGCGACCAGTGGCACAGCGCCCTGGAAAAACTGATCGGCAGCTCCCAGCGGCTGACCCTGGACGAAGCCTATCCCCAGCCGCTGGAAGGACTTTGCCCGCGCCTGCCGGAGAACTTCGACAGCGCTCCCCGGGTAGTGATAGCGGAGGCCGAACGCGCCGAGGCCGAGGCCGCGATCCGTCAGGCACGTGCGGAACAGCGCCCAACCCTGTCGTTGAATGCGGATTTCGAGCATTACCTGAACCGCAACACCGAGGGGTTGCAGCAGCTCGACGATCAGGAGTTGGTCGTCAGCCTCAACCTGACCAGCAACCTGTTTCAGGGCGGCGCCCTGCGCGCCCGCAGTCGCGCTGCGGAGCATGCGTTGCAAAGCGCCAGCGCAGCCCGGGACCGGGCGCTGCTGGAGCTGTCGCGCTTCTACCGGGAAGCCCGCGACCGCTCGCGCAGCCTGACGACCAGCCTGGCGTTGCAGGATGAGCGCTACGCCAGCATCGTCAAGACCCAGGAGCTGTACCGTCATCAGTACCTGTCGCTGGGGACCCGCTCCCTGCTGGATATCCTCAACACCGAGCAGGAAATCTTCCAGACCCAGGTGGACAAGCAAAATACCCTGTTCGATCTGCGCAGCCTGCAGATCGACTGTCTCTACAGCGTTGGCGGGTTGCGGGAAACCTTCCGCGCCGGTGAGGCGCTGAATCACCGAGTATCGAGCCGCATAGCAGAGGTACGGTCATGACCGAACAATCATCATTTGCCGGTCAGCGTGCCGTTTTCGATCCCTGGATCGATGCCGTGCTGGCGGTTGCGCGTCATTACCGACTGGATTGCTCTGAAGAGAACATTCGCCTGGAGGCCGCCTGGTCAGAGGGGCGACCATTGGCGGAGGTGCTCGGCAGACTGGCGCGCCAGATTGGCCTCAGTTGCCGGGTGAGCGCATTCGACGCGAGTCAGTTGACGCCCTGGCGCCTGCCGCTGGCTGTGGAACTGGATGACGGCCAGGTGGCGGTGGTGGAAGCCATTGCCAGCGACGGTCAGCTCAGCGTGCTGCTGAGCGGCGATGCGGGTCTGCGTAGTGCGCTGCCGCGCGAGCAATTGCTGGCCCGTGGGCGGACCATGGTAGTACTGCGCCCGGCGCGGGCGGTGCCTGACGCGCGGGTCGATGACTACATCAAACCCTATCAGCCCCACTGGTTTCGCTCGATCGCTCTGGGCGACTTCAGGCCCTACGGGCATGTGATGCTGGCGTCGCTGATGGCCAACGTCCTGGCCCTGGCCGGTATCCTGTTTTCCCGCCAGGTCTATGACCGAGTCATTCCCGCCGAGTCCATGGCTACGCTCTACGTGCTGTTCGGCGGTGTGCTGGTCGCCATGGTATTCGACTTCGTGTTGCGTTGCTCCAGAGTGCGCATCACCGACCTGGTGGGCAAACGCGCTGACCTGATCGCTTCCGACCGGGTCTTCGGCCACGCCCTGCGCATCAAGAACAGCCAGCGACCGCGCTCCACCGGCACCTTCATTTCCCAGATTCGCGAACTGGAGCATGTGCGGGAATTGATGACGTCAACCACGGTGACGGCCCTGGCGGACCTGCCGTTCTTCTTCCTGTTCTGTGGGATTCTCTGGTACATCGCCGGTCCGCTGGTGTGGGTGCCGGTGGCCGCATTGCTGCTGATGGTCATCCCGGGCCTGCTGATGCAGAAACCGCTGCGGCGCCTGGCCGGTGAGGCGATGCGCGAATCCTCCCTGCGCAGCGCGATGCTGGTGGAATCGGTCCAGGGGGTGGAAGACATCAAGAGCCTGCAGGCAGAGCAGCGTTTCCAGCATCAGTGGAACCATTACAACGCGGTGACCGCCGACGTGAACCTGCGGCTGCGCTTTCTCGTCAACACCCTGGGGGTGTGGACCTACAGCCTGCAGAACGGCGTGTTTGCCTTGGTGGTGCTGTTTGGTGCGCCGCTGGTGATGGTCGGCGATCTCACAGTCGGCTCGCTGGTGGCGGCATCGATTCTGGCGTCGCGCATGATGGCGCCCATGTCGCAGATCACTCAGGTGCTGAGCAAGTGGCAGCAGGCGAAGCTGGCACTGGCCAGCCTCGACAATATCATGGAGCTGACGGTGGATGACCCGGGCGCCGAGCGCCGTATCCACCGGCCGGTCATCGCCGGTAATTTCGCCCTGCGCCAGGCGGTGTTCCAGTACGGCGAGGGGGTGCCGCCGGCCCTGCGCGTGGAGCAGTTGGATATCGCTGCCGGGGAGCGCATCGCGATCCTGGGACGCAACGGTGCGGGCAAGTCGACCCTGCTGCAGGCCCTGGCAGGCATGATCGAACCGTCTGCCGGAGAGGTTGTGGTGGATGGTGTGCGGCTGTCCCATATCGACCCGGCAGATGTGCGCCGCGACCTCAGCCTGATGGGGCAGAACGCACGGCTGTTCCACGGCTCCCTGCGCGACAACCTGTTGCTCGGCGCGCCGGACGCCAGTGACGAGGAGCTATTGTCCGCGCTGGCGATCAGCGGCGCTGGCGAGGTGGTGAAAAAGCTGCCGGGCGGGCTCGACCACATGATTCAGGAAGGCGGGCTGGGGCTGTCCGGCGGCCAACGCCAGACGCTGCTGCTGGCACGATTACTGGTGCGCCAGCCACGCGTGTTGCTGCTGGATGAACCCACGGCGTCGTTCGACGAGGTTGCCGAGAAACTCTTCATCCAGCGCCTCGGCCCCTGGCTGGAAGGGCGCACCCTGATCGTGGCGACCCACCGCCAGAGCATTCTCAGCCTGGTGGACCGCATCATCGTGGTCGACAACGGCCAGATACTGCGCGATGGCACCAAGCAGCAGATTCTGGGCAGGCTGGCACAAGGCGCCGTGGCGCGGCCGGAAACCATCGCACGGAGCGAGCCATGAAAACCACCCAGAACTATTACAACGACGATGTCGACGACGCCAGCATCGGTCGTGCCGCGCGAATCACCTGGCTGTCGTCGCTGGCGATTGCCGCGCTGCTGCTGTGGGCCTATTTTGCCGAGGTGGTGGAAGTATCCACTGGTGATGGTCGGGTGATTCCCATCTCCCGCGAGCAGGTCATCCAGTCCCTGGAAGGCGGCATTCTGCTTGACCTGATGGTACGTGAAGGCGACATCGTCGAGGCGGACCAGATCCTGGCCCAGATGGATCTCACCAAGACCGAGTCGAACGTGGAGGAGAGCGCCTCGCGTTACCGCGCCACCCTGGCCTCGGTGGCGCGCCTGGAGGCGGAAGCCAACGGTACGCCGCTGACATTTCCCGCCGAGCTGGACGATTACCCCGCTCTGGTCGCCAGTGAAAAACGCTTGTATCAAACCCGCCGTGAAGGCCTTAGCCAGACGCTGGCGGGGGTGAGCAAGTCCCTGGCCCTGGTGCGTGAGGAATTGAACATCACCGAATCCCTGATGGAGATCGGCGCGGCCAGCAACGTGGAAGTGCTGCGCCTGAAACGCCAGATATCCGAACTGGAACTCAAGGCGGGAGATACCCGCTCCGAATACATGATTCTGGCACGGGAGGAATTGGCCAAGGCGCGCGCCGAGGCGCAGTCGCTGGAGTCGGTGGTGCGTGGCCGCTTCGACTCCCTGACGCGCCTGACCATACGCTCGCCGGTGCGAGGCATCGTCAAGGACATAGAAATCACCACGCGTGGCGGTGTGATTCCGCCCAACGGGCGGCTGATGGAAATTGTGCCGCTGGGAGATCAGTTGCTGGTGGAAACGCGGATTTCGCCCCGCGACATCGCTTTCATTCATCCCGGCCAGCCGGCCAAGGTGAAGATCACCGCCTACGACTACACGGTGTACGGCGGCCTCGATGGCCAGGTGACCCTGATCTCGCCAGACACCATTCGTGACGAGGCCAAGCCGGACAGTGTGTACTACCGGGTATTCATTCGCACCGATGGCGATGCGCTGGTGAACCAGCTTGGCACCCGCTTTCCCATCGTGCCCGGGATGATCGCCACGGTGGATATTCGTACCGGGCAGAAAACCGTGTTCGATTACCTGATGAAGCCCATCAATTATGCGGGCGAAGCCTTGCGGGAAAGATAAGAGGCTTGCTTGTGGAAATGGTTTTACAGGTCAGAGTGGATGGTTGATAAAGGCATGAATAACGCCCTCCCGCAGCTGCTGGAAAAAATGCGGCCGGCGCTGGCGCAGCGGATCGCCGCGCTGCCGGCGCCCTGGCCGCGGCATACATTGTTTCTGTCGTTCAGCGACGGGCAGCGGCGGGCCGCCGTGGTGCATGGCAGCGGCGCGGATTTCGAGGTGCTGTGGACCGAGATCAGCGCCGCTTGCCAACGTCTCGCCGCGCGTCGCGATATGCAGGTGTGCTGGTTGCGGGCGGACTGGGTAACCCAGGCCCAGTCGCTGGATTGGAGGACACTGAGAGCCAGCCTCAAGATAATCAAACGCAATTATTTCCGCTATGGCCTGGCCCTGGATGCAAATTTCCACAGGGCGTTTCTCGAAGGTGAGCTCAACGGCAACGCCATGCTATACGGCGGCAGTCAGGTGAGCCACGCGCTGCTCAACGAGAAGAATTTCAAATTGTATGCGGGCCGACGCTTCCCCGGCCTGGTGCCGGATTTTGCCGACGACGCGCCGGTGTATGTGCTGACCACCGAGGGGTTGTACTGCGACCCCGACACAGCACCCCTGGCGCTCCACGCCACCGGCTATGATGCCGGTCGGCGTGTGGTTGACTGCGATGCCGACACCGTGCGCGGGCTGATCGAACGGAGCGGGAATTACCTGGCCTCCCAGGTCAGGGAGAACGGGCGCTTCCACTATGGCTGGCATCCCTGCTTCGACCGCCCGATCAACGCCTACAACACGCTGCGCCACGCCAGCACGCTGTACTCCATGCTCGAGGCCTGGGAAATCACCGGCGAACCGGCCCTGGC
This sequence comes from Pseudomonas sp. G11-1, assembly GCF_024031555.1. Lineage (NCBI taxonomy): Bacteria > Pseudomonadati > Pseudomonadota > Gammaproteobacteria > Pseudomonadales > Pseudomonadaceae > Pseudomonas > Pseudomonas sp. G11-1. The sequence goes on along the minus strand of NZ_QEYQ01000003.1, from coordinate 146,311 downwards.
GCAGGCTATAGAAAGAGGGCTCGGCTATCTGTGCTCGGAGCTGATCCAGCGCGTAGTGCTGCCGACGGGTGAGCGTGCGGCGTTTCTGCTGGATGTGGGCAATGAAATCAAGCTGGGCGGCAACGCCGTGTGCCTGTTGGCCCTGGTCAAATACAGCGAGCTGTTCGACAGCGACCAGCATTTACCGCTGCTGGAAGAACTGGCGCTGGGTATCTGTCACATGCAGGACCCGAACACCGGGCAATTCGTGCATGTGCTGAATTATCCCGCACTCGACGTCAAGGCTGCGTTCCGCATCATCTATTACGACGGCGAAGCGGCCTTCGGTCTGATGCGTCTGTACCGCCTGACCGGCGATGGGCGCTGGCTGGCCATGGTGGAAAAGGCGTTCGACAGCTTCATTGCGCGGGAGCATTGGAAGGCCCACGATCACTGGCTGGGTTACTGCGTCAATGAGCTGACCCTTTACCGTCCGGAGGAACGCTATTTCCGCTTCGGCATTCGCAACATCGCCGACCATCTCGATTTCGTGCAGAAGCGGATCACCACCTTTCCAACGCTACTTGAGCTGATGATGGCGGCGCAGCGCATGCTCGAACGCCTTGCCCAAAGCCCGGAGCATCGCCATCTGCTGGGCGAGATCGATCCAGACAAGTTCGACCGGGCGCTGCATTTTCGCGCCGCTTACCTGATGAACGGCCATTTCTGGCCGGAATACGCGATGTACTTTCGCAATCCGGCAAGAATACTCGGCAGTTTTTTTATTCGTCATCAGGCGTTTCGCGTGCGTATCGACGATGTCGAGCATTATCTGTCTGGATACGCCGCTTATTTCCACCACCTGAAGTCCGGAGCCGTTGCAATGACCAAGATGATCCCCGCCATTGACTTCGCCCGCCAAGGTGATGAGCTACCTTTTGCTGAGGTGCTATGCGCGAGACTGGCGGATTTCCGGGTGGATGTATCGAGCCTGCGCGAGCACTTCGAAAGAACCAGGGCAACGGTTGCCCCCATGCCTTACAGGGACAACCGTGTCGATTACCTAGGCTGGGCCGTTACCAGTCGTGACGGTTCGGTGGACGATGGCGTTCGCCGCATCTCCTCCGCCAAGGGCGCGGGCAAGGTAGTGGACGGCAAGGGCAACCGGCGCGGCGTGACGCGCACCGAGATCTGCACCGGTTATCTGGCTGAGGTGATGGACGATCTCGAGGCCACGGCAGTTGCCCCCTATCGGGCGCGCTTCATGCAACTCGAAAGCGAGGGCGAGGAGATGCCTTTTCATACCGACGCGTCGCGGGAGGCCTGGCGCCTGCATATTCCTCTGGTGACGAATCCGGATGCGCTGTTCCAGTGGCGGCTGCCCGATGGTCGGATCGAAAGCGTCCATCTACCAGCGGACGGTTCTGCCTGGCTGGTACGGGTGGATGTGCTGCACCGCGCAATCAACCCCGCGGGTGGTGCGCAGCCCAGAGTTCATCTGCTGATGGGAGTGGGCAAGATACCGTCACGGGAACTGCTGGTTGACCCACTAAAGGTCGAGTAATGAGCCGCGCCCTGCTACGCCTGCAGCACCGGCCGCGTCGCGCCACCCGGTTGTCGAGCGGGTGCTCGACAACCCATTACCCCAGCCTTCGCTGAATCAACTGTTTCAGCGCACGCCGAGCAGCTCGAGACTCTCGTAGGTTACCGCGCCGACGGCGAGGCCATTGTCAGCCTGATAGTCCGATAGCGCGGCAATGGTGCGCTGGCCCAGGTGGCTGTCAATGTTGCCGAGGCTGTAGCCTCTGGAACTGAGCGCAGCTTGCAGTTTGCTGATCAGCGCAGGTTGCAGGTCCGAATCGCACACCGCGCGTCTGAGCACGATCTGCGGCTCGCCCTGGTACTTGGTGATATTCACGGTGCGGGTCACTGCTGGCTCGGTGCGCTGCTCGACTTTTTCCGGGTTCACTGTTTCGACAACCGCAACCGTGGCCAGCTGAGGCTCGGTGGTTACTTCAACCACCCGCGCGGGCTGGTCCACCACCCAGCGAGTCACGGTCTCGTACACCGCCGGCTCAGTGATCACCCGGGTAGTCTCGGGCTCGACCAATACGTTGACCTGGACAGTCTCTTCCCTGGCGGGGATCTCCTTCGCACAGAAGGCCATCGCGCCGCTATTGCCGTAACGCGTACCAGCGGCCTGACAGGGCTCAAGCACGGTCTTGGCTTGCTCCACTGTAAGCACTGCTTCACGTGCTTCGTACACGGCGGGGACTACCACAGAGCGCTGTGTCTCGGGTTTGACCTGGATCTGCTCCGTTACCTCCTTGAAGGTGGCGGGCATTACGCGATAGGTTTTCACACCCTCGCGGGTCACTACCTGCTGCAGCCCTTCGCGCAGGTGTGCCGGGGTGACAGAATACCGGACACTGGGCTCCTGCAACACGACTTCCACGTCTTCGTGCAGGGGGCGCGGCTTGATGGGCGCGTTGACCCAGCACTGGCCGGCGGTGATGACGGCGGTCTGATCCGGCTGCTCGGCGGCAACTTGCGCCGCCAGACTAAAGGATGCGGCGATAAACAACGGGGGCAGCCAAAGAAAAGAGCGCATTCTCACTATCCTGAGTCACATTTATCCAAGCGTTCAATGGTATTGGCTCGACCTGTAAACCACAAGGCGAAAAGCCGAGCCGGAACATAATGCTGTGCGGCTGAACCCTGTTACCGTTAGCGGTTGAAGCGTTCCACCAGCGTATGCAATGCCTGGGCGGTGGTTTCCATGTCCCTGCCGGTCTGAGCTGAGCGTTGCGCCAGTTCGGCGTTCTGGTCGGAGACGCTGGCGATGTTGGTAATCTGCCGTGAGATATCCTCGGCAACGTCAGCCTGCTGGTTGGAGGCCGCTGCCATCTGCTCACCCATGACATGGATCTGGGCGATGGCTTGGGTGATGCCATCCAGCGCCTCTTGGGTTTCCACCACCTGCTGTACGCCGGTCTGGGCTTCCTGGCTGCCCTGGAGGGCGATCTCTACCGCTTCGGTGGCGACTTGTTGCAGAGAGCCAATGATGCGCTGGATCTGCTCGGTGGATACCTGAGTCTTACCGGCCAGCGCGCGCACTTCATCGGCGACCACCGCAAAACCACGGCCCTGATCCCCGGCGCGTGCCGCTTCGATAGCAGCATTGAGAGCCAACAGGTTGGTCTGTTCGGCGATGGCGCGGATCATGTCGGCGGCCGTCTGGATCGACTGGGCTTCCGCCGCGAGGCTGTTCACCGAATGGCTGATATGGCTTACCGTATCAGCCAGCCGCTCGATGACCTGGCGGGTATTCTGCGCCTGCTGCGAACCGGTCTGGCTGAGGCCATTGACCTGCTGGGCGGCGCTGGCGGTGTCCTGGATATGCCGGGTCACTTCGGTGATCGACACCGCCATCTGGTTCATCGCGGTAGCTGCCATGTCGGCCTCATCACGCTGCTTGCGCAGTGCCTGGGCGGACTGCTCGGCCAACTGCCCGCTGGTGGATGCCAGCTCCGAGGTGCGGATGGCGAAATCATTGAGGCGGCTCAGCGCAGTGCGGATACGTGCCTGTTCGCTGATCATTGCCAGTTGCAGGCGGGCAATCGGGGCCGGGGCATCACTGTAGGTCAGGGCGATCAGCTCGCTGTCGAAGCTGTCGCCGGCGGTGGCGTGCAGGCTGCTGAAGGTACGCCGCTGGCGGTGCAGGGCGAGTGCCTGCAGGCCGAACAGCAGCAGCGCACTGGTGCCGAGGCTGAGCCAGTACTGGCCATTGTGCAGAGCCACTGCGGCAATGCCGGTGGCGACCAGTGGCGGGGCCAGTTGGGTTGCCAGATTGACCAGTGACTGCCCGGCAGCCGGCTGGCGCTGACCATTGCGCATGCGTTGGTACAGCGCTGCGGCGCGGCGCACCTGCTCCGGCTCCGGCTTGACTCGCACCGATTCGTAACCGGTGATCTTGCCATTCTCCAGAATCGGCGTGACGTAGGCATTGACCCAGTAATAGTCACCGTTATGGCAGCGGTTCTTGATGATGCCCATCCAGCTCTTGCCGCTTTTCAGGTACGACCACATATGCGCGAACACTGCCTCGGGCATATCCGGGTGGCGGACGATATTGTGCGGGCTGCCAATCAACTGTTCACGGTCAAAACCACTGACCGCAACGAACTCGTCATTGCAGTAGGCGATTACGCCCTTGGCATTGGTGGCGGAGATCAACCGCTGGCTGGCGGGGAAGGTGATTTCATGCTGAGTGATGGGCTGGTTGTTTTTCACGGGCGACCTCTGAATATCCGTTTCGTGTGGTGGCCCGTCGGGCTGCGACTCGTCGGTACTTATGTCGCGGCAAAACCGATCAATAGGCGGAAGGGGTGTTGTAGAGCAATATAATAGACGATGTTGGCACTGTGGCCAGTGCCAACATGTAGGGCGTCCGGTTAAACGGGAGTGCAGAGTTTAAACTTTACTCTGACCCCAATTATTCTAGGAGCGTAAATGTACCTGACCTCTTTTATTCCGAGTAAGTGCCATTCTGCACTGACCCCGATTTAAGCCTCTGGCGCAAGGGCGTCTTTTATTTCTCCAAATTTTGCGACAATTGCATCACCTACTTCACCTGTAGCAACAATAATCGCTACAGCAATCAACCCAGCAATCAATGCATACTCAATCGCCGAAGCCCCATCCTCACGCTTGATAAAAGAGCGCAGTGATTCCATCAACATGATCAATTTGGTGTTCATTGCTTACGTCCTTACCGGTGCCCGGTGCAGGTAGTTATCCACAGTCATGCGGACAGGGAGGTACATGTAGCGCAAGCCTAGCGGCTAATGCCGCAAAAGTAATTATGCAATTAGTACTAGCACTATATGGCAATAGGATATCGCGCTGCTGTCTGACTAGAATCCATGCTCATAAGTGCCCGGCTTTTGCCGGGTCGAGTAGGTTGGGCCAGCTGATTTCCTGCCATGGCTACCAAGGAGCGTGCCGCAATGAACAGTCGTGTAACCATGGTATTGGCGGGCTTGCTGCTGGTCGGAGCGGTCATCGCGGGGTATTGGGGGCTGTCATTGAGCCGCCAGCCGCAGGTGGTCGAGGCGGTTGCGGAGCCAGCACCTGCGGTTGCCGCGCCGAGCGTCGAACTGCCCAGCCTGCCGGCGCGTGAGCAAGAGGAGCGGGTGCCGGTGGTGGTGCTGGCGCAGGCGGTGGCGGCGATGAGTGAGATCAGTGCCGAGGATCTGTTGATCGAGGAGCTACGCGTGGCCCCGCCGGGCAGCTTTACCGAGAGCGAGCCGCTGCTGGGGCGGGTGGTGTGGCGCGATCTGCCGGCCGGCACCGTACTGAATGAAGCGAGCTTCGAAACCGGCGGTCCACTGGCGCGGATGATCCGCCCGGAAGAGCGGGCGCTGGCCATCCAGGTGGATGAGGTGATCAGTGGCGGCGGGCATATCCAGCCCGGTGACTACGTGGATGTGCTGCTGTTCCTGCGTGATGACGAGCGCAATAGTGATCGCACCGTGCAGGTGGTGGTGCCGGCACTGCGGGTGCTGAGCGTGGGTAGCGCGCTGGGGGCGGATCGCACTGGCGAGCCGCTGATGGCACCGGCATCTGCCGAGGAGCAGGACAGCCGTGCCAACCGCCGGGTTGAGCAGGCGCGCACGGCGGTGTTGGCGCTGCCGGCGGCACTGACCACCCGCTTCATGCTGGCCAGCGAGGTCGGCAAGCTGCGTCTGGCGGTGCGCAGTATCGACGAGAAGCTGCTGGCCGGATACCAGGCCGGCACGGCGCTGGAAGACCAGGTCGAAGAACTGAACCGCCAACTATTCCAATTCGAGAAGCTGGCCCTGCGCCAGGTCAAGCGTCCGCAGCCGGGGCTGGCACCGGCGCGTCCGGCCGGGATTCCGGTCTATCACGGTAGCGATGTTTCCCGCCAATACCCCTGAGCGAGTCAAGGATGCAGACCATGCTGATCAAGAATCCCCAACGTATTTTGCTCGCCCTGGGCGCGCTGGTTACCGGGCTGGCCAGCCCGCTGGCGCTGGGCCACGCGGCCACTGGCTGCGCCGCTCTGGCGCAGTGGCCAAGTACGCTGGAAGTACGCCAGGGCCAGCACCAGCAGTTGCAGTTGCCGGTGCCGGTGACGCGCATTGCGGTGGGCAACCCGGAGGTGGGGGAGGCCAGGTTGCTGAACCGCGACAGCGTGCTGCTGCTGGGCAAGGGACCGGGGGTCACTACCGTCAGCCTGTGGACGCGCTGCGCCAGCACGCCGCAGCAGAGCATGCTGTTTGTCGAGGGGGAAGCCACCGCAGCACTGGCCCGGCCGCTGCTGGCCGATAGCGCGGAGGCACCGCTGCCCAGCCAGGTACAGACCGATATCCGCTTTGTCGAGGTCAACCGCACCAAGCTCAAGGAAGTGGGGATTCGGATTTTCGGTACTGCGTCGAACAACTTTCTGTTTGGCTCGCCGGGTAGCAGTCTGGTGGAAAGTGTGCCGGTGGGAGGGGTCAGCGGGGTGACGCCGGGGGCGCAGGTGCCGCTGTCGGGGGATGGATTCAATATTGTCTGGGGTGGTGGCAGCAGCAAATTTCTCGGCGCGCTGAACGCGTTGGAGAACAGCGGCTTTGCCTACACTCTATCGCGCCCCAGCCTGGTGGCGCTGAGCGGCCAGAGCGCCAGTTTCCTGGCCGGGGGCGAATTTCCGGTGCCGATCCCCAGCAGTGGCAGCGATTCACTGTCGATCGAATACAAGGAATACGGCATCCGCCTGAACCTGACGCCCACGGTGATTGATCGCAACCGCATTCATCTGAAAGTAGCGCCGGAGGTCAGCGAGCTGGATTACAACGCGGGTGTGGTGATTGCCGGCATCCAGGTGCCGGCGCTGAATATACGGCGTACCGATACCAGCATCTCATTGGCCGATGGCGAGAGCTTTGTCATCAGTGGCCTGATCAACAGCAGCAGCCGCTCGGCAGTGGATAAGCTGCCGGGCCTGGGGGATATCCCGATCCTGGGAGCCTTCTTCCGCAACTCCGGCATGCAGCGCGAGGATAAGGAACTGTTGATGATCGTTACCCCACGGCTGGTCAACCCGCTGGCGGCGGATGCGCAGCTACCGGCGCTACCGGGCGAGCAGCTGCGTAACTATGACCCCTCGGTGCTGGAAATGCTGCTGTTCGAGAACGGCGATTTCGACCGTAACAATGGCCTGTCCTGGTGAGGAGCGCTGCAATGACACAGACCTTTCTGGCTTGCACCGAGCTGGAGGCTGATCTCTCCTGGCTGCAGACCGCCCTGGCACCCATGGGACAGGTGCTTCGCACCAGCCAGAGCCTGGACGAGCTATTCGGGCTGATCGATGCCACGGGTGCCACGCTGGTGTTCGTCGGTGTGGATCGGGAGAACCTGTCGGCCCAGTGCGCGCTGATAGAAAGCCTGCTGGAGGCCCGGCCGCTGTTGGCGGTGATGGTCCTCGGCGATGGCTTCGACAATGATCTGGTAATCGCATCCATGCGTGCCGGAGCGCGGGACTTTGTTACCCAGGGCTTGCGCGGCAGTGAGGTGCTGGGTCTGGTGCGGCGTATCACCGAGCGCCTGCCGGCGCTGCCGGCACGCAAGCAACAGGGCAACCTGACCTTGCTATTCGGCAACCAACCAGATGCCGATGCGGGATTGATTGCGGCACACATGGCGCTGACCATGCAAAAAAGCGGGCAGCGAACCCTGCTGGTGGATCTGGGTGTGCCGGTTGGCGAAAGTCTGGATGTATTGGCGCTTGAGCCCAGCTTTGTCTTCTCCGACGCGGTACGCAATCTGCGGCGGATCGACCGCAGCCTGATCGATAGTGCCTTTGTCGAACATGACAGTGGGCTGCGGGTCTTGCCGTCGGGCGGCACGGATGGACAGATCAGCCTGTACAGCTCATCGGAACTGTTTCTGCTGACCGCCGCATTGCGGCAGAACTTCGACCAGGTTCTGGTCAATCTGACGGGCCAGCCGGATAGCGAGGTACTGCGTAATTTCCTGGGGCAGGCCAACCAGTTGTGCTGGTATGTCGACCCGAGTGTGTCCTGCTGTCGCCGCAATCTGGATCTGCTGCTGAAGTGGCGTAACGATGGAGTCAAGCTGGACCACGCCCGATTGCTGATCGACCGTCACTTCAGCAACGTGGCTCCGGACGCCAAGGCCCTTGGCCGGACCTTCGAGATGCCGGTGCTGGCAGCGCTGCCGGCCAGCGCCGAGCTGCGCTTGAAGGCCCGCAATCAACGCATCAACCTGTTTCAGCTGGCGCCGCGCGATCCGCTTACCCGCTCCCTTGGCGAACTGGTCGCGCAGCTGACACCCGACGCCAACGCGCCCGCGCCGGGCCTGGTGCAGCGTCTCGTCGGATTGGTCAAATGAACAGTCAAATGCACACCGGACTCGGGCCGGGGGTAGCGGAGCTGAAGGCGCAGCTGCACCGCTTTATCATCGATGAGCTGGAAGACGAAGCGGACAATTTGCTGGACGGTCCACGACAGGCTCTGGTGCGGTTCGTCGCCGCCAAGGTGGCGGACTACACCCGCCGTTCCCAGTTCGCCGTGTCCCGCTATGAAGCAGACCGGCTGACCGAGGAACTGGTGGATGAACTGGTTGGTTTCGGGCCTCTGGAAATACTGCTGCGCGATCGGACGGTCACCGAAATCCTGGTCAATGGACCGCAGCGGATCTTCGTCGAGCGCAATGGCGTGCTGCACCATAGCGACCTGCGCTTTATGGATGATCACCATCTGCTGCGGGTCATCCAGCGCATTCTGGCCCCGCTGGGCCGGCGCCTGGATGAGTCCTCGCCCATGGTGGATGCGCGCATGCCCGATGGCAGCCGGGTCAATGCCATCATCCCCCCTGTTGCCCTGGACGGGCCCTGTCTGTCGGTGCGCAAATTCTCCCGCGACATGCTGAAAAGCACCGATATGCTGGCCTCACGCTCGCTGGACCAGGCGATTCTCGATTTCTTCCAACTGATGGTGAAAAAGCGCTGCAACGTGCTGGTCAGTGGCGGTACCGGGACCGGCAAGACCACTCTGCTGAATATGCTCAGCCAGATGATCAGTCCGCGTGAGCGGATCGTCACCATCGAAGATACCGCTGAGCTGCAGCTCAAGCACGACCACGTGGTACGCCTGGAAACCCGCCCGCCGAATGCCGATGGGCACGGCGAAGTGACGGCGCGGGAGCTGGTGCGCAACGCCCTGCGGATGCGCCCGGACCGCATCGTGCTGGGGGAGATTCGCGGTATCGAGGTGCTGGATGTGCTGACGGCGATGAACACCGGCCACGATGGTTCGATGACTACAGTGCACGCCAACAATGCCCAGGACGCGCTGCTGCGCCTCGAAACTCTGGTGGGTCTGTCGGGTATCCAGGTGCATGACCGCACCCTGCGCCAGACCATCTGCTCGGCAATCGACGTGGTGGTGCAACTGACTCGCACCAGTGATGGCCGGCGCTGCGTGGCCGAGGTGCTTGAAGTGGTCAGCCTGCGTGACTCCCAATATGTGACCAACACACTGTTTCGTCTGGAGCAGGGCATACATGGTGGTTTTGTCCGCGAAGCCCTGAATCCGGCCGGGGAGAAACTGCGCCCCGATATCAGCCAGCCAGGAATGCCAAGGCGATGAATATCGCGCTGTTGCTCTGTCTGCTCATGCTATTGGGCGCTGTGCTGCTGCTGCGCCGTAGTCTGCGCGAGGCGCGCTCGGAGCAATTGGTCGAACGTCTGGCCGAGCCGCAGACGGCGCCCCAGCGGATGAAGCTGAGCCGGTTGCAACGTGACCTGCTGCGGTCCGGTTTGCATATGCCGTCGTGGCTGGCGGTGCTGGTCTTGATGGTCTGGGTGTTGGCGATTCTGCTCGCCTTAATGGCTGGCGGCTGGTTGATGCTGCTGATCGTTCTGCTGCTGCCGCCGGTGCTGTTGCGGTTGTACATGGTATGGCAATACAACCGGCGCCTGCAGCGAATGATCAGCCAGATGCCGCAGTTTCTCGATCACGTGATACGCAGCCTGAAGTCGGGCAGAACCCTGGGTGATGGCATGCTGCTGAGCATGGAAAACTGCCAGGAACCCTTGCACGGCGCCATGGCGCGCACGCGCAGTGCGGTGCAGCGCGGCATGCCGCTGGCCGAGGCGATGGAAGAGTTCGCCGAACTGTTCGAGCGGGAGGAATTCCACATCCTGGCCATGGGTGTGGCGGTCAACCAGCGCTATGGCGGTAATGCCAGCGAACTGCTGGGCAACCTGATTGGCATGATCCGCGACCGCGACCGGGCGGCCCGTCAGCTGCGGGCGCTTACCGGCGAGACGCGGATCAGTGCCTTGGTCCTCGGCGGGCTGCCGGTGGCCATGGGCGGGTATATCTTTCTCAGTAACCCGCAGATGCTGCTGAACATGTGGGAGCAATCCGGTGGGCGGCTGGTGCTGATGGTGGCGCTGCTGATGCAGGTGATTGGCTGTTACCTGCTGTGGCGCATGATGAGGAGCATCGGATGAATCCGCTTTGGCTCAGTGCGTTATTGCTGCTGCTGGCTGGCGGTTTGCTGCTGGTTCTCGGCGTGCGCGCGCACCTGGCGGAGCGGCAGATGATGGCCCGCCTGGGGGCCCATCGAGGCGGCTCGGCGCTGGGGCACATGGGCGAGCGCAAGTGGGCCGCGCGCCTGGGCAAGTCCGACCCCGAGACCCTGGTCCTGCTGGCTCGACTGGGATGGCGCAGCAGCCGGCGGCGCGCCCTGTTCTTCGCCATCCAGCTCGCTCTGCCGGTGGGTCTGACACTGCTGACACTGTTGTTGCAATCGCGGCTGGATGAGCCGCCAGCGATGCCCTGGCTGGCCCTGTTCATCGCTTTTGCGATTGGCTATCTGATTCCCAAGCGGGTGCTGGCAGCGCAGGTACGCCTGCGCCAGGAGCGTCTGGCGCAGGAAGTGTCGCTGATGATTCCCATGCTGCGCATGCTGTTCGAAGTGGGCATGACTGTGGAGCAGGCATTGCGCGTGCTGGCCCAAGAAGGTGCGGAAATTCTGCCGGAGATGGCGGTGGAGTTGCGCCAGGTCTTGGGTCGAGTGGATGCCGGCCTGGAACTGGGACAGGAGCTGCGGCAGGTAGCATTCCTGATGCAGGTGGACGACATGACCGACTGCTTCGCCATTCTCGAGCAGTTGATCTATCAGGGCGGTGGCGCCATGGCGTCACTGCTGTCGTTGAAGGAATTACTGGACGATCGGCGCATGACCACCTTGCAGGAACGGGTTTCCAAGATGTCGGCAAAGATGTCCGTGGTGATGATGCTGTTTCTGTTCCCGGCGCTGCTGATCGTCTTGGCGGGGCCGGGCTTCGTGGCAATTATTCAGGCGTTGGGGGATATGGGATGAAGCGAGTCACTGCGATGCTGCTACTGGCTGGAAGCCTGGCCGGGTGCGCCAGTAACTCGGTGAGCGAATCACCCTGGCTGGTGCAAAAGGACGCGAGCGCGCCCAGGAGCTGTGAGCCCCTGACCGCTGATCAGGAACTGGTGCTGGGGCTATCCCAGGAAATGGCCAGTGCCGGGCGCCGGCATGCGGCGCTGGCCAACCTTGAGCGATTGCCCAGTGACGTGCCCCAGGTGCGCCTGAGCAAGGCCCGTCTGCTGCGCGTGCTGGGCCATGGCAATGAGGCTGAAGCACTGTACAGCAGCTTGCTGAACAGCTGTCTGATGGCGGATGCCAACCATGGGCTCGGGCAGATCGAGGCCGCTCGGGGCCGTTACACCGAGGCTCAGGGCTACTTGCGTAACGCTGCCAGCCTGTCGCCAGCAAATGAATCGATCCGCAACGATCTGGGCGTGGTGTACATGAACCAGCGGCGGTTGTCCGAGGCACGCTTCGAGCTGCTCACCGCCATGGAGCTGAACGAGAATTCCAGGCGCGCGCCACAGAACTTGCTGGCTTTGCTGATCTACCAGGGCGACTGGCAGGGCGCTCGGGAGCTGGTCAGCGCCAAGGGACTCAGTAGTGATGATTTCAAGCGTGCCGAGCAGCGTGCCCAGGACATGCGTAGCAAAGAGACCAGTGCGCCGACGCCGGCGGTGGCCGTGCAGCCATTGGCTACTCCGGAGCCGGCGGGAACTGCGGCGGCGGTGGCTTCACTGGCAGCGCCGGCAGCCGCGCCTGTGCGCTCAGCCGCCAGAGCGCCTGCCGCTGTGCCCGCGGCGACTCGAGTCCCGATTGCTGCGCCGGTCACTGCCCCGGCTCCTGCGCCAACGCCGGTCACTGCGCGAGCCCCGGTTCCGGTTCGTGATGTCGCTGGCGCTTCGACACCGGCGCGGTCGGTGACGCCGATACCGTTGTCGGTTGCCGCTCGCGCCTGGGCCTTGGAAGAAGCTGCTCCGCTCGATGGCGCTGCGCGTCAGATTCGCAGCGTGGAGCAGAAGCCCTCCGCTAGCGCCCGTCCCCTGGTATGCCGATCATCGGGCGCGAGTACGCCCGGGTTGGCGGTCATGGAGTGCCTACCCGATGAAGAATGAGATGACTATGTATACCCGGATACTGGCTGGTCTGGCGCTGGCGGTTACTTCCTGCACCCTGGTCGCCGGCGATGCTGCGCCGCCGCTGGTGGCGGAGCGTCCCGAGACGCAGACCGAGATGTGGCTGCAAGTTCAGCGCGAAGGCAACGCCGCCGCCCGTCAGCGCGTACAGACGGCGACCCCTGCAGAACGTGAACTGAGCATGCAACGCCTGCTGGACAGCTACAGCCATCCGATACCGGAATACTTCGGTGAGGACGACGGTGGTAGCTTCGAGCGCTGATCAGGGCTCAGCGCCGCTGCGGTCAGTGCAGCCAGAGGATGCTGGCCAGTAGACCGCAGAAGAGGAACGGCGCATAGGGAAGGCGGTTGCGGTTGGCCGGATCCATCATGGCCAGATGGTCGTGGCTGGAGGGTGGCAGGCGCCGCCAGATGATCGGGCCGCCAAGCGCCCATGCCAGCATGGCGACTGACGCACCGGCGATTGTCCCCAGTACGTGAAGAGGGCTGCTGGCCAATGCCAGTGCCGCCAGCAGTTTGACATCGCCGGCGCCCATCCTGCCGCCGATATAGCCCGGCAGCCCGAGCAGCACGGCCAGCAGCAGGCCGAGTATGACCGTGCCGGGTGTAACACCGGTGAGGCTGTGTCCGGTCCATACCAGAAAGGCTATGGCCACGGCGCCGCCGCCAAGCGTCAATACGTTGCTGATGCGGCGTTGCCGGGCGTCCTGTATCGCGCAGCACATACCCCAGGCGAGGAGGCTGGCTGGGGCCAGACAGGTAATGCAGGTTTCCACAGTCATGATCCATTGCCTTGTTATGGGCCAGTCATGATAGCAGCTTAACCAAGCCGCTCTGGTAAGCGGTTTACAGGGCGTCTACTTATGTATTGTGACCGGGCTGTTTTCCCTGCAACCTGCGAATTTGGCACAGGAGTGTGAAGTATGAACTGGTTCCGGTCCCTCGATAAACAAACTCGGTTTCCCGACCAGGTTGCGGTTGCGGATGTGGTGCTGGGCAAGGGGTATTACCTTCAATTGGATCATCAGGGCTGTATCCTGGACGCCAGTGCCGAGCTGCGCCGATTGTTTCCTGACGAGGTACCTTCTGGTGTTTCCCTGAGCACCTATCTGGCTCAACCATCCGCTGAGATATATGGCTCACCGGATACCTGGCCTGCCCAACTGTCCTCCATCGTGCTGCATGGTCGCCGCGGGCAACTGCTGTATTTCCAGGGTGGCCTTCTGCCCCAGGGCGATGGCTGGTTGCTGTTTCTGCTGGATAACACTGCAATGGTGCTGCGTCTGCAGCTGGAGGAGCGCCGACGCCAGATACTTGATTACTCAGTGCACCAGGCTTTGCGGATGCGCGAAGCAGAGCCCGAGCGAATGCAGGGCCTGACGGTGGAATGGCTGGAAGGGCTGCGCTTGCGCTTGCAGATTCCGTGGCTTGGGCTGCTGTTGCCAGGCCCTCGCGGCTGGTCATTGTATGCCCATGCCAGCTTGCCGGATGCGCCGCCGTTCTCCTGGCACTCCACCGATCTGCACCAGTTGCTGCTGGATACCGACAAATCGGTGCCACAGACCTGGCACTGCCGCGTAAGTCACGAGTCGGCCTGGTTGGTGCCCTATCGGGAGCATGATGGTGTGCGGGTGTGGCTGGTGGTGGCGGGCGTCGATAGCCAGCGTCAGGCGCCTTTCTTCAGCGAGGCCGATTGGGTCGGTATGTTGATGTTGTTCGCGGCACCCTTGAGTTCCGGGGTGCGCTATCTGCAGGTGCAACAGAGCCTGCGGCGCAATAGCGTGCTGCAGCGGGTGATGGATATTGGCTGGTGGGAGTACGACTCTGATACCCAACGGGTCAGCATGGCGCCGAACCTCGCCGATACCATGGGCTTAGAATTGAGCGCAGAGGGTGATCTCGGTCTGGAGGAGTCGCTGGTGATATTCGACCCGGTTGATCGGGAGCAGGTGCTCGACCGCCTGCGGGAACTGCTAATGAGAGGGGAAGGCGCCAGTGAATCGATCTGCCTGCAGGTTCGGGATGGCCGCCATTGGTACCGGCTGAGTGGGGAGGTGGTGGGCCGTAAGACCCCTAAGGTGGTCGGCTATACCATGGACATCAGCGACCTGCGGCGACAGGAAGCCCAGACCGCAGCCGCCCGCGCCCGCCTGGAGGGGCTGCTGGATAACGCGCCGGCGGTGATCTTCATTCAGAGTTATATCGATGGGGCGCTGGCCTTCGAGTTCTGCAGTGCCAGTTTGTATCAGCTATTGGGTTGGACGCTGAGCGACTGGCAACACAACAGCTTTTCCAGCTTTCTGCATCCGGAAGATCGCCAGCTCTACTACGAGCGCACCAGAACGCTGTTGCAGACAGGCTATACCAGCAGCCGTTATCGGGTGCGCGATTGTCATGGTGCCTTTCACTGGGTGCTGGATGAAGCCAAGCTGCTACGCGATGAGCGGGGAATGCCGACTGAAGTGGTGGGGCTGCTGATGGACGTGACGGAAGCGACCGAAGCCTCGGAATCGGTACGCAAGAGTGAAGAGCGTTATCGAATTCTGGTTGAGGACTCTCCTGCCATTATCTGTCGCTATCTGCCCGACCTGACGCTTACCTTTGCCAATAAACCCATGGTTGCGGCCCTCGGGTTAGAGGGTACGCGGTCCGGACTGACCAATCTGGGGCAGTTTCTTGCTCCGCAAGACCGTGAAGAGGTCTTGCGATGGATGGCCAGAATGACGCCGAATACGCCGGTGGGCAACCGCGAACTCCTGCTGCACCTGCCGGGTAATCGCCGGGCCTGGTGGGTCTGGACGGCGCGAGGGATGTTTGACGACAGTGGCCAACTGATTGAGGTGCAAGCGGTCGGTCGTGACGATACCGAAATACATGATGCCCGTGAGCAACTGTATCAGGGCGCAAAAATGGCCACGCTGGGCGAAATGGCCACGGGGCTGGCGCATGAAATGAACCAGCCACTGACGGTCATGCGTATGGCGCTGACCAATCTGGTCAAGCGCCTGGCCAAGGATGATCTGAGTACCGACTATCTACAGGAAAAGCTGACGAGATTGGAGAGCCAGGTCAGCCGGGCATCGCGGATCGTCGATCATGTGCGTATTTTTGGTCGCCGCTCGGAGAGCCGGGGGGTTCTGTTCGATCCATGCAAAGCCGTGGTGGAGTCCGTTGCGTTGACCAGTGAGGGCATGGAACAGAAGGGCATCGAGCTGAAGATGGAGCTATTGCCAGTGTCCGAGGTCACCGGGCACCATGATCGGCTGGAGCAGGTTCTGATCAACCTGCTGTTGAATGCCCAATATGCTGTCAGCCAGCGTGCGGCCCGGGAACCGGAGCATGAGCCCTGGGTCAAAATTTGTTGTTGGGAGACAAAAGGCAGAGTCTTCATCACGGTTGAAGATAATGGCGATGGTATAGGTCCAGGCCAGCTGACCCGGATATTTGAACCTTTCGTCACTACTAAACCGGTAGGTGAAGGAACTGGTCTGGGACTCTCTGTCAGCTACGGCATCATTACCCAGATGGGAGGCGAGCTGAGTGTCGAAAATCATCATCAGGGCGCGCGGTTCTTGATAACCCTGCCAATAGGACAGACCTGATGCGCTGCAGCTTGAAACCTGAGGCTGTTCGCAGGGTGGTCACTTTACAAAGCGATACTGCGGGATCTGCTTGAGAACCACTGTGCCTGCAAGTCACTTTTACTCATTCATTTTCAAGTAGCGAGCGCCTGGTGAACAAGATTCTATTGATAGATGACGATGAAGATATTCTGGTGGAATTGCAGGAATCGATGATGCTCCTCGGCTTCGTCTGTCGCTGTGCCTCTAACGCCAAGCTGGCCTTGATTGAGCTGGACAGGAATCCGGATATCGCATTGATCATCTCCGACTTGCGCATGCCGGACCAGAGTGGCTTGCGCCTGTTGCAGATACTCAATGAGCGGTACACCGAAGGGCACCGCATTCCGATCATCATTACGTCGGGCCATGCGGATATGGATGATGTCATCACCCTGTTCCGCAACGGTGCGGCTGACTTCCTACCCAAGCCCATTCATTACGAACATCTTGTCGAACAATTGAAACGGTTCTTTCCCGAGCACCAGATGGGCTGATCCCGGGATTATCCGGCGCGCAGCAGCTGCGCGTCGGATGGGCCATCTCAGAGGCCGGCTGGCTGACCTGTCCACAGGTTGGTCAGGGTACCCAGTAGCGGTTGGCCGACACCCTGGTTGCCAATGAACTGCAGCAGTACCGGGGCGAATTGGCCGACCATGCCGCTATCCATGCCCAATGCCGAAAAGGCGTTACCCACATCACCCAGATTTTGCAGGTTATTCTGAGCGCTGCTGTCCAGCGGATTGGACTTGCCCAGCAGCCCGCTGACCTTGCCAACCTGACCTCCCAGACCACCACCGGTCAGGTTGGCCAGGGCCGGAACGTTGCCTATCAGCTGGCTGTAGTCATCACCGGCCAGCTGGTTCTTGGCCAGACCCAGCAGCGCGCTGGTGCCACCCACTGCCTGTTCGGAGCTGACGTTCAGCTCGGTCAGTTTGCCCACCAGCTCGGCGGATTGGGCAGCGGTGGAGTTGGGTGCGGCGACCGCCCCGGTCAATTTGGCTGCGTCGTTGAGGCTGAAGGCCTGGGCAGTGCCGATTGCGCTGGTCAGACCCAGGGCCAGGGATAAGGTGATGTAGCTGATCTTCTGCATAATGGTTTTCTCATCGGGAAACGGCCATGTCTGGCCAGACCCGGTAGGTGGGCTACCGGCTGTTGTGCAGTTTACTTCATCACTGGCGCCGATAGCGCATCATCTGCGGTGGTTGCCGGCCCGGTGTTTATACTGCAGCCAACATCATTGAGAGGTCATGTGAATGCACAAGGTGGCACAGACCGGCCCGCAGAGCCGTTTTTATCATTCCCGCGGGCTGCGCCTGCATTACCTGGACTGGGGCAACAGTGATGCGCCGTTACTCATTCTGGTGCATGGCGGCCTGGAGCATGCGCGGGTATGGGATCAACTGGCGAGCCAGTTGCGTGCCGACTGGCATGTGGTGGTGCCGGATCTGCGCGGCCACGGTGACAGCGGTTGGAGCAGCGGCGGAGCCTATGGGATTGTCGACATGGTGCCGGACCTCGCCGCGCTGGTGGACGAACTGGGTGAGCGCCCGGTAACGCTGGTGGCCCATTCGCTGGGCGGCAATATCGCCACCCATTACACCGCGCTGTTCCCGGAGCGGGTCAGCCGGTTGTGCGTGATCGAAGGCCTGGGCTTTTCGCCGCAGGCGCGC
This sequence comes from Pseudomonas sp. G11-1, assembly GCF_024031555.1. Taxonomy (NCBI): domain Bacteria; kingdom Pseudomonadati; phylum Pseudomonadota; class Gammaproteobacteria; order Pseudomonadales; family Pseudomonadaceae; genus Pseudomonas; species Pseudomonas sp. G11-1. The sequence continues at coordinate 128,467 of NZ_QEYQ01000003.1, read as the reverse complement.
GCCAGGCGCGACGCCAAACCACGTCGCGAACAGTTGCGTGAATGGGTGGACAAGGTGCGGGAACTGGATCAGCGGGGGCCGAGCAGTTATCCCAGCGTGACCGCAGCGGTACAGCGTCTGCTGGAGCATGATCCGCTGCTCAGTCGGCAGCTGGCCGAGTATGTCTGCGAACACGGCATGCGCCCGACCGAGGATGGACAATGGCGCTGGAAGTACGACCATCTTATTCGCGGCACGGGCGCCGCCGAGGTGGCCTCGGTGGAACCCAGCGATTTATGGCAAGCGATCACCTGCCCGGTGTTGCTGATGTACGGCGCCGAGAGCTGGGCGTCCAATCCTGAGCAGGATGGCCGCGTCAAACACTTTGCCCAGGCTCAGGTGGTAATCGTGGAGCAGGCCGGGCATAACCTGCACCACCATCAGCCGGAGGTGTTCATGGGTCATCTTCGAGCATTTCTGAGTTGAGACTGCTTGGGGACGAAGCGCGCACCCTCTCACTCAATGCGACGTTCCCTCCACAAAACCAATCTTGTTACCCACGTTGTACTTGCCCGACGGTTTGTTCATCGGGATGCGCTTCACTTCCTCCAGGGTCTCGCTGTCGAGTACCAGCAGCGCACCGTCCTCGTCCCAGATGCTCAACAGCAGGTGTCGGCCGTCGCGGGTGAATTCCACGTGGGCGGCGTTCTTGCCCGGAACCGGGCGCAGGGTGTGAGCGACTTCCAGGGTCTGTTTGTCGATCAGGTGGATGGCGTCGTTGTTTGGCCCGAAGAACACGTCGGTCCAGGCGTAGGGTGAATTCTCATGGCTGCGCATGAAGAAGCCCGGGCCTTCGGTGGGGATTTCCTTGATCAGCTCCCAGGTGTCCAGGTCCAGTACCGAGATCAGTCCCTGGCTGATGTTGGGCGTGGCGAATACCCATTTGCCGTCGCGCTGCCAGTAGATGCCCGAGCCCAGGTGCGGCATGCCCGGCAGCGGGATGTCCGTCAGCGCCTTGCCGGTATCCAGGTCGATCACCTGACCGCCTTTGGCCTTGCGCGAGGTGGCCAGCAGGTAGCGGTAATCCGGGGTGAAGGAGAAGTCGTCGAGATAATCCGCGGCAATGATCCGTCGCGGGGCGAAGTCCGGCTGGCCCGCATAGGACAGTTCCCAGACTTCCTGCACATCCTTCAGCGCAACCACGAAACTGTCGCGCTGGGGCGCGGTGTAGACGGCGCTGACCCGGGAGGGCGTACCGTCGCTGCCGACCGTGGGAATGGGTTTGACCAGGGACAGGTCGCGGGCATCCAGCACCACCAGGTTGCCCGGGAGATAATTGCCGACCAGCACCCAGCGACCATCATTGCTGACCGCCAGGTTGCGGGTATTCAGCCCGGCGCGCACCTCGGCGATCATGGTCAGGTTGTGCAGGTCGTACTTGCTGATCCAGCCATCCCGCGAGGCGAAGTAGACGAAGCGCCCTTCCGGCGAGAACTTCGGCCCGCCATGCAGGGCAAAGTGCGACTGGAACCGTGTCAGCTCCTCGAAATTGTCGCCGTCGAGGATGCGCACATGATGATTGCCGGCCTCGACCACGACGAACAGATTGAGCGGATCAGCGGTATGTTGCGGGCTGTCCGGCAGTTGCCCGGGATCAGCGAACAAGCGGTGACTGGCACGGATATCGGCGTCCTGCCAAGTGGGCGGCACCTTGGCCGGGGTGTACAGGTAACTGACCAGGGCGTCGATGTCTTCGCCGTTGAGCAGCGTGCCGAAGGCTGTCATTTGACTGGCCGGTCGGCCGTCCTGGATGACCTTGCGCACCTCCTCGGGCTTGATGCGGCCGAGACTCTCGGGCAGCAGTGCGGGGCCGGTGCCGCCGAGCCGATTGACGCCATGGCAGCTCTGGCACTGGGCCTGATACAGCATGGCGACATCGGGGACGCTGGAAGCATCGGCCAGGGCTGCTACCGGCAGGGTCATGCTGAATAGCAGGGTGGAGATCAGCCGCATGCCACAGCCCCCCGTTCGGCCAGTACCGGTTGGGCGCGCAGCCGTGCTGGGTGGGTCAACTGCTGGTCGGCGAACAGCCCGACCACCTGGCCGATGACGGTCAGCGTCGGTGCGCTGAGGTGATGCTCCTGGGCCAGTCGCTCCAGTTGCTGCAGGCTACCGCGTACCACCTGCTGATCATCCCGGGTGCCGTTACCGATCAGCGCCGCAGGCGTGTCGGCGGGCAGGCCGGCATTGATCAGCTCCCGGGAAATGGCGCCCAGACTGGCCAGGCCCATATAGAACACCAGGGTCTGACCGCCGCTGGCCAGGCTCTGCCAGGGCAGGTTGAGGGCGCCATCCTGCTGCAGATGGCCGGTGATGAACTGGCAGGATTGGGCCAGGTCGCGATGGGTCAGCGGGATGCCGGCGTAGGTGCTGCAGCCTGAGGCGGCGGTGATGCCGGGTACGACCTGGCAGTCGATACCCCGCGCCAGCAGGAATTCCAGCTCCTCGGCGCCGCGGCCGAAGATGAAGGGGTCGCCACCCTTGAGCCGCACCACGCGTTGGTCCTGCAGGGCCAGATCGACCAGCAGCTGGTTGATCTGCTCCTGCGGCAAGCTGTGGTAACCGCTGGTCTTGCCGACGAAGCGGCGAGCACACCCGGCTGGCAGCAGCGCCAGCAGTGCCGGGCTTACCAGCCGGTCATAGACCACCACATCGGCCTGCTGCAGCAGGCTCCAGGCGCGCAGGGTCAGCAGCCCGGGATCGCCCGGACCGGCGCCGACCAGGGCCACTTCGCCGGGAGCAAAGGTGGCGCGCAACGCAGCAGGAAAGCAATCCGGGTGCATGCCGGTTGTCGAGCCGTCAGCTAGGTCATGCATGTTCATACACCACTTGGCAGGGAATGAATTGGCTATCCGACAGGCCGATTTCGCTGTCGGTCAGGTAGCAACCCGGGTCCTCGCCCCAGAGGTCGCCGGTAGCCCAGGCGCGGGTCCGGGTGTTGCCGTTGCAGATCGGCAGCCATTGGCACTGACCGCAACGTCCGCCCACGGCACGCGGGTGCTGGCGCAGTTGCAACAGCAGCGGGTCGGGGTTGTCCAGCCAGATATCCTTGAAGCTGCGCTGGCGGATATTGCCGACGGAGTGCTGCCACCAGTAGGTGTCCGGGTGCACATTGCCGATGTTGTCGATATTGGCGATGCCGCTGCCGGAGGCATTGCCGCCCCAGGCGCGCAACATCTGCTCCAGCCGCGGGGCATGTTCGGGGATGCGCCGCTGCGCCCACTGCAACAGCAAGATGGCATCAGCGTCGTTATTACCCGTGACGAAGTCGGTATCGCGGCCCTGCTGTACATCAGTCCAGGCCTGCTCGAACAGTTGGTCGAGCACGTCGCGGGTCATCGCGTGATGGGCATCGGCCTTGCGGCTGCGTTTGCCGCGACCGCTGTAGTTCAGGTGTGACAGATAGAACTTCTGTACGTCATGCTCGCGCATCAGTTCCAGCAGCGCCGGCAGCTGCGGGTAGTTGTGCTGGGTCAGCGTGGTGCGCAGGCCCACGCGGAGGTCATGCTGGCGGCACAGGTCGATGGCGTGCATGGAGGCGGCAAAGCTGCCCTTGAGCTGGCGCCACTCGTCGTGCACCGCCTGCAGACCATCAATGCTGATGCCGACGTAATCGTAGCGAGCCGCGACGATCTGCCCGATATTGGCTTCGGTAATCAGTGTGCCATTGGTCGACAGGGCGACGAAAAAGCCCTTGTCCCGGGCGTAATCCGACAGCTGGAAAATGTCGTCGCGCAGCAGCGGCTCGCCACCGGACAGGATCAGCACGCGCACGCCAGCGGCATGCAGATCATCGATCACCCGCAGGGCCCCGGTGGTATCCAGCTCGTCGCGGAATTCGCTGTCGGCGGAGGTGGCGTAGCAGTGCTTGCAGGTCAGGTTGCAGCGCCGCAGCAGATTCCAGATGACTACCGGCGGGCGGGTGCCGGGCGTGCCGCGGGCGCCGAGGACGCGCAGGCTCGGATTGGCCAGGGCGCGTAGGTAATGGCTTATTCTGAGCATGAAGAACTCTCCTGTGACGGCGCCTGGGCGCGGTCGGTGGGGGCGGGGCGGTTCAGTCGCAGTCCGGTCTTTTTCAGGATGCGGCTGCTGACCAGCATGTCGTCGGCGCGGCAGGCATCGCCCAGCAGCTGACGGATGCGCTGGCGGTCACGGTCGATGTCCTCGGCGCTGCGCCCATGCACCATGGCAAACAGGTTGTAGCGCCAGCCGTCCCGGCGGGGGCGTCGGTAGCAGTGGCTGACAAAGGGCTGGGCGCCGACCAGCGGACCAAGCTGATCCATGCGCGCATCTTCCACGTCCCAGACGGTCATGCCGTTGTGGCGGTAGCCGAGGCGGTAATGGTTGGGTACAGCGGCGATACGGCGGATGGCGCCGTCGCGCTGCAGCTGCTGTAGCAGTTGCAGCGCCTGCTTGCTGCTGATGCCCAGGCGTTCGGCAATCCAGGCCCAGGGATCATCCACCAGCGGCAGGCCGGCCTGGGTCAGGTCGATCAGGCGGCGGGTCAGGTCGGGGTCAGACGGGCAGGTGCAGGCCGACATGGTAGGTCTCCTCCTTGGGCAGGTTGAGCACCGGCAGGCCGGTCAGCTGTTCGATATGCGCAATGCTGGCGCTGATGCCGTCCGGGGTAGCGCAGGCCAGCACGAACCACATGTTCCAGGTATGCCCACGCCGGTAGTTGTGGGCCACTTCCGGCATGGCGTGCAGTTGCTCTGCCACCGTATCGAAGCGTTCCTCGGGCACGGCGAGGGCCGCCAGGGTGAAGGCGCCGCCGACGCGCTCGATATCGAACATTGGCCCGAAGCGGGTCAGGGTGCCGTCATCCAGCAGCGCCTGGACCCGCTGGCGCAGCAGCTGCGGTTGGCTATTCAGCTCATTGGCCAGAGCTTGCCAGGGCTGTGGTACCAGCGGCAGGCCGTGTTGCAGACGATTGATCAGGCGCCGGTCCAGATCATCCATGGGCGGTCTCCTGCGGCAGGCTCGGGGTAAATCGCCCGCCCCGCTGCTTGAAGGCGCGGGTGCTGAACAGCAACCGGTGCGGCATTTGATCCAGCCCATGCCGGGCCAGCAGTTCGGCGATATGCGCCTGCACCGCGGCCCGCTCACGGCCATGCACCATGCAGAACAGGTTGAACGGCCAGTGTGGCAGCCGGCGGGGGCGCTGATAGCAGAGGTTGACGCCATCGGCGCGGCCCAGCCGTTCGCCGATGGCATCGACCTCATGGTCGGGAATGTTCAGCACCAGCATGGCATTGGCGCGAAAGCCCAGGTTACGGTGATGCACCACCAGGCCAAAGCGGCGGAATAATCCTTCATCGTTCCATTGCCGGGCCTGTTCGAGTACGGCGGCTTCGCTGCTGCCGAGTTGTTCGGCCAGGGTCTGCCAGGGTCGGGCGGTCAACGGCAGGCCATTTTCCAGCTGCTGTCGCAGCGCGGTGCGTTGTCGGGGGTCGAGCCCGTTCATGGGGTGGCCTCCAGGGAAAAGCCCAGGTCGATGCGATAGGCGCGGCGCATGGGCAGGTCGAGCGGAGCGAGTCCGGTGGTCTGCTGGATATCCTCCAGGCAACGCTCCAGGGACTGGCGATCCGGGCCGGTGAGGACGAACCACAGGTTGTAATCGTGCTCGCGCAGGTAGTTGTGATTGACCTCGGGGTAGCGGTTGACCAGCTCGGCGACCTGCTCCAGCCGGGATTCCGGCACCGCCAGCGCCACCAGGGTGCTGGCGCCGGCGCGGCTGTGCTCGAACACCGGGCCCACGCGCGACAGCGCGCCCTGCTCATCCAGCTGGCGCAGGCAATCCAGTACCTCGGCCGCGCTGCAGCCCAGCTCATCTGCCATGGCTTGCCAGGGGTCGGCACAGATTGGCAGTTGGTGTTGGTAGCGCTCGATCAGGCGGCGACTGAGATCGTCCAGTTGCATATGGGCATTCCCTTGTGGTGGGAGCGGGCTCGCCCCGCGAATGGCTACAGGGCTGCTCATAAGCCGGTGTCATGGGCGCGACTGCTGAAGAAGATACCGCTGGGGCTGTCTGCCGGCAGGCTGGCGATCTGCTTCAGGGTGTAGGGGTCCCACACCTGGATCTCGCCGCCGTCACGCACGGACAGCCACAGCTGGTCGCCACGGGCGGTGAATTCCATGTGCAGCACTGCGGGCCCGGGTTCGAGGGTGGCGATGATCTGGTGGGTTTCGCTGTCGATCACCTGGACCTGATGATTGTCCGGATGGGCGAAGTTGACCCAGATCTGCCGGGCATCCGGCCGCGCCATGACGAAGATCGGCTGCCCGGCCACATCGATGGCGCCGGTCTGCTGCCAGGTCGTGCTATCCAGCACCAGCACCTGATGGTGGCCGACGGCCGGAACGAAGGCCTGATCACCGGCCAGGGTCCAGCCCTCCAGATGGGGCATCTTGTAGACCGGCAGCTTCTGCTCGCCACGGCCATAGTCCTCGAGAATGCGCTCGACACCCCGTTCCGGGTGCCAGAGATCGATCTTGGCCATGCCGTTCTCACCGAACAGGCCGGCGATGTAATAGCGGCCTTCCGGGGTGAGCAGCGCATCATAGGGCTGGTTGCCGATGTTCTCGAAACGGGTGATCTGCGGATCATTCCCCTGACTGAAATCCAGCAGCCAGGTCTCGCCGGTATCGAACAGGCTGTAGATGAAACGCTGGCCGGGCACGTCGGTGACGCCGACTACGCGGGAGTTACGGCTGCCGTCGGCCAGCGGCGTGGCCGGAATATCGGCGATCAGCGCCAGGCTAACGGCATCGAACACCTTGACCCCGCCGGGTTCGTAGTTGCCCACGGCGATCAGCGAGCCGTCCTGGCTGATGGCACCGCCGATGCTGTTGCCGGCCTGGATCACGCGCTTGTCGACCTGTTGCAGCAACAAATCGACTTTGGTCAGGCCGCCGTCACGGCCGAATACATAGGCGTAACGCTGGTCATGGGAGAACACCACCGAGGCATGGGACAGATCGCCCAGCCCATCGATGCGCGCCAGGCTGGTGCGGGTGCTGCTTTCGATCAATTGCAGGGTGCCGGTGGCGCGTTCCACTACCACGCCCAGGTCGCCGGTACCGCGCAGCGGCAGGGTGGGTGACGGGTGGGCGCAACCGCCGAGCAATAATGCGGCGGCTATGAGACTGAGCAGAGGACGTTTCATGGCTGGGGAGCTCCTTCAAGCAGGCGGTCGACCAGCCAGGCGATGTCCTGCTCATCAAGCAGGGCCTTCCAGCCGGGCATGGCGGTCCCGGGGCGGCCATGGGCGACGGTAGCGAGCAGGCTGTCACGCGGTTTGTCAGTCAGCGCTTCACGGGTCAGTGCCGGGCCCAGGCCGCCGGTCATGCGCAGGCCGTGGCAGGAGCCGCAGTCCTGCAGCAGCAGGTTGGCGAGTTGCTGCTGGCGTTCCGTGGTCGGCAGCGGCGCTGCTGCGGTGGTGGCGGCCAGCAACAGTGCAGCGACCAGCAGCAGCGGACGAGAACAGTGCACCGATACAGCCATCAATTTCCCCATCAGCCCAGGAATTTTCCTTCATGAGCTGATTATGTGGCTGTGCTGCAAGGGATAATTTGATCTGGGTCAGGTTACGCTGCGACATAGTGTCCTGACAGCCAACAAGACGTTCGCTGACCCGGCGGGGTGGCCCAGAGGCCTGCGGCTGGCTATCCTGTGCTGACATTCCGAGGAGGGAGACTGATATGAAAGCGGTGGGTTATACCGAACAATTGCCAATCGATAATGACCAGGCGCTGATCGACCTGGAACTGCCCAAGCCTGCGCCGACCGGGCGGGATCTATTGGTGAAGGTGCAGGCGATATCAGTCAACCCGCGGGACATCAAGAGCCGGCAGGTTTTCAGCGCCTCGCCTGACGAGCCGCGGGTACTTGGCTACGATGCCGCCGGCGTGGTCGAGGCGGTCGGCCCGGAAGTCACGCTGTTCCAGCCTGGCGATGAGGTGTTCTATGCCGGCGAGCTGCAGCGCCAGGGTTCCAATGCCGAGTGGCAGTTGGTCGACGAGCGTATCGTCGGGCGCCAGCCGCGCAATCTCGATCCCGCCGCCGCGGCCTCGGTGCCGCTGGTTATGCTGACGGCCTACGAGATGCTGTTCGACCGCCTCGGCATGCCGCAGCAGGCGGCCGACCACGCGCCCAAGCTGTTGGTGCTGGGCGGTGCCGGCGGCGTACCTTCAGCTGCTATCCAGCTGGCGCGCCAGGCCGGCGCCACGGTTATCGGTACCGCTTCGCGTCCGGAAAGCGCCCAATGGGTGCGTGATATGGGCGCCCATCACGTGATCGATCACAGCAAACCCCTGGTCGCGCAGATTCTCGATTTGAACATCGGCCTGATCGACTTTGCCTTTTCCACCCACACCAGCGTCGAAGCGTGGGCGGCGCTGGCCGAGCTCATGGCTCCCCAGGGGCGGCTGGGCATCATCGATGATCCGGACCCTGTGGACCTGCGCCTGTTCAAGGCCAAGAGCGTTTCCATCCACTGGGAGTCCATGTTCACCCGCTCGATGTTCCAGACCGCCGATATGCAGCGCCAGCACGATATCCTCAACCGCATCGCCGAGCTGCTCGACCAGGGCGAATTGCGGGCGCTGGACAAGGTTCACCTGGGGCAGATCAACGCTGCCAACCTGCGTCAGGCGCACCAACTGATCGAAGGTGGCCATGCCATTGGCAAGATAGTGCTGGAAGGGTTCTGAGGCAGCATGCCGGACAGCGGTATTAACCGGTCTGTGGCGTGACAGCTGCGACTGGCTGCTGCAACAGCCAGTCCAGGGCCTGATCCCAGAACGCGTGCGACTCACGGCGAAAATAGCCCATGTGCCCGATGGCCTGATGCCCGGGCGCCGGACTGATATCCGCGACCATTTTCGCGGCATTGCTGTAGGCCTTGGCGAAGGCATCGCGCGAGCGCGGCGGTGCCCAGGGATCATCTGTTGCGGTGACGAAGGCGCAGGGTACCTGCACCGCTGCATATAGCGGCTTTACCCAGGTCATGGACGGATCGTCGAAATAATAGTGCGGAAAACCGCACCAGCGCTTCCAGTCCCGATACACCCCAAGTGGCAGGTCATCGCCCATGCCCAGCAGGCTCCAGGCCATATAACCTTTCCAGGACACGATTGCCGGCATGATGACATGCCAGAACAACCGAATCTTCAGCGCCTCGCCCGTGGGCATCCAGCCAGCCCAGCCGGCACCGGTGCCAAAGGTGTAGCACGCCGTCAGTTGGTGATGATTGGGTAGCAGGCCAATGGCATGCCCGCCGAAGGAGTGCCCGACCCAGTACAGCGGTAGTTGCTCTTGGGCCAGCAACGCCACCGCCGCCGCCAGATCCTTCTGCGACCAGTCCAGGTAGGACATTTCGAAGCCTTTCAGCGACGCGGGACTCGACTCGCTGGCGCCGCGGTAATCCAGCGTCAGCACATTCAACCCGCGCTGCGCGGCATATTCGGCGAAACGCCGGTAGAAACGCTGCGGCACACCGGTACCGCCAGCCACCAGCAGATTGCCCTTGGCTTCACCCCGGGCGGGATAACGATAGGCGGTCAGCGGATAGCCATCGCTGGCGGTCAGGGTGATTTTCTCGGCGGGGATGGCCGGGCTGGAAGTGTCGATAGCCGCATTCATGGTTGGAGTCCGTCAGCTGGATCGCGGTCGGCGTTCTAAAATCAAACGCTCGTTTTATTCAGCGTAAGCTAAACCAACCCTGAATGGGCGTCAAATCAGATCTCCCACACCAGATTCACCGCTGCGTTGCGTCCCGGTTGGCTGTAGCGGCCGATGCCGGGGTTGCTGGCGGTCTGGCCGCGAACATCCGTCCAGTGCCAGTGCTGCTTGTCGGTCAGGTTGAACAGGCCGGCGTTGACCGTCAGATTGTCTGCTACGCGCAGATAGCCATGCAGATCCAGCAGACCATAGCCGGCTGGCTCGAACTGATCGGCGGTGCTGTCGTCGGTGCGGCTCTTGCCATCCACCAGCGTCCAGACCAGCTCGCTGCCGTAACGTCCGCTGGGGGCGTCATAACCCAGACCCAGGACGCCCTTGAGTGGGTCGATGCTGTTCAGCGGCTGGCCGGTCTGTTCGTCCTTGCCCCGGGCATAGGCCAGGCTGCCGCGCAGGCTGCTGCCGGCGGGCAGACCAATGCGATCGAGGAACAGCTCGCCGCGCAGTTCCGCACCGCGAATGGTGACCCGATCGAGGTTCTGATACTGGAAGGTCAGCCGGTTATTGCCGGTGGGGTCATTCGGCAAGGTGACCTGCTCGATGAAGTCGTCATAGCGGTTGTAGAACAGCGCCAGGCCTATGCTGCCGCTGTCATACCGACCGCGCAGGCCGACTTCCAGGCTGTCACTGGTTTCCGGTTTGAGATTGGTGTTGGCCAGGGTCTGGTAATTGCTGGCGACGTTGACGAACTCACCGAAGATATCCACCGCATTGGGTGCGCGGAAGCCGGCGGCGTACTGGCCATACAGGCTGTGGGCGTCGTCCAGCTTGTAGGTCACGCCCAACTTGGGAGACAGCTGGCCATCGCTGAAATTGCCCGGGTTGCGCTCCACCGGATTACCGTTGAGGTATTCCTGGGTGACGTCGGGCTTGAGCCGGTAATGGTCATAGCGCAGGCCGGCGAGTAGGGTCCAGCGACCGATCTCCAGACGATCCTGCACAAACAGGGCATATTCCTCGGTGACCGGATCGGGGAAGTCGCTGATCGGGAAGCTTTCGCCGAAGGGGCTGGGCGGTACCGGCAGGCCGGTATCGGCGAAGATTTCCCAGCCGGTACGCAGGTCGCTGCTTTCCAGTCGGCGCAAATCGACGCCATAGGTCAGGTCATGGGCGACGGAGCCCATGTTGAAACGGGTGTTCAGTTGCGTATTGAACGCCCAGGCTTGTTCCTCGTAGCGCGAGTCCCGTTCGCGCTGGCGCAGGCTGCCAGCGGTAAAGCGATCCTGATCGGTGATCTGGCGCATCTGGCTGTCCTGATAGCTCAACTGCCAGCGCAGGCGCTGGGCCAGAGCGCTATTCAGGCGCATATCGTGGCTCAGGGTGATGCGTTCCCGTTCCGAGGTATCCACCGCGGCGTGCCGGCGGGTGGTGGCGGTCAGGCTCTCATCGCTGCGAACCCGGGTACGGATGTCGTCTTCGAAGCGTTCGTAGGCCAGTTGCAGCCGGTCACCATCGCGGTAATCCCAGCCCAGTTTGAACAGCAGATTCTCCCGCTGCTTGTCCTGTGGGTTGGCCTCTTCCCGGTCGGCGCCGATGCCGCCGCGTCCGCCGTAGGTGTCCTGGGCCTGGCCATCCCGGCGGCTGAGGTGCAGCAGCGCATCCAGACTGCCGCGTCGCCCGGCAAAGGTGGCGCTGCGTTGCCAGCTATCATCGCTGCCGTCGTAACCGGTTTTCAGGCGCAGGGCCTGATCATCGCCGGCGTCCAGATAATCACCTGCATCCCGGGTGACGAAGCTGACCGCACCGCCCAGCGCATCACTGCCATACAGCGAACTGGCCGGGCCGCGGATGATCTCCACGCTTTTCAGGGTATCCGGATCGACATAGTCCCGCTGCGCGCTGAGGAAGGGGCCGAAGGTGAAGGCGTCCGGTATGGCCACCCCATCCACTTGGGTCAGTACCCGATTGCCACCGATGCCGCGAATGCTGAATCCGGACAGGCCGAAGCGACTGCCAGTACCGCCCACCGAGACGCCGGGCTCGTAACGCACCAGGTCGCGGATGTCATTGATGTTCTGCTGATCCACCTGCTGTTCGTCATGCACGGTCACAGTGCTGGGCACCTCGTCCAGTCTTTGCTCTGAACGGGTGGCAGTGACCGTGATGGTATCGAACTGGGTCGCTGATCGTTCCTGGGCCAGCAGCATGGTGGGGGTGATTAGCAGAACCAGATATCCGTGGCGTGCGCGTGACAGTCGCTTCTTCATTTTTGCCTCCTGCGAAGGGGTCGCTTTCTTGGTCGGCTGGATGCTAAACGAGGTTGACAATCAAATGCAAATGCTTCTCAATAACTGAGATAAATTACTTGCATTGGACGTGGGAATGCGTGTCGGACTCTTTCTGCTGGTGTCAGTGGCGGTGCATCTGGCCGCCGGGCAATGGCTGGATTGGCGCACGCCGCCAGGCGCATCCAGGCCGACGGCGGTTGCGCAGGCGGAGGCTGTGGCGTTGCCCAGGCTGGTGACTGTGGTGCCGCCCGCACCGATTGAGCCGGAGGTCGAGTCTGTGGCTGAGGCTCCGCCAGCGCCCGTGGCACCGGCAGTAGTGCCGCGGCCGGACCCGCCAACCCCGATGCCGGAGCCCCGGAAACAACCGCTGGCGCAGGCGCCGCAACTGAGCAGGACGCCGCCAGTTGAATCGCCGCCTCCGGCAGCGCCGCAAGAAACGCAAGCAACGCAAGAGCAGCAAGCCAGCGCCGCCACGGCCCCGCAGCTCAATGCATCACCGCCGCTGCCTGCCGCCGAGCCGGTGGAGGTGGTCAGCCAGGCCCCGCGTTTTCGTGAACCGCCCGCGGCGCCGGTATATCCGGCCCAAGCCCGGCGACGCAACCAGCAGGGCCAGGTGCTGGTGGAAGTGCGGCTGGACGCCGAAGGCGAGCAGCGTGAGGTACGGGTGGTGCAATCGTCAGGCTTTACCAGTCTGGATCGGGCCGCACTGGAGGCGGTGGCCGACTGGAAGTTTCAACCCGAACTGCTGGCTGGGCAGCCAACCCCAAGCCGGGTGCAGATTCCCATTGATTTCGCGCTGAATGCGCGTCGCTGAGTAAACGAGAGGAACACATCATGACCTTGCAAGCCCATAGCGCTACACCGACATCGCCGCTGTTCGAAGCCTGGCAGCAACTGCTCCAGCAGCAACCCCGCCTGCGCACCCGGGATGTGGCCGAACAGCTGGCGGTCAGCGAGGCGGAACTGATTGCCAGTCGCTTGGGCATCGATACCCTGCGCCTGCGCCCGGAATGGGCACAGCTGTTGCCAGCGCTGGAGGGCCTGGGCCGGGTCATGGTGCTGACCCGCAATGCGCATTGCGTGCACGAGCGCAAGGGCGTCTACCGCGAGACCACCGTGGCTGGCAGCGGCAAGATGGGACTGGTGGTATCGCCGGATATCGACCTGCGGTTGTTCCTTTCCGGCTGGCACAGCCTGTTCGCGGTGGAGCAGCAGACGACTCGGGGCCTGCAGCGCAGTTTGCAGGTGTTCGATCAGCAGGGTGTGGCGATACACAAGGTATTTCTCACCGAGCAGAGTGATCTGGATGCCTGGGGTCTGTTGCTGTCCCGTTTTGCCGAAGCCGACCAATCCGCGCAACTGGATCTGCAACCGGCTCCGATAAAGCAGACTGAGCGTGTCGATGGCGAGGTGGATACCGGCGCCATGGCTGAGGACTGGCGCCAGCTCAAGGACGTGCATCACTTCCATGCCATGCTCAACCGCAACAAGGTCGGACGCTTGCAGGCGCTGCGGCTGGTCGGTCGGGAATGGGCCGAACCGCTGGCTACCCAGGCCTTGCCCACCGTGATGACCGAGGCCGCCGCCCAGCAGTTGCCGATCATGGTGTTTGTCGGTAATCGCCACTGTATCCAGATCCATACCGGCCCCGTGCATGAGCTGCGCTGGGTCGGTGACTGGTTCAATGTGCTCGATGCAGATTTCAACCTGCACCTGAAGATGCCCGCGGTGGCGCAGCTGTGGCGGGTGCGCAAGCCCAGCAGCGACGGTGTGATCACCAGTTGGGAAGCTTACGACGCGGACGGTGAGCTGATCCTGCAACTGTTCGGTGCGCGCAAACCGGGTCAGCCGGAGCTGGAGGGTTGGCATACCCTGGCCGAGCTCACGCCGGCGCTGGAGGCCTGAGCCATGCCGCTCTGGTTCGAACATATGGGTGCAGTGGGCTGGCCGCTGGGGCTGTGCTCGCTGTTGGCGGGGGCGCTGATACTGGAGCGCCTGCATGTGTTTCTGGTATTGGCGCCGCTGCGCCAGGCCGCCCGCCAGGCGGCGCTCACTGCCTGTCGCGATTGCAACTCGCAGGCGTGCGAACGCCTGTGGCGCTCTGACCGGCAGGGCTGGGGGCAGGCCCTCGGCCTGCTGCTGGAACACCGGCGGCTGGCGTCTGCACAGCGTGAGGATCTGCTCGGCTGCTGGCTCCTGGAGGAACGCCAGCGCCTGGGTCGGCATTTGCGCCTGCTGCAACTGATCGGCGTGCTGGCTCCCATGCTCGGTCTGTTGGGCACCGTGCTGGGGATGGTCGCCATGTTCGCCGATATTGCTGCAGTGGCTCAGCCGGTCACCCCCGCACTGCTGGCCGATGGACTCTGGCAGGCTCTGTACACCACGGTCTGGGGCCTGTGCATTGCGATTCCGGCACTGGCCGCCGGCCAGGGCTTTGCCCTGTGGGCCGAGCGCTATCTGGAAGGGGTGCAGGCACTGCTCAATCGCTGCCATCTGGCACTGGATGGCCTGGAGCTGACGCCGGGTACGGCAGTCGCAGGATGGGCCAGCGCATGATTCGCCTGCCCCCGGCCAGTACGGCCAACGCCAGTCTGCTGCCGGATCTCACGCCGCTGCTGGATGTGATCTTTATTGTGCTGGTGTTCTTTCTACTCACCGCTCAGGTGCCGCTGCTCCAGCGTCCGCTGGATCTGCCGCAGGATCAGCGCGATAGCGCCAGCATGGTTACCTCGGATGCCGAGCGGCAGTTGCTGGAGCTGGATGCGGCAGGGCGCTGGCGACTGGATGACCGCCCGTTGAGCCTCAGCGGACTGCCCGGGGCACTGAGCAGCGCCACCCACCCGGCGTTGGATCTGGCGATTGACCGTCAGGCCCCGCTGACCGCCTTTCTGGATCTGATCGTGCTGCTCCAGGAGCAGCAGGTCGATGATATCCGCCTGTTGATGGAGCCCACCCCCGATGCGCCTTGAACCTATCCTGGCCGGTCTGTGTACCGGCCTGCTGCTCAGTACCGCCAGCCTGGCGGATGAACTGCCGCAACGCTGGATCAGTGCTGGCGGCGCCGCGACCGAATGGGTAGTCGAGTTGGGCGGGCAGGATCGGCTGGTGGGCGTGGACACCACCAGCCAGCACCCAGAGACCGTCACTGCACTGCCCAGTGTCGGCTACCAGCGCCAGCTGTCCGCCGAAGGCGTGCTGACGCTGGCACCGGATCTGCTGTTGGGCACCGAAGAAATGGGCCCGCCACCGGTGCTGATCCAATTGGAGAAGGCCGGGGTGCGCATCGAGCGCTTGTCCGCCAGCAGTGAGCTGGGCGCGCTGAAGGACAATCTGCTGCGTCTGGGTGCCTTGCTGGGTGAGCCTGAGCGGGCGCAGCTGGCGCTGGAAGATTTCCATCGGCAATTGAATGACCTGCAACGGCAGATCGAGCTGGCCAGCAAGACTGATCAACCACCGGGTGTGTTGTTGTTGCTCGGGGTTGGCGGTAACAGCCCGCTGGTGGCTGGGCGCAATACCATGGCCGACTGGCTGCTGCGCCAAGCCGGCGCGCGCAATCTGGCTGAACACGAGGGTTACAAGAACCTGGCCGCCGAAGCCATGCTGGCGCTGGATGCCGATTGGCTGGTGCTGACCGACCGGCAGTTGCGTGGGGTCGAAGGGCAGCAGGCGTTGATGGCGCAGAACCCTAGCCTGGCCGCCAGCCGCGCGGTGCGCGAAGGCCATCTGCTGAGCATTGACCCGACCTTGCTGGTCGGTGGTCTGGGGCCGCGCCTGCCCGATGCGCTGCGGCAACTGAGCCATGCGTTCTATCCCCAATTGCAGGCGCACAGGGCAGAGGCCAGCCAATGAATCCGGTGCTGAATTGGCGGGTACTCTATCCGTTGTTGGCGGCGCTGCTGTTGCTGGCTGTGTGGTTGTCCCTGGCGCTGGGCCCGGTCAGCCTGCCACTGGCAGACACGCTGCGGGCCTTGCTCAATGCCACCGGCCTCAACCTGACCGAGGTGCAGACGCAGACCGAACTGATCGTCAGCCAGATTCGCCTGCCGCGTACCCTGCTGGGGCTGATGGTCGGTGCGGTGCTGGCGCTGACCGGCGTGGCGATGCAGGGCTTGTTCCGCAACCCGCTGGCCGATCCGGGGCTGATCGGCGTATCCAGTGGCGCGGCCCTGGGGGCGTCGCTGGTGATTGTTGGCCTGTCACGCTGGATAACGCTGCCGGTGGCCCTCGAACCCTATGTGCTGTCCGCGGCCGCTTTTGCCGGAGGGTTGCTGGTCACCGCACTGGTCTATCGGCTGGGGCGACGTGACGGTCAGACCCAGGTGGCGACCATGTTGCTGGCCGGGATTGCGCTGACCGCCTTGTCCGGCGCCATCATCGGGCTGTTCACCTACCTGGCGGATGACAGCACCCTGCGTGCGCTGACCTTCTGGAATCTTGGCAGTCTGAATGGTGCCAGTTACTCGCGGCTATGGCCCTTGCTCGTGGTGGCGCTGGGTGTGGCTTACTGGCTGCCGCGGCGGGCCGATGCGTTGAATGCCATGCTGCTGGGCGAATCCGAAGCGCGGCATCTGGGTTTTGACGTCGAGCGGGTCAAGCGCGAGCTGATCTTGTGTACTGCCCTGGGTGTGGGCGCGGCGGTGGCCGCCGCTGGCATGATCGGATTTGTCGGGCTGGTGGTGCCGCATCTGATGCGCCTGCTGGTTGGGCCGGACCACCGCCTGCTGTTGCCCGCCTCGGCGCTGGCCGGTGGCGCGCTGTTATTGCTTGCCGATCTGGCAGCGCGGCTGATCGTGGCGCCGGCGGAAATGCCGATCGGCATCGTCACCGCCTTGATCGGCGCACCCTTCTTCATTTACCTGTTGATACGGAGTCGCGGCTGATGTTGCAGGCCCAGCAAGTGAGCGTGGCCCGTGGTGGGCGTTGCGTACTCGGTGATGTGAATCTGACCTTGCAGCCGGGCCAGGTGCTTGGTGTACTCGGGCCCAATGGGGCCGGCAAGAGCAGCCTGCTCGGGGTGCTCAATGGTGAGCTGGCTGCCAGCAGCGGACAGGTGCTGCTGGATACCCGGCCGCTGGCCAGCTGGCAGGGGCGCCAGCGGGCGCAGCGGCTTGCGGTGCTGCCGCAAAGCTCCAGCCTGAGCTTCGCCTTCAGCGTCGAGCAGGTGGTGCGCATGGGCCGCATGCCCCATGACACGGGCATGGCGGTGGATGAAGACATCGTCAATGAGGTCTTGCGGGCGGTGGATGCGGGGCATCTGGCTGGGCGCAGTTATCTGCAGTTGTCCGGAGGTGAACGCCAACGAGTGCACCTGGCGCGGGTACTGGCACAGTTGTGGCCGGGTGCCGATGGTCAGGTACTGCTGCTGGACGAACCCACCTCGATGCTCGATCCATTGCATCAGCTCAGCGTGCTGGATGCCGTACGTCGCTTCGCCGACCATGGTGCCAGCGTGCTGATCATCCTGCATGATCTGAACCTGGCCGCGCGTTATTGTGACCAGTTGCTGCTGCTCGGTGATGGCAGCGTCCAGGCTTGCGGCACTCCCGAGCAGGTGCTGCAACCCGCGCATCTGCACCGCGTATTCGGTATAGAAGTGCTGGTACAGCGGCACCCGGAAAGAGGTCACCCGCTGATCATTGCCCGGTAAATCAGCCGGATGGAATCGCTTTGCTGCAGCCGATCAGGCATGCTGATAGGCATCTGTAACCGGAGCGGACCGTGTTTAGCGATTTATCCATTGACGATCAGTTTGACGAACTGGGCATGAACCTCGATGTACCCTTCGTACCGACCCATGAAAGTGTGGTGAAAGCCATGCTGGAGCTGGGCGCGGTAGGTGCCGATGATGTGCTCTATGACCTCGGCTCGGGCGATGGCCGCATCCCGGTGGCTGCCGCCCAGGAACGCGGTGCCCAGGCAGTGGGCGTGGAAATCGACTCTGGACGCGTGGCATTGGCGCAGGCCTACGCCGCGCAGATGGGCGTCGAGAATAGCGTCTGCTTTATTCAGGATGATCTGTTCGAGGTCGATTTCACTCCGGCCACCATCGTGACCATGTACCTGCTGCACACGGTCAACCTGCAACTGCGCCCACGCCTGCTCAACGAGCTGCGTCCCGGCACCCGCGTCGTCTCCCACACCTTCGACATGGGTGACTGGAAACCGGACGGACGGGTCTCGTTCAAGGGCGCTGGCATCTTTCTCTGGGTGATACCGGCCCAGGTCGCCGGCGAATGGCACTGGCAGAGTGCAGATGGCACCCGGTACCGGATCGAGCTGCAGCAGCGCTATCAGAAACTGATTGGTGAACTCTGGATCAACGATGAACTGGCCGAGCTGGAAACAGCCCTGCTCTGGGGCGACTTGCTGGAGTTGGTTATTCAGGACGATCAGAACTACGAAGCGCAGTCGATCGTGATGCATTGTCAGGATGATCAGTTGGTCGTGGTAAGTGAGAACCAGAAGGGGGCGGTGGCGCGAAGGGTGGCTGGCTGAAGGCGGACTTCGCCCCTAGGTATCATTCCGAATCCCACAGGCGCGCGGCAATCCAATGTCACGGTGTTGCGCATGTGTCGAAAAAACGCAAAAAATCGACACGTTTATCGGATATGTCGATACTGTCAACCAATGCAGCAGCGTGTGTTACATGGGGCGAACTAAAATAACGGAACACGCTATTGTATTTTTCCTCTTAAGTTAAAATAGCGGGTATTGCTAATTTTAACCAGAGGTCGCCGCATGGAGCGTGAATTTACCGGAGAGTATGTACCTGCCATTGCTGGGGGGCGCCCCTGTCTCGCGTTCATCCCTAGACCTTTGCCACCTGAACCACCCCTGCAACTGGATAGCAAACTGCAGGGCCGCATCAATCAGGCCATGCTGGCGCTCGGACGGCTGGATGCGATCAGTATGCTGCTGCCCGATGCACATTTGTTTCTGTACAGCTATGTCCGCAAAGAAGCAGTCATGTCTTCACAGATCGAAGGCACTCAGTCCTCCCTAAGTGACCTGATGCTGTACGAAATGGAAGGCGTACCCGGTGTGCCCATGGACGACGTGCAGGAAGTGTCCTGCTATGTAAGTGCTTTGTCTTTAGGTGTGCAGCGCATTCGGGAAGGGCAACCCATCGCCTTCCGTCTGCTAATCGACCTGCATCGAGCACTGATGACCTCCGGCCGGGGAATCGGTAAAAGCCCCGGTGAGTTTCGGCGCAATCAGGTATGGCTTGGGGGGCACCGTGCCGATGAGGCAGAGTTTGTGCCCACTCCAGCCAATGAACTTGCTGAATGCTGGGCCGATCTGGAACGGTTTCTCAATGATGTACCGGAGGCCACCGATCCGTTGATCAAGGCGGCGCTTGCCCATGTGCAGTTTGAAACCATCCACCCGTTCATCGATGGTAATGGTCGCGTCGGGCGGCTGTTGATTCCGCTGATTCTGGTAGCTGCCGGTGTATTGAGTGAGCCGCTGTTGTACCTGTCCGTATTTTTCAAGAAGCATAGGCAGCTGTACTACGACCGCCTGCAACAGGTTCGTCTGACCGGTGACTGGGAAGGCTGGCTGCTTTTTTTTGTGGACGCTGTTGCCGAAACGGCGCAGCAAGCCGTAGGTACTGCGCAGCAATTGAACGCCCTACGAAGTGACCATCTGGCGCTGCTGCCGGCCCTCGGCCGAAGCGCCCCCTCAGCCAGGCAGGTACTGGACGCCCTGTTTGCACAGCCGATTGCCAACATCAGCACCCTGGTAGAGCGTACCGGCCTCACTCCGGCAACGGTCGGCAAAGTGATGGATCTATTGGCTCAGCCGGGCCTCAATTTGGTTAAGGAGCTGACCGGTCAGAAACGCAACCGCGTGTATGCCTACAGCGCTTATATCGAGATCCTGAATCAAGAGTAAACCGGTTCGGCATTGCCCTGAGCTTTCGCAGGGGTTAGGGCGGTTGTCGGTTATTCCGAAGGATTAGCCGTGCTACAGAGCAACCCGCCACTGACGGCGGGCTACCTGCAGACCAGGTTATTACTGAGTCGAACGCTTCAGACTGAACCGGTAGTCATGCCGTTCCAACGGCCCATCCAGTCCTACCTGGTAGGTATCCACAACCACCTGATCATCATCCATCACCGTCAATACGCGGAACATCGGGACGTGGTGATCTTCGTCCGGAATCTTGGTGCGTTCCAGTGCCGGGATGTGCAGGTGGTGCACGCCGTCAATCTGCTTGGAATGCTCGCTGCGCTCCAGGTCCATGTGCAGGTCGCCGGAAATCATGGCAATCAGATTGGGTTGGGCGCTGACCTCGGCAAAGCCGGGATGGTGGATGCCCTTGTCGGCGTTTTCCGGAAAGGTGCCGGCGGGGGCGCCATGTACTACCAGCAACACGGGTTTGGGATGCAACTGCTGGATCTGCTGTTTAACCCAGGCAACACCCTCGTCATTGAACTCACGACCTTCGTCCGGTGAAGCCATGACCAGTGCCAGTTGCTCGAACTCCTTGACGTAGCTGGGGCCTTCGATTTCGACCTTGCCTTCATTCCAGAGTTGGACGTAGTGCATATAACGCTCGACGGTGGAGCCGTGTTCCTCGTTGCCCATGATCGGATAGAACGGCAGAGTCAGGCGCTGCAGTACCGGCGTGACGGCTTCATACTGCAGCTCGGTGCCCTTGTGGGCGATGTCGCCGACACCGATGACAAAATCCAGATCCAGGGTGTCGGTCAGATGATTGACGTGGCCGACGGCGGCGGCCAGACCGGGGAATTCGGCCTTGGGCTTGGGTTCGGCGTCACCGAGAATGGCAAAACGCAGTACCGGCTCGGCGGCGCTGGTCAGGGCCGGAGCCAGGGCGGCGCTTGCCAGTAGCAGGCAGGTGGGTAACAGGGTGCGGAGTTTCATGCTGGTTCCTTGTTCAAGTGGTAGTACGGTGTTTTGGCTGGGCCGTCCATCAAGTCCGATCGTGGCCCGTAGTGCTCGACGTTCCCGAAGGTGTGC
The DNA here is from genome assembly GCF_024031555.1 of Pseudomonas sp. G11-1. NCBI lineage: Bacteria > Pseudomonadati > Pseudomonadota > Gammaproteobacteria > Pseudomonadales > Pseudomonadaceae > Pseudomonas > Pseudomonas sp. G11-1. The sequence continues at coordinate 107,473 of NZ_QEYQ01000003.1, read as the reverse complement.
CTGGGAGGGTCGAGCACCAGCTCGACCATTCGGTGCTGGGTACGGGCCGGATCAACTGCCGATCACCTTGCCCTGGTCATGGGTAATGACCACGGTGGTGGAGCGGGGACGGCTGTGGCCGTCACTGGCGGGGTAGCTGATGCCGGGGTGCTGGACGTTGATCCACAGGGTGCGGTAGTCGGGTGTCCAGGTGATGCCGGTGATTTCGCCGCCCCGCGGGCCGACCAGGAAGCGGCGTACTTCCCTGGTTTGCGGATCGGCGCAGAGCAACTGGTTGCAACCGGTGTTGACGGTGTGGGCGGCTTCGTCGTCCGAGTCGGTCTGGATCCACAGGCGGCCGGCACCATCGAAGGCCAGGCCGTCCGGTGAGGAGAAGATGTCGCCCTGGATATTGCCGATCAGGTTATCCGGCAACGGCTGACCATCGGCATCCAGCGCACCGGGCTGCTCGCCGGCGAGCAGGAACACATCCCACTCGAAGGTAGTGGCGGCGGGGTCGGCATTGGCTTCGCGCCAGCGCACGATCTGGCCATGCTGATTGTTGGCGCGGGGGTTGGCGGCATCCAGCGGGAAGCGGCTGCCGCGATCGCGGTTATTGGTCAGGGTGACGTAGACCTCACGGCTGTCAGGATGCACGGCGACCCATTCCGGGCGATCCATCGGTGTGGCGCCGAGTATGTCAGCGGCGCCGCGAGCGTTGAGTAGCACGGCCTGCTGGTCGGTAAAGCCGTTGTTCTCGGTCAGGCCGTTCTGGCCCCAGATCAGCGGTAGCCAGTGTCCGTGGCCATCCTCATCGAAGCGCGCGGCATACAGGGTGCCGCTGTCCAGCAGGTGGCGGCTGGTACTGGGGTTACTGGCGTCATGGCGGCCATCGGGCACAAACTTCCAGACATATTCGCCCCGGGCATCGTCACCGGAATACACTGCCATACGGCCATCGTCGCCCAGCGAGACCACCGAGCATTCGCGGCCGAGACGGCCCATGGCGGTGCGCTTGATGGGTTTGCTGTCCGGGTCAAAGGGGTCGATTTCCACTACCCAGCCAAAGCGGTTGGGCTCGTTCACATGACCCTGATATTCCGCTGCGGGGTCAGGGGTGGCGTCAAAGCGCGGGTCCACCGACTCCCAGGCGTAATAGGCGCTGTGCTGGCCCTGGCCGATGCCGTAGCGCTGATGCGTCGGTCTGGTCGCATGGTCGGCGGCGTCGCGGTTGACGAAGTAATTATGAAAGTTCTCTTCGCAGGTCAGGTAGGTGCCCCAAGGCGTCACGCCCATGGAGCAGTTGTTCAGGGTGCCGAGTACCTCGGTGCCGCTGGGGTCGCTGGCGGTACGCATGCGCAGGTCGCCGGCCAGCGGGCCGCCGATGGCCATGGGCGTCATGGCACTGATGCGCCGATGCAGGCGCGAGCCGGCTACCCGTTGCCACTGGCCTTCGGCATCGCGGCGAATTTCCAGCACGCTGACGCCGTGGGCAGCCTGCTCCTTGCGCACCTGATCCACCGGGCGCTGGCGCCGACCATCCGCCAAGTGAGTGAACGTCAGACCATCGGGGTGCAATGTCGGGTTGATGTACTCGTGATTGATGACCAGCAAACCATGCTCGTTGGGCGCATCCTCGAAGGGGAAGAAGTGCATGCCGTCGTGGTTGTCGCCGGCCTGCAGCAGCTGGGCCTGCCAATCCTGGCTGGCATCGTCCAGCCAGGCCGGGGCGTTATCCAGCACTGCATCGCCCCAGCTGAAGAAGGGCCGGGCGCTGTAACCCTCGGCGACCAGTACCTGATCGAAGTCCGCAGCGGTCTGCGCCGCCACGCCGGTAAAGCCCAGCAGCGGGGCGCTGCCTGGGGTGCCTGGGCTGCGCTGGCAACCGAGCAGACCACCGCCAAACAGGCCGATAGCAGCCAGTGCCAGACCGCCCTTGAGTACCTGGCGGCGGCTGCGGTTGATGATGGTGTCCAGATCGGCCGCCTGGCTCGGGTTGAGGCGACGGTCGTCTACCGCAGCGAGGTCGGTGTGGTAATGCTGATGGTCCTGTCTCATGTTCTGTCCGTCATTGGATGCGATAGCGGAAGGTGTTGCTGACGCCGGGTACGTCCACCGGCTGGCCGTTGACCAGGCGTGGCTGGTAACGGAAGCTGTTGGCGGCGTTCAGCGAGGGGCGTTCGAACGTCGGGTCGTCACAGGCACCTTCGACGACCTGCGGGTCCTTTACCCGGCCCTCGCGGGTTACCGTGTAGCGCACCGTGCAGTCACCTTCGACGCCGCGGTCCAGGGCCCGGCGCGGATAGGATGGCGGCTTCTTGCTGATGGGCTGGTACTGGGCAATGGCCGCGGCTTCAGCGGCGCGGCGGGCAGCTTCGGCGTCGGCCAGCGCGCGGGCTTCGGCCTCGGCGGCCTGCCGTTGTTGCTCGGCTCGTGCCTGTTGTTCGGCCTGCTCGCGTTGCTGCTGTTCCCGGGCCAACTGCTGCTGGCGTTCCTGTTCCCGTTGGAGTTCCTGTTGACGCTGTTCCGCCAGCCGTTGTTGCTTTTCCTGCTCTAGCTGCTGCTCTTCCAGTCGCTTGCGGGCTATCTCGGCCTGGTCCACCTGGGGCTCGACCGGCGGGGGTGGTTCGGCTTGTACTACCGGCTCGGGCGGCGGCTCGGGTATCGGTTCCGGTGCGGGCGTGGGCAGGGCTACCAGTTGGGTAATCATCACCGTCTGTGGCGCTCTGGCCGGTGCTTCGGGTGACCAACTGCTGTACAGCGCCCAGGCCGCTACACCGTGCAGCAGCACGGTGGCCGTTGCCGGCAGCAACCAACTGCCGATACGGCTGCTCGGTTGCTGGGGGCGGGGGCTGGTCTGAATCAACTCATTCATGCCTCAGGGTGCCTCGGTAATCAGGCCCAGGCGGGTGATGCCGCCCTGTTGCAGCGCGGCCATGCCTTCGATCACCAGGCCGTAGTCGGCATGGCGGTCGGCACGGATAAACACCTGGGTGTCGGGTTTGGCAGCGACCAGCGCGGTGATGCGCTGACGCATCTCCTCCAGCGAACTGCTGCTGTCGCTGTACTGCTCGGTATTGACCGTGTCGCCTTCGTTCCAGTGGTAATGCCCCTGATCATCGATGGACAAGGTGACAATATTGAGCGGGTCATCGGTGGCCAGTGCCTCGCTGGCAACCTTCGGCAGCTCGATCTGGATACCCTGGGTGAGCATCGGCGCAGTGACCATGAAGATCACCAGCAGCACCAGCATCACATCGATATAGGGCACCACGTTCATTTCTGCGTTGGGCCGCAGTTTTCTCCGGGCCGGACGCATGACTTATTGCTCCGCCCGGCTGTGCAAGCGCCGGTGCAGCAGGGTGGAGAACTGCTCGGCGAAGGTGTAGTAACGGCTGATCAGCCCTTCGCTGCGGGCGGCGAAGCGGTTATAGGCGATCACCGCTGGAATGGCGGCGAACAGGCCGATGGCGGTGGCAATCAACGCTTCGGCAATACCGGGGGCCACCGCTGAAAGGGTAGCCTGCTCGGACTGCGACAGGCCGATAAAGGAGTTCATGATGCCCCATACTGTGCCGAACAGGCCGATATAGGGGCTGACCGAGCCGACCGTGGCGAGGAACGGCAGGTTCTTTTCCAGACGCTCTTCTTCCTGCGAAATGGCCACGCGCATGGCCCGTTGCACACCTTCCATCACCGCGTCCGGGTCGCTCTGCTGCGCGCGCATATGGGCGAATTCGCTGTAGCCGGCGTGGAACACGCCTTCCACGCCGGGGCTGTCGGGTTGCTGTTGCTGGTACAGCTGCTGAAGATCGGTGTCTTTCGACCAGAAGCTGCGCTCGAAGCGCGTCAGCGAGCGCTTGGCGGCGCTCATCAGGCTGCTGCGCTGGATGATCAGGAACCAGGAGATCAGCGAGGCGAATACCAGGATCAGCATCACCCCTTGCACCAGCAGGCTGGCTTCGGCGACCAGCGTCCAGGGCGACATGCTATGGGTAGTGGATGTGGGCATGAGTGGGTTCTCCATCAATCGAGTTGCAAGGCGCTGGCGATGCTCTGCCAGGGCACGTATTTGTAGTTCTGATTACCTTCGGGCATGCGTTTGCGCCCGTCCTGCACCATCAGCATGCCCTGGCTCCATTGCCCGCCGAGGTTGGCCGAAGCCACTTCCAGGCCGTCGGTTTCCGAGACGCCATCGATACCCAGCTGGCTGTTCAGGCCGATGCGGAAGCTGCCGCGCAGCTTATAGGGCGGCTCGGCATCGACCACCACATAGCTGTCGTTGCCCTGGCTGGAGATCACCAGATAGGGGTGTTCGGGGTGCTGATAGATGGCCAGGCCTTCAATATCGGCTTCGATCGGGCCATCGGTGCTGATCACTCGGGTCATCTCGGTGGAGGCGTTCTCGCCGGCATCCAGCGCCCACACTGCTTCGCCTTCCTCGCCGATAAACAGCCGCTGGCGCTGATCATCGACCACGCAGCCTTCGGGCTGGGTAGCGACGGCAAACTCACGTACCAGGGTGCCGTTGAGCTCACCCTGGCTGCCGTCCAGGCGGTATTGCACAAAACGCCCGTCCTTGTCGTTGGCAATGGCGTACATGACACCGTCACTGCTCTGGCCCATGCAGAAGCCGTAGATTTCATCCAGCGCGGTGGTGATCTGGCCCAGTTCGCTTAACTGGCCGTTGGCGGGATCGATGGCAAATACATGCAGGCTGTTGTGGTCGCGATTGCTGGCTACCGCCAGATCGACCCGTTGCTCACCGAGCTGGAAACCGTGGCGCACATCGACGTTGTTCAGACGGCCCAACGGCAGATACTGCAGCTGTGCACCGTTGAGGTCGTACACTGCCAGGCCATTGCGTTTGTCCGTGCCCAGCACCCGAGAGGCAGCCGGATCGCTGGGGTGCAGCCATATTGCCGGGTCATCGGCGGCGTCGCCGGGGCTGGGGATCGGGTCGGTTTGTACGGTAGGCAGCACTACCGGCACCTTGGCAGCGGCGGGCAGGGCGCTGACCGGCCAATCGATTCGGCTCTGGTAGAGATTGCCGTCGTCGCCATCGACCAGCAGCAACTGATTCTGGCCGTTGGCGCTGTGTGCGGCGATGCGTTCGGGCTCGACGGTGCCCGCCAGCGCGACCGGCTCCAGGCTATCCCAGCCGTTTTCGGTCAGGCGATAACGATGCAGTTGCCGGGCGTCGGCGTCCAGAGCCAGCAGGCCGCCGGGTACTGCAGCCAGGCCCGCAACCATCTCCTGCATCCCGCCGAAGGGTTCGACCATATCCACCGGCTGACGGCTCTGTTCAGCCTCGGGATGCGCGCCATAGGCCCAGATGCCGACACTTTCCTCGCTGACATACAGCAGGTGCTGCTGGTCATCTACCGCGCAATGTTCGCTTTCCGGCGGCAGGCGCAGGCTGCGTACATGGGCGGCGGTATCGAGCAGCAAGCCTGGGTTGCCGACCAGCCACTGATCGCCCATGCCTTCCTCACCAATGACAAACAGGTGCAGGTTCTGGGACTCGTCCTGATACAGGCAGAGATTCTCGATGCGGTAGGTCGTGGCCGGCAGCTCCAGCTGCTGATGCACCTGCAGGTCCGCCGCTGCGGCGCGCAACAGGGTCGGTTGCTGGCTGCTGGCCTGGGTAGTTGCGATCACCAGTTCAGCGTTGTGCTGGCGGGTATCCAGGCTGTAGAAGTTGCCGGGGTGCCGGGCCAGGCGGTCACCGCTGGCATCCAATAACCAGAGGCCTTCGGCATCGGCGGCGAGGCGCTGATCGTTGGCCAGCAGTTGCCAGGATTCGGCCTGCGCGGCATGGCTCGGCTGCCAGTGTTGCAGTTCCACCGGATTCGCCATGCTGGCGCTATCGACGGTGGGCGTCACGCTGGAGTCGGCGTTGGAGCAACCCAGTAGCAGGCTGGATAAGGCCAGCGCGGCGAGGGGCTTGAGAGGATATCGCGGCATGAAAAGTGTCCGTACTGAATAAGAGTCGGGGGTACGGCGGCGGGCAGGTGCCCGCCACCGCTGGTCGGATCAGAAGTGCGTGAGGGTCAGGCCGATCTTGTAGCTGGGGCCGTATTCCTCGTATTGGGCGTTGTAGCGGCGCTTGCCGGTGTACACGTAGTAGGATTCGTCGGTCAGGTTCTGCGCTTCGAAGAACACCTGCAGGTTGTCGCGCAGGAAGTAGCCAGCGCTGAAGTCGACAAACAGCTGGTCGTCCACCTTGTAGTCGTAACGGGCGTCGAGCACGTCGCCGACCTCGTCCAGATAGTTGGATTTGTAGTTGGTGGACAGGCGCAGGCTGAGCTTGTCGTTCTCCCAGCCGACAGTCAGGTTGCCGGTCACATCCGACTGGCCGGGCAGGCGGATGCTGCGGCTGCGCATGGCACCCAGGTCCGGGTCGAACTGTTCGATGTCGGCATCGGACTTGGTGAAGGTGGTGTTGGCGTTCAGCAACAGGCCATTCCACGGTGACGGCAGCCAGCTGAACTTCTGCGAGTAGGCCAGCTCCAGGCCGTAGACCGTGGCGCTGTCGCCATTGATCGAGGTGATCGCCTCGCTGAAGCCGGCGTATGCACCCGTGCCGGCCACGTCGGCGGTATAGATGAAATTGTCGATGTCCTTGTAGAACACGAAGGCCGAGACCGCGCCGGCGCGCCCCATATAGTGCTCGATGCCCAGGTCGAAGTTGCTCGACTCCAGCGGTTTGAGATCGGGGTTACCGAACTCGGCTTCGTCGCCATCCAGCACAAAGCCGGGGAACATCTGGCCGAAGGTCGGGCGTACCACGCTGTTGGTCCAGGCGGCGCGGATTTGTGTTTGGTCGTTGAGCTGGTAGATGGCATGCAGGCCGGGCAGCCAGTGGTCATAGTCATTGCTGGTGTTGTTGGCAACGAAATCACCCTGATCCAGACCGGTACCGCGGGCCTTGATGCTGGTGTCTTCATAACGCAGACCGGCGATGATGCGCAGGTCATCGATATCCAGAGTGTTCATGATGTAGACGGCGTTGATGTCTTCTTCGATGGTGAAGTCATTGATGCGCGATTCTTCTTCATCATAGAAGTCAGCTCGGTTCAGGCCGCTGATCAGATCCTTCACCGCGCGGTCGGAAATGCGCGGTCCGAAACGGCCCAGCCCGTAATCGGTGGTGCCCCGGCTGAACTGCGACAGATTCAATTGCGCGTCGCTGAAACCCAATTCATCGAAGTCTTCAAAGACCCAGATGTCGAGGTCATTGTCTTTCTCCCGACGGCTGAGCTTGCCACCGAAGGCCAATTGCGAGGGCATGCCGCTCAGAGAGAAGTCGCGGGTCAGATCGAGCTTGATATTCTTCTCGGTGTCGGTGGTTTTCTGTTTTTCCCATTCCACCTCGGTCAGGCTGAAATGGGTGGCGTCGTACAGATCCTGCCCTGCGCGCAGGCGCGGTTTGCGGGTACCGCTGTAACCAACGTTGCTGAAATCCTCATCCGCTTCGAAAGCGGCGGTGCCGATGCCGCCCGGGCTGTCTTCACCCGCCTTGCTGTAACCGGCCTGGGCGCTGACACCCCAGTCGCCGAGCTGGCGCTTGCCGCCGAACACGAAACTCTTCACTTCCTGGGTTTCTTCCCGGGCCTTGAGCTCGCGGGCGACTTCCGCCTCGCCCAATTCACCAGGCAGCTGTGGGTCGCCAAACGTGGTGACTAAGCCTTGACGTACTTCATCATCCTTGTAACGGCTATACAGGCTGCGGAACCAGACTTCGCTGTGTTCGTCCGGGCGGTAATCCAGGTTCAGACCCAGGCCGGTGCGCTCACGGGCGATGTCATAGCGGCGCTGTTCGATTTCCTCCAGCCGGGCACCGTCATCAAAGTCCCAGGCACCGCCGGTTTCCACGTTGTCCGAACCGAATTTGCGCTCCTGCCAGCTCAGGGCAGCGGCGACACCGAAGTTATCCACGCCGTCGCCAATGCTGAAGCGATTGCTGAAGGCGCCGGACAGCTTGGGGCTGTTCTTGCTGGTGTTTTCATCATGACTGCCTTCGGCGCTAAGGCTGTAGAACAGGCCGTCATGGTCGAAGGCTGACAGACTTTCCACTTCGATGGTGCCACCCAGGGAGTTGGCATCCATGTCCGGCGTCAGCGTCTTGACCACTGACAGCGATTGCACCAGCTCGCTCGGCAACACGTCCATGGCTACCGCGCGGCGATCGTCCTCCGGCGCAGGCACCAGAGTGCCGTTGATGGTCACGCTGTTCAGGTCCGAGCCCAGCCCGCGCACCCGCACAAAACGGCCTTCACCCTGGTCGCGCTCGACCGACAGGCCGGGAACGCGTTGCAGCGCCTCGGCCGCGTTGTCGTCGGGCAACTGGCCGATGGCGTCGGCGTGCACCACGCTCTTGATGGTATTGGCGCGGCGCTGGTCATCCAGGGCCTGCTCCAGTTGGGCAGCCTGGCCGATCACATCGACCACTTCGGGTTGCTGCGCCTGCGCGGCCAGCGGTGTGCTTACGGCGATAGCCAGCGCCAGGGCGCTGAGGCGAAACCCGGGGCTCCGGGCGGTAGCGAGTTGCACAGACATTGTTCTTCCCCTGAAATGTGCGGCCGTTGGCGGGGCCGTTGTGGGGGGAACGTTAGGCACGGCTGATGACAGTTATGTGACTATATAGCGCCGATAAGCCGCTAAAAGCCGGGATTGGCACGACAAATTACCGATATTGAGCTGATTTGACTCGCCTGGAGTCACGCCGCCGCCCGGTGGCGTGTAATCGCCGCCATACAGGTATGCATTTGATATGGATAAGCTGACAACGCCATGAGCTGATATGACTCCCGCGTTGCCACCGGATTGTCACATCCAACTGCTTAGCTGGCCGGCAGTAAGGAGAATTGCTTATGACATCCATGCTTGCGATGCATCGTTTCAAGCTCACCGGCCTGCTGATCACGGCGAACACCGGCCTGTTGCTGCATCTGCTGGCCGGTGAGATCAAGCCGGTGGCCGACTGGGACTGGCTGGATATCGCCGGGGAAGGGGGCTCGGCCCTATTGCTGCTTACCTGGCTTGGCCTGCTGCTCAAGAGCCGACCGGCCGGCTATGTGACCAATCTGCTGTTCATGGGGCTGGCCTGCCTGTTCTTCAGTCTGTTCATGGATACTGTTGACGAATTCGTGGCATTACCCGACGCCGTGACCTGGGATGGCTGGCTGGAATCGGGCCCCATGCCCATTGGCTTCATCCTCATGACCCTCGGCATCTTCCACTGGCATCAGGAACAGCTGGCGATCAACGAGCAGATGCGCAACCGCGAGCGAGTGTTTCGGGAACATCGCCAGTTCGACAAGCTGACCCCGCTGGGAGATGCCAATTATCTACGGGCACAACTACAGCTGACACTGGCGGATGCGGCGGCGCAGCAGCAGCCAGTGTCGCTGATCATGCTGGATATGAACGCCTTCTCCCGGGTCAATCGCGAATACGGGTACGCCGAAGGAGACAGGTTGCTGCAGGTGCTGACGCAACTCATGCTGCTCAATCTGCGGACGCATGATCTGCTCTGCCGGCTGGCGGGCGATCGCTTTGTGATCATCCTGCCGCATACCGGCGAGCGCCAGGCCCAGATATTGGCTGAGGAGCTTGAACAGGCGGTGCGCAGCCTGGCTTACAAGAGCCGTGCCCAGGGCGAACGCCTGGAGCTGTCAGCCAGCGTGGTTGCGCTGATGGCCCGCGATGAGGACCCGGCAACCCTGCTGGAGCGGATGAACATAACCATGGCCCGGGCCAAGCAGAACCTGACGGTGCGCTATGGTTAGGACAGAGCGCAGCGACCGCTGGCTGGAGTGCACTACGCGCTTCATCCCGGCGCACTATCAGCCCGCCAGCCTGATTGATCTGGCGCTGGGCCGGGGAGTGAATGCCCACCGCTTGTTACAGGGCACCGGGCTGTTCCATGAGGATATCCTCACCGGTAATCGGCTGATCAGCCCGCAGCAGTTCCTGCGTATGATCGAGAATCTGCAGCAGCAACTGCAGGCTGATGACACCAGCTTTCTGCTGGGTCAGCAGTGGTTGCCCGGGCACTACGGCGCGGCCAGTCACGCCCTGAGTCATGCGGCTGATCTACAGGATGCGCTGGAGCGGCTGGTGCGATTGCAGCCCCTGCTCTGGCCGTTGCTGCGGCTGCGGCTGCGGGTGGATGAGCGCTACATCTGGCTGGATTGGGGTGACAGCTTTGGCGCCGACGGCCAGAGCATATTTCTGGTCGAGGCCAGCATGGCCGCAGTGACCGGCATGAGCCAATGGCTGTCGGGGCAGCGTCTGCCCTGGACCTTTCATCTGGCCCACGCGCAGCCGCGCTATATCGAGCAGTATTGGGTGCACCTGGGAGAAGAGCTACGCTTTGCCAGCCCGCTGAACCAGATGTGCCTGCCACGCAGCTGTCTGCATCACCCCTGGGCCAGCGCCTCGGTTACCGCCGGGCAGGTGGCCGAACAGGAAGGGTTGAAGATGCTGATGGCGCTGCCTGCTACCCGCAGTCTGCTGGATGGCCTGCATGATCATCTGGTGGCACAGGTGCGACAGCCGCTGCGGCTGGAAGGCGTGGCTGAGACCTTCGGCATGAGCCCGGCCACGCTCAAGCGCAAGCTGCAGAAGCACGGCACCGGTTTTCAGCAGCAACTGGACCATGCTCGCGCCCGTGTCGCCATGGAGCTGTATCAAAGTCGCGGCTACTCCAGCGATGAAGTTGCCGACTACCTCAACTTCAATGACCGGGCCAACTTCCGCCGATCCCTACGCCGCTGGACCGGCTTGTTGCCCAGTGAGTTGGGTAATTGGCTGGCGCGGTATTAGCGGGCACCTTCGCAAAGAGTCTCCTGCGAATAAAGCTGCCTGACGAATCTCGCGGGCCGCCCGTCATGTTGCAAGCCTGAGCTATCTACGGCATCGCTATTACTTGTTCAGTTGCTGCTGCCAGTGGCTCAGGGTCAGCCATTGCGGCCAATCTCCTCCGGCTTCCATCTGTCGTAGATAATGGGCGCCGCCCAATTGCCGGGACTGTTGCCGGATCCATCGGCTGCGCTGCAGCGCATGGGGCGGTGGGCTGGCGGCGCTCCAGCGGCGCGGGTTGGGCAGTACGGCGGCCAGCTGAGCGGCCTGTTGGTCGGACAAAACGCCAGCGGCTATCCCAAAGTGATGCTGCGCTGCGGCGCTGATACCGAACACGCCCTCATCCCACTCGACGATATTCAGATACACCTCGAGAATCCGCTGTTTGGGCCAGAGCGTTTCGATGGCCAGGGTGAACCAGGATTCGAGACCTTTGCGCAGCCAGCTGCGATCGGACCAGAGAAACAGGTTTTTCGCCACCTGCTGACTCAGAGTACTGGCCCCGCGCAGACTGCCGCCGCGCTGGTTATGCTCAATCGCGGCCTGGATGGCCCTGATATCGAAGCCGTGATGCTCGGCGAAACGCTGGTCTTCGGCGGCGATCACCGCCATCTTGATGTTATCGGGGATGGCGCGGTAGGGCAGCCAGCGCTTCTGGAAGTCCACCTGTCGGTCGTCACTGCGGGTTTCGACCCAGCGCTCGAGCATCAGCATCGAGCCGGGCACCGGCACCCAGCGAAACAGGAGTACCGGGAGCAGGCTCAATAACAGGAGAATCAGCAGCCATTTGGCGGTTTTGCGCAAAATCGTCTTCAATGGGTTGGCTCGTCTGCCGGCAACAGCGGTGGTATCGGGTGGTATAGAATGTGTCGCAGTATAAACCCATCGAGCCGGAGTCTTCATTGATGGCCAAGATCCTGTTGTTGCTGGCCTCGCTCAGCGGCTTTACCGGTGTGGCGTTGGGCGCCTTCGCCGCGCACGCCTTGCGCAGTCGTCTGCCGGAAAGCATGCTGGGTGTATTTCAGACCGGGGTACAGTATCAGTTATGGCACACGGCAGCGCTGATCGGCGTGGCGTTGTTGCTGCTGCGCTGGCCCGAGAGCCTGCTGTTCAAGACCTCCGGAGCACTGTTCGTGGTGGGTATTCTGTTGTTCTCCGGCAGCCTGTACCTGATGACGCTCGGTGGTTTGCGGCTGGGTATTGTCACGCCGATCGGCGGGGTGTGTTTTCTCGCGGCCTGGGTGTGCTTTGGGCTGGGGGTCTGGCGGTCGCTGTGAGTGCGCTCGCGGTGCCCCAACAATAGGCAGACCGGGCTGTTTCACGCTATCATGCCCAGCCTGATTCCTGAATTCATCGAGTTGTTCCATGCAGATCCAACTGAATGGCGAAGCCCATCCTCTCGATTCCTCCATCAGCCTGGCCGAACTGGTCGAGCGCCTGGGATTGACCGGCAAGCGACTGGCCGTCGAGCTGAATCTGGAGATCGTGCCGCGTAGCCAGTATGCCGACACACGTCTGAACGACGGTGACCGGGTCGAAATCGTTCACGCCATTGGCGGCGGCTAGCCGCAGCGGAGATACCCATGACAGATATGCAGCAAGATGCGCTGGAAATTGCCGGCGTTCGTTACCGTTCCCGTCTTCTGGTCGGCACCGGAAAGTATAAGGATATGGACGAAACGCGGGATGCAATCGAAGCCTCGGGCGCGGAGATCGTCACGGTGGCCGTTCGCCGAACCAATATCGGCCAGAACCCCGGTGAGGCCAACCTGCTGGATGTCATCCCACCGGATCGTTACACCATCCTGCCCAATACCGCGGGCTGTTTCACCGCTGAAGACGCCGTGCGCACCTGCCGCCTGGCCCGCGAGCTGCTGGACGGGCGCAATCTGGTCAAGCTGGAAGTGCTGGCCGATCAGAAGACCCTGTTCCCCAACGTGGTGGAAACCATCAAGGCCGCCGAAGTGCTGGTCAAGGACGGCTTTGATGTCATGGTCTACACCAGTGATGACCCGATCATTGCCCGTCAGTTGGCCGAGATCGGCTGCGTTGCAGTGATGCCGCTGGCCGGGCTGATCGGCTCCGGTCTGGGTATCTGCAATCCCTACAACCTGCGCATCATCCTCGAAGAAGCGACCGTGCCGATTCTGGTCGATGCCGGTGTCGGTACCGCATCGGATGCCACCATCGCCATGGAGCTGGGCTGCGCCGGTGTGCTGATGAACACGGCTATCGCCGGTGCCCAGAAGCCGGTGCTGATGGCCGAGGCGATGAAACACGCAGTGCTGGCTGGTCGCGGCGCTTATCTGGCTGGCCGCATGCCGCGTCGTCTGTATGCCGCGGCCTCTTCACCCTGGGAAGGTACCTTTGTCGGAAATGAATGACGTGAACGAGAATCAGCAGCCCGAGCAGCCAGAAGACGGCCAGCCGCGGCGCGCCATTCGCAGTTTCGTGATGCGGGCGGGGCGCATGACCGAAGGCCAGCAGCGGGGCGTGGAAAAGGGCTGGCCGCTGTTCGGTCTGAGCCTGGCCGACGGCCTGCTGGATCTTGACCAGGTATTCGGCCGGCAGGCGCCGCGCACTCTGGAAATTGGCTTCGGTATGGGGCACTCCCTGTTGGAGATGGCCCAGGCGGCGCCTGAGCAGGACTTCATCGGTATTGAAGTGCATCGCCCTGGTGTGGGTGCGTTGCTCAATGGCGTGCTCAATGCCGGCCTGGAAAATGTCCGGGTGTATGACTGCGACGCCATCGAAGTGCTGAACCAGGCCATCCCCGACGGTAGCCTCGACCGGTTGCTGCTGTTCTTCCCCGACCCCTGGCACAAGAAAAAGCACAACAAGCGGCGCATCGTGCAGCCGGCCTTCGCCGAGCTGGTGCGACGCAAGCTGCGCATCGGTGGTGTGCTGCATATGGCCACCGACTGGGAGCATTACGCCGAACAGATGCTTGAGGTCATGAGCGTTGCGCCGGGCTACCGCAACCAGGCAGCCGACGGCACCTTCATCCCGCGCCCGGATGAGCGCCCGATCACCAAATTCGAGAAGCGCGGTGAGCGGCTTGGACATGGTGTGTGGGATTTGAAGTTCGAGCGAATCGATTGATTCTATGGAGGGGCGAGTTCCACCTCGCCCACTGTCGCCGCACGAATTATCGCTGACGGGAGTGAAATCCGGCCTTCCGGGACGCTGTTCCCGGGAGGTTCGAGCACCAGCTCGTACCTGGGAGTGGCAGGATACGCTGATGTGGTGTTCGGGCTTTATTCATCGAGCTGGTGCTCGACGTTCCCAGGGGTTTATCTGCTCTGCCTATGGTCCTACATAGCGGTCACCAAGAGTAATGGCCGCAGATGGCCCAGCTACCTACACTGGCTCCCATCCAGAACAATTATCTGCGGAGTCACCATGCAATTTGAAACCCTCGATTATCAAGTCCAGGATGGCATCCTCACCCTGACCCTCAACCGGCCCGACCGGATGAACGCCTTCAATGGCCCCATGCGGCGTGAGCTGCTCGCCGCCTTTGATGCAGCGGACGCCGATGATGCGGTACGGGTAATCATAATGACCGGCGCCGGCCGCGCTTTCTGCGCGGGTGCCGACCTGGAGAAGGGCGGTGATACCTTCAACCGCCACACCCGTACCGATCAGCCGGAAGGCGCGGATCTGCGCGATGGCGGTGGTACCGTGTCGCTGCGTATCTACGAGTGCACCAAGCCGGTGATCGGTGCCTTCAACGGCGCGGCGGTAGGTGTCGGCGTAACCATGACCTTGCCGATGGATATCCGTCTGGCCTCGACCAACGCCAAGTTTGGCTTCGTCTTCGCTCGTCGGGGTATCACCATGGAGGCCTGTTCCAGCTGGTTCCTGCCGCGCCTTGTCGGCCCCATGCAGGCCGCTGAGTGGATCCATACCGGCCGGGTATTCAGCGCCGAGGAAGCGCTCAAGGGCGGGCTGGTCCGCAGTATCCACGAACCGGATGAGCTGCTGCCGGCGGCCTACGAGCTGGCCCGGGAGATTGCGGATAATACTTCGCCCATGTCAGCGCTGCTCAACCGGCAGCTGATGTGGCGGATGCTTGGCGCTGACCACCCGATGGAAGCGCACAAGGTCGACTCCCGGGCGATTGCCTTCATGGGCGAATCGGAGGATGCGAAGGAAGGTGTGCGTTCTTTCCTGGAAAAGCGTGCCCCCGAATTCAAGCTCAGCACCAGCCAGGACCGGCCCGAGTTCTTCCCCTGGTGGGAAGAGCGTCCGTTCAAGTGATCAGCTGAGCAGCAAGCGTTCCAGCGCCGCGCGCGGCCCCGGTGGGATCGGGCAGGCGCGGTTGCTGGCGCGTTCGACAAATACATGCACGAAGCGGCCGGCGGCGCAGGCCTCAGCCGTTCCCTCCTTGAACAGGGCCAGTTCGTAGTGCACTGAACTGTTGCCCAGCTTGGCCACACGTACACCAATCTCGATGGGCTCGGGAAAGGCCACCGGCGCGAAGTAATCGCAGCCGGAACTCACCACAAAAGCCACCTGCTCCCCGTCATGGATATCCAGCCCGCCCTCATTGATCAGCCAGCTGTTCACTGCGCTGTCGAAGAACGCGTAATAGGTGACGTTGTTGATATGGCCATAGATGTCGTTGTCGTGCCAGCGGGTGGTGATCGGGTGCAGGTAGGGATAATCGGTGCGTTGGGGTTTGGTGGTCATGCTGAGTGTCTCGATTAAATGGAGGACCGGTCGCGGCCCGGCCGGGTTCCATCCCGGCCAGTGGGGTTGATGTCACGCACGCGGGTACTGGGTGCGTCGAGCACCAGCTCGATGCGCGGAGTAGCAGCGCACGTTAAGGTACGAGCTGGTGCTCGAACCTCCCAGAACCCCCCGCTAATGCGTTTAATCAATACGCCTGCCGATAGATCGCCAGGGCATCCGCCTCGGTGACCTCGCGCGGGTTGTTCACCAGCAACCGCTGCTGCAGCATCGCCTCGCTGGCCAGCAGCTCCAGGCTGCTTTCCGGCACGCCGGCATCACGCAGCCGGCTGGGCAGGTTGCAGCGGGGGCTGAGCTGCGAGAGGGCGGTAATCAACTGGTCGGTCAGACTCGCGGCGTCACCCGGCTGGCAATCCGGCACCAGCAGCGGCGCCAGTTCGGCGTACAGGGACTCGGTCGCGGGAGCATTGAAGGCAACCACGCTGGGCAGCACCAGAGCATTGGATAGGCCATGGGGAATATGGAAATGCCCGCCCAGCGGATAGGCCAGCGCATGCACTGCGGCCACCGGGGCATTGGCAAAGGCTTGGCCGGCCAACAACGAGCCCAGCATCATGGCCTGACGGGCGTCACGATTGCTACCGTTGTGCACCGCCTCGTCCAGGTTGTTCGCCAGCAGGCGCAGGGCCTCGCGTGCCAACATGTCGGACAGCGGATTCTTCTTCAGCTTGCTGGTATAGGCCTCGATGGCATGCACCATGGCGTCAATGCCGGTAGCGGCGGTAACCGCCGGCGGCAGTCCGAGGGTCAGCTCGGCATCCAGCACTGCCAGATCCGGCAAAAGCAGCGGCGAGACTACCCCGGATTTGGTGGTTTCGCCGGTAGTGATGATGGCAATCTGAGTGACCTCCGAGCCGGTACCCGCGGTGGTCGGCACCTGGATCAGCGGTAGCCGCTGACCCCGTGCGTTATCCACACCGTAGATCTCGTTCAGGCTTTGGGAAGTATGCGGATGGGCCAGCAGGGCGACCAGCTTGGCCACGTCCATCGAGCTGCCGCCACCAAAACCGATGATCAGCTGCGCATTCATCGCCTGCGCCTGGTGCACGGCGGCGAAAACCACTTCCTCCGGCGGATCGGCCACCACCTGATCGAACACCTCCACGCTCATGCCGGTATCGGCGAAGCCTGGCAGCACATCGCCCAGCAGGCCCAGTTGGGTGATGCCGGGGTCGGTAACGATCAATACCCGCTGCGCGTCCCGCTCCCGGCACAGTTGCGCAAGGCGGCTGGCGGCGCCGGTTTCGCAGAGGATGCGGGCGGTGGTGGCGAAGCTGAAGGATGACATGGGCACCTCGTGGTCGCGGACAATGGTTTGATGAGCAACCACTGTAGGAGCATGGGCGCGAGGCGGCAAGCGTAGGCGGGACACATTGGAGGTTGTGAATACTTGCCTATGGCCGGGACCGCGATGCCGCATGGCGTACTCCGAACGCCGACCGGGGTGCTACACCCCGGATCAGTGCCACCCGCGATCGTCCTGGTTCGCGGGCGGATGAGGTTGGCGCAGGCCCTAGAGAAACATTTCCAGCAAATCGTTGAGGAACAGTCGGCCTTGCGCGGTGGGGCGCAGGTGTTGCTGCCACGGCTCCAGCAGGCCGCGTTCCACGGCGCGATCCAGCAGCGGAGCGATATCGGCGAGGGGCTGGCCGGTGCGCTCTGGATACGAGGCGCTGGGCACGCCATCGACCAGGCGCAGGGCATTCATCAGGAAGTCGAAGGGAACCTCTGCAGCGCTGAGGATCTTGTTGCCGGCGCGGTAAGCCTTGTCTGAATTCAGATAATCCTTCGGCTGGCGGGTCTTCCAGTAGCGCTCGATGCGGCCATCGGCGTGGGTGAATTTGCCATGGGCGCCGGCACCGATACCAAGGAAATCACCGTACTGCCAGTAATTGAGGTTGTGCCGGGCGCGGCGGTTATCCCGTGCGTAGGCGGAGATTTCATACTGGGCGTAGCCGGTCTCGGCCAGTCGAGTCTGCCCGGCTTCCTGGATATCCCACAGCACATCATCTTCCGGCAGGGTCGGCGGCCTGGAGTAGAACACGGTGTTGGGTTCGAGCGTCAGTTGATACCAGGACAGGTGTTCTGGCCCCAATGCAATGGCTTGCTCGATATCAGCCAGTGCCTGCTCCAGGGTTTGCTGCGGCAGCCCATGCATCAAGTCCAGATTGAGATTGTCGAAGCCGGCGCGGCGGGCCATATCGACCGCCGCCAGCGCCTCGCGGTCGTCATGGATGCGGCCCAGCGCCTTGAGATGCGTTGGATTGAAGCTCTGGATGCCGATGGACAGGCGGTTGATCCCGGCGGCGCGGTAATCGTGGAACTTGGCCTGCTCGAAGGTGCCCGGGTTGGCCTCCAGGGTGATCTCGATATCATCGGCAAAGCGCAGCCGTTGCTGCATGGCTTCCAGCAGCCGGCCAAGGCTGGCGGCGGAGAACAGGCTTGGCGTACCGCCGCCGAAGAAGATCGATACCAGTTCGCGCCCGCCGGTGTCCGGCAGATCCTGCTCCAGATCGGCGATCAGCGCATCGATATAGGCGTCTTCCGGCAGGCCGCCCTGGTGGGTGTGCGAGTTGAAATCGCAGTACGGGCACTTGCGCACGCACCAGGGGATGTGGACGTACGCAGCCAGCGGCGGCAGTGAAATCACGCCAGCCCCAACCGTTGACGCAGCAGCACCATTGCCCGGGCGCGGTGGCTCAGCTGGTTCTTCTGTTCGGCGGGCAGTTCGGCGCTGGAGACGCCCAGTTCCGGCACCAGGAACAGTGGGTCGTAGCCGAAGCCGTGTTCGCCCTTGGCGGCATGCAGAATGCGGCCTTCCCAGGCGCCTTCGCAGATGATCGGCACCGGGTCGTCGGCATGGCGCACCAGTGCCAGCGCGCAGATAAAACGCGCGCCGCGCTGGTCATCCGGTACGTTCTTCAGCGC
Organism: Pseudomonas sp. G11-1; assembly: GCF_024031555.1. Classification (NCBI taxonomy): domain Bacteria; kingdom Pseudomonadati; phylum Pseudomonadota; class Gammaproteobacteria; order Pseudomonadales; family Pseudomonadaceae; genus Pseudomonas; species Pseudomonas sp. G11-1. Next base: position 88,942 of record NZ_QEYQ01000003.1, on the reverse strand, counting down.
GTCCAGCAGTTTGGCATTGTTCGCAGCATCGCCCTGGCCGTCGGCATAGCGGGCCGAGTAGATGCCCGGTGCGCCGCCCAGCGCATCCACTGCCAGCCCGGAGTCGTCAGCCAGCGCGGGCAGACCGGAAGCGCGGGCGGCATGGCGGGCCTTGATAATGGCGTTCTCGATGAAGCTCAGGCCGGTTTCTTCGGCTTCCTCACTGATGAACTGGCTCTGCGGCAACACCTCGATATGCGCGCCAAGCATGGCCTGCAGCTCCTTGAGCTTGCCGGCATTGTTGCTGGCCAGCACCAGCCGGCTGAAAGTGACCTCACTCATCGGGATGGAACTCCTGCTGGAAACGCAGGGTATGCACCGGCGCGCCTTCCTCGGCCTGTACGCGCACCTCGAACTGCAACAACCCGCGTTGGCCAGCGCTGTAGTTGGCAACGAAGTAGACGGCGTCCTGCTCCTGAATACGCATGAACTTGAGCGGGGTGGTCTGCTGCAGCAAGTTCTTCACCGAGCCTTCGACCCGGGCGTCCACCGCCTCAGGCCCATCGGCACCGTTGCGCTGCACGGCGATATTCACTACGCCTTGCCGGGGGCCGCGCTGCAGACCGGCAGCGGCGGCGATCTCAGGCTGCAGATAGGAGCTGTTGAAGGTGTTGTGATAGATCAGCAGGTCGCCGAAGCGCTGCGGGCTCTGCGCTGGGCCCGACTGGGCGGCGGCGGTGGCGGCGAGCATCAGCAGGCCGGCGAACAGGATGCGTTTCATGAAGTCTCCTTGTCAGCGGGTGACACGGTAAATGGCGACCTCGCCGAGCAGGTTGGGCCACATGGCGCTCAACATGCTGCTGCGATGGGTCTGATCCACCACCAGACGATCAAGGATGCGTACCGAGCGCTCGTGACACAGCTTCTCGAAGTCCTTGAAGGTGCAGAAGTGGATGTTGGGTGTGTTGTACCAAGTGTACGGCATGAACTCGGATACCGGCATGCGCCCCTTGGTCCCCAGGTACAGGCGGCAGCGCCAATGACCGAAGTTGGGGAAGGTGAGAATTGCCTCGCGGCCGATGCGCAGCATGTCCTCGAGGATGCGGTCGGGGTAGTGCACCGCCTGCAGGGCCTGGGTCATGACCACGGTATCGAAGCTGTGGTCCTCGAAATTGTCCAGATCCTGGTCGAGGTCTTTCTCGATGACATTCACGCCCTTGCCGATGCAGGCGTTGATGTTGTCCGGGTCGATTTCCAGGCCGTAGCCACGCACCTGCCGGTTGTCCTGCAAATAGTGCAGCAGCTCGCCCTCACCACAGCCGAGGTCCAATACCCGGCTGCCGGGCTGGATCCAGTTCTGGATGATCTGCAGATCTGCGCGCAGGGTCATGCGTCCACCTCGATACGGTTCATATAGCTGCTCAATGCCTGGATATAGCGGGGAATCGGTAGCAGGAAGGCATCATGGCCCTGGGCGGCGTCGATTTCCAGATAGCTGACGTCCTTGCGGGCGGCCAGCAGTGCGTTGGCCAGCTCCCGCGAGCGCGCCGGGGCGAAACGCCAGTCGGTGCTGAAGGAAATCACCAGGCTGCGAGCGGTGACTGGCGCCAGCGCCTTGGCCAGATCATCGCCATGGGCACGAGCCGGGTCGTAATAGTCCAGCGCCTTGGTCATCAGCAGATAGGTGTTGGCGTCGAAGCGCTCGGAGAACTCCTGGCCCTGATAGCGCAGATAGCTCTCGACCTGGAACTCGACGCTGCTGATATCGTAGTTCAGCCGCTCGCTGCGCAGTTCGCGGCCGAATTTCTGCCCCATGGCATCATCGGACAGATAGGTGATATGCCCGACCATCCGCGCCAGGCCGAGGCCGCGCTTGGGGATCACGCCGAAGGCAGCATAATCGCCACCATGGAAATCCGGATCGGTGATGATCGCCTGCCGCGCTACTTCATTGAAGGCGATATTCTGCGCCGACAGCTTGGAGGCGGTGGCAACGGCCACGCAATGACGCAGCCGGTCAGGGTAGTGAATAGCCCACTGCAGCGCCTGCATGCCACCAAGACTGCCGCCCACCACCGCGGCCCAGCACTCGACCCCCAGATGATCGGCCAGGCGCGCCTGGCTGTTGACCCAATCCTCGACCACGATCATCGGGAACCGCCCGCCATAGCTCTTGCCGGTCTCGGGATCGATACTGGACGGGCCGGTGGAGCCATGACAGCCGCCCAGGTTATTCAGGCTGACGACAAAGAAGCGGTTGGTATCGATGGCCTTGCCGGGGCCGATGCAGGCGTCCCACCAACCTGGCTTGCGGTCATCTTCGCTGTGATAACCGGCAGCATGGTGATGCCCGGACAGCGCATGGCAAATCAACACCGCATTGCTGCGGCTGGCATTCAGCTGGCCATAGGTCTCGTAGACCAGCTCGTACTGCGGCAGGCTCCGTCCGCACGCCAGCGCCAGGGGCTCGGTAAAGATATGGCGCTGCGGCGAAACCAGGCCGACGGAATCAGCAGGGAATCTGGACATGGGTGTTTCTACTTTCCTGTATCAGTGGAGCTGGTAGCGCTGAACTCAGAGCGCCAGCGTGAGCCCTCGTGGCATACCCGTGGCCATCGCCAGGTTGGTTACTACCAGCATATCCAGCAGATTCAGCGCGATGAAAGCGAAGATCGGCGACAGGTCCAGTCCGCCCAGGGACGGCAGGAACCGGCGGATCGGTGCCAGCACCGGCTCGCACAGCTGGTACACCAGCACTGCGGCAGGGTTATGGCTGTGCGGTGCGACCCAGGACAGTATCACGCTGATGATCAGGGCGAAGAAGAAGATCTTCAGGAACAGTGCGGTGATGCCTACCAGCGACCAGACCAGCAGCTGCAATATGGCCGGCAGGGCATAACCCATCAGCTTGATGATGATCGCCATCACCACCAGTTGCACGATCAGCGCCAGTACCAGGGAGGCGAAGTCGATCCCGGCGAAGCCCGGAATCACGCGCCGCAGCGGGCGCAGTATCGGTTGGGTGGCGCGCACGATGAACTGCGAGAGGGGGTTATAGAAGTCGGCGCGCACCAGCTGCAAGATGAAGCGCAGCAGTACGATCAGCAGATACAGGCTGCCGAGCGTCTGCACTATATAAATGGCAGCCATGTTCATTCCGGTCATGATGTCTCCTCAGGCGAATTCTTTTGATAGTTCGGCGGAGCGTGCGGCGGCGGCCTGCATCGCACGGGCTACCATGCCGGGCAGGTCATCCCGGCTGAAGCTGTTGATGGCCTGCTCGGTAGTGCCGTTGGGCGAGCAGACGCGGCGGCGCAGTTCGGCGGTATCCACATCGCTGTGCACGGCCATGTCGGCGGCGCCCAGGGCTGTGAACAGGGTCAGGCGCTCGGCGATGTCGCGGGGCAGCCCGAGCTGTTCGCCGGCATTGGTCATGGCTTCCATCAGATAGAAGAAGTACGCCGGGCCGCTACCGGAAACCGCGGTGACCGCATCGATCTGCTCTTCCTGGTCCAGCCACAGGCTGATGCCCACCGCGTTCATGATCTTCTCGGTCAGTTGTTTCTGTTCGGCGGACACCGCAGCCGAGGCGAACAGACCGCTGACACCCTGGCCGCGCAGGGACGGGGTATTGGGCATGCAGCGAATGATGGCGGTGTCGGCGCCCAGCCATTCGGCCAGACTGCGGCAGGCGATACCGGCAGCAATCGAGATCACCAGCTGGCCAGGCTTGCGCTGGCTCGGCAGTGCCCGGCAGACCGCCTGCATGATCTGCGGCTTGACCGCCAGCACCAGCACATCGCAATCGCGGGCCAACTGATCGTTATCGGTTGAGGTCTGGATGCCGAACTGGCGGCTGAGCTTGTCCAACTGCTCGGCATTGCGGTCGCTGGCCAGGATCTGGCCGGGCTTGAAGCTCTGCTGCAGCATACCGCCGATCAGGCTGGTGGCCATATTGCCGGCGCCAATGAATCCGATGGTCGGAGCGGTCATCTGAAATCATCCTTCGAAAGGGGAGTGGAATAGTCGCGGGCACCGAACAGGGCGCTGCCGATGCGGACAATGGTGGTGCCTTCCTGCACCGCTTCGGTGAGGTCGTCGCTCATACCCATCGACAGGGTATCCAGCGGCAGGTCCAGGCTGGCCATGGTTTCACGCAGAGCCTGCAACGGCGCGCGCCGCCCGGCGCTATCACTGGCCGGGGCGGGGATGGCCATCAGTCCGCGCAGCTGCAGATTCGGTAGCGCCGCAACGGCATTGGCCAGCTGCGGCAGCTCGGCCAGGGTGACGCCGGACTTGCTGGCCTCGCCACTGATGTTGACCTGCAGGCAGATATTCAGCGGCGGCAACTGTGCCGGGCGCTGCTCTGACAGCCGCTGGGCGATTTTCAGCCGGTCGACACTGTGCACCCAGTCGAAATGTTCGGCGATGGCGCGGGTCTTGTTCGACTGGATGGGGCCGATGAAATGCCAGACCAGTGGCAGGTCCTGCAACTGGTCGATCTTGTCGAGGGCTTCCTGCAGGTAGTTTTCACCGATATGGGTCAGTCCGGCAGCCCAGGCATCGCGAATTGCGCTGGCTGGTCGGGTCTTGCTCACGGCCATCAGGGTAATGCTCTGCGGGTCGCGCTCAATAGTGTGCGCTGCACGCGAAATGCGTTCACGAACGTTTGCAATATTGTCTGCTATCGTGGACATTACGGACGTTATTTACCTTGCCAATGGAATTGACCTGCCCGCCATTCTACATGCTTGCAGGTTGCAATGGGGAACCCTATGGATATAACCGAGCTGTTAGCCTTCAGCGCCAAACAGGGCGCGTCGGACTTACACCTGTCGGCCGGATTGCCGCCCATGATTCGAGTGGATGGCGATGTGCGTCGGATCAACGTACCGGCACTGGAACACAAGCAGGTTCATGCGCTGATCTACGACATCATGAATGATCGCCAGCGCAAGGATTTCGAGGAATTTCTCGAAACCGACTTCTCCTTCGAAGTGCCCGGCGTGGCCCGCTTCCGGGTTAACGCCTTCAACCAGAATCGCGGCGCCGGCGCGGTGTTCCGGACCATTCCCTCCAAGGTGCTGACCATGGAAGAGCTGGGGATGGGCGACGTGTTCAAGAAGATCTCCGATGTGCCTCGCGGGCTGGTGCTGGTCACCGGACCGACCGGCTCGGGCAAGTCCACCACCCTGGCGGCGATGATCGATCATCTGAACTGCAACAAGTACCAGCACATTCTCACCATCGAAGACCCGATCGAATTCGTCCACGAATCAAAGAAGTGCCTGGTCAACCAGCGCGAGGTGCACCGCGATACCCACGGTTTCTCCGAAGCCCTGCGCTCGGCCCTGCGCGAAGACCCCGACATCATCCTGGTGGGTGAGATGCGTGACCTGGAAACCATCCGCCTGGCGCTGACTGCGGCAGAGACTGGTCACCTGGTATTCGGCACCCTGCACACCACCTCGGCGGCCAAAACCATCGACCGGGTGGTCGACGTGTTCCCCGGCGAGGAAAAGGCCATGGTCCGCTCGATGCTCTCCGAATCATTGCAGGCGGTGATCTCCCAGACCCTGCTGAAGAAGATCGGCGGCGGTCGGGTGGCAGCTCACGAAATCATGATCGGCACCCCGGCGATCCGCAACCTGATCCGCGAGGACAAGGTGGCGCAGATGTATTCGGCGATCCAGACAGGCGGCAATATCGGCATGCAGACGCTGGATATGTGCCTGAAGAACCTGGTATCCCGCGGTTTGGTTACCCGGGAAGCTGCGCGCGAGAAAGCCAAGGCGGGCGAAAGCCTCTGACAGACAGAATGGCGGGTGCGGGATGCGCCCCGAGACGAGGGCATTATGGAGTTTGAAAAACTGCTGCGACTGATGGTCGAGAAGGGCGCTTCCGACCTGTTCATCACCGCTGGTGTGGCGCCGAGCATGAAAGTGCACGGCAAGATCCTACCGGTGACCAAGACTGTATTGTCGCCGGAACAGACCCGGGAAACCGTGCTGGGGGTGATGTCCGAGGCTCAGCGCCGGGAATTCGCCGAGAACAAGGAATGCAACTTTGCGATCAGCGCCCGGGGTGTCGGTCGCTTTCGGGTCAGTGCCTTCTACCAGCGCAACCTGGTGGGCATGGTGCTGCGCCGGATCGAAGTGAACATCCCGACCATGGAAGAGCTGCGGCTGCCGGAGATCCTCAAGCAGCTGTCGATGACCAAGCGCGGCCTGGTGATCTTCGTCGGCGCCACCGGTACCGGTAAATCCACTTCGCTGGCATCGATGATCGGCTATCGCAACAAGAACTCCAGCGGACACATCATCTCCATCGAAGACCCGATCGAATTCATTCACCAGCATCAGAATTGCATCGTCACCCAGCGGGAAGTGGGCATCGATACCGATTCCTTTGAGGTGGCGCTGAAGAACACCCTGCGCCAGGCGCCGGATGTGATCCTGATCGGTGAGGTGCGGACCCGCGAAACCATGGATCACGCGGTGGCCTTTGCCGAAACCGGCCACCTGTGTCTGGCCACGCTGCATGCCAACAACGCCAACCAGGCGCTGGACCGCATCATCCACTTCTTCCCCACCGAGATGCATCAGCAGGTGTGGATGGACCTGTCACTCAACCTCAAGGCCATCGTCGCCCAGCAGCTGATCCCGACGCCGGATGGCAAGGGTCGCCGTGCCGCCATCGAGGTGTTGCTCAACACCCCATTGGCCGCCGACATGATCCGCAAGGGCGAAGTGCATGAGCTCAAGCCGCTGATGGCGCGTTCCAACGAAGTGGGTATGCAGACCTTCGACCAGGCGCTGTACAAACTGTACAGCCAAGGCGAGATCACCTACGAAGATGCACTGGCTCACGCCGATTCGGCCAACGACCTGCGGCTGCTGATCAAGCTGGGCTCGGAGACCGACGGCAAGCACCTGATGGGCAAGGCGGTAGACGGCCTGGCACTGGAAGACTCGGATGATAACCGGCGGTACTGATACCGCCGGTTATTGTACTCAGGCCTGATACACCAGCCGCCCCTGGCACAGGGTGTGGGTGACTGCCCCCGGTGCACTCTGGCCAATAAAGGGGCAGTTGGTACCTTTGGACAACCAGTGCTGGCCGATTTCGCTGGTTACCGCCGGGTTGAACAGCGTGATGTCGGCACTGGCACCTTCGGTGAGCTGCCCGGCCGACAGGCCGAAGATGCCCGCGGGCCCGCAGGTCAGCCGCGCCAGCAGGGCCGGCAACTCCAGTAAACCATCCGCGACCAGGGTCAAGGCCAGTGGCAGCAGGATTTCCACGCTGCTGATGCCTGGCGCCGAGGCGGCGAAGGGTACCCGTTTGGCTTCCGACTCGTGGGGCTGGTGGTGCGAGGCGATGGCCTGGATCACGCCACTCTGCACCGCCTGGCGCAGGGCACGTCGGTCCGCGCTGCTGCGCAGCGGCGGCATCACATGCAGCAGACTGGAATAGCCATCCAGGTCCTCATCGCACAACAGCAATTGATACATGGCCACGTCCGCGGTCACCGGGAGGCCGCGGGCCTGGGCATCGGCCAGCATGTCGATGGCGCGCGCACTGCTCAGGCCACTGAAATGGGCACGGACGCCGGTCTGCTCGATCAGCAGCAGGTCCCGCGCCAGGGCCACGGTTTCTGCGCTTTCCGGAATCCCGATCAGGCCCAGGCGGGCGGCCGTCGGGCCTTCATGGGCGACACCGCCCTCGGCCAGTGACGGGTCCAGCGGAGTGAAGATGACCGGCAGGTCGAAGCCGGCGGCGTATTCCAGCCCCCGGCGCAGGATGCGATTGCTTTTCATCGGTGCCAGGCCCTGGGTAAAGGCCACGCAGCCGGCGTCACGCAGGGCCACCAGCTCGCTCAGATGCTCACCGTCCAGTCCCTTGGTCAGGGCGCCGATCGGGAATACGCGGGTCTGGGCGGCGCGCTCGCTGCGATCCAGAATGAGCTCGGCCACGGCCGGGGTATCCAGTACCGGGCGGCTGTTGGGTGGGCAGCACAGGCTGGTCACGCCACCGACTGCAGCGGCGCGGGTCTCGCTGGCAATGCTGCCTTTGCGACCGAAGCCCGGCTCGCGCAGGCTGACATTCAGGTCCACCAGGCCGGGGCAGGCGATCAGGCCGCGGGCATCGATGGTCTGCGCAGCGACAAAGCCCTCGGGCGTCTGGCCCAGAGCGCTGATCTGACCGGCATCGATATGCAGGTCGGTGATGGCGTCGAATTGGCTGGCCGGGTCGATGACCCGCGCGCCTTGAATGGTGATACGCATGTTCACTGCCCTCCCTGACTGGACTGGCGCTGGGTGGTCTGTCCAGCCATGGCCATGGACATGACCGCCATACGCACGGCGATGCCGTAGGTCACCTGATTGAGAATTACTGACTGCGGGCCGTCGGCCACCGCCGATTCGATTTCCACACCGCGGTTGATCGGGCCGGGGTGCATGACCAGGGCGTCCGGCTTGGCCAGCGCCAGGCTGTCGCTGGTCAGGCCGTACTGGCGGTAGAACTCGCCTTCGCTGGGCAGCAACCCGCTCTGCATGCGTTCCTTCTGCAGGCGCAGCATGATCACCACATCCACATCGCGCAGGCCGACGCGCAGGTCGTTGAACACCCGTACGCCGTATTGCTCGATGCCCACCGGCAACAAGGTGCGCGGGGCGATGATGCGGATATCCGGGCAGCCGAGAATGCGCAGCGCTTCCATGTTCGAGCGGGCCACCCGCGAATGCAGGATATCGCCGACGATGGCCACCGACAGTTGCTCGAACCCGGCCCGGTGCCGGCGGATGGTCAGCATATCGAGCATCGCCTGGGTCGGGTGGGCATGGTTGCCGTCGCCGGCATTGATGATGGCGACATCCGGGCAGACGTTGCGAGCAATGAAGTGGGCGGCGCCGGAATCGCCGTGACGCACCACGAACATGTCAGCGGCCATGGCCTCCAGGTTGCGCAGAGTGTCGTACAGGGTTTCACCCTTGCTGGTGGAGGAGGTCTGCACGTCGAGGTTGAGCACGTCGGCGGATAGCCGCTTGGCGGCCAGTTCGAAGGTGCTGCGGGTGCGCGTGGAGTTCTCGAAGAATACGTTGCACACAGTCTTGCCGCGTAGCAGCGGGACCTTCTTGATGGCGCGCTCGCCGACTTCGAGGAAGGAGTCGGCGGTGTCCAGGATCTCGGTCAGCAGTTCGCGGGACAGGCCGTCGATGCCGAGGAAATGGCGCAGCTGGCCCTGTTGGTTGAGTTGCAGTTGGCTGGATTTCAGGCTCATTGGGCTCTCATGGCTGGGCGACGTTGATCAGGGTCAGGTGCAGTGGGTCCGGGCCGGCTAATTTTACCCGCTGCCCAGGCGGCAGGGCCAGGCTGGCACCGAGAATGTCGGCACGGATCGGCAACTGGCGCGCTTCTATATCCACTAGTGTGACCAGCGTCACGGATGCCGGCCGGCCATAATCGAACAGTTCGTTGAGCGCGGCGCGGATGGTGCGGCCGGTCATCAGCACGTCGTCCACCAGCACCAGATGGCGATCATCCACGCTGAACGGCAGTTCCGAGGGGCGCACACCCTGTTGCAGGCCGATCTGGGCAAAATCATCCCGATAGAAGGCGATATCCAGCGTACCCAGGGGCGCGTTCGGCAACCATTGATCGCGCAACTGCTCCGCGATCCAGACGCCACCGGTATGGATGCCGACAATGGCGGGGTCGGTTCGCTGGGTGCGGTCCAGCCAGGCGGTCAGTTCCTGTCCCATGCGTTGCAGCAATGGGCCGACTTCAGGCAATGCAGTCATTCTTTCTCCTTTTGGCCTGCCAGCCAGGTTTCCAGTAATAGGGCGGCGGCCAGGCTGTCGACCGGGTTGTCCCGGTAGCTGGCCGGTGCACCGCGTCCGCTGTCCCGCAGGGTTTGTTTGGCTTCGAAGGTGGACAGGCGCTCGTCCACGCAATGCACCGGCAGCTGGAAGCGGCCATGCAGGCGGCGGGCAAATTTCTCCGCACGGGCGCTCATCTCGCTGGGGCTGCCGTCCATGTTCAGCGGCAGGCCGACGATCAGTGCATCGGGTTGCCACTCCTTGAGCAGCGTGCCGATCTGGTCCCAGTCGGGAATGCCATCGCGGGCGCGCAGTTCCTTGAGTGGGTTGGCATGGCCGGTGAGAGTCTGGCCGACCGCGACGCCGATCTGGCGGGTGCCGTAGTCGAAACCGAGCACGCGTTGCAGGGACGCCCCCATCAGGCGTGCCCTGCCTGACTGGTGAGCAGACTGAGATCGATCCCCAGATGGCGAGCGGCAGCATCCAGGCGCTGTTCGGCTGCCAGCTCGAAGAGAATCTGGTAATCGGCGGGGCAGCTCAGCCAGACGTTGTCGGCCAGTTCCTGGTCCAGCTGGCCGGCTTCCCAGCCGGTATAGCCCAGGGCGACGAAGATATCCTCGGGGCCGCTGCCGCTGCTCATGTCCAGGAGAATATCCCGCGAGGTGGTCAGCTGCAGTGGGCCGAGATCCAGGCTCGACTCCCATTGCTGTGGGCCGCGATGCAATACGAAGCCGCGCTCGGATTGTACCGGGCCGCCGTTGAACACCACCCGATCGCTGACGGTCCGGGGCACGCTCAGCTCAGGTGCGGTCTGCTCCAGCACATCACCGAGATTCAGGCCGCTGGGCTGGTTGATCACCAGGCCCATGGCACCGTCCTCGTTGTGCTCGCACAGGTAGATCACGGTGTGAGCGAAACGCGGATCGTCCATGTGCGGCATGGCGATCAGGAAGTGATGTTTGAGATAGGTAGGTAAGGTCTGGGTCATGCGCCATAGTATTGGGCGCGCGGGCGGGAAGGGCAAGAGCATGACGCGGTGAAGTTGTACGCATCATGCCCGTCCCGCTGGTTCAGAAACTGGAAATCCGGTCGCCCGGTTCGAAGCGCCAGGTGCGGATGATCTCCAGTACGTCGACGTCCATCAGCTCGCCGGTGAAGGGGGCGTAAGGGGCGGCCAGCCGGACGATGCGCATGGCGGCATTGTCCAGCACCGCATGGCCGGATGATTCGAGAATCTGCACATCTCGCAACGAGCCGTCACGATTGATCGCCACCAGCAGCCGCAGGTTGCCATAGATGCCCTGGCTGCGGGCTTCGGCGGGGTAATTCTGGTTGCCGATACGCTCTACCTTGCGGCGCCAGGCATCCTTGTAATAGGCGCCCTTGTCGCGCATGGTGGAAGCCGCATTGATCCGGTGCACCCGTGGCCGCTTGGCATACAGCTGGCGCTCTTCGGCCAGCTGCGCTTCGAGACTGCTGATTTCCTCCGACAGGCGGGACATGTCGAAGCGCTGCATGGTCTGCGGCGCCTCCACCGGATCGGGTTTGGGAGGCGTGCGCACGGCCTTGTCCGTTGCGGGCGCGGTGGTGGTCACGACTTTCTCCGGCGCGCTGGGCGCAGGGGGCGGCGCGGCTGGTTCGGCTGGTGATACCTGATTGATCTCGCTGTCCTGGAATACCGCTTCTTCCGGTGTGCTGGGTGCGGCCTTGTCATCCAGCGTGCCGCTGCCTTCCTGATCGAATTGCGCCAGGTAATCGGCATCCTCTGGCGTGGTCTCGCTCGGCTGACTGGCCAGGGTAATTTCCAGCGTGCGGGACAGTTTGCTCGGGTCGGGCAGGTCGAAGGTGATGCCGAGGACGATCAGCGCGTGCAACACGGCCGCCAGGAACAGGGTGAAGCCGAGACGGTCTCGGGGCTCGATGGCCGGCTGGGCAGCCGGTCGAGTGGTTGAAGGCGGCATCGCTGCTGTGTTCATGCTATCCATAGCCTGACGAGGGGGCATACTGCTGCGCAGTCTGCCCCTGTGATGAGAAAAAGTCTACGCACTGCGCCGCGCTTCGAGCTGCTGGTCGATGATGTCCATCAACTTGCCGCCGATATCCGTATCGTAGGCTGCATCGATTTCGCGGATGCAGGTGGGGCTGGTCACGTTGATTTCCGTAAGGTAATCACCGATCACATCCAGGCCGACGAACAGCAGCCCGCGACGGCGCAATTCGGGACCGACTTCGGCGGCGATCCAGCGGTCCCGTTCGCTCAGCGGACGGGCTTCGCCACGGCCGCCGGCGGCCAGGTTGCCGCGGGTCTCGCCGGCCTGGGGAATGCGCGCCAGACAATAAGGTACCGGTTCGCCATTGAGCATCAGGATGCGCTTGTCGCCATCCTTGATTTCCGGCAGGTAGCGCTGGGCCATGATCTGCTGCTGCCCATGCTCGGTCAGCGTCTCGATGATGACGCTGATGTTGGGGTCGTCCTGACGCACGCGGAAGATCATCGAGCCCCCCATGCCGTCCAGCGGCTTGAGAATGACATCCTTGTGCTCGGTGATGAAGGCGCGCAGCACATCGGCCCGGCGCGATACGGTGTTGGGCGGGCAGCATTGCGGGAATTGGGTGGCGAACAGTTTCTCGTTGCAGTCGCGCAGGCTGGCGGGGCGGTTCACCACCAGCACGCCGGCCCGTTCAGCGGCCTCGAGGATATGCGTGGCATAGAGGAACTCATTATCGAAAGGCGGATCCTTGCGCATCAGGATCACGTCGAGTTCGGCCAATGGTGCCTGACGCATATCACCGAGCTGATACCAGTGCTGCGGATCAGCGAAGACCTCCAGTGGACGGCTGCAGCCCATGGCCTGGCCATCCTGCAGATACAGATCCTGGGGCTCCATATAATGCAAGTTCCAGCCACGCTGCTGGGCGGCCAGAAGCATGGCCAGGGAACTGTCCTTCTTGTAATGGATCGCGCTGATCGGATCCATGACGATGCCAATGTCGATGCTCATGTTTGGAGGGTCGCTGTCATGATGGGGAAGTAGCCGCAGTGTACCCTTTGCTCCGGCAGCGATGAAAGTCACCGCATGTCTCATCTTCGAGAAGGGTTTATGGATTGCCCGGGAAATCTATGTTAAAAGTAGCCGCAAATGGAATTGGCCGGTCTCCGCCGGGAACCAGACCACCTTGCAGTTGACCGACGTTTATACAAGGGCTGTGTTTATGGATGAAAATTTCGAGAGCCTGAAAGTCATGGTGATTGATGACAGCAAGACCATTCGGCGCACTGCGGAAACGCTGCTGAAAAAGGTTGGATGTAACGTCATTACCGCTGTTGACGGCTTTGATGCCCTGGCCAAGATCGCTGACAATCACCCCGATATCATCTTTGTCGACATCATGATGCCCCGTCTTGATGGCTATCAGACCTGCGCGTTGATCAAGAACAATTCGGCGTTCCGCTCCACCCCGGTGATCATGCTGTCCAGCAAGGACGGGCTGTTTGACAAGGCCAAGGGGCGTATCGTCGGCTCCGATCAATATCTGACCAAGCCATTCAGCAAGGAAGAACTGCTGGGCGCCATCCGGGCGCACGTTCCGCAGTCGGAAACCAAAGTGGCCGGATCCGCGGGGGCCTGAGCTCTCGACGGCCCAATTTGACTATCCAGGGGGATAAATGGCTCGCATTCTAGTAGTGGACGATTCGCCGACCGAGTTGTACAAGCTCACCGGCATGTTGGAGAAACACGGCTTCGAGGTACTCAAGGCGGAAAACGGCGCCGATGGCGTAGCGCTGGCCCGTCAGGAGAAACCCGATGCGGTATTGATGGACATCGTCATGCCCGGCCTCAACGGCTTCCAGGCCACCCGTCAACTGACCAAGGATCCGGAGACCACTGGTATTCCAGTGATCATCGTGACCACCAAGGATCAGGAAACCGACCGGGTCTGGGGCAAGCGCCAGGGCGCCAGGGACTATCTAACCAAGCCGGTGGAGGAAGCCACCTTGGTGCAGACGTTGAAGGCAGTACTCGAGGCCTGACGACGCCGCGCGGCACGGCACATGACAACAGGGACGGTATGTCAGACACAACACATCCTTTCGATCTTCTGCTGCAGCTGGCGGCCCATTGCCGTCGGCAGGCTGCCGGCTTGCCGGCGCAGCAGGCGGTGGCCGAAACCTGGAGTGGCATCGGCTTCCGACTGGCCGGCCAGCCGATGGTCGCGGCCATGGGCGAGGTCAGCGAGATCCTTCATGAGCCGCGCTACACCGCGCTGCCCCGGGTCAAGTCCTGGGTGCGGGGCGTAGCCAACGTGCGCGGTCGGCTGTTGCCGATCATCGACCTGAGTCACTTTCTCGGCGCGTCGTCCAACATCCCGCGTAAACAACGCCGGGTGCTGGTAGTCGACCGCGACGAGCTGTTTGTCGGCCTGTTGGTCGATGAATTGTTCGGCATGCAGCATTTTCCAGTAAGCAGCTTTACCACCACGGTGCCGGCCCTCGCTGAGGAGCTCCGGCCCTTTGTGGTGGGCGCCTATACCGGGGAGCAGGTATCGCTGATATTCAATTTCCGAGCATTGGCGCGCGACCAGGCGTTTCTCGATGTGGCGATCTGATCGTGGGAGGGGCGTGCCGGTTCCCGGCATGCAATTCAGGACTCTAAGAAGCACGCGGTAGGCCAGGTAGGGGCCAGAAAATGAAAAAGCTTGATACCAATATACTGTCGACCTTGCGCAGCAATCGGACGATCAGTGGCCTGTTTGCCGCGCTGATCCTGTCATTGATCCTGCTGTTCATCAACTTCCTGTATCTGAACGTCCAGAGTTCATACGATACGGAATACATCGGTCACTCCGGCGAGCTGCGGGTACTGTCCCAGCAGATCTCCAAATCGGCGACCGAAGCGGCCACCGGTACGCCGGAGGCCTTCGGCCTGCTGCTGGAGGCGCGCAACGACTTCGAGGAGCGCTGGAGTTATCTGACCGACGGGCGCGAGGAAACCGGCCTGCCGCCGACTCCCTCATCCTTGCAGGAACCGCTGGCGCGGGCCCAGGCCGACTGGGACAAGGTGAAGAGCAACGCCGACGCCATCCTCAACAGCCAGAACACGGTTCTGTCGCTGCATGAGGTAGCCGCGACATTGTCCGACACGGTGCCGCAGCTGCAGATCGAATATGAAGACGTCGTGGATGTGCTGATCGAAAGCGGCGCGTCTCCCGCGCAGGTCTCCATCGCTCAGCGTCAGTCGCTGCTTGCCGAACGTATTCTCGGCTCGGTGAACCGGGTATTGACCGGTGACGCCGATGCGGTACTGGCAGCGGACAGTTTTGGCCGTGACGCCAGCCTGTTCGGTCGCGTCCTGCAGGGCATGCTGGAGGGCAACGAGATCATGGACATCAGTCGGGTAACCGATCCCGATGCCGTGAGCCGACTCACCGAAATTGCCGACCTGTTCAGTTTCGTTTCGGATTCGGTGGATCAGATCCTGCTTACTTCTCCTGAGCTGTATCAGGTACGTACCGCCGCGAACGATATCTTCACCGATTCCCAGGTACTGCTGGATAACGTGTCGGATCTGTCCGCCGGCTTTGAGCAGCGCAGTGATTCCCGTTGGTTGAACACCCTGCTGGGTTACCTGCTGGCCATCGTCGCGTTGGGTAGTATTCTGCTGATCGGTGTGCAGATGACCCGCGAGACCCGCCAGCGCCTGGCCGAAACCGCGGCCACCAACGAGCGTAACCAGGCGGCGATTCTGCGTCTGCTCGACGAGATCGCTGACCTGGCCGATGGTGACCTGACCGCCGAGGCGACGGTAACCGAAGATTTCACCGGGGCTATCGCTGACTCCATCAACTTCTCCATTGACCAGCTTCGCGCGCTGGTGGAAACCATCAACCACACGGCCTCCCAGGTGGCCATGGCGGCCCAGGAAACCCAGGGCACGGCGATGCATCTGGCCGAAGCCTCTGAACACCAGGCTCAGGAAATAGCCGGTGCCTCGGCGGCGGTCAACGAGATGGCGGTATCCATCGACCAGGTATCGGCCAACGCTGCAGAATCGGCGGCGGTAGCGGAGCGCTCGGTAGCCATTGCCAACAAGGGCAACGAAGTGGTGCAGAGCACCATTTCCGGTATGGATATCATCCGTGAGCAGATCCAGGACACTTCCAAGCGAATCAAGCGCCTGGGTGAATCGTCCCAGGAAATCGGTGACATCGTCAGCCTGATCAACGACATCGCCGACCAGACCAACATCCTGGCCTTGAACGCGGCGATCCAGGCTTCCATGGCCGGGGATGCCGGACGTGGCTTCGCGGTGGTAGCCGACGAAGTACAGCGCCTGGCGGAACGCTCCTCGGGTGCTACCAAGCAGATCGAAGCGCTGGTGAAGACCATTCAGACCGATACCAACGAAGCGGTTATCTCCATGGAGCAGACTACTGCCGAAGTGGTCAGTGGTGCGCGTTTGACCCAGGATGCCGGTGTCGCTCTGGAGGAGATCGAGAAGGTATCCACCAGTCTGGCGGCATTGATCCAGAACATCTCCAACGCCGCCCGACAGCAGGCTTCCTCGGCGGGCCACATCTCCAACACGATGAACGTCATCCAGGAGATCACCTCGCAGACCTCGGCAGGTACTACCGCCACCGCCCGCAGCATTGGTGAACTGGCCCAGTTGGCCGAAAGCATGCGGCAGTCGGTGGATGGTTTCACCTTGCCCGAGCAGGCCTGAGGGCAAGCGGCGGCTGCGGCCGCCGCGGATAATGGCACAGCGGGAGTCGCACAGTGCAGACAACGCCACACTGGTCATTGGAGCAGTTGCCAGACATGGATGGAGTGCAGTTCCGCCAGTGGCAGGCTTTGCTGGAGACGCGTACCGGCGTTTGCGTCAGCGAGCAGCGCCGGGCGTATCTGCAGACCAGTCTCGGTGCGCGCATGCGTGAACTGGGCATCCGCGACTATCAGGCCTATTACGACCACGTCACCCGGGGCATCAGTGGGGCACTGGAATGGTCGGCCCTGGTCGAATGGCTGACCGTACGTGAGACCAGCTTCATGCGCCACCGCGCATCCTTCGACTGCGTGGCACGGTTTCTCGACCAGCGCCGGGCAGCGGATGATCAGCGGCCTGCGCAGTTCTGGAGTGTCGGTTGCGCCAGCGGCGAGGAAGCCTATTCTCTGGCTATCATCATGGAGCAGAGCCTGGCGGCGAACGGTCATGAACGGCGCGACTACGGCGTGTGGGCAACGGATATCAGCCAGCACGCGCTGGATCAAGCCCGCGCCGGTTGCTATTCGGCCCGCCGATTGGGCGGCCTGACCGATGCCGAACGCGGGCAATGGTTTGAACAACTACAGGATGGACAGTATCGAGTGACGCCGGCGCTGCGTGATCGAGTGTGCTTCACTCGACTGAACATCCTGGAACTGGCCCAGGCCCCGATCCGGGACCTGGATATCATTTTCTGCCAGAACTTGCTCATCTACTTCCGGCGCTGGCGCCGTCGAGACCTGCTCAACCAGCTGGCAACGCGGTTGGCGCCGGGCGGCATGCTGGTGATCGGGCCGGGTGAAATAATGGACTGGAATAATCCCCTGCTGGAGCGCGTACCCGATGAGCGGGTACAGGCTTACCGGCGGCGGAACAGCATGGAATGTCTGGAGTGACTATGGGTGATCGGCATGATTATGTCGCCCTCGACTGGGTCAAAGGCGAAATTTCCGAGACGCTGAATCAAGCGCGTCAGGCCCTGGAAGCCTTTGTAGATAACCCCGAGGATACGACGCGCCTGCGTTTTTGCCTGACCTATATCCACCAGGTTCATGGCACCTTGCAGATGGTGGAATTCTACGGCGCAGCCCTGCTGGCCGAGGAGATGGAAAAGCTTGCCCAGGCGCTGATGCATGGCACCAGCCATCGGGAAAACGAGGCGCTGGAAGTGCTGATGCAGGCGATCCTGCAGATGCCAGCCTACCTCGACCGAGTGCAGAGTGGTCGGCGTGACCTGCCGCTGCTGTTGCTGCCGCTGCTCAACGACATGCGCACCGCGCGGGGCGAAAAGCTGTTGTCGGAAAATGCCCTGTTCAGCCCTGACCTCGCCGCTGGCAGGTCAGCCGGGGCAGCCCAGCAGGTCGATTTCACCAGCGAGCAGGTGACCCTGCAGTTGCGCAAGCTGCGCCAGGCCATGCAGATCGCCCATGCGGCAATCATTCGTGAACAGAACGTACCGGCCAGCGCCCACCAACTGGTTCGGGTCTTCGGCCGTCTGGAGAACCTTTTCCAGGGCACCGGTTTCGCCGAGCTGTGGAGTATTTTCGCTGGCGTGGCGGAAGGGCTGGAGACGGGTTCGATCGACAATGGCGCCGCTATTCGCCAACTCCTGCGCCAGGCTGACCGCGAGCTGCGTCAACTGCTGGACGATAGCGCCAGCATCGCCGACCGCGCGCCAGCTCCGGAATTGCTGCGCAACCTGCTGTTCTATGTGGCCAAGAGTAACGGCGATAGCCCACGACTGACTGCGCTGAGACAGCAATACCAGTTGCAGTCGCTGTGGCGCGAAGATGATCAGGCAGCAGCCAGCGACAACCGCATGGTCGGGCCGGACCGCGGCACCATGCATTCGGTTGCCCAGGCGCTGGATGAGGAGCTGTTGCAGGTCAAGGAGCGTCTGGATCTGTTCGTGCGCAGTACCGAGCGCGCGCCCCAACTGCTCGAAGAGTTGTTGCCGGCGATGAAACGTATTGCCGACACCCTGGCGGTGCTGGGCCTTGGCCAGCCGCGGCGCGTGCTACAGGAGCAGGTCGAGCGGGTCGAGATCCTGAGCCGCGCCGATTCCGCACCGAGTGATGCGCAATTGATGGAAGTTGCCGGCGGCGTGCTCTATGTGGAAGCCAGCCTGCATGGCATCTTCGCCATGGATCGCACTCCGACCGAGCCCGAGGAAGATGATCGCCAGAGCCGGCAACTGGCCGGCGCCCAGGAAATGTTCCTGGTGCAGCAACAGGTGGTGCTGGAGGCGCGCAATGCGCTGGAACAGACCCGAGATGCGATCAATGCCTTTATCGCCGGGCAGTGGGATCATGCCCAGCTGGAGCCGGTGGATGACCTGCTCAACAGTGTGCGCGGCGGGCTGGCCATGTTGCCCCTGGAGCGTGCCGCCGGCGCGGTTGCCGCCTGCCGGCTGTACCTGAGTCAGCAGTTGGTGCGCGAGCGCAAGGTGCCCGACTGGGAAGCGCTGGATGCGCTGGCCGATGTCATCACCAGCATCGACTACTACTTGGAGCGGGTGGCTGAGGATAATACCGACCGCGGCGATAGCATCCTTGCGGTCGCCGAGGAGCGTCTGGCATCGCTTGGCTATGGCCCGGAGCAACTGGCGGCGCTGGACTGCGCAGCGGAAACGCCGCCCGAGCCCGTTGCCCCGGTCGTACCTGTTACGCCAGCCGTGGCGGCGTCCGAAGACGATGATGAGCTGGATCCCGAGCTCATGGAGATCTTCATCGAGGAAGTCGGCGAAGTGCTCGACAGCTTCGATGAGTACCTGCCCGCCTGGCAGGCGGACACGCAGGACAAGGCGGCCCGCACCGAGGTGCGGCGCGGCTTCCATACCCTCAAGGGTAGCGGTCGTATGGTGCGTGCCGGGATCCTGGCCGAGCTGGCCTGGTCGGTCGAGAATATGCTCAACCGGGTCATCGATGGCAACGTCGAGGCCAGCCCGGCGGTCTTCACGGTGGTCAATGCGGTACGCGCGCTGATCCCGACCCTGCTGGATGATTTTGCCGCTGGCCATCAGCGCACCCTGCCGGAGGTCGAGCAGTTGGCGGCACAGGCTGATGCCCTGTCCCGTGGCGAACCGCTGCCCGTACTGGAAGACCAGACCGAATCCTGCAGCCTGCCGACTGCCGAACGGGAGATCTTGTCTACCGATGCAGAGTTGGAGCCGGCCGAGGCCGCCGAGTCGACGGATGCCTTCCCGCAGATAGAAGAGCTGGAGCTGACCGCGCTGGATGACATTGATGACGTCGCTCCGTCGTCGCCGACAGAATCAGGCGAGCCGGCAGAAGAGTGGGCTGCCGAACCAGTTGCTGAAATCGAGGCGGAATTCGAATCTGAAACAATCGCAGCCGAGCTGGCAACTGATGTCCAGTCCGAGGTCGAGCAAGCCGACGTCGAGTCTGCGGATATGGCAGCGCTGCTGGAGCCGTCTGGCTCTGATTATTCGGTGGATGCTGAACCGAGCGAACCGACTGATGGGCCAATCACCATTGAGCCGGAGGTCGACCAGCCGACTAGTGAGCTGGCAGATACGGCAGAGCTGGACCCGCTACTGCTGAAGATCTTCCGCGCCGAGACCCAGGCCCATATCGAGCAGATCAACGGCTTCCTCGACAAGAGCGAACAGCAACTGCCGTGTCCGCTCAGCGACAGCCTGCAACGTGCGCTGCATACTCTCAAGGGCAGCGCGCACATGGCCGGTATCCAGCCGATCGCGGTGCTGGCGACGCCACTGGAAAAACTGACCAAGGATTTCAAGGGCAACCTGATTCCGGCCGACCAGGCGGTGATCGAGCTGCTGCGCGACGCCGTGAATATGCTCGAAGCCTGGCTGGACCGGGCGGATGCCGCCTCGGTCGAACCGGTTACTGGCACCGATGCCTTCCTGCAGCGGCTGGACGCCATCTACCGCGATGGCATGGAGCGACGCGACAACAGCCGGGCCGATCTGGATGGGCCATCCGATGCCAGTCTGTTGTCGATCTTCCTCACCGAGGGCGTCGACTTGCTGCTGGATGCGGTGGATGAACTGGCGCATTGGCCGCCGGTTGCCGTCATCGACCATACCGGCCTGGCCCGTGCTCTGCGGGCATTGGCCGAGGTCGCGGTGGAAGTCGAATTACCGGCGATCGACGAGCTTTGTCAGGGCCTGGAAGATGTCCACGAAGCGCTGATTGGTCAGCGCCTGCCCTTCACCGCCGAGGTAGCGGCATGTCTGGCCAGCGGCCATGATCGGTTGATCGGCATGATGGACCAGGTTGCGGCGCACCAGCATGTGCAGCCGGCTGCTGATGAGCTGGCAGCCTTGCAGGCGCTGTTCCAGATCAGCCCGCCCAGCATGGACGAAGTGTCCGCGCTCGACGGCAGTATCGCCCAGGGTGCAGCAGACACCTGGCATCCGGCGGAGGCCGGTACCGACGCCGAATTGGTAGACATCTTCCTCGATGAAGCCCAGGAAATTCTGGATACATCCGCAGCCAGCCTGCAGTTCTGGCTGGCTGAACCCGATAACGAAGCCCCCCTGCATGCCCTGTTGCGGGATCTGCATACGCTCAAGGGTGGCGCGCGGATGGCTGAAATCCGCCCGGTGGGTGATCTCGCCCACGAGCTGGAATTTGTCTATGAAGGCTTGGTAGCGCAGCGCTTCAGCCTGATCGACGGCTTGCCGGAGCTGTTGCTGGCCTGCCAGGACAGCTTGACCGACATGGTCGAAGGCGTAGTGGCGGGGCGGCCAATCAGTGACGGCATGCGGTTGGTCCGGGCGATTCGCGATTTCCGTGCCCAGCCGGATCAACCGCCGCAGTGGGCTGACGTGGCTGATGCCCCGGTGGCCGACGCAACACCACCGCAGCCCGCTACCCCATCGGCGGAAGCAGGCATGCTCGGCATGTTCATCGAAGAGGCGCTGGAGTTGCTGCAGCCATGCGCTGATCTGCTGGCGCGCCGCGACGCCGAACCGGCAGCAGCTGATGAGCTGTTGCACCGCATCCAGACGCTCAAGGGCAGTGCCCGTCTGGCCGGTCGCACCGCCGTGGCGGAGCAGGCGCGCCAGCTGGAAACCGCGCTGCAGCAGGCTACCCTGGCGCCGGCCGACGAGCTGAGCGCAATGCTGGCCGAGCTGCAGACGATGATTGAGCAGTTGGCCGATGGACATCAGGATGCCGGCGAGTGGGTCACGCCCATTATGCCGGCACCGGCGCCGCTGTCGGTCGCGCCGGAGCGGTCATTGGCCGAGGTCCGGGCGCTGTTGCAACAGGCAATGGAAGGCACCCGGGAATCCGCGCAGACCAACAGCCGTGGCGCGGTACAGGAAACCATCAAGGTACCCGCCGGGCTGCTGGAGGATCTGGTCAACCTGGCCGGTGAAACGTCCATTTTCCGCGGCCGCGTCGAGCAACAGGTCAGCGACATCAGCCAGACCCTGAGCGACATGGAAAGCACCATCGAGCGGGTACGTGATCAGCTGCGCCGGTTGGACATGGAGACCCAGGCGCAGATCCTGTCGCGCCACCAGGAAGAAATCGAGCAGGGTTACGAGGACTTCGACCCGCTGGAAATGGACCGCTATTCCCAGCTGCAGCAGTTGTCGCGTTCGCTATTCGAGTCGGCCTCGGACATGCTCGACCTGAAAGAAACCCTGGCCACCCGCAGCCGCGATGCCGAAACCCTGCTGCTGCAGCAGGCGCGGGTCAATACCGAACTGCAGGAAGGTCTCATGCGCACCCGCATGGTGCCCTTCGAGCGGTTGTTGCCACGCCTGCGTCGGGTGGTGCGCCAGGTATCTTCGGAGTTGGGCAAGCAGGTCAATCTGGCGGTGGGCAGCGCTGAAGGGGAGATGGACCGCAGCGTACTCGAACGCATGATGGGGCCGCTGGAGCATATGCTGCGCAATGCGGTCGACCATGGTATCGAGTTGCCGGCGCTACGCGTGGCCGAAGGCAAGCCAGAGGCGGGTAGTGTCACCCTGGATGTACACCGCGAGGGCAGCGAGATCGTCATCCGTCTCAGCGATGACGGGCGCGGTGTCGATCTGCAGGCGGTGCGGGACAAGGCCATCGAGCGTGGACTGATGGACGCCGATGCGGCACTGACCGACCAGGAAGTGTTGCAGTTTATCCTTGAGGCCGGTTTCAGTACCGCTCAGCAGATCACGCAGATTTCCGGGCGTGGTGTCGGCATGGACGTGGTCAATGCCGAGATCAAGCAGCTGGGTGGCAGCATGACCCTGGCCACCGAGCCCGGCCAGGGCACCAGCTTCAATATCCGCCTGCCGTTCACCGTGTCGGTGAACCGGGCGCTGATGGTGTATTCTGGTGAAGACCTGTATGCCATTCCGCTGAATACCATCGAAGGTATTGTGCGGGTGTCCGGCTATGAGCTGGAAGCCTACTATGCGCCGGATGCGCCGCCCTTCGACTATGCCGGCAAGTCCTATGACCTGCGTTATCTCGGCGACCTGCTGGTCACCGGCCAGCAGCCCAGGCTGAGCGGGCACAGCCTGCCGCTGCCGGTGATTCTGGTGCGCGGTACCGATCACAGCGTGGCGGTGCAGGTCGATGCCCTGGCCGGTTCGCGGGAAATCGTGGTGAAAAGCCTCGGCAAGCAGTTCGCGGTCGTGCCGGGTATTTCCGGCGCGACCATCCTCGGTGATGGCCGGGTCGTGGTGATTCTCGATCTGCTGGCGGTGATCCGTGCCCAGCAGGCCTTGCTTTCGCAGCAGCAACTGGCTGCCGAAAGGGCCGCGGCGGGGGCGACGCCGACCCACCGTGCGACGCTGGTGATGGTGGTGGATGACTCCATCACCGTACGCAAGGTGACTACCCGCCTGCTGGAGCGCCATGGCATGGAGGTGGTGACCGCCAAGGACGGTGTCGACGCCATCGCGCGCCTGCAGGATATCCAACCGGACATCATGCTGCTGGATATCGAAATGCCGCGCATGGACGGTTTTGAAGTGGCCACACTGGTGCGCCATGACGAGCGGCTGAAAGACCTGCCGATTGTCATGATCACCTCGCGTACCGGCGAGAAGCACCGTGAACGGGCGCGCAGCCTGGGTGTGAACGAGTACCTCGGCAAGCCCTATCAGGAAACCCAGCTGCTGGAGGTTATCGACAGCCTGGTTGCGCTGCGTGACTGACGCCCAGGCGCCCACCATCGCGCTGCTGGTCAGCAGTGAGCGTGGGCGCCGGACGTTGGGCCAGGCGGTCCAGGGCTTCGGCTACCAACTGGTCTTCGACACCGCGCCGGAGCGGGTCCAGCTCAGCGAACTGACCGAGGTGGTGGCGGATCTGTGGCTACTGGATATGCCAGACGAATCAGCACTGGCGGATTGGTTACTGGAATCCAGCCCGGTACCGGTGCTGCTTGGCTCGGGGGAGATACCGCCGCCCGAACACGAGGATCATGTCCGCTGGCAGCGCCGGCTGTTACAGAAACTCAGCGCGCTGCTGGGTGACGCGCCGCAGGCACCGCCGGTACGGCTGGTGCCGACGCCGCTGCCCGTCAGCCGTCGCTGCGTATGGCTGCTGGGTGCGTCGCTGGGCGGCCCGGCAGCGGTCAAGCAGTTCCTGGATGTGCTGCCGGCGCAGGCGCCGGTGGCCTTTGTTTACGCGCAACATATCGACGCCGGCTTCGAGTCGCAGTTGCCCCATATACTCGGTCGTCAGAATGCCTGGCGAATCCGCAACTGCACGGAAGGTAGCCAGTTGCAGCATGGTGAGGTGCTGGTAGCGCCGATCGGCCGGATGCTGCATTTTGGTGCAGAAGGCCAGGTGCAACTGCAGGAACAGCCCTGGCCCGGCGCCTATCAGCCGGCGATAGAAACCTTACTCGATGAGCTGGCCAGAACCTTCGCGCCGCACTGCGGGGCGATCATTTTCAGCGGTATGGGTGAGGATGGCGTGGCCGCCTGCGGTCGGCTGCGTCGGCAGGGGATGGAAGTCTGGACGCAGAGCGCGGCCAGTGCCGCCTGCTCAACCATGCCCCAGGCCGTGCGAACAGCCGGCTACAGCAGTCGCGATGGCTCGCCCGACGAGTTGGCCGCCGCCCTGCAACAATGGCTAGAACAGGAACGTGCGGCGGATGCCTGAGGCACGGCGCGCAGTGAGAGGAATAATGCGATGACAGATGCACTGGAAAGCTTGAATGGCCTGATTGTTCCCCTGGCCGGGCAACCGCTGTTGCTGCCCAACGTGGCGGTGGCGGAACTGGTCGGCTATCGCCTGAGCCAGCCGGCGAATGACGGGCCGGCCTGGTTCCTCGGCTGGATACTGTGGCGTGACCAGCGGGTACCGCTGATTGATCCCGAGGTCCTGCTCGGCCAGCCCGCCGCGGAGCCGCCCCAGGCGCCGCGCAGCCTGGTGTTGAATGCGGTGGGTGGGCGTGCGGGTTCGAGTTTTATCGCCATGCGGGTACGTGGTATCCCGCGCTCGAAGAAGATCATCCGTGGGGAAATCGACGCGGCAGGCAGCGCCGATAAGTTCGTCAGCCAGCCGGTGCGACTGGCCGATGAAACGGAAACCCTGCTGATTCCCGACCTGGCGGCTATCGAGCAGGCATTGGCGCAGGCGGATATATTGCCAGCCGAGTAGCGAATGACATCGTTGGGGCTGCCCCTGGTGGGCCCTCTATTGGTCCGCCCATGCCTGTCTGCTGCATGTGTAGCAAAGCCTCTGTCGCCAGGGATGGCGACAGGGAGCCTACAGGGATGTATTCACGGCGTCTTTGCGGAACATGCAGCAGACAGGCATGTTGCACGGACCAAGGCGTCCGCTGCGCTCAGGGCATCTGCACCGGAAACATCAGCCGCGCTTCGGTACCGCCGCCGGCGCGATTGAGCAGTTGCACGCTGATGCCATGGCTGTCGGCGATACGCTTAACGATCGCCAGACCCAGGCCGGTGCCCTTGGTGGAGCGCGCCCGGTCGCCGCGAATGAACGGCGTGAACAGGTCTTCCCCTTCGCTTTGATCGATGCCCGGACCGCGATCCAGCACACTCACCACCACGCAGGGCTGAATGGCGCTCTGCTCCAGATAGCTGCAGACCTCCACCCCGGTGCCGCCATGATTCAGCGCGTTCTCCACCAGGTTGGTCAACAGCCGCTTGATCGACAACCGTCGCAGCGCCAGATCCGGAATCGGATCCAGCCATAGCCGCACCAGATCCTCATTGACGTTGACCGGCGCGACGACCTCGCGAATCAACTCGTTCAGATCGCAGGGCTCAATGGGTTCGGCGCTGCCGTCACGGATATAGGCCATGAACTGATCGAGAATCGCGTCCATGTCTTCAATGTCGCGGATCATCCCGTCGGTCAGTTCGGGTTCGACACCGGACATCAGCTCGGTGGACAGGCGCATGCGGGTCAGCGGAGTGCGCAAGTCATGGGACACCCCGGCCAGCAGCAAAGCGCGGTCATTGTTGGCCTGCTCGACATCCTGAGCCATCTGGTTGAAGGCGCGGTACACCTCGGCAATCTCCGCTGGGCCGCTGGTATCCAGCAGTCGCACGCTGTGGCCCTGGCCGATGCGCTGGGCGGCGCGTTCCAGCACCTTCAGCGGCCGGTTGAGCTGGCGCACGAAAATCCAGGCGGCACCAGTGGAGAGCATGCCGATCAGGCTCAACCAGCTGACCACCAGCCAGATCCGGTGACCGCGCAGTGGATGAGCGTACAGCGGCACTTTCAACCACTGATCGCCGTAGCTCGGCTGATGTACCCAAATCGCCGGCTGGTCCACGGTCTGTACGCGAATCTGGGTACGGTCACCCAGCTCATCACGCAGCTGATTGGTGAACACGCCGGAATAGGGCCAATGGATTTCCCCCGGGGGCACCAGGCTTTCGTGTATCAGCTCCATGCCGGAGAGCGCCTGCATATCGGCCCGGGCCTCGGGGCCACTGGCCCAGTAGGCCTGTACCAGCATGGCGGTACCGTGGCTGTACTGGCGATCGACCAACAGGTCCTCGTTGCTCATCAGGTAGAGCAGGGTGAGGATCTTGGAAAACAGCGTGACCAGCAGTACCAGCAGCAGAGTGCGGGCAAAGAAGCTGCGTGGCAGCAGCGGATGCCAGCCGGGGCCGCCCTTCACTGTTGTTGGCCATCCGGCACGAAGACGTAGCCAACTCCCCAGACTGTCTGGATATAGCGCGGCTTGGAAGGATCGGGTTCGAGCAGACGGCGCAGGCGCGAGATCTGCACATCGATGGAGCGTTCCAGCGCATCCCATTCACGACCGCGGGCCAGTTGCATGAGCTTGTCGCGGGTCAGGGGCACCCGTGGATGGTGCACCAACGCCTTGAGTACGGAGAACTCACCGGATGTCAGCATATGCACTTCATCGCCGCGCTTGAGTTCGCGGGTGGCCAGGCTGAGTACGAAGTCGCCGAAGGTCACTTCGTTGTCATCGGCTGAGGGCGCGCCGGGAATCTGCGGCGCCTGGCGGCGCAGCACCGCCTTGATCCGGGCTACCAGTTCGCGAGGGTTGAAGGGCTTGGGCAGATAATCGTCAGCGCCCATCTCCAGGCCCTGGATGCGGCTGGTTTCATCGCCCTTGGCGGTGAGCATGATGATGGGCGTGGTGGTGCCCCGTTCACGCAGGCGGGCGCAGGCCTTGAGGCCGTCTTCACCAGGCAGCATCAGGTCCAGCACGATCAGCGAAAACAGCTCGCGGTCGAGCAGGCGATCCATCTGCGCGGTATTTTCCACCGCGCGGGCGCGATAGCCTTGCTCGCTGAGAAAACGCTCCAGCAGGCGACGCAGGCCCGCGTCGTCATCCACGATCAGTATTTTTTCGCCTTCATTGCTCATAGGGCCACCACCTTTTTCGAAGAAATGTATTGTCGCTGATGCCAGTTGTCGCGGGAGCTGGCCATTGTTACAAGAGGTTTCCCCCGGTGCGATGGACTAACCGATGGCCATCGTCTGGGGACCGGGCTGCATCCCGCGGCGGCGACTCGGTTATACTGCCGCGTCTGAAATGATCGATGTGGATATCTAGCCATGGACAGTATTGCCTCGCGTATCGCTACCGAACTGGCGGTGCGCCCCGAACAGGTGACCGCCACCGTCGGCCTGCTCGACGAGGGCGCCAGCGTGCCCTTTATCTCCCGCTACCGGAAGGAAGTGACCGGCAGCCTGGATGATACCCAGTTGCGCTACCTCGAGGAACGGCTGCGCTATCTGCGCGAGCTGGAGGAGCGTCGCCAGAGCATTCTGGCAAGCATCGGCGAGCAGGGCAAACTGACCCCCGAGTTGGAGCGCGACATCCGCCAGGCCGAGACCAAGACCGGCCTGGAAGATCTGTATCTGCCCTACAAGCCCAAGCGCCGCACCAAGGGCCAGATTGCCCTGGAAGCCGGCCTCGGCCCGCTGGCCGAGCAGCTGTACGCCGATCCGAACCTGAATCCCGAACAACTGGCTGCCGACTTTGTTGACGCCGACAAGGGTGTGGCCGATACCAAGGCTGCGCTGGACGGCGCCAAGTACATTCTCATGGAGCGTTTCAGCGAGGATGCCCGTCTGCTCGAACGGCTGCGTCAGGCCCTGCGCCAGGACGGCCGGGTGGTGTCCCGACTGGTGACCGGCAAGGAGCAGGAGGGCGCCAAGTTCCGTGATTACTTCGAGTATGACGAGCCGCTGTGCAATGTGCCGTCGCACCGGGCGCTGGCGATTCTGCGGGGGCGCAACGAGGGTATTCTGAACATCGCCCTGCAGTTGGGCGACCCGGAGGCACCGGCCACCGCCAGCCACCCCTGCGAAGGCATGATCGCCGAGGCGGCGCAGATCAGTGACCAGGGCCGGCCGGCCGACCGCTGGCTGAACGAGGTGGTGCGCTGGACCTGGCGGGTCAAGTTGTCCGGCCATCTGGAAACCGAGCTGCTCGGCGAGCTGCGCGAGGCGGCGGAGGATGAAGCCATCCGCGTGTTCGCCAGTAACCTCAAGGACCTGCTGCTGTCGGCGCCAGCCGGGCCGCGGGTTACCCTGGCGATGGACCCGGGCCTGCGCACCGGGGTCAAACTGGCCGTGATCGAGGCCACCGGCAAGCTGGTCGATACTGCGACCATCTTCCCCCACGCACCGCGCAACCAGTGGGATCAGTCGCTGGCGGTGCTGGCGACGCTGTGCCGCAAGCACCAGGTCAACCTGATCGCCATCGGCAACGGTACCGCCTCGCGCGAGAGCGACAAGCTGGCCAGTGATCTGCTCAAGCAGTGCCCCGAACTGAAGATGCAGAAGATCACCGTCTCCGAAGCTGGCGCCTCGGTGTATTCCGCCTCGGAACTGGCAGCGAAGGAATTCCCCGATCTGGACGTGACCTACCGCGGGGCGGTATCCATCGGCCGCCGGCTGCAGGACCCGCTGGCAGAGCTGGTGAAAATCGAGCCCAAGGCCATCGGCGTTGGCCAGTACCAGCATGACGTATCCCAGGTGAAGCTGGCGCGCAGCCTGGATGCGGTAGTCGAGGACTGTGTGAACGCCGTCGGCGTCGACCTCAATACCGCATCGGTGCCGCTGCTGACCCGTGTGTCGGGGCTGAATCCGACCATCGCCCGCAACATCGTCGACTACCGCGACCAGCACGGTGCCTTTGCCAGCCGCCGCGAACTCCTGAAGGTCAGCCGGCTGGGCGACAAGACCTTCGAACAGGCAGCGGGTTTTCTGCGGGTAATGAGTGGCAGCAACCCGCTGGATGCCTCCGCCGTGCATCCGGAGGCCTATCCGCTGGTCCAGCGGATCGCCGAGCAGACCGGCCGCGACATCCGTAGCCTGATCGGCGACTCGGCATTTCTGCGCAAGCTGGATCCGGCGCGCTATACCGACCAGCACTTCGGCATCCCGACCATCACCGATATCCTCAGCGAGCTGGACAAACCCGGGCGCGACCCGCGCCCCGAGTTCAAGGCGGCTACCTTCCAGGAGGGCGTGGAGAAGATCAGCGATCTGGAGCCCGGCATGGTGCTCGAAGGCGTGGTCAGCAACGTGGCCAACTTCGGTGCCTTCGTCGATATCGGCGTGCATCAGGATGGTCTGGTGCATATATCCATGCTGGCTGACAGCTTCGTCAAGGATCCGCGCGATGTGGTCAAGGCCGGCGACATCGTCAAGGTCAAGGTGCTGGAAGTGGACATTCCGCGCCAGCGCATCAGCCTGACCATGCGCATGGGCGACCAGCCCGGGGCCACAAGCAACGCCCGTGCCGGTGCTCCGGCTGGTGAGCGCAATCGTCCGCGCCAGCCGCGGGCAGACAAGGGCCATGCTGGCTCCCCGCCACAGGCCGGTGGTACCTTTGCCAACCTGTTTGCCAATGCCAAGAACCTGAAGAAGCGATAATCATGAGCCAACACCCGAAACTGAGCGACATCCAGGACAACCGCATGAGCCCCTTCACCGAGTCCCTGGGCCTGGAGCTGGTCAGCCTGGATCAGGAAGGCTGCACCATGCGCCTGGAAATCAGCCCGCAGCATTTCAATACCACGGCGCGGGTCCATGGCGGCGTCATCTTCAGCCTGCTGGACTCGGCCATGGGCGCGGCCGTCTACGCCCGGCTGGACGCCCATGAGGCAACCGCTACCATTGAATGCAAGATCAACTACACCCGCGCGGTCACCGGTGGGGTACTGGAATGTCGGGCCAAGGTGGTGCATGCCGGCACGCGGACCATGGTTGTCGATGGCGAGGTCTGGCAGGACGGCGCGCTGGCCGCCAAGTGCCTGGGTACCTTTGCCCGCATCTGAACCGGTCGCCGATAG
This sequence comes from Pseudomonas sp. G11-1, assembly GCF_024031555.1. Lineage (NCBI taxonomy): Bacteria > Pseudomonadati > Pseudomonadota > Gammaproteobacteria > Pseudomonadales > Pseudomonadaceae > Pseudomonas > Pseudomonas sp. G11-1. Next base: position 58,622 of record NZ_QEYQ01000003.1, on the reverse strand, counting down.
CCGACGCCGATCATTTTCACCGTTTGAGGAGTGACGCGCTTGTCACCACTGTTGAAGCAACGTCTCGACCTGCTGGCACAGCCGGCGCTGCAGAGCAGCCTCGCTGCCTGCATGCATGGCATCGAGAAGGAGAGCCTGCGCATCGATGCCGGCGGGATTCTGTCACAGCAACCCCATCCTGCCGGGCTGGGATCGGCGCTAACGCACCCGACCATCACCACGGATTATTCCGAAGCGCTGATCGAACTGATCACCCCGGTGAGTCGGAATATCGATGGACTGTTCCAGCATCTGGACGAGATTCACCGCTTTACCTATGGCGAGCTGGGCGAGGAGCGCCTGTGGACCGAGTCCATGCCCTGCGTGTTGCCGGCCCGTGACGAGGACATTCCCATTGCCTGGTACGGCAGCTCCAATGTGGGCATGCTCAAGCATGTCTACCGGCGGGGTCTGGCGGTGCGTTATGGCAAGCCGATGCAGTGCATTGCTGGTATCCACTACAACTTCTCGCTGGCGCCCGAACTGTGGGAGGCGCTGCGTCAGCAGGACCACGACGCGCGCAGTGAGCAGGATTATCAGTCTGAGCGTTATGTGGCGCTGATCCGCAACTTCCGCCGTTACGCCTGGCTGTTGATGTACCTGTTCGGCGCATCGCCGGCCCTGTGTGCAAGCTTCCTGCAGGGGCGGGATCACCGGCTGGAGCCACTGGGCGAGAAGAGCCTGTATCTGCCCTACGCCACCAGCCTGCGCATGAGCGACCTGGGCTACAACAACGATGCCCAGGCGGACCTGAGCGTCTGCTACAACAGTCTGGACAGCTACATCGCCAGCATGCAGAAGGCGATCAGCCTGCCCTATGCGCCCTACGCCGCGCTGGGCACCCATGATGCCGATGGCCAGTGGCAGCAGCTCAACACCAACCTGTTGCAGATCGAGAACGAGTTCTACAGTTCGATCCGACCCAAGCGCGTGGCGCGCAGCGGCGAGAAGCCGGTGCACGCGCTGGCCGCGCGGGGCGTGGAGTATGTCGAAGTACGCTGCATGGATATTGACCCGTTCAGTCCGCTGGGGATCGAGCCGAGCACCGCGCACTTTCTCGACAGCTTCCTGTTGTTCTGCGCGCTGGCCGATAGTCCGGCGATGTCTGACGAGGAGTGCCGGACGAGCAACGACAACTTCGCGCTGGCAGTCAAACGCGGCCGCGAGCCGGGTCTGCAACTGATCCGCAAGGGCCAGCCGTGCAGCCTGATCGAGTGGGGCGAGCACCTGCTGGACAATATCGCCGCTTGCGCCAGCCTGCTGGATCAGGCCGGGCAGACCACCGCGCACAGTGACAGCCTGCAGCTGCAGCGCGACAAGCTGCATGACCCGGCACTGACCCCCTCGGCGCGGGTGCTGGAGGCGATTGCCGAGCACGGCAACAGCTTCTTCCGCTTTGCCCTGGGGCAATCCGAGGCGCACCGCGAGCATTTCCTGGCACGGCCGCTGAGCGCCGCGCAGTCGCAGGAGCTTGCCGCCGTGGCTACCCAGTCGCTGGCGGATCAGGCAGCCGTGGAGGCAGCCGATCAGGTGGACTTCGATACCTACGTGGCGCAATACCTGAGCCAGTAACGACTGGCGGGTGGCGCCGGAGTTGCCCCGGCTGGCAGTTGTCTTATGCAGGGTGATCAATCACCGGTATGGTGATTGACCCCACCGCAGTGGGCCCAGCTAGACTGTGGAAAATACCCAATCAAGGAGCCACCATGAAAGCCGTACTGTGCAAAGCCTACGGACCTGCCAGCACGCTGTCGCTGGAAGAGACCGCCGATCCGGTCGCCAAGGACAATGAGGTTGTCATCGATGTCCACGCCGCCGGCGTCAACTTCCCTGACACCCTGATCATCGAGGGCAAATACCAGGTCAAGCCGCCGTTCCCCTTTTCGCCAGGTGGTGAAGCCGCCGGTGTGGTTGCCAGTGTGGGCAGTCAGGTCACCCATCTGAAGCCGGGCGACCGGGTCATGGGGCTGACCGGCTACGGCGGTTTTGCGGAGAAAGTAGCGGCCGCTGGTACTCATGTGCTGCCGATGCCCGATGATATGGACTTCGTCACCGCGGCTGGCTTCAGCATGACCTACGGCACCTCCATGCACGCCCTGGTCCAGCGTGGCAATCTGCAGCCCGGCGAAACCCTGCTGGTGCTCGGCGCCTCCGGTGGTGTTGGCCTGGCGGCGGTGGAAATCGGCAAGGCCATGGGCGCCCGGGTAATCGCGGCGGCCTCCAGTGACGAGAAACTGGAAGTTGCCCGTCAGGCTGGCGCCGATGAGCTGATCAACTACAGCGAAGGCGAGCTCAAGGAGCAGGTCAAGGCGCTGACCGGTGGTCAGGGCGCTGACGTGATCTACGATCCGGTGGGTGGTGACCTGTTCGACCAGTCCATGCGCTGCATCAACTGGCGCGGACGCCTGCTGGTGGTCGGTTTCGCCAGCGGTCGGATTCCCGAGCTGCCGGCCAACCTGGCCCTGCTCAAGGGCGCTGCGGTGGTCGGTGTGTTCTGGGGTGCCTTTGCCAAGCGCGAGCCCCAGGCCAACCTCGAGAACTTCCAGCAGCTGTTCCGCTGGTACAGCGAGGGCAAGCTCAAGCCGCTGGTATCCCAGACCTTCGAAATGAACCAGTACGAAGCAGCGTTGACCACCCTGACCACGCGTCAGGCCGTGGGCAAGATCGTCATCAAGACGCGTTAAGCCTCTGCGGCTTCGGGTGTAGGGGCGGGTTTGTCCGCGAGGAGCTGTAGAAAGCTTCGCGGCCAAGGCCGCTCCTGCCTCTTGCCGCCGCCCCGCATTCAATTGGCCCCGGCAAAACCCTGTTGCCGCCAGGCCTCGTAGACCAGCACCGCAGCACTATTGGACAGATTCAGGCTCCGGTTATCCGGATGCATGGGGATGCGCAGCACCTGCTCGGGTGGCAGCGCGTCACGGATATCCGCAGGCAGGCCACGGCTTTCCGGGCCGAACAGAAATAGATCCCCTGGCTGATAGCTGACCTCGCTGTAGCACTGCCGGCCCTTGGTGCTCAGGGCGAACACCCGGTTGGGTTGTACCTTCGCCAGACAGCTGGCCAGATCCGCATGGGTCTGCACCGGTGCGTACTCGTGATAATCCAGTCCCGCCCGGCGCAGGCGCTTGTCATCCAGTTCAAACCCCAGGGGTTCAATCAGATGCAGCTGGCAGCCGGTATTGGCGCACAGCCGGATGATATTGCCGGTATTGGGCGGGATCTCGGGTTCGAGCAGGGCGATATGAAACATGCGGCGCATTCCAGTGAAAAACGCGCCAGTGTAACCGGGAATCACGGCTGGCAAACAGCCGAAAAAAAAGGCGACCCCGGCCTGCCTGAACCGGAGCCACCCCAATACACCCACTGACAGACTAAGCAGCTAGTGTGCCAGTTTCATTGCAGAACCATGATCATTCGGAGTCGTCCTCCTCATCAGTACCCAATTCCAGGCCCAGGTCCTTGATCTTGCGGGTCAGGGTATTGCGGCCCCAGCCCAGCAGTTGCGCGGCGTCCCGGCGGCGGCCGGCGGTGTGCTTCAGCGCCGTTTCGATCATGATGCGCTCGAACGCGGGTACCGCCTGATCCAGCAGTTGGGTGACGCCGCGGGCCAGCTCACGGTCGGCCCAGATGCGCAGACTTTGCTCCCAGTGACCGTCGCCTGCACTGTCCTGGTGCTGAACGAGCAGCTCCGGCGGCAGGTCTTCAACCAGCACTTCCCGGCTGGAAGCCATGACGGTGATCCAGCGGCACGTGTTCTCCAGCTGGCGTACGTTGCCCGGCCAGGGCAGGCCACGCAGATAGTCGCGGGTCTGGGGCTTGAGAATCTTGGGCTCCACGGCCAGCTCCTGGGCGGCGCGGGAGAGGAAATGCTGGGCCAGTGCCGGGATATCCTCCCGGCGTTCGGACAGGCGCGGGATATGGATGCGGATGACGTTCAGGCGGTGGAACAGATCCTCGCGGAACTTGCCGGCCTGCACCAGGCTTTCCAGATCCTGATGGGTAGCGGCGATGATCCGCACATCCACCTTGATCGGCGTATGCCCACCGACCCGGTAGAACTCGCCGTCGGCCAGCACCCGCAGCAGCCGGGTCTGGGTTTCGGCGGGCATGTCGCCGATCTCGTCGAGAAACAGAGTGCCGCCATCGGCCTGCTCGAAGCGTCCACGGCGCTGCATGGCGGCGCCGGTAAAAGCGCCCTTTTCGTGACCGAACAGCTCCGATTCCATCAAATCATGGGGAATCGCCGCCATGTTCAGGGCAATGAAGGGATTTCGCGCCCGCGGGCTATGGCGGTGCAGGGCATGGGCCACCAGCTCCTTGCCGGTGCCGGACTCACCGTTGATCAGCACGGTGATATTGGAGTGCGACAGCCGGCCGATGGCGCGAAACACCTCCTGCATGGCGGGCGCCTCGCCGATGATCTCCGGCGTGTGGCTGATCTGGTCGCCGGTGGCGTGATCATCTTCATGGCTGTGAGCCAGGGCCCGCCGCACCAGCGATACCGCCTCATCCACATCGAAGGGTTTGGGCAGATATTCGAAGGCGCCGCCCTGGTAGGACGCCACGGCGCTATCCAGGTCGGAATGGGCAGTCATGATGATGACCGGCAGTTTCGGATAATGTTCGCGGATGCTCGACAGCAACTCCAGACCGCTGGTGCCGGGCATGCGGATGTCGCTGATCAGCACATCGGGGCGTTGCTGGCGCTGCAGGCGCGCCAGGGCGCTGTCGGCGCTGTCGAAGCACACCGGTTGCATCCCATCCTGTTGCAGGGCCTTTTCCAGGACCCAGCGGATGGAGCGATCATCGTCGACGATCCAGACGTCAGCAGTTCGAGTCATTCTTCCTCTCCCGGAGTGAATTCCAGCGGCAGAAACAGGGTAAAGACGGTACAGCCCGGCACGCTTTCACATTCGATCAGGCCGTGGTGCCGGGTGATGATGTTCTGGGTAATCGACAGGCCGAGGCCGGTGCCTTCGGCGCGCCCGCTGACCATCGGGTAGAAGATGCTGTCGACGATGCCCGGGGCGATGCCGGGGCCGTTGTCGAAGATCTCCAGCCGGCATACCAGCCGATGGCGCCGGGGGCCGATGGTGAACTGGCGCAGGGTGCGGGTACGCAGGGTGATCTGGCCGTGTTGGGTGGTCGGCTCGGTGAGCAGCGCCTGCATGGCGTTGCGCACGATGTTAAGCACCGCCTGGATCAGCTGTTCGCGGTCGCCCATCAGGTCCGGAATACTCGGATCGTAATCACGCAGCAGTTGCAGATCGCCCTGGGTCTCGGCCTCCACCAGGCTGCAGACGCGCTCGGTGATCTCATGGATATTGATGCGGGACAGCTGCGGCGGGCGGTAGGGGCCGAGCATGCGATCGACCAGGTTACGCAGGCGATCGGCTTCCTGAATGATCACATCGGTGTAGTCCTGCAGCTCCGGTTGCGGCAGTTCCCGGGCCAGCAGTTGCGCCGCACCGCGGATGCCACCCAGCGGATTCTTGATCTCATGGGCCAGCCCGCGTACCAGTATCCGGGTCACTTCCTGCTTGGACAGTTGCGCCTCCTCCCGGGTGATGCGCAGTAGCCGGTCACGGGGCAGCAATTCCAGCAATACCCAGTTGCGCTCCTCTGCGCTGACCGGCGTGACCGAATAATCGGCAATCAGCGCCTGGCCATTGCTCAGGTTCAACTGGGCTTCGCGTTTGGTGAAGGGGCTCCCGGTGGCCAGCGTGTTGCGCAGGGGCTGGAGGGACTCCACCGAATCGCTGAACAGACTGTCGAGGCGCTGGCCAGTGACTCGCTGACCGCTGACCTCAAGCAGCATTTCCGCTGCGGGGTTCATATAGTTGACCTGCAGGTCGGCATCCAGCAGCAGTACCGCGGTGGTCAGGTTATCCAGAATCTGGCGCAGAAAGAGATCAGGTAGCATGGGGCATTATCCACGACGCTGTGGGCGGCTGTTCCGCCAGCTGTTGCAAGAAGCGAACCAGATCAGCGCGTGCTGCCCGGCGCGTGCGCAGAGCTTGGGCATATACTTGGGCAGCGGTCCGCTGTATGCCGGGCACGGCAGAGAAAGAGCAACTGGAAGCGTGCCAGGGCAGTGTCCGGTTGGCGAATCACTATGGCACGAAAAAGGGGCATGCGCACCATAATGGTGCGCAAAGGTACCTCAGCCGCCGGTACCCGGCTTGGGCACATTGGGCGCTCTGGGTGCAGCGGGTGCCCGGGGTGCCTGATTGGCGCCGCCGCGACCCGGTTGGTTGAGCGAGGTGCGTTGCAGGTGCACGGTGATCGGCGCGCTGCGCTGCAGCTCTTCTCCCCGGGCATTGACCACGACCACGGCAATCTGGTGGCTGCCCCGGTCGACATTGCCCACCGTCAACTGATGCATCGCCGCACCGTTGCCCGGCACGGCGCTGTCGCTCAGCACCCCGTCCAGGGATACCCGCAGCAGATGGCTGCCACTGAGCGGCGGGTCGGTCTGCACTACCAGGGTGAGATCACCCTCGTTGCTGCGGATATTGCTGTCATGGGCGGGGCTGGTGATGTTCAGCTCGCGGTAGAAGCTCGCGTTGCCGCTGTCGGCCGGCGGGTCGATGGGCCTGGGTTGCGCAGCGGCCGGCGCCGGCTCGATGACATTGGTCGGCCCCAGCTCAACGGTGCTGGCACCGGGACGGGGCTGATCGGAGAAGATGCGATTTCCGTCCGCATCGGTCCAGGAATAGATCTGCGCGCCCGCCGGGCCGGCGAGCAGCAGGGCACACAGGGTGGCGGCCAGGGGTAACCGGAACATACTGTTTCACTCCATTGATGATTGCTTAAGACTTGCACTCAATCGGCGCGCTGGCAAGTGGCGAAGGCAGCAGTGAGACGCCGTTCGGGTATTGCGGATAACCGGTGGTCGGTAGGGTGAAGGACAAAAGAAAACGCCCCCGGAATCGGGGGCGTTGTCAGGTGAGCAGGTCAGGCGCCGATCAGCGCGCCTTGGCGACCTGCCGCCAGTGGTGCAGCAGCGGCTCGGTATAGCCGCTGGGCTGCTCCAGACCCTTGAACACCAGGTCCAGGGCCGCCTGGTAGGCCGGCGAGTTGGTGAAGTCGGTGGCCATGGCGCTGTACTCCGGGTCACCGGCGTTCTGCTGGTCCACTACCTTGGCCATGCGCTCGAAGGTCTCGATCACCTGCTCCTTGCTGACCACGCCGTGGTGCAGCCAGTTAGCCATGTGCTGGCTGGAGATGCGCAGGGTGGCGCGGTCTTCCATGAGGCCGATATTGTTGATATCCGGCACCTTGGAGCAACCGACGCCCTGGTTCACCCAGCGCACCACGTAGCCGAGGATACCCTGGGCATTGTTGTCCAGCTCCTGCTGCTTCTCTTCATCGCTCCAGTTGGCCTGTTCCGCCAGCGGCGCGGTCAGCAGGCCGTTGAGCAGGGCTTCCTGCTCGTTCTGCAGGGAGATTTTCTCCAGCTCCTGCTGCACGGCCTGCACATCGACCTGATGATAGTGCAGTGCGTGCAGCACGGCGGCGGTCGGCGAGGGTACCCAGGCGGTGTTGGCACCGGCCTTGGGATGGCCGATTTTCTGCTCCAGCATGGCTGCCATCAAGTCCGGCATGGCCCACATGCCCTTGCCGATCTGCGCCTTGCCGCGCAGGCCGCAGGTCAGGCCGACCAGCACGTTGTTGCGCTCGTAAGCCTGGATCCACGCGGTAGGCTTCATGTCGCCCTTGCGCAATACCGGGCCGCCCTGCATTACGGTGTGCATCTCGTCGCCGGTGCGGTCGAGGAAGCCGGTGTTGATGAAGGCTACCCGGGCGCTGGCTGCGGCGATGCACGCCTTGAGGTTGACCGAGGTGCGGCGCTCCTCGTCCATGATGCCCATCTTGATGGTGTTCTGCGGCAGGCCGAGCAGTTGCTCGACGCGACCGAACAGTTCATTGGCGAACGCCACTTCATCCGGGCCGTGCATCTTGGGTTTGACGATATAGATGCTGCCGGTGCGCGAGTTGCCCTTGCGCTGCAGATCGTGGATGGCGATCAGGCTGGTGCAGACGGCGTCCATGATGCCCTCGGGGATTTCGCTGCCGTCTTTCAGCAGGATCGCCGGGTTGGTCATCAGGTGACCGACGTTGCGGATGAACAGCAGCGAACGGCCATGCAGGGTCAGCTCGCCACCGTCGGCGGTGGTGTACTGGCGGTCGGGGTTCAGCCGGCGGACCATGGCGCGGCCGCCCTTTTCCATCTGCTCTTCGAGGTCGCCACGCAGCAGACCCAGCCAGTTACCGTAGGCCAGGACCTTGTCTTCAGCATCAACGGCGGCGATGGAGTCTTCGCAATCCATGATGGTGGATACTGCGGCTTCCATCAGTACGTCTTTCACGCCAGCAGCGTCGGTCTTGCCGATGGCGTGCTCGCGGTCGATCTGGATCTCGAAGTGCAGACCGTTGTGGACGAACAGCAGCGCATCCGGGTTGGCCGGGTTGCCCTGGTAGCCGGCGAACAGCGCCGGGTTCTGCAGGCCGGTGGTCTGGCCTGACAGCAAGGTGACCTGCAGTTGGCCATCCTGCACGCGGTAGGCTTCGACCTGGGTATGGTCGCCCTGTTGCAGCGGGATGCTCTGGTTGAGGAAGTCACGGGCAAAGGCGATGACCTTGTCGCCGCGCACCGGGTTGTAGCCCGGGCCGCGTTCGGCGCCATCGTCTTCGGCGATCGCATCGGTGCCGTACAGGGCGTCGTACAGGCTGCCCCAGCGGGCGTTGGCGGCGTTCAGCGCGTAGCGGCCATTCATGACCGGTACCACCAGCTGCGGACCGGCCTGCTGGGTGATCTCGATATCGGTATTGGCGGTGGTGATGCGGAAGTCCGCCGGTACCGGCTTGAGATAGCCGATGGAGGTCAGGAATTCGCGGTACGCCGCCATGTCCCGGATCGGGCCGGGGTTGGCGCTGTGCCATTGGTCCAGCTCGGTCTGCAGGCGGTCACGTTCGGCCAGCAGGGCGCGATTCTTCGGCGCCAGGTCGTGGACCAGCTCGCTGAAACCGGCCCAGAACGCGGCAGCGTCGACGCCGGTGCCAGGCAATGCCTGTTGCTCGATAAACTGATGCAGGGCCGTGTCGATCTGCAGGCCCTGGATGTCCTTGCGTTGAGTCATGTCAGGATTCCTCCTCGGATTACAGTGCGGCGATGCCGGCCTTGGCGACCTGGGCATCCTGATCCGGTTTGACACCGGAAACGCCGATGGCGGCAACAACCTGACCTTCGACCTTCAGCGGCACGCCACCTTCGAGCAGGCCGGACACTTCCGGAGCGGACAGGAAGGCAGTACGGCCGCCATTGATCATGGCTTCGAATTCGCTGGTGTCGCGGCGACCCAGAGCAGCGCTGCGGGCTTTCTGCGGTGCGATGTAGGAAGCGATTGGCGCGCAGCCATCCATCCGGCGCATGGCCAGGATATGGCCGCCGTCATCGACCACGGCGACGGTGACCTTCCATTCATTCTGGTCCGCTTCAGCGAAGGCCGCGTCGATCATACGGTTGGCTTCTTCGAGGGTCAGTACGGGTTTGCTCAGCATCTTGTTATCTCCTGGGAGGTCAGTTGATTGCGTCTTCGACGACTTCGATCCAATGGCGCACGGGGGTTCGGTTGGCCGAGCCCAGATGGGTCTGGCAGCCGATATTGGCAGTGACGATAGTATCGGGTTTACCGGCTTCCAGCGCGTTCAGTTTATTGTCGCGCAGCTGCTTGGCCAGTACCGGCTGGGTAATAGAGTAGCTGCCGGCCGAGCCGCAGCACAGATGCGCATCGGCTACCGGCGTCAGGCTGAAACCCAGCTTGCGCAGGATCGGCTCCACGCGCCCGCCCAATTTCTGGGCATGCTGCAAAGTACAGGGGCAGTGGAAGGCCAGGGTCTGGGTGGCCTTGACCTGCAGCGGTTGCAGATCTTCCTTCTCCAGCACTTCGACCAGATCCAGCGCCAGGGCGCTGATCCTGCGCGCCTTCTCGGCATAGGCCGGATCATCGCGCAGCAGGTGGGCGTATTCCTTGACGAACGCACCGCAGCCGCTGGCGGTCTGGATGATCGCCTCGGCGCCATTCTCGACGGCTGGCCACCAGGCGTCGATGTTCCGCCGCGCGCGGTCGAGCCCGGCTTGCTGGGCATCCAGGTGGTAATCCACCGCGCCACAGCAGCCGGCCTCGCTGATCGGCTTGATGGAAATGCCCAGCCGGTCCAGCACGCGTGCCGTGGCGGCGTTGGTGTTGGGCGACAGGCCCTGCTGGGCGCAGCCTTCGAGGATCAGCACGTGACGGGCATGGCGCGGGGCCGGGCGCGGCTTGGCTGGAGCCAGTTTGGCCGGAATCTTGTCCTTGACCGCCGCTGGCATGAAGGTGCGGACTGCCTGGCCAGCCTTGAGCAGCGGGTTGAAGATCACCGGGTTGGGCACCACATGGCGCAGCGCCGAGCGCAGCATGCGCTGTTGCAGCGGACGCTCGATCTCGCTGGCCATGGCTTCGCGACCGATATCCAGCAGGTTGTGATACTTCACGCCGGACGGGCAGGTGGTTTCGCAGTTGCGGCAGCTCAGGCACTGGTCCAGGTGCAGCTGGGTTTCCCGGGTAGTGGCTTCGCCTTCGAGAAATGCCTTGATCAGGTAGATACGCCCGCGGGGACCGTCGCGCTCGTCGCCGAGCAACTGATAGGTCGGGCAGGTCGCATTGCAGAAGCCGCAATGCACGCAGGAGCGCAGAATGCTTTCTGCCTCTTCGGCGCGCGGCAGCTTGCGCGCCTTTTCAGTGAGATTGGTTTGCATGATGTTACCTCTTCAGTCTCAGAGCCCGGGATACATCCGGCCGGGGTTGAACAGGCCCTGAGGATCGAGCTGCTTCTTCAGTTGCCGGTGATAGCGTTGCAGCAGCGGTGTCAGGGGCTGGAACGGGCTATCTGTGACGCCGGCGCGGTAACAGGTGGCATGACCGCCGTGACGGCTGGCCAGTGCCTGGAGTTCCTCGGCAGCGGCGTCGGACTTCAACCAGCGCTGGGCACCGGCCCAGTCGAGCAGGCTGGCGCCGGGCAGCTCCAGTTCCGCCGTCAGCGGTGGCAGCGACAGGCGCCACAGCGGCCGTGGGTCCTGGAAGAAGTCCAGTTGCTGTTCATTGAGCTGGGTCCAGAAACCGGCATCCAGTTCCTCGCCACCGATACGGTCGGCGGCTGAGCGCACCGAACCCACGCCGCCTTCCAGGCGCAGATGCAGATGACCGTCCAGGTAGCTGGCAGCAGTGATCGGAATCGGCTGCTGGCCCCATTCGGCGAGCTTCAGCAGCGCCCTCTCGACGGGCAGCTCCAGACGCAGGTGATGGCTGCTGACCGGCTTGGGTAGCACCTTCATGGACACCTCGGTAATGACCCCGAGCTGACCGAAACTGGCGGCCATCAGGCGGGACAGGTCATAACCCGCCACGTTCTTCATGACTTCACCACCAAAACGCAGCAGCTTGCCATGACCGGTGATGACGCGGGTGCCGAGCACCAGGTCGCGTACTGCGCCAGACCAGGGGCGGCGCGGGCCGGACAGGCCGGCAGCGATCATGCCACCCACCGTCGCCTGGCCGTTGAAGGTCGGCGGCTCGCAGGTCAATGTCTGGCCTTGATCATCCAGCGCGGCAAGCAGCTCGACCAGCGGAGTGCCACTGCGTACGGTCACCACCAATTCGGTGGGATCGTAGTTGACGATGCCGCTGTGGCCCCGGGTATCCAGCACCTGGCCATCGACCGGGCGGCCGAGAAAGGCTTTGCTGTTGGCGCCCTGGATCGCCAGCGGGGTGTTGCTGTGCAGAGCATCAAGCACCTGCTGCTGCAGCTGCTGTTCACTGGCCGACGCGGCGCGTTCGCCAGGGCGATGGGCATGTTCGTGTTGGGCCGACATCAGAAACGCTCCAGTTCAGGGAAGGGCAGCTCGCCATTATGGATATGCATGGCACCGAATTCGGCGCAGCGGTTCAGTGTTGGGATGTTCTTGCCCGGGTTGAGCAGGCCATCGGGATCGAACGCGGCCTTCACCGCATGGAAGGTCAGTAGCTCGTCATCGTTGAACTGCGAGCACATCTGGTTGATCTTCTCCCGGCCGACGCCATGCTCCCCGGTGATCGAGCCTCCCACGGCGACGCAGAGTTCGAGGATCTTGCCGCCGACCGCTTCGGCGCGCTCCAGCTCGCCTTCCTGGTTGGCATCGAACAGGATCAGCGGGTGCATGTTGCCGTCACCGGCATGGAACACGTTGGCCACGCGCAGGCCGTACTCGGCGGACAGGTCGGCAATGCCCTGCAGCACCTTGGGCAGTTCGCGGCGCGGAATGGTACCGTCCATGCAGTAGTAGTCCGGCGAAATGCGACCCACCGCCGGGAAGGCATTCTTGCGCCCGGCCCAGAACAGCGCGCGTTCGGCGTCATCCTTGGCCTGGCTGATAGCGGTCGCGCCGCTGTTCTCCAGCACCTGGCGCACCCGCTCGCATTCATCGGCAACATCGGCTTCGACGCCATCAAGCTCGCACAGCAGAATGGCTTCAGCCTCCACCGGATAGCCGGCGTGGATGAAATCCTCGGCCGCGCGGATGGCCAGGTTGTCCATCATCTCCAGCCCGCCGGGGATGATGCCGGCGGAAATGATGTCACCCACAGCCTTGCCGGCCTTGCCCACGTCATCGAAGCTGGCCATCAATACCTTGGCGACCTGGGGCCGCGGCAGCAGCTTGACGGTGACCTCGACGACGATGCCGAGCATGCCTTCGGAGCCGGTAAACAGTGCCATCAGGTCAAAGCCGGGGCTGTCCAGTGCGTCGGAACCGAGCGTCATGCGCTCGCCCTCAACAGTGACAATCTCCACTTTCAGCAGGTTGTGTACGGTCAGCCCGTATTTCAGGCAATGTACACCGCCGGCATTCTCGGCCACATTGCCGCCGATCGAACAAGCAATCTGCGACGACGGATCGGGGGCGTAGTACAGCTGATAGGGCGCGGCGGCTTCGGAGATCGCCAGATTGCGCACGCCGGGCTGAACCCGCGCGAAACGGCCCTCGGGATTGACCTCGAGAATGTTCTTCAGGCGCGCGAGCACCAGCAGCACACCGCCTTCCAGCGGCAGGGCGCCACCTGACAGGCCGGTACCGGCACCACGGGCCACGACCGGGACCTGGCGCTGATGACAGATCTTCATGAAGGTCTCGATCTGCTCAACGGTCTCGGGCATCACCACCAGCAGGGGCATGACGCGGTAGGCCGACAGCCCATCGCATTCGTAGGGCTGCAGGTCTTCACGTTCGTGCAGCAGTTCCAGATCAGGCAGTGTCTGGCGCAGCTCGTTGATCAATCCCGCCTTGTCTACGGGAGGCAGAGGACCGTCGAGCTTTTCATCATAGAGAAGGTTCACGGATATCACCTGTTTGTTATCGATGGTCTTGGGACCCACTTCTGGCTTCGAATACTGCTGCTTTGGGCGGCCGACGTCCAGCCTAAAACCAGCTGGTCGGACCAGTTTGTTACGTTCATATTGCTGATTTTGTTTGCCATGGCGCGTGAGATACAGGCAATCACAAAAATATAGTGGATTTGTAAACGCGCCATCCTTACTCTGGTATGACCAGTTTTGCCAAGAAGGGTGAGGTCATGGTTGAAAATGCTTCGGAGCGTCGCCAGGTGGGCGATGTGGTTGCTGACCGTATCGAGAAGCTGATCGCGGACGGTGTGCTGAAAATGGGCCAGATGCTGCCATCCGAGCGGCAGCAGTGCGAGAAGCTGGGCATTTCCCGCAGCGCCCTGCGTGAAGGGCTGAAGGTACTGCGCGGCAGGGGGCTGATCAAGACCTCCCAGGGGCGCGGCTCTTACGTTGCCAGCCTGATGGGCAATCGGGATGAGACGCCGATGATGCACCTGTTCAACAATCACCCACGGACGCTGTTCGATCTGCTTGAGGTGCGCGCCCTGCTCGAAGGCGAGTCGGCGCGGCTGGCGGCGCTGCGCGGCACCGATGCCGATTTTGTATTGATCCAGCGGCGCTATGATGAAATGGTCGCCGCCCATACCGGCGGCCCGGCGCGGGACCCGGAAACCCTGGCGCACCTGGACCATGCTTTTCACCTGGCGATCTGCGACGCCTCGCATAACCCGGTGCTGGTGCATACCCTGCAGTCGCTGACCAAGTTGTTGCTGGGCTCGGTGTTCGCCTCGGTGCAGAACCTCTACCACCGGCCGACGCACAAGCGGCAGTTGGATCGCCAGCATGCCCGGCTCTACCACGCGGTGATGGAGCGCTTGCCGACCCAGGCCAAGCGCGCGGCGATGGATCATATTCACAGTATTCGAGACAACCTGCGGGATATCGAAAACGAAGGCCAGCGACTGGAGCGGGCAACCTTGCGCCTGGAGGGCTGGCAATAAAAAAGGGCGGTGCACATCAGTGCGCCGCCCTTTTATCCGCACTGGGGAATCAGTTACCTGTGGTGGTGATTCCCGCTGCGTTCAGCGGATCGCTGATACCTAGCACGTAGATCGCCAGCATCATCAGCAGGCCGGCAAAGGTGACGTAATAGAGAGTCGGCAGCAAGGTCTTGCGCAGGGTAACGCCCTCACGTCCCAGCAGGCCGACGGTGGCCGATGCCGCTACCACGTTGTGGATGGCAATCATGTTACCCGCAGCCGCACCCACCGATTGCCCCGCAACGATCATGGCGCCGGAGATACCCAGCAGCTCAGCGGTATTGAACTGGAACTGCGAGAGCATCAGGTTGGAGGCGGTGTTGGAACCGGCGATGAACGCACCCAGCGCACCTACCGTCGGGGCGAACAGCGGGTAGACATCACCCACCGCGTTGGCGACGGCATTGGCCATGGCCACCGGCATGGAAGGCAGGTCGGACAGGTTGACTCCCGAGTTGATCAGGATACGCACCATGGGAATGGTGAAGATCAACACGAAGCCGGCGCCAATGATGGTGTTGGTAGACTCGCCCAGCGAGCGCTTGAACTCGGTGAACGACATTCGATGCACCAGGGCGGTGACCAGCACCACGAACACCAGGATGCCACCAGGCAGATACAGCGGCTCAAGGCTGGCGGACAGACCCGTTTCACCCATGATGTCGGTGAACTTGAAGCTCAGGCTGTTGAGCAGGCCCTTGAGGGTGTCGTTGGTGCGCGACAGCACCAGCGTCGCCGCCAGCAGCACATAGGGCAGCCAGGCCATCCAGATGGCGATCGGTCGCTTGCCGGCCACATCATCCAGCTTCATTTCGACACTGCCCATCCAGTCAGCGGGCCAGTCCTTCGGATCGGCGAAGTCCCAGGTTTCCTTGGGCATCAGGAAGCCAGCCTTGGCAGCGGGCACCACAATCGCCAGACCGACGAGGCCGCCGATGATGGAGGGGAACTCCGGTCCGAGAAACACCCCGGCCAGCGCGTAGGGAACGGAGAAAGACACCGCGGCAAACAGGGCGAAGGGAGCAACCGCCAGGCCTTCTTTCCAGGAGCGGTTCGCGCCGAAGAAGCGGGTCAGGATCATGACCATGATCAGCGGCATCAGCAGGCCGAGCAGGGCGTGCGTGATGGCGACCTTGGAAACGATCAACTGGAA
Source organism: Pseudomonas sp. G11-1 (assembly GCF_024031555.1). Taxonomy (NCBI): domain Bacteria; kingdom Pseudomonadati; phylum Pseudomonadota; class Gammaproteobacteria; order Pseudomonadales; family Pseudomonadaceae; genus Pseudomonas; species Pseudomonas sp. G11-1. The sequence goes on along the minus strand of NZ_QEYQ01000003.1, from coordinate 42,974 downwards.
GAAGGTCGGCCAGTCAGAGCCGACAGTAGCCAGGCTGGCACCGATGCCAGCTTGATCCAGGCCCGCGCCGACACCAACGATCATCGGCGTGCCCACCGCACCGAAGGACACCGGTGAGGATTGCACGATCATGCCGACTACCACCGCAGCAACGGCCGGGAAGCCCAGCGCCACCATCAGTGGTGCGGCGACCGCAGCCGGAGTACCAAAGCCGGAGGCGCCTTCAATGAAGCAGCCGAACAGCCAGGTGACGATGATCGCCTGCACGCGACGGTCCGGGCTGATGCCCGAGAAGCCCTTGCGGATGGCGAGGATGCCGCCCGAATGCTTCAGCGTGTTGAGCAGTAGAATCGCACCGAAGATGATCCACAGGATGGAAGCCGTCAGAACCAATCCCTGAAGACTGGAAGCGACGACCCGTACCCACGTCATATCCCAGGCGAGCAGGGCAATGGCGACGGTAACGATGAAGACGACAGGCATTGCATATTTCGCCGGCCAACGGAACCCGACCAGCAGGACCCCCGCGAGAACCAGAGGAAAGAATGCAAGCAGAGACAAAAGAGTTTGGCTCATCTGGAATTTCCTTTGTTTTTTTTATGAGGAATGCGCAGCAACTGCAGCATAGCTCGGTCGGATGGGATATTGCTATCACCGATCGGACAGGTCCAGATGTTATCTCAATGGTCAGACCAGTAATTTATTCCCCAGGAGAGGGCGGGCGGGAGACCCCTTGTGGGCCATGAGTTGACGAGTTGGTCATGCTTTTTCGAGGGTCACAGTCAAACTGGTCCTACCAGATAGCATGAATGGCCGGGCAGCTGCTGACTGGCTGGTCAGAGCGTCTGGCGCAGCAAAAACGCCGGGCCAGAAAGCAGAAAACCCCGGCAAGCCGGGGTTCGTCACTGCGAAAGCGGATCAGACGCTGTAGTACAGCTCGTATTCCAGCGGGTGAACGAAGGTACGCACCTTGAGCTCTTCGGCTGATTTCAGCTCCAGGAAGGTATCGATGAACTCGTCGGTGAACACGCTGCCCTTGGTCAGGAACTCGCGGTCAGCGTCCAGCGCCTCCAGTGCTTCCTTCAGGCTACCGCACACCTGCGGAATCTGGCTGGCTTCCTCCGGGGGCAGGTCGTACAGGTTCTTGTCCGCAGCATCGCCGGGGTGAATCTTGTTCTGAATGCCATCCAGGCCAGCCATCAGCAGCGCGGCGAAGGCCAGGTAGGGGTTGGCAGCCGGATCCGGGAAGCGGGCTTCGATGCGTCGGGCCTTGGGGCTGGATACATGCGGGATGCGGATCGAGGCGCTGCGGTTACGGGCCGAATAGGCGAGCATGACCGGTGCTTCGAAACCCGGGACCAGACGCTTGTAGGAGTTGGTCGACGGGTTGGTGAAGGCGTTCAGGGCCTTGCCGTGCTTGATGATGCCACCAATGAAGTACAGCGCCGTCTCGGACAGACCGGCATAGCCTTCGCCGGAGAAGGTGTTCTTGCCATCCTTGCTGATCGAGATGTGCACGTGCATACCGGAGCCGTTGTCACCGTACAGCGGCTTGGGCATGAAGGTAGCGGTCTTGCCGTAGGCATCGGCGACATTGTGCACCACGTATTTCAGGTTCTGCACTTCATCGGCCTTGGCCACCAGCGTATTGAACTGCACGCCGATCTCGTTCTGGCCAGCGGTAGCCACTTCGTGGTGGTGAACTTCCACTACCTGGCCCATTTCCTCCAGCGCGTTGCACATGGCGGTACGGATCTCATGGTCATGATCCAACGGCGGCACCGGGAAGTAGCCACCCTTGACGCCGGGGCGGTGTCCTTTGTTGCCGGTCTCGAAGGAGGCGTCGGTGTTCCACGAGCCCTGCTCGGAGTAGATCTTGAACATGGAACCGGAGATATCGGACTTGTACTTCACCTCGTCAAAGATGAAGAACTCCGGCTCAGGGCCGAAGAAGGCGGTGTCGCCGATGCCGGTGGACTTCAGGTATTCCTCGGCCAGGCGGGCGATGCTGCGCGGGTCGCGCTCATAACGCTGCATGGTAGCCGGTTCGATGATGTCGCAGACGATGATCAGCGTCGGCTCTTCGGTGAACGGGTCCAGCACTGCGGTGCTGTCGTCGGGCATCAGAATCATGTCGGACGCTTCAATGCCTTTCCAGCCGGCGATCGAGGAGCCGTCAAACATCTTGCCATCCTCGAAGAAATCTTCGTTGGCGTCGCGGGCCGGCATGGTGACATGCTGCTGTTTGCCCTTGGTATCGGTGAAGCGCAGATCAACCCACTTCACATCAAATTCGTTGATCAGTTGGATCGCTTTCGACATGCTGTTCTCCAGTAGGAATCTCGTTCCAGGTGTCGGCCTGGCCCTTTCATACGTAGTGATGCGGGAATTGATTTATCCCGCCCGGTTCGTTTGTCCAGGTAATGGCAGCAAAAGCTGTGCCAGCATTGCCAGGCAGCGCAAACCCCGGCTGCAGCGTGATCTGGGGATCAGTGCAGGTCTTGCCGGGCATTATCGCGCACTTGATCGGTGCGGGGAACAGTTGCGATGCACCATATTGGCGCGTCGGTCGGTAAACCGGGCGAATGCCGGGCAGCACGGGTATAATGCGCCCCTTTTCGCTGCGCCGACCCAGAATTGTTCCTATGAAACTGATTATCAAATTCTTCGCCGAGATCACCATCAAATCGCCGCAGGTGCGCAAGCGCTTCGTCTCCCAGCTGCGCAAGAACCTCAAGGTGTTGCTCAAGCCGATCGACCCCGAGCTGCGCATTGCTGGTAACTGGGACAGCCTGGAGATCATTACCGGCGACGATCCGGCGCTGCAGGCGCGGGTAATCGAACGGCTGCAGAATACGCCCGGCATCAACCATATCCATGAAGTACACGAGCACGAGCTGGGTAGCCTGGATGAGCTGGCCGAGCTGTGCGTGGCGTGCTTTGCCGGGCAGCTGCAAGGCAAGACTTTCGCGGTACGCTGCAAGCGGATCGGCAAGCACCCGTTCTCGTCCACTGACGTGAACCGGCTGCTGGGCTCGCGGCTGATGGAGGCGAGCGGGGCGGCGGGCGTTTCGCTGAAGGACCCGGACGTAGAGATCCAGCTGGAAATCCGCCAGCAGCGGGTATTCCTGATCCAGACCCGGCATGAAGGTATCGGCGGCTTCCCGCTGGGCACCATGGAGCCGGTGTTGAGCCTGATGTCCGGCGGCTTCGACTCCACCGTGGCCAGCTACCAGATGCTGCAGCGCGGCATCCTGCCCCATTTCGTGTTCTTCAACCTCGGTGGGCGTGCCCATGAACTGGGCGTGCGCCAGGTCGCGCACTATTTATGGGAGAAGTACGCGGCCAGTCATCGCCTGCGCTTCATCAGTGTGCCATTCGAGGGCGTGGTCGCGGAAATCCTGCAGAACGTGGACAACAGCCAGATGGGCGTGGTGCTCAAGCGCATGATGCTGCGCGCCGCCAGCCGTATCGCCCAGCGCCGCGGCTTCCAGGCGCTGGTCACCGGTGAGGCTATCGCCCAGGTGTCCAGCCAGACGCTACCCAACCTGGCCGCCATCGATGAGGCCTGCGACACGCTGGTGCTGCGGCCGCTGATCACCACCAGCAAGACCGAGATCATCCGCACCGCCCGGCGCATCGGCACCGAGGCGTTCTCCGCGAGCATGCCGGAATACTGCGGGGTGATTTCGGTCAGCCCGGACATCCACACCAATATGCGCAAGGTCATCGCCGCCGAAGCCGGTTTCAATTTCAGCATCCTGGATGAGGCCATCGAACAGATGACCTCGACCGACTGCTGCGATCTGGAGCTGGAGCTGGAAGGCTCCGAAGTGGAGACGGTTGAACAGGCGCTGACCGGCCAGGTAGTACTGGATGTGCGTCACCCGGATGAGCAGGAAGCCAACCCGCTGGTGCTCGAAGGAGTGGAAGTGCAGGCCGTGCCCTTCTATCAATTGAACAGTCGCTTTGCCGAGCTGGACCCAGGCCGGGCCTATCTGCTGTATTGTGAAAAAGGCGTGATGAGCCAGCTGCACGCCCAGTATTTGCTGGACCGCGGGCATGATAATGTCCGCGTATTGCGGCTGCCACGGCGCTAAATCTACCGGCGGTCCGACAACTTCGTACAAAAAACAGACACTGTCATCTCAGTGTCTGTATAATGCGTGACTCTTTTTTTCAGACAGGCTCGCCTGTCGCCTCGCAATCCAGGATACCCCCGTGATCGAGAATCTTCGTAATATCGCCATTATTGCCCACGTTGACCACGGCAAGACCACGCTTGTTGACAAGCTGTTGCGCCTGTCCGGTACCTTGGATCGCAAGGAGCTCGAAAACGAGCGCGTCATGGACAGCAACGACCAGGAAAAGGAACGTGGTATTACCATCCTGGCCAAGAACACCGCGCTGAAGTGGAAAGACTACGACATCAACATCGTCGACACCCCCGGCCACGCCGACTTCGGTGGTGAAGTCGAGCGCGTGATGAGCATGGTTGACTGCGTACTGCTGGTGGTTGACTCCATCGACGGCCCCATGCCGCAGACCCGCTTCGTGACCCAGAAAGCCTTCCAGGCCGGCCTGAACCCGATTGTGGTCGTGAACAAGATCGACCGTCCCGGCGCGCGTCCGGATTGGGTGGTAGACCAGATCTTCGACCTGTTCGACAACCTCGGCGCCAGCGAAGAGCAGCTGGACTTCCCGATCGTCTACGCCAGCGCCCTGAACGGCCTGTCCGGTCTCGATCACGAGAACCTGGAAGACAACATGGACCCGCTGTTCCAGGCCATCGTTGACCACGTGCCGGCTCCCAATGTTGATCTGGACGGTCCGTTCCAGATGCAGATCTCCCAGCTGGACTACAACAGCTTCCTCGGTGTGATCGGCGTTGGCCGTATCGCTCGCGGCAAGGTCAAGACCAACACCCCGGTCATCGCCATCGGCGCCGACGGCAAGAAGCGCCAGGGCCGTATCCTCAAGATCATGGGTCACTCCGGTCTGCAGCGTGTGGAAGTGGAAGAAGCCCAGGCCGGCGACATCGTCTGCGTCAGCGGTATGGACGAGCTGTACATCTCCGACACCCTGTGCGACATGAACAACGTCGAAGCCCTGCCGGCGCTGACCGTGGACGAGCCCACCGTTTCCATGACCTTCCAGGTCAACGACTCGCCGTTCGCCGGTAAGGAAGGCAAGTTCGTCACCAGCCGTAACATCAAGGAGCGTCTGGAAAAGGAACTGCTGCACAACGTTGCCCTGCGCGTTGAAGAAGGCGACTCCGCGGACAAGTTCAAGGTCTCCGGTCGTGGCGAACTGCACCTGTCGGTACTGATCGAAACCATGCGCCGCGAAGGCTTCGAGCTGGCCATCGGTCGTCCGGAAGTGGTAATTCGTGAGATCGACGGCGAGAAGCAGGAGCCCTACGAGAACGTCATCATCGACATCGAAGAGCAGCACCAGGGTGCGCTGATGGAACAGATGGGCCTGCGCAAAGGCGATCTGACCGACATGGCACCGGACGGCAAAGGCCGCATCCGCCTGGAATACGTTATCCCGGCCCGCGGCCTGATCGGCTTCCGTAACAACTTCCTGACCATGACTTCCGGTACCGGTATCCTGGCCTCCACCTTCAGCCACTACGGCCCGATCAAGGGTGGCGACGTAGGTCACCGCCAGAACGGCGTACTGGTCTCCATGGCCACCGGCAAGGCACTGACCTACTCGCTGGAAACCCTGCAGAGCCGCGGCAAGCTGTTCCTCGAGCCCGGCCAGGAAATCTACGAAGGCCAGCTGGCTGGTATCCACAGCCGCGACAACGACCTGGTGATCAACCCCACCAAGGGCAAGAAACTCGACAACATGCGTGCCTCCGGCAAGGATGAAGTCATCGCCCTGGTACCGCCGATCCGCTTCACCCTGGAGCAGGCGCTGGAGTTCATCGATGACGACGAACTGGTCGAAGTAACACCCAAGTCGATCCGTCTGCGCAAGAAGATCCTCGACGAGAACCAACGCAAGCGCGCCAGCAAGAGCTGATCCGCTAGCCAGCAGTTCAAAAGCCCCCGACGGTTAACGCCTCGGGGGCTTTTTTATGCCCCCAAATCATTCCTCACATGCCGCGTGTCCCGCCCCGTAGAGCGGCGTTGCTGCCCGCAAGGCGCAGTGCTCTGTGCATTCTTACGGTAGCCTTGCGCCATTATCTGGGCTATGTTCAAAGCCAAACGACAGGAACGCAGCCACATCGGCCCACCAAGCACGGGCTGGCTGCATCCTAAAAACGATACGGAACACGCCGGCATTGGTCGTCCATAACTGCGGGCGGTAGCGTGCCTGCATACGGGCTGTAGCAGGCGGCCTTTATAACTCGTTGATTTTTATTGGGTATAACAGATGCTGCTATGTGGTCGGCCCGGAGTTATACCGCAGTCGTTGTTATATATTAGTGCCGCGTGCGGCCTAATTACTATTAGTCATGCTGATTTTTGGCAATGGATTAAGAATGAATAGTACAGGTATAGTTAAAAACCCTCTGTCAGTGATAGCAATATTTGCTGGAGCCACTGAGATCAGTGGCGCAGGAATTCTGCCTTTCATCGATGCAGAAAACCAAAAGCTTTATATATGGTTCTTGATGATTTTCCCTGTTACCTTAGTCTTCTGTTTTTTGCAACACTGAATTGGAATCATAAGTCCCTTTATGCTCCATCTGACTACAAAAGTGATGAGTCATTTTTAGAGAGCGCAAATGGCAGCAAGTCAAAAAGGGAAGGCATTGCTTCGATGGAAAAAGTTATAGAGGCTAAAATTTATGAAGTCCTTGATGCTGCAGATGATGCTCCTAGTCCTGAGGATAGAAAAAGTATTGCTGAGAAAATAACTGAATCAATCAAAGTCAGCACATTTATTACTGTCGATGCTAGACCTTTAACAGGTTTTGACGCGGATGTTTTCGATCTACCTTACGTTGCATTTTCATCATTCGACAGTCTAACCAATGAGATATTTTTCTTGATTGAAAGGCATGTGAGACCGTTTGAATATGGTTATTCTTGGGTGCTAAAAAATGAGGAAGGGAAAGTCATCAAAAACGCCAGGATGATCACTAGAACGAAAGCCGGTGTGCCATGTACAGATAGCCGTGGGCTTAAAGAGATTGGGATACTACCTGGCATGAAAATTACAGTGAGTAAGCCGTAGCTCATAACAAACGACCGCAGCGAATCAGTTGCCCCTTCGCTCCAATTGCTCGCTGAGTTGGGCGTTAGGTTTCAATCATAGATAGGAGATCAAATGTCACAGTGGGATGATAGGTTCAATGAGCATGCTATTCATGCAAGCCTTGAGAATTTGACAGAGAGATTGGAAGATAAAGAACTTGTATCCGAAGACCTCAATATGATTGAAATTATTGATCGTGTTACTCAGGCGAAATTATATGCTGAGTTGTGCCTTCAAAGCTTGATTCCTGCACTTGTAAACCATGCCCATTTAAATAAGGCTAATAGTTATATAAGTAGCATAACCTCGGAAGTTAATGGTTATATCTCAAGCAAAAATATGGCGCATCTAAATAACACATCTGCCCATGTCGATAACTTGATGCTACAGCTAAATGCATTGCCTGTTACCAAGCAATCTATTACGGAGCAATCATTTACTACTTCACTTGTTGAGTTTAAAAAGTTAGCCGAAAAATCATTTGCCAAGTTAAAGAAGTCAAAAGATGAACTGCTTGATTCTGTTGAAGCTGTTGCGAAGGACTCAGCAGCTCAAAAATCTAAACTTGAAGAGTTGGTGGTTGAAATCAATAAGTACGATAAAAGTATTCAAGCATCACTTAGCAGTTTTAATGAGCGATTTGGCGAAGCGGAACAACGATATTTTAAAAGGCTAGACGAAACAACAAGTAACTTTGAAAGCCAATACCAAGCTTTTTCAGAAGATGTTAGCGAAAAGCTAAACGCTAACGTAGTTGCAAATGAAGAAAAAGTGGAAGAGCTTCTAGTTGAGCACAGAGAACACTTTAGTGAGCAAGTTGAGAAACAAAAATCTGATGCTCAGGCAGTTTTGGATGAATTAGAAGAGAAAAGATCAGAAGCTTCTACTCTACTACAGATCATAGGAAATATTGGTATAACAGGTAACTACCAAAATATTGCAAACAATGAGAAAGAAGCAGCAGATATCTGGCGTCGTATTGCTCTTGGCTTGATGATAGGAATGGTATTGTTTATTGGCGTTACAATTTTCATATCCGCTAAAAATGGGTTTGATTGGAAGTTAGCATTGTTTAGAGTAGGCGCTGCTCTTGTCTTAGCAATACCTGCGGCTTATGCGGCTAAAGAATCTGCCAAACATAGGAATTTAGAAAACCACAATAGGCGCTCTGAATTGGAATTGGCTTCCTTAGATCCATATTTAGAAAAATTGCCCAAAGATACTAGAGATAAAGTTAAAGAGGAACTGACTAAAAAGTTTTTTGGTTTAAATGGTGCTGAGCCAAAAGTAGAAGATCCTGTTTCGAACAAAGCAATATTCGACTTATTGAAAGCGGCTATAGATAAAAAGTAGCACGATCTGGCAAGAGTTTCCACGTCGGACAAGTTATAGCCGGATTTTTGTTCGTGTCTCACTTGTTTTAGCCAGCTGTAGTTTGCCGCTTAACGGCGTTAGAATTATGGGAGAATAAACACCATGTTTACCCGAAATTTTAGGTTGCTGACTCAGGAGGGACATTTGACGATGTCTAGCCTTCTAGGTGGCTTAAACTCAATAAGAAATGCAAATATTGATGACAGCCGTCGAGGTTTGTTTTATTCAGGTTTATTTGAATTGGCGACTGGGTCTGAGCGCCTGATGAAGATAGTGCTTATTCTTGACCATCAGCTCAAGAATGGTCTGAAAAATCCTACAAACAAAGAGCTGCGGGATTTTGGGCATAATATAAAAGACCTTTTTGAAAAATGTTCAGAGTTGTCGCAAGAATATGGATTGCGGACGGAGTTAAAACTAAATGATAAGCAAAATAAAATACTTGCAACTCTTGCAGAGTTTGCTGTAGGCTCTCGATACTACAATCTTGATGTATTGACAGACTATACCAAAAATGAAGACCCTATTAGTCTTTGGCTTTCTGTAATTGATGATCACATTTGGAGCTTGCGTAACGATGTACGTGCCAAATTGCAACGTGATGCAATTCAGTTTGTTGACCGTTCTGGCATGGCTGGAAGTTGGCAACAAAATGTCGATGGTGAGTGGGTTACAATGCTCGACTTCTACTATTTGATGTTTGCGATAGAAAAGGCTAATCCTCATATTGTTTGGTCGATAATTGAAATTCTCCGTCCATTTCATGGGTTACTATGGCATCAATGCGATGAATTGCATGAGTTGTATGTGTCACATGGTAAGGAGAATGAAATACCATGCATGTTCGAGTTTTTCCCTTTTTTTCTGGTGCCAAAGACTTCGGCTTTAAAAAAGAAACAGTGGGCGTGGGGGAAGTAAGCCTAACAAAGCGCTTAAGAGCAAGTTGTCAACGCTTGCCAGTTCACTTCGCTCAGATTATGGCAGGCATTTCGTCACGCCTTAACGCGGCGTTAGGCAAGGAAGCGATGTTTATATTTATATATTACATTTTTTATAAGTTCCGGTTGGGGAGGCACTAGCTGGCGCAATGTTCTCTTAACGCTCCCCAAACAAAATACGACTGACCGTACCATGCACCACTCGTGAGTGGCGGTAGTCCGTGTTCTGCATCATCCCCAATACGATCCGGTTATTGCTCGGGTCAACCCACATCCAGGGACCCTGGATGCCCCACCACCAGTAGGTGCCGACCGGCAGGTGTCCGGCCTTGGCACTGTCCTCAACGATAGCCACGTTCAGGCCGAAGCGGTTGCCGGGTGCCCAGTTGGGGCCATCAACATCTGGCGGCAGCTGGTCGCGGGCCATTTCGTTTATCGATTCGGCTGAGAGAAGTCGCACGCCGTCCAGCTCGCCGCCATTGAGCAGCATGCGGGCGAAGCGTAGGTAGTCGCCCATGCTGGAGATGAGGCCGCTGCCGCCCTGGGTCAGCTTGGGTTTGGTCAGGTACTGGGTGTTGTCCTGCGGCTCCAGACCGTTGTCGCCGGGCTTGTAGGATATTGCCAGCCGTGGTGCCTGTTCGGCATTGACGTGGTAGCCGGTGTCTTTCATGCCGAGCGGCTTGAAGATGTTCTCGGCGAGGAACTGCTCATACGGCTGGCCGCTGACGACTTCGACTACCCGTGCCTGGATATCCACCGAGAGGCTGTAGTTCCAGGCGGTGCCGGGCTGATTGAGTAGTGGTAGCTTGGCCAGTTTGCCGACCATTTCTTCCAGGGTCTGCTCGGTGTTGAACAGGTCCGCCTTCAGGTACAGGGTATCGACCTGGGACTGACTGAATACGCCATAGCTGAAGCCGGCGGTCTGGTTCATCAGCTCGCGCAGGGTCGGTGCGTGGGTGTGGGCGGCGGTTTGCGGTATGCCGTCCGGGCCGTCGGCGACGGCGACCTTGAGGTCGGCAAATTCCGGCAGGTATTTGGCCAGGGGATCATCCAGTGATAATTTGCCCTGTTCCTGCAGCATCAACATGGCGACGCTGGTGACCGGCTTGGTCAGCGAGAAGATCTTGTACAGGGTGTCTTCGGCCAGCGGTACTTCGGCGGCGATATCCTGATACCCATGCTGGCTGCGGTGCAGCAGCTTGCCGTCCTGCTCCACCAGTACGGCGATGCCGGCAAGACGCCCCTGATCGACTTCGGCCTGCAGGGCTTTTTCGAGCATCTGGAAGCGTTCGGCTGCGATGGGCGGCGCTATGGTTTCAGCGTGCAGGACGCTGGTGAACAGCAGGCAGGCGAGGGCAAGCCAGGAGGGGTACAGACTACGGGAATAGGGCTTCAGCATGGCAGTATTTCTTGTTGTTTAAGATGTGGCACACAATAGCATCCTGCCCCAGCGGGAAAAAGGGAGGTAATTCCATGTACACAGGCCACTGCCAATGCGGCGACGTTCGCTTTCAGATTGTGGGTGAGCTTGAGCCGATTCAGATCTGCCACTGCTCCCAGTGCAGGCGAGCGCAAGGTACGCCCTTCGCGACCAACATTCCGGTGCAGGAAAGTGCCTTCACCCTGCTCAGCGGTGCGGAGCTGCTCAAGTCCTTCGAGTCATCCCCCGGTAAGCATCGGGTGTTCTGCAGTCATTGTGGCTCACCGCTGTACAGCACCAAGGATGATATGCCCGGTGTGCTGCGCATCCGTGCCGGCTTGCTGAACGAGCCGCTGGCTACATCGCCTGGTGCGCATATCTATGTGGGTTCAAAAACCAACTGGTGGTCGATTAATGATGAGGTGCCTCAATACGAGGCCGGGATACCTCCGCGCCGGGCTAGATGATGGGGAGCGAGCAGGCGCGATCTGGACGGCATAACGCCCCCTGCCTCGCACTGCTGTCACGTTGCCGGGACGGTGCTACGCTCTAGTCAGCGAAACGGGAGCGGAGGCAGGCGTGAATTACTGGCATTGGCTCTATGAGCGAGTAAAACGCCAGCTATGGTGGCGGGCGGTGGCCTTTGGTATCGCGGGGATGCTCACGGCGGTGCTGGCGCTGGTCGCGGAGCGGGTCTTCCCTTGGGAGATGCCGTTCAACCTGAGCTCGGATGCGGTGGATAGTCTGCTCAATATCATCGCTTCGAGCATGCTGGCGGTCACGACATTCTCGCTGGGGGTAATGACCGCGGCCTTTGGCGCGGCAACCACCAACGTGACGCCGCGGGCGACCAAGTTGTTGATGGAAGACGAGCTGACCAACAACGTGCTGTCGACCTTCATTGGCGCCTTTCTGTTCAGCATCGTTGGCATCATTGTGCTCAAGACCGGCTCCTACGGTGAGCGCGGGCGAGCGGTGCTGTTCCTGTTCACCATCGTGGTTATCGGGCTGGTAGTGATCCAGTTGTTGCGCTGGATCAACCACCTGATCTCGCTGGGTCGGGTGGGCACGACCATCGACCGGGTCGAGCAGGTTGCCGGCGCGGCGCTGACCGAGCGCCTGGCGGTGCCCTATCTGGGCGCCAACCCCTGGCACGATGTTGGCGCGGTGCCGCCGGGCGCGATTCCGGTGTACGCCAGCGCCATCGGCTATATCCAGTTTATCGATATCCCGGTGTTGTCCCGCCTATGCGAAGAAGCGGACTGCGAAGCCTACTTGCCACTTAATCCGGGCGCGTTCGTGTTCGAGGATACCGTGGTGGTCTGGCTCCATTCGCAGCAGGATCTGTCGGAGGTGACCGGGCAGATTGCAGATCAGTTTGTGATCGACACCAACCGGAGCTTTGATCAGGACCCGCGCTTCGGGTTGGCGGTCATGTCGGAAATTGCCTCGCGGGCGCTATCGCCGGCCGTCAATGACCCGGGCACGGCCATCGATGTGATAGGCCGTCTGACGCGCCTGCTGTCCCAATGGGCGGGTGGGCGGGAAGATGTGCCCGTCGACTATCCACGCCTGCATCTGTTGCCACTGGGCGATGACGACTTGCTTGAAGATGCGTTCATGCTGATAGCCCGCGATGGCGCCGGGATGATCGAGGTGCAGCTGCGGCTGCAGAAGTCGCTGGCGGCGTTGCAGCGGCGGGGCAATGCGAGCTTTCGCCAGGCGGCCGCCAGACAGTCGGCCATCGCGTTGCAGCGCAGTGAGATGGCGTTGACCTGTGTGGCAGATCAGCAGCGGCTGCGCGAAGCGCTGGAATGACCAGCTCGGTTTGCTGAGGCTGAAGGCGAAGCTCAGAACGACCGCAGCATCCGCCCCAGCAGTTCCATCGCCCGCTCGCTGTCCGGCCCCCAGGCGTGGCCGTGGTTCAGGCGCGCGCAGTGGCGAAAGCTCTGGCTGGCGGAGAAGATCGGGCCGGGTGCCAGGCTGATGCCCTGGGCCAGGGCTAATCGGAATAACTGCAGCGAATCGACCTGCTCGGGAAACTCGAACCAGAGGAAATAGCCACCGTCGGGCTGGGTGACGCGGGTGCCTTTGGGGAAGTGGCGGGCGGCGGAGGCGAGCATCGCCTCCTGTTGGCGTTGCAGGGCATGGCGCAATTTGCGCAGGTGGCGATCGTAGCCGCCATGCTGCAGGTAATCGGCGATGGCAGTCTGGGCCGGTACCGAGGGCGAGATGGTGGTCATCAGCTTGAGCCGGGCGATGCGCTCGGTGAAACGCCCGCCGGCTACCCAGCCCACCCGGTAGCCGGGCGCCAGGGTCTTGGAGAAAGACCCGCAGTGAATCACCAGGCCTTCACTGTCCAGCCCCTTGATCGGCATGGGCGGACGTTCGCCGTAATGCAGTTCGGCATAGACATCGTCTTCGATCAGCGGCACCTGATGCTCCTGCAGCAGGTTGTACAACTGCTGTTTGCGGCTGTTATCCAGGCTGGCGCCGAGCGGATTCTGAAAGCTGCTCATGAACCAGCAGGCCTTGATCGGCAGGCTGCCCATACGTTCGCGCAGTACCGCCAGATCGATGCCGTCCCGTGGGTGCACGGGAATCTCTACGGCCTTCAATTGCAACCGTTCGAGTACTTGCAGGCAGGCATAGAAGGTCGGTGACTCGATCGCCACCAGGTCGCCGGCCTGGGTCACGCTCTGCAGCCCAAGGTTGAGGGCTTCCAGTGCACCGTTGGTGACCACCAGTTCTTCTATTGGCAACCTGACCCCGCTGACCATGTAGCGCAGGGCGATCTGGCGCATCAGGTCGGCATTGCCTGCGGTCATGTCGGCGATGATGTCGTGGGGCGACAGGTTGCGCAGGCTGCTGGTCATGGAGCGGGCCAGACGGGCCATCGGGAACAGGTCGGGACTGGGAAAGGCCGAGCCGAAGGGAACCGTATGCGGGTTCTTCAGTGAGCCGAGTACCGAGAATACCAGCTCGCTGACACCGACCTCGGTGGTTGGGGGCACTGCCGGGGTGGGTTGCGGGTCAGGCAGGGGCAGCCCGGCCAGGCTGCGGACAAAATAGCCGGAGCGGGCGCGGGCCTGGATCAGCCCGCGGTCCTCCAGCAGGTAATAGGCCTGGAATACCGTGGACGGGCTCACGCCATAACTCTGGCTGGCCTGGCGCACCGAAGGAATCCGCTCGCCCGGCGCCAGAATGCCCGTGCGAATCAATTCGGCAATGGTATCGGCCAGGCGCTCGTAGCGTTTCATCGAAGGGTTCCATGCAGTCAGTAGCTGGCCGGTGCCAGAAAGGTTGATTCGGCCACAACCGGTGCGCTGTTGTCATCCTCTGCAGCGAGGACGAAGCGGATGCGCTGGCGTGCCGCGGGAGATTGTTCGCCGGTCCAGACCACACTGAGCGGCAGATCGTGGATATCTTCGGCCGCCAGCTGCACGCTGACCGGGGTCGCCAACTGCAGGCCTTGCGGTGCATCGAGGGTGACCTGATAGCGGCCGGGTTGTTGGCTCTTGTTGATCACCTTGAGACTGTAGCTGTTCTCCAGCTGGCCGGCGCTGTTCTCGCGAAACAGATTGCCACGGTCGCGGCTAACGTCCAGCGACATCATCGGCCGGTCCAGCAGCGCCACCACGAACAGCCCGATCATCAGCGCCAGCATGCTGCCGTAGCCAAGCAGCCGTGGTCGCAGCCAGTGGGTGGTGCCGCCTTGCTGAGCACGTTCGGAGGTGTAGCTGATCAGGCCGCGCGCATAACCCATGCGGTCCATGACGCTGTCGCAGGCATCGATGCAGGCGGCGCAGGCGATGCATTCGAACTGCAGGCCATCACGGATATCGATGCCGGTCGGGCAGACCTGCACGCACAGGGTGCAGTCGATGCAATCCCCCAGGCCCTGCTCGGCCGGCGTGCTGTCCCGGCGCCGCGGTCCGCGTTGCTCGCCCCGTTCGGTGTCATAGGCGATGACGAGGGTGTCGCGGTCGAACATCGCGCTCTGGAACCGCCCGTAGGGGCACATGTCGCGGCACACTTTCTCGCGCAGCCAGCCGGCGTTGATATAGGTGGCGGCAGTGAAGAAGAACAACCAGAACGCCGCCTGGGCGCCCAGCTCGAAGGTGAGCAGATCCACCGCCAGCTCGCGGATTGGCGTGAAGTAGCCGACGAAGGTGAGCGCCGTGGCCAGGCTCACGCCCAGCCAGATGGCGTGCTTGGCGCCGCGTCGCAGCAGTTTGCTCAGTGACCAGGGCGCAGCATCGAGGCGGACGCGCTGGTGGCGATCGCCTTCGGTGACTTTCTCCGCCCACATGAAGACCCAGGTCCATACGCTCTGCGGGCAGGTATAGCCGCACCAGATGCGTCCGGCAACCACCGTGATGAAGAACAGGCCGAAGGCGGCAATGATCAGGATCGCCGACAGCAGGATCAGATCCTGGGGCCAGAAGGTCGCGCCGAAGATATGGAATTTGCGGCTGGCCAGATCCCATAGCACGGCCTGGCGCTGGTGCCAGCTCAGCCAGGCCGTGCCGAAGAACAGCAGGAACAGCAGGCCGGCGCCGAGCAGGCGTAGCCGCCGGTAGTGTCCTTCGAAGCTGCGTGTATGAATCGGTCCGCCGAGCTGGGCGGGTGTGTTGCGTGCAATGGTGGCGTCGATGATCTCGACGGGAATACGTTCACCCATGGTCTACCCCATCAGTCATGAATCAGGCTGGTGACATGATCGTGATTGGGTCTGATATGAAACAGGCTCAGGTTTTCGATAAAAAACCGTATCAGCAGCAAAGCCGCGTCGTTAAGGGGTGACGCATTGTCGCAGGCCGCTCTGTTATGACGAGGCGGGGATTAATGGCGCGATCAGACGTTCATGGCAGGGCGCTGATACGGTTTTCAGCACGGCAACTGAGCCTGTTCATTTGTTAATTGATGTTGCATAGTGCGCGGTCGAATCCAATTTGCCATGGGGCTGTCGCTGCATGTATTTCCAGCAAAACAAGTGCGTACGGGGCGGGTCTGGTCCCCGTGAAAGGGGGCGGGCATGAATCTGGGTGCTCTGCTGTGGTTGATGGCGCTGCAGGTGGCGGGTGCGGTGATCAGTCATTTTCTGGTGCCGGCGCTGCCGGGGCCGATTATCGGCATGGTGTTGCTGGTGCTGGGCCTGGCCTTCCTCGGCGAGGTGCCGGAGTCGCTGCAGCGGACCGCGTCCGCACTGCTTGGCTATCTGCCGCTGCTGCTGGTGGTGCCGGCGTCGGGCATCATGCTCAGTCATGATCGTCTGCTGGCGGACTGGTTGCCCATCGCGCTGGCGCTGGTCGGCTCGCTGCTGGTAGCCGTGCCGTTCTGTGGCTGGCTGCTGCAATGGCTGATCCGCCGTCAGGAGAGCCGCCAATGATCGCCCTGCTGGTAACCATCCCGGTGTTTGCGCCGATGTTGACCATAGCGGCCTATCAGGTGGCGCTCTGGGTGCAGCGACGCACTGGTTCGCTGCTGCTGCAGCCGGTAATCGTGACGCTGATGCTGGTGATCGCGATGCTCCTGCTGCTTGATATCGATTACCTCATCTACCGCGAAGCCGCGGAGCCGATTGCCCTGTTGCTCGGCCCGGCGACCGTGGCGCTGGCGGTGCCGCTGTACCAGCAGCGCCAGCGCATCCGCATGTTGCTGTGGCCGATCCTGATCACCCTGCTGGTCGGTGGCGTGCTGATTGTGGTGCTCACCCTGCTGCTTGGCTGGCTGTTGGGCGCGCCCTTCGTCACGCTGATGTCGCTGGCACCCAAGTCGGTGACCATGCCGATTGCCATGCTGTTGTCCGAGCAGGCCGGGGGTGATGCGGCGATGACCGCAGCGCTGGTGATGCTGACCGGGGTGATCGGCACTGTGATGGCGCCGCCGTTGCTGCGTCTGGCACGGGTTGACTCGCCCGCCGCGCGGGGGCTGACCCTGGGCATGAATGCCCATGCCATCGGCACGGCGCATGCGCTGCGCGAAGGTGGCGAATGTGCTGCCTTTGCGGCGTTGGGGATGAGTCTGCTGGGGTTGGCTACAGCGTTGCTGCTGCCCTGGTTCGTGGGCTGAATGCAATGCGGGGCCTGCATTGCGCAGGCCCCGCATTATCAGGACTTCAGCTCAGGATTCGCCCATGCCTGGCACCGGCTCGGGTGCCGAGTGGGCCCGCACCTTCTCTTCGATACGCCGTCCTACCTCCGCATCAATGTTGCGCCAGTACTCGAAGGCGCGCTCCAGCACCGGGCTGCGCACACCACCGAGCAGGCTGCCGGCTACCTGATCGACCAGTTTGGTGCGTTCCTCATCGTTGAATACCTCACGCACCAGCGTGCCCGGCTGACCGAAGTCATCATCCTCGGAGTGTAGTTCGTAGGCGCTGCGCACCATATCGCCGTCCGCTTCCCAGCCATCCTCCATCTTGCCGGTACTGTCCGCCCAGCTGCGATCGCTGCTGTTGGGTGCGTACACCGGTGCGTTGCCGCTGTGCTCGTAGGTCATCTGACCATCGAACATGTAGGTGTTGACCGCCACCTTGGGGCGGTTCACTGGCAACTGATGGAAGTTGGTGCCGATGCGGTTGCGCTGCGCGTCGTTGTAGGCGAAGGCGCGGCCCAGCAGCATCTTGTCCGGGGACAGGCCGATACCCGGGACCGTGTTGCCAGGCGAGAAGGCCGCCTGCTCGATCTCGGCAAAGAAATTCACCGGGTTGCGGGTCAGGGTCATCTTGCCGACCTTGATCAGCGGGTAATCCTTGTGCGACCAGATCTTGGTCAGATCGAAGGGGTTGAAGCGGTAGGTGGCGGCGTCGGCATAGGGCATGACCTGCACTGACATGATCCAGCTGGGGTACTCGCCGCGGGCAATGGCCTCGAACAGATCGCGGCGGTGATAGTCCGCATCGATCCCCGCCATGTCGGCGGCTTCGGCGTTATTGAAGAACTCCATGCCCTGCTCGGTATGGAAGTGATACTTGACCCAGAAGCGCTCACCGGCGGCATTGACCCACATGAAGGTATGGGAGCCGTAGCCGTTCATGTGGCGCCAGGTGCGCGGCAGGCCGCGGGGCCCCATCAGGTAGGTTACCTGATGCGCCGATTCGGGGTTGTTGGTCCAGAAGTCCCACTGCATGTGGTTGTCGCGCAGGCCGGAGTCGGGCAGGCGTTTCTGGCTGCGGATGAAGTGGGGGAATTTCATCGGGTCACGCACGAAGAAGATCGGCGTGTTGTTACCGACCAGGTCGTAATTGCCTTCGTCGGTATAGAACTTCAACGAAAAGCCGCGCACGTCGCGCCAGGTATCCGGGCTGCCCATCTCACCAGCAACGGTGGAGAAGCGCGCCAGCATCTCGGTCTGGCTACCTTTCTGGAACAGCGCCGCCTTGGTGTAGGCGGACACATCTTCGGTGGTTTCGAACACACCGAAGGCGCCGGCGCCCTTGGCATGGGGTTGGCGCTCGGGCACCTTCTCACGGTTGAAATGGGCCATCTGCTCCAGAAAGTGCACATCATGGAGCATGATCGGGCCATTGGCGCCAATGGTCAGAGAATTGCGATCGCTGGGTGCCGGTGCGCCGGTACTCATGGTCGAGCCGGTTGGCGTTTTACTGTTTGAATCACTCACGGGGCGTCCTCCTTATCAGGCATCTGGCGAAGCTCTCTCGCATGGCTTCAGCTCTTAATGTAGACCATACGGGGGAATAGGCAGCCTTGCCAGTTGCCGGCTCGAGAATCAGTCGTTCCAGCGCCCCGGCGCGTAGGAAAACACCGGCAGTGCCAGCGACCAGCGAATTGCCGCCAGCCGCACTGCCAGGCCGAAGCTGAAGGAGGCCAGCAGGTTCACGTCATGGTTGATGCCCCAGTGACGCAACACCAGATAGAGAATCGCCACCGCCAGTGAAACGCTGGCATACAGCTCCTTGCGCAGCACCATGGGTGTGCGATTGCACAGCAGGTCGCGCAGAATGCCGCCGAAAATACCCGTGGTGATGCCGGCCATGATCACGACCGGGGTGGGGTAATCGAGCCGCAGAGCGACGTTGCAGCCGATCACGGTGAAGGCGATCAGCCCCATGGCATCGAGGATCAGGAACAGGCTGTGCAACCGGTGCATGAAACGGGCGATCAGCACGGTCAGCAGGCCAGCGGAGATGGTCAGGTAGATGTACTCCGGATGCTGGGTCCAGGTGACCGGGTAGTTGCCCAGCAGCATGTCGCGGACCGTGCCGCCGCCCAGAGCAGTGATGAAGGCTATGAAGGCGACACCGAACATGTCCATGTTGCGGCGGCCGGCAGCGAGGGCGCCGGACATGGCTTCGGCAGTGATGGCGATCAGATAGATGTAGAGAAGCACACAGAACTCCTGCAAGCTGTGACGCCTCTCCCCCTGTCCTTTTACCTGAGAGTTTACGCAGTCATGGACTGCTTGCCCCTTCGGTGGGTTGCCTTGGCAACCTCTCTCCAGCTGGCTGTGCGGTCACCCGCTGCGCTGGGCAGTATCGGGTGTCCTGTGGTTCGCAGTAATGGGTACCTGAGCGATTATGGGAGTTTGCGCCTTCGGCGGAGGCCTGGGGCCCCTCTCTCCTGCGACCGGCGATTATACAGCAAGCGCCTGGCTTTGCTATTGCTGACTGCTTCATTGTGTCGCCCGGCGCCGGGCCGGCAGATTGGTTACACTGGGACTGTTTTCCCCAGCAGCAAGCGGAGGGACCAATGCACCAGCAGATTCTCGATTTCTGGTTTGATCAGCTCAAGCCGGCGATGTGGTGGAAGAAAGATGCGCAGCTGGACCAATTGATCGAGCAACGCTTTGGCGAGCTGCATCGGCAGGCCGCCAGGGGTGAGCTATGGGAATGGCGCGCCACGCCCGAGGGGCGGCTGGCCGAGATCATTCTGCTCGACCAGTTCTCGCGCAACATCCACCGCGACCAACCCGATTCTTTCGCCCATGACGGGATCGCGCTGGTGCTGGCCCAGGAGGCTATTGCCGCCGGCGCCGATATGGCCCTGCCGGTGACACCGCGCAGCTTCCTGTATATGCCATTCATGCACAGTGAGTCGCTGGTGGTCCATGAGCGGGCGGTCGTGCTGTTTGACACACCCGGTATGGAATCCAGTCTGGACTTCGAACTGCAGCACCGGGATATCCTGCGGCGCTTCGGTCGCTATCCGCATCGTAACCGCGTGTTGGGACGAGCCTCCACCGAGGAAGAATTGCAATTTCTGACCCAGCCGGGTTCCTCATTCTGAGCCCGGGATACCTTACTGTCGTATCGATCCATATTCGAGGAGTCTGACCATGCATACCAAGATCCTGCCATCGGCCGTGCTTGCCGCTGCCCTGACCACGCTGGCCGGTTGCAGCACCTCGGCGCCGGATACCACCGTGCCCCGGATCGGTGGTGGTGAGCCTTTTACCGCCGAGCTGAATTGCGGGCGCCTGCCGATTTCCGCCAAGGGCGATGATGACCTGCTGCTGACGGTCGGCGATGAGCAATTCGCCCTGAGCCGGGCGATCAGCGCCTCCGGTGCGCGTTATGTGGCTGCGGGGGAGCCGGAGACCAGCCTGTGGTTCAAGGGTCAGCAAGCCTGGCTGGTGTTGCGCGGTGACGACTACCCACTGTGCGCGCCGAGCGACAGCATCATCGAACCCTATCGCGCCGCTGGCAACGAGCCCTTCTGGTCGGTGACGTTGGAGGGTGGTCAAATGACCCTGAACCGGCTCAACGAAGGTGAATCACCGGCCCAGCCCTATATGGCGGGCGAGACCGCCGGCGAGGTGGTGACCAGCGGCAACCCACCGATTCGGTTGCAGGCCAGCGATCAGCTGTGCCGTGACACCATGAGCGGAATGCCCTATCCGCAGCAGGTCAGCGTGCAGGTGGACGGCGTTACCCTGAACGGCTGCGGTGGTGACCCGGCGCGGCTGCTGCAGGGCGGCGAGTGGGTAGTGGAGGATATCAATGGCGGTGGCATTATCGACCGCTCCCGTGTGACCCTGAATTTCTGGCGTAACGGCCAGGTGAATGGCCGTGCCTCCTGCAACAACTTCATGGGAGAATACCAACTGACCGGTGAAAGCCTGACCATCAATCAGCCGGCCACCACCCGCATGGCCTGCGCGCCTTCGCTGATGGAACAGGAGCAACGGGTGCTGCGCAATCTGCAGAGCCTGCAGGGCTTTGATTTCGACGATACCGGTGCCTTGCTGCTGCGCTCGGCTGAGGGTTCGCTCAAGGCCCGTCTGGAACACTGATAATAATCAAGGAGATCTACATGCTGGCGTTGATATTGGGTTTGGTGCTGTTTCTCGGGATACATTCAACTCGCCTGTTTGCTGCTGACTGGCGGGTCGCGCAGATCGACCGGCGCGGCTTGCTGGCCTGGAAGGGATTCTATGCTGTTGTTTCGCTGGTGGGGCTGCTGCTGATCATCTGGGGCTACGGGCAGGCACGGTTGTCGCCGACCTGGCTGTGGCTGTCGCCCATGTGGACCCGCCATCTTGCTGCGCTACTGACGGTTCCGGCCTTCATCCTGTTGGCGGCCACCTATATTCCCGGAACTCATATCAAGGCCCGGGTCGGCCATCCCATGCTGCTGGGCGTCAAGTTCTGGGCCATCGCCCACCTGATCGCCAATGGCACGCTGGCCGACCTGCTGCTGTTTGGTGGTTTCCTCGCCTGGGCGGTAGCGCTGTATGTGGTATCGCGCCGGCGTGATCGTCTGGCTGGTGTGCGCTATCCGGCGGTCGGCTTCAGTCGGGACCTGATTGCCATAGTGGTCGGCTTGGTCGCCTGGGTGGTCTTTGCCATGTGGTTGCACGGCGCGCTGATCGGTGTCCGCCCCTTCGGCGGCTGAGCCTTACCTGATGCGGCCTGGCCGCCAACCCGGGAGTATGAACCATGCAACTGCTGTATCCGGAGATAAAGCCCTTCGCCCGTCATGATCTGGCGGTCGAAGCGCCCCATGTGCTTTATGTCGACGAGAGTGGTCAGGAAGACGGGCTGCCGGTGGTGTTCATTCATGGTGGGCCGGGTGGTGGCTGCGACAACCTGAGCCGGCGCTTCTTCGATCCGTCGATCTACCGCATCATCACCTTCGACCAGCGTGGTGCCGGCCGTTCCACGCCCCACGCCAGCCTGGAGAACAACACCACCGCCGCGCTGATCGAGGATATGGAGGCGCTGCGCATCCACCTGGGGATCGACAAGTGGGTGCTGTTTGGCGGTTCCTGGGGTTCGACCCTCGCCCTGGCCTATGCCCAGGCGCACCCTGATCGGGTGCTGGGCATGATTCTGCGCGGGATCTTCCTGTGCCGCGACGAGGACATCCACTGGTTCTATCAGGAGGGTGCCAGCCGCATCTTTCCCGATTATTGGGAGAGCTACCAGGCGTTGATCCCGGAGGCGGAGCGCGATGACATGGTAGCCGCCTACTACCGACGCCTGACCGGGGACGATGAAATCTGCCAGATGCATGCGGCCCGGGCCTGGTCCGGCTGGGAGGGTTGCTGCGCCACCTTGCGGCCCAGTGCCCAGCTAGTCGATCGCTTTACCGAGTCGCGGCGAGCGCTGGCCATGGCGCGGATTGAGTGCCACTACTTCATCAACCAGTCTTTTCTTGAACCGGATCAGCTACTGCGCGATATGCCGAAGATTGCACATATCCCCGGCATCATCGTCCATGGTCGCTACGATATGGTCTGTCCGCTGGATAATGCCCACGCGCTGCATCAGCGTTGGCCCGGCAGCGAATTGCAGATCATCCGCGATGCGGGTCACGCGGCTTCCGAGCCGGGTATTGCCGATGCCCTGGTGCGCGCTACCCAGAGCATGGCCCGGCAACTGCTGAAGCTGGCGCCGGAGGCGGAATAGCATGAAGGGGTTGTTGCAGCGGGTCAGCCAGGCCCGGGTGGAGGTGGCGGGCGAGATTGTCGGCGCCATCGATCAGGGCTTGCTGGTGCTGGTTGGCATCGAGCCGCAGGATGATCGGGCCAGTGCCGACCGGCTGTTGCACAAGTTGCTCAACTATCGTGTCTTCAGTGATGCCGAGGGGCGCATGAATTGCTCGGTGCAGGACGTACAGGGCGGATTGTTGCTGGTATCCCAGTTCACCCTGGCGGCCGATACGCGCAAGGGGCTGCGCCCGGGATTCTCCACCGCGGCGCCACCGCAGCAGGCTGCCGAATTGTTCGATTACCTGCTGCAGCGGGCGCGCGAACAATGGTCACAGGTGGCTACCGGGCGGTTCGGTGCGGACATGCAGGTGCATCTGGTCAATGACGGGCCAGTGACCCTGCTGCTGGAAACCTGACCTCAGCTTGGCTGGAACCGCACCCACAGCATGATCAGCAGCGTCGCGGCCACGCCCCAGGCGAGCAGCGCCAACAGCAGGATGGCAGGCAGCGGCAGCTTGCCGGCACCCCAGGCGATCACCGCAAGATAGATGGCGTAGGGCAACAGCGACCATAAGCCGAAGATGGCCGTGGTACGCAGGTCCGCCGCCGGGCGGGCGCTGCCGATAATGTAGTGGGCGATCACCGCAAAGGTGGGAAACAGCGGCACCAGTCCGGCGATATAGAAACTCTTGGAGCGCGCCAGCAGCGCAATGAGCAGAACCGCCAGTGCGCCGAGCAGCGCCTTGAATGCAAGTGAAATCATGAAGTCCATACCGGGCCGATGCGCTGCTCACGCTATGCCCGGCAGGTTATCAAGTCAAGGCCGCTCCCACATCAACTTGCGATCACTGAGCTCGGTTCAACGCTTCCTCCACGAATTCCAGCCGATCCTGACCGAAGAACATTTCGTTCCCGACAAAGAAGGTCGGCGCACCGAAGACGCCCCGTTCGATGGCCTCTTCGGTGATCTGCCGCAGCTGGTCTTTCACCACCGGATCATTGATCTTCTGCTGTAGTTCAGCCATATCAAAACCGTGGCGACCCAGTACGGCGGCGACCACCTCGGGGTTGCCCATATCCTGTTGATCGACCCAGATGGCCTGAAACACAGCATTGACGTACGGGATGAAGCGATCAGTACCCAGGTAGGCGGCCGCGCCGCGCATCAGCTGCATGGTGTTGATCGGGAAGAACGGATTGTGCTGGAACGGCACAGCATAGCGCCGCGCGTAACGTTGAAAATCCTCGCGGGTATAGCGCCCCTTCGCCGGCACGGTTGCCGGGGAGCTATTGCCGGTGGCCTTGAACACCCCGCCCAGCAGCATCGGCTTGTATGCCAGTTCGGCATCGTGGCGCTGCGCCAGGCTGGCGATCTGGGTCCAGGCCAGGTAACTGGCAGGGCTGCCTACATCAAAATAGAATTCGACTTTCTTGTTCATGTGCCTTGTCCTGTGGTGGTGGGGGTCAGAAGGTTTCCATCCAGGGCCGCAGATCCAGTTCATGGGTCCAGCAGTCCCGTGGCTGGCAATGCAGTTGCCAGTACTGTTCGGCGATGTGCTCCGGGTCGAGAATGCCGCCCTGGTCTTTCAACGCGTAGCGCTCGGGAAAGTTGTCGCGGATAAACGCGGTGTCGATGGCTCCGTCGATGATCGGATGGGCGACATGAATGCCCTGCGGCCCGAGTTCGCGCGCCATGCTCTGGGCCAGGGCGCGCAGCGCGAACTTGGCGCCGGCGAAGGCACTGAAACCATTGCCGCCCCGCAGCGAGGCGGTGGCACCGGTGAAAATGATGGTTCCGCGAGCGCGGGGCAACATCGCCTTGGCTGCTTCGCGGCCGGTGAGGAAGCCCGACAGCGCCGCCATTTCCCAGACCTTGCGGTACACCCGTTCGGTGGTTTCGGTAATCGAGAATCGTACGTTGGCGCCGATATTGAACACCACCACCTCGATGGGACCTATGTCCCGTTCGATATCGCTGAACAGCGCGACCATCTGTTCTTCACTGCGGGCATCGCAACCAAAGGCATGGGCGGCGCCGCCGGCCGCTGCGATATCGCTGACCAGCGGCTCAAGTTTATCGGCCTGGCGGCGGGTGACGCACAGGGTGAAACCTTCACGGGCGAAGCGCCGGGCAATGGCCCCGCCGGTGGCATCGCCGGCGCCGATGACAACGGCAACGGGTGGTCTGGACATGGGGTACTCCTTATCGGTTCTTTTTTGGAACTGATTAGATAGTCAGTTTCTTTTTGGAACTTGTCAAGCTATCCTGTGGCCCTGTACGAACGAGGAGTCGAGTATGCGTTGGGAAGAGTTGGACCAGCAGCCCTGTTCATTGTCCCGCACCCTGGCGGTGGTCGGTGACCGCTGGACCTTGCTGGTGCTGCGCGATTGCTTTCTCGGCGTTCGCCGTTTCGATGAGTTTGAAAAGCGCCTTGGGGTCACCCGTCACGTATTGGCTGATCGCCTGAAGAAGCTGGTCGAGTACGGAGTCTTGGCCAGGGTGCCCTATCAGCAGCGCCCGCTGCGCGAAGAGTACCGGTTGACCGAGCGCGGGCTGGAGCTGCATTCGGTGATGCTGGCGCTGGTCAGCTGGGGTGACCGGCACATGGCCGACGAGCGGGGCGCACCGATCCGCCATATCCACAAGGGCTGCGGCCAGGTCATGCGACCGGTGACGGTCTGTTCCGAATGTGGTGAACCGGTAGCGGCGCGGGATGTGCAGATCGAGGTGGGAGATGGCTGGCAGGATGCGACTGGCGAGCTCATTCCCCCGAGGTTGGCGCGCCAGGCGGGGAATCAGGATCGCTGATACAAGCGCTGCTTTTCTCCCATCTGGTCAGATGATCAGAACAGCCGGGCAAGCAGTGCGTTCACGGCGGTTTCTACCCGCAGGATGCGTTCACCCAGCTGTACCGGCTGCAAGCCGGCGGCGCAGAGCTTGTCCACTTCATAGGGGATCCAGCCGCCTTCCGGGCCGATGGCCAGGGTGACCGGGCCAGCCAGCGCCCTTGGGCAGGTGGGAAAGTCGCCGGGGTGGGCTACCAGTCCCGTGGTCCCGGCTACCAGCGTCGGGAGCTGGTCTTCGACAAAAGGCTTGAAGCGTTTCTCGATGCGCACGCTGGGCAGCACCGTATCGCGCGCCTGCTCCAGGCCCAGCAACAGATTCTCCCGAATCACCTCAGGCTGCAGGAAGGGCGTCTGCCAGAAGCTCTTTTCCACCCGATAGCTGTTCAGCAGGATGATCTCGGCCACGCCGAGTGTGGCGCAGTGCTGCAGGATGCGGCGGAACATCTTGGGGCGAGGCATGGCCAGCAACAGCGTCAGGGGCAACTTGGCGGGCGGTGGCTGGGTCAGGTTGATCTGCAGCTCGGCCTGCTGCTGGTCCAGCGCTAGCACGGTGCCCTGGCCCATCAAGCCGTTCACTTCCCCGACCCGCAAGCTGTCGCCGACGGCTACCTGCTGGATCTCCAGCATATGCTGCAGGCGCCGGCCGCTCAGCCGCACCTGCTGCGGAGCAATGAAATCCTGCTCCTCAAGCAGCAACAGGTTCATGCGGAGGGGGTGTCGTCTTCGGTTTCGGCTTCGGTCGTGCGGGTCACCGGTTTGAGCAGCCCGGCGAACAGGATTCCGACCTCATAGAGCAACCACATGGGGCCGGCCAGCAGCGTCTGGGAGATGATGTCCGGCGGGGTCAGCACCATGCCGATGACGAAACAGCCGACCACCACATAGGGCCGAATCTGCTTGAGCTTGGCGACGTCGACCGCGCCGGACAACACCAGCAGGACCGTGGCCACCGGAATCTCGAAGGACAGGCCGAAGGCCAGGAACAGCGTCATGACGAAGTCGAGGTAGCTGTTGATGTCGGTCATTACCGTCACCCCTTCGGGGGCGGCGCTGGTGAAGAAGCCGAACACCAGGGGGAACACCACGAAGTAGGCGAACGCCATGCCGGCATAGAACAGGATGATGCTCGATGCCAGCAGCGGCAGGGCGATGCGCTTCTCATGCTTGTACAGACCGGGCGCGATGAACCCCCAGATCTGGTGCAGGACAAAGGGCATGGCCAGGAATAACGCGCTGATCAGCGCCAGCTTGAACGGCGTCAGGAAGGGCGAGGCCACATCCGTGGCGATCATGCTGGTGCCTTCGGGCAGGTAGGCCCGCAGCGGCTCGGAGATGAAGGTGTAGAGGTCGTTGGCGAAGTAGAACAGGCCGGCGAAGATCAACATCCAGATCAACACGATGCGCAGCAGGCGCGAACGCAGTTCGGTCAGGTGCGCGACCAGCGGCATCTCGCCGAGGTTGGTCTGGATCGGGGACTTTTTACTCATTTGGGTGCAGTCGGATCATCGTCAGTGGGGCTGGCAGCCGTAACGGCAACCGGTGGAGTGGGCTCGGCCGGTGCCGAAGTGTCGACCTCGGGCGGCTCGGGCCTGGTCTCGTCAGCTGTCGCAGTGATGTTACGTTTGACGTTGGACTCACCCGGCTTCTTCTTCGCCAGATCGGCCATGATCTTTTCGTTATGCAGGGTCTGGCGTATTTCGTCAGCCCCCAGCTCGCGCTCTACCTGGCTGCGTACATCCGCCAGGCTGCGCTTGATCCGCCCCAGGTACAGGCCGGCCATGCGCACCGCACCGGGCAGGCGCTCGGGGCCGAGCACCAGCAGGGCGACGATCGCCACCACCAGCATTTCCAGAAAACCGATATCGAACATGGACCGTCAGTCCTTGTGGGGTGTGGATTCCGTTTTCTTCTCGGCCTGGACATCCAGCGTTTCGCCCTGCTTGTCTTCCACGGCGGGCTTGTCGTCATCATTCATCGACTTGCGAAAGCCCTTGATGGCCTCGCCGACGTCCGAGCCGATGCCTTTCAATCGCTTGGTGCCGAATAACAGGATGACGATCAGCAGGACGATCGCCAGTTGCCAGACACTGATTCCACCAAAACCCATCTCAACCTCCAGGGCAAAGCCCTATTCGTGTGTGCGCGCTGCTTTTTCGGCCAGGCCGGACAAGTCAAAACGCCGTTCCAGTTCTTGCAGTACATCATCCGGGCCCAGGCCCAGGTGACTGAGCATGACCATGCTATGAAACCACAGATCGGCGGTTTCATAAATCAGCTCGCTTTTGTCCGCGCTGTGCTGACAATCCTTGGCCGCCAGCAGGGTTTCGGTGCATTCCTCGCCAACCTTTTCCAGGATCTTGTTCAGACCCTTGGCATGCAGGCTGGCGACATAGGAGCTGTCCGCTGCTGCTTGTTTGCGCTGTTCCAGCACCTCGGCCAGACGCGCCAGAGTGTCATTCATGCTTGTGCTCATAGATATGTTCCGGGTTTTTGATGACAGGATCACTATCCTGCCAGTGACCATCCCTGAAAACCTTGTAGAAGCAGCTTTCCCGACCGGTGTGGCAGGCAATGCCGCCGCGCTGCTCGACCTGCATGATGATCACGTCGTTGTCGCAATCCAGGCGCAGCTCATGCAGCACTTGTATATGGCCCGACTCTTCACCCTTGCGCCACAGCTTGCGCCGGGAGCGGGACCAGTAGACGGCGCGGCCTTCCGCTGCGGTGAGTTGCAGCGCTTCGCGGTTCATCCAGGCGACCATGAGTACGCGGCCGCTGGCGGCGTCCTGGGCGATGGCAGGGATCAGGCCGTCGGCGTCCCATTTGATGCAGTCCAGCCAGTCGGTATCGGTTCGGGTATCGGTCATATCGGTTGGTCGTCAGAGTCGTTTTGGGTTGCTGCCGTCGCGCCGCAATACCAGCCAGCTCCCGGCGGCCAGTAACAGCCAGTACATCGGCTGGGCCTCGGTCCACAGGTTCATGTCCGTACCCAGACCGTTGGCGCCCAGTGCCACCAGCACCACACCTATCACCCGCAGGGCGAGAGCATCGCTGTGACGGCTGGCGGGGGCATGGTGATCCCGTTGGGCGATATTGTCCAGCGCCCGGTGGGTGGTTTCCAGCAGCGGCGGGATGCGCTCCAGGTGCTGTCGCAGGTTCTGCAGTTGATGCCGCGGACCAGCGCGCTCACGCATCCAGCGCTCAAGATAGGGTTTGCCGGTGCTCCACAGATCCAGATCGGGGTACAGCTGGCGCCCCAGCCCCTCGATATTGAGCAGAGTTTTCTGCAGTAGCACCAATTGCGGTTGCACTTCCATGTTGAAGCGCCGGGCAGTCTGGAACAGGCGCAGCAGCAACTGGCCGAAGGAGATGTCCTTCAATGGACGCTCGAAGATAGGTTCACAGACGCTGCGGATGGCGGCCTCGAATTCGTTGATCCGGGTCTCCGGCGGCACCCAGCCAGAGTCGATGTGCAGCTGCGCCACGCGGCGATAGTCGCGCTTGAAGAAGGCCATCAGGTTGCGCGCCAGATAGGTCTGGTCCTCCGGCGTCAGGCTGCCGACGATGCCGAAGTCGATAGCGATGTACTGCGGTTCCTGCGGCTGATGGCGGGAGACGAAGATATTGCCCGGGTGCATGTCCGCGTGGAAGAAGCTGTCGCGGAACACCTGGGAGAAGAATACTTCGACGCCGCGCTCGGCCAGCTTCTTCATGTCCGTGCCCTGGGCGCGCAGGGCGTCGATGTCGGTCACCGGGATGCCGCTGATGCGCTCCATGACCAGTACCTTGTGGCGGCACCAGTCCCAATAGATGGTCGGCACATAGAGTACCGGCGAGCCGAGGAAGTTACGCCGTAGCAGCGAGGCGTTGGCGGCCTCACGATACAGGTCCAGCTCGTCGAAGATGGTCTGCTCGTAATCGCGTACCACTTCCACCGGACGCAGCCGCCGCCCCTCGCGGGAGACGCGCTCCAGGGTGCGCGCCGCCAGGTACAGCCATTGGATGTCCTGATGAATGACTTCTTCGATCCCTGGGCGCACGACCTTGACGACCACGTCGCTGCCGTCATGCAGCAGGGCGGTATGTACCTGGGCGACGGAAGCCGAGGCCAGTGGTGTATCGGAAAACTCGGCGAATACCGCTTCGATCGGCATGCCCAGCTGTTCTTCGATACGCTGGCGTGCCTCATCGGAGGGGAAGGGCGGTACCTTGTCCTGCAGGAAGGCCAGTTCGATGGCGATGTCGTCGGGCAGCAGATCGCGGCGGGTCGACAGGATCTGGCCGAACTTGATGAACACCGGGCCCAGGCTTTCCAGGGCCAGGCGCAGGCGCAGGCCGCGGCTCAGGTCCCGGGGGGCCGGATACAGCTTCCATGGCCCGAACAGCATCAGCCGGCCATACCAGGGCAGCGGCAGTGGCTGGATCAACTGATCCAGACGGTAGCGGGTAAACACCAGCAGAATGCGAAACAGGCGCAGAAAAGCGGTCAGGTTCATGCGTCGTCAGGTCCCGTTTCAGGCAGCTCAAGGCGGCGTATGCGCGCGTCCAGCCGGTCCAGCTGCAGGCGCAATTCATGGATCGACGCCGCGGCGGCGTCGGCTTCAGCGCGGCCGACCAGTTGCCGGCCCTCTTCAGTGAGGTATTCACCGACCGCGCGTTGCAGGCTCTGCCGGGTGGTGCCGAGCCAGTTCCGACTGCCACGCGCCAGATTGCCGAGAGCATGCGCGGCAACGGGTCCCAGCCAGCGGGCCAGGGCGGCCTCCCCATCGATCTGCAGGTCGTTGAAAATGTTCTGCAGCTGCACCAGCACCTGGGTATCCCCGGTCAGTTCCAGCTCCGGTGACAACAACAGTTGCTGGCGGTTGCTGCTCAGCGCCAGGCGGGCCAGCAGGCTCGCCGGGGCGCTGAGGGTGCAGTCGACGTCGTACTCATAATGCTGCGCCAGGCGAACTCCGCCGTGCCCCGGCAACAGGTACAGCTGCAGGTCGGGCTGGCGTACGCACAACAGGATGGCGCGCCCCTCCAGGGCCGCCAGTCGCTGGGCGGTCAGCGGGTCCTGATCGATGGCCAGTGCAAGACTGCGCTCGACACCGGCCAGCAGGGCGGTGCTCAACAGCATCAGGGTTTGATGCCCCGGTGCAGGGCCACGATGCCACCGGTCATGTTGTGGTACGTCACCCGGGCGAAACCAGCGGTTTCCATCATGCCCTTGAGGGTTTCCTGGTCCGGATGCATACGGATCGATTCGGCCAGATAGCGATAGCTTTCCGGATCGCCGGTCACCATGCGGCCGATCAGCGGCAGCATGGTGAAGGAATATTGATCGTAGGCCTTGGACAGCAGCTCGTTCTCCGGTTTGGAGAACTCCAGCACCAGCAGGCGCCCGCCGGGCTTGAGCACACGCAGCATGGAAGCGATGGCGTCTTCCTTGTGGGTGACGTTGCGCAGGCCGAAGGCGATGGTGATGCAGTCGAAATGGTTATCCGGGAAGGGCAGTTTCTCGGCATCGGCCTGCACGAAACGCACATTGCCGGCTACGCCCTTGTCCAGCAGGCGGTCGCGGCCGACGCGCAGCATGGAGGCATTGATATCAGCCAGCACCACCTCACCTGTCGGGCCCACCAGGCTGGAGAACTTGCGTGTCAGGTCACCAGTGCCGCCAGCGATATCCAGCACCCGGTTGCCGGGTCGCACGCCGGACAGCTCGATGGTGAAGCGTTTCCAGATCCGGTGGACGCCACCTGACATGAGGTCGTTCATCAGGTCGTATTTGGCGGCGACCGAATGGAAGACCTCGGCCACCTTGGCGGCCTTTTCCGATTCGCGAACGGTCTGGTAGCCGAAGTGGGTAGTGCGGTCTGTGCTGGACTTGTCTGTCATGGGAGCATCTGCCTTGGCAAATTGATGGGCCATTCTACCTGTATTTGCGGGCCCGGAGGGGCATTTAATGTCGCATGCAGGCGCACGATGCGGCATGCTATGCGTCTTTTTTCAACCATACTGGAAGGGACAGAGATGGCAACCGTAGAAATCACCCGCGAGCACGCATTGGGCAAGGAAGCAGCGAAGGAACGCGCCCAGAAAATGGCCGATAAGCTGGCTGCCAAGCTGGATGCCAAATGCACCTGGCAGGACGATGAACTGACGTTCCAGCGCAGCGGTGTGGATGGCAGCATCCTGGTTGGCGAAGACAGCGTCCGGGTGGCCGTCAAGCTGGGGATGATGCTCACCCCGATGGCCGGCATGGTGAAGGGTGAGATCGAGAAGGCGCTGAACAAATATCTCGCTTGACGCAGCGCAATAGCACTCGGCGTGACCTCTGCTAAGCTGGATAATCTCATCGGCAGCGGCTCACAAGGAGTCTATTCATGGCGGACAAGAAGAAGCGGGAAGGCAAGGATAATGATTGGGTGGAAGGTCTGGAGGGGTATTCCCGGCAGATCTGGCTGGCGGGCCTGGGTGCTTACACCCGTATGGGCAAGGAAGGCGCCAAGTTGTTCGAATCCCTGATTCGAGACGGTGAGCAGGCAGAGAAATCGGCCAAAGCCGAAACCGGCAAAAGCGCCAGCAAAGGCACCCGCAGCAAGAAGGATCCGCTGGATGGCGCGCGGGCCAAGGTGGACAAGGCGCGGAGCAAGTTATCCGACAAGTTCGGTGGCCTTGAGGAGATGTTTGACAAGCGCGTGGCGGGCGCGGTCGAGCGGCTGGGTCTGGCGCGTCAGGAAGAGCTGCGGGCGCTGGAGCAACGTGTTGCCGAACTGACCCGTGCGGTGGGGCAGCGCAGTACCAAGCCGGCCGCTGCCGCCAAGCCGACCCGTACTGCCCGCAAGCCGGCGACGGCTGCCGCGGCAACTGCCAGTTCCACCGTGATCGCCGATTCGGTGACTCAGGCAGCAGCCGAGGCGGCGACGCCAGCCAAGGCTACGCCCAGGCGGGCCAGGTCGACTGCAGCCAAACCTGCTGCGAGCAAGCCGACCAATACCAGGTCGACCAGCACCAAGCCGGCCAGCACCAAGGCGGGAGCCGCCGCGCCGGTGAAGCCTGCCACCCGCCGCCGTGCTACCGCGCCAAAGGCCGCCACCCGCGGCAAGTCCGCGCCGGCACCGGCCACTGATGCCGAACCGGGCAAACCGACGGAGCAGTGATGCCAGGCCCGCCGCCCTGATGACCCTGGGCGGCGGGCCTTTATCTGCTCACGGCCTTACAGCATCACCTTCACCACCGACACCTCCGGATCACGGCTGGCGCCGGCAGCTTGCAGTTGATCGAGATACTCCTGCCACAGTGCGTCCTGGTGCTCGCCCAGTTTCAGCAGATAATCCCAACTGTACAGTCCGCTGTCATGGCCATCGTCGAACACCAGTTTCAGTGCGTAATTGCCGGCCATCTCTACGGCGGTCAGGGCAACATTCTGCTTGCCGGTCTGCAGCACTGGCCGGCCATGACCCTGTACCTCCGCCGAGGGTGAGTGCACCCGCAGGAACTCCGCCGGCAGGCTGAACTGCCGGCCATCGGCATACTCCAGCTCCAACGTGCGGGACGCCTTGCGCAGCTTGATCTTGCTCGGTATCGGACTGGTCATGGCGGGCTCCCCGACGGTGTCGTGTTACAGGATATAGCGGGACAGGTCTTCATTGACCGCCAGCTCGCCCAGGTGCTCGTTCACATAAGCGGCGTCGATCACCAGCTTCTCGCCGTTCTGCTTGGCAGCCAGATCGGCGGCGCCGAACGAAACTTCCTCCAGCAGACGTTCCAGCACGGTGTGCAGGCGACGGGCGCCGATGTTCTCGGTCTTCTCGTTGACCTGCCAGGCAATTTCCGCCAGTCGGGCCACGGCGTCTGTAGCGAATTCGATTTCCAGCCCTTCAGCCTGCAGCAGCGCCCGGTACTGTTCGGTGAGCGAGGCATCGGGTTCGGTGAGGATGCGCTCGAAGTCCGCCGGTGACAGCGACTGGAGCTCGACACGAATCGGCAGACGGCCCTGCAGCTCGGGAATCAGATCCGACGGCTTGGACAGGTGGAAGGCGCCCGAGGCGATAAACAGGATGTGGTCGGTGCGCACCATGCCGAACTTGGTATTGACCGTGCAGCCTTCGATCAACGGCAGCAGGTCACGTTGCACGCCCTCGCGGGAGACATCCGCACCGCCGCCGCTGTTGGCGCGTTTGCTGACCTTGTCGATTTCGTCGAGGAAGACGATGCCGTTCTGCTCGACTGCATCAATGGCACGGCTCTTCAGGTCATCTTCATTGACCAGGCGTGCGGCTTCCTCATCGCGGATCAGCTTGAAAGCTTCCCTGACCTTGAGCTTGCGGCTCTTGCGCTTGTTCTTGCCGAAGCTGGAGAACATGTTCTGCAGCTGGCTGGTCATTTCCTCCATGCCGGGCGGCGCCATGATTTCCACGCCTACCGGGGCGTCGGCCACCTCGATGTCGATTTCCTTGTCGTCCAGCTGGCCTTCACGCAGGCGCTTGCGGAACAGCTGGCGGGTGCTGCTGTCTTCGCGCACCGGCTCATCGCTGGTGCCCTGGCGTGCCGGCGGCAGCAATGCGTCGAGAATACGTTCCTCGGCGGCATCCTCGGCGCGGTGGCCGACCTTGGTGATTTCCTGCTCGCGCAGCATCTTCAGCGCGGCGTCCACCAGGTCACGGATGATGGATTCCACATCCCGGCCGACATAGCCGACTTCGGTGAACTTGGTTGCTTCGACCTTGATGAAGGGCGCCTGGGCCAGGCGCGCCAGGCGGCGGGCGATCTCGGTCTTGCCGACGCCGGTGGGGCCGATCATCAGGATGTTCTTCGGGGTGACTTCATGGCGCAGCGCATCAGGCAACTGCTGACGACGCCAGCGGTTGCGCAGGGCAATGGCGACCGCGCGCTTGGCTTCCTGCTGGCCAATGATATGACGGTCCAGCTCGTGGACGATTTCGCGGGGTGTCATGGACATGTGCAGATTCCCGGGCGCCTCAGGTATTGGCGTCCAGCTCCTCAATAGTGTGATGCTGATTGGTATAGATGCAGATTTCGCCGGCAATGTTCAGGCTGGATTCGACGATCTCACGGGCCGACAACTCGGTGTTGCGCAGCAGGGCGCGGGCCGCTGACTGGGCGTAGGGGCCGCCGGAGCCGATGGCAATAATGCCTTCTTCGGGCTCGAGCACGTCGCCGTTACCGGTAATGATCAGCGAGGCATCCTTGTTGGCCACGGCCAACAATGCTTCGAGGCGGCGCAGGGTGCGGTCGGTGCGCCACTCCTTGGCCATTTCCACGGCGGCGCGGACCAGTTGACCCTGGTGTTTTTCCAGGTGGCCTTCGAAATGCTCGAACAGGGTGAAGGCGTCGGCCGTGCCGCCGGCGAATCCGGCGATCACCTGGTCGTTGTACAGGCGGCGGACCTTGCGGGCATTGCCCTTCATTACGGTGTTGCCCAGGGATACCTGGCCATCACCACCGATTACCACTTTGCCGTGGCGGCGTACTGAAACGATTGTAGTCACGCGCAGCTCCTGTTGGCTGGTCAGATAGCGCAACACGCCGGGCGTGCTGCCTTTGCCGTTATCTGGGGGCTGCTGGCGTTGAATTCAAGACGTTGGGGCGGCCGGATGATAGCCGGGGAGGGATGCCGGCAGTGCAAGCTGCCGGCGGCTGGTCTCAGCGGTTGGTGGTGCGCTGCTGCCGGAGCAGGTTATTGAAGCCATTGCCGGCCAGGGTCTGTTCGGCCTGGGCCAATTTGCCCTGATCGCCGAAGGGGCCGACCTGCACCCGGTGCCAGGTTTCGCCGTTGGCCAGTTTGGCGTCTTCCAGTCGCACATCCAGCCCCATGAGCAGGATCTGGGCGCGAACCCGGTCTGCCTCGCTGCGCTGGCGGAATGAGCCGGCCTGCAGATAGTACTGGGTGCTGGAGGTCGGTTTGGCAGCTACTTCCGGTTCGGCTTTCGCCGCTGGTGGCGGCGGCGGAGCGGGCGGGGCCTTGGGCACCACCACTTCTGACTCGGGCAGCAGCGTGTAGAAGTCGTAGCTGGGGCCGGCCGGCTTGCTGGGGGCCGGCGCTACCGCAGGCTGGGGCGAGGCGGTATTGCGTTTTACCGTCTCGCGGCCAGGCTCCAGCTGAAACAGAAAGGCGACGAACAGGCCCAGAACCACCCCGCATACGGCAATCAGCCAGGTAGGCACTCGTCGGCTGGGTTTGGACCGGGCGCGGCTGGCGCCGCGACGGGGTGTCTTGCGTGCTTTGGCCATGCGACTTACATGCGCTCCAGAGTAGTGATGCCGAGCAGGTTAAGGCCTTGGCGCAAGGTGCGTCCAGTCAGTGCAGCCAAACGCAGACGGCTGTCACGCTGGGCCTGGTCCTCGGCGGCCAGGATCGGGCAGTTTTCGTAGAAGCTGGAAAAGCGGCCGGCCAGCTCGTACAGATAATGGCACAGCGAATGCGGCGTGCCTTCGCGGGCCACGTATTGCAGCAGGCTGCCGAACTGCGCGAGGTGGGCAGCCAGATCGATTTCGGGTTCGTCCTGCAGGACCAGCGGCGCGAGGTCGTCCAGCTGCGACATGTCGCGGTCGATCTTGCGGAACACGCTGGCGACCCGGGTATAGGCATACATCAGATAGGGCGCGGTGTTGCCTTCGAAGCTGAGCATCTGTTCGAAGTTGAAGTTGTAATCGCTGCTGCGGTGCTTGGACAGGTCCGCGTACTTGACCGCGCCAATACCCACGGCACGGGCGATCTGCTGCAGCTCGGCGCTGTCGAGCTCGGGGTTCTTCTGTTTGACCAGTTGGTAGGCCCGCTCCTCGGCCTCGTCCAGCAGATCGATCAGCTTGACGGTGCCGCCATCGCGGGTCTTGAACGGCTTGCCGTCGGCGCCGTTCATGGTGCCGAAGCCCATATGTTCCAGCTGCATGTCAGGCGAGACGAAGCCGGCCTTGCGGGCTACGGCGAACACCTGCTGGAAGTGCAGCGCCTGGCGCTGATCGACGAAATACAGGACGCGGTCAGCGCCCAGCGCCTGCTGACGGTAGCGCATGGCGGCCAGGTCGGTGGTCGCGTACAGGTAGCCACCACCGGCCTTCTGCACGATGACCGGCAGCGGCTTGTCCTCGCTGTTGCGGAACTCGTCAAGGAAGACGCAACGCGCGCCTTCGCTCTCGGTCAGCAGGCCGGCCTGCTGCAAGCTGTCGACCACGTCGGCAAGCTGATTGTTGTAGGCACTTTCACCGCGCACATCAGCGGGCGTCAGGCTGACTCCCAGGCGATCGTACACCGCCTGGCAGTGGCCCAGGGAAATGCTGTTGAAGCGGTTCCACAGTTCCAGGCACTGGGCGTCGCCCGCCTGCAGTTGTACGACCCGTTCGCGGGCACGGTCGGCAAAGGTCTCGCTTTCGTCAAAGCGCTTCTTGGCCTGGCGGTAGAAGTTCTCCAGATCACCCAGCTCGGCTTCGGCGGTAACCGGGTTCTCTTCCAGGTAGGCCAGCAGCATGCCGAACTGGGTGCCCCAATCGCCGACATGGTTCTGGCGGATGACGTCGTGACCGAGGAATTCGAGCACTCGCGCCATGGCGTCGCCGATGATGGTCGAGCGCAGGTGCCCGACGTGCATTTCCTTGGCCAGGTTGGGGGAGGAGTAGTCCACTACCACGCGCTGGGCTGGCTCGGCCTGGGGCACGTTCAACTGCGGATCGTCCAGCGCCTGCTGCAGCTGCGCAGCGAGCCAGTCGCGGGCCTGGAAGAAGTTGATGAAGCCGGGGCCGGCGATACTGACCTGAGCCACTGCATCGCTGTGCGGCAGCGCGGCAACCAGCTGTTCGGCCAGGTCCCGGGGCTTCATGCGGGCGGGCTTTGCCAGCATCATCGCCAGGTTGCTGGCAAAGTCGCCGTGGCTCTTGTCCCGGGCGGTTTCCACCTGAATATTGGGGGAAATGTCGCTGGGCAGTACACCTTGACTCTGCAGGGTGCTGACGGCGTTGGCGAGCAACTGGCTGATCAGGTTTTTCATAGGTAATGGAGTATCCGGCAACGGCCTGTGGAAAACCCGGCATTATCCGACTTAACGGGCTGCTTGCCAAATCCCTCTGTCTGGCAGTGCGCTTAGGGCTTAGAACATATCCAGCGGATCGACATCAATTGACCAGCGCACGCGGCGGGCCAGGGGGTGCTGCTCCAGTGCCGCCAGCCAATGGTGCAGCAATTGATGCAGGATCGAGCGTTGCCCGGCCTGGACCAGCAACTGAGCGCGATAACGGCCGGCGCGACGCTCCATGGGCGAGGGCACCGGGCCGAGCAGCTCGACGCCAGCGATGTCCAGGCTGGCAGTCAACTGCTCGGCCAGGGTGCAGGCCTCGTCGAGGAATTGGTTGGTCTGCACCGACGCGTTGGATTCGGCACGCAACAGCGCCATGAAGCTGTAGGGTGGCAGCTGCGCAGCGGCACGGCCTGCCAGTTCCCGCTCGGCGAAGCGGTCATAATCATGCTCGGTCAGATCCAGCAGCAACTGGTGTTCGGCCATGTGGGTCTGGATCAGCACCTGGCCGGGTTTGTTCGCCCGGCCAGCGCGGCCAGCTACCTGGATGATCAACTGCGCCATGCGTTCGGGGCCGCGAAAGTCAGCGGAAAACAGGCCGCCGTCGGCATCGAGGATGGCCACCAGGGTCACGTCTGGAAAGTGATGCCCCTTGGCAAGCATCTGGGTGCCCACCAGCACGCAGGGAGCGCCACTCTGGATGCGTGCCAGCATGCTCTGCATGGCCTGCTTGCGCGCCATGGTGTCGCGGTCGATGCGCAGGATCGGAAAGTCCGGGAAGCACTCGGTCAGATGTTCCTCGGTGCGCTCGGTGCCGGCGCCGATAGGGCGCAGGTCCTGGCTCTGACATTTGGGGCAGCAGCGATCGACCGCGCGCTGACTGCCGCAATGGTGGCAGTGCAGCTGTGCGGGTGACTGGTGCAAAGTCATGCGCGCATCACAGCGGCGGCACTCGGCCATCCAGCCGCAGTCATGGCACATCAAGGTCGGAGCGAAGCCGCGGCGGTTGATGAAAACCAGCACCTGGTTGCCCCGCCGCAAATGTTCACCCATTAACTGGATTAGTGGTCGCGACATGCCTCCTTCCAGTGGTCGGCTGCGGATATCCAGGCATTGAATGGTCGGTGGGCTGGCGTTGCCCGCGCGCTGGGTCAGGCGCAGCCGCTGATAGCGCCCGCGCTGGACATTATGCAGGCTTTCGAAGGATGGCGTGGCGGAGCCGAGAATCAGCCCGACCTGTTCCAGGTGGGCGCGATAGACAGCCAGGTCCCGAGCGTTATAGCGCAGGCCTTCCTGCTGTTTATAGGAGAGATCGTGCTCCTCATCGACGATGATCAGTCCGGGCCGCGCCAGGGGAGTGAAAATGGCCGAGCGGGTGCCGATGACGATGCCGGCTTCGCCGTCGCGAGCGGCAATCCAGGCATCGAGGCGCTCGCGATCATTCAGCCCCGAATGCAGTATGACTACCGGTACGCTGAAGCGGCGGCGAAAGCGCTCCAGGGTCTGGGGCGTCAGCCCGATCTCGGGGATCAGTACCAGCGCCTGACGCTGCTGTTGCAGGCAATGCTGGATGGCCTGTAGGTAGACTTCAGTCTTGCCGCTGCCAGTGACGCCTTCCAGCAGCCAGGCATGGAACCCATCGCGCGCGGTAATCGCATCCAGCGCGGCCTGCTGTTCGCCATTGGGCGACAGCGGTGTTTCCTTTAATAGCGGCTGGGGTTCGCTGGTGTGGTGCGGCGATTGATGGATGCGCTGGGCCAGGCCCTTGCGTTCCAGCGATTCAAGGGCGTCGCGGGTCAGCCCCCACTGGCTGATGAGTGCGTGCGACAGGCCATGGGGGTGTCTGCTGAGGGTCTGCACCGCCTCCTTCTGCTTTGGCGCCCGGCTGATTGCGGGGTGCTCGGGGTAGGCGCCGGGGAGCAGTTGCCAGAGCATGTCCTGACGAGCCATCGCCGGCTCACCGCGCCGCAGCAGCACCGGCAGGGCGCTGCTCAATGTGTCGCCGAGGCCATGTTGGTAGTAGCTTGCAGTCCAGCTGCAGAGCTTCCACAGGCTATCGGGCAGTAGCGGGCTGTGATCGATCAATTCGCTGGCGCGCTTGAGCTTGCCCACCGGCACGCTCGACTGGTCGCTGATGGCTGCGATCACGCCCACCATCTGGCGGTTGCCGAAGGGCACGCTGACGCGCAACCCCACCTGCAGATCGTCCAAACGCAGGCCCGCCGGCGCCCGGTAATCGAACAGGCGGCGCAGGGGAGAGGGAAGGGCAATCTGGAGAATCGGTCCTGACACTGTGACATCCCGTTCTGACAAGCCGTGATGGTAGCATTGCCTGCCGCGATATTCAGCGCCTCCCCGCCGCGGCATGCGTAATGCTTGCGCGGCAGCGGAATTCTGTTATCATCGCCGGCCTGTTTTCCGGTCCATTCGATTGTTCGATGCCGGATGCGTCATTACAGTGCGGTGCCTGATCAGGTTGGTCCGGTGGCGGCACACAAAACCGAGGAATCATCCATGAAAGCTGATTTGCACCCTGCGTACGAAGAAATCGAAGCCACCTGTGGTTGCGGCAATGTCATCAAGACCCGCTCCACTCTGGGCAAGAGCATCTATCTGGACGTCTGCTCCGCATGCCACCCGTTCTACACCGGCAAGCAGAAGGTTCTGGATACCGGCGGCCGTATCGAGCGCTTCAATCAGCGTTTCGGTGCTGTTTCCAGCAAGAAATAAGATCGACGGGCCATTCAGTGGTCATGTCCGATTCGAAAAAGGCGCTCCGTTGGGGCGCCTTTTTTATTGCCTGGCTGGCAGCCATGCCAGCGCTGGCTGGTACCTGTGGTAGTTCACCGGATATCGGCGAGCCAGTGGTCAGTCGGTATGTCATCGATGGGGATACGCTGGAGTTGGTTGATGGTCGGCGGGTGCGCCTGATCGGCATCAATGCGCCGGAGATCGGTCGTCGCGGCAAGGCCTCCGAGCCGTATGCGCAGCGGGCTCGGACTGAGCTCGAGCAGCTCGTTGAGAAGGCTGGGTTGCGGTTGCTGGTAGGTGAGGATGCGCAGGATGATTACGGTCGTACGCTGGGTCATCTGTTCGACATTCAAGGTGCCAATATAGAGGCGCAGTTGCTGCGTAGCGGGATGGGCTTCGCCATAGGTATTCCGCCCAACCTGGCGCTGCTCGATTGTCATTTGCGGCAGGAATCCCTTGCCCGGGAAGCTGAGCTGGGAGTGTGGCGGCAGGCGCCGATCATCCAGGCTGCCGAGGTGCATCAGGGAGGCTTTCAATTGGTTCGGGGGCGCGTGCTGTCCATCGAGCGGGCTGGTCGTTATCTCTGGCTTGAACTCGATGGGCCGTTGGTGTTGCGTGTTGCGGCGGACCAGCAGGGCTTCGATCAGCTCGACAGCTGGCGGGGACGTTCGCTGGAGGTGCGGGGGTGGGTCGTTGATCGGGGAGCGCGGCGCCGTGACCATAAGCGCTTTATGTTGCCGCTGCGCGAACCGAAAATGGTAAATTTCGATTGATTGGCGGTAATGCCGGAAGAAGCGCGCAAGATCGCTGCAGGTAGTGGTGATGTTGGAATGATCTTGTGAGCGTTAGGGCTTTTCTGTATTCTCGATTGTCCGCAACATAATAAAGCTACTTCACCGGAAACGTAATCATGTCTGATCTGAGAACTGATGCGCTCGAATATCACGCCAGCCCGCGTCCGGGCAAATTGAGCGTCGAGCTGACCAAGCCTACTGCCACTGCGCGTGATCTGGCGCTGGCTTATAGTCCGGGTGTTGCTGAGCCCGTGCGCGAAATCGCCAAGGACCTGGATAACGCCTACAAGTACACTGGTAAGGGCAACCTGGTTGCGGTTATTTCCGATGGTACGGCTATTCTCGGTCTGGGCAATCTCGGCCCGCTGGCTTCCAAGCCGGTCATGGAAGGCAAAGGGGTGCTGTTCAAGCGTTTTGCTGGTGTTGACGTTTTCGATATCGAAGTCGAATCCGAAAGCCCGCAGGCGTTCATTGATACCGTCAAGCGTATCTCCTGCACCTTCGGTGGAATCAACCTGGAAGACATCAAGGCGCCCGAGTGCTTCGAAATCGAGCGCGCGCTGATCG
This sequence comes from Pseudomonas sp. G11-1, assembly GCF_024031555.1. Taxonomy (NCBI): domain Bacteria; kingdom Pseudomonadati; phylum Pseudomonadota; class Gammaproteobacteria; order Pseudomonadales; family Pseudomonadaceae; genus Pseudomonas; species Pseudomonas sp. G11-1. Next base: position 1,156 of record NZ_QEYQ01000003.1, on the reverse strand, counting down.
AGCAGTGCGATATCCCTGTTTTCCATGATGACCAGCACGGTACCGCCATCGTGACCGCGGCGGCGATGATCAATGCGCTGGAGCTGGCCGACAAGAAGCTGGAAGATGCCAAGATCGTCTGTCTGGGTGCTGGTGCGGCCGCTGTTGCCTGCATGAAGTTGCTGGTCAGCCTGGGTGCGACCATCGAAAACATCTCCATGCTCGATCGCAAGGGTGTTATCCATGCCGGTCGTGATGACCTGAATGAGCACAAGGCTATCTTCGCTTCGGAAACCGACAAGCGCACATTGGCTGATGCAATGAAGGGCGCTGATGTCTTCGTTGGCCTGTCCGGTCCCAATTTGCTGCAGCCAGCCGAACTCAAGCTGATGGCGGAGAACCCTGTCGTATTCGCCTGCTCCAACCCGGATCCCGAGATCAGCCCTGAGCTGGCCCATGCGGCGCGCCCGGATGTGATCATGGCCACTGGCCGGTCCGACTATCCGAACCAGGTCAACAACGTACTCTGCTTCCCCTTCATCTTCCGTGGTGCCCTGGATGTGCGAGCTTCCCGCATCAATGACGAAATGAAGATGGCAGCAGTGCACGCCATTCGCGAATTGGCCAAGGAGCCAGTGCCGGCGTATATCACTGAAGCCTACGGCGGACTGGAGATGGAGTTTGGTCGTGAGTACATCATTCCCAAGCCCATGGATGTGCGTCTGATTGAAAAGGTCCCGGCTGCGGTGGCCAAGGCTGCTATCGACAGCGGCGTTGCGCGTCTGCCCTATCCGGCGCACTACCCGCTGAAGTCGGTCGAAGACTGCTTCTGATCGGCTCATGAAGCCCTGCCTTGTGCAGGGCTTTTTATTGGGTGAAATATTGCTGCAACAAAGGCTTGACGGCATTTGTCAGCAGCCTATAATGCGCCCCTCGCAAGTCGCTGAGCTTTTCCAAAAGCCCAGGCCAATCAATAAGTTAGCGATAACTTGAGGGTTGACAGACAAGCGAAACGGCGTAGAATGCGCCGCTCACTGAAGAGGCCGGCAACATCGCTTTTTCAGGGTGAGAAAGGATTTTCAGGAAGGCGTTGACACGGGGTATGACTCCTGTAGAATGCGCCTCCCTGGCCCGGAACAGCAGCAGCGTTCCAGGCCGATGTGTCAAGCGGTGCAGC